>CALNYH010000022.1:0-144308 GCA_942490795.1 uncultured Thermoleophilia bacterium | reverse complement strand
GCCGTATTGCTCCCACGGTGCGGGTACTCACGATCCTCCAGGCGGTCTGCGCGGGGGTGGTGCTGACCCGGCTGGCCCGGGGGCGCCGCCGTCGCCCGCCGCTGACGGCGGGCGAGTGGGCGCCGGCGACCCGCCGGCCGCGTCTCAGCGTGGTCGTCCCGGCGCGCGACGAGGCTGCGCGCATCGGCCCGTGTCTCGCCGGGCTGGCGGACGATCCGGACGTCGACGAGGTCCTCGTCGTGGACGACCGCTCGACCGACGCCACCGCGGACGTGGCGGCCGCCGCGGGCGCACGCGTGATCGCCGGCGAGGCTCTCCCGAGGCGGGTGGGAAAGCCCTGGGCCTCCAGCAGGGTCTCCGCGCCGCCAGCGGCGACGTGGTCGTGAGCCTCGACGCCGACACACGTCCACGTCCCGGCCTCGTCGGGGCCCTCGCCCGGGCCCTCGAGGACGCCGACCTCGTGACCTGCTCCGCGCGGGTCTGCGATGGCGCCGCCGAACGGGCGCTCCACGCGGCCATGCTGACGACGCTCGTCTACCGCTACGGTCCCGCCGACGCGACGGCGCCGCCCGCGCTCGACCGTCTGATCTCCAACGGCAATGCACAGTGACCACAGCCGCGCTCCTGGCCGTCGGCGGGCATGGGCCGCGCGGCCGCCCACATGACCGACGACGCGGCGTTCGCGCGTGCACGCGCCGCGGACGGCTGGCGGGTCGTCTTCCGTGACGGCACGTCGTTGCTCGACGTCAAGATGCACGACTCCGCGGCGGAGACCTGGCGTGAATGGGGGCGCTCGATCGCGCTGGCGGACGTCACCTCGCCCTGGCGCCGGGCGACCGACCTGCTGGTCGTGTGGGCGACCCTCGCGCTGCCGGTGCTCCGGCTCGCGAGCGGATCCCCGACGCGGCTCGACGTCGGCCTCATCGCGCTCCGCGTCGCCCTCCTCGGTGCGCTCAGGGGCGCCTACGACCGTCGTGGCGCGGCGTTCTGGTTGTCCCCGCTCGCCGACCCCCTCGCCGCGCTCCGGCTCAGTCTGTCGGCGATCCGTCCTCCGCGCGTGTGGCGCGGTCGGCGGTACGGTCCCGAATCCACGCCACGCCGAACAGCACGCCGATGATCGCCATCAGCCAGAGCGTCGTGACGGCGCGCTCCCAGCCGTCCACGAGCACCTGCACCACCGGAACGCCGAACACGCCGATCCCGGGTACACCAGGGGAACTTCCAGAGCGCGGTCACGGGTTGCAAGGCATCCCACCGCGCAGATCGCGCGGCGAGGGGCGCCAGGACGAACACCCCGCCGACGAACGTCATCACCGACTTGCCGTAGCCGCGAAAGCCCGCGAACACCGAGCGCGTGGCGCACCACCATGGCCGCCGCGACCCCCGCCCACGCGCCCCACCAGCCCGCGAGCGCGAGGCCGATCAGGCCGGCTGCGAACCCCTTCGCGGCGTCGCCGACGAACACCGGCAGCGCCCGCCGCCGGCCGAGTTGCTGGAGGGCGTTCCAGGCGCCGGGGTTCCCGTCCCCCGAGCGCAGCAGGTCCACGCCATGACGGCGGGCGACCCAGATCGCGATCGGCAGGGAGCCGAGCAGGTATCCGGCCGCGACGGCCAGCGCGATCACGTGGTCGCCTCGTTCCATCTGACCCGGTACCGGCGTGACACGGCGCGCGCGGGCCTGTCGAGAATGGGGCTCGACCGTCCCCACCTTGCGCGGACGCCCGGGCTGCGCTTCTGGCGGCTGATGGGCACGGGGCGGGGATCCACGATGACGGTCAGCGCCGATCTGCGACGGTGGGCGATGTTCGCCGTGTGGGAGGACAGGGACGCGCTCGACGCGTTCGTGGCGGGCGAGGTCGCGCGCCGGTGGCGGCGGCTGGCCCTCGAGGCGTATTCCCTGGTCCTCCACCCGGCGCGGTGGCGGGGCGCGTGGGGCGGCGCGGATCCGCTTCGCGGCGCGTCCCCGGCCGCGATCCCAGAGGGCGGTCCCATCGCGATCCTCACCCGCGCCACCATCCGCCCCTCCCGGTTCGTCCCCTTCTACCGGGCGATCGCGCCGCCCGCCCGGGGGCTCGCGGGCAGTGCGGGCCTGCTCGCGTCGGTCGGGGTGGGGGAGTGGCCGCTCGGGCGCCAGTCGACGTTCTCGATCTGGCGCACCCTCGACGACGCCACGGCGTATGCCTACGCATCGGCCGCGCACCGCGAGGTGGTCGCACGGACGCGTGCGGAGGGGTGGTATTCGGAGGAGATGTTCGCCCGATTCGTGCCGGGCACGTCGACCGGGACCTGGAACGGGGTCGATCCGCTCGCCGGTTCGCGCGACATCGGCTGAGCCGCGGCGCGGGCGCCCGGGTGCTCAGCGCGAGGCGCCGGGCGGGGCCGCCCCGGCGGCGGCACCGATCTCGCTCGCCACCCGCATGCCGCCGAGCGCGACCATCGGGAGCCCGCCCCCCGGGTGGACCGAGCCGCCCACATGCCACGCACCCCGCAGACCGCGCACGGCACGTCCGGGGCGGCGCAGGGTCCCCAGGCGGCCGTGGGGCGCCCGGCCGTAGATCGCGCCGCCGGGCGCCCCGGTCTCGCGCTCGAGATCGGCCGGGGTCCGCCGCGCCCGGGCGACGATGCGATCCTCGACGCCGAGCCGCGCGATCAGCTCGGCTTCGGCGGCGTCCCAGTCCGCACGCGCGCCGACCGACGGGGCGTTGACGAGCACGAACCAGCTCTCATGACCGGCCGGCGCCGCCGAGGGGTCGCTGGCAGTCGCCGAGCTGACGTACACGGTCGGGTCCCGGACCGGACGGCGGTGCGTGAACACGTCGTCGAACTCGGCGTCGTAGTCGGCCGGGAAGCGAATCTCGTGGTGGGCCAGGTCGGGCGTGCGGCCGCGCAGCCCCAGCATCAGCGCGAGGCCCGAGAGCGACAGCTCCCGCGATCGCCGCCCGCGCCCGAGCAGCGCCCGGTCGGCGGCGTCGGCGTCGCCGTTGAGCACGACCACGTCGGCGCGGATCGCGCCATCCGCCGTGACGACGCCGCGCACGCGGTCGCCGCCGGTGACGACCCGCTCGACCGCGGTGGCCGTGCGGAGCTCGCCGCCCAGCCGCTCCAGGCGGCGGACGAGCGCCCGCACGAGCTCGTACAGGCCGCCGCGCGGGTGCCACGCGCCGAAGGCGTGCTCGACGTAGCCGGCGAGCGCCAGTGCCGCGGGTGCGCGCCGTGGGTCCGCGCCCGCGTAGGTCGCGAAGCGCTCGATGACCATCCGGAGCCGGGGGTCGCGCGCGGTGGCGCGAGCCAGGTCGCGGAGCGTCCACCATGGGCGGACCGCCAGCAGCGCGCGGGGGTCCGGCCGTGGGTCGCCCGGTCGCGGGCGCCGGGGCGGCCAGGGCTCGGGACCGGACAGGATCGGGGCGGACGCGCGCCACATGCCCGCGCACGTGCCGATGAAGGCCAGCCAGTCCTCGCCCGCGCCCGGCGACCACTCCTCCAGGGCCGCGACGGCGCGCGGCAGGTCGGCCGAGAGCTCGACCTCCGACCCGTCCGCGAAGCGGTATCGCGTCACCGGCTCGACCCGCACGAGCTCGAGCTCGTCGCCGAGCGGGGCGCCGGTGCGGGCGAACAGGCGCTCGAAGACCCAGGGCATGGTCAGGAGCGACGGCCCGGAGTCCCACGCGAAGCCGTCGCGGACGACGCGCCCACACTTGCCGCCGGCCTCCGGGGCGGCCTCGAGGACGATCACCTCGTGTCCGGCATGCGCCAGCGCGCACGCGCAGGCGAGCCCGCCGACACCGGCGCCGACCACCACGGTCCTCATCGGCGCACCCGCGCACGAAGGGCGGGGATCGCGACGGCGCCCATGGCGAGCGCCCCGGCCGTGGCCGTGACCGGTCGGCGCCAGAGCGCCGCGTTCGCGAACGTCTCACCGGCGGCGGTCCACGCGTACGTCGCCAGGGCCGCGTCGTCACGCGCGTCCGGTGGATCCGGATCGAGCAGGGGCCAGGCGGCGAAGGCGGCCAGTCCCGTCCCGAGCCATCCGACGTAGTTCGAGGCGGGGATGCCCTCGTAGCGGCCGGCCCTGTCCCAGATCCAGTAGCCGTCCCGCGCCATGCGCGGGTCGAGGAACACGTCCCACGCGGTCAACGCGGCCGCCGCGAGCGCGACGCGGGCCGGCCCGCGCGTCGTGATCCGACCGGCGACGACCCATGCCGGGCGTGACATGAGGGCCCATGCCGCCCCCGCGAGCAGCGGGACACCCGCAGCCTTCGGACCGAGCCGGTCCGTGTACCGGTAGTGCCCGAAGGGCCGCCCCGTCGCGACGCCGAGGACCTCGACCGCGAAGCCCACGGTCCCGGCGAGGGCGACGGCCGCGAGCCCGCGCCGTCCTCGGGCCTCGACCGCCTCGACGGCCGCGCCCGCCATGCCGAGCCCCACGATCGCCCGGGTCGCTCCGACGAGTCGCTCCGGCGGGCGCTCCGCGCGCGCCATCCCGTAGCGGACCTGGGCACCCGCGAGGACCGCCAGCGCCGCCCAGGCGAGGCGCGGGCGCCGCATCAGGTGAGCGCCGTGCGGCGGGAGCGCGCCACGCCGCGCGCGCCCACCACGAGCTTGCGCCGCAGCGGGACGACCGCCCGTCCCGGCAGCGCGCCGTGGCCCTCGCGCTCGATCTGGCGGAGGATCTCGCGGTACATCGCGGCCGCGGCCGCGACCGCCCGTCGTCCGTTTCGCAGCAGCGCGACGCCCGGGATGCCCTGCTCGTAGAGCGCGTCCGCCCGGGTGATCTGGTCGCGCATCAGCGCCCCGCGATTTCCCGGCTCGAGCGCGGCCCGCCCGCCGAACCGCGCGACGCTCGCCTGGGCCAGGTAGACACGACCGCGCGCGCGGTCCTCGTCGATGTCGCGCAGGATGTTGGTGCGCTGCATGGCCATGCCGAGCGCGCCGGCGGCGGGCAGCGCCCGCGCGCGGTCCGAGGTGCCGAGCACGGCGGCCATGGTCACCCCGACGGTGCCGGCGACGCGATAGCAGTACCGGTCGACGTCCTCCTCTGTCGAGTAGGTCTCGGCCTCCAGATCCGATCGCATGCCCGCGCAGAACTCGAGCATGGCGTCGCGGGGCAGGTCGTGCCGGGCGGAGAGGTCCCGCAGGATCTCGACCTCGCGCGTCGGCGCGGCGGCCGCCCCCCGTGCCCAGGACTCGACCGCGGCGACGCGGGCGCCGGCGGAGGAGCACCCGTCGTCCACCAGGTCGTCGAGGGTGCGGAAGACCAGATAGAGGAGGTAGACGTCGTCGCGGAGCGCCGCCGGCAGCAGTCTGCACGCGAGCGAGAAGGTCCGCGCGACCTGCTGGGTGGTCCTGCGAGCCTCGGCGAGGGTCGTGTCGGTGCCCGCGCTCAGGACGCCACCATGCGCGGATGCGTGCTCCGCGCGGACGCCGGACCCGACGGTGTCACGCCCCCACCCCGGCGACCGGCGTGCGTCGGGCGGGATGGTCGGCCACGACGAGCCCGGCGGTCACCTGCGCGCCCATCAGCACGCCGGGGATCCCCGCCCCGGGGTGGGTCCCGCCGCCCACGTGGTAGAGGTTGGCGATCCCACGGTCGCGGTTGGGCTGACGGAAGTAGGCCGACTGGGTCAGCGTCGGCTCGATCGAGAAGGCGTTGCCCCAGGCGGCGCCGAGGTCGCGGGCGAAGTCGACCGGCGTCATGCGGTGCTCGACCGCCACGGCGTCGCCGAGCCCCGACATGCCGTAGGAGCGCTCCATGTCCTCGATGATCGCATCGCGGAGGCGGTCCGACTCCCGATCCCAGTCGACGCGGTGGCTGAGGTTCGGCACCGGCAGGAGCACCGACACCGAGTCCCCGCCCGGGGGCGCCATGGCGGCCTCGGTTCGGGACGGCGTGTGCACGTAGGTGGAGTAGGTGTCGGGAATCCCGCGCGCCTTCGTCACGGTGCGGATGAAGTCACGGTACCCGGGCCCGACGAGCAGGGTGTGGTGGAGCAGCTCGGGAACCTGCCGTTCCAGGCCCATGTAGACCAGGAAGCACGACATCGTCGGGCGCAGCCTGCGAAGCGGGGGCCGCCGACCGAGCAGGCGGTGCGTCCGAAGGACGTCGCCGTTCGAGATGACGACGTCCGCCGGGATCCGCTCGCCGCCCGCCGTCACCACGGCGGTGGCGCGGCCGCCCGAGTGCTCGATCCGCGCCACGGGCGTCTCGCACCGGACGTCCAGCGGACGCGCCATCGCCTCGATCAACGAGTAGAGGCCACCCATGACGTACCAGCCGCCGTCGACGACCTGCAGGTAGACCAGCGCGCCGTAGATGGCGGGTACGCGGAACGGGTCGCCACCGATGTAGAGCGAGTGGAACGAGAACGCCTCCCGCACCCGCGGGTCGCGGAAGTACTTCGCGACGAACGAGTGCAGCGGCCGCAGGGCGTCGAGGCGCACCATCGTGGGCACCAGCCGGGCGAAGTCGGCCGCCGACAGGAAGGGTCTCGTCCCGGCGCCGACGATGGCGTGGCGGTAGATGGGCTCGAGCGCGTCGAGGAACTCGGGCACCCGGCGGGCGTCCGCCGGGGAGAAGCGGCGCACCTCCTCGGCGAGGCGGGTCGGATCGTCGACGAAGTCGAAGTGCCGCTCGTCGCCCGCCCATCGGATCCGGTACATCGGGTCGAGTCGGATCAGGTCGACCTCCCGGGTGAGGTCGAGCCCGGCGGCGGCGAAGGTCTCCTCCAGCACCCACGGCATCGTGAGGAGCGACGGGCCGGTGTCCCAGGTGTATCCGCCGTCGCGCCGCCGCGACGCCCGCCCGCCCGGCGCGGGCTTCTGCTCGAGGACGACGACCTCATGGCCCTGCGCCTGCAGGCGGAGCGCCGCCGCCAGGCCGCCGAGCCCCGCCCCGATCACGACCGTTCGCATCCGTCCCTCCTCACGCCGCCCGGGCGGTGTCGCGGCTCGGGTCGGCGAGCCGGGACGCCACCCCGTCGAGGATCGCATGCACGACGGCGACGTCGACGGTCGCGGGGAGCAGCGCCGCCCGGCGGCGGGCGGCGCGGACATGGTCGAGCCCCTGCTCGCGCGCGAGCCACAGGCCGTCGTGGGTCGCCAGGTCGTCGCACAGGCCCTCGACGTCCTCGTGGCGTCGCCGCGTGATCTCCGAGCGAAGCGCGGGGTCGATCCGCAGCGCCATGATCACCGGCAGCGTGACCGTTCCATCGCGCAGATCGGTCCCGCGGGCCTTGCCGGTGTCGGATCCGGGCGCCGTGATGTCGAGCACGTCGTCGAGGATCTGGAAGGCGACGCCGAGATCCTCGGCGACGCCGGCGAGCAGGCGCTCCGCCGCGGGCCCGGAGCCTCCGACGATCGCGCCGATGCGACACGCGGCGACGAAAAGGGCCGCCGTCTTGCGCCGGCATCGCTCGACGTACTCGTGTCGTCCCACCCCCAGGTCGAACGCGGCCGCACGCTGGGTCGCCTCGCCGCGGGTCATCTCGAGTGCGGCCCCACCCAGGATCGTCACCGCGCGCGCCGATCCGGCGCTCGCCATCTCTCGGAACGCGGCGCCGAGCAGCAGATCCCCGACGCGCGCCGCGGCGGCCGGCCCGTGCGCGGCGACGACCGTCGGCCGGCCACGTCGGCTGGTCGCGCCGTCGATGACGTCGTCGTGCACGAGCGTGGCCGTGTGGAGCAACTCGACGGCCGCCGCCGCGGCGATCTGCCGCCCACGCTCGCGCGGCGCGGGCCGTCCGGCCGCCAGGACGAGCATCGGGCGGAGCCGCTTGCCGCCGGCGTGCACCGTCTCGAGCGCCACGTCGCGAAGCGGCTCAGCGGCCGTGCCCGAGAGCGCACCGGCCATGCGGGCCTCGCAGGCCACGAGCCCGTCCCCGACGTGGCCGGCCGGCGCGGCCGGGGTCGTGCGCGACGCCGTCGCCGCGCGGGCGCGAACAGTCATGCCGGGTGGCCGGCGGTCAAGAGCATCATCGCTCTGTACGACGCGGAGGCCGTCACCGGTTCGTCGAGACGTCCGCCACCGGCTCCCCGGCGTCGCACATCGATCGGTCATCGTGGTCGTCATGGCCTGACACCATCCCAGACCATGGCTCACCGGCGTCCCGTCCGGCACCCGGACCCGTCACCCGCCCGCCCCGCCGGCGCGCCACCCGGGCCGGCCCGACGATCGGTTACGGTGGTCGCGGGCCGCCGCGCGGCCCGTGGACGACCCGGCCTGTCGGAGGGCACGTGACGGACGATGCGTTGACGCGGTGGCGGCGACTCGCGGAGGCGGAGCTCAGGGACCGGAGCCTCGACGAGCTGACCGTGACGACCCCCGAGGGCATCGAGGTCCGCCCGCTCTACACGGCCGAGGACCTCGAGGGCCTGGAGGCCACCGGCTCGCTGCCCGGCATGGCGCCGTTCCTTCGCGGGGTTCGCGCGACGATGTACGCCAACCGCCCCTGGACCGTCCGCCAGTACGCCGGGTATTCGACGGCCGAGGAGTCGAACGCCTTTTACCGGCGCAACCTCGCCGCCGGCCAGCGCGGTCTGTCGGTCGCCTTCGACCTGGCGACCCACCGCGGCTACGACAGCGACCACCCGCGCGTGGTCGGCGATGTCGGCAAGGCGGGCGTCGCGATCGACTCGGTCGAGGACATGAAGGTGCTCTTCGACGGAATCCCGCTCGACCGGATGAGCGTGTCGATGACCATGAACGGGGCCGTCCTGCCCGTGCTGGCGGGCTACATCGTGGCCGCCGAGGAGCAAGGCGTGGCGCAGGACCGGCTCTCGGGGACGATCCAGAACGACATCCTCAAGGAGTTCATGGTCCGCAACACCTACATCTACCCGCCCGAGCCCAGCATGCGGATCGTGGCCGACATCATCGAGTACACGGCGCGCCACATGCCGCGATTCAACTCGATCTCGATCTCCGGCTACCACATGCAGGAGGCGGGGGCGACGGCGGTCCAGGAGCTGGGCTTCACCATCGCCGACGGCCTCGAGTACGTGCGGTCCGCGATCGCCCGCGGGCTGGGGATCGACGAGTTCGCTCCGCGCCTGTCGTTCTTCTTCGCGGTCGGGATGGACTTCTTCATGGAGATCGCCAAGCTGCGGGCGGCGCGGCTCCTGTGGGCGCGGGTGATCGCACCCTTCGAGCCCGCCAACCCGGCGTCGTCGATGCTCCGCACCCACTGCCAGACGTCGGGGGTCTCGCTGACCGAGCAGGACCCCTACAACAACGTCGTGCGGACAGCGTACGAGGCGATGGCGGCCGTCCTCGGAGGGACCCAGAGCCTCCACACGAACGCCTTCGACGAGGCGATCGCGCTGCCGACGGACGTCTCGGCCAGGATCGCGCGGAACACGCAGCTCGTCCTCGCCGAGGAGACCGGGGTGACGCGTGTCGTCGATCCCCTGGGCGGCAGCTACTACGTGGAGCACCTCACCGCCAGCCTCGCCGAGGCGGCGTGGGAACTGATCGACGAGGTCGAGGCCATGGGCGGCATGACGCGGGCGGTCGAGGCCGGCATGCCGAAGCTGCGGATCGAGGAGGCCGCGGCCCGGCGCCAGGCCCGTGTCGACCGCGGCGAGGAGGTCGTCGTCGGGGTCAACCGCTATCGCGCCGACGAGGAGCCCGAGATCGACGTGCGCGCGATCGACAACCGGGCGGTGCGCGAGCAGCAGATCGCCCGGCTCGCCCGGCTGCGCGCCGAGCGCGACGAGGGTCGGGTGCGCGCCGCGCTCGACGCCCTCACCGAGGGTGCGCGCGGCGACGCCAACCTGCTCGCGCTGGCGGTCGAGGCGACCCGCGCCAGGGCGACGGTCGGCGAGGTGTCGGACGCCCTCGAGTCGGTCTTCACGCGCCATCGCGCGGTCACCCGCTCGGTCAGCGGCGTCTACGGCGCCGCCTACGCCGACGACGCGGGCTTCGCCGAGATCCGTGATCGCGTGGCGGCGTTCGCCGCCGAGGAGGGGCGCCGGCCCCGCATGCTCGTGGTCAAGATGGGACAGGACGGCCACGACCGCGGCGCGAAGGTCATCGCCACCGCGTTCGCCGACCTGGGGTTCGACGTGGAGGTGGGCCCGCTCTTCCAGACCCCCGCCGAGGCGGCCCGCGACGCCCTCGAGAGCGACGTCCACGTCGTCGGCGTCTCGAGCCAGGCCGCCGGCCACACCACGCTCATCCCCGAGCTCCTGACGCATCTGCGGGCGGACGGTGGCGGGGACATCGTCGTCGTGTGCGGCGGCGTGATCCCGGCCCAGGACTACGACCTGCTCCGCGAGGCGGGGGTGAGCGCGATCTACGGCCCCGGCACGAGCATCCCGCACGCCGCGGCCGAGGTGATCGACCTGGTCCGCCGGCGACAGCCCGCTTGAGGCCGTGCGCGACGCCGGCCCCGACGACGTCGGCGCGCGCGCGGCGGCGCTCCTCGGTGGGGACCGTCGCGTGCTCGCCCGTGCCATCACCCTCGTCGAGTCGACCCGGGACGTGGATCGGCGCACGGCCCGCGCCCTCTTGCGCGCGGTCCTTCCCCGGACCGGCGCGGCGTTCCGGCTTGGCGTCTCGGGCCCGCCGGGCGCGGGCAAGTCGACCCTCATCGAGGCGCTCGGGGTGCACCTGGCCGACGGGGGCACGCGGCTCGGCGTGCTGACCGTCGACCCGTCGAGCGCCCGGAGCGGCGGATCGATCCTCGGTGACAAGACCCGGATGGTGGAGCTCGCGCGGCGGCCGCAGGCGTTCATCCGGCCATCGCCCGCGGGTGCGACGCACGGGGGCGTCGCGCGCCGGACCCGCGAGGCGATGCTCCTCCTCGAGGCCTGGGGCGCGGACGTCGTGATCGTCGAGACCGTCGGCGTCGGCCAGGCGGAGCTGGCCGCGGCCGCCATGGTGGATCAGTTCCTGTTGCTGCTGCCACCGGGGGCCGGCGACGACCTGCAGGGCATCAAGCGCGGCATCATGGAGCTGGCCGACCTCGTGCTCGTGACGAAGGCCGACGGTGATCTTGTCGCCGCCGCCGAGCGCGCGCGCTCCGACTACGCCGGTGCCGTTGGCCTGCTGCAGCCGTGCCACGCCGGCCTCCCGACCGAGGTGCGGACCGTCTCCGCCATCGAGGGCCGCGGGATCGCCGAGGCCTGGGCGACGCTCTCCGCCCGCCGGGAGCGCCTCCGCCAGGACGGACGCCTGGCGGCGCAGCGTGCCGCGCAGGCCGGTGACTGGATGTGGAGCGAGGTGCGCGAGGGCGTCGTCGCAGCGACGTCCGCCGGGCCACTCGCCGCGCGCGCGGCGGATCTCGAGGCGAGGGTGCGTGGGGGTGAGACCCTCGCCGAGGACGCCGCCGACGAGCTCCTCGGGCTCCTGCTCGTGCCTACACCCGAGGACGTCGGTCCGGGGTGACCCGGTGTCGCGGCGGACGGGCCGCGGATCTCGAACGGGCCGCTTGCGAATCCTCACATGTTCATGCGTGTCCCCCTCATCTCGGGACGGGACGATCGATGCGGCGACCCCCCCGACCCCGGAGCACCAGATGCGCGCACGAGCCCGTCTCGCCACCGTCACCGCCGCCGCCACGCTCGTCGCGGCCCCCTTCGCCGCCGGAGCCTTCCTGAGCGGCGGTGGGGAGGCCGACGTGCTCCGCGCGACCCGCGCGGCCGACGTCGTCGACGCCAAGGGCGGAGACGACGTCGTGTTCGGCTTCCGGGGTCGGGACCTGATCCGCGGCGGGGAGGGCGATGACGTGCTCCTCGGAGGCCGCGGACGCGACACCGTCCTCGCGGGCCCGGGCGCCGACGTCGTGCAGGCGGGCCCCGGTCGCGACGTCGTGCTCGGTCAGGCGGACGACGACGTCCTGTTCGGCGGCGTGCGTGGGGACGTGCTGAGCGGAGGCTCCGGCGACGACCGCATCCTCGGCGGGCGCGGCAACGACACCGTCTACCTGGGCGAGGGCGCCGACGTCGCCGTCGGCGGGCGCGGCCGCGACACGATCCTCTCGCGAGCGTCCGACGGGGTCGTCGACACGATCATCTGCGGGCCGGGCCGCGACCGCGCGGTGGTGCGTGCCGAGGACCGCGTGCATCCCTCCTGCGAGCGGGTCCGCGTGCTCCCCGCCGCCGACACGGCGGTCGATCCGGGTGACGAGGACGCGCCGCCGCCCGCCGTGACGCGCGCCGACGGGCGCGGCGAGGGCGGGGAGGATGCCGACGAGGACTGATCCCGCGGCGCGTGGCCGCGGCGATGGGGTGCGGCTACGGGGTGCGGCCCGTCGCCACGCGCTCGGCCGCAGTGACCGGTTCGTGGCGCACGAGGCGTGCGCCGATGTCCGCGGCGACCCCGCGCCGGAGGCCCCGGCCGACGACCGCCAGCGGCGCCGTGCGCGCCAGGTCACGCAGGTCGTCCTCGGCCGCCACGATCGGGCGCGGGTCGCTGGCCGCCACGAGGACGAAGTCGGGGTCGAGCGAGCGCGCTGCCTCGTCGACGACGGCCACCGCGACGTCCTGGCCGAGGTACACGACCCGCCATCCGTGTCCGCGCAGCGCGATGCCGAAGCACATGAGCGCCAGGTCGCGCTGCTCGTCGGGCGCGCATGCGAGCAGCGCGAGCGGCCCGGCTCCGTCTCCCCAGCCACGCGCGACGCCGAGAAGGCGGCCGCGCAGGATGCTCACCGCGAAGGCCTGCTCCAGCGGACTGAGCGCGGCCGTCGGGATCGCGGCCCTGGACGGCGTCGAAGTAGAGTGGCAAGAGGGTGTCGCGCAGCACGAACTCGATGCTGAACGTCGCGATCAGGCGGTCGAGCGCATGCTGCGCCGCCGGCTCGTCCAGGTCGGTGACCGCCTGCAGCAGGTCACCGGTGATCGCCCGCAGTTCGTCACCTTCCTGCTCCTGCGTCACCCAGCCGTCCTCGCCGACCAGGGACAGCGCGCGGCGGGCGGCCTCGCTCGGCGCCATGCCGGCGGCGATCTCGCTCTGCATGAGGCGCAGTCGCTCGACGTCGACGGGTGAGTAGAGGCGGGTCCGCCCGGCGGTGCGCGTTGGGCTCACGACCCCGTAGCGCCGCTCCCACGCACGGATGATGTCGGGTGTCAGGCCGAGGCGGCGTCCGACCTCGCCGATTCGAAGGTGGGGCGGCGGCGGGTCCGGTGTGGTCTGCGGCGGGATCGTCAGCATCGTGAAGGTCGGGACCGGCGCGTCGGCGCGTGGCGAGATGAAGGATATCGGCGGTCTCGGGCGCGGCCATGGGGATCGGGGCGCTCCCTGCTGCCAGACTTACGCGATGGACCGCTACGCGCCCGACGGCATGCCGTTCCCGACCGCGCTCGCGCGGACGCGGCGGCTCGCCGTGGTCGCGCACCCCGACGACGCCGAGGTCATGGCCCTCTCGGCGATCGCGCGCGGCGCGGCGGGCGAGCCGTTCGCGCTCGTGGTCTGCACCGATGGCGCGGGAGCGCCGACCCGCCGCGTGGACCCCGACCTCGGTGCCCGGCGCCGGGCCGAGCAGCGGCGCGCCGCAGAGCGCGGCGACTACGCCGCCCTGCTCCAGCTCGGGTACCCGAGCGTGGACGTGCGCGGCGACGCCCACGGCACCCTGACCGAGCGGCTCGTGTCGATCATCGCCGATGCCGCCCCGGATGAGCTGCTCACGCACGCGCCCACCGACCGACATCCGACGCACGTGGCCGTCTCGGTCGCGACGGTGGCGGCAGCGCGGCGCCTGCCCGCCGCAACGCGACCTGGCCGGGTCCTCGGCTTCGAGGTCTGGGGGGGCCTCGACTGGCTGACCGGCGCCCACCGGGTCGCGGCCGACGCGTCCGGCGCCCGTGCCCTCGGGCGCCGGGTCCTCGGCGCCCACCGAAGTCAGCTCGCCGGCAAGGCGTACGACCGGGCCGCGGAAGGGCGCCGCGCCGCGAACGCCACCTTCGCCGACCCGCGATCGCTGGACGCGGCCACCGCGCTCGAGCTGGCGTTCGATCTCACGCCCGCGATCCGTGATGGCGGGCCCTCGCTCGGCGCGCTGGTCGACCTCGCCTTCGCCGCCGCCGCCGCCGCCGCCCGCGGCCCGCTGGAGCGCTACGGCGAGGGGTGATCCGCGGGTCGGGCGCGCGCCGTGACGAGGGCGACGCCGTGGGGCCCCCGGGTGAGGGCCGCGTCGACGAGCCCCGCGCGCTCGGCGAGCGCGAGGACGCGCGGACCGGGGAGGACGTGGAATCCGGCGCGCTCGTAGCCGAGGCTCGTCTGGACGGCGAGGGGGGCGACCGCCACGACGAGGCGCCCGCCGGGGGCGAGCAGGTCGGCGACCCGTCGCAGTCCGGCCAGGGGGTCGGGCCAGAAGTACATCGTGAACACCGCCGTCACGCAGTCGAACGAGGCCGTCCGGCCAGGAGCGCGCGTCCACGGCCGCGTCCACGACCCGCAGGCGCCCGTCGGCGATCTCGGCGGCGCGACGTGCGGCGATGCGCGCGACCATCTCGTGGGAGGGGTCGGCGCCCGCGACGTGGACCCCGGGCCAGTCGTCGAGCACGCGCTCGATCAGCCCGCCGCCCCCGAAGCCGACATCGAGCAGGTGCGCTCCGCGCCGGGGCGCCGCGGCGGCGAGTGCGGCCCGGTTGACGGCCCCCGTCGCCCGGTTGAGGGCCGCGGCCGTGAGCCCCGCGAGCGGTCCGTGCGGATCCCGCCTGCCTGGCCGAGCAGCGCGCGCTCACCCCCGCGCGGAGCCGCGGCGCCAGCACGGCGACGGCGGCGATCGCGAGGGTGCCGCCGACGAGCATCGCGCGTCGCCGGCTCACGGATCCCGTCCGAGGAGCGTCCGGGGTCCGACGACCGTCGCGCCGGCCGTGCGCGCGCGGTCTCCGAGCGGGCGGTCGGCCGTTGCGACCGTGATCCGCTCCGGCCGCGAATCCGCTTGGACCCGCGCGACGATCCACGCGTCGGCGTCGGGTGCGTGCACCACCACCGGACCCTCGCCGCCGGCCACCGGTGGCGGCGAGGGGTCGTCGAAGACGACGATGACATCGCCCCGCGCCGGCGGGCGCGCCGCCGCCACGGCGGTCAGCAGTCGCGCCCGCGCGGCTCGGGCCCGCGCCATCCGCGCCGATCGCGTCCGCGGAGCACCGCGGCATGCAGCACGTTGAAGCCGTCGACGATCAGGAGCGGTGCGGGCTCGACGTCGTCCATGTCCACATGGTCGCAGCGGCTCCCCGCCGATACCATCCACCAATGGAGACTCCCGAGTTGACCAACGACGCCCTGCTCGCGACCACCAGGACGGTGCGCCGGCGTCTCGATCTGGAGCGTCCCGTCGCGCGTCCCCTGGTCGAGGAGTGTCTCGCGCTCGCCCAGCAGGCTCCGACGGGCGGCAATCGCCAGAGCTGGGGCTTCGTCGTCGTCACCGACCCCGAGCGGCGCGCGGCGCTCGCCGAGGTGTACCGGCGCGGTTGGGAGCGCTACGCGCGCGACGGCGTGGCCCCCGGGGGCGCACCCGGCGTACCGGTCCGCGACGAGGCGTCCAAGCGTCGGCAACGGCGGATCGGGGCGTCTGCGGCGTACCTGGCCGAGCACATGCACCGCGTGCCGGTGCTCGTGATCCCGTGCATCGCGGGTCGTACCGACGATGCGCCGACGGTCGTGCAGGCATCGAGCTACGGGTCGATCCTGCCGGCCGTCTGGAGCTTCATGCTGGCGGCGCGCGCCCGGGGGCTCGGCACCGCCTGGACCACCATCCACCTCTTCCACGAGCGCGAGGCGGCCGAGGTGCTCGGAATCCCGTTCGACGAGGTGATGCAGGTGGCGATGATCCCCCTGGCCCACACGGTCGGGCTCGACTTCAAGCCTGGCACGCGTGAGCCGCTGGAGACGTTCGTGCACTGGGACGCCTGGTAGATCCGGTCCCTCGCGCCCGTGCGCGGATGGTGACCCGGCGATCCGCCGATCGAGACGGCGGCCGCCGGTTCGCGGGTCGCGGGGCGCCCGCGTCGGATCGTGACGACTACGGTGCCGTGCCGGTGCCCTCGTCGTCGGCGACGTCGATGACCAGCTCGCCGGGGTCGTCTCCCGGGAGGACGGCGACCCGGCGCCGATCACCCGTCGTGAACAGGACCTCGCATTCGGCCCGGTCATCCGTGATCCGCTCGCAGCCGACGCTCTGGGTCACCAGTCCGGCCTGCCAGTCCCAGTCGGCGAGGAGTTCCTCGATCCGCTCGGTCTGCGGGAGTCCCTCGGCCGGCTCGTCCTCGCCCCCGCGGAGGACGAGCACCACGGCGAGGACCGCCAGCGCGACGGCGACGGCGAGCGCCACCGGGGCGAGCCAGCGCGTGATGCCGGACCCGGACGCTGGGGCCAGCGCGCGCTCGCGGATCAGGCCGGGCGGCGGGCGCTCCTCCCTGCCCTCGCGAAGGAGTCCCTCGACCGCCGCCGAGAGTGCGGGCCCGGGGACGTCGGAGAGCACATCCCGGTAGACGTCGCGCTGGGCGTCGGTCAGCTCAGGCGTCGGCCAGGCGGCCGTCAGCCGCTCGAGCGCGGCGTCGATCGACGCCGAGTCTCCCGTCGCACCGTCCGGGGTCCCGTCGCCCGCGCCTGGCGCCGCGTCGTCGTCCGCCCGGCCGTCCCCCGGCTCGCCCGCCGCCTCGGGGTCGTTCGGGTGCTCGTCCTCGGCCATCGCGGCAGTCTACGGGCAGCCGGCGGGCACCCGCCGCGCGCGGGGTCCCGTCAGCCGGAGTCGCCCAGGTGGCGCACCACGATCAGGTTCATCGAGTCGTCGCCGGCGACCGCCGGCCCGGCGGTCATGACGACGGTGGTCTCGTCGGCGAGGCCGGTCAGACGTCGGGCGTTGGCGAGGGCCGTGCCGATGAGGTCGTCGATGCCGTCCACCGAGTCGAGCGTCCCGGCGACCACGCCCCAGTCGAGGGTCAGCTGTCCGGCGACCGACTCGTCCTGCGCGAGCGCGATGATCGGTCGCTTGGGACGGTACTTCGCGCACGCCCGCGCCGAGCCGCCCGACGCGGTGGGAACGACCAGGATGCCGGCGTCCGTGTCGCGCCCGAGCAGGACCGCGGCCTTCATGACGGCCGCACCCGGTCCCCCCGGCTGGCGCTCGAGGTTGATGCAGTAGATGTGCTCCGCGCGCTCCGCCTCGGAGGCGATCTCGGCCATCGCCCGCACGGCGGCGGAGGGGTCCTGTCCCATCGCCGTCTCGGCGCTCAGCATGACCGCCGACGTGCCGTCGAGCACCGCGTTGGCAACGTCGAGCGCCTCGGCGCGCGTCGGTTCGGGTGCGGTGATCATCGACTCGAGCATCTGCGTCGCGGTGATGCAGACCTTCCCCGCCAGGGTCGCCGAGTCGATGATGCGCTTCTGCATCAGCGCGATCCGCGCGACGCCCGCCTCCACGCCCAGGTCGCCGCGAGCGACCATGACGCCGTCCGCGGCGTCGACGATCGCGTCGAGGTTCTCGAGGGCCTGCAGCCGCTCGATCTTCGCGATCACGCGCGCCCGGGCGCCGCGGTCGGCCAGCTCGCGCCGGAGTTCCTCGATGTCGCCGGCTTCCCGGACGAAGCTGAGCGCCACGAAGTCGACGTCGAGTTCGGCCGCCAGGTCCAGATCGACGCGGTCCTTGTCCGTGAGGGCCGGGCCGCCGAGATTGGAATACGTGACCGTGATGCCCTTGCGGGCCTCGAGGCGGCCCGGGCTCAGGCAGCTCGCGGTCACCCGCCTGCCCTCGTCCTCGACGGACCCGACCAGGAACCGCGGCGTGCCGTCGCCGATCGCGATCTCGGAGCGGCCGGGCTCGGCAGCGGGCCCGAGCATCCCCCAGTCGACGCCGACGTCGTTCCCGAGGGGCGGCCCCGAGACGAAGGTCACGACGTCCCCGCGCGAGACCTCGCGCGTGGGCTGGAACGCCGAGAGCCGGATCTTCGGCCCCTGGAGGTCGAGCAGCACGCCGACCGGCCGGTTGGCTCGGGCCGCCGCCTCGCGCGTCCGCGCGATTCGCTCCCGGCGCTCGTCGGCCTCGCCATGGGAGCAGTTGATGCGGACCGCGTTGACGCCGGCCGACACCATCGCGTCGAGGACGCCGGGCGCGTCGGTCGCCGGGCCGAGCGTGGCGAGCACCTTCGTCCGGCGGAGCAGAATCTCCGGCGGGAGCGGCCAGTCCTGTGAGCCCTCCAGGTGCGCGGTGGAGATCATCGTGGTCATGTCACTCTCGGTCGGTCGTCGCGGACGCGGGCAGAAAAAAGGGCGACCGTTCCGGTCGCCCCCTGGTCCCTCGCGACATCGGCGCCCCGGCTATTCTCGGGGACCACCGGCGCGGAACGCACCAGGGGGGGTCGGGCCGGCGGTTGCGCACACGAGGGCGCGCGTCGCCTCGGCCAGGTCGGCTACTCGGGCCGGAATGTGCACGACGTCCAACATCGGGCGGGACACTAGCACGGGGTCCGCCGGGCATCGGGTGAGCGGTCCGTAACGTCGCGGAGCGCAGGTCGGCGACTGGTACCATCCCGCGGCCGAGCGGATGTGGCGGAACTGGTAGACGCGCACGGTTCAGGTCCGTGTGGGGGAGACCCCGTGGAGGTTCGAGTCCTCTCATCCGCACTCTGTGAGCGGCCCCGGAGGGAATAGCCGCGAGAGGGTGGAGTCGCCGTCGGGGTCGACGCCCGCACGGACCGGCCGGGCCGGTCCGCCTCGATCCCTCCCCCGACGGTGAAGGCACCCGGTTGAGGGGCATGTGAGCCGCCCCGGAGGGAATCAGCGGCGAGAGGGTGGAGGTCGCCGTCGGGGTCGACGTCCTGCACGGACCGGCCGGGTTGTCCGCCATCTCTCCCCGACGGTGAAGGCACCCGGTTGAGGGGCATGTGAGCCGCCCCGGAGGGAATCAGCGGCGAGAGGGTGGAGTCGCCGTTCGGGTCCGTCGGCCCTACGGAGGAGCACCGCTCGTCCGCGCCAATCCGTCCCCGAACGGTGAAGGCACCCGGTTGAGGGGCAAGTGCGACCCGCGCCCCCCTGGGTCGGGAACCCATGCGCCGCACCTGGTCGGCCGCCCCGGAGGGAATCAGCGGCGAGAGGGTGGGGTCGATGTCCGCCACACCTCCCGACGATGAACCAGCCGGTTGAGGGGCAACTGCGACCCTGCGCCTTCCCCGAGCGCCCCCGCCGTGAGCCGCACGGACGCCCGGCACGTACGCCGTCGGGCCGTCGCCCACGCCGACGACGCGACGCGCGCTCACGCCCCCAGGCGCCCGGGGGGCACCACCCGGCAGGTACCGGGCCGCGGCGGCGGGGGCATCGACCGACACATCGCCATTCTCCGTCCGGGAGCGATGCACGGTGAACGACGACCGGGACCCCCGCATGGCGGCGGCGCCTCGATCCGGCCGAGCGTGGGCGCATCCATCGCGATCGGGGTCGGCGCCGGGGCGGCGATCGGAGTCGCGCTCGGCGACGTGGCCACGGGGTCGGCGGTCGGCCTGGGGGTCGCCGTGGCCGATGTGGCCGCCGCCCCCGCGTGCGCGACGCGGGCGCGGTCCCCGTGGCCCCCGGCTGAGCGTCGCCGCCCGCTCCGCCGCGTCGGGGACGCGGCGGAGTCGGACCGGCGACGGAGCCCTCGTGCCCTACTGGTTCGTGTTGAGCTGGAAGCTCGGGTACCGGTCGGTGAGGATCGAGGTGTAGGCGGTGGTCTGGATGGTGAAGCGCAGGATCCAGGCGCTGATGTCCCGAAGGCCGAGCGGCATGCGCCCGGTGATGGTGCACACGATCCAGGAGATCAACCAGATCACCTGGAGCACGTAGCCGAGGACGCCGGCGACGATGAGCGCCGGGATCGCGATGATGAGCCGGAAGAACGTGATCCAGCGGTTCTGCGGCGCCGGCGGGTCCACCTCGAGGTCGGTGGCGTAGGGCGTGTTGCCCATGAACCCGGGGTACGGGTCGCCGAGGTACAGGAAGTACCCGTAGACCTGGGTGTAGTAGCGGAGGAACTGCGCGATGAAGTCGTGCAGGCCCTGGGGTGACGTGCCGGCGAACAGGGTGGCGAACCAGTTGATGATGACGGCGAAGTACGCGGCGATCCCCCAGAGGGCGAGCCAGATGAAGTGGGGGATCACGAGGATGAATCGGAAGAAGACGGTCAGCCGGTTCCGCTCGAGGTCGTCCGAGACGACCATGCGGATCGGGTGTTGGGGGAGAGAGGGGGCTGTAGTCATGGTGCGAACCTATCGGTCGGCCCGGCCGTGCTGCTGAGCCGCCCCGCCCGGCGTCACACGTGGCGATCCAGGACGTCGCCGAGGGCGCCGACGTAGCCGCCCCCGAACAGGATCACGTGGACGAGGAGCGGCAGGGCCTGCATCACCGGGACCCGTTCGCGCCAGCCGGGGGCGAGCGGATGCGCCTCGTCGTAGGCCGCCTCGAATCTCGCGGAGGCGCCGCCGAACAGGCGCAGCATCGCGAGGTCGATCTCACGGTGGCCCCCGTAGGCGGCGGGGTCCACGAGCGCCGACGTGCCGTCCGCGAGCGCCATGACGTTGCCGGACCACAGATCCCCGTGCAGGCGCGCGGGCGGCTCGGGCGGGCCGACCAGGTCCGGAAGCCGGTCCGCGAGCGCCTCGATGCGGGCCCGCCACCCTTGCGGGAGCGATCCCCGCCGCTCGGCCATGGCGGCGAGCGGTCGGAGCCGCCGCTCCCCGTAGAAGCCTGCCCAGTCAGGGGCGGGCGCGTTCGGGACGTGGAGCGGGCCGACGTAGCCCGGTCCATCGAGTCCGAAGCGTTCCGCGCCGGCCCGATGGAGCGCCGCGAGCCCCCGCCCGAGCGCCTCGTCGTGGCGTGGTCCGGGCGGTCCTCGCTCCAACCACTCGATCGCCAGGAATGGGACGTCGTCGTCGCCGACGGCCAGCACGCGCGGGACACGGAGCGCCCCGGGCTCGGCGAGCCACGCGAGGCCGCTCGCCTCCGCGGCGTACATCGACGCGTCGCCACCGCCGTGCTTGACGAACACACGCCGCCCATCGACGAGGTCCACGCGCAGCGCCCGGTTGACGTCGCCGCCGGCCACGACCCGAGCCCGCGCCAGCGCCGCGCCGAGCGCCGCACCGACCCGTTCCGCGAGCCGTTCGCTCATCCGTGCGGCGGATCGATCCGTTCGGACTCGAGCAGGTGGTCCATCAGGCCCGCGATCGACCGCTCGACCACGTCGAACGTGTGCGCAAAGCCGTCCCGACCACCGTAGTAGGGGTCCGGGACGTCGAGCTCGCCGGGGTTCGATGCCTCGAACTCGCGCAGGAGCCTGACCTTCTCGGCGGCGTCGTCGTGGGGCGCAAGGATCCGCAGGTCGGCGTGGTTCGTGCGGTCCATCGCGAGGATCAGGTCGAAGCGGTCGAAGTCGGACTCCTGGAACTGGGCGCTCGCCCCCGCGAGGTCGACGCCGCGACGCCGAGCCTCCGCCGTGGCCCTGGGATCCGGCGCGTCGCCCACGTGCCAGTCGCCGGTGCCCGCGCTCTCGACCACCACCCGGTGGGTGAGGCCCTCGTCGTCGAGCCGCCGGCGCAGGACCGCCTCGGCGGTCGGTGAGCGGCAGATGTTGCCGAGGCAGACGAAGCAGATGCGAAGGCGCCGCATGAGACGGATCGTGGCATGCCGGGACCACAGGTCGCGACCTGACCGGCGCATCGTCCGAACGTTTCGACTCTGTAATGCTCGCGCGCGCCTCGGGGCGGCACGTCCCGACCATCGACCCAGGAGCCCCAATGCCCAAGGCACGTTCGACCCGCATCGGCGCAGGTGTCGTGGCCGCGTGCGCACTCGCGGCGGTCGCCGCGTCGCCGGCGGTCGCCGCCCGCTCCGCGACCCAGGCCGAGATCGACGGGATCGTCGAGGCCGTCAACGACTACACGAGCGCCCGGGGGTACACCGACAGCCGCTACGTGGTCGACGACATCAGCGTCTCCACCAGGAGCGCATCCCCGCTGTACGCGGCCGCGAAGGTCGATCCCCTCCCGCGCTTTCGAGCGACCACGCCTGCCCCGGAGCTGCTCCTTCGCAGGCCCACCACCGCCGGGGCGCCCTGGCGGGTGATCGATGCGGGGGACCGGTTCTGCTCGGACAAGCGCGTCCCCTCGGCCGTGATCAGAGACCTGTTCCGCCAGGTCTGCGCGAGCGGCGGGAACACGGGGGGCGGACTCACCAAGACGCTGGCCTCGAAGCGGGTCGGACCGCTCCGCGCCGTGCTCTCGGCGACCCAGGGGCCCAGGCGCGGCAAGACCGTGCCGGCGAGCGTCTACCTGACCATCTACCGCAACGGGGTCGAGATCGGGCAGCCGCGACTCGGCGCGACCAACTCCTTCGTGTGGTCGCAGTTGCGACGGAGTCGCTCGGGCTTTGTCGACATCAACCCGAGCGTGGGCTACGTGGGTGCGCAGGTGCTCAGCAACCCGGTCACGCTCTACCGGGCCTACCAGTTCAAGGTCACGAGCGGCGGCCTCTGGCAGCAGGTGTCCTCACCCGCCACGCCGTGACTCGCGTCGCGGGGCCCGCCGTGCCCGGCGGGCCCCGCTCAGCGGGACTGGAACCAGTCGACCGTCTCGGCGACGGCGTCCTCGAGCGGCGTCGGCGTCACCTCGAGAAGCCGCGCGGCGCGCGCCCCGTCCGCGACATGGTCCTCGGTGAACGTGTCCAGCAACTCGACGCGCTCGCGGGCTCTGGCGTCGCGGAGTCTCGCCAAGCGGAGCATTCAGCGCGACGTCGTGGTGACGCGAGGTCGGGTCCGGGCTGCGGCGAACGCCATCTCGGTGAGCCGGCGCTGGGTGACGGCGGGCGCGTTCGGCACGATCCAGGCGGCGCCCAGGGCCGCATCCGTCCTCCCGAGAGCGACGAGGTCCGAGCGATGTCAGGTGGGAAGCTGACGCTTCGTCGTCCGTCCGGATCGCCGAGCACGCGGGCGGTCCGTCCGTTGCAGGCGGCGCCCATCACCATCTCGCCGTACACCGACCCCACGCCGAGCGGCCCGATGTCGTCCGCGGGGCGGGCCGCGGTGGCCCGCACCCGATCCGCCCGGTGGGCGGCCATGAGCGCATCCGCAAACGCCGCGCGGACGCGCCCCTTCCGACTGGTCGGCCTGATCGGGCTGTCCTCGGTGAGGGGCCGTCCCCCGCTCACGCCTTGCGGGTGGAGGTTCTCGACGGCGACCAGGCGCGCGCCGGCCGCCGAGGCGCCGGCGATCACGCCCTCCTGAAGTGGAGGGAAGGCGCGCGCCCAATCGCCGTACGGCGGGGCGGCGCACAGGGAGACGACCTTTGCGGCCGCGCACACGCGTTCGGCCGCGACGGGGTCGGTGACGTCCGCGGCCACGACCTCCATGCCCTCGGGAACCGTGGCGACGCCGCTCCGGCACGCCACCCGGACCGACTCACCGGCCCGGCGAGCGTCCGCACGGTCGCCATCGCGACCGGCCCTGCTCCGATGAACACGTGCATCGCGCCCTCCCGGGTCGTGGTGTGGTCGCGGCCGGTGGCTACCCGGCGGCCTCCGCGTCGGTGACTGCCTCGTCGACCAGACCCCGCCATTCCGACTCCGTGCCGCCGCGGACGGTGACCCAGCCATCGAGCGCCCGCCCGCCCGGCGCGAAGGGCGCGCCCCGACCGGCGTCGATCAGGCTCGCCGCGCGCGCCGGCGGGAGCCGCACCGCGAGGGCCTCGTCGTCGACCAACGCGGCCACGTAGCGTCGCGCGACGCGAAGGCTCGGCGATCCCATCATCGTGCTCCGCTCGGCGTCGCGGCTGGCGGCGAGCCCGGCGCCGATCCGTGCGAAGAGCCCGGCCGGGTCGGCGACCGCGGCGTCGGGGGCCGCGGGCGGATCGGCAGCCGCGTGCGAGGCGGACTCCCTCGCCACCTCCGGCACGACGGTCTTCGCCGGGGGCGCCGCGGATGCCGACGTGTGTGCGTCCCCTCCCAGGACGGGAAGCGCCATGGGCGCAGTCGGACGCGGGTCGAGCGGCCGCGCGCGCGAGGGGTCGGTTGCATCCCCGGACTCCCCGGACTCCCCGGACTCCCCGGACTCCCCGGTCCGCCGGGGTCGGCTCGGGCGTCCTCGGCCGTGGCCCCGCGTCGGCCGCCCCGCTTGCCGCGACGGGACCGAGAACCCGGACGGCCTCGCCGACGGCGGGCCCCGCCCTCGGTGGCGCCGGATCGTCGAGCGGGTCGGCGGGCGCCGTCGTGCGACCGTCTTCGTGGTCGTCAACCCGCTCGCCGGTGAAGATCCCGGGCGTGATCCGGCGGGTGGCGTCCGCGGCGAGGGACGCGGCGACGATCCAGAAGGCGATCGCGACCCGTTCGGAGTTCGCCGGGTGGTCGACCAGGCTCATCAGGAAGAACGCGACGAGTGCGGCGAGCGCGGCGGCGGGGGCCACGATCCCGGCGCGCGCGAGACGCACGCCCTCGGCGACCAGCCAGAACGCCACGAAGGCCATCGCCACGACGGCGAGCGGCCCGGCCTCCGCCAACCAGTTGAGCCACAGGTTGTGGGCGTGGGCGAAGGTCTCGTCGCCATCGCCGAGCGCGTTCATGACGTCGCCCACCCGTCCGAGCCCGACACCGCTGACCCGATCCTCGGCCGCCGCGTCGAGCGCGAGTCGCCACGCCTCCGGCCGTCCGAACCCGCCGATCGCCCGCCCCCCCGTCGCGAGCGCGGCGATCGCGAGGACCACGGCGAACCCGCCCGCCGCCCAGAGCGCCGGCCGCCGGGCCTCGCGAAGCTGTGGCATCACCAGGGCGAGCACGAGCGCACCGACCAGGACCGCGATCACGGCGCCGCGAGAGAACGTCAGGAGGAGTCCGACGATCGCGAGTGCGCCGAGCGCCACGGCGCCCCAGCGCAGCCCCGGATCGCGCATGCGGCCTGCGGCGAGGGCGCCGATCGGGAGCGTCAGCGCGATGAACGCCGCCAGCAGGTTCGGGTTCACGAACGTGCCCGTCGCGCGGACCTGCAGGTCCGGACGTTCGATGGTGCTGGTGATGGGCTCGAGCCCGTCGCGATAGAAGCCGGTGAAGTCCCCTTCGGCGACCTGGCCGATGCCGGTGGCCGCGACCCCGGCGACCGATGCCAGGGCGAGGAGCGCGAGCGCGAGGCGGGATGCCGGCACGGCGCGGAGCGTCGCCACGACCAGGTAGTAGGTCGCCAGCACCGTGACGAGGAATCGGAGCGGCGCCCCGTCCCACCCCCCGCGGGCGGTGGTGGCGGCCGCCGCCACGAGGATCAGGGCGATGGGGATGTCGAGTCCCGTCCGGAAGTCGTGCAGCCGGGCGCCCGCGACGACGACGCCGATGAGGCCGACGAGGAGAAGCAGCCTGCCCAGCGTCACGGTCCCGGTCAGGGGCTCGTTGGGGAGGATGTCGAAGGCGGCCTCGAGGAACTGCGCGGCGACCGCGGCGACCGCGACCGCTGCACCCAGCGGCGCCGCCACCGCCGGTGTCGGTGACTCGGGGCGCCCGGGGCCGGTGTCCGAGGGCACCCGATCGATGGTCGTCTCGCCGGTACCCACGGTGGCCTCCTCCCGTCGCCCGCCGATCGTACCTGCGGCGGCCGACCGCGCGCTCGGTCGGTCGAGCCTCCGGCCTCGCCCTGGCGTCGGCCCAGGACTCGGAGCGCAGCGCGTCGTCGTCGCGCAGTTGCTGCCGATTGGGGTACGGGATCCCGGGCGCCGAGACGGCGTCGAGCCGCGCCACCTCATCGGTTCCCGGCGACCACCACGCGGCGTCCAGGTTGTCGCGCAGATGCGCCGACGTGCGCGCGCCGACGACCACCGAGGGCACGCCGGGCTTGGCGAGCGAGGGGCGCGTGCGGGGTGGCGCCCCGGGCGTCCAGGCGTCGGGCCGAGGCGGCCGGCCTCCCACCTGGCGGAGACGGACTCCCCTGCTAGCTTGCGGTCCGACAATCGACTTCGCTGAGCCGTTCTCGTCAGAGCGGCCGGGTATGGGAGGAGCAACGGTGCCCGAGCGTCACGGGTACACGCCCGGAGTTCCGTGCTGGGTCGACACGACCCAGCCCGACCCGATGGCTGCCGTCGCCTTCTACCGCGACCTCTTCGGATGGGAGTTCGAGGACGGGAGCCCGCCGGGCTCGGAGGGCGAGTACCTCGTCGCCCGGATCCGAGGCGGCGACGTCGCCGCCGTCGGATCTGCCCCCGAGGCCGCGCCGCCGGTTGCGGTATGGAACACCTACATCTGTGTCGGGGACGCCGACGAGACAACGTCGAAGGTCCGGAACGGAGGCGGCGGTGTTGCGGTGGAGCCGTTCGACGTCGCGGACGCCGGTCGCATGGCGGTGGTCAGCGACCCCGAGGGGGCCGTGTTCCGCCTCTGGCAGGCGAGGGGGCGCAAGGGCGCAGGCATCGTCAACGAGCACGGCAGCGTGAACTTCAACGACCTCAACGTTCGGGACCCGGACCGCGCCAGGTCCTTCTACGGCTCGGTGTTCGGCTGGCAGACACTCGAGTCCGAAGGCGGCTTCTCCCTGTGGACGCTGCCCGGCTACGGTGAATTCCTGGAACGCGACACCCCCGACCTGCGCGAGCAGATGGCCGAGATCGGAGCTCCGAAGGGCTTCGAGGACGTGGTTGCACTGCTCGTCCCGATCCCGGACGACGAGCGGGGAATCCCACCGCACTGGGGTGTGGTGTTCGCGGTCGACGACGCGGATGCGATTGCGGAGAAGGCCATCGACCTCGGCGGGAAGGTGGTCGTTCCACCGGTCGATGAGACGTGGGTTCGGACCACGATCATCGCCGACCCGCAAGGTGCAACGTTCCGGGCGAGCGCGCCGATACCGCAGAGCGGCGTCGGTTGACTTCTGCGGAGCGCCGGACCTGCCGTCGCGACGTCCTCCCCGAGCGCGTCTGAACGCGGCTGAGCGGCGGCCGGGCCTGCCGGTGCTCCCCGACGATCGAAGGTCCTCGCGCCGACGGCGATGGAGGACACCCGCCGGCCGGCCCGGCCCACATGCCGCATCTCTATGGTTCTCCGGTTCCGCGCCGCGTCCGCCGCAGTCGCAGGGTCCGGCCGCTCGACCGTCGAGGCCGACACCTCGGGTGCACTCGCACCCCCCGGGCGCGGGCGGGGAGACCCTCGGCGTGATCGGGCGCTTCGCGTCGTGGTGCGCGGTCGTGGCGGGCTCCTCGCCGGGTGCGCCCCGTCAGGCGCGTGTGCGCCACCGCCCGGACCCGCGCCCGCCCTGCAAGCCCGGCACCCTCAGCGTGGGCGGACGCGGGCGGCGCGTCCGCGGGCTCGGCAGCCTGGTCGCCGCCCAGACGGCGGCGGCCCCGTAGAGCGCGAGCGCGATCGCAGCGCCGACCGCGTCGCCCGGGACCACGTCGGCCCAGTAGAGCAGCGAGAGATGGAACAGGATCGTCGCGAGGAGGCTGCCGTTGGTGCGCTGGGTCAAGAAGGCCCAGATCGGGCTCCACGCGAGCGCGCTGCCGAGCACGGCGATCGCGCCGAGTGGAGGCGTGTCCGCGCCGAGCCCGACCAGGCCGAGGTTCCACACCCCCTCCGCGACGCCGATCACCAGCGCGCCGACCACGCTGCCCAGGCGGAGCATCGCCGCCGGCAGCGCGAACCCGCGCCAGCCGATCTCGGTCAGGACGACGCCGGGGATCAGGAGCAGCAACTCGGGAGACAGTGCCGCCGTCGGGCTGAGGATCCAGTCGTCCGGCCCCTCGTGCCCGCTCAGGACCGCGATCGACTGGGCGCTCAGCGTGACCGCGGGCGCCAGGAGCAGCGCGATCGCGTAGTACACGGGGGAAAAGCGCCACCGGAGGACGCGGCGGAAGAGTCGGGCAACGCCGAAGCGCCCGTGCTCCCGCCATACGAGCCAGGCGCCGAACGGCGTGGGCGAGATCGCGACCAGCACCAGCAGGACGGCCGGGCGCCGCTCGAGAGCAGGCCGACCACGGTGCCGAGCGCGCCGACGGTCACGGCGGCAGCCAGGAACGGCCCCAGGGATTCGCCGGGGACCAGTGCCCGCGGCCGGTCGTGTGCGGCGCCGCTCATCGCAGGTGGCGGGCCACCTCGACCCGGTGGCCTGCAAGCGGGAGACGGGATTCGAACCCGCGACATCCAGCTTGGAAGGCTGGCGCTCTAGCCAACTGAGCTACTCCCGCGCGCGCGACGTCGTCGCGGACCGCACGGTACCAGGGACCGCCGGGCTCGCCGGACCGGCGGTCAGCCGGGAAGGACCTTGAAGGGGCGGAACTCCGTCTCGTATCGCCCGCGTCGCCCGATGGCCCGGACCTTGAGCACGTTACCGCCGGGTCGCAGGAGGGTCGCCGGCAGCGTCGCCCGCCTGATCACCTGATTCGGCGCCGCCGCCGGCCGCGCCGCCGAGAGGCGCCCCGTCACCTCGCGGTGGTTGAGCCAGGCCCGCAGGATCAGCGCCGGCGTCCCCGTGCGGACCACGAAGCGCAGCGGTCCGCGGCCGGTGACCGTTCCGGCGCGCGGGGCCCCGATCGTGACCATCGTCGGGTCGCGGCGCACGCCGTAGAAGCGGCGCGTGATCCGCCGGGGCGCTCGACCCGCGACGGTCGCCTCGGCGACCAGCGTGTTCCGCCCGAGACGCAGCCCGGCGCGCCCGTCGACCCGGGCGACCGCGCGGTCGCCGTCGCGGCTGAAGCGCATGCCGATCGGTGTGCCGTTCAGCGTCGCCACGAATGTCGCCTTCGCCGGAACCCGAAGCTCGACCTTGGGCGTGCCGAAGATGACGGGAGCGTTCTCTCGCGGGGTGGTGACGCGGAAGTCGTCGGCGCCCGTGGCCGTGCCGGCGACCGCGAGGGCGAGCGTCGCGACGAGTGCTGGTGCGAAGCGCACACGGCGACCGTAGCGCCCGGGACGGGTGGGCGCCGTTTGACCTACATATGTCAAACACATATAGTTGCCCGCATGCTGACACGAGACGCGAACCCTTCAGCGATCGGATGCGGTCGGGCGGACGCCGGGGCCGCACGGTGACGCGCGGCGGTCATCCGCGCGGCCCGCGCGGACGCAGGGGGCGTGGGCCGAGGACGCGCTGGCGCGATGCCGAGGGCGGCTGGCACGTCGAGGCCCGGGTCGAGCGGTTCGGCGAGCCGGTGCTGCTGATGCTGCTGCGCGAGCGGCCGCGCCACGGCTACGAGCTGCTCGAGCTGCTTCCGGACTGGGTGGGGGACCGCCGGGTCGACCTCGGCAACCTGTATCGCATGCTCCGGGCGCTCGAGGACGACGGGGTCGTCGGCTCGCGCTGGGACGACGACGCGCCGGGGCCCGCGAAGCGGGTCTACTGGCTCACCGACTCCGGCCGGGCGCTGCTCGACCGCTGGATCGAGGCCCTGGTCGAGGCCCGCGCCCGCGTGGCGCGGGTGCTCGAGGAATACGAGAAGGGAGAGGGGGTGAACGAATGAGACACGGGACACACTGTGGGCACCGCCGGCGCGGAATGCGCGGCCGCGTGCCCGACAGGGCCACCTGGCTGCGCCGGCTCGAAGAGCATCGGCGCGACCTGGAGCAGGAGCTCGCGGACGTGAGCGACCTGATCCGCCATCTGGCCGATGGCGAGGCCGGCACGGCCGGCGCGGCGACCGCGACGAGCGCGTAGCCGAGATCGACGTGCGATGGCCGGCGCTCGCGCGCCGGCCGGCCCGTCATCGGCGTGCGGCCACACCCTCCTCGTGGAAGCGGTGGGCGCGCGCGATGTTCTCGACGTCGGGGCCGTCGCCCTCGATCCCGGGCACCTCGAGCACGACCGGCAGGTCCAGCAGGGCCGGGCAGCCGAGGATCGAGCGCATCCCCTCCGGCCCGATCAGGCCGTCGCCGAGGTTCTCGTGGCGGTCGCGGTTCGACCCGAACCCGGTCTTCGAGTCGTTGAGATGGAGGCATCGGAGCCGATCGATGCCGAGGGTCCGGTCGAACTCGTCCAGGACCCGGTCGATCCCGCCCGGCTCGTGGACCGGGAAGCCCGAGGCGAACAGGTGCTGGGTGTCCAGGCAGAACCCGACCCGCGTGCGGTCGCCGACGCCCGCGTCCACCGCGGCGAGCTGGCCGAAGGTCCGCCCGATCGTGTCGCCGGCGCCGGCCGTGTTCTCCAGCAGCACCGCGCAGGTGCCCGGCACCGCATCGAGCGCTTCGGAGATGCCGGCGGCGATGCGCGCGACCGCCTCGTCCTCCGTCGAGCCCTTCGACGACCCGACGTGGAGGACGACGCCCATGAGCCCGAGACGCGCACCGACCTCCAGGTGCTGGATCAGGCTCTCGATCGACGCGCGATGGATGTTGCGCGTCCCCTTGGCCGGCTTGCCGGGTGGCCCTGTCGGGACCTCCCGATCGGGCGCGCCCAGGTTGATCAGGTAGAGCCCGTGGCTCACGATCGGGGCGATGCCCGGCCTCGGCGGCGCCGGCCCGGAAGGCCGCGATCTCGTCGTCGGAGTGGCGGATCGGGCGCCACGTCCGCGGGTTGTGGGTGAACACCTGCAGGCTCTCGCACCCGATGGCGGCGCCGCGGCCGATCGCGTTCGAGATCCCGCCCGAGCTCGAGACATGGGCTCCGATCCGCACCCCGCCATCGTACGCATCGGACGCCGGCGGACTTGTCTCGCCCCCCCGCGGCGGCATGTGTCATATCCTTGGCCGGTGGCCAGGGAGCGTCGAGAGATCACCGAGCCCGCGCGCGTCCGTTTCGCGCCCAGCCCTACGGGGCGCCTCCATGTGGGCGGCGCCCGCGCGGCGCTGTTCAACTGGCTGATCGCCCGCCACACGGGCGGCGTCTTCGTCCTTCGGCTCGAGGACACGGATCGTGCGCGCTCGACCCCCGAGAGCGAGGCCGAGATCCTGCGGGCGCTGGCGTGGCTCGGCCTCGACCACGACGAGGGTCCGTTCCGCCAGTCCGAGCGCGACGAGGTCTACCGGGACGCGGTCGAGCGCCTGAAGGCGGCGGGCGCGGTCTACCCGGCGTGGGAGTCCGAGGAGGAGCTCGACGCGATGCGCGCCGCGGCCCGGGCGGATCGCCGCGCGCCCGTGGTGCGCGGACGGCGCGACTGGGAGCCGGCGGAGATCGATCGCTTCCGGGCGGAGGGCCGTCGGCCGGTGTGGCGATTCGCGGTCGACGTCCCGGGCGAGACCGTGGTCGACGACATGGTCCGCGGCGAGGTGCGATTCGACCACGGCTCGATCGAGGACTTCGTCGTGGCGCGGAGTGACGGCAGCCCCACCTACAACCTGGCCGCGGCGGTCGACGACCTGGCGATGGGCATCACCCACGTGCTGCGCGGCGAGGACCACGTCTCGAACACGCCCAAGCAGATGATGGTGATGCGGGCGCTCGGCGGCGAGCCGCCCGTCTACGCCCACATGCCCCTGATCCTCGGACCCGACAAGAAGCGCCTCTCCAAGCGCCATGGAGCGGACTCGGTCGAGGACCTGGAGGAGGCCGGCTACCTGCCGCGGGCGGTGGTGAACGCGCTGGCGCTCCTGGGCTGGAGCTTCGACGACAAGACCACGATCTTCACCGTCGACGAGCTGATCGAGAAGTTCTCGATCGGACGGGTCTCGAAGAGCCCCGCCGTGTTCGACGTGACCAAGCTCGACAAGATGAACGGTCGTCACCTGCGACTGCTCGGCGACGAGGAGTTCGCGGACGTCCTGGTCGCGTACCTGGCCCGCACCGGCTGGCTCGACGCCCGCGGGCCGGAGGCCGAGACGCTCGTGCGCCGAACGGCGCCCTCGGTCAAGCGCAAGCTCACGCGTCTGGACGAGTACGAGGGTCCTCGCGGGCTGGCTGTTCCGGCCACTCGAGATCGACGACGACGCGTGGGCGGTGCTCAGCGCCGACGTCAAGCACTCGATCCAGGTCATCGGCGGCGGCCTCGGCCGCCTCGAGGCGCTGCCCGAGTTCACCCAGGAGGCCGTCAAGGACGCCCTCCAGGATCAGCTGCACATCATGGGCGAGGCGGCACGTGACTTCCTGGAGCCGCAGCGGATCGCGATCACGGGCCAGACGGTCTCGACCGGGATCTACGAGAGCCTCGCGCTCGTGGGGCAGGAGGAGGCCCTGACCCGGTACCGGGCGACGCTCGGCCGGTTGGCGGAGATCTGGGCGGCGACGTGACCTTCGCGCCCGGGACCCAGCGCCGGCTGCTCGTGATCGGGGCGTTCGCGTTCGGCGCGTTCGCGATCGTGGCCTTCGTCGTGCGGCGCGTCGGCGGGTCGCAGGAGACCCTGTCGATCGTCGGCGGTGTGGTGGCCTACGGGTTCCTGATCGCGGCGGTCGTGACGTTGATCCGCGGATGGCGCAACCGCGGCGCCGGCGACCGCGATCAGATCGGCGCCTGGCTCCGCGACCATCCCGCGGTGGTGTCGGCCCTCGGCGCGCCGATCATCGTCGGCAAGCCCGGCGGAGACGCGCTCGGGCCGGGGCACGGTCAGGCCAACGTCGTCGTTCCGCTGTCCGGGCCGACCGGGCGGGGCGTCGCATCCCTGTCGCTGGCGCGGCTGGGTCGGGAGTGGGAGATCCTCGGCGGTACGCTCGACGTCCGCGGCGAGCGGATGCCGCTCTCCGCGCGCGTGTCCTCGGACGCCTGACGCGCCGGACCGGCTCAGGCGCGCGCCGCGCGGGCGCTGAACCGTCCGTCGACCCGCTCGACGGCGACCTCCAGCCCGAAGCATCGCTCGAGCGCCGGCGCGGTCAGCGCCTCCGCGACCGGGCCGCTCGCGACGATCCGGCCATCGCGCATGAGCAGCGCATGGGTCGTGCTGGCCGGGAGCTCCTCGAGATGGTGCACCACCGACACGCTCGCGAGCCCGGGCTCGGCCGCGGCAAGCCGTTCGAGTGCCAGGATCAGGGTCTCGCGCCCCGGGAGGTCGAGTCCGGCGGCCGCCTCGTCGAGCACGAGCAGCCTCGGTCGGGGCATCAGCGCGCGCGCAAGGAGCGCCCGCTGCCGCTCGCCGCGCGAGCACGTGCGGAACGCTCGCGACGTGAGGTGCTCCACACCCATCTCGCCCATCAGCCAGGTCGCGCGGTCGGCGACGTGTGCGGAGGTGGCCCGCCCGCCCGGAACGGCCCGCCCCTCGTGGCCGCTCGCCACCACCTCGCCGGATGGTCGTCCGGGGCGCGAACCGCTCCGACATGCGGTCCGGCACCGTCCCGATCAGCGCCCGGAGGTCGCGCAGGTCGACGTCGCCGAGGCGTCGCCCGAGTACCTCGACCGTCCCCGAGCTCGGGTGCGCCGCCGCCGCCAGGAGCGCCAGAAGGGTCGACTTCCCCGCGCCGTTGGGACCGAGCACGGCCCAGTGCTCGCCCTCGGCGACCTCCAGGTCGGCGGCGGCGAGGAGCGCTGCGCGCCCACCCCGGCCGTCGGACCGCCAGACGTGGACGCCCCGGACGCGAAGCAGCGGGGTGATGGTCATGGAGCGGAACGCTACGCGCTCGCCCGCGCCGGCCCGGCCGTGGGGGCGACCTCGACCGGCACCGTGGCCACGAACGCCGTCGGCCCGGCAAGGCTGACCGGCGGGCTCCGGCCCCCGACTCACACCGCGCGCCCGCGCGCCCTCCGCATGGGCATCGGCGCCGGCGTCACCGCGATGCCCAAGGTGGCGGGCGCACGCTCGACGAGGCGGTTCGGCGTCGTGGTGGCCACGAGCACCGGGATGCCATCGCCGCACCGCGTCGCGCGCACGGCGAGCGTGTCGCAGGCGCGCACCGCGACGTGGTGATCCGGCCGGCACGCCCGGACGACGTCCCGCCGATGGGCGAGGTGTTCAGCGCGGCGGCCCGGGCGGCCTGGGGGCACTTCCTCCCGCCCCGGCGGCTCGCCGGGTTCGCGATGGCCCCGGGGCGACTGGCCGGGGCGGTCGCCGCCGCCGACCATGGCGCGATCGCGTTGGTGGCCGAGGACGACGGCCAAGTCGCCGGGTTCGTCACCGGCGGTCCGGCGGTGGACGGTGACCTCGATCCCGTGCGCGTCGGCCTGATCGACCTGCTCTACGTGGCGCCTGCCCGGTGGGGCGCCGGCGCGGGGCGGGCGCTGATGCGCGCCGCGCTCGATCGCATGGCGGCGGCCGGCACGTCGGACGCCGTCCTCTGGACGGCCCGCGACAACACCCGCCCGCGCGAGGTCTATGCGCGGTTCGGCTGGCGACTCGACGGGGCCGAGCGACGGCGGGTCGCCCTGGGCGTCCCGATCACGGAGGTCCGATACCGAATCGCGACGTGTGGTGGGGATGTGTCGAACGAGCGTTCGTGATCGCGCTATAATGTCCGGCGCCGCGTCGACGCCCATCGGGGGCATCCGCGGAGCGGGCGAGGAGGACGCCGTGTTCGACGTAGGGGACACGGTCGTCTATCTGACCCACGGCGTCGGGGTGGTCCAACGCCGTGAATCGCGTCAGGTCGGCGATCGCACGCAGGAGTTCGTGGTGGTCGAGTTCCCATCGCGGGGGATGACCGTGGCCGTGCCCATGCCGGAGGAAGGCTCCGTCGCGCTCCGCCCGGCGATGCTCCCGGACGAGGCCGGGGAGGTGATGCAGGTGCTCCGCATGCCGGCCGAGCGCATCGGGGCCACCTGGAGCCAGCGCGTCGCCAAGTGCCAGTCGAGGCTCAAGACGGGTGACCCGCGAGAGGCGGCGGCGTGCGTTCGCGACCTCGCGGAACTCGACCGCTCCGGGCGGATCAGCTACAACGAGGCGTCGGTTCTGGGCAGCGCCCGATCCAACCTGGCGGAGGAGCTCGCTGTCACCTGGGGTGAGCAACGTGTCGTCGTCGACCAGCGGATCGACGTGGCCCCCGCCGGAGCCCGCGCCGAAGCCGCCTGACGGAGCCTCGGCCGCCGGCGCGGCCGAGGCACCGGGTCCGCAGACGCGCGCGGAGCGCGCCGCGGCTCGCCGGGCACGACGCGAGGCGAGGGCCGCCGAGCGGGCGGAGGCGCGTGCCGCGAAGGCGCGGGCACGGGCGGAGGCGGACCCGGACGCGGCCCGGGCGAGCGATGCGCGCCGCGCGGCGCGAGCGGCGAGGGCCGATGAGCGATCCGCTGCACGCGCGCGCGAAGGCCGAGCGGCGTGCCGCCGCGCGTGCCGAGAAGGCGCGGAAGCGCGCCGTCGCCGACCCGGAACGTGCTCGCGCGGCCGAGGCGCGCGCCGCGGCCCGCACCGAGAAGGCCGAGCGCCGCGCCGCCGCGCGTGCCGCCAAGGCCGATGCCGGGGGCACCGCTCGGGCCGACGCGACGACCGTGCCCGCGGGGCCCGCGGAGGGCACCCGACGGGCTCGTCCCCCCGGCCAGAGCGGCCGACGTGGTCTGCGCCGCGCCGCCGTCGCTCCGCGATTCGGAATGCGCGCGGCCCTCGTGCTCGTCGCGGTGGGCGTAGCCGCGGTCGTGGCCGGCGGGCTCGGCGCGCCGGCGGCGCCCCTCTGGATCTCGGTGGGGATCGGCGCCGTCCTCGTCGCGGGTGGCGGGTTGTTCTGGTCGGCCCGCAGCACCGGCGGCGCGGGCGTCGGGATCGGTGCGGGACTGGTCGCCGCCGCGCTCGTCGCGGGATCGGTGCTCGCCGTGGCCGGCTGGCAGCAGGCGCGCGCCGACGAGCGTGCCGAGACCACCCAGCGCGAGCTGGTGGCCCTCCGTCTCGGGGCGGGCGGCGACCTCCGTGGGATCCGCCTTGCCGGCGAGCCGCTGTCGGGGCTGTTCGCTCGCGGCGCCCAGCTTCCCGAGGCCGACCTGACCGACGCCGACCTCTCCGAGGCCCAGCTCGCGGAGGCGGACCTGACTGAGGCCAGCGCCGCCGGTGCCGATCTCCAGGGCGCGGACCTCGCCGCCGCGGTGATGGTCGGCGCCGACCTGACCGGGGCGAGCCTCGTCCGGGCCGACCTGACGCGGGCCGACCTCACGCGGGCCGACCTCACGCGGGCCGACCTCTCGGGGGCGACGCTCGACGGCACGATCCTCACGGGCGCGGTGCTCGAGGGTGCCGCGATCGGGGCGGACGCGCTGGCGGGCGCGGAACTCGAGGGCGCGGACCTGGCGAGCGTCGACCTCGCGGGCGCCGATCTCTCGGGTGCGCGGATCGCCGGCACCGACCTGCGCGGGCGCGACCTCTCGGACGCGGACCTGGCCGGCGCCGACCTCTCCGACGCGAACCTCGCGGACGCCGACCTCTCCGGCGCCGACCTGACGGGGGCGAACCTGACCCGTGGGGTGCTCGACGGCGCGGACCTGCGCGGCGCCGACCTCTCCGGTGCGGAGCTGGCGGGCGCCTCCGTGGCCGGTGCCCGGATCGACGACACGACCCGGTTTCCCGAGGGGAACACGCTCGGCGGGTAGGCGCCGCCGGTCAGGCCTCGAGCGCCGGGAGCAGGCGGCGAAGGACGAGCGCACCGCGGACCGCCGCCTCGTCGGCGAAGGTCGCGAAGTCGAAGGCCGCCGCTCGTCCGGCCAGGTCGCTCAGTGCGCGAACGATCAACCACGGCACCCCGTAGCTCTCGGCGACCTGCGCCACCGCCGCGCCCTCCATCTCGACCGCGACGCCGCCGAGATCGGTGTGCAGCCGCTCGCGAGTGTCCTCGCAACCGACATAGCGGTCACCGGTCAGGATCGTGCCGAGCACGACCCGCGGCGGGTCGCCGGAGCCACCGGCCCGATCGGACAGGGGCGGGAGCGAGAGGCCGGCGAGGCGGGCTCTGACCCTCGACTCGAGCGCGCTCGGGACCGCGTGCCCCAGGCGGTCGGTGGGGTTGAAGAACGGCAGGTGGCCCGGCTGGTAGGTGGTGTGGACGGCGTCGATGACCATGCCCGCGTCGTGCTGGACGGTGCGGTCGGCGACCACGACGTCGCCCACCCGAAGGCGCGGGTCCAGCCCCCCGGCGACGCCGGCCAGGAGAAGGGCGCCCGCGCCGAACCGCTCGACGAGCACCGTCGCCACCATCGCCGCGTTGACCTTGCCCATGCCGGACTCGGCGAGCACGACGCGGTGCCCGTCGAGCACCCCGGTGTCGAATCGCATCCCGGCGTCGCGCGTGGTGGCCGCGCCCACGAGATGCCGCCGCAGGTGCACGTGCTCCTCCTCGAGCGCGCAGAGGACCCCGGTCGTGAACGGACGGATCGTCGCGGGACGGTTCAGCGGAGGATCCCGGCCAGGTGGTCGGTCAGCGACGTCGGGTCGGCCCGATGTGCGCGCATGCCGATGTATCCGTCCGGGCGGACGACGAACATCGCCTCCCCGCGCGCGCCGAGTCGCGCGCGAAGCGCGCCGGTCGGATCGGCGATCCGTCCGAGCCCCTCGACGCGCGGGCCGTCGACGACGTATCCGCGAAGACGTGACCGCCGTCCGACCGCCGCGCCGACCGCCCGGAGCCGCTCGAGGGCGCCCGGGTCCGGATCTCTCGGCGGGATCACCAGCACATCGAAGCCCGTCCCCCGAAGCAGCTGGAACAGGCGCCGGTCCGGTCCCCCGTCCATGCGGACCGGGTGCGCGTCCGGGACCCGATCTCCCGCCCGTGGACCCCGGTGCACGACCGACAGGACGCCGTGGTCCTCGTCGACGATCGGGCTCTCGCGGTACCCCAGGCTGGTCTGCGACTGTTCCCGGAAGTTCGCGTCGCCGGGGGCGTCGATCCGGGACAGCAGTCGCATCGCGTGGTTGCGAAGCTCCTTGCGGACGGCGCCGCCCATGGTCTGGATCCGGTGCCCTCGGGCGGAGAACGCCAGGGTGCGTGCGGCCGCCTCCTTGCGCTCGGCCTCGTAGCTGGCGACGAGGCCCGCCGCCGCCGCCCCCTCGATGGCGAGCGCGAGCTTCCACCCCAGGTTGTAGGCGTCCTGGATACCCGTGTTCATGCCGACGCCGCCGACCGGGCTCGAGAGGTGACCGGCGTCGCCGGCGAGGATGACGCGACCGATGACGAGCGACGCGGCGGTGCGCTGGTGGACCCGGTAGCTGGTCAGCCAGACGGGGTCGTGAATGCGTCCCGGGAGATCGGCGACGCGGTCGAATCGGTCCTGCAGCTCGCGCACCGTGGGCCGGTCGGACGACGCCGGCGCGCCGGGCGGGATCGTGCGCGGCGCGGCGACCTGGTATCGCTCGGCCGGGAGCGGCTGGCAGGTGATCGTGCCCTCGTCCCCGGCCCCGGTCATGAAGGCGACCTGGACGTCGCGGGGCATGTCCCACTCGATCCGCACGTCCCCGAGGATCCACTCCTCCGGAAAGGTCTCGCCCTCGAGCGCGAGGCCGACCAGGCCGCGCACGGTGCTGCGCGCACCGTCGCAGCCGATGACGTAGGCGAACTCGGCCCGACGGGCGACCCCGTCGGGCTCGATCAGCTCGGCGAGGACGCCGGCGTCGGTCTCCTCCAGCCCGACGAGGCGGGTCTCCCGCTCGATGCCACCCCCGAGGCGCCAGAGCTCGTCGCTCAGGATGTGCTCGGTGCGGACCTGGCCCAGGCCCAGCTTCATCGGGTACGGCGCGTCCAGGTGCCCGAAGTCGACGTCCATGAGCGAACGGCCCTCCGCCCGGAGCTCGAGGCGGCGGATCGGTGTGCCCATCTCCATGGCCCGATCGACCACGCCGATGTCCTCGAGGATCTCGAGGGTCCGGGGCTGCAACTCGGATGCCTTGACGAAGGCGGACGGGGCGGGGGCGCGGTCCACGAGCCGCGGGATGATCCCCCGCCGGGCGAGCTCGATGGCGAGTGTGAGGCCGGTCGGGCCGGCGCCGACGATCAGGACCGTCCGTTCATCCACGCGCGGCATCCGCAGTCTCCGTGGTCGGGCCTCTCGCGCTTGCGGTCGGTCGCCATCATCGCGCGAGCGCCGCCGAACGCCAACACCGGGCATTCGTCCGGGGCGGGGCGCCGCACCCGACGACCGGTCGGCGGTGCGGGCCGCCCCGGGCCGTGCGTCCGCGCGGGCGAGGCCGGGAGCGCGACGGCGATAGACTCGGTCCGGACGGGCGGAACGCCGCCTCGTCGCGGGACGTAGCGCAGCCTGGTAGCGCACCGCCTTTGGGTGGCGGGGGTCCCCGGTTCGAATCCGGGCGTCCCGACCTTGATTGGCAGGGGTTTGTCCAGACCGCCTCAGGCGAGATCGGGTCCGTACCCCCGATCTACGTCCCCGGCTCGGCCACTTCCGGCCCGCCCGCCTGGATGCCGACTCCGCCCGCAAGCCGCCGCGCGACCCCGGACATGTGCTCGATCAGCTCGGGTGGTGAGCGGACTTCGAAGTCGACTCCAAGCATCGCGACTCGCAGGGTGAGCCAGTCCAAATCGTCGTCCGTCGTGCGGAACTCGCTGGTGCGATCGTCAATCGGCTCAACCGACCCCCACAGCCATCGGGCCCGCTCGGCGATCGTGTCAGCCGGCACGTCGAGGACGACCCGCGCCTCGTACTGCCCCGCCGCCTCAACGCGACCTGCAACGAACTCGGCAGCCTCCTCCGGGAGCTGGCGCGGCTCGAATGAGGCCCGGCACCCTGCGACGCGCTCGGCCCGATCGAGGCGGAAGGTCCGCCAATCGCGCCTGTCGCAGTCCCACGCGACGAGGTAGCACCGCCGGCCAAGGCTCACGAGGGCGTGGGGCTCGACCTCCCGTCGGCGCTCACTGCCCCTGCGGTCGCGGTAGGGAAAGCCAATCCGCTCATGGTCGCGAATCGGCTCGGCCGTCATGGTCAGCCTCTCCGCGTCGACCCGGGCCGCCCCTGTGGGCCCGGCCGTGATCGCAGCCTCGAGCGTGCGAACCCGCTCGCGCGAGTGTCTCGGCAGCACCTGCTCCAGCTTGATCAGCGTCTGGACAGATCTCTCGCCTACGCCCATGACGGGCGAAGTGGCCGCGCTCGTCAACGCGACTGCGATCGCAATGGCGTCCTCGTCGTCGAGGAGCAGCGGGGCCATGTTCGCGCCCGGCCGCAGGCAATACCCGCCGCCTGGTCCGCGAGTGGACTCCACGACATAGCCCAGGTCTCGAAGGCGATCCACGTCCCTGCGAACCGTCCGCCGGGAGACTGAAAGCCGCTCGGCAAGCGTGGGCGCCGGTCATTCGCAGCGCGTCTGCAAGGGCGCAAGGAGCCTGAGCAGTCGAACCGGTGCGGAGCTCGATCCCGGCAAGAGGCGGATTTTGCTGACCAGAGTTGCCCCTACGCTGAGGCCCAGCCGAACGAACTGGAGGCGTGATGATTCGCAAGCTCGACTTCGTCGGAGTTCCCTCGCAGGACCCGGAGCGTTCCCGAGCTTTCTACGTGGACACGCTCGGCCTGCGCCCGGACGAGAACGCGAGGTACGAAGTGTGGGTGGGCCAGACGTGCCTCGGTATCTGGCAGCCGGAACAGTCCGGGATGCCGTTCCAGCCTCAGAAGAACGCCCATCTGGCGCTCGAGGTCGAGGACGTCGACGCCAGCCGAAGGGACCTTGAAGCGAAGGGCGTCGTGTTCGCGGTGGACACGATCGACAGCGGCGCCTGCCGGATGGCCCTCTTCACTGATCCGGATGGCAACGACCTCATGCTCCATCACCGCTACGCCCCGTACGCCTGACCGGGATGCCGCTGCCGGCGGCAGCTGCGCGAAGAAGTTCGCCGCCGTCCGCCGCCTCCGAGTCCACGGCGCCCTCGGTCCGGCGTGACCGAAGCGGCCGGCCACCGAACGCCGCAGCCGGCAAAACGCCGACCCTTGGTCGAGGATGAAATGCGTACGGGTCCCAGACGAGGAGTCGTCGGACGAGAGCGACACGAACGGGCTGACCGAGCGCGAGCCCTGGCAGTTCGTCCGCTGCCTCGTCGCGTGCGGGTGGTTCTTCCCGCCGCCCGAACCCGACGACGAGACCTCGGCTGCCGTTGGGGGCGGGCGAGCGCTGCCCAGCCCCTCTCCGGCCCGCACAGGGCAGAGGCGCGGCCGGTGCGCCACGGGGCTACGGACGGTCATCGCGGGTATTGGAGGGCGCGTGGAGAGACTCGCCGATCTCGCACCTCCTCCGCACCTCCGCCGAGGCGTCCGCAGGCGGTACCGGGCGGTGCTGGACGGCCTCGCCCGGAGGCTTGAAATCCCCCTGGGCAAAACGTTGTCGGCCCGAGATGCCCTCCACCAAGGCGGTCCCGCGCTGGTGACTCTTGGCCTTTGGATGGCGGGGGTCCCCGGTTCGGATCCGGGCGTCCCGACGTCGATCTGCAGGGCGGCCGGCCTCGGCGGGCGCGCCGCGCGCGCCGCCCCCCGATGGCTCAGCGTGCGCCCCAGCCACCGTCGATCGAGAGCATCGATCCGGTCATGAAGTCCAAGCCGTCCTCTGCCAGGAGCATGCAGGCGCGGGCGACCTCTTCCTCGGTTCCGAACCGCCCGATCGGATGCTGCGCCAGAAAGAAGGCCTCGGCGGCGGCGGGATCCGGTGCGGCGGCGAAGATGTCCGAGACCATCGGTGTGACGATCGTGCCCGGACAGATGGCGTTGACCCGCACACCCGACCCCGCCAGTTCCAGCGCCATCGAGCGGGTGAGCTGCGAGACCGCACCCTTGCTCGTGTTGTAGGCGGCGGCGCCCGGGCAGGCCTTGAGTCCGAGCACCGAGCTGTTGTTGATGATCGCGCCGGAGCCCCGCTCGAGCATGTGGGGGATGACCTCCCGCGACATGAGCCACGTCCCTCGGACGTTCACCGCCATCGTGTGGTCCCACACGTCGGGGGACGTCTCCCAAGTCGTCCCGGCGTAGAGGACGCCTGCGTTGTTGAAGAGCACGTCGATGCGCCCGTGCTCGGCGAGCGTCTGCTGGACGGTCTGTCGGCAGTCATGCTCGACCGAGACGTCGCCCCTGATCGCGCCGAGTTCGAGACCCTCGCCGGCCGCCGACGAGACCACCTCGTCGAGCGGGTCCTGGTTGCGTCCCGTGATGACCACATGCGCCCCCTCCCGCGCGAAATGAAGGGCGGTGACGCGGCCCAGCCCCTTGCTCCCTCCGGTGATCAGGACGACCTTGTCGACCAGCGGCATCTCGCACTCCTCTCGATATTCGTTCGAACATTGACTAATTCTCGGCTACGCTATTGCCGGTGAATCAGCACCGCAAGCCCCCCCGCGATCGATCATCGGGCGACGGTCCTCGGCCCGGCACGGCGACGGAGCTCCTGATGGCTGGCGCTGAGCTCTGGCAGGTGCTCGAGCGAACGGTCCGCCGACGGTCCGGTCTCAACCTGCACCAGTTCAACGTGCTGCGCGTCATTCAGGCCCGCGAACCCAGTCCGACGCATGCCACGGATCTGACTCGCGCGCTCAGCATCAGCTCAGCCCATGCGACGACGGTGCTGCAGCAACTGGAGCAGCGGGGCCTCGTCGAGCGATCGGAGAGTGCCACCGATCGGCGGCGGCGGGTGATCCGCGTGACTGGCGATGGGGCGGAGGCGCTCACGGAGGCGCTGCCCGCCCTGGCCGCACTCGAGCGTGGCGTCGCCGCCGCTCTCGGGACCGACGCGAATGGCGAAGGTGTTCGGTCCGACCTGCGAGCGATTCGTCTCGCCCTCCGGCACGCCCTGGTCGCGGAGGATTGGGACTGCGTCGGCCCATAGCAGGGGGCCCTCGGAGCTGAGATCCGAGGCGCGGCCGCCGCTCGATCTCCGAGCACTCCGATCCGCCCGGGTGTGGCGGATCCGGGGCGCGTCGTCGGGCGGCGTCGTGGGTGGTTCATCCCGGCCGCCCGGGTCACGGGGGCGGGACCTGGGCCGCCTCCGGAGCGGGTTGTCGCCGGTCCAGCCCCGCTCCGGCCCGCGCGACGCGGCGGAACGCGGCCGGGGCGCCGCGTGGCCGGGGACGCCCGTCGCTGGGGCTGGAGAGCGCGTGGCGAGACCCGCCGAACCCGCGGTGCCCACGTCCCCCGGGGCGCGCCGGCACCGCCCGGGCGGGGGTCCTCCACGATCACGCTCGCGCCCCGCCGCTTGACATCGGTCACATCGATCCGGAAGTCTCCCGGCGTGCTCAAGGACTTCAGGGACTTCGTGCTGAAGGGCGACGTGGTCGCGCTCGCGGTGGCGGTCGTCATCGCCGTCGCGTTCGCGGCGGTCGTGACCTCGTTCGTCGAGGACCTCATCACCCCGCTGATCGCGGCCATCGGCGGGCAGCCGGACTTCGCCGACCTCACCTTCACGATCAACGACAGCGTGTTCCGCTACGGCCAGTTCATCAACGCCGTCGTCGCGTTCCTGATCATCGCCGCGGTGGTGTTCTTCCTTGTGATCCGCCCGGTCGTGAAGCTGAAGGCCCGTTACGAGGACGACGACTCGTCGGCGCCGCCGGAGTACGCGGCGGTCTCGGCGGCCGATCATGCGGCGCTCGCGACGGCGGTCAACGCGAAGGCCGAGGACGGGTGGCGGGTGGTCTCGCTCGCAGAGGGCGCCGGTGGCCGCGAGGTCACGGCGCTCCTGGTCAAGGAGTGATCGGGGCGCGATAGTCCCGGCCATGGACGGCGACCGAGTCCGCCTGGACAAGTGGCTGTGGGCGGCCCGCTTCTTCAAGACACGGGGCCTGGCGTCGGACGCCATCAAGGGCGGCCGTGTGCACGTGGGGGGCGCCCGCGCCAAGCCCGCCACGCAGGTCCGCCTCGACGACCTCGTCGACGTCACGATCGGCGAGAGCCGCCGGAGCGTCGTGGTGCGGGGGCTCAGCGACCGTCGCGGGCCGGCGAAGGAGGCCGTGGGCCTCTACGAGGAGACGGCCGAGAGCATCGCCGTCCGCGAGCGTCGCGCGGAGCAGCGACGTCTCGCGCCGACGCCGGGCGCCGAGCTCGGCGCCCGTCCGACCAAGCGGGATCGGCGCCGGGTCGACGCGGCCCGCGGGGGGCGACGGCCGCGCTAGTGGAGCGCCGCGGCCCGGATGGCCGCGAGGTCGCCCGGCGGCTCGCCTTCGTCGATGGGCGCGTCGGATGCGACCAGCCGTCGGAGCGCGAGCGCGGCCGGCGCGGGAAGGTCGATCGAGCGAAAGCCCATCACCACCGCGTGCGGGCGCCCGGCCATGTCCGTGCCACCCACGTCGCGCAGGACGAGGGTGAGGGCGCCCGCGTCGGCCGCGCCCAGGGCCGCGTCGGCGACGTCGACGAGCGTCGCGACGATCCAGCCCGCCGGTCCGGGCGAGGGCCCGACGGCCAGCACGCCGCGCCCGTCCGGGGCGGCCACGACCACCTCGAGCGCCGACGCGAGCAATGGTTCCGCGCCGGTCGGGGGGACCGGTGCGACCAGTTCGATCTCCTTCTCGCCGACCTGGAGCGTTCCGCGGGTGAGCGTCGGTGCCGTCACGACGACAGCCTGGCTGACGCGATCGTGCGCGTGCCGGCGCCCCTCGGGGTGCGCCCCGAGGGGCGGGCGCCCCCCGGGCGCGGTAGCGTGCCCCGGGTGGGAATCGACGCCGCCGCGCCGCGCCGCTCCGCCGGCCACGGCCACGCGACCCGGCCGCGCCTCGCCGGAGGTGCCTCCCTCGTCCTCCGCCCCTGAGGCTCGGCGGTGCGCGATCGGCGCGCGCGAATGAGCACCCGCGAGCCGGGTGACGGTCGCGGCGGCGATCCAAGCGCCGAGGGCGAGCACAGTGGGCTCGGATCGCTCGGCCGGCGCTTCGGGGGTCCGCGGCGGCTCGGCGACAGCCTCAGCACCAACCCGGCCCGCCTCCTGGCGGTCGGGTTCCTCGCCGCGATCGCGAGCGGGACCCTCGTCCTCATGTTGCCCGCGGCGAGCCAGGCGGACGGCTCCGCACCGTTTCTGACGGCGCTGTTCACGTCGACGTCGGCCGTCTGCGTCACCGGCCTGATCGTGGTGGACACCCCCGAGTACTGGTCGGGCTTCGGCCACGTCGTGCTCTTGGTGCTCTTCCAGGTCGGCGGGTTCGGCATCCTCACCGGCACCTCGCTCGCGTTCCTGGCCCTGACGCGCAAGATCGGCTTTCGCGGCCGCCTCATGGCGAGCGCCGAACGCCAGCAGCAGGACGCGGGCCAGCTCAAGCGCGTGCTCGCGGTCGCGCTGGTGGTGACCGTCGTCGTCGAGGCGGCGGCCTGGGTGTCGATCACCGTGACGTTGCTCCGCGACGGCTACTCGGTCGGATCCGCCGTCTGGCGAGGGCTCTTCCACGCCGTCTCCGCCTTCAACGGCGCCGGCTTCGCGCTCTGGTCCGACAGCGTGGCGGGCTTTGCGACCGACGGCCAGATGCTCATGACGATCGCCATCGCCACGATCATCGGTGGAATCGGCGTGCCCGTCTGGATCGACGCCCGACGTGAGCGACTCCATTGGACGAAGTACTCGCTCCACACGAAGCTGACCCTGACCGGCACGATCGTGCTCCTCGCGGCCGGCTTCGTGGCGCTCACCATCTCGGAGTGGGACAACCCCGCCACGCTTGGCGCCCTCGGCGTCCCCGGGAAGCTGCTCGGCGGGTTCTTCGCCTCCGTCACGCCCCGCTCCGCCGGGTTCAGCACCTTCGACTACGGGCAGGCCGACGTCGAGACCCTGCTCGTCACCGACGCGCTCATGTTCATCGGCGGCGGCAGCGCCTCGACCGCCGGCGGCGTCAAGGTCGGGACCTTCGTGCTGCTGATGCTCGTCGTCTGGTCGGAGGCGCGCGGTCGCGACCAGTTGGACGCCTTCGCCCGGACCGTTCCCTCGTCCGTGCTGCGGCGCGCCTTCGCGGTTGCCTTCCTCGCGCTGGCGGTCGTCGCGCTCGGCACGTTGACGATCACCGCCTCCGGCCCTGTCGGCCTCGAGGACGCCCTTTTCGAGGCCACGAGCGCGTTCGCCACCGTCGGCCTTTCGACCGGCATCACACCCGACCTCGATGCCGCTGGTCAGATCGCGGTGATCGTGCTGATGTACGCCGGCCGCGTGGGGCTGGTCACCGTGGCGCTCGCGCTCGCGTTCCGCGACCGCGGGCGGCAGTACTCGTACCCGGAAGAGAGGCCGCTCGTTGGGTAAGCGAAGGGACTTCCTCGTCATCGGCATGGGGCGCTTCGGCCGCCCGCTGGCCGAGGAGCTCGTCGGGATGGGGCAGGACGTGCTGGCCGTCGACGTCGACGCGAAGCTCGTGCAGGCATGTTCGGCGTCGGTCACCCGCGTCGTGCAGGCGGACGCGCGCGAGCAGGAGGCCCTGCGACAGCTGGGCGCGTCGGACTTCAGCTCGGCCATCGTCGCGATCGGCACCGACGTCGAGGCGAGCATCCTCACGACCTACTCGCTGGTCGACCTGAAGGTGCCGCGCATCTGGGCCAAGGCGATCACCTACGACCATGGGCAGATCCTCCGCCGCATCGGCGCCGACCGCGTCGTGTTCCCGGAGCGCGACATGGGTGTCCGCGTCGCCCACTCGATGCTCGGACGCACGCTCGACTACATCGAGCTGGAGGACGGATTCGTGCTGCTCGAGGCGACCGCCCCCAAGCACATGTTCGGCCAGGCCCTGGCCGACGCCAAGGTTCGCAGCAAGCACAACGTCACGATCGTGGCCATCAAGGAGCCCGGCGGGAAGTTCACCTACGCGACGCCCGAAACGGTCGTCAAGGAGGGGGATCTGCTCGTCGTCGCCGGCCAGTCGCGGGACGCCGAGGCATTCGCCGCGCTCGACTGACGTTCGGCCATCGGAGCGCCGGTGCGCGCGTCGGGTGTTGGCATTCATGCGGTGAAGCCAGCGAGTAGCATCGGGGGAGAACACCGGCGAAAGACGGCCATGGCGTACTTCATGGATCGGCACGACCTCGAGGGAGCGAGCGCCGCCGACATCGAGTCCGCGCACCTGCGAGATCTGGAGGCGCAGGAGCGCCACGGGGTGCGCTTCCTCTCGTACTGGTTCGACTACGATCGCAACAACTCATTCTGCCTCGTCGAAGCGCCGGACGCGGGCTCGGCGATCGCGGTGCATCGAGACGCGCACGGAACCGTCACGAACGAGATCATCCCCGTCGACCCCGACGACGTGAAGCGCTTCATGGGGCGGATGGACGACCCGGTGAAGTCCGGTCGCCCGGCCGACAGCGCGTTCCGCCTGATCCTCTTCACCGACCTCGAGGGATCCACCGCCATGGTCCAGCGCCTCGGCGACGATGGGGCGATGGCGCTTCTTCGCGTCCACGACACCGTGGTCAGGGCGGCGCTCGATGAGCACAACGGCCTCGAGGTCAAGCACACCGGCGACGGGATAATGGCCTCGTTCGCGTCCGTGCGGGACGCGCTGGCCGCATCGATCGCGATCCAGCGCGGGTTCGAGGCCCACAACACGGCCGAGCCCGGCTCCTCCATGGCGGTTCGGATCGGGCTGAGTGCAGGCGAGCCCGTCGCGCAGAGTGGGGACCTGTTCGGCGCGGCCGTGCAGCTCGCCGCGCGCCTGTGCGATGACGCGGCACCGGCCACGATCGTGACCTCGAGTGTTGTCGCCGATCTCGCGATCGGAAAGGGCTTCGCGTTCGGCGAGCGCCATGACCGGGCGCTCAGGGGCTTCCCCGAACCGGTCCCCGTGTGCGAGCTGGACTGGCGGGCAATGGCGTGAGCGACACCGAAACCCGCGGCGAGGAGAGGGGCACGCCCGATCAGCCGGTGATCCTCGTCGTGGACGATGACGAGGAGGCGCTCGGGCGGGTGGAGCGCGAGCTTCGCCGTCGGTGCGGTGCCGACTACCACGTGGTCGCGACGACCGACCCCGACGAGGCCCTCGGGCTCCTCGACGCGCTCGCTCCGGGTGACGTCGCCGTGGCGCTGGTCCTGGCGGATCAGTGGATGCCCGGCGTCGACGGGACCGAGTTCCTCGCCCGCGCCGCCCGTCGCTACCCGCGGGCGAAACGCGGTCTCCTGGTCGAGTTCGGGTCCTGGGGCGACGAGCCGACCGCCCACGCAATCCTTCGCGCGATGGCCGTCGGGGTGATCGACTACTACGTGCTCAAGCCGTGGCGCTCCCCCGATGAGTTCTTCAACCGGACGATCGCCGAGTTCCTCCACGAATGGGCTCGCATGCGCCCGTCCGGACCCCGTGAGGTTGCCGTCGTCGGGCCCGACGTCGAGCGGACGCACGAGATACGAAGCCTCCTGTCGCGCAACGCGATCCCGCACGTGGGTCTCGACGAGCATCAGCCCGAGGGGCGTGCCCTGCTGGCGCGGGCGGGCGTCGGCGAACGTCCTGTGCCCGTCGTCGGCTTCCACGACGGAAGGTTCCTCGTCGACCCGTCGAACGTGGAGATCGCCGAGGCGTTCGGATTCACCACCAGGCTGCGGAAGTCGGCGTTCGACGTGGTCATCGTCGGCGGCGGCCCCGCGGGGCTCGCCGCGGGCGTATACGCGGCATCGGAAGGGCTGGAGACGCTGATCATCGAGCGCGAGGCGATCGGAGGCCAGGCGGGGAGCTCCTCACTCATCCGGAACTACCTCGGCTTCTCCCGTGGCGTGAGCGGAGCCGAGCTCGCGATGCGGGCCTACCAGCAGGCGTGGGTGTTCGGGGCCTCGGTGCTCATGATGCGCGAGGCGACATGGATCGCCTCCGAGGGCTCCACACTCGCGGTCTCGATCTCGGGCGAGACCACCGTCCACGCGAACGCGGTCGTTCTCGCGATGGGTGTCTCCTATCGCCGGCTGGGGGTCCCGGAACTCGAGTCGCTCACGGGTGCCGGCGTCTTCTACGGTGCGTCGATCGCGGAAGCGCAGGCGCTCGAGGGCGAGGACGTGTACGTCCTCGGGGGTGGCAACTCCGCAGGACAGGCAGCGATGCACCTTTCGCGATACGCGCGTCAGGTCACGATCGTCGTCCGCGGATCGTCGCTCGCCTCGAGCATGTCCGATTACCTGATCCGGCAGATCGACGCCGCTCCCAACATCGACGTCCGGTTCGGCTGGGAGGCGGTCGGTGGAGGTGGCGAAGGACGCCTCGAGACGCTCGTCCTCGGCCGACGAGACGGTGATGAGCGCGTCACCGTGCCCGCGGCCGGTCTGTTCGTCCTGATCGGTGCGCACCCCCACACCGATTGGCTGCCTCCCGAGATCGAGCGGGACGACTGGGGATTCGTCGTCACCGGCGCGTCGGGTGAGGGCGGCTCCGGCGGCCACGCCGGGACCTCCTTCGAAACCACGATGCCGGGGGTGTTCGCGGCAGGGGACGTCCGCCATGGATCGATGAAGCGCGTGGGCGCGGCCGTGGGCGAGGGCGCGGGCGTGATCCAGGAGGTGTACCGACACATCCACGGTTCCCCGTAGACGCCCGTCCGGGTGACGGCCGCGTGCAGACGCCGCGACCATGCCGCACGGGCGGTGGTCGAGATGAGTGATCTGCTCGCCGTCGCCGGTCGGTCACGCGGCGCCGGGGCGGGCGCCGTACTCGACCACGTGCCGGGTCCGGGGCGTCGGTGAACACCGATCGCGGCGGGCTCGGCACGGCGGCCCGCCGCGAGGTCTCGCCGTCGCGGCTGCGCGAGGGGTTCGCCGGCAACCCGGCGCGGGCAATCGCGCTCGCGTTCCTGCTCGTGATCGGGCTGGGGGCGCTGCTACTGATGCTCCCCGCTGCGAGCGCCGACGGGAGTGCGACGTCGCCGATGACCGCCCTGTTCACAGCGGTCTCGGCCGTGTGCGTGACCGGCCTCGTCGTGGTCGACACGGCCACCTACTGGTCGGGCTTCGGGCAGGCGGTGATCCTCGGGCTGATCCAGATCGGCGGGCTCGGGATCCTCACCGGCACCTCGCTCGCGTTCCTCGCGCTGACCCGGCATCTCGGCTTTCGGGGCCGCCTCATGACCGGCGTCGAGCGCCAGCAGAACGATCAGAGCCAGCTGCGCCAGGTGCTGCTGGTCGCCGTGGGGGTCACGGTCGCGGTGGAGGCGCTGGCATGGCTCTCGATCACCCTGCGGCTGCTGAGCGACGGGTACTCGCCGGCGGGTGCCATCTGGCGGGGGCTCTTCCACTCGGTGTCGGCCTTCAACAACGCCGGGTTCGCGCTCTGGTCCGACAACATGGTCGGATTCCGGACCGACGCGTGGATGCTGATGACGATCGCCGTGGCGACGATCGCGGGTGGTCTCGGCGTCCCGGTCTGGCAGGACCTCCGGCGGGTCGGCCGCCGCCGCTGGTCCCGCTACTCGCTGCATTCCCGGATCACCCTGAGCGGGACGGTCGTGCTGCTCGTGATCGGGTTCGTCGCGATCGCGGTCATCGAGTGGACCAACTCGGGCACGCTCGGTGCCGAGGCGACCGGTGACCGCGTGCTCGGCGCATTCTTCGCGTCGGTCCAGCCTCGGACGGCGGGGTTCAACGCGATGGACTACGGGGAGGTCCGCGTCGAGACCCTTCTGGTCACGCAGACCCTCATGTTGATCGGGGGTGGGAGCGCGTCGACCGCCGGGGGGCTCAAGGTCGGCACGTTCGTCGTCCTGATGCTGGTCGTCTGGGCGGAGGCGCGCGGGCGCGACGAGGTCGTCGCCTACGGGCGCTCGATCCCGGCGGCCGTGCTGCGGCGGGCGTTCGCGATCGGGTTCCTGGCCCTGGTCGCGGTCTCGCTCGGCACGCTCGTCATCGCCGCCACCAGCACCTTCGAGCCGGAGGAGGCGTTCTTCGAATCCGTCAGCGCCTTCGCTACGGTCGGCCTGTCGACCGGCCTGACCCCGGAGCTCGGCACCGCCGGCCAGCTCACGTGCATCGTGCTCATGTTCGCCGGACGGGTCGGCCTCGTCACCGTCGCCCTGGCGCTCGCGTTCCGGGAACGCGAGCGGCGGTTCACCCATCCGGAGGGGCGCCCGCTGATCGGATAGACGGTCGTCGTGCACCCGCCCGGAGGGCCGCTGCGGGTGGGCGGGACTAGGGTTCCCGGCCGTGTCCCTGTTCGAGGCCATGGTGCTGGGGATCGTGCAGGGGCTCACCGAGTTCCTGCCCATCTCGAGCACAGGGCATCTGCGCATCGTCCCCGCCCTGGTCGGCTGGGAGGACCCCGGCGCGTACTTCACCGCGGTGATCCAGATCGGGACGGTCTTGGCCGTCGTGATCTATTTCTGGAAGGAGCTGGTCTCGATCACCAGGACCTGGCTCTCGTCGCTGCGAAATCCCGAGCTTCGCGGCGAGCTCGACGCCCGGATGGGGTGGTACGTGATCATCGCGACCATCCCGATCTCGGTCCTCGGCCTCGCGTTCAGCAGTCAGATCGAGACGGGCGCCCGCAACCTCTACCTGATCGGCTCGGCGCTCATCGCCCTCGGCCTCATCCTGGGCGTCGCGGACCGCTTCGGCCGACGGGTCCGCGACTTCGCATCGGTCCGCCTCCCCGACGCGATCGCGGTCGGGTTCGCGCAGGCGCTGGCGCTCATCCCGGGTGTCTCGCGCTCTGGCTCGACGATCACGATGGGCCTGTTCCTCGGCATGAAGCGGGACGTCGCGGCGCGGTTCTCGTTCCTGCTCTCGGTCCCGGCGATCGTGTTGTCGGGCGGCTACGGGCTGCTCGAGATCTTCTCCTCCGACACCGACCAGGTCGGTGTCGGTCCCATCCTGGTCGCGACGCTCTTCGCTTTCGTCTCGGGATACGCCGCGATCGCGTTCCTGCTCAAGTGGCTGTCGAGCCACTCGACCGGCATCTTCGTCGTCTACCGCGTGGCGCTCGGGGTGCTGGTCATCGCGCTGGCCGCGACGGGCACGATCAGCTGAGCCGGGCCGCACCGGGCCGGGGTGCCGAGGCGGGGGCACCGGCCCCGGCGCGGTCAGTCGGTCGGAAGCTGCATGATCACGAGGCGCTCGTCGGTCATCTCCGCCATCGCGTAGCGGGGGCCCTCGTACGTGTTCCCGCTCCGCTTGACGCCGCCGTAGGGCTGTTGGTCCGCCCGGAAGGTCGGCGTCTCGTTGATCGTCACGGCGCCGAAGGTGAGTTTGCGGGACATGGCCACGGCGCGGTCCACGCGCGAGGTGAAGACGCCGGCCTGCAGGCCGAACGGCGACCCGTTCGCGAGGTCGATGGCCTCCTGCGGGCTGCGATAGCTCGCGATCCCGACGACGGGGCCGAACACCTCCTCGCGCGACACCCGCATCTCGGGCGTGATGTCCGCGAGCAACGTCGGCTCGATCATCCCGTCGCGCTCGCCGCCGCCGCAGAGGACCCTGGCCCCCGCGTCGGTGGCCTCGGCCAACCACGTGAGCACGCGCTCCCCGGCGGCCGCGTCGATGACCGGTCCGACGTCCGTCGCGTCGTCCAGCGGGTCGCCAAGGCGAAGCGCCTGCACCCTGGCCGTGAGGCGGGACGTGAGCTCATCGGCCACGGTCTCCTGGACGTAGACCCGCTGGGCCGAGATGCAGGACTGACCCGCGTGGGTGTAGCCCGACGACGCGATCCGCGCCGCGGCGAGGTCGAGATCGGCGTCCTCGGCAACGATCACCGGCGTCGAGTTGCCCAGCTCCAGCGCGACGCGCTTCTCGGGCTGACGGGCGCGGATCGCCCATCCGACCGGCACGCTGCCCGTGAACGAGATGAGCGGCACGTCGGGGTGGTCGACGAGGGCGCCGCCGATCGCGCCGCCGTCACCGAACACGACCTGGAGCGCGCCCGCGGGCAGCCCCGCGTCGCGCAGGGTCCGGGCCAGAAGAAGCGCCGAGAGCGGCGTCTTCTCGGCGGGTTTGAGCACCACCGGGCACCCGGCCGCGATCGCGGGCGCCAGCTTGTGGGCGACGAGGTTGAGCGGGAAGTTGAACGGGCTGATCGCCCCGACGACGCCGACGGGCTCGCGGATCGTGAAGGCCAGCTTGCCGGCGCCGGAGGCGCTCGAGGCCATGGGCACGACGTTCCCCGCGAGCCCGCGCGCCTCCGCGGCGGCGAACGTGAACGTGTCCCGGCACCGGGCGGCCTCCGCCCGAGCCTGTGCGATCGGCTTGGCGGCCTCGAGGCAAATGGTCAGCGCGAAGGCCTCGGCGCGTGCGCCGATGAGGTCGGCCGCCCGCTCGAGGACCTCCGCACGCGCGTGGGGCTCGGGGGGCGGGAGATGGCACGCGGCGACCGCGACCGCGGTGTCGACGTCGGCGGCGTCGGCGACCGGAAGCCGGGCCAGCAGCGACCCGTCGTAGGGGTTGTGGACCGCGAGATCCTCGTTCGGCGAGACGAAGTCCTCACCGATCAGGAGGCCGGTCGGCTGGTCGGGCGCGAGCAGCGGGGATTCGATCGCCACACGGGAACCGTACCCCCTGCTCGCTCAGTCCAAGCGCATCCTCCGGGCGAAGGCGACCCCGCTCGGCCAGTAGTCGTCCAGATGGCTGATCGACGGCCCGTTGCGCGAGCCGGCCGAGTGGACGATCCAGCCCCCGCCGAGCGCGATCCCGACGTGGCTGATCGCGCCGCGGGCGGTTCGTGTGCCGCGCGGGCCGAAGACGACGAGGTCACCGGCGGCGGCGGCGTCCGCGGGAATCCTCCGCTTCGGGGCCTCCCATGCCATGGCATCGGCCGTGCGGCCTCCGATGGCGTCGCCAAGGCCGAGCGCTGCGGACCGGCGGTCGCCCTTGAACGCCCACCAGACCAGCCCGGAGCAGTCGAAGCCCCCGTGTGCCTGCGGCCCCCAGCGCGAGCGTCGCGTGGGCGCGTCGCCGCCCCAAACGTAGGGCTGTCCGACCTGCCGGAGGGCGGCCTCGACGACCGTGCGCGCGCGAGGACCCATCGGGGGGAGGGTGACGTCCCTGTAGCGAGTCAGCCGTTCGAGGTCCCAGGGGTCGAGCGCGAGGGCGGCACGGACCATCGCATCGAGGTCCGCTGCGGACAGGGGCTCCCGCCCGGTCCGCTCCAGTCCGTCCTCGGCGGTCGGCCGGTTCGGGCGAAGGCCGAGCTCGCGCACCAGGACCTCGGTCGCGAGGTCGGCCGGTCGCGCCAGCGCGACACCGCCTGCGGTGAGCCGCGCGAGCCCCGTGCGCTCGGCATCGAGCCCGAGGACGCGGACGACCGTCCGGTGCGCGAGCCGCGCCGTCACCGTCGCATCGGGGCGGCGCGCCACGCCGGCGGCGATTCGCCGGACACGGGCCGGCGGCAGCGCCGCCGGTGCCCTGTGGCGGCCGGTCGCATGCGGCGTCCCGATGCGCAGCAGGCCGTCGGCCAGCATCGCGCGGGTGGCGAGGGGCGCCGCACCGTCCGCGGGGTCCTCGCTCGCGGACGCGACGGCCGGGACGAGCCCGAGCAGCAGGACGAGGGCGATGACGAGCGGGCGGCGCACACCACCTGATCGGCAGGCCGCGGCCCGCGCTGGACACCGACCGCCCGTCCGGACTGGACAGCTCTGTCACCCTTGATGGTGAGCGACCGACGAGGGGGATGAGATGGCTGAGACCACCGACCGTGACGCCGAGTACCGCGCCCGACTGACACCAGAGCAGTACGCGGTGACCCGCGAGAAGGGCACCGAGCGAGCCTTCACCGGTCAGTACTGGGAGCACAAGGGCGACGGGATGTACGTGTGCGTGTGTTGTGACGCGCCGCTTTTCGACTCCAACACGAAGTTCGACTCCGGGACTGGCTGGCCGAGCTTCTTCGAGCCCGTCGACGAGGGCGGGGTCAAGATGATCGAGGACCGCAGTCACGGCATGCGACGGGTCGAGGTCGTCTGCGCGAGCTGCGACGGCCATCTGGGCCACGTCTTCCCGGACGGCCCGAACCCCACCGGTCAGCGCTACTGCATCAACTCCTGCTCGCTGGACTTCCAGGCACGGTGAGCGCGCGCACAGAACGCGCTCCGCGCAGGCGGAACGCGTTCTGTGCATTTGTGGAGAGGCAATGCCAGCCCGACCCCCCGTGCGACCGTGAGGCCGTTCGCAAAACCCGCTCCGCGATGAGCGGAGCGGGTTCTGCGAACGCTGAGCCGAGGATCCGCAACGACTGGGATTGTGTGCGCGGTTTCTCGCCATGTGACCGGGCAGGCCCCACGACCCCGCCGGCCTCAGCCCGACAAAGGACACGCGCCACGGCCCAACTGCGGCGCGACCGGGGCATTCACCAGCCCGCGCCCCGCGAACCGAACGCCCATGGGCATGCCGGCCCGGGGACGGCCTTCGATCGACACCCGGACCTTGGACGACCCTCCGGCCCGCCCACATGACCACGGGCGCGGACACTGAGGTCAGATTGATGGAAACGAGGAAACGGCGGCACCCCGAAGGCGAGGGGGTCCGGCGCCTCGCGCCGAGCCTTGCTCCGAGGAACCATGGGGGAATGCGCGATCGGCACGTCAACCGGACATACCCCCCCGCACCGAGGGCGAACCGGGCCGGCCTCGACGGCCCGTCGTCCTTCCTCTCCCCGTCGACGCGGCCCGGGCGCCCTGACGAAGAGCACCCGGGCGGGGAGCGCTACTTCCCGTCGCCCTCGCCGCGCCGGGTGAGGCCGAGCATCGAGACGAGCTTCCAGCCCGCGGGCAGGAGCGCCGCCGCCGCCGCGATCTTGACCATCGCCCCCAGGTAGAAGGGCTCGACGCCGAACCGGTAGGCGGCGCCCCAGCCGAAGTCCATGCCGGTCGCCGGGTTGGTGACGTTGGCGAGCCACGTCGCGCCGAACAGGAAGATGACGGCGTTGCCGAGGACCAGCGCGCCGAGCAGGGACAGCACCCGGCGGTCGGCGCCGCGCTCACAGAGGAACCCGACCAGCGCGGCCGCGACGATGAACCCGATGATGTAGCCGCCGGTCGTGCCGTTGAAGTAGCTCCAGCCGCCGCTTTGCTCCGAGAAGACCGGCAACCCGAAGATGCCCACCAGGGCGTACAGGCTGAGGCTCGCGGCGCCACGCCACGCCCCGAGGACACCGCCGACGAGCAGGACCGCGAACGTCTGCCCCGTGAACGGCACGGGATACCAGGGGATGTTCACCTGCGCCGAGATGGCCACGAGGAGCGCGCCCGCCGAGATCAGCGTGAGGTCGCGGACGACCGCCAGGAGCATGGTGTTCCCTCGGGGCACCACCACATCGGCGAGCGTTCCGTGGCGATAGGTCGATTCCATCGTCGTCCCTGGTCGTGGGCGGAGCCGCGGCATGCGGCCGCGATGCGGCAGCATACCGTGAGCGCCCACCCACTCGGCCGCGCGATCCGCGGTCGCGTCCCCTCGGTCGGGTAGAGATTCCGGTGGATTCGAACCGCTGCCGGGGGCACTCATGTCACAGCCGATCGCATCGCAGGCCGAGGGGCTCGCGCGGGTCGTCCGGGGACCGGTCGTCGCGCGTGGCGATCGGGAGTACGACGCCGCACGGACGCCGTGGAACATGCACGAGCAGTCGCCGTCATTGGTCCTCGACGCCGTTGACGCGGCCGACGTGGCCGCCGCGGTCCAGTTCGCCGCAGCCCACGGGCTGCGAGTCTGCGCGCAGGCGACCGGTCATTCGGCAACCGGGGGGCTCGAGAGGACGCTCCTCGTCCGAACCGGCGCGCTCCGCGAGGCGAAGGTGGACGCCGGCGCGGCGCGGGCAACGGTGGGCTCCGGCGCCCATTGGCGCGACCTGCAGCCGCTCGCCTCGTCGGAGGGTCTCGCGGGCCTGGCGGGCACCGCACCACACGTCAGCGTGACCGGCTACACACTCGGCGGGGGCGTCAGTTGGCTGGGCCGGCGCCACGGCCTGTGTGCGAACCGCCTTCAGGCCGCCGACATCGTGACCGCGGACGGGGTGAGCCGACGTGTGGACGAGCAGACCGACCCCGACCTCCTGTGGGCCCTTCGTGGCGGCGGAGGCAACTTCGGGATCGTGACCAGGATCGAGCTGGGACTCGTCGAGGTCCCTGAGCTCTACGCGGGCAACCTCGTGTTTCCGCTGCCGCGCTCGGAGGAGATCCTCTCGGCATGGCGGGAGTGGGTACGCGGTGTCCCGCGCGAGGTGACCTCGCTGGCGACGGTGCTGCGCGTCCCCGACATGCCGACGGTCCCCGAGCCGCTGCGGGGCGCCGAGATCATCGTGGTGGGCGCCTGCCTGTGCGGTGACGCGCGCGAGCGCGAGGACACCCTCGCGCCCCTCCGGGCGCTCGGGCCGATCATGGACACGTTCGCCCCGATGCGCGCCGACGGCCTCGGCGTGGTCCACAACGACCCGGAGGACCCGATGCCGGACACCGGTGGCGCGGCCGTGCTTTGCGACGTGACCGACGCGACGATCGAGCGGCTGATGGACGTCGCGGGCCCTCGGTCCGACTCACCGCTTTTGTTCGTGGAGCTCCGCCACCTGGGAGGGGCCGTACGCGAGCCCGAGGTCCCGGGCGGCGCCTGCGACCGCCTGGAGGGGGAGTTTCTCCTGCACGCGCTCGGCGTCCCCGCTGGGCCTCGCGCGGCGGAGATCGCGCCGGCCGTCGATCGTGTGCTGGACGCCGTCGCGCCGGACGTCGCGGGTCGGCTCCCGCTCAACTTCGTGCAGCGCGCCGGACTGGCGCCGCAGTCGTTCGATCCCGCGGCCCTGGCGCGCCTCAGGGCCGTCAAGGCGCGGGTCGACCCCGACGGGATGGTCGTCTCGAGCCATCAGCTCGGGTGACCCGGGTGCGCGCGTCATGCTTCCCGGACGAAGACCGGCGCGTCGGGCCGTGAGCGAGTGGCGTCGAAGCGGTACCCGAGCCCGTCGAACTCGGTCAGCGCCTTGGGGCGCGTGATCCGCTCGCGAACCATCCAACCGGCCATCGCCCCACGGGCCCGCTTCGCGAAGAAGCTGACGATCCGGGGCTCGCCGCCCTCTTTCGCGTCGAGGAACGTGGGAGCGACCACGCGGGCGCCGAGCGCGTCCGTGTCGACAGCGCCGAAGTACTCCTGCGAGGCGAGGTTCACGAGGACCGCAGTGCCCGGACTCTCCTCCAGGTCGTGTCTGAGGATCCGCGTGGCCGGCTCCCGCCAGTACGCCTGGAGGTCGCGCCCTCGGGAGTTCGCGAGGCGGGTTCCCATCTCGAGCCGGTAGGGAAGGATGAGATCGAGGGGGCGCAGCACCCCGTACAGGCCCGAGAGGATGCGGAGCACCTTCTGCGCCTGCGTGTAGTCGCGGGTGTCGAAGCTCGACGACGCGTCCAGACCGCGGTAGACGTCGCCGTCGAACGCGAGCACCGCCTGCCGTGCGGTGGGGGGGTGGGGCGCCGGGTCCCAGACGGCGAAGCGCTCGGCGTTGAGCACCGCGAGCTGCGGCGAGATGGACATCAGGACGGCGAGGTCCTCCCTCGAGGTCTCCGCCATCGTCGTGGCGAGCGTGGCCGCGTCGTCGATCAGGCGCGGCGTCGTCGCTCGCTCGGTGGCGGGAGGCGTCGTGAAGTCGAGGGACTTGGCGGGCGAGATGAGTGCGAGCACGCCTCGTGTATAGCGAACCGCCGACCGGTCGGCGATCGACCCGCACACACCGGCGCATTCGGTGGTGTCGCGACGCCGGTCCCGCCAGGTCTCGGGCGGCAGCGGGTGAACGCGAGCCGGTCTCGGGACGATGATCCGGACGGGAACAGCCGCAGACGAGCGTTCGTCGGCACGGCGCCCGCGTCACGCCGATCGATGGCGCAGGGCCGCGTGGCCCGCGTGCCGCGGCTCGCCCCGCGGCACGCCCCGACCCCCGTTCGGGTCGACGCCCCCGCCCCGACTCACTCGCCGAGGTGATGGGCGGTACCTGCCCGCCGCGGCCGGCCGTCCGCGCCTTGTCGCCGTCCGGTCGTTCGCTACCGTGCGAGGGGGATCGGAGACACCTTGGCCGAGACACCAGAATCCCCGAGCGCAGGAGATCCGTTCCTGCGCAACGCTGCGGACGTCGCGCGTCGCGCGCGCGTCGCCGTGGACGATCTGGACCGCGCCATCGTGAGTGCGTACGGGCGTGGTTTCACGGAGCACGAGATCGGAGCCGCGGTCGGGCTCTCGCCGGTCGACGTGACCGAGATCGTCGTACGCGCGCGCGCGCGTACACAGCGCGAGGCGGCCGACTCGGCGTGACGGTCGACACCCCGCGGTCGGTGCTCAGCCGGCGGCGAGCTCCGACGTGGTCCGGCGCAGCCTGTCGGACAAGCTCGCCGCGACGTTCATCAGGAGCTTCGATCTGGTCCGGCGCCCCCGGTCGTCCCGGAGCCCGTCCAGGGTTGCACGGGCGATCCGCAGGAGCACGACGTCGGTCTCCGCGACGACCGACGCGGAACGCGGACGTCCCTCGATCAAGCCCATCTCCCCGAGGAAGGTCCCCGCGCCGGTCGTCGCCAGGCGCACGGTCCCGACGCGGGTCTCGGCCACGATGCGCACGCGCCCCGACTCGACGACCACGAGATCGTCGGCCGCGTGGTCCTGTCGAAGGATCACCGCACCGGCGGCGAACGACTGCCGAGCAACCGCCGCCGAGAGCTCCTCGATCTCGTCTGCGGTCATTCCGTCGCAGATCTCCGAGCGCGCGAGCGGCACGGGGCCGGTGTCGTCCACCGACATCCCGGCCCGCTCGAGAAGGCGGTCCTCGCACCACTGAAGCGCGTCGTCGGAATGGGCCCACGCCATTGCGTCCGTGTCGCTGAGGACCGCCTTCAGGGCGGGGTGCGCCGCGGCGCCGGCGACGTGAAGGCGCGAGTCCTGCTGCGCCAAGGCCGGGTGCAGGCGAGCGATGATCGCCGCGCCCGGCAGGTCGATGGCCGTCGTTCGGGACACGTCGACGATCACGTCACCCCCGGCGGGCGCGTCGGCGAGGATCCGGCGTGACGCCGCCGCGGCGACGCTGAACCCCAGATCGCCGTGTAGCTCGTGCAGGACGATCGAATCGCCGTCGGTCCGGATCCGCTCCGCGGCGGCCCGTGCGCGCCGCCGACGGGATGGGCGCGTCGCGACGGTGCGGGTCCGGCGGACCGCGGTCAACGCCGGACGCGGCGGATCGAAGAGGTGCAGCCCGAATTCGCGGGACACCTCGCGACACATCCAGACACCGCGGACGCTGTTGCCGTAGTCGTCGAGCCGGGGCGAGAACGCCCCGATGCCGACCTGGCCTGGGAGGACGGCCAGGATCCCGCCCGCGACGCCGCTCTTGGCCGGAAGGCCGACGTCGAACAACCACTGGCCGGCGGAGTCGTACATGCCGCAGGTCGCCATCACGCTCAGCACGTTGGGGACGTGGCGCTCGGCGATGGCACGTTCACCGGTGACCGGGTTGACACCCTTGTTCGCGAGGGTCGCACCGATCGTGGCCAGGTCGAGGCACGTGACGAGGATGCTGCATTGCCGGAAGTACGCGTCGAGCACGCCCTCGGGGTCCTCGTCGATCACGCCGGAGTTGCGAAGGAGATGGGCGATCGCCCGGTTCCGGTGGCCCGTGTCGCGCTCCGAGGTGTAGACGCGTTCGTCGACGACCGCCGGACGGCTGGTGTACCGGGACACCGCCTCGGTGATCCGCGCGATGCGCTCGTCGGGGTGCGCGGCGCCCACCAGCCCGGTCACCGCGATCGCTCCGGCGTTGACCATCGGGTTGTAGGGCCGGCCGGTGTCGTCCTCCAATCGGATCGAGTTGAACGCCTCGCCGGTGGGCTCCACGCCGACGCGCTCGGCGATCCCGTCCACTCCACGATCGTCGAGCGCGAGCCCGTAGACGAGGGCCTTCGAGATCGACTGGATGGTGAAGGAGACTCGGGTGTCGCCGACCTCGTGGGACTCGCCCTCGCCCGAGACCGCGGCAAGCCCGAGCAGGTCGGGTTCGGCGTCGGCGAGCTCGGGGATGTAGTCGGCGAGCGCGCCCTCGGCGGGGAGTCGCGACGCCGACTCGTGGATCGCGTCGATCAGCCCCCTGACCGGTGAGGCCGGGGCTCCCGCGGGTGGTGATCGGTCGCCGGTCGTCGCCATCGCAACGCGGACGCTACCCACCGTGCGCCCGGGTGCAACCGGCCAGCGCGCCGAGCGCGCCGACGGTGGCGTTGACGACGGTGGGCGTCGCGATCCTCCTCGGCCTTCCGACCCCGGACGTCCGGTGGGCGCACGACCCGAGCCACATCTGGCTCGTCACCGGCGCAGGGGCCCGCGGTGGGGGGATCGCCCACGCGACCGGGGAGGCGACGCGCCGGTGACGTGACGCCTTCGTCGTTCTGGTGTCGTGCTCGTGGCACTGGCGGCGGGCGCGATCGCCGCCGGTGCCGATGTGTCGGGCACCGGCGGCGTCTCCGCCTCGGGGTCGCCGGCGCCGATCGTGACCGCCGGCGCCGGGTTCGCGCTCGACGGGGGGCCGTCGCCGATACCTGCGGCGCATCGGGTATCGGCCGTCCACCAGTTCCTGGCGCTCGCTACCGCGCTCGCCCTGTCGGCCGTCGAGCGGACCATCCTGAGAGAATCGGGTCGTGCGCGCATCGCTCTGTCGCTCGATCGCAATCGCGCTGGTGGCCATCGTGCCCGCGGCCTGCGGCGGCGGGGCGGACTCCGACGCCCCGTCGGCGACCGCCCCGGCCACCGTCACGACCGGCGAAGCCGTTCGCGCCGCGGTGGCGGCGACGGTCGCTCGCCTGGTGGACGCCGGCGCCGTCCCCGATCCCGATCGGGCGTCCCGGGACGGCGTGCGCGGGCCCGACGCCGACGAGGTGCTGCGGCTCCCGGCCGGCGGGGCCGGGTGTGGCGTCCGCGAGATCGCGGCGGGCCTGCCGAAGGAGCGGGTGGCGCTCGTGGCACAGGTGTGGGCGCCGTTCGTCGCCGTGAGTCCCGAGGGCACGGTCGCTCTTCGCCTTCGGACGCCCGACGGCGACCCCGGGTCCCCGAGGACCGCGCGGTGCATCGGTGCCGCCTCGGTGGCACTCGGCGGGGAGCCCGAGGACTCCGACGACGCGGACGAGGCCGTCGCCGTCGCGGTCGACCGCTCGGGGGTGCGCGGCGACGCCACCGGGGTCTACTACGGCGCGCTCCTCCGCAACGACCGGCCCGAGACGCTCGTCGCCGTCGCCGTCGGCGTCGATCTCACGACGGGTGCCCGAGGTGAGGTGATCGGGGCCGGGCCGCCGCTCCTGGATCCGGTTCCGGCGATCGCACCAGGTGCGCAGGTCGTCGTCGGCGGCGCCGCGACGCCCGCCGACTGCGGCTGCGACCCCCGGCAGGTGGACGGTGTGGCGTTCCGTGTCGATCCGGCCTTCACGGACGAGGACGACCCCGGGCGCTCGATCCTCGTCGAGAAGGCGTCCATCGAGCGCCGCGGCGGCCGACCGGTGGCCGTCACGGCGACCCTCGTTAACCGCGGCCCGCGCGAGGTTCGCCCGCGTGGGACGCTCTGGTCGGCCCACATGGCCTTCCTGGACGACGCGGGCGAAGTGATCGGCGGCGACTTCGAGGCGTCGGACGCGCGGGGCCCGATCGAACCGGGCGAGGCGCTGGAGCTTCGCGTCCGAGTCGAGCCGTCGCTCGCCGACGTGCTCGGTGACGACGCGGACTCGGTCGAGCTGGGCGTCTGGGGCTGAGGCGGACCTCGGCGACCGCGTCAGTCCGAACTCAGTGGAGCTCGTCCATGTAGGCCGACTCGATGGCGTCCAGGACGATCGCGCGCTGCGCCGGCGTCAGGCGGCGAAGCCGTCGCCCGAGGACCCAGGCATCGGGTGCGTCCGCGACGATCGAGGCGATCTGGGCCTCGGCGTTCGCGCGCTCGATGTCGTCGAGCTCGTGCTCCATGTCTCGACCGTCGCCTCGCGCGGCCGCATCCGGATCAGAGATCGACGCCGAGCGCGGCCAGCGGTCGCATCGCGGTCATCTTGGGCGGCTCGGCGAGGAGCGGGCCGAACGTCGCCATGGCGGCCTGCATCGCCTCGCTCTGGCCGTGGTCGCGCATCGACTCCTCGTCGGACATGAGCGCGAAGAACCAAAACGCGTCCTCGTCGCCGCGGTGGTACGAGTAGACCTCGACCCCCGGCTCGTCGCGGGCCGCCTCGACCATCTGGACGAGCGCCGCCTCCATCTCGTCGGCCATGCCCTCGCGGCATGTGAACGTTCCGATCACCGTCATCTTGCCCATCGCTGCTCCCCTCGCGGCCGGGGCCGCATCGCATGTGGTCCGGCGCCGGGGAGGCACGCGACCCCGCCCGCGCGCGGGCGATCTGCCGCGACGATACCCGTGAACGGTCGGGATCGACGCCAGTCGGCGTCCGAGAGGGGCACGGGTCGATCGGGCGCCGGCCACCTCGTCGCGGGCGCACCGGGCGCGTCTGCTGATGCGACGGATGTTCGTCCGGCGCCGGAACGGGCCTCGCGCGTTCTCCCGGTTCTCCCGACCAGGAAACGCAACCGAACCAGCGCCGCCGCGCGTGGGTCAGCCGAGTTCGTCCGCGCACAAGCCGTCAGTGGCCGACAGGCTCGCGCGCAGTCCCAGCCGTTCCCGCAAATCCCAGCACGTATTCACACGCACAGAGCGACGGGTATCGCACCCGCGCTCGGAACGACGAAAGCCCTGCGCCTTCAGGGCGTCCGTGGTGAGCCGAGGAGGGGGACCCGAACCCCTGACCTACCGCTGACAAGGCGGGTGCCCCAGCTCGTGAGACAAGCGTCCTCGTGAGGTTTCTCGCCACCCCAGCCGCTTCTCACACCGTCGAACACGGCCGCCGCGCGGCACCACGCGTGGTGCAGGTGGCCGGTGCCGAGTGCACCCGCCTGTCCCAGGGGCGCAGCGGTCGCGCGGCGTCGCCACGGATCCGACCGACGGAAGGCGCCAGATCGGCGCAGACCATCCTCGCCACGGCATGTCGAGCGGTATCGGGCGGGCGACCGCGACGCTCTTCCAGCGCCGGGGATGGAACGTCGCGGCCACGATGCGGGCTCCGGAGCGCGAGGGGGGAAGTCGGCCGGCCGGAGCGCGCGCTCGTGACGCGTCTCGACGTGACCGACCCGGAGTCGGTCCGGTCCGCGGTGGCCGAGACGAGCGAGCGCTTCGGTGCGATCGACGTCCTCGTCAATCGCGCTGCCCACGGCGCCTACGGACCCCTCGGGGCGACCTCGATGGACTCGCACCCCGATCTCCTCCGCGACGACCCTGACCAAGGGCACCGAGGAGCTGACACCAGAGCCGCCACGGCCGACCCGACGCGTTCTTGCGGTGGGGCCGCCGAGGACGTGTGGAAAACGCGGAGGCCCCCCGCGGGCCCCGGAGCCAGACTCCCATGACGACAGCCACATGCCACAAGCGAGGCGCGCAACATGACTGAGTCACCCCGGCACGAGGTGTCGGCGCGGCGAACGACTGAGCTGCGCGGCGATCCGTCGCGATCCGCGCGCAGCCTCGATCGGCAGCTGAGCCGATGGGGCGGGCGCGCCGCTCTGGCGGGCGTGATCCTGATGATCGGGGCGATCGCGGTCGTCGTCGCCCTCGGGCTCCCAGATGCGTCCGACGTGGAGACCCTGAGGGACTTCTCCGACATCGAGACGGGTCGCATCCTTGAGCACTTCTTCTATCTCGGTGCACTGATGCTGTTCGCCCTGCACGTGCTCGTCCTGTATCGGCTGCTCGCGACGGCCCACTCGGCCGCTGCCCTTTTCGGCACCGCGGTCGCCGAGTTCGGTTTCGTCATCTTGGCGGCTGGCTCCCTGCTGCACGTCGCGACATCACCCCTCGCAGACCTCTACACGGCACCGGGCACGACCGCGGAGGAACGGCAGTCGATCGAGTACGCGTGGCAGGGTGCTCAGAGCGTGTTCGACACCCTGCTCGCGACGGGTGTGCTGCTCGTCCCGATCGGGATCGTCCTGCTCGGCGTCGCCATGCGGCGAGCCCCGGCGTTTGGCCCCCGTCTCGCCTGGCTCTCCATCGGACTCGGCGCCTTGGGAGTCATCGGCGCCGTGATCGAGGCCGTCGATCCGGAACTGGAGCTCTCTGCGGCAAGCGTGCTGGCCATCGTGATGTTCGAGTTGAGCACCGGTTGGCGGACGCTGAGACTTGGAGATCGGGAGGCTGTCGACCTCAGCGGGAGTGGGTCGGCGCGGGTGGACTGACGACTCGAGGGGCCACGCGGCAAGCGACCAAGCCCCGCATGGGGAGTGGCGCACCTGGTCGCGCGCCCCCCGGACTCGATCTCGGCGCGGCCGATGGCGGCAATCCGCCCGCTGCCCCGAGTGGCCCAGTCGATTCCGCAGCGTCCTGGGGGGGCTTTCAGGCGTACCGTGAATCAGGTATCGACGTCCTGCACTGGACAACCAAACCCCAGCACATTCGTGACGTTCCTGGTGAGCCGAGGAGGGGACTCGAACCCCTGACCTACCGCTTACAAGGCGGTTGCTCTGCCAGCTGAGCTACCCCGGCGCTCTCGGGAACCGTAGCCGGAGGCCGCGATCGGGGCCGCCGGTGCCGGTGCGTGGCGTGCGGGCGCGGGCACGCGCCGGCACCGGTGACTACTTGCCGAGCTTGTCGATCTGCTCCTTGGCCTTGTCGCCCGCCGCGTCCGCCGCGCCCTTGGCCGGGTCGGGTGCCTTGTCGGCAGCCTTGTCGACCTGGTCCTTGGCCATGTCCTTGCCCTTGTCCATCGCGCCGTCGATGCCCATTCGGTCTCCTCGGTGTCGATTCCGCGTCCCGGTGACCTTCGCTCACGACCGGCGGTACATCAAGGACGACACGGTCGCGACCGATCGTCGTCGGACGGCGGACTCGCCTCAGCGCAGCTCGGGCCACATCTGCTGCGGGCTCGCGACGATGCTCGGGTCGGGGGGGCGCACGACGTCCCCGTCCTTGGTCGGGTAGGGCAGCGTCGAGAGCACGTGGCGGATGGCGTTGATCCTCCCCGTGCGCTTGTCGTTGGAGTTCACGACCACCCATGGCGCGGAGCGGGTGTGGGTCATGGTGAGCATCTGGTTCTGCGCACGCGTGTAGGCGTCGAATCGCTTCGGCGCCTCCATGTCCGTTGGGCTGAGCTTCCAGGTCTTCAGCGGATCGGCTTTGCGGGCGGCCAGGCGGCGCACCTGCTCGTCGGCGTTCACGGACAGGTACAGCTTGAACAGCAGGAGTCCGTCGTCGACGAGTCCGGCTTCGAGGCCCGGCGCCTGGCGGAGGAAGCGCGTGTGCTCGCTGACCGAGCAGAACCCCATGACCGGCTCGACGCCGGCGCGGTTGTACCAGGAGCGATCGAAGAACACGATCTCACCCGCGGCGGGCAGGTGCGCGAAGTAGCGCTGGAAGTAGAACTGCGTGCGCTCGCGGTCGTTGGGTGCGGGGAGGGCGACATGCGGTGCGCCGCGCGGGTTCAGATACTCGCGGAAGCGCTTGATCGTCCCGCCCTTGCCGGCGGTGTCCCGCCCCTCGAAGATGATCAGGATCCGAGCGCCCTCGGCCTTGATCCAGTATTGCGCCTTCACGAGCTCGATCTGGAGCGCGTGCAGATCCCGCTCGTAGTCCTTGCGCTTCATCTTGGGCGGATGGGGGAGCGTCCCGCCGGCGGAGGGATCGAAGCCGGGCATCGGCGTCATGCTTGCACGCGCGCGCCGCGGCGCGCCTGCCCGGGCGACACGGGGGTCACCGGGATCGAGCCTCTCCGGCCTCGTGCTCGGGCACGTCGCCCGCCGTCCGACCGACCTCGCCGCCGTTCCGGCGGGCGGTCGTGAGCAGGGCGCCGAGGCCGACGACGGCAGCGATGACCGAGCCCGCCAGGATGCCCATCCGCGCCTGGTCCACGAGCGCCGGATCGTCGTACGCCAGGGTTGCGACGAAGAGCGAGACCGTGAACCCGATGCCCGCGAGCGCACCGACCCCGGTGACATGCACCATGTTGACCTGCGGCGGCAGGCGCCCGACGCCCAGCCGCAGCGCGATCAACGCGCCGAGCGTGACGCCCACCGTCTTGCCGACGATCAGGCCGAGCGCGACGCCGAAGGTCACGCGGCTCTCGAGAGCCGCCTGCACGGAGTCGGCGTCGATCCGGATCCCGGCGAAGGCGAGCGCGAACAGGGGGAGAACGACGAAGCTCGACCAGGGCGCCAGCGAGTGCTCCATGCGGTGGAGGATCGGCACCTTGGCCCGGGCGACGTCCATCGCCTCGATCCGGGGGTCGTGCCCGTGCCCCTCGCCGTGGTCCGCGTGGTGCCGCCCGTGGCGGGCCGCGATCACCGTGGCCGGCATCAGGAGCCCGAACACGACGGCCGCGATCGTGGGACTGACGCCGGACTGCGCCATGCACGCCCAGGCGATCAGAAAGAGCGTCACGTGAGGGGTGAGGGCGGTCACCCGGAGTCGCAACAGCACGGCGACGAGCGCGAGTGCCCCGAGCGAGGCCGCGAGCCAGCCGATCGCGAGCGCATCGGAGTAGGCCACGGCGATCACCAGGATGGCGCCGATGTCGTCGATGACGGCGATCGCCAGCATGAGCGCGATCAGCTGCACGGGCACGCGCCCCCCGAGCAGCCGGAGCGCGGCGAGCGCGAACGCGATGTCGGTCGCCATCGGGATGCCCCAACCGGCGGCGCCGGCGGTGCCCGCCGTGATCGCCAGGAAGACGCCCACCGGAACGAGCATCCCACCGGCCGCGGCGAAGAAGGGAAGGATCGCGATCCGGCGGTCCCGGAGCTCGCCGACGGTCAGCTCGCGCTTGATCTCGAGCCCGACCACCAGGAAGAAGATGCTCATGACGGCGTTCTTGACGATCGTGCTGAGCTTGACGTCCAGGTCGTACTCGGACCCGAGCGAGAGGTCGATCTTCGTCGCCCAGAAGTCCGTGTACGCGTCCGGCGCGACGTTGGCCCAGACGAGCGCCACGATGGTGGCGATCCCGAGCGCCGCGCCGCCCGCCGCGGGGGACCTGATGAGCGGCGCGAGCGGGCCGAGGGCGCTGCGCTCGCCGGGCGGTGATGCGCCCGTTGGGCTTGGTGGGGAGGTCATGCGGTCCTTTCCGGCGCGCTTCGCGCATGCGTCGGCCGCGGACCGAGCCCTGCGGCACTCCAGGGGTCAGGGTACCGGCTCACCACCCGCGTGGACCGGCGGAACGGTCCCCGGCGCCCGCACCGGGAGCGGGTCGTTTCAGCCGGCCAGGCCGAACGACCAGGCGACGAGGAGGAGCGAGACCCCCAGGGCGATGACGGCCAGTGATGCGAGCGGACGTTCGAGGCGCATGGCTGCTCCCGGCGGTGCGGTCGGTCACCCTCGGTTTCGCCGCCGCCAGGCCGATTCCTGGCGGTCCGTGCGCTACCCTGCGGCGCGTCCGCCCGAGGGGGAACCCGCGCATGGCCCGCACCGCCGCCATCCACACGTTCGAGACGCCCGACGGCCGTCGGTTCGGCATCAGCCGCGTCCGTCCCGGCAAGCCGATGGCGGGTGCGTCGGCGGGGTGGCCGCCGAACGGCTGGATCTGCGCACCCGAGGGCGTCGAGCACGACCTGAACGCCACGCGCCCGACGATCGAGGACGCGATCGCCCATGCGACCGGCATCGGCATCGACCAGCCCTGGATCGCGAGCGTCGGCGCCGAGCTTCGGGAGACCGCCGGCTCGCGGTGAGCCGAGGGTCCGCCCGCGGCGCGCTCAGGCGCCGGGGACGGTGTTGCCCTCGGGCGGGATCGGGTTGGCGCGGAGGATCCGGGCCATGTGCACGAGGTTGTGGGACATCCACGACGCGGTCTTCCGCGTGTACGGGTGCTCCGCGCCACCGGCGTCGAGGAAGGACGGCCCCGGGCCGGCCGGGCCGACCCAGTACGTGTCGGCGTTGGGCGGGATCGTGCAGCCCAGGTGGGAGAGGTTGAACAGGGTGGTCGCGGCCGCGTCGTGGGCGCCGTCCTCGTTGCCGGTCACCACCACGCCGCCGACGGTGTTGTAGAGCGGGTACTGGCCGACCGCGTTCGTCGAGTCGTAGGTGCCGTCCAGCCGCTCGATCACCATCTGCGCGACGCTTCCTCGGACGCCGAACCAGATCGGCGTGCCGATCACCAGGATGTCCGCGGCGAGGACCCGCTCGAGGATCGCCGGCCACTCGTCGCCCTCGCCCATGTCCGAGCTGGTGCCGAAGGGGATGTCGTGGTCGACCACCCGGATCGTCTCGCACGCGACACCGAGGCCCTCCAAGTGTCCGATCACGATGTCCATGAGGCCCTGCGTGTGCGAGCGCTCGGGTGACCGCTTGAGCGTGCAGTTGAGCAGGACGGCGCGCAGGGTGTCGGCCATGGGTCCTCCGTGATCGGTGATCGGCCCGTGGGACGGTGCCCTGATCGTGGCCGCGCTCGTATCCCTCAAAGGTGTGAGCGAGGCCCCTTCGGGCCCCGTGCTCAGGCGGTGTCCGCGCGCAGGACGGAGCGGCCCGAGTGGCTCGGATCGCCTCCGAGCGTCTCGCGCGAGACGTCGACGACCGCGAACTGCTCGGGCGGCACCGGCAGCGGGACGCTGACGCTCGCCGTGCCCGAATCCGGCACCGTGAAGGTCCCGAGGGAACGGAGATCGGCGGGCGTGTTCAGCAACCAGAGCTCGTAGACCTCGTCCTGCCCGCTCGGCGCCAGGCCCGTCACGTCGACCTCGAGCTCGCCGGTGCCGCTCGCGGCGGCGAACACCTGCGCGGTCCCCTCGGCGCCGGGCGCCTCAGGGAGCCCCGCAAGGGTGAGGGTGCGCTCGGGGGTCGGGGAGTCGTCGCCTCCGGCGAGGACCCCCACGCCGAAGCCCACGGCCAGGGCCGCGACGACCGCGACCGCGCCGGTCGCCACCCGCACGCCGGTGCCCGCGAACGCGACCCGCAGCCGCTCCATGAGTCTCGGCCCGCTCGAGGGCGCGCCCTCCGGCAGGACGATCGGCGGTGGCTCGAGTCGCTCCCACGCCTCGGTGGGCAGGTCCTCCAGTCCGACCAGAACAGGTCGCAGCCGATCGACCTCGCGAGCGATCGCCGGGTCGGCGCGCATTCGGCGCTCCGCCTCGGCCCGCGCATCGGGGCTCAGCTCGCCGAGCAGGTATCCGGCGGCGTCGATCGGACTGCTCATGACCCCTCCTCTTCATCCATGAAATCACGGAGACGGTTCAGCGCGGTGGCCATCCGCGTCTTGACGGTGCCGATCGGGATCCCGGTGGCCTCGGCGATCTCGCTCTGGCTGAGCCCGCCATGGAACCGCATCCGCAGCACGGCGGCCTGCTCGTCCGGAAGCCGGTCCAGGTGCACCGCCATACGCCACCGCTCGTGGAGGACCTCGACGGACGCGCTCTGATCCTCCGTGTCGGCGAGCGCCGCGCCGCCGGTCAGGCTCTCGCGCGGCTCAGGAACGCGTCGGCGCAGCTGGTCGATCGCGCGCGAACGGGCGATGGTCATCAGCCACGTCCCCGCCCCGCCCCGGTCCGGATCGAACCGCGCGCCCTTGCGCCAGGCCTCGACGAAGACCTCCTGGCAGATGTCCTCGGCCGTCGCGCGATCGCCCAGCACGTGATTGAGGTACGAGAAGACCCGCGACCCGTGCGCCTCGTAGAGCTCGGTGAGCGCCGCCGGGTCCCGACGGCGAAGCCGCGAGGCGAGCCGGCGGCCGGAATCGCGGGCGCTCACGAGTGGCCCGAGGGTCGGGGAAACGCTGACCGGATGCGCCAGCGGGATGGTCGCGGTAGCTCCATTTGACATCCACATTTCACACGGTTGTACGCAGGTGCGCCCGTGAGTGGTTCGCCCGCGCCCGAAATCGCCGTCGGACAGTCGTCGCGACACCGGATGAACCGATCCGGCCACTCGGTTCGGATGTGTGTACGTAGAACACTCACCATCTCGGAGGACCGTATGTCCCTGCTCCGCTCGCGACGTTCACGCACCCTGGCCGGCCTGGCCGTGGGCGCGGGCGTCATCGGCGCCGTCGCACCAGCGGCCGTCGCCCAGTCGGCCGACACCGTCCCGCTCGCGGGCGGCGACACCCGCCTGCACCTGAACACCGCGACCGCCGGCGTGCTCGCCGACAACGGCGTCGCCGTCGCGCCGATCGGCCCCGCCACCGCGAAGGGCACGCGCGTCACCTTCCCGATCACCGGTGGTCGCATCAACCCGACCAACGGTGCGGGGACGGTCCTGCACTCCGGCGGCCTCTCGTTCTCGGCCGGCGGCACCACTGTGCGCCTGCGCAACTTCTCCGTCAACACTCGTACCGGTGCGCTGACCGCGCAGGTCGGCTCGTCGCGCGTCAAGGTCATCGACCTCGACACGTCCAAGGCGGCCGTCATCCGTCGCGGAACCGGTCGCGCGGAGACCTGGATCGTCCGCGTCCAGGCGGAGCTCTCATCGACCGGCGCCGCCGCGCTCAACGCGGCGTTCGATACGGACCTGTTCGCCAAGGGCATCCCGCTCGGTCGGGTGGACGTCCTCAGCGAGCCAGGGCAGTACCTGCTTCGTGGCGGTGACACCAGCCTGAGCCTGGCGCCCGCCACCGCGGCCGCCCTTCAGGGCCTCGGCGTGACGGTCGGCAACGTGCCGCCGGCCGCGGCGAACACCGCGGGGGCGCTCGAGTTCCCGGTGACGGGTCAGCGGATCCGCGCGAACGACTTCGTCGGGCAGATCAGTCACTCCGGAGGGATCTCGCTGACGGCCGGCACGACCACCGTCGAGCTCACCAGCTTCGACATCAACGTCGACGCCAGCCCGGACCTGACCGCGCTCGTCGGCGGCAGCCGCACCGAGATCCTGGGGCTCGACCTCGCGAACTCGAAGACCGGTGTGTCGAACCGTCAGGCCGTCGTGACGGACGTCAAGGCGTCGCTCACCGCGGGGGCGGCGGCCGCGCTCAACCAGGCGTTCGGCGTGACCGCGTTCGCCGAGGGCCTCGAGCTCGGCACCGCCCGGGTGCAGGCTCGGATCAGGTAGCCACGGCACCGTCGTGGACACCGTGGGCACCCCGTTCGGGTGCCCACGGTGTCCCGCGTCGAGGCCCGTACACTTCAGACGTGGTCGGTCTGGGAGCGTGGGGATGAAGGTCGCCGTCGTCGGTGCAACGGGACTGATCGGGGGCCGCCTCGTGGCGGCCCTCGTCGCTCGCGGCGACGAGGTCGTCCCGCTGTCGCGCGGCGGCGGTGCGGTGGCCGGAGTGCCCGGAACGCGGTGGGACCCGGTCGCGGGCCCGCTCCGGCCGGAGGTCCTCGACGGCGTCGGCGCGGTCGTCAACCTGGCCGGGGCGCCGATTCAGGGTCGGCGCTGGACGGCGGCCCGCAAGCGCGAGTTGTGGGACAGTCGCGTGGCCTCCACCCAGCGCCTCGTCGAGTCCCTCGGCGGCACGGAGGTTCGCGTGCTGGTCAACTCGAGCGCGGTCGGGTACTACGGGGCCGGCGGCGACGAGGTGATCGACGAGGACCACGAGGCCGGAACCGGATTCCTCGGTGACCTGTGCACCGCCTGGGAGGCCGCCGCGCTGGCCGGCACATCCGACGGCCTGCGGGTCGCCCTCAGCCGCACGGGGCTGGTACTCGCGGCCGAGGGCGGGATCCTGCCGGTGACCGCCAGGCCCGTCCGCCTCTTCGCGGGGGGACCGCTCGGCGACGGGCGTCAGTGGCAGCCGTGGATCCACATCGACGACGTCGTCGGAATGATGCTTTGGGCGATCGACGACGATTCCCTGGACGGGCCGTTCAACGCCACCGGGCCGGAGCCGGTCCGCCAGCGCGAGTACGTCAAGACGCTCGGCCGCGTCCTCGGCCGCCCCGCCGTCCTCCCGACTCCCTCCTTCGCGCTGCGGCTGGCGATGGGGGAGATGTCGGAGATCGCCCTGACCGGCCAGCGCGCCGTGCCGGCGAGGATGACCGCCGCCGGCTACGAGTTCGTGCACCCGGATCTCGAGGGCGCGCTGCGGGCCGAGCTCGGTCGGGACGCAGCGGCGGCCTGAGGCAGGAGGGCTAGGCCGCGGCGCCTCCGGGCGCCCCGTCCACATCGACATCGCCGAGTTCCGCCGCCAAGGCGTCGGTCAGCAGCCGCACGTGCGCCCAGACGGCCGCCGCCTCGGCGATCCTGACCGCGTCGGCGTCGGGCTGGGCGGCCGACATCGAGCGCGTCTCCGGCTCCTCGCCCACGTCCCGCGCACTCCAGGCGGTGCGCGCCTCGGCCTCGATCGTGCGGAGCCGGTCCTCGTCGGCGCGGATGCGGGCGCCCACCCGCCGACCCAGCGCGGGCCCCGCGCCGTCCTCCTCGAGCGTGAGCTCGCCGACGACCTCGGCGAAGGCGCGCGCATGTGCCCGAAGCGCCACCCGACGAAGATCGTCCTCCGGGTCGCCCGAGGCGCCCCGGCGCTCTTCGATCGCCGCCTCCTCGAGCTCGAGCGCCTCGCGGCGCTCCGCCGCGGACGCGGCACGCCCCTCGATCTTGGAGGCGAGCGCCTCCGGCGCGTCGGGCCAGCTCGACTCGAGCGCGCGTGCGAGCAGGCGCAGCCACGCGCGGGCGCTGGCGGTACGGGCCCGCTCGATGCGCGTCGCACGATCGGGGAGCGATCCGCCTTCCGCGAGCAGGAACTCCTCGTGGATCGCTCGCGAGCCCTCCTCGGCCATGAAGCGGTCGAGCATCTCGCGGTTGTCGGCCATCCAGTCGACCATCGACGAGGCCATGGGTGGGGATGTCTCCGGTCCTGTCATGCGGGTACGCTACCCGCGTTGTCGGCGACGCGACACCCAGACCGGGCGATGCCCGGTGTGCGCCGTATCGCCGTGGTGGGTGCCGGGCTGGCGGGGCTGAGCGCCGCGCGCGCGCTGGCGGCCGCCCGCCACGAGGTGGTCGTCTTCGAGAAGAGCCGCGGCCTCGGGGGGCGCCTGGCGACCCGCCGGGTCGAGGGCGCGGTCCTCGACCACGGCTGTCCGGTGATCGAGGCGCCGCGCGACGGGCCGCTCGCCCACCAGATCGTGGACCTCGGGCTTGATGACCTGGTCCGCCTGCCCGATCCCGAGGCCGGCACGACGGCCGTCGGCTTCGCGGCCGGGCAGACGCGCCTGGCGAAGGCGCTGGCCGAGGGTCTCGACGTCCGGCGCGGGGTACGCGTGTCGGCGCTCCGGCGGATCGCCGGCGGCGTCGAGATCGCCGACGAGCAGGGCAACGGCCACGGCGACGCGGTCGCCGCGATCGTGACCGCGCCCGGGCCGCAGGCGGCGGCCCTGCTCGAGGCGAGCGGTGAGCCGGGGCGGGCCGCCGCGGTCGCGGAGGCCGTCTACGACGCGGCGGTCTGCGTCCTGACCGAGGTGGCGAGCGAGCCCGAGGACCGGCGGCCGGTCATTCCAGGTCTGGCGCCGCTCGCCGCGGTCAGCCTGGAGTGGCGCAAGCGCCCGGGGCCGCGAGCGGTCGTCGCGCGCCTCGACGGACCGGCGAGCGCGGCGCTCCTCGACGCGCCGGACGGGGACGTCCTGGACCTGGTCCTGCCGATACTCGACGCGATGCTCGGCGTGCGGCCCGTCGGGTGGACCCAGGTCAAGCGGTGGCGCTACGCGCTTCCCGTGCGGACGCTGGACGCCTCGCTCGCCACTGTCGGTGGGTCCCCGATCATCCTGGCAGGAGACATGCTGTGCGGACTCGACCTCGAGGCGGTGTGGCGGTCGGGTGTCGATGCCGCCCGGATCGCCGCGCGAACCACCTGAGCCCACCGCCTCGGCTCAGGTGAACCGGTTCCCCTGGATTGTGGTCGGGGCCTCGCCGATGACCTGCGGCTGCCCGAAGCCCAGGCCGAGGGTCACTGTGACGCCGGGGGGCGCGTTGGAGCGGACGACGAAGGTCTCGTCCTCGTTCGAGCCGGCCAGGAGCGCCGTCACGACCAAGGTCCCCGCCTCGCCGCCGAACTGACCTGTCGTCCGCGCCTCGATCTGGGTCGCGCCGACCTGGACCCACTGCAGTGGGAGGACTCCACCCCGCCACTCGACCGCGAGGCCCGGTCGGCCGACGCCGGGAGGATTCGACGAGAACGCGGGGCCGCCGTCCGAGATGAGCTCGACACCGAGTGCCTGACCGGGTTGCACGTTCGAGAACGTGAGCGTCGCCATGGTGAGGCGCGCGGCGGCGGTGCCGGGTGCGCGGTCGACGAACAGGCTCGCCGCACCGGAGTGCATCCGGCGAGGCCGGTCCGCGCGTGGCATGCGCCGACGCAGCCCCGACGACGCGCGTTGGACGGCCCGGCCCGGAAGGCGACCGTGCGAGGAGACGCGGGGCCGGGTCAACTCCACGACCACGACATCCCGTCCTTTCGGGGCACCCGCGACCACGAGGGCGCCGTTCGGGGGATCGACCGCGAAGCCGTTGCGCCGCCAGTCCCGCACGAAGGTCCGGATCGACTGGCTGTCGGCGCGTCGCGCCGGTCGGTCGGTGATCCGGGCGAGGTCGCCGCGCGTGTGCATCACGAGCCGGTCCCCGCCGCCGCCGCGCCGGAGGCTGCCGCTGCGGCCGGGATGGCGAACAACTCCTGGACGCCAGCGCGCTCGGCCGCGATCGCCGGCCGTGTGGTGTCCCGCGGCGCCTCAGCGGCCCGCGCTGAGCCCGGGACGGCGTTCGCCGCCGTCATGAGGACGAGGACCACGGCGGTTGCGGCCGTCACGGGACGGCGGAGGTGAGGGCGCGGAGTGGCGGGCATGCGGCTCGTTTCGGGCGATCGGCGGTCGGGGCCCAAATCGACCGCGCCATGCCGAGGTCGAGTGCCCTCTCGGGCCGAGTTCCGTGACACGCGCCCGCCGAGCGCCGGAGTGATGTCAGTCCGCGGTGGCGCCCGCGCGCCGGCGTGCCTCCTCGTAGAGCGCCACGACCCGTGTCCGCCGCTCGGCGTGGTCGACCCTCGGCGGCGGATAGTCGACGCCGATCCGGCACCCGGCGGCCCGCTGCTCTTCGTCGGTCATCCGCCAGGGCTCGTGGATGCGCCGGTCGGGCACGTCGCGGAGCTCCGGCAGCCACCGTCGGACGAACATCCCGTCCGGATCGAAGCGCTCGCCCTGACGGATGGGGCTCATCACGCGGAAGTACGGCGCCGCGTCGGTCCCCGTGCCCGCCGTCCACTGCCACCCGCCGTTGTTGTTGGCGGGGTCGCCGTCGACGAGCGAGCGCATGAACACGGTCTCGCCCCGCCGCCAGTCGACCAGCAGGTCCTTGACGAGAAAGGACGCGACCACCATGCGTCCGCGGTTGTGCATCCAGCCCGTCGCGGCGAGCTGCCGCATCGCCGCGTCCACGAGCGGATACCCGGTCTCGCCGCGCTCCCAGGCCGCGAGATCGGCGCCGTCCCCCTGCCAGGCGACGTCGCGCAACTCCGGGCGGAGCGCCGTCCGCGCCACCTCGGGATGACGGGCCAGGTGGTGGTGGTAGAACTCGCGCCAGCAGAGCTGACGCCAGAACGCCCGCCGACCCTCCGAGAGCGCACCGGGGAGGCCGAGGGCACGGCCCACCTGGGCGCCGGAGCACATGCCGAGCCGCAGGTAGGCGGACAGCCCGGACGTGCCGTCGCGGGCGATGTCGTTGCGCCCGTCGCCGTATGCGTCCGCGGCGCCCGAGCGCACGAACTCGACGAGGCGGTTGCGCGCGGGCTCCGGGCCGGCCGGGAGTGGCGGGTCCCCGCCGGGCAGGCTCGTGGCGCCCTCGGAGGGCAGCTCGGGCCCGTCGAGCTGCTCCGGCGCGGGGGCGTGCGCCGGCAGGGGGTGGCCAGACCACGTCTTCCAAAAGGGGGTGAAAACCAGGTAGCCCCGACCTTCGCGCCCCTCGATGTGGTCGGGCTCGACGACGAGATCGCCGGGCATCGCCCGATGTGCGATTCGATCCGCATCCAGCGCGGCCGCCACGCGGGCGTCGCGCGCGCGGCCGAGCGGTGACACCTCGCGCGTCCAGAGGACGAGATCAGCACCCGCCTCTTGGGCGACGCCCGGCACGACCGCGGCCGGATCGCCACGACGGACGACGAGTCGCACGCCCCGGCGCGCCAGCTCCCGGTCGAGGGCGACGAGCCCCTCACGAAGGAACCGAAGGCGGGGGGGCGACTGGAGGTGCCTCCGCGCGAGCAGGATCGGGTCGAGCACGAAAAGGCAGGCAACGGCGCCACGGTCGGCCGCCTGCCGAAGCGTCGGGAGGTCGGCGACTCTCAGGTCGCGCCGGAACCAGACGAGCGTCGTGGTCATGGCGACAGTCTGTCCGCCCGGGCGTCAACGATGAAGGCCGATCGGCGCCGAGTCGGGGACGGTCGGGTGGCGCATGTGCGCCGCCCGGCGTGGGGTATCGTCGCGTGCGTGGACGCCCCCGCGCTCGAGGCGATCGAGCTCACGAAACGGTTCGGGGACGCCGTCGGTGTCGAGGGGGTCAGCCTCACCGTCGAGACCGGTGAGCGCCTCGGGTTCCTCGGCCCGAACGGCGCCGGCAAGACGACCTTCATCCGTCTCGCCCTCGGCCTGCTTCGCCCGAGCGCGGGGCGCGTTTCCGTGGGCGGCCACGATCTGGCCGGCGACCGCATGGCCGCGCTCGCCGGCGTGGGGTACCTCCCCGGCGAGCTCGGCCTGTTCGGCGCGCTCTCGGGCGCCCGGACCCTCGATCTGCTCGCGCGATTGCACCCTCGCCCGCCGGTGCTCCGGGAGGAGTTGCTCGACATGCTGGAGCTCGGGGCTTCTGACCTGCGCCGGCCGGTCCGCGAGTACTCGCGGGGGATGAAGCAGAAGGTGGGCCTCGCGGCCGCGCTGCAGCACGACCCGCCCCTCGCGATCCTCGACGAGCCGACCGGCGGGCTCGACCCCGTGGTCCAGAGCAGGCTGCTCGAGTGGCTGGCCGGGTGGGCGGGCGACGGGCGCACGCTCTTGTTCTCGAGCCACGTGCTGACCGAGGTCGAGGCGATCTGCGATCGGGTCGCGATGGTGCGCGAGGGGCGGCTCCTGCTCGTCGGTCCCGTCGCCCGGCTGCGCGCCGAGGCCTCTCGTTCGGTGGAGGTGCGCTACGAGGAGCCCGTCGCGCCGGACGTCTACGGGGGAATCGACCTACGGGCGCTCGAGATCGACGGCCTCGTCCACCGCTTCGCGCTCGCCGGGGATCCGGTGGCCCTTGTGCGGCTCCTGTCGGGCCTTCCCGTCGCCGACGTCTCGATCGAGCGGCCCCGCCTCGAGGACATCTTCCGCGACCTGTACCTGGGCGGCGCGCCGCCGCGGCTGGAGGAGGACCCCGAGCCCGCCGAGGTCGCCGGGTGAGGGCGATCCTCGTCCTGTCGCTCGTCCGCGCCCGCGCCCGGATCGTGGCCATGGCGCTCGGCTTCGGCGCCTTCGAGATGGTCGTCGGCCTCTCGTACGCGTCCGTCGACCAGAACGCGATCCGCAGCCTGGTGGAGTCGTTGCCGCCCGCCCTCCGGGCGCTCGCGGGAAGCTCGGACCTCGCGAGCCCGGCGGGCTACCTCGGCTCCGGATACCTCCACCCGGTGGCCCTCACGATCCAGGGGGCGCTCGTGATCTCGCTGGCGTCCGCGCCCGTCCGCGACATCGAGGAGGGGCGGGCCGAGCTCCTTTTGTCCCGGCCGCTCCCGCCGTGGCGATGGGTGCTCGCGCAGGTCGCCGCCATGGCGATCGCGCTCGGTGTCGTGGTGCTCGGAGGCTTCATGGGCGGACTCGTGGCGATCACCAACGTCGACGCCCTCGCCGGTGTCGGGGTCGGGTCGCTCGCCCTGGTCTCGATCGGCGGGTATCTGTGCTTCGGCGCGATCGGCGCCCTGGCGCTCGTGATCGGATCCCTCTCGCGCTCCGGCGCACGCGCGATCGGCGTCGCCGCCGGGGTCACCGTCGTCATGTACGCCGTGGACTATCTGGCGGAGATCTGGACGGTGGCGGAGCCGCTCGCGCCGCTGTCGGTGTTCTCCTACTACGACCCCGGCGTCATCCTCGCGTCCGGGGAGCTCGCGGGCGTGGACGTGCTCGCGCTCGCGGGTGTGGCATCCGTGGCCGCGCTCGCCGCCCACCTGGTCTACGGGCGACGGGAGCTGGCCTAGTGGCCGTCGGCGGAATCGACGTGGTGGCGAGCGCGGACTGGGGTTTTTCGTGGCGGCCGGCGGGCGAGGGCTACATGCGCCGCGCCGCGCACGCGCTCGCGACGGCGGACGGGCTCTGGCTGGTCGATCCGATCGACGGCGAGGGGCTGGACGCCGCGCTCGCCGCGCGCGGTGCCCTTTCGGGGTGCGTCCTCACGATCGACCGCCACGCGCGCGACGCGCAGGCGATCGCCGCCCGCCACGGGGTGGCCGTCCACGCCGACGAGGCCCTCGGGTCGATGCGCCGGCGGGGACCACTCGTTCGCTTCACCGGTACGCTCGGCACCTCCGGGCTCGTGTCGATTCCGCTGCCGGGGCGCCGTGGCGGGCGATGGTGGCGCGAGTGCGCGATCGCATGGCTCGACCGGGGCGTGCTCGTCGTCGGGGAGTCGGTGGGCCGGGCGCCGTATTTCCTGATCGGGGAGGAGGTCCTCGGGTTGCATCCGCTCCGCCGTACGACGCCCCCGCGCGAGCTGGCGGGACGGGCGCCCCGGACGCTCCTCCTGGGGCACGGCGACCCGTTGACCCACGACGCCGCCCCTCTCCTCGAGGACCTGATCGCCGCCGGCCGCGGGCGGCGGACGTTCGGCTGGCGGATTCGAAGCGCGCTCGCGGCCTGGCGGGCCCGGTGAGTCGCCGTCGACGCATCGTTCGGGGGGCGCTCGCGGGCGCCGCCGCGACCGCGGTCTGGTCGATCGCCGAGGTTCCCGTCGCCCGCGCGCTGGGTCACCGGTTCACCGACACGCGCCTGCTCGGGCGCATGGCGCCGGCCGGCCCGTGGCAGGTCGCGGGCATCGCCATCCACCTGGCCAACGGCGCCGCGTTCGGCGCCGCGTTCGCGGCCCTCGGTCGTCGCGGGCTGCGCGACGGCGTGGCCGCCGCCGGGGTCGAGTTCGTGGCGACCTGGCCCGGCATGGCCCTCATGGACCGGATCCACCCCGACCGCCGGGACGGCACCTGGCCCCGACCACTCCTGACGGACCCCAGGGTCTTCGGCCAGGAGGCGCTCATGCACCTCCTGTTCGGGGTCGTGCTCGGTCTTGGGACGGCCGGGTCCGGGGCCGGGGATGAATCGCCCCGACGCGCACAAGGAGAACACCCGGCGGCGGCGTAGAGGTCGGGGTGGGAACCACCCCTCACCCGACCGACCCCGCCACCCAGGTCGTGAGGGCGTCCCCGCCGGGCGGCGGCCCGTCCGTTCGGGCGATCCTCCGGGTCATCATCACGGTGCTCGCCGTGGCCGGCCTCCTCTGGCTGGCGTACGTCAGCTGGAGCGTGCTCGTCTGGGTCGCGGTGGCGGCCTTCTTGGCCGTCGCGATCAACCCGATCGTCTCGATCGGGCAGCACCGGGGGCGGATCCCGCGATCGCTCAGCATCCTGCTGGTGTACGCGCTCGGGCTCGGCGTGATCAGCGGGGTGGCGTTCATCTTCGTTCCACCGCTGCTCGACGCGGGCACGGGCCTTGGCCGCGACGTGCCGCGCTACGCCAACGACCTGCGCGACTCGCGCATCTTCCAGCGTCTCGACGAGGAGTACGACATCGTCGACCGCGCCGAGCAGGAGGCAACGCAGGCCGCGTCAAACCTCGGGCCCGACACGGCCGTCGAGCTCGGCCAGCGGGTCGTGAACGGGCTCGTGGCGTTCATCTCGATCGCGGTGCTGTGCTTTTTGTTCAGCCTCTACGGCCCCAGGATGCGAACCTGGGTCGAGGACCAGGCCGTCGACGCCAATCGGCGATTGCGCATCGAACGCGTGCTCGACCGGCTGCACCGGGTCGTGGTGGGCTACGTCTTCGGCGTGCTCCTGATCGCGGTGATCGCGGGGTTCGGGGTGTGGGTGTTCCTCGAGATCGCCGGCGTCCCGTTCGCGCCCCTGCTCGCCTTCTGGGCCGGCCTCATGTCGCTCATCCCCCTGGTGGGTGCGGTGATCGGCGCGATCCCCTACGTGGCCGTCGCCTTCTTCCAGAGCTGGCAGGTCGGTGTGGCGGCGATCGTCTACCTGATCGTCTATCAGCAGATCGAGAACAACCTCTTCCAGCCGACGATCCATCGCTTCACCGTGCAGCTCAACCCGCTGTGGGTGATCATCGCCGTCCTGATCGGGGCGCAGGTGCTCGGGATCACGGGCGTGCTCGTCGCCATCCCGGTCGCGGGCATGATCCAGGTCCTCGTGCAGGAGTGGTTCGCCCATCGCCGCGAGAACGGTGCCCCGCCGATCGAGCGCGGGCCGCCTCCCGCGGAGGACGACACCCTGGTGGTCGACGCACCCGACTAGTCTCCCGGGCGTGGATGCGCGCGCGCTGGAGCTGCTCGAGCTCGATGCGGTCAGGGAGCGGCTGGCGGGTCGGACGAGCTTCGATGCGGGGCGCGCGCGGGCGCTCGGAACTCACCCCTGCCACCGATCCGCACGAGGTCGCGTTCCGCGCCGCCCGCACCGAGGAGGCGGTCCTGCTCGTGTCGCGGCTCGCGCCGGTGCCGGCGGGCGCGCACGCCCTCGGAGCCGACCTGACCCTGGCCGCCCGGGGCGGAACGCTCGACGAGGCGCGCCTGGAGCGCGTCCTGGCGACGGTCGAGACCGCGCGGGAGGTGCGCGCCAAGACGCTCGCCCACGGCGACCTGGCGCCGGGACTCTGCGCCGCGCTCGCGGGCCTCGACGACGGTGCGCTCGCGGGACTCGCCGGGCACCTGGACCGTGCCCTCGATCGGCGGGGCGGACTCGCGGACGGCGCCAGCCCAGAGCTCGGGCGCCTTCGGCGCCGCCTCGCGGCCGCCCGCGCGGACGTCGCGACGACGCAGCGGGCGCTCGCGCGACGACTCGCGTCACATCTGCAGGAGGGCTTCGTGACGGAGCGCCGCGGGCGCCCGGTGCTCGCGGTCAAGGCGGCGTCGCGCGCCGCGGTCCCGGGGATCGTCCACGACTCCTCCGGGTCGGGCCAGACGCTGTTCGTGGAGCTGTTCGCGCTGGTCGAGGCGACGAACCTGGCAAGCGAGATCGCCGGCGCCGAGCGCGAGGAGCGCGATCGCATCCTGATGGAGCTCTCGGGTGCCGTCGCGGCCCGGGCGGACGAGCTCGGGCACACCGTGGACGTGCTCGCCGACCACGACCTCGCGCTCGCGTCCGCCGCGCTGTCGCTGGCGTGGAGGGGGTGTGTCGTCGAGCCCGCGGACGAGGTCGAGCTGACCGGCGCCCGCCACCCGCTCCTCGACCCCGACACCGCCGTGCCCGTCGACCTGCCGCTGGCCGGGCTTCGAGGACTCGTGGTCTCGGGTCCGAACGCGGGCGGAAAGACGGTTGCGCTCAAGACGCTCGGCCTGCTGTCGGTGGTCCATCAGTGCGGCCTTCGGGTGCCGGCTCGACGGGCGCGGCTCCCGGTCTTCACGCGCATCCTCGTGGACATCGGCGACCGCCAGTCGATCGCCGAGAGCCTCTCGACCTTCTCAGCCCACGCGCGCGAGCTCGGCCGGGTGCTGGCCGCGGCCGGGCCCGGGACCCTGGCACTGCTCGACGAGGTGGCGAGCGGCACCGACCCACGCGAGGGGGCGGCCCTCGCCCGGGCCGTGATCTCGCGACTCGCCGCGAGCGGGGCGGTCGTCGTCGCGACGACGCACCACTGGGAGCTCAAGGCGTGGGCGGCCGAGACGCCGGGGATCGCGAACGCCGCCGTGGCGGTCGATCCCGACACGCTGCGACCCCGCTACACGCTGACGGTCGGGGAGCCGGGCGCGTCGCACGCGTTCGCGATCGCGGCCTCGTGCGGCGTGCCCGACGAGGTGATCGCCGCCGCGCGACGCGAGCTCGACACCGGGGCGGACGGGGTGGAGCGCCTCCTGGTCGAGGCCGCCGCCGCGCGGGCGGCGGCGGAGCGTGAGCGCGAGGCCGCCGAGGAGGCGCGGCGCACGAGCGAGGAGCTTCGCGTCGCGCTCGCGCGTCGCGAGGAGGAGATGGCCCGGCGCCTGGCCGAGGGGGCGGAGCGGGCCCGCGAGGAGCGTGAACGCGCGCGCCGGGACGCCGCGGCCCGTCTCGAGGAGGCGACCGGTGAGCTCGCCGAGTTGCGTCGCCTGGTCGCCGCCGCTCGCCGCGAGGAGGCCCGCCGCGGCCGCGCGGACGCCGGGGGGCGGGATGCCGCCCGCGAGCGCGACCGGCGGATCGACGAGGCCTCGCGCGCCGCCGACCGCGCGCGAGGCGCGATCGCGCGCGCCGCCGAGCGCCACTCGGGGCCCGTCGCCGGCGTGGGAGACGCGGTCGTCGATCCCGAGCTCGGTTTTCGCGGCTTGGTCGCGGCGCTCGAGGGCGACCAGGCGATCGTCCAAGGGGATGGCGCACGGGTGCGCCTGCCCCTCGAGCGCCTGGTCGTGCGCGCGGGTGCGCCGACGCGCGAGGACGCGCCACCTAGGCGCCCGCGCGAGTCCCGGCCGCCGATCGCGGCGGTCCCGGCCGAGGTGGACGTCCGCGGCGAGCGCGCCGAGCGCGCGGTCGCGATCGTCCGCGCGGCCGTGGACGCGGCCGCGCCGGTCGGCCGCGCGACCTTCCGGGTCGTGCACGGCAAGGGCACGGGGGCCCTGCGGGTCGCGGTCCGGGAGGAGCTCTCCCGTCACCCGCTCGTGCTGCGCCACGAGGCGGCCGGCCCCCGCGAAGGCGGGGACGGGGCCACCGTCGTGGTGCTGGCCGAGGAGGGCGGGGGCGGCTGAGCCGCGCGCCCCCGGTTCGGCTATGCGGCGGGGAGCTCCTTGATGTTCCGGAGCACACCCACGTCCGGCGCCATGGTCCTGAAGGCGTCGTCCTTTTGCAGCACGCCGACCGTGTACACGGGGTACTCGGCCATGCGGGCCATCATCGAGGCGGCGTCCCGCGAACGGGGGACCGCCTTGTAGCAGGCGACCAGCACGGCGTCGGGCTGGATCTCCTTGCTCTTGTTGAGCGGGGTCGGCCAGGTGGGATCCACCACCTCGACCTCCCAGCCCGCCTCCTTGAGTGCCTCGAGTGTGGGCTCGGAGCCGGGGTACCGGACCTCGCCCTTCTTGTTGAGGACCTCAGGAGTGGGCACGGTGACGAACATCAGCTTTGGCATGGCTCGGGACGATACCGGTTCCGCGATGCCCGTGACCTGGCCACTTCGTGATCCAGGGAACCTGATTCAGAAATCCTGGATATAAATGACCGGATCTCCCGGTCATGATGCGGGGATCTCACGGCTCGCAACACTCGCCACGAACCCGCCGGCGCATGTAGGCTGGCGCCGCGTGGGGCGACGTCTGTCGGCGCTCGCCCCGAACCGGTTCAGGGCAGAACGAGTCACTCCCGAGGGGGGCAAATTGTCAATCAGCGCATCCGAGATCCCCAGCAAGGACCTCTTGCAGGCGATCGGTGATCGTCGCAGCATCCGGTACTTCGACCCCGAGCGCACGGTCGAGGACTGGAAGATCCAGACGATCCTCCAGGCGGGTCGGCTCGCGTCGTGCCAGGGGAACATCAACGCCACCGAGGCGATCGTCGTCACCAAGGACTCCGAGCTCTGGGACGAGATCGAGGAGTGCGTCTCGGGCTTCAACGTCCAGATCATCAACCAGAGCTCGCACCTGATCTTCTGGCTGACGAACCTGAACGCCTGGTACGGCCGCGCGAACGACGGTCTTTCGACGCTCGCGCTCTCCGGCGCGCTCACCAAGTACCACGGCTGGAACTACGAGTTCACGATGACGCAGACCGTTCCGCGTCTGATGAGCTTCCCGACCGAGCGCACCGAGATGCTGCTCCGGTTCGAGAGCGGCCAGGCCGTCGGCCAGGCGATGCTCGCCGGTGTCGGCCTCGACGTCGGCAGCATCCTGATCGCGTTCGGCCGCAAGCCGGGCGGGATCGAGAAGGCGTTCGGCCTCGGCCCCAACATGAAGTTCACGTGGGGCCACGCGGTCGGCTACCCGCTCGAGGACGCGAAGGCCGGCGGGCAGCGTGTGCGGCTCAAGTTCGAGAAGCTGTTCCACAAGGAGAAGTACGGCAACCCGTACATGCCCGACCCGCCGTCGACGCGGCGCTCAAGGAGAAGGGCATGATCCAGGAGCAGGCCCCGCTTCCGGGCCGCTTCGAGGAGATCGCGGCGCTCGCCGACCGCTTCGGTCGCGAGCCCGGCGTCGTGTCCTGGCCCGAGCGTGAGATCCAGCGCCTCGTCAAGGACGAGGACTGGGACTTCGGGCCGCGCATCAAGGAGCGCGCGGCGGAGGTCATCGCGAACGAGGAGCTCCCGGACTACCCCGAGGAGATGCGCGAGACCTTCAAGAAGCTGATGGAAGAGCACGGTCTCGACACGAACAAGTACCTCTCGTAGCGGGTCGCCGGCGCCGCGGACGCGGCGCCGGCATCCGTCACGACCGCGTGTCCACACGGGCGCGCACCGGGATCGTCCGGTGCGCGCCCGTCGTGCGTCTTTAGGACCTGCGCGTGGCGGCCCTGGGTGCGGTGCCCTTGGCGCGGACCAGCCTGACCCGCTCGGGGCGCACACGGAACGACTTGCGCACCGTCCTGCCGGACACGGTGAGCTCGACCCGGTAGCGGCCCGGCCGCAGGCGGCCGATGCCCATGCGCGTCGAGGGGGCGGCCGTCGCGGTGCGCACGCGCCCGACCTTGACCCAGCGCGTCCGCGCGAGCTTCCTGGCCTTCGTCCGACAGGCGCGTTTGGCGGCCGCCGTTCGCTTGGCCTTGCAGCGTCGGAGTGCCGCGGCGGAGCGCTTCTTGGCGCGAGCGTTCGGGCGCACCTGGCGCGTCACGCGCGCCGTGACGCGCCCGCGCTCGGAGAGGCGCACCTGCAGCCGGGTCGCCCGCGGTGCCTTGCGGTAGGCGGTCCGCGCCTTCGCGCTGCGGGCGATGCGGGCCTTCTTCCTGGTCGACACGGTGACCTTTGCGACCACCAGGCGTGCGCCCGTCTTCGCGCCGGGGGTCCCGGGGGTGCCGGGGGTGCCTGGCGCGGCGGGGGTGCCGGGAGCGCCGGGGTCCGCCGGGGCGGCGGATCCGGGGGCCGGTGCGCCGGGGGCCGGCGCGCCGGGCGGCGGCGTGGGGCCCGGCGTCCCGGGTCCGGCGCCGGGTCCGCCGGTGCCGCCCTCGGCCGCCGTGACGACCGCCGTCGGGGCGCTGGTCGCCTCGACGGCGTCGCTTCCGTTCGCGCTCGCGGCGACCACCGCCCGCAGGCGCATCCCGACGTCCGGGGCGCCCGGCCGATACGCGGAGCCCGTCGCGTCCGGGATCGCGGTGCAGCCTGCGAGGCCGCCCGCGGCCGGGCACCGCTCCCAGCGACGGACCAGATCCAGCCCGCTCGCCCCGTTCCAGGCACCGTCGTCGCTCACGAGCTCACCGCCGACCGACGGGGTGCCGGTCACCGTCGGCACCGCGGTGCTGCGGGGCGCCACGATGCCGGTGGGCGTGCTCGTCGACGACGCGGAGCCGAGGCCGTTGGTGGCCTCGACCACGACGCGGAGCCTGGCGCCCACGTCGGCCGCGGCGGGTGTGTAGCCGGCCGCGACGGCGCCCCCGATGTCGACGCAGTCGGCGCCCGCCGCGTCGCAGCGCTGCCAGCGATAGGCGTAGGAGATCGTGGCGGTCCCGTCCCACGTGCCGGGGGACGCGCTCAGCGCCGTGCCGTCGCGGTGGGCCGGGCCGGCGACAGCCGGGGGCTCCGTGTTGCTCGGTGCGGCGACCGCAGTGCCGCTGAGGGCGATCTGGTCCGGCGAGGTCGTCGTGTCGCTCGCGAGGACGAGCTGGGCGCTCTTGGCGCCCGTGCTCGTCGGATCGAAGGCGACGTCGACGACACAGTCCGCGCCGGGCGCCACGGGACCACCCGCGCAGGTCTCGTCCGACATCGTGAACTCGCCCGAGTCCGTGCCGCCGATCGTCACCGAGGCGACGTTGAGCGGTGCGGTGCCCGTGTTGGTCACCGTCACGCGCTGGTCGGCCGAGGGGCCGTCGCTGACCAGGCGATCGGCGAAGCCGAGGCTCGGCACGTCGAACGAGGCGATCGGCTGGGTGCCGGTCCCTTCCAGCGGGATCGAGTGCGGCGAGTCGGGCGCGTTGGTCGCGACCACAAGGTTGGCCTGATGGAGGCCCGGCGTGCCCGGATCGAAGGCGATGTCGATCGTGCAGGTGTCCGTCGGGGCGAACGGGCTGTTCGTCACGCAGGTCTGCGAGTCGACGCCGAAGGCGAACCCGGGGTCGTCCTGGACCACCGCCGAGAGCACCGCCAGGTCGGCGGTGCCGTCGCTCGTGATCGTGATCGTGCGGATCACGGGAAGGGGTGCGAGGACCGCCAACTCGCCGAACCCGACCGTGCCGGCGGGCGCCCGGGCGAACAGCGGCTCGGTCCCCGTCCCGTCGAGGGACACGACGATCGGGCCGTCGTTGCTCGCCAGGGTGAGCGTGGCCGTCTTGGCGCCGGTGGCGGTGGGGTCGAACCTGACGCCGACCGTGCACTCGTCGCCGGGGCCGACGATCGTGTCGGCGCACCCGTTGGCGACCAGCGAGAACTCGCCCGGGTCGCTCCCGCCGATCGTCGTGGCACCGATGTTGAGGTTCGCGGTCCCGGTGTTGCCCACCGTCAGGACGGTCGGTGCGGTGGGCCCGTCGGCGATCGGCTGGTCGCCGAGGACGAGCGCGAGGCCCGGGTCGAGCGTGACCACCGGGGCGGCCGTCGGCGGCGCGCCGCTCCCGGAGAGGGCCACGAGGTGAGGTGAGCCTGGGGCATTGCTCGGGATGGTGATGGTCGCGGCGTATGCGACCTGGGCGTCCGGGTCGAACGTGACGTCGACCGCGCAGTTGGCGGAGGGGGCGAGCGAGGCGCCGTCGCAGGTGTTCGCGCTGACGGCGAACGCGCCTGGGTCGGTGCCGCCGAGCACCACGGTGCCGACGTCGAGGGTCGCCGTGCCGGTGTTCTCGACCGAGATCCGCTGGGAGGGCGTCGGCCCGAGGTCCGTCGGCTGGGAGCCGAGCGGCACGGTCGTCCGGGCGTTGAGGGCCGGCTGGGTCCCGGTCCCGCTCAGGACGACCGCATGGGGGCTGCCCGGCGCGTCGGTCGGGAAGGTGAGGGTCGCGGACTTGGCGCCCGGAGTCGCGGGGTCGAAGGCCACGTCGACGGTGCAGGTCTCGGACGGGGCGAGGTCAGCGTCGGTGCAGGTGTCCGACGACAGGACGAAGTCGCCGGGGTCGGAGCCTTCGAGCACCAGCGTCTCGATCGCGAGCGACGCGCTGCCGTCGTTGGTGACCGTCACCGTCTCCGGGGCGGAGGCGCCGACCGCATCGACCTCGCGGCTGCCGAAGTCGACCGTGGCGGGGTCGACGTCGAACGCGGGGCTCAGCCCGGTGCCGGTCAGCGGGATGTCCGTCGGGGCCGGTCCCGCGTTGCTCGTGATCGACAGCGTCGCCGACTTGGCGCCGGCGTTGACCGGGTCGAAGGTGACGCCGATCGCACACGTGGCGGCCGGAGCGACGCCCGTGCAGGTGTTCGAGGCGATGGCGAACGACTGGAAGCCGGGGCCGATGATGTCGGTGTCCGAGACGGTCAGCGGCCCGTCGCCGTCGTTGGTGATCGTCAGCACCTCGGGCGGGGAGGCCGGGTCGGCGACGAGGCGGTCACCGAAGGCGAGCGTCGCGGGGGAGGGGGAGAGCTCCGGACCCACACCGGTCCCCGCCAGCGCGACCGAGTGGGGCGAGCCGGGGGCGTTCGAGATCACGTCGAGCGAGGCCGAAAGGGCGCCTCGCACCTTGGGGTCGAAGGTGATGTCGACGGTGCACTCCGCGCCGGGCGCGATGTCGGATCCGTCGCAGTCCTGGGCCGCGATCGGGAAGCTGATCGCGTCGGTCCCGGAGATCTGGACGCCGAGCACGTCGAGCGGTGCGGTCCCGCCGTTGACGATCGTGACCCGCTGGGTCGCGCTCGGGTCGTCGTCCACCGACCTCGTGCCGAAGTCGAGCGCGCCGGTGCTCATCTGCACCGCGGCCTGGGTGCCGGTGCCGGTCAGGTCGATCAGGTTCGGGCTGCCGGGCGCATCGCTCGTGACCTCGAGCGTTGAGGTCTTCGCACCCGGCGTGGTCGGCGCGAAGGAGATCTGCAGCTGGCAGGTCTCGTCCGGGTCGAGCGGCGCGCCGAAGCTGCAGCCGTCGCCCACGCCGAAGTGCGCCGCGTCGCCGCCCGGGACGAGGCCCGCGGAGGTCACGTCGAGCGGGTCGTCGCCGGTGTTGGTGACGGTGATGAACTGCGATTGAGGCAGCCCGTCCACCTCGACGCCGCCGAAGGCGATGCCCCCGGAGGTGTCGGGTGAGAAGTCGATCCCCGGGGCACCGAGCGCCGAGGTGGCGCCGACGGCGAGCGAGGCGAGGGCGGAGACGACGAGCAGCGCACGTCGAAGGCTGATGGGCACGGTGACGCTCCTGCGGGGACCGGGGTCACCACCCGCATCGACGTGAGATCCCTCGCCTCACATCCCGCGCGGTGCGTGAGTGCCCGCCGATCGGGGCCGCGGCGGCGGGCTTCGCCGCGGCGCCGCGGCGGCCGCTACCGTTCGTCCGCGGCGCCCGTAGCTCAGGGGACAGAGCAGCGGACTTCTAATCCGCCGGTCGCAGGTTCGAATCCTGCCGGGCGCGACACGCGAAACCCCGTTCTGGTGGCGGGGTTTCGTCGTTCCGGGGCGATCGCGATCCGGGCGCTCGGGGAGGCTGGGCGAACGTCCCGACCCCGGCCCCGCTTGTCGATGACCTGGCGCTCGCGCGGGCGACGCCGCTCCACCCGGGCGATGACGACTTCGTGTTCGCAACCGCCGGCGGGAAGCCGCTCGGCGAGGACAACGCGCACCCATCGCGCGATGGTCCCGGCGGCGAAGGCGGCCGGGGTGTCGTGGGCGCGGTTCGACGATCTGCGGCGTGCGGCGATCGGCCGGCGGGTTCACGGCGGCGTCTCCCCGAAGTTCGTCCAGGAGATCGCGGGCCACCACGACGCGGCGCTCACGCTCCAGGTCCACGCCAAAGTGCGAGAGGGCGACCTCCCCCGGCGACCTGCTCGGACTGGAGACGTAGCGGCAACCGAGCCAACGCGACAGGCCCGCACCCGCCATGCTCCCTGAGGTGCGAAACCGTGAGATCACGGGCGCTTGCATCATGTGCTGGGACGGGCCTCGAGGGACTACCCGAGTCCAGGGCGGCAGACGGCCATGACGTGCGTAGGTGGAGCTGGCGCGAGCACGGGGGCGTACGAGACCAGCGGACTCCCGGTTTCCGAACTCGCGCCGCGCATCGACTGGCCACTAGAATCGAGCGCACACACGCCATTCCAGGGAGACAGCGATGGCCGATGAGACGAACGATCGCGATGAAGCCGTTCGGCGCATCAAGGCCAAGCGGGACTTCAGAACACACATCGTGGTCTATCTGGTGGTCAACGCTGCTCTGGTCGGCATCTGGGCGGCCAGCGGCGCAGGGTACTTCTGGCCGATCTGGTCCATCGGGGGCTGGGGCATCGGCCTGTTCTTCCACTGGTGGAACACCTACCGGGACGCCAGGCCCATCACCGAGGACGACATCCAGCGCGAATTGGACAAGTGAACCCGGTCGGTCGGCTGCAACGGGCTGAGCCCAGGCGCTCAGGGGCAGGTGGCCGTGCAAGCGGCGTCTGGCGGGCTCAGGGCCGGAGGCGCGAGACCTCGGGGTTCTAGTGGGTACCCAAGGCGATTCCCCGAGGGGGCCGACGGGTCTGGTATTCCCGGCCCCCTCGTCGTCACACCGTATGGCCACCTGGCCGGGTATCCGCTCCGCATGCACCCGGCCCCGGCCGTGGGCACCTGCCCGATGGATGTGGGGGCTCGCCCCGTGGGCTACCAGAGCGACTGGGTGACCGTTCCGTTGTGCATCGTCGCGACGGTTCCCTTCCCGCTCCACTCCACCAGCGCGCCGAGGTCCTGCCAGTTATCGGTCGCGTCCTTCCAGTGGCGCGGAATGCCTGCCTCTGATTGGTAGATCTCGTCGAGTATGTAGATGAGGTTGCCGGTGGGAGCGGAGGTGGGGTCGAGCGGATTCGCCAGTTCCGGCCCCTTGGAGATGCTGTAGGACAGAAGTGCCTCCGCACCTTCGCGGGGGTGCCCCTTCATCCACTCGGCGTGGCTCGCGAAAAGCCGATCCCCCTCGGCCTCCTGGTCGGCGGAGACGGTCCACATGATGATGATGTGCGACTTCCCCAAGTTGGCCATGTCGGCCCTCTCTCTCTGACCCGCGCGCCAGCCGGCGGATCGCGTGGCGGAGCGGCAACGCGCAGGGTCGCAGTGGCATCGGCGACCGCCGCGCTGCCCTCCCTGTTCGCACCGAAGCTAGCGGCGCGACCGGATTCGGACGTGTGCGGGCCGGGGGCCGTTCCCACGGGGGCCGCTCGGGCGCTGGAGTCCCGGCCGTGCGCGAGGTGTGGCGAGGTGTTCACGCCCAAGCGCCGCGACGCCCGTTTCCGGCTCGCGCCGCCGAGGCCGGACCACGCTCGCCGAGAACCGCGGCGCGTGGTCGCCTCGGAAGGTCGATCCGCTCGCGGCCGAACCGGTGGAGCGGATCGCGGACCTGATCCCGTCTTTCGGGAGGACGTGACATACCGCCTGGCGATATGGGCGTGGGCATGGGCAGAGGCCCGCGTGCAACTGCTGGCCGAGCACATCGACGAGCGCGGACCGCTCGACGCCGATGGCAAGCCGTGGCCTGCGCTCGACCGGCTGCAGCGGGCGGTCCGCGAATCCGCCGGTCGCCGGGCGCGTTTCGAAACCACTGCGAACAGTGACTTCGGGCTTCGGGCGCGATCGCGCCGCGAGGGTGCGTGGAACAGATGCGTGAACGCAGCCCGAATCCCGCCTCCGCCGAGTCGCCGGCCTGGGTTCAGCCCGGCAGGCTGATGACGCCCATCTGGTCGAAGATCCCCGCCGAGTCGTACTCGACCCACGTCTCGGCAACCTTTTCGCCCCGGAGCTTCAGAATGTGCATTCCCGAGGTGTGGACCGGCCTGTTCGTCGGCGGCGCGCCGAGGAACTCCCCGCCCATCGTGCCGTCCCAGTTCCACCGGAGCACGACGGCGTCGTCCGTCGCGACGACGTCCTCCAGCGTGACCTTCCCGTCGGGCACGACCGACATGTAGGCGGCCCGCCGCTGCTTGGCTCCTTCGGGGCCAGTCGGCAAGCCGGGGATCCTGGGGTCGTGGTACTCGTGATCGCTCGCGAAGTACTCGTCCACCACGGACTCATCGCCGTCGTTCCAGAAGTCCGTCGCGTAGCGTCTGCCAATGGTCTCTGCATCAGCCATCTCGCCCACCTTTTCTCGAACCCGGAGCCACAAAGGCAAGCCCCGCAGTCGCTTCGTGACTATCGCAGCGTGGGGTGACACGACTGCTCAGTCGCCGACCACTGGGGCGCTCTCGATCTTCGCGACCTCGCGCCGACGCCCCTCGCGCTCGAAGTGGCCGCAGAGGTCATTCGTGACCGTGATCGACGAGTGGCAAGGGCGGTTCGACCGGTGAGCAGGTATCGGCTAGGTCGGGCCGACTCGCGTCGTTCTTGTCCGCAATGAGTGAGCCTTGGGCGCTCGTATCGCACCCCCGCGTCATGGGGCGCGGCTAGCGTCTCTGAACGTCGGTCCATGATCCCGGCCGCATCTGCCAGACGCCGCGATGGCTCCCGTTTGCCTATCTCGTGCTTGCCGTCGCGGCCCTTGCATATGGCGTTGTGGCGGGTGAGTGGCTGAGCGGCATCCTTCTCCCCGCGGTTGGCATAGCAGCCGCGATTGCCATGATCTGGATCGACGTCCGCGAAGGGCATGGCGGCCGACGGGCCGAGCACGACGCACGGTCGCTGCGCGATCACGCGGTCCGTCGCAATGGCGGCCCCAAGACCTGAGCGTCTCGTCGCCCGGCCCGTCGACGCAAGCGGTCATCTACCTCGCCTTCGTTGCATTCCTCATGGGGCTCGGAGTCGCGATGGGGGTCGGGTTTCGTTCTGAATGGGCTCCCACGGTGGCACGTGGCTTGGTGATCGGCTGGCGATTTGGAGTTGGGGGCCGGCCCTCTCCTCCTCCGGCGCTGGTGGGGGCGGCGGGACGTCCGAGGGAGAAGGTTGCCGTACGTCGGCTTCGATTTTCGGGAGGAGGAGGATCAGGGCCAAGGCGAAGATTCCGAACAGAAAACCCAGGACAGCCCAGAGGCTCGTGCGGCGACTTTTGCCATCAGCGATTCGCCAGCACACAAAGGCAAAGACCAGGCCGGCAACCAGGTAGATCACGAGTTCCATTGAAGGACGTCGCTTCGGTTGAGCTTGTCGCCTCCGATTCAACCAAATCGCCCCGATCTGACTGCCAGCCTCGATACGGGGCCGACCCGGACGAGTCGGCGATCATGGGGACCGTCAGGAACGCCGACGACCTGGACTGGGCGCACTGCGAAATCGCGGCGCTCCGCGAGGCGCGGGCCGAGGCCGAGGCGCAACGCGCACAGGACGCCGTGCGTGACCGCCTCCCGGCCGGGCGCGCGAGGGCGCCGGCCCACCCCGGCTCGGGGACGGGCCCGCCATCCCCTCGCGCCCAGCGGGGTCAGCGTCGTCCGCGCCAGCGCCCCCAGCACCATAGAACGCCATAGGCAAGCCCAGCAATGCCCGCGATGAATACAAGCATCGCGACTTGTGGAGCGTCATCGCGGGACGCATTCCAGAACCAGCCCGGCATGCGAGCAGGGTGGCGGCGGCCCTTCTTGAACGGCGATTCCAGATCATCGCGACCGTCGTGCTCGTCGCGATCATCCTCAGCTTCAGACGAAGGGCGCGAACCGGGCGGGGAAGAGAGTCGCCGGGGGGGCGGTTCGCGCGACTGGGCCGCGTGGCTGATGCCAAGAACCATCCGGTGTGAAGGCGGCATAGAGCCCGGAGGGGACGGCGCAGCGGACGAAACGTGGGCGCTGACCCAGACGCGACACTCCGCGACGGTGACACGAGTGGTCACGGAGCGGGGCGAGATGAGTTAAGGGGCGTCGCTTCGGGCAACCATCTAGCGATGATCGAGACGGGGACCGTCGAGCGCCTGTCCGGCTGCGGAGATTCCTCGGGGCTGGTGCGTGAGTCGCCGCACCGTCGCACGGGGGCATTCCCGACGCCAGAACCCCGAGATCGAGTGATCCTGCTCGGATCGACGCACGTACGAGGGGTCCGCGATGTCTCGCAGCACACGCCAGCCAGCTCGTCGATCGACCCGAGCCATGCAACCGGTCGCCGTCGCCGTCTCACTGGCAATCCTCCTCGGGCTCGGCTCGAGTCAGGCCGTGGGGGCGATCACCTGGTCGGGCACGTGGTCCCGCGACCAGCACCCGGGCGAGACGATGACGCTCATGCAGACCGGGAACGCGGTCCTGGGCACGTACACGTGGGACGGACGGTTCAGCGAGATCAAGGGGACGTCCACCACCGTCACCGGCGTCGTCAAGGGCCCCCGGCTTCGCCTGGCGGGGACCTGGAGGGACTCCGCGTTCCCCCGCGGCGGCCAGTTCGCGATCGTCATGGACCAGACCCTCAAGCAGTACTCCGGGGACCCCGGCTTCAGTCTCGATCCGGCGACGCCACCTGAGTCGCGACCCTTCAGCGGCGTGTGCATCGCGGGGCCGTGCCTATCCAACACGCCGGCGCCACAGCCCGCCGAGACCAGGTGGCGCTGGCGCGTGAGCGCAGCGAGGAACGTCAACCCGAAGACCCCGGTCCGGGCGCGCTTCGGCGGTGCGAGGTACCGCCTCTCCCGGGTCAACTTCAGCTCCGGCGGAGCACTCGAGGCGTTCGGTGGGCCGACCCGGGCACGAGGGAGCGCAAGGGCGACGTTCCTCTACCGGCGGGTGAGCGGACGGGGTCCGGCCCGCGTGAAGCGGACGATGACCTTCACGTCCTTCGACGGTGAGCGCTTCTCCTCGGCGGCGGCGCGGCGGGTCTTCACGGCCACCGCGAAGGCGCGCTCTCCCGAGTGCAGAGCCCAAACGCGCATGACGTTCACCGACAGGGCCGGGGGCGACTCGGTGGTGATTCGGTTCCTCGCGCGCTGCCGCGTCCCGGGTGGCCGGATCCGGGGCATCGGGTTTCGGAACCGCAGCGGGCAGCGGGCCCAGGTGGTGATCGCCCCCCGCTGACCAGCCGCCCCCGCGGCGCGGCCCTGCCATGGAGCCTCCCCCGAGGGCGACCCCGTGATGCGGTTCTCGATCCGGCGGCGCACGCAGTGCGCCGCCCCGAGCACAGGTCCGCGCCGGGCGCGAGGGCGGAGCGACGCAGGCCCGGACCCGGCGTCCGGGGCCTCCCCAGCGCGGCGGCCGCTACCTCGGCGGCCGGACCATGCCGCGGATGGAGAATCCCTCGACCACGGCCTCGCTGATCACCTCGAAGCCGCGCCGGGAGTAGAAGGCGACGTTCGCATCCGTGCCCGTCTCCAGGTAGCACGGGAGACCGGCGGCGTCAGCCTGCGCGGTCCCGACCTCGAGGAGGGCGCCGCCGAGGCCCTGCCCCTGGCGGGCGGGGCGGGTGCCGACCGCCACCAGGTACCAGTGGGGTCCCTCGACCGCCTCGTGGAGGCCTTCGGTCGCCGACATCGCCGCGACGAACCGCTTCGTCGCGCCCAGGCCGGCCTTGAATGGCATCGCCCCCATGCCGACGCGAAGCATCCTCGGCGCGGAGACCGTCGTCTGGCCCGGTGGGAGCCACACCGCGACCGCGGATGCGTCCTCGTTTCCGTAGACGTGGCCCCAGCGCAGGCCGTAGGCGACGAGGCGCCCCATGAGCCACGGCGCCACTCTGCGTCGCGCCTCCTCGTCGGGGGCCAGGATGAGCAGCAGGGGGTCATCCCGGAAGGCGTCGGCCAGCGTGTGCGCCGCCGCGGTGGCCTGCTCGGTCCGGATCGGGTCCATCTGGTGCTCCTCACGCATGGCGGCCGTTGACCGTACCGGAACGGGCGGGGTCGGGCGTTCTCCCGCTGGAGGTCGCGTCTGAGTGTGAACGGGGGCGCGGGTGACGCGCTTTCGCCTGTTGGTCCCGCCAGAGAGGACGCATGTGCGCGGACCCGCGGACGCTGCCGGCAAGGCGGGGCTCGCCCCTGGCGATCCGCAGGGGTGTGCGGGCGTGCTTCCATTCGCGTTGCGGAGCGGTTCGCGCCAGTCCGCCCGGACGAAGCGCGGCCAAGCGGGCTCTCCGTGTCGCCGATTCCGGGAGTCTTCCGGAGCCGCCGCGTCCGCCAGAGCAACTCGTCGATGCGGGTCCAAGTGCTGGTCGATGGGGCGTCCTGAGTGCGACGTGCTGATGTGGTTCGCGCGTCAGGGGGTCGCCAGGCCACCCCGGGCCCCCGGCGAGGGCCCCGCGAGCGCACCCCCCCGAGTGCACAGCGCGGTCTGCCCGTCGAGGCCGGGGACCCGACCCTTTGTCCTCACGATCCGTCTTCGGGGTCGATGAAGGTGCCGTCACGAAGCTGGCGCGCCGCCTCCCGGAGTTCCTCGCGCGTGTTCATCACCATCGGGCCGTGCCAGGCGACCGGCTCGCGCAGCGGGCGGCCCGACACCAGGAGGAAGCGGATGCCGGACTCGCCTGCCCGAACGACGATCTCGTCGCCACCTCCGAACATCACCAGCGAGCGGTTGCCGGTCGCCTCGCGAACCAGCACCTCGCGGTCGCCGATCGTGCGCTCGGTGAGGACGCCCCGAGGGTCCGACGAGTCGCGAAACGTGCCCGAGCCCTCGAAGACGTAGGCGAATGCATGGCGGGAGTCCTCGACGGGCAGCACCTTGCGACGTCCGGGTGGCACCGAGATGTCGAGGTAGCGTGGATCGGCCGCGACCCCGTCGACGGGGCCGCGGCGACCCCAGAATTCTCCGCAGACGATGCGTACCGCAACACCGTCGTCGTCGATGACGGTCGGGATGTCGCCGGAGTGCACGTCCTGGTAGCGCGGTGCCGTCATCTTGAGGTCGGCGGGGAGATTGGCCCAGAGCTGGAAGCCGTGCATCCGCCCGCGGGCATCGCCTCTGGGCATCTCCTGGTGGAGGATGCCCCGCCCCGCCGTCATCCACTGGACATCCCCGGCTGCCATCGAGCCGCGGTTGCCGAGGCTGTCACCGTGCTCCACCTCGCCCGCGAGCACGTACGTGATGGTCTCGATGCCGCGATGCGGATGCCAGGGGAACCCCGCCCGGTAGTCGGCTGGGTCGTCGTTGCGGAAGTCGTCGAAGAGGAGGAACGGGTCGGTGTCCTCTGTGTCACCGAACCCGAAGGCGCGGTGCAGCTTGACGCCCGCCCCCTCGACGGTCGGCTTCGATTCGGTGATTCGTGACACCGGGCGAATCGACATGGCGCATCCTTCATTCGGGACGATTCGTGCGAGGTCCCATCCTGGCGATGGGCCCCCGCATGCGCCAGCAGGGACCGGTGCCGGGCCTTCGAGGGAGAACTCGACCATCGAGGGGTGCGTGTCGCGTGCGTGCGCGCGACCATCCGAGGTGCGCCCACCCACGCGGGCGCTGCGCGGCGCGGGGAAGCTCTGAGGCTGAGGCGTGGGGGGCCGACGGAGGCACTTCACCCGGCCTGATACCTCACGCGGGGGGCGGTCACCGCCGCCCTCCGCGCAGGGGGCTGCACTGGGCGGCGGCCTGAGGTGGGGTCCGGGCGTCGTCGTGCGGTTCCCTGCCGTGGCGTCTTCGCCACCTGCTCGCGAACGGGCGGTGGCCAGGGTCCTGAAGTGGCGGGTCGTCTCCTGGGTGGCTGCCACGAGGATCAGGGTCGCCGGGTTCGCCCGACCGTTCCGGGCGCCGAAGTGCGCCCCGGCCGAGGCCGGGGCTGTGGGGAGGCGCGGTCAGTTCGGGACAGGGTCCCCACGGCGGGCCGAACCGCGCGTCAGCGCGTGTCGGCCGGTAACGCGCGGGGCGCTGGAGAATGATTCTCGACAGCGCCCCGCGGCGGAGACCGTTGTCACGCAGGTCCATATGGACTGCCGGTCACCTCGATTCGATTCTGCCGCACACGGCCGGCAGGGGGTACTCACCGAAGGTCGAGTCCGCGGGCCGCCCGCCCGGCTCCCCCGGTGCACCCGCCACCGTCCGGTCACCGGTGGACCCGCTCTGAGCCGCCAGCCGGTCGGCGCGCGCCGTCACCACACGTCGGCGTGGAGCACCTCGGACAGCGGCGGGCTCCAGCCACGGACGAACTGGTCGTCGGAGGTGTGTGCGATCGGGAACATCGCGGCCTGGATCACCTTGTCGAATGGGATTCCGAGGATCTCGGCAGCCTCCTGCTCGAAGAACTGATGCACGACCGTCCAGCACGTGCCGAGCCCGCGGGCGCGTGCGGCGAGCCGGAAGATCTCCGCGGCCGGGAGGATGGCGCCGAGCACGGCCGCGTGGAGCACCATCGGGACCGGCACCTCACGGCCGTAACCGGCGGCGGCGAAGACGGTCCCGCGCCCGAGTCCGTACTCGACACATGGGATGACGAGCGCCGGCGCTTCGTGGATGTGGTCGACGAGCCACGTCGCCTCGGGCACCGTGATCGTCTCCTGGTATTTCCGGTGGCCCGGATCCTCGAACGTCAAGTTGCCCGCGTAGACCGGCGTCTGCTCATAGACAGCCCAGCCGCGACGATAGACATCGCCGAGTGCGCGCTTCGTCTCCGGGTCCCTCACGACGACGAAGTGGGCGTTCTGGAGGTTCGATCCGCTCGGGCCCTGGAGAGCGAGTTCGACGCACTCCTCGATGAGCGCGGGATCGACGTCTCGGCTGAAGTCCAGGCCCCTGCGAACGGACCGGGTCGTCGCAAGCACCTCATCCACCTGGGCGAGCACGGTGCCCTGGTCGCTCATCGCGTCTCCTGCGTTCGGTGGGGTGTCGCGGACCGCTCGCACCTCGATCGTGTGCGGTGGACCCCCCGAGGTTCAACGGGTCCGCACTGTCCCATCGTGCGAATCGATTGCGTACCGTGGTGTCCCGCAATCGTATTGCACATTTACCGCTGTGCGCTCCCGTTACGCGGGAGTCCGACGCCATGTGGAGGGAGCGAGACTGCGTCGACGGCGCCGTTCAAGTCGCGGTGTCCCTTCGCCGAACACTCCCCCGTGCCCGTCCGCATCGCGCAGCTCACGGCCCTCGTCGTGGCCGCCCTCGTCGCGGGCGCCGGCGTCGCCACGGCCGGGAAGCTGATCACCGGGCGCGACGTCAAGAACGGGAGCCTCACGGGGGCGGATATTCGCGACGGCGGCATCGCGGGCCGGGACGTGCGCAACGGGTCGATCGGGATCAGGGATCTCACTCCGGCCGTCCGCCGCCGCATCGACGCGGGTGCGCGCGCGGGAACCGCGACCGGTGCCGATGGCGCGACCGCCGGACCGGCCGGTCCGAGGGGCCCCGCCGGATCGCGCGGCGCCGTCGGCCCGGAGGGTCCCCCGGGCCCGGCGGGCGTCGCCGGGGCCACCGGCCCGCAGGGCCCCACCGGGGAGGACGGTCTCGCGGGCCCGACGGGCGAGACCGGCGCGCAGGGTCCCGCGGGTCCGACGGGCGAGACCGGCGCGCAGGGTCCCGCGGGTCCGACGGGCGAGACCGGCGCGCAGGGTCCCGCGGGCCCGACGGGCGAGACCGGCGCGCAGGGTCCCGCGGGCCCGACGGGCGAGACCGGCGCGCAGGGCCCCGCTGGCCCGGTGGGAGCCACCGGTGCGCAGGGTCCCGTCGGTCCCATCGGGCCCGCGGGACCGGGGGCCACGCGCCTTCTCGACGCCAAGGGCAGACCGCTCGGTTCCGTCGTCGGCGCAACCGGGTTCGGCGTGGACGTCCTCACCTCGACCGGACACCTGGTCTCGTTCGAGTGGGACGGGACGATCGATGGGGGGCGGATCGTGTTCGAGGGCGGCAAGTGCACGGGCGACGCATATCTGCAGTCCAGCGGCGTATCGGCACCGTCCATCTTCGCGAGGCGGGTCGTCTACTCGGCGTCACTCGGAAGCCTCATGGCGCCGACCGGCGCGGGCGACGACGGACTGGTCCGGAACTCGCCCTCGGTGAACGCCGCCTCGATCGACGCCTCGCGCTGCGCGGACACGTCCGAGAAGTTGTCCGGATACCGGCTCGCATCGACGACGCCGGATGCGGTCGGCCTCCCCGAGTATCCGCCGGCGACGCCGCTGGCATTCGGCTGACCCGTTCCGGGCGGGTCACATCCCCACAACGAGGGATGTAGGACCGATCACGACATGCCGAACGGGTCTCGGCCGGTGTCTCACCTTCGAACACGACCCCTCGGTCTCGCGGCGCCCGCTCGGGTGGCCGTCCAGGCCGCCCTCGTGGTCGCGCTCGGGCTCTCGTTCGTCGCGGTCGCGCTCGGTCTGTACGTGCTCGGGGGCGGCGCTCGCGTGTATCTGCTCGGCGCGGGCGCGATCGTGCTGGCAGGCACCGCCCTCACGGGGATGGTCGCGCTCGCGCTGAAGCGCGCCCGCGCGCGCGAGCGTCGCCTCCGTGCGCTCGCCGATGCGGCGCCCGCGATCATCTGGACCGCGGACGCCACCGGCCGGTTCACGCACGTCGGCGATGCCTGGAGGCGTGCCACCGGCCGAGCGGTTTCCGAGGCGCTCGGCTGGGGGTGGGTGGACGCGATCGCCGCGGAGGACCGTCGCCCCCTGCTTCGGGCGATCCGGCGTGCCCTCCGCGACGGCGTGCCGCTCGATCGCGACGTCCGTGTCACCACGGCACGGGGCCGCGTGCGGTGGCTGCGAGCGATCGGCGAGGCCCGCGACGTGGTGGGCGGCGACGGTCTCGCGGGCGCGTTCGTGGACATCACCGCCCGTGCCGGTCAGGAGGACGCGGCGCGCCGTCTGGCGCACGAGGCCGAACGTGCGGCGCTCGCGCGCGCCGACGCGGCCGACGGGCTCATCTCATCGATGCGGACCGGCATCGCCGTCGTCGGGCCGGATGGGCGGCTGGTCCGCGTCAACGATCGGTTCCGCTCGCTGGCCGGCGTCGCGGACGACGACGAGCTCGAGGCGCGCCCCCCGTTCGGCCATTGGCCCGCGGAACAGCGGGAACGGGTGGCGGCGCTCCACCGCCGTGCCCGCGCGGAGGGAGGTCTCGAGGTCGAGCTGGAGCTCGTCACGACCGACGGTGCCCATGTTCCGGTGGCCGTGGCGATCGCGCCCGTGACGGGGGCCTCGATCGATGCCGCCGACGTCGTCGAGACGCTCACCGACCTCTCCGGCCGGCGCGCCGCCGAGTCGGAGCGCCGGCGCGCGGCGGTGGAGCGGGGCGTGGCCCTCGAGCAGGAGGCCCTTCGGAGGGTCGCCGGCACCGTGTCGGCCGAGCAGGATCCCCGGCGCGTGTTCGCGCAGGTCGCCGAACAGGCCCGCCGCGTCCTCTCGGCCACGTCCGCCGTGGTGGTCCGTTTCGAGCCCGAGGGGCGGGCGACGGTCGTGGGCGCGGCCGGCGGGGCGTCCCGATCCGGCCCTCCGCTCGGATCGCGCATGCCGCTCGAGGGCGCGGGCGTCGTCGCGCGGGTTCACCGCGCGGCGGCCGGTGGCGCGCCTCCCGACGGCGACGACGACGGCGCGGCGGTCCTGGCTGGGAGCGTCGGGGTCCCGGTCCACGTGGCAGGTGGCTGCTGGGGTGCCGTCTGCGCCTTCGCATCCGACACCTCGGCGCCCGAGGCGCGGCGTCGACTGGTGCGCTTCGCCGAGCTGGTCGGGCTCGCGATCGCGAGCGCGGACGCCCGGCGGGATGCCGGCCGGGTCGCCTCGCTGGACGCGCTGACCGGTTTGCCGACCGCGCGGAGCTTTCGCGAGCGGCTGGCCTCGGAGGTCGAGCGGGCGCGTCGGCACGGCCGGGAGCTCGGGCTCGTGCTGCTCGACGTGGACAACTTCGCGCGCATCAACGAGGTACACGGCCAGGAGGTCGGCGACTGCGTGCTGCGCGAGCTCGCGCGACGTCTCGGCGAGGTCGCCAGGACCGGCGAGATGGTCGCCCGCGTGGGTGGTGAGGAGTTCGGTTGGATCGTCCCCGAAACGGGGGGTCTCGGTGCCTATGCGGCGGCGGAGCGCGCCCGCGCGGCGGTCGCGCGGGCGCCCTTGGGAGCGGCCGGGCGGATCACCCTCTCTGCGGGTGTCTGCGATCTCGCCCAGTCGCCCGGCGGCGGCGGTGAGCTCTACCGGCTGGCCGACGTGGCCCTCTACTGGGCGAAGGCCAACGGGCGGGACGCCACCTTCCGCTACTCGCCGGAGGCGATCCAGGTGCTCTCGGCCGAGCAGCAGGCGGGCACGCTCGCCCGGGCCCAGGCGGTGAGCGCGATCCGCGTGCTCGCACGGGCGGTGGACGCCAAGCACCCGGACACGCGGCGCCACTCCGAGCGCGTCGCGGGACTCGCCCACCGGCTCGCCGGTGCGCTCGGGTGGTCGGAGGAGGCCCGGCATCGCCTGCGCGAGGCGGCGATGGTCCACGATGTCGGAAAGATCAGCGTCCCCGACGCGATCCTCCTCAAGGAGGGGCGCCTCGACGATTCCGAGTACGCGCGCGTCACGCGTCACGCGGCGGCAGGCGCCGAGATCGTGGCGGGAATCCTGGACGCCGAGCAGGTGGACTGGGTGCGCCACCATCACGAGCGGCTCGACGGGGACGGGTACCCCGACCGTCTTCGTGACGCGCAGATCTCCGACGGCGCGGCGATCCTGGCGGTGGCCGACGCGTGGGACGCCATGACCCGGAGCCGGAGCTACCGCGACGCGCTCGGCGACGACGAGGCCATGGCGGAGTGCCGGCGCGTGTCCGGGCGGCAGTTCCGGCCCGAGATCGTCGACGCGCTCGAGGACCTCTGGCGGCGGGGGGAGATCTCGGACGCCGCCCTGGCGCAGTCACCGGACGCGATGCCCGGGGGCACCTCGGGCCGCTGACGCCGCCTCAGCTGCGCGGGGTGTCCGGCAACGGCTCCAGCGTGATCCGCTCGGCGAGCAACTCGATCGCGGCCCGGTCACCGGTGCCGAGTCCACGCCGGGCGACGTTGAGCGTCCCGGCCGCGGCGGCCAGCGGCATCGCGTCCCCCCAGTCCCGCCCGAGCGCGAGCGATGCCGCGATCGCCCCCGTCATGGCATCGCCGGCGCCCTTCGGGTTGACCGGCTCGAGCGGCGGCGGACGGAGGCGAAGCGCCGATCCCGGGCGCACCGCGATCGAGGGTCGTTCGGCGCGCGAGACGACCACCGACCCGGCACCGCGCTCCAGGAGGGCCCGGGCCGCCGAGGTGAGCGCCGCCTCCGAGGCGTCCGCAGCCAGCCCGACCCCGACCATCTCCTCGTGACTCACCTTCATCACGTCGGCGCCGGCGGCGGCGACCGGAAGGATCAGCTCGCGCGAGAGGTCGGCCACCACGATGACGCCGTTCCGGCGAAGGTTGCGGGTGAGCGTCGCGTAGCGGTCGCCGTCGATCATCCCCGCGACGGGCACGCCCGCGAGGACGCACACCCGGCTGTCGAGCGCGCAGGCGAGCGTCGTGTTGAGGAGGTCGTCCACCTCGTGGCGATCGAGCACCGGTGTCTCGGTCTGGGCGATCGTGGCGGTGGCCCCGTCGGGCCCATCCGACACCCACACGGGGTTGGCGCGATCGGCGCGGGTCGCGTGGAGCTCGATCCCCGCCGCCTCGAGCAGGGGCCGGAGCAGCGCACCGGAGTCTCCGCCGAGCGGGCAGCAGATCTTGGCGCGCGCCCCGAGCTCGGCGATCATTCTGGCGATCCATGCGCCCTGGCCACCGGGATGGAGGTCGATGTCGCTGGTGCGATCCGCGACCCCGGATGGGCCACCGGAGCGCTGGATCGCCACCATGAGGGTGACCGTCGGCGCCATGACGGTGACCCCCTCGCGTGGCCGTTGCGTTCCGCTCACGCGATGGGCGCGCCGGACGTGCCGGGCAGCGCCCCGGCGGCCAGCAGCCGGGCGAGCGCCTCGACGCACACCCGGTCGAACTGTCCGCCCGCGTGCCTGCGGCACTCGGCGAGGGCCTCGGCGGGCGCCCGGGCCGACTTGTCGGGGCGCTCGGTGACCATGACGTCCCAGGCGTCGGCCACGCTGATGATCCTCGCTCCGAGCGGGATCTGGTCGCCCGCCAACCCGTCCGGGTAGCCGGTGCCGTCGGGGCGCTCGTGATGGTGGCGCACCCATCCGACCTGGGCGGGCGTCAGCACGTCGCTCACGATCTCCGCGCCGAGTGCCGCATGGGTGCGCACGACCTCCAACCGGGCGCCGTCGAGGCGGCCGGGGTGCAGGAGCACGGCATCGGGACCCCGATCTTCCCGACGTCGTGGACGAGGCCGGCCTGGTGGATCGGTGCGCACTCGTCGGCGCGCCAGCCGAGGGCCCCGGCGATGGCGGCGGCGACCTCGGCGACCCCGCCCCGAGTGCTGGCGCGTTCGACCTCGGTGCGCAGTCGCTCGTGGAAGGTCCGATGGTTGGCGAGTCCGGTGAGCGAATCGGTGCTCGCCCGGGCTTCGAGCCGCTGTCGCGCACCGGCGTCCTCGATCGCCATCGCCACCAGCTCGGAGAGTTCGGTCAGGCCCCCCTCGGCTCCCGGCGGGAGGTCCGCGGCCACCGCGCTCGACGCGACGAGCGCACCCCAGGTGTCGGGTCCCTCCGTGACGGGTGCGGCGACACCCGCGACCGGTCCGCCGATCGGTGAGGCCGTCCCCCGATCGCGGAGCGGGCGGTCGTCGTCGCGCCGTTGCGCGACCCGGCTGCGGTGGACCGCCCCGAGCACGTCCTCGCCGTCGACGGGGAGGTCGGCGCGCGCGCCGCGCGCGCGCCGGCGCCCCACCAGCCGACCGCCTCGCCCACGCCGTCACGGAATCGCACGAGTCCGGCGCCGTCCGCCGACAGCCAGCGGGCCGCCTCGCGGGCGACCAGATCCAACACGGGCTCATGCCTGGAGTTGGCGGCGACCGCCACGGCCACCCGCCGGAGGACCGCCTGCCGTGCCGCCGCGCGGCGGGCCCGGGCGGCGGACCACGCGGTCGCGGTCGTGGCCCCCGAGATCGCGACCGCCGCGGAGAGCCAGGTCGCGAGCGCCGTCCGGGTGCCGTCGGCGGCGGCCAGCATGCCGAGCGACACGATGCCCGCGGCCGCGTTGGCCACCGCGGGACGGACGGCGAGAAACGCGGCGCCCCACACGGCCGTGAGCAGGTAGAGCGGCGCGAGCAGCAGGATCGGCAGAGGGTCCAACGCCGCCACGGTCACGAGCAGCGTCGCGAGAAACGGCAGCGCGTCCGTCCACGCCCCCGGCAGTCGACGTGCCGCCACGACGACGCCGAGCGCGATCAGGACCGTCGCTCCCCCGATGGCCTCGCAGACGAGCGCGGTCCCGGAGGACGCCCCCGCGGCGAGAGGGGCGACGACCAGGACGATCCCGACCGCGGCCATGAGCGCCGCCGCCGATCGGACCCGGGTGTCGGGACGTCGCGTGTCGAGGCTGTCGGGCTTCGTCAAGTGCGCACCTTGCCGCTCGGCGCGTGACGACGACGGATCCACACCTTCCGTGTTCGCCGGATGCATCGCGGATAGTGTCGGCGTGTGGCCGGGGATCCGCAATCCACCTCGCACACGGTCGAGTCCCTCGTCCTGGTCGGCGTCCTCACGGTCTCTGACCGCGCAAGCGCGGGTCGGTACGAGGATCGGGGCGGGCCGGCCGTCGTGGCGCACCTCGAGCGCCGGCTCGCGCCCGGATGGCGCGCCGAGCGGAGGGTCGTGGCCGACGAACTCGACGACATCGCCGCCGCACTCGGCGACCTCGTGGCACGCCCCTGCGCGCTGGTGGTCACCACCGGCGGCACGGGCGTCGGGGTGCGGGACGTCACACCCGAGGCCACGCGGCGTGTGTGCGACCGACTCGTCCCGGGCTTCGGTGAGGCGATGCGCGCGGACTCCCGGCACGAGACCCCGCTCGCGATCCTGTCGCGGGCCGAGGCGGGGGTGGCCGGGCGCGCGCTCGTCGTGAATCTTCCGGGCAGTCCGCGCGCCGTGGCCACGTGTCTGGACGCCGTGCTGCCCGCGGTCCCGCACCTGCTGTCGCAGATCGGCGCACCGCCGCTCGCGCTCCGTGACGCGGATCCCCGGGCGCAGGACGCCCACGGAGGCTAGCCTCAGCGGCGGCGCCTCGTAATCATCCTTTTCCGGGAGGAATCGCGACAATGATCGAGACGGATCCCGACCCCAAGCTCGCCGCGTACGCCCACCCCGAGCGGCTCGTGACCACCGGGTGGCTGGCCGAGCGGCTCGGGCGGCCCGGGCTCGTCGTGGCGGAGTCGAACGAGGACGTGCTCCTCTACGACACCGGGCACATTCCCGGCGCCGTCAAGATCGACTGGCACATGGACCTCAACGACCCGGTCGCCCGCGACTACGTCGACCCCGAGGCCTTCGCCGCGCTCATGTCCGCCAAGGGCGTCTCCCGCGACTCGACGATCGTCTTCTACGGGGACAACTTCAACTGGTGGGCGGCCTATGCGCTCTGGGTCTGCTCGCTGTTCGGCCACGCGGACGTGCGGCTGTTGGACGGCGGCCGGGCGAAGTGGGTCGCCGAGGGCCGGCCGCTCAGCACCGACGTGCCCGCGCCGGTCGCGGCCGAGTACCCGGTCGTGCCACGCGACGACACGCGCATCCGTGCCTTCAAGGAGGACGTGCTCGCCCACCTGGGCGGCGGCGGACCGCTCGTGGACGTGCGCTCGCCGCAGGAGTACTCGGGGGAGCTCACGCACATGCCGGACTACCCGCAGGAGGGCGCACTCCGCGGCGGGCACATCCCCGGGGCGCGCAACGTCCCCTGGAAGCGTGCGGCCGACGACGACGGCACCTTTCGCAGCCGCGACGAGCTGGCGGACATCTACCTGGCCGAGCAGAAGCTCGCCGAGGGCGACGACATCGTCGCCTACTGCCGCATCGGCGAGCGCTCGAGCCACACCTGGTTCGTGCTGACCCATCTGCTGGGCTTCGAGGGCGTGCGCAACTACGACGGCTCGTGGGTCGAGTGGGGCAACGCCGTGCGCGTGCCGATCGAGCGGCCGGGGCATCCCGTCCGACCGGCGATCGGCTGAACGCCGGTGGTCCGCCCGCAGCTCCAGGAGATCGTGGACGAGTTCGCGCTCTCGCCGCCCAAGATGCGCCTGGAGCTGCTGCTCGGGTTCGCGAACGGGCTGCCGCCGCTGCCGCCCGAGTTCGAGGGTCGCCACGACCTGATGGAGCGGGTGGAGGAGTGTCAGACGCCGTTTTTCGTCGCCGTCGCGCGTGAGGGCGACGCGGTGCGGCTCCGCTTCGACGCACCGCCCGAGGCGCCGACCACCCGTGGCTACGCGGGGGTGCTCGCGGCCGGGCTCGACGGCGCGAGCGCGGACGAGATCCTCGCCACGCCGAGCGACTTCTTCCTGGAGATGAAGCTCGGCGAGGTGATCTCGCCCCTCCGGCTTCGGGGGATGAGCGCGATCCTCGCGCGCATCAAGCGTCTGGTCGCCCAGCAGGAGGGCGCCTGAGCGGCCTCGTCCCGCGACCGTCGGGTCGCGGGCTCAGGCCGTGAGCGGCTCGTGCCCGGCCAGCTCGAGGCCGTACCCGTCGAGGCCGACGATGCGGCGTGGGTGGTCGGTCAGCAGCCGGATCCGGTGGAGGCCCAGATCGACGAGGATCTGGGCGCCGATGCCGTAGTCGCGGAGCTGGGCGTCCGGCGTCGTGGCCGCGTCGCCGGCGAGCGGCCCCAGCCCTCGATCCGCGCGGGCGACGTAGACGAACGCGCCCCGGCCCTCGGCGGCGATCGCGCGTAGCGCGCGGGCCACGTCGCCCTCGCCGCTCCATCCCTCGAACCGGTCCCGGAGCAGGCGCTCGGCGTGCACCCGGACCAGGGGGGGCGTCCCGTCGTCGGCCTCCAGGTCGCCCATCACCAGGGCCAGATGGTGTCGGTCGTCCAGGGTCGTCTCGTAGCCGATCGCCGTGAAGTCGCCCCATACTGCGGGGAGCCGCGCGGCCGCCCGCCGGCGCACGGTTCGCTCGGCGTGCAGCCGGTGCGCGATGAGCTCGGCGATCGTCACCGCCGGGATCTCGCCACATTCCGCGCGGGCGGTCTCGGCGAACACGGCCGCGGGGACGAGCCCCGCGAGCCGGCTCAGATCGAGCGCGGCCTCGGCATGGCCCGCCCGCTCGAGCACTCCCGCCGAGCGTGCCGCGACCGGGGCGAGCGGTCCGGGCTCCACGAGGTCCTCGGGTGCCGCCGCGGGGTCGATGATCGTCGTCATCGTTCGCTCGACCGGCGCGCCGCCGGCGTCGCGTGCACCGACTGTCCTCGCGGGGACGGTGGAGCCCTCGTTGGCGGCCGCCATCGCGGCCAGACCCAGCTCGCGCGCCCGCGTCGGCGTCATCGAGAGGCGGAGCGGGCCGCGGGTGGCCTCGGTCAGGCGCGCGACCTCGCCCGGCGTCGCGTGCTGGCTGGCGGCGACGAGCGCGGCCCCCGTGCCGCTCGAGCCGTCGTCGACCACGAGCGCGTGGCCGCCCGCGCGAAGGGCGTCGATCGCGGCCCGAACGGGCGCGGACTCGGCGTGCGCGGTGGGACCGCGTTGTGTCGGTGAGCTCGACATGGTCGTGGCCGTCGCCGCGACACCCGTCCCGGGTGGGCCTATGATCGGCCCGTGCGGCGAGGACGAGGATAGCGATGCGCGAGACGTCCGCCTCCGCGGACTCGGCCTGGCCGGTGCACGCACGCTCGCGGCTCCAGGGCGAGGGCCATCGCCTCGGTGGCGCGCGCGCCGCGGTGATCGACGCCCTCTCGGCGCGTGACTGCTGCTCCTCGGCGTCCGAGCTCAAGGACACCGTCAGGGCGGGCGGCGCCGATGTGGGGCTCGCGAGCGTCTACCGCTCGCTCGAGCTCCTCGAGGGGCTCGGGCTGGTCCGCAGGATCGACCTCGGTGACGGTCACGCGCGGTTCGAGGCGGTCGGACCCGCGCCGGAGGACCACCATCACCACATGGTCTGCGTGCGCTGTGGCCACGTCCTGCCGTTCCACGACGACCGGCTCGAGGGCGCGCTCCACGCGGCGGCGGACCGGCTCGGGTTCGCCGAGGTCGATCACGACGTCGTCTACCGGGGTGTCTGCGCCGCCTGTCGCGGTGGATGACGCCGACGTGATCGACGCGGCCGGCCTGGCCGCGGACCTCGCGGGCACCGGCCTCGGCCCGGTGGAATGGCGCACCGAGGTCACGTCGACCAACGACGAGCTCGCCGCCGCCGCCCGCGCGGGGGCGGGGGAGGGGCGCGTGCTCGGCGCCGACCACCAGGTCGAGGGGCGGGGCCGTCGGGGGCGTGCCTGGGTCGACCGGCCGGGTACCGGTCTTGCGGTCTCGGTCCTCGTGCGTCCGCGCCGCGACGACCATCTGTCGGCCGCGTCCCCCATCGTTGCCGGTGTCGCGGTGGCGGAGGCGATCGGCGACCGCGCCCGGCTGGCCTGGCCGAACGACGTGCTCGTCGACGGCCGCAAGGTCGCGGGCGTGCTCGTCGAGGCGGGGTCGTCGGGCGGCGGCGTGGAGTGGGTGGTGATCGGCATCGGCGTGAACGTCCGCGGCGTCCCCGCGGTCCCGGACGCGCGCTGGCCGCCGGGCGCGATCGACGGGTCGGGGCCGCCCCCCCCGCGTGGCGTGCTCGTGGCCGACGTTCTCACCCGCCTGTGGGAGCGGATCGACGAGTGCCGGCGGGAGGGCCTCGGGCCGGTCCTGGCCGCATGGGAGCGGCGGGACGCGCTGCGGGGCCGTCAGGTGCAGGTGCGCGTCGGCTCGGACCCGGTGTCCGGAACTGCGGCCGGAGTGGACGGTGAGGGCCGACTGCTGCTCCACGGCCCCGCCGGGGTCATTGCGCTTGCGAGCGCCGAGGTCGTGCGCGTGGAGTCGTGACCGCCGGGCGGCTCGTGTCCACCGCCTCGCCCTGGGGGGGCACGGCGGCCCGGGCGAGGCGCTCGATCCCCGACCGGATGCGTGCGGGCGCCAACCCGACCGCGCGCATCTGATGTCGGACCAGGTCGGGCTGGACCAACGCGAGCAGTCCGTCCGCGAGGTGGTCGACGTCGACCTGGGCGCCGCCCTCGGCCGCCTCGCGAAGAAGGGCGGAGACGACCTGGCGCTGCCAGAGGTAGGCGCCCGAGGCCCTGCGCTCGGGAGCCGGAGCCTCCTCGGCGATGCAGAGCAGATCGAGGTTGTCGAGCGTGAAGTCGAGCAGCGACGTGAGCACGCGCGCCAGGCGCACGTCCGCGTCGCCACCGGCCGCGGGCGCGGCCTCCCCGAGGACGGTGGACTGCGTTCGGCGCGCGCGCTCGTCGAGGAGCGCGCGCGCGAGCTCGGCCCGGCCGGAGAAGTTCCGGTAGAGCGTCCCCTTGCCCACGCCGGCGGCCGCCGCGATCTCCTCCATCGTCGCCTCGGCCGGGCGCTCGGCGAGCACGCGGCCGGCCGCCGCGAGGATGCGTTCCCGGTTTCGGCTCGCGTCGACGCGTCGCGGACGCCGGGCCGGGCGGCCGTCGAGCCCGAGCGTCCCGAGATCGGTGGTGGATCGGGTCCGAGGCGAGGCGTGCTCGTTCGTCGTGTGCGGGGCGGACCCGGACGGGTCGGGCTGATCGTGCCACGCCGCGCGCTCGCCCGCGCGGGCACGCGGCGCACGCCGGGCCGGACGGGCATGCATGAATCCCGCAACGGCGGCGGCCGACGAGGGGAGCGTTGCGGGCCGCCGCACGTCCCGTTCGCGGGGTGCGGCCTGCGCTATAGTCCCGCCGGCACGGGCCCGCGGCCCGGCACGGTGGTGAAGGTAGCTCAGTCGGTAGAGCTCCTGGTTGTGGTCCAGGCGGTCGCGGGTTCGAGTCCCGTCCTTCACCCTTGACCGGCCGTTTCCGGGCGGGTGTGGCGGAATCGGTAGACGCGCTAGGTTTAGGTCCTAGTGGGGCAACCCGTGGAGGTTCGAGTCCTCTCACCCGCATTGGCATGTCGTTGACCACCGAGGTCACGCCGCTCGACGGCGACCGCGTCCGGCTCGACGTCGCAGTCCCGAAGGACGAGGTCGCGCGCCAGATGGACCGAACGATCAAGAAGATCGGTCGGGACGTCCGGGTGCCTGGCTTTCGTCCCGGGAAGGTGCCGCCGCAGGTCGTGGTCCAACGCGTCGGCCGTGAGGCCGTCGTGCAGGAGATGCTCAAGAGCTCGCTCGCGGCCTGGTACGCCGAGGCCGTGGAGGAGACGGGCGTGCGCCCGATCGACGAGCCCGAGGTCGATCTGGACGACGTTCCCGAGGACGGCGCGATCACGTTCCGGGCGACCGTCGACACCCAGCCGGTTCCGACGCTCGGCGAGTGGAAGGGTCTCGAGGTCGGCAAGGCCGAGCCCACCGTGCCCGACGGCGCGCTCGACGAGGAGCTCGAGCGCCTTCGCGGCCAGGCGGCGCGCCTGGAGGAGATCGACGAGCCCGCCCAGGAGGGCGACTACCTCGTGATCGACTTCGACGGCTCGGTGGCCGGCACCACGGTGCGTGGCGCGAGCGCCCGGGACCACCTGGTCGAGCTCGGCGCCGGACGCTTGCTGGCGGAGTTCGAGGCGAAGCTGCTCGGCGCCGGCACCGGCGACACGACCGTCGTGACGATCGACTACGCCGACGACGACGCGCGGGCGGAGCTCCGCGGCCGCTCGGTGGACTACGCCGTGACCGTCAAGGCCGTGCAGCGCAAGGTGCTGCCGCCGCTCGACGACGACCTCGTCGTCCAGGTCAGCGAGTTCGACACCGTCGACGAGCTGACCGACGCCCTGAACGCGCGCCTCCAGGAGGCCGCCGAGGAGCGCGTCGACGACCTCTTTCGCGGCATGGCCATCGACGCCGTGGTCGAGGAGTCCACGCTCGAGGTCCCGGCCAAGATGGTGACGGCACGTGTCGCCACCATCGTCCAGAGCACCGCCGAGCGGCTCCAGAATCGCGCCTCGCTCGAGGACATGCTCGCAGCGCGCGGCACCGACCTCGCCAGCTGGATGAAGGAACTCGAGCCCGAGGCCGAGAAGGCCATCCGGCGGGAGCTCGTCGTGGAGGCGATCGCCGACGCCGAGGGCGTCGAGATCGACGACGCCGAGGTCGAGGCGCAGGTGCGCAACGACGCCGAGGCGAGCGATCGCGACCCCGACCAACTGCTCGACGAGGTCCGCAAGGGCGGCGCGTTCGAGCGCCTGCGCGAGGATCTGCGCCTCCGACGCGCCGTCGACCTCATCATCGAGGCGTCCGCCCCCATCCCGATGGAGCAGGCCGAGGCGCGCAAGAAACTGTGGACACCCGAGGCGGAGCGCAAGGAGCAGGGCAAGGGCGCCCAGCTCTGGACTCCCGACTCCCCGTCCTGACACCGACCGCCACCGTCACCCGCCGAGCAGGAGGCACGAGAAGGTGAGCCCGCTGATCCCCATGGTGATCGAGCAGACCTCCCGCGGGGAGCGCTCGTTCGACATCTACTCGCGTCTGCTCAACGAGCGGATCATCTTCCTCGGCACCCCGGTCGACGACCAGATCGCCAACCTCATCGTGGCCCAGCTCCTGCACCTGGAGAGCGAGGACCCCGAGAAGGACGTCTCGATCTACATCAACTCGCCGGGCGGGCAGGTGTACTCCGGCCTTGCGATCTACGACACCATGCAGTTCATCAAGCCCGACGTGCAGACGATCTGCGTCGGGATCGCGATGAGCATGGGCGCGCTGCTCCTGGCCGGTGGGGCGCCCGGCAAGCGCATGGCCCTCCCGAACGCCAAGATCCTGATCCACCAGGTCTCCAGCGGGTTCCAGGGGCAGGCCACCGACATCGAGATCCACGCGAGGGAGATCCTCGACCTGCGCAAGCGTCTCGACGACGTGATCGCCGGTCACACGGGCCAGCCGCTCGAGAAGGTCCGCCAGGACACCGAGCGCGACTACTTCATGACCGCGGCCGAGGCCAAGGACTACGGCATCGTCGATCGCGTGATCGAAAGCCACTAGGCCCGCTCGGGGTCGACCGCCGATGGCCAAGCAGACCGACAACAACGAGCAACTTCTCTGCAGCTTCTGCGGCAAGTCGCAGCGCCAGGTGAAGAAGCTGATCGCCGGCCCCGGCGTCTACATCTGCGACGAGTGCATCGATCTCTGCAACGAGATCATCGACGAGGAGGCCGCGCCCGCGGCCGCGTTCGACGGTCGGAACCTGCCGACCCCGCGCGAGATCTTCGACGTGCTCAACGACTACGTGGTGGGACAGCGCGAGGCCAAGCGGACCCTGTCCGTCGCGGTCTACAACCACTACAAGCGCGTCAACATGCTCATGGCCGAGAGCTCGGACATCGAGCTGCAAAAGAGCAACATCCTGCTGCTCGGGCCGACCGGGTGCGGCAAGACGCTGCTCGCCCAGACCCTGGCGCGGATCCTCAACGTCCCGTTCGCGATCGCCGACGCCACCGCGCTGACCGAGGCGGGGTACGTCGGGGAGGACGTCGAGAACATCCTCCTCAAGCTGATCCAGGCGGCCGACTACGACGTCAAGCGGGCCGAGACCGGGATCATCTACATCGACGAGGTCGACAAGATCGCCCGCAAGGCCGACAACCCCTCGATCACGCGGGACGTCTCGGGCGAGGGCGTCCAGCAGGCGCTCCTCAAGATCCTCGAGGGCACGGTCGCATCGGTGCCGCCCCAGGGGGGGCGCAAGCACCCCCACCAGGAGTTCCTGTCGATCGACACGACGAACATCCTGTTCATCTGCGGCGGGGCGTTCGCGAACCTGGAGCGCATCATCCAGCGGCGGACCGGGTCCAACGCGGTCGGCTTCGGGGCCAACCTGCGCGAGAAGAGCGGCATCGACCCGCACGAGCTGTTCGCCGAGGTGCTCCCCGAGGACCTCATGAACTACGGGCTCATCCCCGAGTTCGTCGGGCGCCTGCCCGTCATCTCGGCGGTCCACCAGCTCACGCGCGAGGATCTCGTCGAGATCCTGACCGAGCCCAAGAACGCCCTGGTGCGCCAGTTCCAGCAGTTCTTCTCGTTCGACGACACCGACCTCGTGTTCGCCGAGGACTCCCTCGACGCGATCGCCGACAAGGCGCTCGAGCGCGACACCGGCGCCCGGGGCCTGCGGTCGATCATCGAGGCCGCGCTCATGGACGTGATGTTCGAGCTCCCCTCCCGCGACGACGTCGTCAAGTGTGTCGTCACCCGCGAGACGATCGAGCGGGGCCTCCCGCCGACGCTCGTGACGTCGGCGGCTCCGCGGCGTGCGGCAGCCGGCGGCGAGTCGGCCTAGCCCGGGTGGCAGCGCCCCCGGCACGGTACGAGCCGGCGCAGGTCGAGGCGCGCTGGATCGAGCGCTGGCTCGAGTCCGGCGTCATGCGGGCGGATCCGGCGTCCGGCCGCCCCCCGTACTCGATCGCCATCCCGCCGCCGAACGTGACGGGCGCGCTCCACATGGGGCACGCGCTCAACAACACGATGCAGGACACCCTCATCCGCTGGCGGCGGATGGCCGGCGACGAGACCATGTGGATCTGCGGGACCGACCACGCCGGGATCGCCACCCAGGTGATGGTCGAGAAGGCGCTCGTGGCCGAGGGGACCAGCCGGGCAGAGATCGGCCGCGACGCCTTCGTCGCGCGCGTCTGGGAGTGGCGGGAGCGCTACGGCGGGACGATCATCGGCCAGCTCGAGCGCCTCGGATGCACGCTCGACTACTCGCGCGAGCGCTTCACGATGGACGAGGGCTACGCGCGCGCCGTGCTGGAGGTGTTCGTCGACCTCCACGGCAAGGGGCTGATCTACCGCGACCGGTACATGGTCAACTGGGATCCCGGCCTCGGCTCGGCGATCAGCGACCTCGAGGTGGAGGACCGCGAGGTCACCGACACCCTGGTCCGGATCGCCTATCCGCTCGCGGACGGCGCCGGCGAGGTGGTCGTGGCGACCGTGCGGCCGGAGACGATGCTCGGGGACACCGGTGTCGCCGTGAGCCCCGCGGATCCCCGCTACGCCGAGCTGATCGGGCGCGAGCTCATCCTGCCGCTGGTCGGGCGGCGCCTACCGATCGTCGCCGACGACCACGTGGACCCGGAGTTCGGGACCGGCGCGCTCAAGGTCACGCCCGCGCACGATCCGGCCGACTTCGAGATCGGGGCGCGGCACGGGCTCGAGGCGATCAACGTCATCGGCGAGGACGGGCGCATGACCGCCGCGGCGGGCGCGCGCTACGAGGGCCTGACACCCCGTGCGTGCGCCGAGCGGGTGGTCGCGGACCTCCGCGCGGAGGGCGTCCTCAGGGGTGAGGAGCCCTACACGCACTCGGTCCCCTTCTCGCACCGAAGCGGTGCGCGCGTCGAGCCCCTCGTCTCGCTGCAGTGGTTCTGCGACATGGACCGGCTCGCCGAGCCGGCGATCGCCGCGGTCGAGGACGGGCGCATCCGGTTCACGCCCGCGAGCGCCGGCGACGTCTACCTGTCGTGGCTGCGCGACATCCGGCCCTGGTGCGTGTCCCGCCAGCTGTGGTGGGGGCACCGGCTTCCCGTCTGGTACCGGGGCGAGGAGGTGCACGTCGGGGTCGAGGCGCCTGACGGCGACGGCTGGGTCCAGGACCCCGACGTGCTCGACACGTGGTTCAGCTCGGCGCTCTGGCCGTTCGCGACGCTCGGCTGGCCGGATCGGACGCCCGAGCTCGAGCGGTTCTACCCGACCGCGGTGCTCTCCACCGCGCGGGACATCATCTTCCTGTGGGTGGCCCGCATGGTGATGATGGGCATCGAGTACATGGGCGAGGTCCCGTTCCGGGACGTCAACATCCACTCGGTCGTCCAGGCGCCGGACGGCCGCCGCATGTCCAAGAGCCTCGGCACCGGCATCGATCCCCTCGAGGTCATCGACGAGCAGGGGGCCGACGCCCTCCGTTTCGGCCTGCTCATGATGTCCAGCACGCAGGACGTGCGGTTCAACCACGACCGCATCCGCCAGGGGCGCCAGCTCGTCACGAAGCTGTGGAACGCGAACCGGCTGGTCATCGAGCGCGGCGGACGCGTGCAGGCCGGGCCGCCGCGGTCGGACCTCCTCGCGGACCGCTGGATCGCGTCGCGGATCACCGCCGCCGTCGAGCAGGCGGACGAGTTGTTCCGCGGGTTCGCCTTCAGCGCGTACACCGACGCGCTCTACCACGTGGTGTTCGACGACTACTGCGACTGGTACCTGGAGCTGCTCAAGGCCGGAGAGGCGAGCCCCGAGACGGCGGCCTGGTGCCTGGAGCAGCTGCTCGCCCTGGCGCACCCCGTCATGCCGTTCGTGACCGAGGAGTGCTGGTCGGTGCTTCCGGGCGCCGAGGGGCCGATGGTCACGCACCCGCCGGCGCGCGCGCCCGGCCCGCGCGACCCGGCCGCCGAGGCGCAGGTGGCGCGGCTGCAGGAGCTCGTCGGTGCGATCCGCGCCTTCCGCGATCAGCGCGGGCTCGGCCGCCGCGTGCCGCTCCTGGTCGACCTCTCCGAGCTCGAGGGGGCGGACGGGATCTCGCCGGCCGCGCTCGCCGGTCTGGCGGGTGCGCGCGCGGGCGTTGTGGCGGATGCGGACCCGAGCGTGGTGCCCCTGTCCTGCGGTCAGGCCTCGGTCTGGATCGAGGGGGGCGTGGAGGAGGACCTCGACGCCGAGCGCGCCCGGCTGGACGAGGCGATCACCCGGGCCGAGTCGGAGCTCGCGCGGGCCCGGCGCCAGCTCGCCAACGAGCGGTTCGTCGGCCGCGCGCCCGCGGCCCTCGTCGAGGCCGAGCGCGAGAAGGAGCGCCGCTTCAACGGCGAGATCGAGGCACTCGCCCTCGAGCGCGCCGGGCTCGATCGGCGCGGCGACGGCGGCGGGTGACGCCCCGCCCCGCCCACGACGAGCCCGTCGCCTGGCTCGAGTCGCTGGACATGCTGGGGATGAAGTTCGGGCTGGAGCGGATGCGCGCCCTGCTCGCGCTCCTCGACCACCCCGAGCGGATCGCGGCGATCCACGTGGTCGGGACCAACGGGAAGTCCTCGACGACCCGGATGGCGGCACGCGCCCTCGGGGCATCGGGGCGTCGGACCGGCGCCTACACGTCGCCCCACGTGACCGGGTGGCGGGAGCGGATCGAGATCGACGGCCGGCCGGTGTCCGACGTGGACTTCGGCGCGGCCCTCCGACGGGTCCGCGCGGCGGCGGACGCGCTGGGAGCCGCACCGGGCGACGGGGTGACCCAGTTCGAGGTCCTGACCGCGGCAGCGCTCGTGGCGTTCCGCGACGCGGGGGTCGACACCGCGGTCATCGAGGCCGGGCTCGGGGGGCGCTACGACGCGTCGAACGTCCTGCCCGACGACGCGGTCGTCGCGCTCACGAACGTCTCCCTGGAGCACACCGACCTGCTCGGGGACACCGAGGCCGCGATCGCGGCCGAGAAGCTCGCCGTCGCGACACCCGGCAGCGACCGGGTCGTCTTCGGCCGGCTCGCGCCCGCGGCCGACGCGGCCGTCACCGCGATCGCCGCCGAGCACGGGCTGGTCGCGTGGCGCTCCGGCCGCGACCACGACGCCCGCACGCGAGAGGGCGGGGTCGTGGTGCGGACGCCCTTCGGCGAGCACGACGAGGTCGCCCTGCGACTGCGGGGCGGCTTCCAGCGCGACAACCTCGCGCTCGCGGTCGCGTCGGTCGAGCGACTTCTCGGGGGGCGCCTCACCCAGGCGGCCGTCGCGGCGGCGGCGGCGGCGACCGTGCCGGGTCGTATGGAGCTGGTCCCGGGCACGCCCGCGATGCTCCTCGACGGGGCGCACAACCCGGGCGGCATGGCCGCGCTCGCGGCGGCGCTGCCGGACGCCCTACCACAGCGTCCGCGCGTGGCCGTCCTCTCCGTGCTCGGCGACAAGGACGTCGCCGCGATGACCGAGGCGCTCGCCGGGGCGGTCGACATGGTCGTGGCGACGGCGTCCTCGCATCGGCGCGCCGTGTCACCGGAGGCGGTGCGGGCGGCGGCGGGGGGGGCCGGCATCGAGTCGGTCATCGCGCCCTTCGCCGCGGGCGGCGGTCGACGTGGCGCGCGAGGCGGCCGGGCCCGGTGGTGCCGTGATCGTGTGCGGGTCGCTCTACCTCCTCGCAGAGCTCCGCCCGAGGCTCGTGGGGTTGGTGGAAGAGGCCCCTGATACACTCGCCCGCGCTCGCGACACGGCGGGCGTCACCGACCAGGCGCAGCCATGACGACGAGCCGTTCCCGGCGACCCAGCCAGAGGGCAAGATGACCTCCCCCGCCGTCCTGGCGCTCCAGACGACCACCTCCTCGGGGAGCGACGACCCGTTCGAGGCGATCTCCAGCTTCTTCGACTCGAGCGCGTGGTCGGTCGGCTGGCTGATCATCCAGGCCTTCGTGGTCCTCATGTGGCTGGCCCTGTGCTGGTGGACGTTCATGGACGCCCGCCGGCGGATCCGCGAGCCCGCCCTGATCGCGGGGTCGGTGGCGCTCTCGGTGCTCATCCCGTACCTCGGCTCGTTGATCTACCTCGTCGTCCGCCCCCCCGAGTACCTCGTGGAGGCGCGCGAGCGTGAGCTCGAGTTGCTGGAGCTCGAGCGGCGCATGGGCGAGCTCGGCGACTCGGAGGGGCAGCGGCTCGTGGGCCGCCTGCTGGCGCGCGAGCGCGGGGGCGATCCCGATGAGGCGTCGGTGCGCACGGCGCTCCGCAACGCCGGGGCCGCGACCCGCGAGGAGCTCCAGGACCTGGACCTGCGGTTGACCGAGCTCGAGTTCCGCATGCGTGCGGTCGACCGCCCCGACGGTGACGCGGACGCCCGGCACGCCCGCACGACCGAGCGACCCGCCGCCGGCGGCAGCACAGACGACACCGGACGGCGACCGCGCGTCCGGCGAACCCGCGGCACCGCCGCCGACCCGGAGATCCCCTCGTGAGCGAGCGCAGCTTCGTGATGATCAAGCCCGACGGCGTGGCGGCCGGCCTGACCGGGGAGATCATCTCCCGGATCGAACGACGTGGGCTCCAGATCACTGCGCTGACGAAGGCGGTCATGGTGCGGGTCGCCGCCGAGGAGCACTACGCCGAGCACCGCGAGCGACCGTTCTTCGGCGAGCTCGTGGAGTTCATCGTCTCGGGTCCGGTGGTGATGATGCGCGTCGAGGGACAGGGCGCGATCGGTGCGCTCCGCACGATGATGGGGCCGACCGATCCCCAGGTGGCGCCGCCCGGCACGATCCGTGGTGATTTCGCCCTCGACGTGGGTCAGAACGTGATCCACGGCTCCGATGGCCCGGAGTCCGCCGAGCGCGAGCTCGCGCTCCACTTCGGGGGCTGACTCCCGGGCGCGGACCGGGTACGGCGTGGCCGCGCCCCCGATCCTTCTCGCCTCGCGCTCGCCGCAGCGTCGGGTCCTCCTCGGGGCGCTCGGCGTGGAGTTCCGGGTCGTCGTCGCGGGCGTCGACGAGGGGGCGGACGTCGTCGTGAACGCGCGGCGCAAGGCGCAGGCGGTGGCCGAGCGCGTGGGCGTCCCGTCCGCCGGCGCGGTGATCGGGGCCGACACCGAGGTGCTGCTCGACGGCCGGGCGCTCGGAAAGCCCGGTGACGCCCGTGCCGCGACGCGCATGGTGTCGTCTCTCGCCGGGCGCGCGCACGAGGTCGTCACGGCGGTGGCGGTCGTCTCCCGGGCCGCCACGCTCCAGCGCTCGGTGGCGGCACGCGTCGAGATGCGCCCGGCCGACCGGGAGCGGGTGGCCTGGTACGTCGCGTCGGGTGAGTGGCGCGAGCGGGCGGGCGGCTACGCCATCCAGGGCGCCGGCGCGGCGCTCGTCGAGCGCGTCGAGGGGGACCCTTCGACCGTCATCGGCCTGCCGGTCGGCGCCGTCGCGGAGATGCTCGCCGAGGTCGGATTGGGGCCATGGGCCCGCGGCGCTCAGAACAGCGGCGGGTAGCGCTCCAGCATCTCCGCGTGTCGTCGCGCCCGCTCCTGCGAGGCGACGGCCGCGGGGTCGTTGGCCTCATCCTTCAGGCGTCTGAGCGTCGCCAGGATCTCGTCGCGCCGGCGTTCCCGCGCCCGCTCGAGCTCGGCCTCCCGTCGCGCGGCGCGCCGGTACGAGCTGTTGTCGTCGGCGAAGAGCGGTGACATCGACCGGGAAGGGTAGCCGAGCGGCACGCCCCGGCAACTGGCGGCCGCTCCGTGGGACCGCTAGCGTAACTCAGCTCTATCATTGCGATGCCCCTCGAGGGGCGGCGCGACGGTCGGCGGTGCTCCCGGGCCCGGCCACGCGTTGGACGAGCGGAGGCACGCGATCGGCTTCCTGAGCTACCTGACCGGCTTCGGTGGACGTGACATGGCGGTCGATCTGGGGACCGCCAACACGCTGGTGTACGTCCGCGGGCGCGGCATCGTGCTGTCCGAGCCATCGGTGGTCGCGATCGACCAGCGCACGCAGGAGGTGCACGCGGTCGGCATCGAGGCCAAGCGCATGCTCGGCCGCACGCCCGGCAACATCAGCGCCATCCGGCCGCTCAAGGACGGCGTGATCGCCGACTTCGACGTCACCGAGCAGATGCTGCGCCACTTCATCCAGAAGGTGCACCAGAACCGCTGGGCGCATCCGCGGGTCGTGGTGTGCGTCCCCTCGGGCGTGACCGGCGTCGAGAAGCGCGCGGTCGAGGAGGCGACGCTCTCGGCGGGCGCGCGCGGCGCGTATCTGATCGAGGAGCCGATGGCCGCGGCCACCGGCGCGGGGCTGCCGGTCGCGGAGCCCACCGGGAACATGATCGTCGACGTCGGCGGCGGCACGACCGAGGTCGCCGTCATCTCCCTCGGGGGGATCGTCGTGGCGCAGTCGATCAGGGTCGGCGGCGACGAGCTGGACGAGGCGATCATCAGCTACGTCAAGAAGGAGTACAAGCTGATGATCGGGAGCCAGACCGCCGAGGAGGTGAAGCTCGAGATCGGCTCGGCCTACCCCCTGCGCGAGGAGGTCCAGGCCGAGATCCGAGGCCGGGACATGATCACCGGCCTCCCGAAGACCGTGGTGCTCTCGAGCGAGGACGTCCGAGACGCCCTCGAGGAGCCGGTGTCCCAGGTGATCGACGCGGTCAAGAGCACCCTCGACAAGACGCCGCCCGAGCTCGCGTCGGACATCATGGACCGCGGGATCATGCTCGCCGGCGGCGGATCGCTGCTCCAAGGGCTTGACGAGCGGCTTCGCCAGGAGACCGAGATGCCGATCCACGTCGCCGAGTCGCCCCTGACGTGCGTGGCGGTCGGATCCGGGCGCTCGCTGGAGGAGTTCGAGGTCATCAAGAAGGCGTCGACGACCGCCAACGGCAGGGGTCGCAGGCGCTATTAGGGGCCCAAGCGCCGGCAGCCGCACAATGGGAACACAGACCAGGCCAGGCCCCTTTCGACGCCGGACGAACGTCCGACGCATCGGCATCGCCGGGCTCGTGATCGTGTGTCTCGCCCTGTTCACGTTGTACTTCCGTGAGTCGCCGACCGGCCCGCTGCACGGGGTCCAGGACGCGACCGGCGCCGCCGTGGCACCGCTGCAGCAGGGGGCCTCGCGCGCAGTGGCCCCGCTCCAAGACGGCTGGAACTGGCTGTCCGAGACCCGCGACGCGCGAAACCGGGCGGCCGACCTCGAGGCCGAGAACGCCGAGCTGCGAAGCCAGATCATCGCCGCCCAGTCGGCCGCCGAGCGGGCGCAGTCCGAGGCCGGGCTGGCGAGCGCCGGCAGCGCCTACACCGCCGACTACGATCGGCTCGTGGCGGACGTGATCGGGCTCAGCCCGACCAACTGGTACTCGACCGGCAAGCTGTCGGTCGGCCGCGACGACGGCGCGGTGGTCAACTCGCCCGTGATCGCGCCCGCGGAGGACGGATCGGCGCTCGTCGGCGTCATCACCACGAGCCAGGGCGGCTCGTCGGTGGTCCAGTTCATCACCGATTCCCGCACCCGCGTCGGCGCGAGCGTGCTGGGCGCCGGCAACCCGCCCGGCATCCTCCGCGCGACGACGTCCGGCCAGCTCTCGCTGGACGGCGTGCCGCGCGAGTTCGCCGTGGAGGAGGGCCAGGTGGCGGTCACGGCCGGCTTTTCCGACATCCCCCTGCCGTCGGTCTACCCGCCCGGCATCCCGATCGGCCAGGTCTCGGGCGTCGGCGGCCAGGAGGCCGACATCGAGCAGACGATCCAGGTGAGCCCCTTCGTCGACCCCCGGACCCTCCGCACGGTCGTCGTCTTGGCCCCGGCCAGCGCGAAGGCCAAGCGGCGGGCGACCGGGTGAGCGGCGCGAGCCCGGGGCTCGATGTGGGCGGCGTGTCGCGTTCCGCGCTGGCCGCCCCGGCGCTGATCGTGCTGGTCGTGCTGCTTCAGGTCACCGTGATGCCGTACCTGCAGATCGGCGACGGCGTTCCCCGACCTGGTCGCCCCGGCGGTCGTGGCGATCGGCCTGCTGCGGGGTCCGCTGAGCGGCGCCGCCGCGGGCTTCGCCGCGGGGCTCCTCGTGGAGCTGGCCGCCCCGATCGGGACGCTCGGCGTCTACGCGCTCCTCTACCTGGCCGCCGGCGCGGTCGCCGGGCACTACCACGAGCGCGCCGAGGCGACCCGTCCGCTCGCCGCGATCGTCATGTCCGTGGCCGCCGCCGGTGCGGTGGCACTGGGGTACGCGGCGGTGCAGGCGTTGCTGGGGACCACACTCGGTGCCGCAGAACTGGTCGGAGCCGTCATCCTCCCGACGATGGCACTCACCGCACTGCTCGCCGCACCCGTGCTCCTGGCGGCGCGACGCCTCATGGGTCCGTCCACGAGCGAGCCCGGGGGGCGCGCGTGAGCGGGCTCGGGTCGCCGGGCCCGGGGCGCACCCCCCAGTCCTCGCGCGCGGGAGGCCAGCCGACGCTCACGCCGCGGGTCGCGCGGCGGATCGCCGCCCTCGGCGTCATCGCCGTCGGCCTGATCGCGGTGCTCGTCGTGCGCCTGTGGTTCATGCAGGTGATCGGGAGCGAGGCCTACGCCGAGCGTGCCGAGGTGAACCGCCTGCGGACCGTGGTCGTCGAGCCGGAGCGCGGCATGATCACCGATCGCGAGGGCAAGGTGCTGGTCGGCAACAGCCCCGCGACGAACGTGGTCGCGCGTCCCCCCGCGAGCTGACCGGCGCGCGCCGCGAGCGGGTCCTGCGGCGCCTGGCGACCGCTGCTCGAGGCTTCCTGTACGCGGAGCTCGACGCGACGGTCGCGGCGGGCGAGAACACCCCGTACCAGTCCGTGGCGATCGCGAGCGGCATCGATCCGAAGCTCGCGATCGCGCTGCAGGAGCGCCCGCGCCAGTTCCCGGGCATCTCCCTGCAGCAGAGCTACGTGCGCGACTACCGCCAGACGCCCGACGGGCAGCCGCACGCCGCGCACGTCGTGGGCTACACCGGGGCGATCACCGAGGACCGGATCGCGTCGTACCGCGAGCGCGGCTACCTCGGGGACGAGCGGGTCGGGGTCACCGGCCTCGAGGCGAGCTACGAGACCTTCCTGCGCGGGACCCCGGGTGAGGTGCGCGTCGAGGTCGACGCCGCCGGCCAGCCGGTCGGGCGAGGCGTCGTCTCGTCGGTGGCGCCGAGCCCCGGCAGCAACGTGGAGACGTCGATCGATTCGGGGACCCAGCGGGCCCTCGAGGACGCCCTCCGCACGAGGACAAAGCTCAACGGCCTCGCCGAGGGCGCCGCCGGCGTCGCGCTCGATCCGCGCACCGGCGAGGTGCTCGCGATCGCGTCGTTCCCGAGCTTCGACCCGGGGGCGTTCACCGATGGCCGCCCGAAGGACATCGCACGCCTGTATCGAGATCCGCTGCGGCCCCTGTTCGACCGGACCACACAGGGCAGCTACCCGGCCGCGTCCACCTTCAAGGCCATCACCGGCGCCGCGGCGCTCCAGGAGCGGGTCGTCACCCCGGACACCGCCCTCGACAGCCCGGGGGTCATCACGCTCTACGACCAGGAGTTCCAGAACTACGGCCAGCAGTGGCACGGCAACATCACGATGCCGGTGGCGCTCGAGGTCTCGAGCGACACGTTCTTCTACCAGGTGGCCGACAACTTCTTCCGGCGGGCCGACTCGCCTCTGCAGGACTGGTCGACCAAGTTCGGCCTGGGCGCGCCGACCGGGATCGACCTGCCCCAGGGCGCGGAGGCGCCGGGCGTGGTCCCGACACCGGCCTGGAAGCGCCAGACCTTCTCCGGCCCGGAGTTCGGGGAGATCGACCGAATCTGGAAGCCCGGGGACACGATCCAGCTCGCCATCGGCCAGAACTTCCTGGAGGTCACGCCCCTGCAGATGGCCCGCGCGTACGGCGCGATCGCCAACGGGGGCGAGCTGGTCACGCCGACGCTGGTTCGTCGCGTCGTCAGCCCGAGCGGCCGCGAGGAGCGCAACCTGCTGGCCGCGCGCGAGCGTCGCGACGTCGGCCTGTCGGCGTCCACGATCGACACCCTGCAGGCGGGGCTCTACCGGGCGACCAACGGCGGCGGCGGTACCGCGACCGCGGTGTTCGGGGGCCTTCCGGCCGACGCCAAGGTGGCCGGCAAGACCGGCACCGCGGAGGTCCCGCCCAAGCAGGACCACTCCTGGTTCGTCGGCTACGCGCCGGCGGAGGACCCCGAGATCGTCGTGGCGGTCGTGGTCGAGCACGCCGGGACCGGCGCGAACGCCGCCGCCCCGGCGGTCTGCCAGGTGATCACCGCCCACCTCGGCGCCGACGGCGCGCTCTGCGGCGATGGGGCAGAGGTCAATTGACGACACTCAGCCCAGTCCGCACCGAGCCCGGCGTCCTCGAGCGCGTCCGGGTCGCGGGTCGGCGGACCGACTGGATCATGATCGCGGCGATCCTGGCGATCCTGGCGATCAGCCTCTACGTGATCCGCGCATCGACCCAGGAGGACATCGAGGGCTCGCCCGGGTTCTTCTTCACCCGCCAGCTCGTCTACGTCTCCGCCGGGCTGGTCCTCATGGTCGTGTTCGCGCGCCTCAACCTGGAGGCGCTGGCACGCTGGCACTGGGCGATCTGGGGCGGCCTGCTCGGCGCGCTCGCGGTCGTCTTCGTCCTCGCCCCGACCATCCGCGGGACCCGCAGCTGGATCGAGATCGGCCCGCTCAACCTCCAGCCCTCCGAGTTCGGGAAGATCGCCCTCATGCTCGTGCTGGCGGGTCTGGTGGTCGCCGCCGGCGCCGCGATCTCGACGTGGAGGTTCACCCTGCTCGCGACGGGCGTGGCGATCGTCCCGGCGCTGATCGTCTTCGTCCAGCCGGACCTCGGGACGGCGCTGGTCTACTTCGTGATCCTCCTCGCCGTCCTATTCGTGGCGGGGACCCCCTGGCACCACCTCGCGGTGTTCGCCGCGGTCATCGTCACGATCATGGCGAGCGTGCTGTGGATCCTGCCCGCGGGCGGGGTGGAGGTGCTCAAGCCGTATCAGGTCGACCGCCTCACCTCGTTCGTCGGCGGCGTGGACGACGACCCCGGGGGGGCCAGCTACCAGCAGGACCAGAGCACGGTCGCGATCGGGTCGGGCGGCGCGATCGGCAAGGGCACCGACGGCGCGACGCAGACCATCAACGACTTCCTGCCCGAGCACCACACCGACTTCGTCTTCGCCGTCACCGGCGAGATGCTCGGCTTCGTCGGCGCCGGGGGGCTGCTGCTCCTGTACGGCCTCGTGCTCTGGCGGGGCGTCCGGACCACCGCGCTCGCGTCGAATCGGGTGGATCAACTCGTCGCAGCGGCGGTCGTGGCGGTCATCGGCTTCCAGGTCTTCATTAACATCGGCATGAACGTGGGACTCATGCCGATCACAGGACTTCCGTTGCCGTTCATGAGCTACGGGGGCAGCCACACCCTGACGATGCTCGCATGCGTGGGCCTGCTGATCGGCGTCCACCAGCGCCGATCAGCGTTGAGCACGTAGTGCGTGACCGGTCCCAGGCGCGCGCTCGCGCGGGAGGGCGCGCGTGATCCTCACCGCCGCCCGGCGGGCGCTCGGCGCCGTCTCGGCCGCCCGCCCCTACGCTTCTGCGGTCGTGGAGGGCGAGCGGGACGCCCAGGGCGGCGGTGCCCTCGCCCTGGGCGAGGGTGACCCGGTGCTCACGGAGCGACTCGGCGAACGTCTCGGGCTCATCTGGTCCCGCGTGGCGCGGCCGCTCGACGAGTTGGTCGTCGTCGTCGTCGGGCGGCGCAGCGACGTGCCGCGCGCCGCCGAGGGGCTGGCCGCGCGAAAGGCGGCCGGCGGGCGGATGCTCGCCGTGCTCGTCGGCACCCGCGCCGAGCGCCGCGCCTGGGAGCCCGTGTTCCTCGCCCATCCGGGCGTCGAGCTCGACGACCTGGCGCAGGTGTCCTCGCTCGAGGGTCCCGGCGGGCGCGCCGCCGAGCAGGCGATCGTCGTCGCGCTCGGTGACGAGCTGCTCGCCGCGGCACGACGGCATCCCGGGCTCCGCGACGCGGTCGCCGACGGGGTCGTCCGCCGCGCGTCGCGGCGCGCGGCGGTCGTCGCGGCGCTTCCGCTCGCGCAGTCGGACTTCCTGGTCATCGGGACGCTCCAGATCGGCATGGTCGGTTCGATCGGCGCCATCTACGAGCGCGAGGTCGACGCGGAGGCCGTGCTCCAGGCTGTGGGCGTGCTCGGTGCCGGCCTCGGCTGGCGCGCGCTCGCGCGTGCCGGCGGCGGGCTGCTCCCGCCACTCGCGCCCGCCGTCCGGGCCGGCGTCGCCTACTCCACTACTCGCGCGCTGGGCGAGCTCGCCCACGCGCGGATCTCCGGCGGGCGACCGCTCGTGGCGCGCATTCCCGCGTCGGCACGATCGACGGTCGACCGCGTCATCCAACGTCTGCCCGGGCCGCTCGGTCTTGCGGGCACGCACGAGGGGAGCTCGGGCTGAAGACTCAGATCCTTGTATCCGTCGACCGCGTCGAGACGCGTGTCGCCATCCTCGAGGACGAGCAGGTCGTCGAGGTGTACGTCGAGCGCCGCGGTCAACGCTCGGTTGTGGGCCACGTTTGGAAGGGGCGCGTCTCCAATGTCCTCGCGGGCATGGAGGCCGCCTTCGTGGAGGTCGGCCTCGAGCGCAACGGATTCCTCCACGTCGACGAGGTCATGGCCAAGGGGGTCCCCAAGGGCAAGCGCAAGATCGCGGAGCTCCTCAAGAAGGGCGACGAGATCCTGGTGCAGGCGACCAAGGACCCGATGGGCTCCAAAGGTTGCCGGCTGACCATGCAGGTGTCGCTCGCCGGTCGCTTCGTCGTCTACGTCCCCTTCGGCTCCGGCGTGGGCGTCTCCAAGCGGCTCACCGAGGACGAGCGCCGCCGGCTCAAGCAGATCTGCTCGCGCCTGCCGCTCGAGGGTGGCGGCCTGATCGTGCGCACCGCGGCCGCGGGCGCCAGCGCCGGCGAGCTCACGCGCGACATCCAGTCGCTGACGCGCCTGTGGGAGGCGCTCCAGCAGCGGGGCGACCTCGTCAAGTCGCCGGCGCTGCTCTACAGCGAGGCCGACGTGTCCCTTCGGACCATCCGCGATCTGCTCAACAGCAGGGTCGACGAGGTGGTCGTCGACGACGAGGCCCAGCACGAGCGGATCCTGCGCTTCCTGTCGAAGACCTCGCCCGAGATGGCCGACCGCGTGCGGCTCTATCGCGGCAAGGAGCCGATGATGCGCCACCACGGCGTGGAGCAGGCGATCCTCTCGACGCTCGACCGCCGTGTTCCGCTGTCGACCGGCGGGTCGCTCGTGATCGACGACACCGAGGCGATGACGGTGATCGACGTCAACTCGGGTCGCAACGTCGGCCGGGGCAAGTCCCGCCTCGAGGACACCGTCACGCAGACGAACCTCGACGCCGCCAAGGAGGTGGTCCGTCAGCTCCGGCTGCGCGACATCGGCGGCATCGTGATCATCGACTTCATCGACATGGACGACGCCCGCAACCGCAAGGCGGTGAAGGCCGCCCTCGACGAGGCGCTCGCGCGGGACCGGACGCGCACGTACGTGGTCGACATCTCGCCGCTCGGGCTGGTCGAGATGACCCGCCAGAACATCGCAGAGGGGCCACGCGAGATCCTGACCGAGCCCTGCCCGACCTGTTCGGGGGCGGGCGTCGTCGCGAGCGACGAGACGGCGGCGATCGACATCGAGCGCCAGCTCCGCCGCACGCTTCCCGATCGTGACGGCGACGCCGTGGCGGTCGCGGTGCACGCGCGGATCGCGGACATCATGTCCGGGGACGACGGCGAGCGGCTGGCCGAGCTCGAGCGCGACGTCGGCAAGCGCATCCGGATCGAACGCAATCGCGGCGGCGAGACCACGGCGCTCGCGGTGCGGACGATCGACGCGGCGGCCGCCTGAGCGCGCCCGCCACCCGGGCTGTCCGGGTGGCGGGTCGGCGGTGTCTAGCCCTGAGGGCACCCGCGCCCGCATCCACAGGAACCCGTAGAGCGGGTGGCCGACGTAGCCGGACACCCGCCGTCCGACCGGCTCCCACCGCACCGACCCGGCGAACGGCAGGTAGACGGCGGCGGTCCGGAGCGCCGTCGAGACCCTGGCCCAGGCGTCGGCTCGCGGGCGGACCCCCCACGTGGCGACCGCCCGCGTGGCCAGGCGGCGGACGCCGGCATCGGTGAGGCCCGTGTAGTCGAGCGACCCGCCGCCGCCCGCACCGGAGACGGCCAGGCGCAGGTAGCCGCCGGGGTCGAGGGTGTCGTGGCGGGCGCGCACGTAGGCGATCTGCACGTCGCCTTGAGGATCGCCGAGCTCACGCAGCAGCGTCGGGCGGCTGACGAGCCGGGTGCTCGCACGAACGCCGGCGGCGCGAAGGTCGCGCGCGACGTTGCGGGCGATCGCCGGGGCCGGCTCGTCGGTCGAGGCCCAGACGACGACCGGCGCCGCCCGCGCGGACCGGGACGCGAGCCGGCGGGCCAGGCCGAGGTCGGCGGCGGCGGGCGGCGTCGCGACGCCCCCGGGCACGACGGACGGGATGATGCCCCCCTGGGCGCGGCCCTCACGGCCGAGCACCCGCGCGAGGCCGCGGCCGTTGATCGCCGCCGCGGCCACCCGCCGGTGCAGCGGCTGGTCGAACGGCGGACGGCGCGTGTTGAGCACGAGCGCGTGCGTCGTGGGGTCGAGCACCGCCTGGGCGCGCGCCGCCCGCCCGCGGAGCGACGTCGCGGGGACCGTGGACTGGGTCGCGTCGAGGCGCCCCCGCTCGATCGACGTGAGCATCGTCGCGGTGCCGGCTCCGATCCGCACGAGGATCTGGTCCACCGTTCCGCGCGGGAGTCCCTTCGCGGGCGCGTAGAACGGGTTCCGCGCGAGGTCGATGAACGACCCGCGCCGATAGCCGCGCACGTAGTACGGGCCGAGTCCGGCGGGCGGCCGGTTGAGCCTGAGTGAATCCCATTCCGCCGGGACGACGTGCGCGAACGGCATCGCCAGCGACGAGAGGATGCCGCCGTCGGCGCGCGTCAGGCGGACCTCGAGGGTCCTCGCGCGATCGTCCGCCACCAGGCCCCGGATGCCCCCGCGCCCCGTGCGCTCGAACGCGGCGGCGCCGACGATCCCGCGGTAGAGCCCGCGACCGGGCGAGCCGACCACGAACAGGCGCTCGATGCTGGCCTTCACGTCGCTCGGGCGGACCGGCCGTCCGGAGGGCGGCCCGAAGCGCACCCCGGATCGGAGCCGGAACACGAGACGCCGGCCGCCGCCGGTCGGCGTGGGGATCTCGCGCGCGAGCATGGGAACGATCTCGGCTCCGGCACGGCCGGCCTCGCGTCGGAAGGACACGAGCCCGCCGCCGGTGTTGGCGAGCACCTGCAGGCTCTCGCGCGCATATGCGCGCGCCGGGTCGAGGCTGTCGGGATCGCCCGCCGCGCCCACCCGGAGCACCGTGTCCGCGGACGCGGCCTGTCCACCCGCGAGGAGCGCGGCGACGGCGACGAGCGTTGCGCCGATGCGCGATGGCCACGGGCTCACCGCGGCGTCATCCCATCCGCGCCCGCAAGAGTCAAGGCGCGGGGTGCCAGGGCGCCACTCCGGTGGTTTCCGTGTGCACCCGGATGCGCGGTCCGGCGGGGTCGGCGACGATCCTCACATGTCCTGCATCCGGAATGCGCGCTCCCGACCCGGGGTCGACCGACGTTGGCGGACCGCCGCGCTCGCGCTGTCGAGCGTGGCCGCGCTCGGCGCGTCGCGCGCATGGCTGCGGGACTGGGGGGCGACGCCCGCGGAGATCGCCGGTGCCCTTCCCGGGGACCCGCTGGTCCCCGAGCCCGCCGAGCAGACCACGAGGGCCGTGACCGCCGAGGCGCCCCGGGAGGCGGTGTGGCCGTGGTTGGTCCAGATCGGCTGGGGCCGCGGAGGCTTCTACAGCTATTCGGCGGTCGAGCGCGCGCTCGGAGTGGCGACGCCCGGAGCGACCCGGGTGGAGCCCGGGCTGCAGGCCCTTCGTGTCGGTGACAGCGTCCGCATGACGCCGGATCCCTATCTGATCGGCCTGGCGGGTCGCGGCTTCTCGGTGGTCGACGTCGACCCGCCGCGGTCCCTGGGACTGCTCCAGCGGCGCCCGTCGGGTGCGCTGATCGGATGGGTCTTCGTGCTGCGGGGGCTCCCCGACGGGCGCACTCGGGTGATCGTGCGCACGCGGCGCACGCGACCGACCGCGCTCGCCGGCCGCCTCGCCCAATGGGCCGAATCGACGCTGCTGGGGCCGGGTGAGGCCATCATGGAGCGGGGGATGCTCCGGGGCCTTGCGCGGCGCGCGGCGCGCGGCTGAGCGGTCGGCCGCCGCGTCGGCGATCGGGGCCGGGCACCGCGACGTCACATGGCTGGTCTCGCGCGCGCGGGTGGGGTACACTCCCCCGTCGGTCGGCCCCTGGCCGGCCATCGTTTCCGCGACCACCACGCGAAGTGAGTCACGTGCCCGACTACGCCGTCATCGCCCTCGGAGGCAAGCAGTACAAGGTCCGGGAGGGCGAGTACCTGCTCGTCGACCGCCTCGTGGAGCCCGAGGGGGAGACCTTCAGCCCGAAGACCCTCGTCACGGGCGATGCGTCGTCGCTCGCCGACGGAGGGAGCGTGACGGCCCGCGTCCAGGAGCACGTGCTGGGCAAGAAGATCCTCGTCCGGACCTACAAGGCCAAGCACACGCAGAGCCGTCGCCTGGGCCACCGGTCCAAGCTGTCGCGGATCGTGATCGAGTCCATCGCGGCGAAGGGGTAGGCGGAGATGGCACACAAGAAGGGTGGAGGGTCCAGCCGCAACGGGCGCGACTCCAACGCGCAGCGACTCGGCGTCAAGGTCTTCGACGGCGAGCTCATCCCCGCGGGCTCCATCATCGTGCGCCAGCGCGGCACGCGGTTTCGTCCCGCCGACGGCACGGGCATCGGCAAGGACCACACGATCTTCGCCACCGTCCCCGGTCGCGTGAAGTTCACGCAGGGCCGCAAGGGTCGGCGCATCTTCGTCCTTCCGGAGCCCGCCGAGGCCTGACGGGCGTCGGCCGACGCGACGGCCGTGCCCTTCGTCGACAGCGCCGAGATCCACGTCGAAGGTGGCGGGGGCGGCAACGGCTGCCTCTCGTTCCGTCGTGAGGCCCACGTACCCAAGGGCGGGCCGGACGGCGGCAACGGCGGGCGTGGCGGCGCCGTGGTGCTGGAGGCCGATCCGCAGGTGCGCGACCTGTCGCGGTTCCGCCACGACGTGCACCACCGCGCGCAGCGCGGCGCCCACGGGGAGGGGAGCCGTCGCCACGGACGCGCGGGCGACGACCTCGTGCTGGGTGTGCCCGTCGGGACGCGGGTGATCCGCGACGGCGCGCCGATCGCCTTCCTCGGCGCACCCGGCGACCGGGTCCAGGTGGCGCGGGGCGGCGACGGCGGCGTCGGCAACCGCGCCTTTCGCTCGTCGACCCGACGGGCACCGCGTGAGACGACCCCCGGCACGGGCGGTGAAGCCGCGTGGCTCGCGCTCGAGTTCCGGCTGCCGGTCGACGTTGCGATCGTGGGCCTTCCCAACTCCGGCAAGACCGCGGTCCTCGTGGCGCTGACCGGCGCGCGGGCCGAGGTCGCCCCGTATCCGTGGACGACCCGGGAGCCGGCGTTCGGACCGCTTCGCGACGATGCGGATCGGATCAACCTCCTCGCCGATCTTCCCGGACTCGCCACCGACGGTACGCCCCGCCCGGATGGACGGGTCGGCCAGCTCGAGCGCGCGCGCCTGCTCCTTCACTGCGTCGACGCCCTCGACCCGGAGCCGGTCGCGGATCGGCTGGCGCGGGCACGCGCGAGCCTCCGGACGCTGGCGCCGGGTGTTCCCGAACTCGTGGTCGCGACCAGACGTGATCCCGCGAGTCCCCCGGCCGGCACCGACCTGGCGGTGGAGGCGCAGACCGGCGCGGGGATCGACGCCCTGAGACTCGCCATCCTGGAGCGGCTCGGATGAACGACGTGCTCGTCGCCAAGCTCGGATCGTCGACGCTCGTCGGGGAGGACGGCCGCCTGCGGGCGGCGGTCATCGACGCCCGCGTCCGCGATCTCGTCGCCGCCAGGCGGGGCGGGAGCCGCGTCGTGCTCGTCTCGAGCGGCGCGATCGCCTGCGGACTCGGGCGCCTCGGCATGCGCGGCCGGCCGACCGCGCTTCCGGATCTGCAGGCGGCGTCGGCGGTCGGCCAGGGCGCGCTCTACACACGCTACGAGGATGCGCTCGCCGCGCACGGGGCCGTCGCCGCGCAGGTCCTGCTGACCTCCACGGATCTCGAGCGGCGGGCCTCCTACATCAACGCGCGGAACACGCTGGAGCGACTGCTCGAGCTCGATGCGGTCCCGATCGTCAACGAGAACGACACCACCGCGACCGACGAGCTGACGTTCGGCGACAACGACGTGCTCGCCGCGCAGGTGGCCATCCTCCTTCGGGCCCGTCTGCTGGTGCTGCTCACCGAGGGCGACGGCGTCTACGCGGCGGGGTCCGAGGGGCCGACGCTGATCGGCGAGGTCCCGCCCGGCGCACGACCGGAGGACCTCGGGCTCGCGAACATGGGCCCGTCGCGACTCGGCCGGGGAGGCGTCGCGAGCAAGGTGGCGGCCGCGTCGATGGCCGCCGGCGCGGGCGTGCGCTGCGTGGTTGCGTCCGGGGCCGCCGAGGGCGTGTTGCCTGCGCTGGCCGGTGGCGCCGCCGGCATCGGGACCGCGTTCCTGCCCGCCGCGCGCGCCGAGTCCGCCTTCAAGCTGTGGTTGCGCCATGCCAAGCCCGTGATGGGCCGCGTGCGCGTCGACGACGGCGCGGCGAGAGCCCTTCGCGGGCGGGGCACGTCGCTACTGCCCGTGGGCGTGCTCGCGTGGGAGGGCTCCTTCGGGGTCGGCGACGCCGTCGAGGTGCTCGATGCGGAGGGTGATGCGCGGGTCGGGAAGGGCGTCGCCGCGATGTCGGCCGACGAGCTCGGCGAGGTCGCCGGGCTTCGGACCGACGAGATCCGCCGCCGCCGCCCCGGCTCCTCCGAGGAGGTCATCCACCGAGACCAGTTCGTCCTCGACCCCGCCGACATGGGATGATGCGCCGATGAGCGGAGTCGAGGCGATCTGCCGACGGGCCCGAGCGGCCGGCAGGCGGCTGTCCGCGGTGCCGTCGCTCGAGAAGACCGCCATCCTGCGCGAGGTCGCCGACGCGCTCGAGCGCCGGACGCCCGAGATCATCGCCGCCAACGCCGAGGACATGGCCGCGGCCGAGGCCGACGGCGTGGCGGGTGCCCTCCTCGACCGACTGCGCCTGGACGCCGAGCGAATCGCGGAGATGGCCGATGGTGTCCGCGCCGTGGCGGCGCTGCCCGACCCCGTCGGCGGAATCGACGGCGGTGGCCGTCTGGCCAACGGGCTTCAGATCGAGAAGGTGCGCGTCCCGCTCGGTGTCGTGGCGGTGGTCTACGAGGCCCGGCCGAACGTGACGACCGACGCGGCGGCGCTCTGCTTCAAGAGCGGCAACGCCACGATCCTCCGCGGGTCCAGCGTCGCGGCACGCTCCAACGCCGTGCTCGGGCGCGTCATGATCGACGCCCTCACCGAGTCGGGCGCGCCCGCCGACTGCGTGACGCTCCTCGGGACCGACCGCGAGGAGCTTCGCGAGCTGATCCGGGCGGAGGGGCTCCTGGATCTTGTGATCCCGCGTGGCGGCGAGCAGCTGAAGGCCTTCCTCTCCGAGCACGCACGCGTCCCCGTCATCTACGCGGCCTCGGGGAACAACCACGTCTACGTCGACGAGACGGCCGACCTCGGCGTCGCCGTGAAGATCACCGTCAACGCGAAGGTGCAGCGGCCGGGGGTCTGCAACGCCGCCGAGACGCTCCTCGTGCACCGCGCCGTCGCCCCGGCGCTGCTCCCGACCGTCGCCGGTGCGCTGGCCGCCGAGGGGGTCCAGCTGCGCGTGACGCCCGAGGTCCGCGCGCACATCGGCGACCGTGCCACCGACCTCGCCGACGCCACCGAGGATGACTGGGCCACGGAATTCCTCGCGCTGACCATGGCGGTGCGGATCGTCGACTCGATGGACGAGGCGGTCGCCCACATCGAGCGGTTCGGGTCGGGGCACTCGGAGGCCATCGTCACCCGCTCGCTGGACGCGGCCCGCAGCTTCCAGCGGGACGTGGATGCCGCCGCCGTCTACGTCAACGCCTCGACCCGGTTCACCGACGGCGGGGTGTTCGGCATGGGGGCCGAGATCGGCAACTCCACCCAGAAGCTTCACGCGCGCGGCCCGATCGGGCTGCAGGAGCTCACCACGTACAAGTACCTCGTGACCGGAGACGGCCAGGTCCGCTGATCCGCCGACCCCCCCGGCGCCGACACGCATCGGCGTGCTCGGGGGGACCTTCGACCCGATCCACGTCGGCCATCTGACGGTGGCCCGGGCGGCCCGTCGCGGACTCGCCCTGGACCGCGTCCTTTTGGTTCCGGCGAACGTGCCGCCCCACAAGCCGGCCGGGCCGATGCTGGCCGGGGAGGTGCGGGCCGAGCTGATCGCGCAGGCCGTCGCGGACGACCCGCACCTGGAGCTCTCGCGGCTCGAGCTCGACCGCCCCGGTCCGAGCTACACGGTCGACACACTCCGCCGGGTCCACGCCGCGCATCCGGACGCCGAGCTGTGGTTCGTCATGGGCGCGGATCAGCTCCGCGCGTTCGGCGAGTGGCGGGATCCCGCCGGCATCGTGGAGCTCGCACGGCTTGCGGTGGTCCGGCGGCCGGGAGCGGATGCCGCGCTCCTGGCCGACCGAGCCGATCGCGTCACCGCGGGGCGCGTCGACCGGCTCGCGTGCCCCGAGGTGGACGTCTCGTCGAGCGAGGTCCGGGCGCGTATGGCGGCCGGCCGGTCGATCGACGGCCTGGTGCCCGAGGTGGTGGCGACACGGCTCCGGCGGATGGGTCTGGTACCCTCCGCTCGTTCCGGAGGCACGTCGGAGGAAGCCTGGTCACACCGCTCGATCTGAGCTCCGCCATTGCGACGGCGGCTGCAGACAAGAAGGCGAAGGACATCACCGTGCTCGATATGCGGGCGCTGGTGTCCTACACCGACTTCATGGTGATCTGCACCGGACAGACCCCGCGACAGGTCAAGGCGATCGTCGACGAGGTCCGGGTCAGGATGAAGGCCGAGCACGGACTGCTGCCCCACAAGGTGGACGGTGAGCGCGAGGCCGAGTGGATCCTGGTCGACTATCTCGACGTCGTGGTCCACGTCCAGACGCCCGAGGCGCGCGAGTTCTACCGCCTCGATCGGTTGTGGCGCGACGCGCCGCGCGAGGAGCGCCGGGAGGCGGCCGCCTCATAGCGGGTCGCCCGTCGCGGGGGGCGGGCTGAGTGCGGCGATGCCGGACGACCAGGCGGCGTCCAGATCGGCTCCGGGCGGGAACCGCCCGGCGAGCTCCAGCATGGTCATCCCGTGCGCGAACGCCCAGATGGCCCGCGCCAGGTCGCCGTCGCCGCCGGCCAGCCAGACGAGCGGCTCGGCGGTGCGCGCCTCCAGTCCGGCTGGAAGCAGATCTCGGCCGAGCGGTCGGTCGTTGACCAGTCGGTAGAGGTGCGGGTGCGCACGGGCGTGGGCGCGGTAGGCCCGGCCGAGCGTGTGGAGATCCGGCGCGCCGCGCATGGCGGCGCCGAGTTCCTCGAAGGCGTCGGCGGCGATCGCCGCCTCGAGGACCTCCTTGCTCGCGAAGTGCGAGTAGAGCGATGGCGCCCGGATGCCGACCCGCGTGGCCACCGCGCGCATCGTGAGGCCGCCCGGGCCCTCCTCGTCGAGGATGGCCCGGGCGGCCGAGACGATCTCGTCCCGTCGCGCCGAGCCCTCAGGCATTCGCCGCCGAGACGTCGTGGACTCGGGCGGCGAGGGCGACGTTCATGGCCTCGAACGCCGGCGCCACGTCGCGGGCCAGTCGCTCGCGAAGGACCGGGACGAGCGCGCCGCGCATGATCTCGGTGTGCTCGAGCAGCGTCCGTCCGGCATCGGGCCGAAGGGCGAAACGATGCTCGCCGTCGAACAGGCCGGGGACGCCCAGGCGCCCGAGCCAGGCGAACTCGTGCGTCTCGTCGAACGTCGTGACCCGTGGCCGGAAGCGGTTCTCGCGTCCCTTCACGTCGCGGAGCGTCAGATCGAGACGCGCGCCCAGGGCAGGCGTCCCCGCGGCCACGACGATGAACGGATTCCAGTCCGAGTAGGAGTCCAGATCGGTGAGCACGTCCCAGACGGTCTCGGGCGGGGCGTCGATCGTCGCCGTCGTGTGGATGGTCGTCGTGAACATGCCGGCTCCTCGGCTCGCGCTGCGCCTAACGGTGTTAGGCAACGTACCTAACACCGTTAGGCAGCGCAACCCTCCGGCCTGATCAGACGCGGACGAAGCCCCTGCGCCGGGTGGTGAGGAAGACCATTTCGAAGGCGACCTTGGCCCAGTGCGCGTTCGGTCCGCGCATCAGATAGGGGTGCGAGGCGTCGCCGAGGACGCGGTCGGTCCGGAGGATCACGCCGGTGTCGCCGCCGTCCAGGATGCAGACCGCGCCGAGCTCGTCGAGGGGGACGGCCTTCGCGGTGCCGTGCCCCAGGTCGGCGGCGATGTTCTGGGCGGCGACCTTGGCCATGTGCTCGCTCATGTCGCCGGTCTTCGGCACGCCCGCCGGCACGAGGGTCTCGCCCCTCGGCGAGATCGCGACATCGACCTCCGCGGCGTCGACCTCGGGGTGCTCGGGGTGGCGGTAGTGCTCGTCGACGGGGATCCAGCCGGCGGCGTTGCCGAGCCCCGCAGTTGCGCGCACGGCCTCGACCCCGGCAAAGGGGGGGCGATCATGGCGTAGGCGAACGGCAGCACGCGCCCGGACGCGACCTCGAGCTCACCCGGGCGGACCTCGCGGATCGCGCTGTCGGGGAGTCCCTCGATGCCCATCTTCGTGAGCATCTCCGGATCATTGCCTCCGACCGCCGGCGCCGCCGAGGCCGAAGTGGCCGAGGAAGGGCTCGGCGGCGATGAAGGTCATCGGGACCCGGTCCGCGAGCCCGGCCTTCCCGACCCGGTGGGCGACGTTGAGCAGCAACTCGTAGGAGGCGCCGAAGCAGGAACCGCCCTGCGCCGTTCCGACCACGACCGGCCCCGGATCGTCGAGGAAGCCCTCCCACGCACATGCCGGCACGACGACCGGGCGCCGCCGGTCCGCCCGTTGCGAGCGGCCGTGCACTCCCTATACTTCTGCGTCTCCCCGGGGGATTAGCTCAGCTGGGAGAGCGCTACGCTGGCAGCGTAGAGGTCATCGGTTCGAGCCCGATATCCTCCACCTCACGAGAACCCCGCGTATGCGGGGTTTCGTCGTTCAGGAGCCGGAGCGGAGTACGCGCACCGTCGCAACCTCGTCGTACGTCTTTGTGACGTTGCGCCGGGGCGCCGCGGCCACGCAGGGCACCGAGCGCCCCTCGTGGATGAGGAGAGACACGCAGGCGTGTCGGCGGTCGTGCGGCGCGCCCTCGACGCCGGTCGTGGCGGCTGCCCCGTTCCACGCTCGGTTCCGCCAGTTGCCAAGACCGAGCAGGAGCCCCGTGGCGGAAGGGAAGAGGAGGTCGTCCGCCGCGTGGACCTTCGGCCCGATCGCCTCGAGGTCCTCCTCGAGGGGGTGCCCGACCCCCACGGCCCGGATTCGCCCGGTCTCGGTGCGCTCGCGCAGCTCGCCGCGGGTCCAGGTTGGCGAGACGACGAGGGTGCGCCCCACGCCCGACCGGCGGAGGGGGAGGGCCTCCTCGAGCCACCCACACCGGGTCACCGGACGAGGTGGGCGGAGTCAAGTCCCTCGCTGGGCGACCGATTGGGCCTCTGGGCGGACGATCCCGGCCGGCCCGTGAGCGATCTCGGAGCGCGCGATGCGAGGACATACCCTGGCTGCTCTCACCACCGCGGCCCTCGTGGCCGCCGGCGCGGGGGTCGGCGCCGCGCAGGAGGCCCCGACCGTGGAGGGCACCTACTCGGTCAGCAGCGGTCGCGACGGCCAGCGGACCGCCGGGGTCCGCCATGCATTCGGCGCCGTCTGGGTCAACGTGGGCAACTCGAGCCTCGTCCGGCTGAACCCGAAGACCGGCGCGACCCGGCGAGTCCCCCGAGTCAAGGGGGGCATCACCGACTACGTCGAGGGCTTCGGGCGGATGTGGATCCTCTCGAGCGCCGGACGCCGCTCCTACGTCACCGAGGTCAACGGCAGGACCGGCAAGCGCATGCGTGTCCGCGCGCTCCGCGGCCAGGCGACGAGCCTGACCGCGGGGCCCGGCGCCGTCTGGGTCGCGCTCTCGAACCCCCGGAACACGATCGCTCGCGTGCCCCTCAGCACCGGGAAGGTCACCATGCGCCCGCTCCAGGGCACGCCCGTCTCGGATGTCGTGTGGCTCTTCGCCCAGGGCGGCTCCCTCTGGACCTATGCACAGGGACCGACCATCGACCGCTGGCGGACTCCGCGGCTCACCCGCACCGCACAGATCGACGGCGTGCCCGAGTACGGCACGGGCGCCGCGCAGGCCAACGGGGCCTTCTACGTCTGGCCGGCGAGCGACAACGGCGGCGTGGCGGCCTTCTCACGGACGGGGGCGCTCGGGACGCTCCAGTTCACGACGTCCACCGACGGCGGCTATGCCGAGAGCGTCGCCCTCGGGGCCGGCTCGGTCTGGATGCTCTGGAGCAACAGCCAGGGGACGTCGCTGACCAAGGCGACGCCGTCGCTCCAGGATCCCGCGACGGTGGATGTCAGCTCGCTCGTCGAGGACGACGACGGCCCGGGCCCGGCGGTCGCCTACGGAGGCGGATCGCTCTGGATGACCGACGGCGACCGCTCGGTCATTCGAATCGCCCCGAGTTCGGTCGGCTGACCGACCCGGCCGGGATCGCGCGCGCCGCGCTGCTCCCGCGAGGGGTGGCGCGACGCCGCGCCCGCGACGAGTCGGCCATACGGCCGCACGGCCGGCGTCCGGAACGCCGTCCTTCGCGCAAAGGAGCAGGGTGGCGAGGCCCGTCCCGCCGCCCCCGATTCCTCGGGACGGCACGAGGGCGATCCGGTGCCCGCGCCCCGAACGACCTGCGTGACCGGGGTCGACGTGTCCGGTCGACGCGATTCGTGGCGTCGGCGAGCGATCCGGTCCTCAAGTGACGGTCGGGTCGGGCCGAAGTGAGAGCCCCGAGCGAGACGACCGGAGGAACGTCGTGAGGATCTCCCCAGTGATCGTTGTGGCCGCGCTGGCGGCCGCCGCCTCCGCTGTCTCGGCGCCACTCGCCTTGGGGCACGCGGCCCCGGCCCCCGTCGAAGCCATCACCGCGGCGCGCTCCGACGCGACGCCGACCGTCCGCGCGGGCGGTGAGCTCCGCACCGCGCTCGCCCGCCACCGCGCACCGGGCTTCTCGCAGCCGTACGCCGGGACGCTTCGCTATCAGCGGCTCGCGCCGCGGGTGGCCGCGAACCAGGAGCAGGTCAACCGGCCGCTCGGCAGGGCCGCAACGGAGCGGATCGCGCGCGGGCTCGGGCTCGCCCGCGAGGACGCCTTCACGCGCAAGCAGTACCGGCTCTTCGTCAGCGGCAAGGGCGTCGGCGGCGACCCCGCGTCCGCGAAGCTGGTCGACGAGAGTGTCCGCATCCTGACCAACACGACCGCCAGGCCGCTCTATTCCAACGTGGACGGCACGCTGACGCGCACCGTCCTGGCGAGCTACGGGCTGATGGTGAGCACGGACGGCTGGCTCCAGAGCCCCGCGAACGTCAACGCCCCGACACGGCAGGTGAACACCGTCATCGAGCCGGGCGGGTACCTGGGCACCTGGGCCAGGGCCAACGGCGCCGGGGAATCGCTCAGGGCGCTCTACCGCTCCGCGTATACGTCCGAGGCCGTGTTCGGGAACCGGTCGCAGCAGCAGTCGGGCGCGGCGCAGCTCGTCCCGAACACGCTCGGGGGCGGGACGTGGACCGTGGGGATGCCGATGGCGCCGTCGATCTGGGTCGTCAACTTCGCCCTGATCTACGTGCTGAACCCCGATCTGGCGGCGAAGATGCCCGCCAGGTGGACCCCGATCCCCGCCGAGGTGGCGCAGGCGATCGAGGCGAGCGAGGACGGCCGGGTGCCGTACAGCGAGTACGCATCGTCGTTCCCCGGCTGATCGCGGGCTGAGCGGTCGGCCCTCTGCTGCCGCGGTCTTGGTGCGGCGTCCCCGGCTCAGCCGTTTCTGGCGGTGGTGTCCCCGTCGCGCGTTCGCACGAGCAGCAGGTCGCCGGTCACATCAGGATCTGCGGTAGTCGGCCGGCGTCCACGCCGAGGGGCGGCGCCATGGTTCGCCGGGGCACGGCGGCCGTCCCTCCGGGGTCGCCGATGTCCTGACCCTCGGCCTGGTCGAAGAAAACGAGGAACCGCGTCTCGGCGTCGTCGAGGTTCTCGATGTGGTGTGGGGAGGCGCGCGGGATGAAGTAGGCGTCCCCGGGGGCGAGGAGGCAGGTGTCGACCGTGCCCGGCGAGCGCACCGTCCGGCCGCTCAGGACGTCACCCATCGCGGCGGTCTCCGGGTGCCAGTGGGGCTCTCGCATCCCGTCGCCGGCGATCCGGAGCGAGAACATCGAGAGGTCCCGGAGCACCGGCCAGAACGCGCGCTTGGCGGTCCGCGCCGAGCCGTACCCGTTCACGATCGGGGCAGCATCGCCTCCACGTCGAACCGCAGACGGCTGACGACCCGATCGGCCTCGGCGATCTCGGCTGACCCGGTGGCGCGACCCATGACGATGTCCTCATGGGAGCGAGTGATGCCGTGCACGTGCGCCGCCGACGACGCCCAGGTGTTCGCCATGACCTGTCGAGACATGGCCCCGATCGGGCCCGAGAGGCCGAAGTTCTCCACGTCGGAGGCGGAGAACGCGACGACCATGTCGGCGGTCCCGCCCCCGATGTTCTCGATGGAATGGAGTGATCCCGAGGGTGCGAACCACATCCGTCCTGGGGCGACCGTGAAGCGGCGTCGGAGGTTCCCGCGCTCGAAGACGGTGACGCGGGGCGCGCCGGCGACCAGGTCGCCCAGCTCGTGCGCGTTCGCATGCCAGTGGGGCTCGCGAACGCATTCCCGCGCGAGCGCCAGCGTCCGGATCCTCTTCGGTCGGTCCGGTGGCAGGCGCCGCGACGCGATGGCGGCGTGGAACCCGTCCCATCGCATACGACCGTGAGCGCGCTACGGTCGCACCGCGTCACCATCCCGGTGGCGCACCCACGGCCGGCCCCTTCGGGTCGGCCGTCGCCGTTCCATGGTCACGAAACTCGTCACAATCACCACGAAGGCGTTCGCCGGTTCAGCGGATCCGGCCCGTCAGCGTGCCCTCCTGCAGCGGGCGCAGACGGCGTGCTCAGCGTCCCAGTCGGCCGGCATCATCGGACTGGCGTGGTACTCGCTGGTGCTCGGACTCGGCCCGCTCGGCGCGGGTGCGGTGTTCGCCGCGGCGCTGGCCCCGGTCGGCGCCGCCGGGCTGTTTCCTCGAGCGGCGCGTGCGCTCCTTTGGCGTGGTCGGCGGCCGGCGCTGTGGGGAGGGCAACTCGTCATGGCGGCCGCCCTCGGCCTCGCACTCGCCGGCGCCATCGCGGGCTGGCCGCTCCTTCCGATCGCGGCGGCGCTCGCCCTCGGTACCGGCAGGGCCCTGTTCGACACCGCGGCCGCATCGGTCCTGCATGCCCTGGTCGACCACGAACGCCAGCACGAGGCCCTTCGCGAGCTGACCCAGCGCTACTCGTCGGCCCAGCCCGCCGGGATCGCTGTGGCGCTCGTCGCGGGCTTCATCGGCGGCGGGCCGCTCGCCGCGATCGCAGCCGCCGCGGTGATGGCCCTCGTCGGCGCGATGGCCTCGGCGAGCCACCACGAGGTGCTCGACCACGTCCCGCATGCGCGCGTGCGTTTCCTGGACGCGATGCGTGAGGCGCGCTCCGTGCTCGGTCGTGAGCCGCGCCTGCGCGCGGCGGTCATCGGCGGCGCGGTCGGGATCGCGGTCGCCACCGGACAGGCGGCGCTGCTCATCAGCTGGCTTGCCGTGGGGCCGGACGTCGACGGAGAGCGTCTCGTCCCGACGCTCCTGGTCGCCGTGCTCGGCGCGAACCTCGCGATCGGGCACCTGGGGGCGTGGCTTCGGAGCCTTGCGGTTCGCGAGCAGCTCGCGCTCGCGCTCACGCTCCTCGGCGCCGGGCTGCTCACCGGCTGGCAGGCGCCCGACGCGGCCACCGCGGCCGCCGCCTACGCGGTCACGATCGTCGCCGGGGCGGTCCTGGTGGAGCTCGCGACGCGCGCCCGCGAGGAGACGGTCCCCGCGGGCCTCGCGCCCGCGATCGGCGTGGCCGCGGGCGCGGTGTGGGCGCTGGCCGGGGCACTCGGCGCAACGGCCGCCGCCGCCGCGTCCCTTGTCCTCCCCTTGGGTGCCGCCTTCGCGACACTCGGGGGCGTCGCCGTGCTCGGCGGCCTGGTCGCGCTGTGGCTGAGCGCGAGAGCGGGATCCTCCGTGCGTCCGGCGCGCGCGCGGCGAACGCCCCGGAGGTGACGCGCGCTCAGGCGACCCCGAGGAGGGCCGCGGCACGTACGACGGCGTCCATCCCGACACGATCGCCGTCCGCGGCGCGGTCGGCGTCGAGCGTGGGCGGCACGTCCTCGCGGAGCGTGGCCGGCGCCTCGGCGTCGAGCGCCCCGCGAACCGACTCGCGCCATTCCTCCGGGAGCGAGTCCGGTGGGGTCGCACCGCGGAGCGCTCCGAGCTGGAGCGCCCAGATGCGTCCGAGCGCCATGGGGTTGTAGCCGCCCCCGGAGATGTCGAGCCAGCGCCCCCCGGCCACCTCGTCGGCGAGCTCGGAGAGCGCGGCGTAGGCCCGCTCGAGCCCGTCGATGGTCACCCGCAGGTGGGCGAGCGGATCCTCGTGGTGCACGTCGGCCCCGAGATGGGTGACGATCGCGTCCGGCGCGAAGTCGCGGACCGCCGGTACGACCACGCGGTCGATCGCGGCCAGATACGGACCGTCGCCGGCGAAGGGTGGAAGCGGGATGTTGACGGCCGTGCCGAACCCGTCGCCCGCGCCGCGTTCGTCGAGGCCGCCGGTCCCGGGGAAGAAGCCGGGGGCCTTCTCGTGCACGCTGACCGTCAGGACCCGCGGGTCTTCGTAGAAGATCCACTGGACCCCGTCACCGTGGTGGGCGTCGAGGTCGATGTGCGCCACCCGCCGCGCCCCGAGGTCCAGCAGCTCCCGCACCGCGAGCGCCGAGTCGTTGTAGATGCAAAAGCCCGCCGCCCGGTTGGACAGCGCGTGGTGCAGTCCCGCGGGCGCGGGGCAGAGCGCTCGCCCGGGCCCCTCCCACACGGCGCGGGCGCCCGCCATGGCCGCGCCGCACACGTCGGCCGCGGCCTCGTGCATTCCCGGACGCGCCACGGTGTCCTGCCCGGGCACGAACCCCCACTGCCCGGCCACCCACTCATGTGCCAGCACCGGGTTCGCCGAGTAGCGCTTCACCGCGCGGATGTAGGCCGGCGCGTGGATCCGGGCGATCTCGTCGTCGGTGGCCCCGGGCGGGTCGGTCACCTCCACGCCGTCGCGCCCGAGGAGCCCGCTGGTCACCAGAAGCTCCCACGCGAGCCGACGTCGCACGGGCCGCTCGACGTCGTCCGAGGGGTTGTACGCCTGGAGGCGCGGGCTCCAGACGACCGAGACGGGACGCGCGGCCACCGGAACCCGGGCCTCACCCAAGTCCGGAGAGCGCCTGGACCGCGAGCACGATGAGCGCCGCGCCGACGACCAGGCCGACCGCCAAGGCCACCGCGCGCAGCCGGCAACGAAGCCAGGCCGCGAGCCCGTACACCAACTCGTCCATGAAGGGATCGTAGACCGCCGAGGGTCGGGTCGGCCGCGCCGCGCGGCCGCCGCCCCCGGGTATGCTCGGATCGTGTCCGGGGGCGGGGAGATCCGGGAAGTCGTCGTCGGTGATCGGATCATCGCGTTCGACGGCCGGGTGGTCGAGATCTTCAACGGGTCGGGTTCGGCGCCGTCCTTGCGCCTGCACGTGGCACGCATGCGGGTCAAGGTGCAGCCGACCTGGAAGG
>CALNYH010000021.1:0-30739 GCA_942490795.1 uncultured Thermoleophilia bacterium | reverse complement strand
ACCCCTGCTCGTGCGGGGCGAGCCCGGCACCGGGAAGACCGTCCTGGCCGAGGCGGTCGCCCAGTCGCTCGGGATGGACCTCCTGGTGTGGGGGATCAAGTCGACCACCAAGGCCCAGGACGGCCTCTACGTCTACGACACCGTCCAGCGGCTCTACGACAGCCAGTTCGGCGACGGCGACCCCAAAGACGTCTCGCGCTACATCAAGCTCGGCACGCTGGGGCGGGCGTTCGACGCGCCGCGGCGGGTCGTGCTGGTGATCGACGAGATCGACAAGGCCGACCTCGAGTTCCCGAACGACCTGCTCTGGGAGCTCGACCGGATGAGCTTCCACATCCCCGAGACCGGCGCCACGGTCAGCGCGCGCGAACGGCCGGTCGTGATCATCACCTCGAACGCCGAGAAGGAGCTGCCCGACGCGTTCCTGCGCCGGTGCGTCTTCCACTACATCGCGTTCCCCGACCTGGCGCAGATGGAGCGGATCGTGCGCGTCCACCACCCCGGGCTGGAGGACGAGCTGCTGCGCGCGGCGCTCGTCGCCTTCTACGCCCTCCGCGAGATCGACGGCCTCGCCAAGCGCCCCTCGACGAGCGAGCTCGTCGACTGGGTGCAGGCCCTTGTGCTCGCCGGGATCACCCCAGAGCGGGTCGTCGCGGAGATGCCGTTCCTCGGCGTGCTCATCAAGAGCCCGTCGGACCTGGAGGTGACCCGCCACGACCTGGCCGGGCGGGCCCGCAGGATGGCCGGTCGCTGATGTTCGAGGGGCTCCTCTACGTCCTTCGCGACGAGGGGGTCCCGGTCGGGCCCGACGAATGGCTGGGCCTTCAGGGTGCGCTCGAACGAGGGCTGGCCGACTCGAGCCTCGGCGGGTTCTACGCGCTCGCCCGGGCTGTGCTCGTGAAGTCCGAGCGCCACTACGACGCGTACGACGCCGCGTTCGCGCGCTATTTCGGGGCGCTCGAGTCGGTCCCGCCGGAGATCGCCGATCGCATCTGGGACTGGCTCGCGCGGGACACGCGCTCCCTCGAGTTGGACGACGAGGCCCGCAGACGCCTGGAGGCGACCCTCGGCCGGCTGGACCTGGGCGAGCTTCGCAGGCGCCTCGAGGAGCGGCTGGCGAATCAGTCCGAGGCCCACCACGGCGGCGACCGCCACATCGGCACCGGTGGCACGTCGCCGTTCGGACACTCGGGGATCCACCCCGGCGGGATCCGGATGGGCGGCGACGGACGGATGCGAAGCGCGGTCCAGGTGGCGGCCGAGCGTCGCTATCGCGACCTGCGGGCCGACGAGACGCTCGGCGTGCGTGAGATGGGCGTGGCGCTGCGACGCCTTCGGCGCCTGTCCACCGCGCTCGAGGGACCGGCGTCGGAGCTCGATCTCGACGCCACCGTCGCCGCGACCGCCGACGGCGGCGGTGCCCTGCGGCTGATGTTCCGGCGACCGCGGCGCAACGCCGTGCGCGTGCTCCTATTGCTCGATGTCGGTGGCTCGATGGACGAGCACGCGGCGCTCGCGGATCGCCTCTTCAGCGCGGTGCACCAGACGGCCCACTTCCATCGCCTGGTGGTCCGCTACTTCCACAACTGCGTCTACGACCGGCTCTACGAGACGGCGCAGTTGCGGCCGGACGCATCCGAGCCCACCCGGGGCCTGCTCGCTCGGCTCTCGCCCGAGTACAAGCTGGTGGTGGTCGGCGATGCGTGCATGGCGCCCAGCGAGCTCACGATGGCCGGCGGTGCGATCGACTGGTACCAGGACAACGAGGAGCCCGGCCACGTCTGGCTCTCCCGCGTGGCGGGCCACTTCGCGCACGCGGCCTGGCTCAACCCGGTGCCCGAGCGGTGGTGGGCGAGCGTCCACGGCGCACCCACGCTCGCGGCCGTGCGGCGCGTGTTCCCCATGTTCGAGCTCTCGCTCGGCGGGCTCGACGCGGCGGTCGTGGCGCTCATGTCCGACGCGCCGGCCGCCGGGCGCCGATGACCCGGCGACGCCGCGCGGCGGCGGGTAGGATGCCGAGCCCGTGAGCGGCCCCACTCACAGCCTGACGATCCGCGCCGCGATCCCCGCTCGGATCGGGATGCTCGGCGAGGTGATGGCCGCGATCGCCGCCCAGGACGCGCTCGTCGGCGGGGTCGACATCGTCCGCTCGACGAGCGAGTCGGTGACCCGGGACGTGGCCGTCCTGGTCCGGGACGACGCCCACGGCGAGCGGGTCCGCGTCGCGATCGCGCAGGTCGCCGACGTCGAGGTGGAGGGCGTCGCCGACCGTGCCCTCCTGGCCCACGCAGGAGGGAAGATCGGCATGCGAAACCGCGTGCCGGTCGCGACACGCGATGACCTCTCGATGGCGTACACCCCCGGCGTGGCCCGGGTCTGCATGGCCATCAACGAGGACCCCGGGCGGGCATGGGACTACACCATCAAGGGCAACAGCGTGATGGTCGTGAGCGACGGCAGCGCGGTGGTGGGCCAGGGAGACCTGGGGCCCCTGGCCGCGCTGCCCGCGATGGAGGCCAAGTGCATGTTCCTCCGGGAACTCGCCGGCATCGACGCCTTCCCTCTCCCGGTCACCCTTCGGGACCCCGAGGCGATCGCCCGAACCGTCGCGTTGTGCGCGTCACCGTTCGCCGGCGTGCACGTCGCCGACGTGGCCGCCCCGAGGTGCTTCGAGCTCGGTCGCGCGCTGGCCCCCAAAGTGGACGTGCCGGTCTTCCAGGACGATCAGGCCGGGACCGCCGCGGCCCTGCTCGCGGCACTGATCAACAGCCTGGAGCTCGTCGGCAAGCGCCTGTCGGCCGCGCGGGTGGTGGTCGCGGGGCTCGGGCCGGGCGGCGTCGCCACGGTGCGGCTGCTCGTGGCGGCCGGGGTCGGCGAGGTCACCGCATGCGACAGCAAAGGCGCCGTCCACAGCGGCCGCGGCGATCTCACCGAGGACGACCGGTGGGTCGCCGAGCACACGAACGGCGCTCGGCGCACGGGGTCCGCGTCGGATCTGGTGGCGGGGGCCGACGTCTTCATCGGTCTCTCCACCCTGACCTGCTCGACGTCGACGACCTGCGGACGATGGCGGCGGATCCGATCGTCTTCGCGCTCGCGATGCCGGAGCCCGAGGTCGCGCGCGGGGCGGCCGACGAGCTGGTGCGGGTCTATGCGACCGGACGCCCGGACGTCCCCAACCAGATCCACTCCGCGCTTGCGTTTCCCGGCATCTGGCGGGGGGCGCTCGACGCACGTGCCGCGGCCATCGACGAGTCGATGGTCCTCGCGGCCGCCGGGGCGATCGCCGAGACGGTGACGCACACGTCAGCGCCGAGCGCCGACCGCATCGTGCCGTCGATCTTCGACCCGGACCTGGTCCCCAACGTCGCCCGCGCGGTCCGAGCCGCCGCCGAGGCCGCCGGCCTCGCCCGCGTCGCCGAGCCGGTCGGCTGACGCAAGGCGTCCGGCGGGAGGGCGTCAGCGAAGGAGCGACCGGCTCAGCCGGCGGATCGGGACGGCGATCAGCACCAAGACGACCAGGGCGAGCGCCCCGACGTGGCCGAGCGTCGAGGCGTCGACCTCTCCGAGCACGAGGTCCCGGGTGGCGGCGACCAGGTGGGAGAGCGGAAGGCACCACCCGACGACCTGCGCCCAGGTCGGGAGCTCGTCGAAGGGGAAGAAGACGCCCCCGAACAGGAACATCGGCGTCAAGATCGCCGTGAAGAAGATGTTGAAGTGCTCCATGTTGGAGACGTACGCGGTGTAGGTCATGCCGATGGCCGCGAACGCGAGCGCGCCCAGCGCGAACAGGAACGGCGCGAGCAGCGCGAGCGGTGAGACGACGAGACCGAAGGCCGCCATCACGACCAGGAACACCGAGCCGTAGATCACCGCGCGGGTGACGGCCCAGAGGTACTCGCCCACGACGACGTCGCCGACGGACAGGGGCGTGGCCACCACCGCCTCGTAGACGCGCCGCACGTGGATACGGACGAATGCGTTGTAGGTCGTCTCGATCACCGCGCCGAACATGACCGTCGACGCGGCGACGCCGGGTGCGATGAACTCGACGTAGTCGACGCCGTCGACGCTCGTCAGGTACGTCCCGAGCCCGAGGCCCATGATCGCCAGGTAGGCGACCGCCTCGAGGAACCGCGGCGCGAGCGTCACGAACACCGTCCGCCGAGCGATCGTGGCGTTGCGCTGCCACATCCGGAACGCCGCCCGCAGCGACAGGCCACCCTGCACGGCGTTGGTGCTCACGGGGGGCCTGACAGCGTGTCAGTGGTTCGCAGGCGCGTCACGTTCGGGATCGTGGCAGTTGGTCGGGCATCGCGTTCGGCCGGCGGTCGGACCGACGCGTGGCACGCGACCCGGCGTGGAGGCCGGTCCGTCGCGTGTCGGGCTCGCGGCCGCCCTCGCCGGCGTGCGAAGGCACGCCCCGACGCCGTGGTCACGACCGTGGATCTGAGCTGACGTGCCGTCCAAGGCCCCGGTGTCCGCTCACGGCCGTCCCGGCACGCCAGGCCCTTGGGCGGTGGATGGGGCTTGGAATCCATCAACTCCTCGTTCGCGGTCGCGCCCGCGGTCATGCGGGCGGGCCGAAGGGCCGTCCAAGGTCCGGGTATCGGGAGGCAGGCCGTCCCCTGGGCGGCATGTCCATGGGCGTCGTGTTCGGCGGAGCGCATGGTGGTGAAGGTCGCTGCGGACGGGGCGGGGCGACGTGTCCTCGGGTCGCGCTGAGGGTGGCGGGGTTGCCCGGTCACATGGCGGGGAACCGCGCGCTCGATCCCAGTCGCCGCGGATCCTCGGCTCGGCGTTGCTCTTCGCGCTCGACCGGGTGCCGTCACCGCCGAAACGCGGGAATGGCGGTCTCGTTCGTCGAGGCGCTCTGCCCGCGTCCCGGCGGCTGCGTCCTCTCGGCCCGACGCTCCCGAACCCGCTCCGCTCATCGCGGAGCGCGTTCTGGGACCGGCCTCACGGTCACAGGGCCTCGATGGCCGCCTCGAAGTCCTGGGCCATGCCCGTGTGGCCGTGGGCGAGCGCCTGGTCGATGCCCCGCAGATAGGCGTCGGCCGCCTCGTCGGGCCGACCGAGGGTTGTGAGCGCCTCGCCGAGGCGCCCCCAGGCGTTGCCCTCGTCCTCCGCCAGGTCCAGGTAGGCGCGCAGCTCGGCGACCGCGTCCTCCAGGCGACCGGCGTGCAGGAGCTCGTTCGCGTGCGCGAATCGCACCCTGGCCACATCCGGGGAATCGGCGGCCAGGCGGGCGAAGTACTCGAGTCGGTCCATGCCGGGTCGAGGCTACCGCCTCGGCGGGCCCGTCCCCGGGGGGTCTCCACCGGCCGTGTGGCACACTGGGACCGGGTCATCCGGCGGGAGGTACACGTGGGTCAGCTCATTCTCATCGTGCTCGGTGTGGTCCTCGCGATCATCATCGGCATCTGGCTCCTCGGGGCGGTGCTGTCGCTCGCCTCGTCGTTCATCGTGCCCCTGATCCTCGTCGCCATCGGGATCGGCGTGGGCATCTGGATCGCCGGACGGGGGAAGCGGGCGCCCGAGAAGGGCTGACGCCGGTCCGTCGGACCGGACGCGCGGACTACGGGCGGGACGCCCCCGCCCTCGTGGGCGCGACCGCGGAGTCGATCCGGCCGGGAAGGCCCAGATCACGGATCACCTGTCGCATGCTGCGGGCGTTCGACAGGTAGGAGAACTGCCCCGTCACGACGTAGTGCAGGTTCCGGTCGAGGCGACTGGAGTACCGCCGGCGGACGAGGGCCTGGAGTCCGGCCCTGCGGATCGCCTTGGCCCTGCGCACGGCCGTCCGCTTCGAGACCGAGCGGCCGGCCGTGACCCAGTACTTGATCGGCGACGGCGCGGCTGCGGCCGCGCCGTCGCCGGCCGGCTCGTTCGCCAGGTGGCGGGCCACGCCGTTGCCGATCGCCTCGGCCATCGCCTGGCGTGACTCCGGCGAGGCGAGGACCGCCGCCTCGTCGGGATTCGAGAGGAACCCGGTCTCGACCAGCACGGCAGGCATCGCCGAGTGGCGAAGCACGTAGAAGCCCGCCCGTTTGACGCCGCGGTCGGGCAGACCGATGCGGGCGACCAGATCCCTCTGGATGGCCTTCGCGAGCGAGCGCGAGGCCTTTCCGGCCGAGTAGTAGTGGTAGGTCTCGGTGCCGGTGGCCGTCGCGTTCAGGCTGTTGGCGTGAATCGAGACGAAGACCGTGGCCCCGGCCTGATTCGCCGTCGCGACCCGGGCGGCGAGGTCCGCCCTCACGGTGGTGAAGGGCCGGTCGCCGCCCGCGCGGTCGTCGCGCGTCCGCGTCATCAGCGTCCCGTAGCCGCGCTCGCGGAGCCAACGGTCGAGCCGCTGCGCGATGTCGAGGTTGACGTCCTTCTCGTAGATCAGGACCTTCGCGCCCTTGCGCCGCTCGGGCAGGCCGGTCTGGGTTCCGGGCGCGAGCCTGCCCACGGCGCCGGAGTCGCCGGCCCCATGCCCCGGGTCGATCGCCACCAGCCGTTCCTGCGGCGGCGCCTGCGCCGACGACGCCGCGGCGGACACGAGGAGGGCGCCCGCGACGGTGAGCGCACCGAGGGCGCGGCGGGGCGTCCGGCCGGCGTCGTGTCTCACGGTGCGTCCTCCGGGGGGATCAGCTCGACCGGGAGATCCCCGCGGGACAGGGGGACGCTCAGGTCGAGTTGGGCGGTCGGCGGCGAGAGGGGGGCGCCGCCGGACTCGAGCCGGACGGCACCCACACCGGGGAGTTCGGTCGATGTGTAGACGATCGGAGCAATCGTGGCCAGTTCCGCTGCGGAACCGGACGGATACCCCGCGACGAATGCCTCGTCGACCTCCACGACGACGATGTCGCCCTCGAGATCCGTGCCGAGCACGCTCGACCCGGCCGGGAATGCGGGGATCAGCGACGCGTCCTGGGGACCGGCCGCCAGCTCGCCGAGGGCGGCCGCGACGCTCGCCGCGGCGCCCGGCCGGGACTCGCCCACGAGCGAGCCCGACTCGTCCGCGAACCAGACGACGCCGGCGGGCGCGCCCCCCGCGTCGTCGGGCGCGGTGGTCGTCTCCGGGGCCACCGGCGGCGCGACCGGTGCGTCGGCGGTCACCGTCTCGGTCACGGCGGTCGCCTGTGCGGTCCCGACGGTCGTGGACACGGGGTCCGCGGTGTCCGCGTCGTCCGCGCACGCCGCGACGGCGAATGCCAGCGTCACCAGGAGCGCCACGAGGGCGGCCGGGCGCAGGCGTCGTTTCCAACGATCCACGGGGGGCGAGTGTAGGGCCGCGCGGCGCAGGGCCACACCGAACGTTCACGACCCGTAACGGGAAACTTACGATCCGCAATGCGCGCGGCCGCTAGCGTCCGCAACGAGGCGGGTTCCCGCGCTCAGGTTCGCAACGCCGTCGCACCCGGCGCGTGCACAACTTCCCTGGCCTCTTCCCTGGACGCCGCCATGCGGGTATGTTCCTCCTCCCCATGTACGCGTCCGCCTCCCGCAAGACGTCGTCTACGGCGTCGGCTCACAGGTTCCTGCTGCTCATCGTGGCGATGGCGCTCACGCTCGCGTTGCTTCCCGGTGCGCGTGCGCTGGGGCAGGCGGCGACGGATCCGCCCGCGACATCCGACCCTGTCGTCGAGGCGGAACTGCCCGCCGGGGTCGAGGGCGCCACGGTCGATCCGGACGCGGCTCTCACGACCGGCGACCCGGCGGCCGCCACCCCTCCGGTCACGGAGTCCGAGCCGCTGATCACGGAGGCCGAGCCGCTGATCGTGGCTCCTCCGGTGGTCGACCCGCCGGTCGAGACGCCGCCGCCGGTCGATCCCCCGCCCGGACCGGTCGAGCCGCCGCCGGTCGAGGAGCCGCCCGTCGCGACGACCCCCGAGGTGGCACCGCCGGCCGCGCCGACGACGGAACCGCCGGCTCACGCGCCGACGACGGAACCCCCGGCCGCCGGCGTTGACAATGAGGTCGTGGTGACTCCCGTGAAGGGTCCGGACCGCCCCAACGCGGCCGGCCCGAGGGGCCCGCGACCGGACGTCGACGTCGACGTCGTCCCGGGAACCAAGGTCTCCGCGCTTAGCGGACCGGCAATCGGCGCGGGCGCGACGGCGCGGGCGGCGTCGGCCACGGGCGGCGTCGATGCGCCCGCGGCGGCGCAGGCGCTCCCGACCTTCCGGCCCGACTCCCCCCGATCTGCCCGGCGACGCCCAGGTCGCCGCAACCGCGACCGCCGCAGCCGTGGCCGCGCCCCGGCCCCCGCTGGGCGAGGTCCGGGCCAGGGTCCTCGACCTGACGCCCGCCGAGGCCTTCGTGGCCGGCGCCGGGTCCCAGTCGCTGCTGCCCGCCGGCAGCGCGGACGCGATTCCGACGCTCGACCGGCCGACGACCGCGGTGCCCACCATCGCCGGCGTCGACGGCGGCGCCGTCGCGGCACGGCGTGAGGAGCTTCGTCCGACGGTCGGCCTCGGCGCGCTCGCCGGGTACTTCGCCCGCAGCTCGAGCGACGCCGGCGCCGGCGCGACGCTCCTGGACGCCCTGGCGAGCCGCATCGTCCCCGGCGGCGGCGGCGCGACGATCCCCACACTTCTTCTGGTCTTCACCGCAGCGCTTGCGCTGGCACTGTCGCTCCCGCGGGCACCGCGCCGCATCGGCCGCGTCATCGACGCCGACTGGGCGACACTCGACGGTTTCCGCACCAGCCCAGCACGCCCCGGATAGCAGCGGCTCCCCGAGCGCGCCACACGTGCGCGCTCTGAGAGTCCGGTGGTCACCCTCATGGGTCGACCACGATGCTGCGTATCCGAAAGGGACACTGGAGATGAGCACTCTCGAAGTCCTGTTGCTTGGTCCGGACGGAGTCGCCCGATCCGAGCTTGCAGACACGATCAGGGGCCTCGGCCACGAGGTCACGGAAGCGGGGCCGCTGAGCGCGCCGTCCGAGAAGGGCGACGTCGTGATGGTCGACCTGCGCGACGAGGACTGGTCGTCGATGCGCGAGCTGTCGGACGACCGGCGGCCCGCGGTCCTGCTGGCCGGCGAGCCGCGACGCGCGGTCGCCACGCTGGGCGGACGCCGCGGCGGCCTGATGCTGATGAGCCGGGAGGCGGACGAGCGGGCCCTGCGGGTCGCGCTGAACGTCTGCTCCGGCCTCGGCAAGCTGGCCGGCCGCAACAGCGCGCCCGCCCTCCCGTAGTACCTCGATCCGCATGCGTGGCGCCGCGGGTGCGAGTGCACCCGCGCCCCACGCGTGGCGGACCGTGGGTCGAGCGCGCACCGGCGGGTCATGCCGCCGGTGGTCGGCTCCCCACGAAAGGCACGCCGGCTCGGACGCCACCGTCCGGACTTCCGGCATCCCCGGCGCGGTCGGGTGCGACGCCGTGTCGCGGCGTTCCGCGGTCGCAGCCCGACCCGCCCGTCAGGTCCGGGTGCTCCCCGGCACGCGCGCGACGGGTGCGGATCGTGTGACACCCGTCGGCCGGGTGGCGCGGCGCTTCGCTCTGGCCCGGCGGCTGCCGCGCGGCTCACAGCGCCTCGGGGCGTTCAGTGGCCGGCGTAGGTGAGGTCGCGGGTCCGGCGCGGGTGGGCCGAGGGTCGCACCGTGCCCCTCAACCGGGTGCTTCACCGCCGGGGGACGGACTGAGGCGGACCGGTGCGAGCCGGTCCATGCGGACACCATGACCCGGCGGCGACTCCACCCTCTCGGCGCTGATCCCTCCGGGGCGCCTCACGAGGGGGTGCTCGTCACATTCCCGACGAGTGATGGTCCTCCCCCCCCCGCGCGCGGCGCCGGTCTGTCAGCCTCGTGTCCAGCCCGCCGATGCTGCCTCGGCGCCTCGGAGACGCCATGCGTGTTTCGTCACGATGATGCGGCGGCACCGGGCCGTTGATAGCGTGGCCCGCCGGGCCGGGTCGACACGCGACGACACCATCGGATAGCGGCTCGCGAGGAGGCTGGTGGACCTCTCACAGTGGATCGGGATCCTCGCCTTCTTCCTGATGGGGATCGCCGTCGCGGGTGGACTGCTCTCGCTCTCCATGGTCGGCGGCCGCAAGTCGACACCCGTCAAGGACGCGCCCTTCGAGTCCGGGATCCTCACGGCCACCCCGGCGCGCCAGCGGTTCTCGATCGACTACTACCTGACCGCGATGCTCTTCATCGTCTTCGACATCGAGCTCGCGTTTCTCTATCCGATCGCGCTCAACCTGCGCGACGACGGGCTTTTTGCGCTGGTCATCCTGGTCGTGTTCGTCTTCACGATCGTCGAGGCGCTCGGCTACGTCTGGAAGAAGGGGGCCCTGGAATGGCGCTGATCCCGCCGCCCGGGCGCGCCGATCGAGCGCGCACCCAGGACCGACCCGTCGATCGACGGCGACCTGCGCGACGCGCAGGAGAAGGAGTTCGAGAAGGGGCTCCTCCTGACCACGCTCGACAAGGCCGTCGCCTGGGCCCAGGCGCACGCGACGTGGCCGGCCGCATTCGGCCACGCGTGCTGCGCCATCGAGATGATGCACGTCCAGTCGCCGCGCCTCGACATCGGCCGCTTCGGCGCGGAGAACTTTCGCAACTCACCCCGCCAGGCCGACCTCATGATCGTGTCGGGCCGCGTCGCCCAGAAGATGGCCCCCGTGCTCCGGCGCGTCTACGACCAGATGCTCGAGCCCAAGTGGGTCATCTCGATGGGCGCCTGCGCCTCGACGGGCGGCGTGTTCAACAACTACGCGCTCGTCCAGGGCGTCGACAAGGTCGTCCCGGTCGACGTCTACGTCCCGGGATGTCCGCCCCGCCCGGAGGGGTTGATCGAGGGCGTGCTCGTCCTCCACCGGAAGATCGGCGCCAAGGGCGTGCCCTCGAGCGCCGAGCTTCGCGGCCACGGGCCGACCCCCACGTCCGGCGCCCGCGACCACGTCGTCGCCGCCACCACGCCGAGCGGCCGCTTCCGCCCGCCCGACGAGGTCGCGTCGTGAGCGCGACGGCCGACGGGAGCGACGTTCGATGAGCGAGGCACGCGATTTGGTCGACGCCGCGGTGCCGGGGTCGGTCGTCGGCGAACACGACGAGTTGGGCCAGGCGGTGCTCGAGGTCGACCGCATGCGCATGATCGAGGTGATGCGCTTCCTGCAGGGCCCGCCGCTCGCCTACGTGATGCTCTGCAGCCTCACCTGCGCCGACTTCTACGACACCCTCGACGAGCACCCCGAGCGCTTCCGGATGGCCTACCACCTGCTGTCGCTCGAGAGCGGGAGCGAGCTCCGCGTCCGCGTCTGGGCGGGTGCCGAGAACCCCGAGCTCGAGTCGGTGGTCCCGGTCTGGTCGACGGCCAACTTCATGGAGCGCGAGGTCTTCGACCTGTTCGGGGTGCGCTTTCGCAACCACCCCGACCTGTGCCGCATCATGATGCCGCTCGACTGGGAGGGTCACCCGCTGCGCCGGGACTACCCGATCGGCGGCGAGGCCGTGCAGTTCAGCGACGCGATCTAGGACGGACGGCGATGGGAACCCAAGCCGCAGGAGGCGCATCCAGCCTGGCCGTCGCAGAGGAGGCCCGCTCGGCGATCGAGGCCGCGCGTCGCGAGGGCCGCGAGCTCACGGAGACCGAGCAGGCGATCGCGGGAGTCGAGGCCGCGACGGTCGAGGAGGCCGAGGCCCGCATGATCGCCCTCGCCGGGGTCGACCCGGCGCCCGGCGACCGGCGCCGGACGCACATCAACCTCCGCCCGAACCATCCCAGCACGCACGGCGTGCTGCGCCTGATCGTCGAGCTCGACGGTGAGGTCGTGCGCGACCTGCACCCGGTCACCGGGTACCTGCACACCGGCATCGAGAAGCAGTGCGAGAACAAGACCTACTGGCAGTCCGTGACGCTCGTGACGCGCATGGACTACCTCTCGACCTTCTTCAACACTCACGCGTACTCGATGGCGGTGGAGCGGCTGGCGGGCATCGAGGTGCCACCGCGGGCCGAATACCTGCGGATCATCCTGAGCGAGCTCAACCGCATCACCAGCCACCTGGTGTGGCTCGGGACGAGCGGGCTCGAGCTCGGCGCGATGACGGTGTTCTTCTACTGCATCCGCGAGCGCGAGAAGGCCCTCGACCTGTTCGAGATGATCTCCGGCGAGCGCATGAACCACCGCTTCTTCTGGCCGGGCGGGTGCGCCGAGGACATGCCCGAGGGCTTCGAGGCGGCGGTCCGGCTGTTCATCGACCGCATGCCCGAGCGGATCGACGAGTACGAGGGCATGCTCACGAGCAACCCGATCTGGATCGAGCGCAACCGCGGCGTGGGCGTGATGAGCGCCGACGACCTGATCAACCTGGGCGTGACCGGGCCGGTGCTGCGGGCCGCGGGCGTCGATCTCGACCGGCGCAAGCTGTCGCCGTACTCCGGATACGAGCACTTCGACTTCCAGGTGCCGCTCGGCGTCGCCGGCGACTCGTACGACCGCTATCTGGTGCGGATCGCCGAGATGCGGGAATCGGTCCGGATCATCGGACAGGCGCTCGACGGGCTCCCGGAGGGACCGGTCATCACCCAGGACCGCAAGTACGCCCTGCCCCCGCGCGGCGAGCTCGCGACCTCGATGGAGTCGCTGATCCACCACTTCAAGCTGGTCACCGAGGGGTACAAGGTCCCCGCGGGCGAGGCGTACGCCACCGTCGAGAGCCCCCGCGGCGAGCTCGGCTGCTACGTGGTGGCCGACGGCGGGCCCAAGCCGATGCGCGTCCACATGCGCGACCCCAGCTTCGTGAACCTGCAGGCCACCCGGCCGATGGCCAAGGACCGCTATCTGGCCGACCTGATCGCGATCATCGGGAGCCTCGACGGCGTGATGGGAGGCGTCGACCGATGACCGCCGACCAGATCCGCGCCAGGATCGACCCCATCCGCGACCAGTTCGCCGAGTCCCGCTCGCTCGTGCTGCCCGCGCTCAAGTACGCGCAGACCGAGAAGGGCTGGCTGAGCCTCGACGACATCGAGGCGGTGGCGGAGGCCGTCGATCTGACCCCGGCCTACGTCGAGAGCGTCGCCTCGTTCTACGACCGCCTGTACCTGCGCCCAGTCGGGCGGCGGGTCGTGTCGGTCTGCGTGACGCTCTCGTGCATGCTGCGGGGATCCGACGTCGTGATGGACCGCCTGTGCGACGCGGAGGGCATCCCGCACGAGGGCGGCACGAGCGACGACGGCGAGATCACGGTCCAGGAGGCGCAGTGCCTCGGATACTGCGACCGTGCGCCGTGCCTGCAGGTGGACGCGGAGGAGACTCGGGGGCCCATCGACCCGGACCAGGTGCCCCGGTTGCTGGCCGAGTTGCGGGGGACGCCGTCGCCGGACGAGGTGTGGAGGTAGGAATGCCGCAGATGAACCTCACCTACCTGCATCGCGACAACGGCGGCGACCTGACGGCACTCGCGGACTACGAGCGTGCCGGCGGCTTTACGGCGCTCACGACGGTCCTCGCGGAGATGGACCCGGAGGAGGTCCTCTACTCGTGCCTGCGCTCCAACCTGCGCGGCCGCGGCGGGGCCGGCTTCCCGATGGGCCGCAAGGCCAGCTTCCTCCCAAAGGACTCCCCGAAGCCCTCGTACGTCGTCTGCAACGCGGACGAGAGCGAGCCGGGGACGTTCAAGGACCGCGAGATCATGGAACGCAACCCGTTCCAGCTGCTCGAGGGCGTGACCATCGCCGGCTACGCGGTCCGGGCGCAGCGGGCGTACATCTACATCCGCGGCGAGTACGAGCACCAGGCGCTGATCCTGGACCGGGCGCTCGAGGACGCCTACGCGGCGGGCAAGCTCGGCCCCGATGCGCTCGGGCAGGGCAATGCGTTCGACATCACCCTCTACCGCGGCGCGGGCGCGTACATCTGCGGCGAGGAGACCGGGCTGCTCGAGAGCCTCGAGGGAAAACGGGGCCAGCCGCGGCTGAAGCCCCCGTTCCCGGCGGTCGCAGGTCTGTACGCGTCGCCCACGCTGATCAACAACGTCGAGACGCTCGCGTCCCTCCCCACGGTGATCGGCCGGGGTGCCGACTGGTACGCCGCGCTCGGCACCGAGAAGAGCGCCGGCACGAAGATCTTCTCGATCTCGGGCCACGTGCTCAGGCCGGGCAACTACGAGATCGTGCTCGGCGAGACCACCCTGCGCGAGCTGATCTTCGACATCGCCGGGGGGTTCCGGCCGGGTCGCGAGTTCAAGGCCTGCTGGGTGGGCGGGTCGAGCGTCCCGGTGATCACCGCCGACAAGCTCGACACGCCACTCGACTACGAGGACCTGCAGGCGGCGGGCACGGCGCTCGGCTCCGCGGGCTGCATCGTGATGGACGACTCCGAGTGCATCGTGCGCGCGACGCTCCGGCTCTCGCGCTTTTACCGGCATGAGAGCTGCGGCAAGTGCAGCCCTTGCCGCGAGGGCACGATGTGGATGACCAAGATCCTGGATCGCATGGTCGCGGGCGAAGGTCGCCCCGAGGACCTCGACCTGCTCGACAACGTGCTCGGGCGGGTCGGCGGCCGCGTGCTCTGCGCGCTCGCCGACGGCGCGGTCGCGCCGATCAAGAGCGCCCTCGATCGTTTCCGCCCCGAGTTCGAGCAGGTCGCCCGCGACGGTTCGCCGCCGCCGGCGCCCCTGATCGAGCACGCCGCGACGGCCTAGAGGAGGACCGATGGCCGACTACGCACCCGTCGATCTCGAGGCGCCCGAGCAGGTGACGTTCCAGCTGAACGACCGGCAGGTGTCGGCCCCCCCGGGGAACGATGCTGGTGGACGCCGCGCACGCCAACGGCGTCGAGATCCCCATCTTCTGTTACGAGCCACGCCTGGGCGCGGCGATCGGGGCGTGCCGCATGTGCCTCGTCGAGGTGGAGGGCATGCGCGGCGTGCAGACCGCCTGCTCGACGCCGGTCGCCCAGGACATGGTGGTCCACACGACCTCAGCCGTCGCCGAGGACGCCCAGGACGGCGTGCTCGAGCTGATCCTCGCCAACCACCCGCTCGACTGCCCGGTGTGCGACAAGGGCGGCGAGTGCCCGCTGCAGGACCGTACCTTCAAGTTCGGGCCACCAAAGTCGCGGTTCATCGAGCGCAAGCGCCACTTCCCGAAGCCGCTCGACCTCTCCAGCCTGATCGCGCTCGATCGCGAGCGGTGCATCTCGTGCTTTCGGTGCGTCCGCTTCAGCCAGGACGTCGCCCAGGACGGCCTGCTCACGTTCCAAGAGCGCGGCGGCGACAGCGAGATCACCACGTTCACGGGCGGCGCCTACGAGGGCCGGTTCACCGGCAACATCATCGACATCTGCCCGGTCGGGGCTCTGACGAGCATCCCCTACCGCTTCGTCGCGCGGCCGTGGGACGTGGTCGAGTCGATCAGCGTCTGCGGCGAGTGCCCGGTGGGGTGCAACACCGCCCAGACGACGCGCGAGGGGCACGTCCAACGCGTGAACGGGCGCGAGGAGCCCAACTGGGAGGTCGAGGAGGGCTGGCTCTGTGACAAGGGTCGCTTCGCGTACGCGAAGGCCTGGTCTCCCGACCGTCTGCGCACGCCGATCATCCGTGACGGCGAGCGGACGCGCGAGGTCTCCCTCGAGGAGGCCGTCGAGGCCGCGGCCGTCCTCCTGCGCCGCGAGGGGGCCGCGCCGGCCTTCCTCGTGGGCGGCGGGGCCACCGTCGAGGACGGGTTCCTGGCCCAGGAGCTCGCGGCGGCGCTCGGCGGGGCGCCGGTGCAGGGGCTCACGATCCCCGGGGCCGCGCTCGGCCCCGTGCGCTCGCTCCCGAGCGCAAACCTGCGCGACATCGAGTCCGCCGACCTGATCGTGGTCGTCGGCGGGGATCCCGCGAACCAGCAGCCCGTGGTGGAGCTGCGGCTGCGAAAGGCCGTCCGCAACGGGGCGCGCCTCGTCATGGTCGGGCCACGGCCCCATCCGCTCGCACGGCTCGGCGAGTGGCGCCGGAGTGCGCCGGGTGCGCTCGCTGACGCGGTGCACCAGGTCGCGGGCGAGATCGGCTCGGCGACCGCGCCGCTCATCCTGTGGGACGAGCTCGATCTGGCCGCCGAGCCGGACGCCGCCACGGCCCTCGCAGAGGTTCTGGTGGCCCACGCCGCCCCACGCCAGATCGAGCTCGGGGCCGACGTCAACGGCGCGGGCCTCCGGGCGCTCGGCATCCCGCCCGACGGCGTGCTCGAGCGGGCCGCCCGGGGCGAGGTGGGGACCCTCGTGACCGTGCACGCCGACCCGCTCGCCCAACCCGGCGCGAGCGCATGGGACCGCGCCGTGCCACGCCTCGGGCCCGTGATCGCCATCGCCACGCACGCCTCCGAGCTCACCGACGTCGCGAACGTCGTGCTCCCCGCCGCGACCGACTACGAGCAGGAGGGCACACTCGTTGCCATGAACGGCCGTGCCCAACGCTTGCGGCCCGGTCCCGTGGCGCCCGAGGGCACGGCTCCTGCCTGGGAGCTGCTCCTGGCCGTGACCCATCGGGTCGGCGGCGCGCCGGCGTACCGCGCGCCATCGTCCGTGCTGGCCGCCGCCGCGGCATCGCGGCCCGCGCTCGCCGGGCTCTCCTACGACGCGATGGGCGCCGACGGCGTGATGCTGGCGAGCCGGCCCGCGTCCTCGCCGAACGGCCACGGCGGGCGGCGGGAGCCCGAGGGCGACGGCCTGCTGCTGATGCCGACCCGCGAGATCTTCGGCGACGCCACCAGCCACCGCTCCGACGCGCTCGCGCATGTGCGAGGAGGCGCGGCGGTGACCCTGTCGCCCGGCGACGCGGAGTCGATCGGCCTGGCGGCCGGCGACCAGGCCAAGCTCACGAGCCCACACGGAAGCTGCACGATGGTCGTACGCCTCGACCCCGGCTGCCCGGAGGGCGCCGTGGTCGCGACCGTGGGCGTGCCTCGAGGCGGCGCCGAGCGCCTGATCCCCTGGGACCGCGGGCCGGTCCGCGTGACGCTGGCCAAGGGCGCGTAGTGGACGAGCCGTTCTGGATCCAGCTGGTCAAGGCGTTCGTGGTCTCGAACGTCGTGCTTGCCGGCTTCGCCTACGCGACGCTCGCGGAGCGCAAGATCCTCGGACGCATCCAGTCGCGGGTGGGCCCGAACCGCGCCGGCATCCACGGCTCGCTGCAGCCGATCGCCGACCTGCTCAAGCTGGTCCGCAAGGAGGACTTCTACCCGCGCGAGGCGGACCCCAAGTCCCTCTACATCTTCGCCCCCTTCCTCTCCGTGGTCATGGCGATCGGGGCCATCGCGCTGATCCCCTTCGGCGACCCGATCACGATCGGTGGCCAGGAGATCGCGCTCGTCGGCGCGGACCTCGACATCGGCCTGCTGCTGCTGTTCGCCTTCAGCGGGATCGGCTTCTACGGGCTGATCCTCGGCGGCTGGGCGAGCGGCAACAAGTACAGCCTGCTCGGTTCGGCCCGAACCGCGGCCCAACTCGTGTCGTACGAGGTGTCGCTCGGGCTCTCGGTGATCGGCGTGATCATGCTGTCGCAGAGCCTGTCGCTCGTCGAGATCGTCGACGCCCAGCGCGAGACCGTCTGGTACGTGCTGCTCCAGCCGCTCGGGTTCCTGGTGTTCGTGATCGCGATGGTGGCCGAGGTCAACCGGGTGCCGTTCGACCTGCCCGAATCCGAGAGCGAGCTCGTCTCGGGCTACAGCACCGAGTACGGCGGCCTCAAGTACGCCATGTTCCTGATGGCCGAGTACATCAACATGATCGTGATCTCGGCCCTGTGCGCCACACTGTTCCTCGGTGGCTTCGCCGGGCCGTGGGCATCGGGCTTCTGGTGGCTGATCCTCAAGGTCGCGGTACTCGTGTTCGCCTTCATCTGGCTGCGCGGGACGCTGCCCCGGCTGCGCTACGACCAGCTCATGCAGCTTGGCTGGAAGGTCCTGCTGCCGCTCGCGACCATCAACCTCGTCCTGACCGCGATCGTGATCGGCCTCGGGTTCTCAGACTGATGACCGGCACCGCCGATACCGCGCACGCCCCCGACGACCCCGACGCGAAGGAGTGCGGACCATGCCCGTCCAGGACTCGCTGAAGGGTTTCGGCATCACCTTCCGCCAGATGCTGAAAAGGCCCGAGACGATCGGCTACCCCGAGCGCAAGACCCCCGTCCATCCGCGGTTCCGGGGTCGCCATCGCCTGTGGATGCACGACAACGGGCTGGAGCGCTGCGTGGGTTGCTCGCTGTGCGCCGCCGCCTGCCCGGCGGACTGCATCCGCGTCGTCGCCGAGGAGAACACGCCCGAGCACCGCGTGTCCGCCGGCGAGCGCTACGCCCGCATCTACGAGATCAACATGGCCCGCTGCATCTTCTGCGGCTATTGCGAGGTCGCCTGTCCGTTCGACGCGATCACGCTCGAGGCCGAGTACGAGATGTCGGAGCAGGCCCGCGCCGAGCTGATCTACGACAAGGAGATGCTGCTCGCGCCACACCCCAAGCCGGTGCCGATCCGCACCGAGCCCACCCCCTCCGCATGACACTCGACATCCGCGACGCAGGTGGCCGCGACACGCGGTTCCACTCGCCACTCGCGAGTTGCCCACGCGTCTCGTAGGGTTCGCGCGCCGTGGGAGAGCAGATCGTCTTCGGAATCGCCTCCGTCGCAGCCCTCGGGTTCGGCGTCGGCGTCATCACGCTTCGCAAGCCCTTCCAGGCGGCGGTCTCCCTGATCGGATCGCTGCTGTCGGTGGCGGCGCTGTTCGTGCTGCTCTCGGCGCCGTTCCTCGCGGCGATCCAGGTGATCGTCTACGCCGGCGCAATCGTCGTGCTCTTCCTGTTCGTGATCGCCTACCTGGGTGACCGTCCCGTTCCGCATCTCGCCGATCCGCTCGCGCGCTACGACGTGGTGGGCATCATCTCCGTGGTCGGCCTCGTGGCGATGGGCGCCGTGGTGCTCGGCATGAGCGCCCTGCCCGGATTCCGGGACCGCCCCGCGGAACTGGACGAGGACATCGGGGGGCCCACGGCCATCGGGCGAGTCTTCCTGGACGAGTTCATCGTGCCCTTCGAGGCCACGTCGCTGATCCTCCTGATCTCGGCGCTCGCCGCCGTGCTCCTCGCTCAGCGCTCCGTGCGAGGGGAGGGCGGCCGATGAACGAGGTGCCGATCGCGGCGTTCATCGCGGTCTCGGGGCTGCTCCTGGCGCTCGGGCTGCTCGGCGTGATGACGCGACGCAACCCGCTGCTCTTGCTGCTGTCGGTCGAGCTGATGCTCAACGCGGGCAACGTCTCCCTGGTCGGCTTCAGCCGCTATTGGGGGGTCACCGACGGCCAGATCTTCGCGCTGGTCGTGATGGTGGTCGCCGCCGCCGAGGTCGTGATCGGCCTGGGCCTGGTCGTGGCGGTCTTCCGCCAGCGGTTGGCGCTCGACGTCGACGCCATGTCGAGACTGCGGGGTTAGCGCACCGCCATGCCGCTGACCTTCGGTTGGATCACCCTCGGGCTGCCGCTGTTCGCGTGCATCGTCCTGGCCCTGTGGCCTCGTGAGCCCAGCCGCGTGCTCACCCGCCCGCTCGGCGTGCTCCCCGCGGCGGTCGCGTTCGTCCTGACGCTCAGCACGTTCATCGCCTACCGCGACCGCGCCGCCGAGGACCGGCTGGAGGTCGGGCGGCTGTGGGAGTGGATCGACATCGGCGGACTGCCGGTCGATCTGGCCATCCAGATCGACGATCTGTCGCTGTTCATGATGCTGATCATCACCGGGGTCGGCTCGCTGATCCTCCTGTTCGCGACCCAGTACATGGAGGAGGACCGGGACTACCGGCGCTTCTTCGCCGAGATGAACTTCTTCGTCTTCGCGATGCTGCTCCTGGTCATGGCCGCCAACTACCTCTTCCTGATCGTCGGGTGGGGGCTGGTCGGCTTGGCCAGCTATCTCCTGATCGGCTACTACTACTGGCGCCCGGCGGCGGTGAAAGCCGCCAAGAAGGCGTTCGTGATGAACGTGATCGGGGACGTCGGGCTCGTCATCGCGGCCTTCCTCCTGATCCGCGAGCTCGGCACGCTCGACTACGAGGCCGTGTTCATCGCGGCACCGAGCGAGCTCGGCCAGGGCACCGGCGTCTCGGAGGCGATCGGGCTGCTGCTGCTCGTCGGCGCGGTCGCCAAGAGCGCCCAGCTGCCGCTCCACACCTGGCTCGAGGGCTCCATGGAGGGCCCGACCCCGGTCAGCGCCCTGCTGCACGCCGCCACCATGGTCACGGCGGGCGTCTACCTGATCGTGCGCTCGGCCGACCTGTACGAGCTGGCCCCGTTCGCCGCCGATACGACGGCCGTGATCGGCGCGGCCACGCTCTTCTTCGCCGCCACGATCGCGATCGTCCAGGAGGACATCAAGCGCGTGCTCGCCTGGAGCACCGTGAGCCAGATCGGCTACATGTTCATGGCCGCGGGGCTCGGCCTCTACACGGCCGCGATGTTCCACCTACTGGTCCACGCCTTCTTCAAGGCGCTCCTGTTCCTTGCGGCCGGCGCGGTCATCCACGCGCTCCACGGCGAGCAGAGCCTCGACCGCATGGGCGGGCTGCGGCGGCACATGCCGTTCACGACGGTCGGCTTCCTGGTCGGGGCGTTCGCGCTCGGCGGCATCATCCCGTTCGCCGGCTACTTCTCGAAGGACGAGATCATCGAGATCGCGACGGCACGCGGGGCATTCGGCACGACGCTCGCGGTGGTCGGCGCGCTCGGCGCCATCCTCACCTGCTTCTATGCCTTCCGCGCCTACTTCCGCGCGTTCCACGGCCCGGACCGCGAGGGCGGCTACCACGACCTGCACATGCCCGGCTGGAGCATGAAGGTGCCGATCGGCGTGCTCGCGGTGCTCTCCTTCGGCGCCGGGTGGATCCAGCCGCCGGAGGGGTGGCACCTCGTCGACGACTGGCTCGAGCCGGCGCTCGAGGGCCTGCCGGAGTACTCGATCAGCTTCACGACCGTCGTCCTGTGGTCGTTGTTCACCCAGCTCGGCGGCATCGCGGCGATCGCGATCGCCTGGTGGCTGTTCGCCAGCGGACCGGCGCGCCGGCTTCACTACGCGAACGCCCTGCCCAGGACGCGCCGGGTGCTCGAGGACAAGTACGCGGTCGACGAGATCTACGACGACGCGCTCGTGGAGCCGGTCAAGGAACTCGGGGACGCGTTCCGTGACCGGTGGGAGCCCGGGTTGGTGCAGGGCCTCGTCCGGGCCGCGGTGGACACGTCACGGGCAGCCTCGATCGGCCTTCGCCATGCGCAGACCGGCATGGTGCGCAGCTACGTGACCGTACTGATCGCCGGCGCCGCGGTCATCGGCGTGATCGTCATCCTGGCGGCGCGGTAGCGATGCCCTGGATCAGCGCCCTCGTGCTGCTGCCGTTCCTCGGCGCGCTCAGCCTGCTGGCCGTCACCGGCGAGGGCAAGCTCACGCAGACCCGCATCCAGGCGACGATCACCGCGCTCGGGACGCTCGCGCTGGCGGCGTTCGTGGTCGTGGAGTTCGACCGCAACGAGGGTGGGCTCCAGCTCGTCGACCAGCAGGGCTGGGCCTCGCAGGTCGGCCTCGAATGGAAGGTCGGCGTCGACGGAATCTCGCTGTGGCTGCTCGTGCTGACGGCGGTCATCTTCGCGATCGCGATCCTCGCGACGTGCTGGCGCCCGCCGGAGCTCCCGCGGACGTTCCTGATGCTGCTGCTGATGGCCGAGACCGGTCTGCTCGGGCTGTTCGCGGCCGGCGACCTGGTGCTGTTCTACGTGTTCTGGGAGGCGATGCTGATCCCGTTCTTCCTGCTGATCGGCAGGTGGGGCGGCGAGGGGCGACGGCTCGCGACGATCAAGTTCGTCGTCTACACGATGGTCGGCAGCCTCCTGATGCTGGTCGCGGTCGTCGGAACCGCCTTCGTCGCGCGGGACGTGACCGGACAGTTCACCTTCGACATCGAGGCCCTTCAGGGCGTCGAGTTCAGCCGCGCCGCGAGCATCTGGCTGTTCGCCGGCTTTGCGCTGGCGTTCGCGATCAAGCTGCCGCTGTGGCCCTTCCACGGCTGGCTTCCCGACGCGTATCGGGCCTCGCCGATCCTCGTCACGGCGCTGCTCGCGGCGGTCATGAGCAAGGCCGGGGTCTACGGGTTCCTGCGGATCGGCCTCCCGATCTTCCCGGAAGGCGCCGACTACTTCGCCGTGGCGATCCTCGTCCTGGCGGTGATCGGGATCGTCTACGGGTCGCTCGTCGCGTGGCGGGCGCCGACGATGCGATTGCTCGTCGCCTACTCCAGCCTCGCCCACCTCGGCTTCATCGTGCTCGGGATCATGGCCTTCGACGTCATGGGCGCCCAGGGGGCGGTGCTCCAGATGGTCAACCACGGCGTGGTCGTGGCGGCGGCGTTCGTGATCGTCGGCATCATCGCCCGATCGGCCACCGGCGAGCGGATCGACTCGCTGAGCGGCCTGGCCGCCAAGGCGCCTCGGCTCGCATACGTGTTCCTGATCGTCGCGATGGCGTCGCTCGCCATCCCCGGCTCGAACGCCTTCGTGGGAGAGTTCTTCATCCTGGCCGGCACCTTCAAGTGGCACCTGTGGGCGGCGGTGATCGCCTGCCTCGGGATCATCTACGCGTCGGTGTACATGCTGCGCCTCTACCAGTCGTCGATGAACGGCCCGTACCGCGCCGGGCGCGATGACGCGGCCACCGAGTTGCGCGCCTACGACCTGGCCATCCTGGTACCCCTGATCGGCGTGATGTTGTTCATCGCCCTGTGGCCGGCGGCACTCGTGGGTGCCACCGAGCGCTCGGTCGAGCGGGCGGTCGCGCCCGCCCAGATCGCCGCGGACCGGCCCGCCGACACGATCGCGGCGCCGGTCGTGCCGAACCCACCGGACTACGCCCTGCCCCTCCCCGGCGACGAGCCGCCGCTCGCCGAACAGCCGGGCGGCGCAACCCCATGAGCGCCGCGCCGACCACACGACACGCCGGCCGGACGGTGCTCCGATGAGCGACCTCAACATCGTCGCGGCCGTCCCGGTGATCATCATCGCCCTGGCCGCGGCGGTCTCCCTCACGATCGGCCTGCTGCCGTGGCGCCGGGTGAAGCTCTACGGACCCGGCCTGACCGCGGCGGGCAGCATCATCGCCGCGATGATCATGTCCGCGGTCCTGTGGGGCGACCGGCAGGTCGCCTTCGACGGGAATCTCTACGCCGATCGCTTCAGCCTGCTCCTGAACTTCGTGTTTCTGACCTCCGCGCTCGCGGTCGTCGCCGTGAGCTGGCGCGAGCCGTCGTCCGTCGATCGCCGCGGCGAGTACATGGGCCTGCTGCTGATGTCGGTCTCGGGAATGATGCTCGTCGCCGGCGCCGGGGACCTGATCGTCCTGTTCCTGGGGATCGAGTTGCTGTCGGTCGGCCTCTACGTGCTCTGCGCACTCGAGGTGTGGCGTGAGCGGTCACTCGAGAGCGGGCTCAAGTACCTGATCGTGGGGGCCGTCGGCTCGGCGATCTTCCTCTACGGCCTGTCGCTCATGTTCGGGGCGACGGGGTCGGTCAAGCTCAGCGAGATCGGCGCCACGATCGGGGAGTCGGGGCTCGCCGACGAGCCGCTCCTGCTCGCCGCGGTCGCGTTCATCGTGGTCGGGCTCGGCTTCAAGGCGTCGGCGGCGCCGTTCCACATGTGGACCCCCGACGTCTACGAGGGTGCGCCGACCACGATCACGATGTTCATGTCGACCGCCACGAAGGCCGCCGCGATCGCGGCGTTCCTCCGCATCTTCCAGGGCGTCCTTCCCGACATCCAGCCCGACTGGCAGGCCGCGATCGCGGCGATCGCCGTCGCGAGCATCGTCGTCGGCAACCTGGCCGCGCTGATGCAGCGCAACCTCAAGCGGCTGCTCGCCTACTCGTCGATCGCGCAGGCGGGCTACCTGCTGATCGGTGTCGCCGCGGGCACGATCGAGGGCGCCCAGGCAACGCTCTACTACCTGCTCGCCTACCTCGCGATGACCCTGGCGGCGTTCGCCGTGGTCATCGCCCGTGAGCGCGAGGCCGCCAAGGGCGACGACGTCGACGCCCTCGCCGGCTACTGGCGGACCCGCCCAATGCTCGCGGTCGTCATGACCGTCGCGATGCTCTCGCTCGCCGGCTTCCCGCCCCTCTCGGGCTTCATCGGCAAGTTCCTGATCTTCGGGTCGGCCGTCGACGCGGACCTGACCTGGCTCGCCGTCGTCGGCGCACTCGGGGCGGTCGTGAGCGTCGTGTACTACCTGCGCGTCGTGGGCGTGATCTGGTTCTCGGACCCGCCCGCGGATGACCGCGAACCCAAGGTGTGGATCTCGGGGGGCGTCGGGTTGACCACGGTCGGCGCGGCGGTGGGCGTGATCGCCCTGTCGCTCATGGCCTCGCAGGTCCTGGACATCTGCCAGGGGGCCGCGCAGAGCCTGCTCGCCCCGTAGGGCGGGACGGTCCGATCAGCGGCGGACGCGGACGCCGCGCACCGCGCGTGACACCGCGCCGTCGCGCCCGGTCATCCTCAGCACCACGCGGTAGCGCCCGGGCGCGAGGCGCCCGAGCGAGAGCGTCGCCCGGCCCGCGGCGTCGGTGTCGCGTCGCGCGCTGCGCACGCCGCGCCAGCGAACCGTCGCGGCCCTGGCCCGGCGCACGCAGGTGCGCCGGTCGCCCCCCATCCGGGTCGCGCAACGGCGAAGGAGCGCCCGGCGGCCAGCCGTCCGCACCTCCTGGCGCGCCACCACCGCACGCACCCTCGCTGGGTCGCTCAGGCGCACCACGAGGCGCGCCGTGCGCCGGTCCGACGCACCGGGACGCGACAGCGCGAGCGTGAGCCCGGTGACGTCGGGGCCCACGGGCTCGGGCGGCGGCGCGGGTGCCGGCGCGGGCGTGGGGGCCGGTGCGGGCGTGGGAGCGGGAACCGGCGTGGGCCGGGGCGCGGGGGCGGGTGGTGACGGCGGCGCCCCGGGGCTCGGCGTGGGAGCCGGGGACGGCGTCGGCGGGGGGGGCGGCGCGGACATCTCGTCGAGCGCCCAGGCCCGCACCGCGCTGACACGCGTGTAGACCCCCGGGAAGCCCGGGAGCGCACACCCGGCCCCCCAGCTCACGATGCCGAGCAGCCGTCGCGCGTCGCCCGGGCCGTCGGCGAGCGGACCGCCGCTGTCGCCCTGACAGGAGTCGACGCCCGCGGCCCCGGCGCAGAGCATCGACTCCGCGACGTATCGCGAGCCGTAGGCCTCGGCGCAGGCCTTGCCGGAGACCATGGGGACGGCGACGCTTCGAAGCCGGTCGACGGCCGCGGAGCCCCCCTGGGTGAGCACGCCCCAGCCCGCGACCTCGACCGGCGTGTCCGCCGGAGGCGCCTCGGCGGCCATCGCCATCGGCGGCGCGTCGGTCGGGTTCGCCAGTCGCAACAGGGCGGCGTCGAACTCGTCGGTCGACGCATCGTAGTCGGGGTGGACGCGGATCTCGGCCACCGCGACCTGATCGCTCGGCTGGAGATCCGACAGCGCGACCGCGCCGGGGGCGACGTGCAGTTGGTCGGCGTCGAAGGCTTCGGCGCAGTGGGCGGCGGTGAGCACCCATTCCGCGCCGACGACCGTGCCGGCGCAGAACTGCGTCCCGACCGTGTCGTCGCCGCCGAAGGCCAGCAGCGGTGTGATGCCGCGCCAGCCGGCCGGATCGGCCAGGTCGCCGCCGACGATCCGCGGGCCGAGGTCGGGCGCCGCCGGCGCCGCGGCCGGAGCCAGGATCCCCGCGGCCAGGACCAGGCCCGTCGTGGCGAGGGTCCGTCGCATCTCAACCTGTGTCGGCCGAGCCCGCGCCGACCACAACCCCGCCCTCAGTCCGCGGGGCGCATCGCCCGTCGCGCGAGCTGGTACGCGGTGAAGAGCAAGAGCACCGCGAAGCCGTAGCGAAGCCAGCGCTCGGGGAGCTCCTCCGCGACGAACGCCCCCGCGATCGCGGTCGCGATGCTCGCGGCGCCGATGGCCAGGGCGTCCCGCCACCGCACCGTGCCCTGACGGGTCTGCAGCCATGAGCCGTACGCGGCGACCGGGATGATCGCGAGCAGCGACGTGGCCTCGGCGGTCAGCTGCGACAGCCCGAGGACCAGCGTCAGCGCGGGCACGAAGACGATGCCGCCGCCGACGCCGAACAGCCCCGCGAGCGCCCCGGCGGCCACCCCCAGTCCGATCACCGCGATCACCTCGACGACGCCCATCAGGCCGTCGCCGCCATTCCGACCGCGACGGCCACGAGCACCGTCGCGAACGCGAGCGTCAGCGCGCGCGTCGAGAGCCGGCGCTTGAGCTCGTTGCCGAGCCAGACCCCGCCGACGGCGGGGATGCCGATCAGCGCCGCGACCGCGAGGTCGACGTTGCCGAGGCCGCCGTGGGTCACGGCACCGGCCGTCGCCGTCAGCAGGATCGAGGCCAGGGACGTGGCCGTGGCGATCTTGGCGTCGAAGGCGAGCCAGGCGATCAGCAGGGGGACGATGACGATTCCGCCGCCGACGCCGAACATCGCGGAGAAGAACCCCGCCACGGCGCCGACCGCGACGACCCGGATCACCCAGTCCCGCCCGACGGGGGCGCCGCCGGCGCCCGCGGAACCACCCACCGAGCCGCTACCGTTCGCGGCCATGGGCGTCCCCCCCGATGTGGCCCGCGCGCTCGGCCCGCTTCGCGACGACCCCTCCCGCGCCGCGGTCCTGCTGGACTTCGACGGGACGCTCTCGCCGATCGTGGCGCGCCCCGAGGACGCGGTGCTCGTCGAGGGCGCGCGCGAGGCGATCGCCGCCCTGGTGGGGCGCTACCGCCTCGTGGGCTTCGTCAGCGGCCGGGGGCTGGCGGATCTGGAGGCCCGGGTGGCGATCCCGGGACTCGCATACGCCGGCAACCACGGGATGGAGCTCCGGAGTGCCGACGGCGAGCGCCTGGTCGACCCGGCGGCCGCGCCATGGGTTCCACGGATCGCCGAGCTCGGTCGCGCATTCGACGCCGACCTGCTCGGCGCCGAGGGGGTCACGCTCGAGGACAAGGTGGTGACGCTGAGCTTCCACACGCGCCGCGCACCCGATCCCCAGCGCGCCGAGCGCTTCCTGGAGACGCGCGTCCGGCCCGCCGCGGAGGCGCTCGGCCTTCGGCCGACGCCCGGTCGGAGGGTCCTCGAGATCCGCCCGCCCGCGCCGGTCGACAAGGGCACCGCGGCCCGGGCCCGCGTGCAGGCGGCCGGGGTGGCGACCGCGACCTACATCGGCGACGACCGCACGGACGCGGACGCCTGGCGGGCGCTCCGCGAGCTTCGTGATGCGGGACACCTGCGCCACGCCGCCGGCGTGGCGGCGGTGGGCGAGGAGGTCCCCGACGACGTCAGGGCCGCCGCCGACGCCGCGGTCGACGGACCCGCGGGCGCGGTCGCGGTGCTGCGCTGGCTCGCCGAAGGCTGAGCCGGGGTCGTCGACGGGCACGTCGGGATCATCGCGGATCGGGCGCGGGACGTCGGCCATCCGGCCACCCACGGGCTCGGTGGATCCGAAGCCCACCTCCGGCAGGACCCCGATGAACCGCCGCGCCGACGGCGCCACCATCCACGCCGGACGGTCCTCGCGGAGGGGGTGCATGGTGCGTGCGCTGGTGGTGTACGAGTCGATGTTCGGCGCGACTCGCGATGTCGCGGCGGCAGTGGCGGAGGGCCTCGCCCCAGGTATGGCGGTCGCCGTCGCCGAGGTCGGCGCCGCGCCCGCCGACCCGCACGATGTCGATCTCCTCGTGGTCGGGGGCCCGACCCACGTCCACGGCATGGTTGGGCGTCGCAGCCGGGCGGCGGCGGAGGACCAGGCCGCCGACGAGCTCGTCTCGTCGGGTCCGTTGCTCCGCGACTGGATCGCCGGGCTTCCGAAGGCCCGGGACCGGACGGCGGCGGCCTTCGACACGCGGATCGGGAAGGCGGAGTGGCTCGTTGGATCGGCGGGGCACGGAATCGGCAAGCGGCTCCGCCGGCACGGGTACCGGGTGATCGGCGACCACGAGAGCTTCTTCGTCACGGGCGACGACGGCGCCCTCGAGGACGGCCAGCTCGATCGGGCCCGCGAGTGGGGCGCACGACTCGCGGAGACGATGCGGACCGGAGGCGCGCCGGGGGGCTGAGCTCCGCACGGCGTTCGCTAGCCTCTCCCCCGGTCACGACCGGTGGCGGGGGAATGACGACGACGCATGCCGTCGAGGCCGTCGGCCTCGTCAAGCGATACGGCGAGACGACCGCCCTGGCGGGTGCGGACCTCGCCGTGGCGAAGGGGACGATCATGGGCGTGCTCGGTCCCAACGGGGCCGGGAAGACGACCATGGTCCGGGTGCTCACGACGCTCATCCGCGCGGACGCGGGCGAGGCCCGGGTGGCCGGATACGACGTGCGTCGCGAGGGGCAGCAGGTGCGCGCCCTGATCGGGCTCAGCGGCCAGTTCTCCGCGACCGACGGCAACCTGACCGGGCGCGAGAACCTGCGCATGATCGGTCGCCTCTACCAACTCGGCCGCGCCGAGGCGCGCACCCGCGCCGACGACCTGATCGAGCGGCTGGGACTCGGCGACGCGGCCGACCGGCCGGCGCGCGGCTACTCGGGCGGCATGAACCGCCGCCTCGACCTGGCGGCGGCGATCATCGGCCGGGCTCCGGTGCTGTTCCTCGACGAGCCGACCACGGGCCTGGACCCGGCCAGCCGACGAGACATCTGGGAGCTGATCCGGGAGCTCGTCGACGACGGCACGACGCTGGTCCTGACCACGCAGTACCTCGACGAGGCCGACCGGCTCGCGGATCGGATCGCGGTGATCGACCACGGCGTGGTGATCGCCGAGGGCACGGTCGAGGAACTCAAGTCGCGCGTCGGCGGTGACGTCCTGGAGCTGCGGCCCTCCGACCCGGCGCGCCTCGACGACGCCGAGCGGGCGCTCTCGGGCCTCGGCCCGACCCACCGCGTGGACGACGAGCGGAGCGCGCCGGCGATCGGGCTGGCCTATGGGCGAGGACCCCGAGCTGATCGCGCGGGCGGTCCGGGCCGTCGATGCGCAGGGCATCGGGCTGATCGACGTGAGCGTTCGCCGGCCGAGCCTCGACGACGTCTTTCTGACGATGACCGGCAAGCCCCCCACGACGCCCACCGGTGACACCGATACGCAGGCGACGGCATGAGCTCCGCCATCGACACGCGGAGGATCTCACTCGCCCCGGGCGCCCGCGCCCGGCGGGCGTTCAGCGACACGATGGTGCTCGCCCGGCGCTACCTCCTGCACTACGTGCGCCAGCCCGATCTCCTGTTCTTCTCGACCATCCAGCCGATCATGTTCGTGCTGTTGTTCAACTACGTCTTCGGCGGCGCGATCGGCGAGTCGCTCCCGCAGCCCGACATCGACTACACGCTCTTCTTCATTCCGGGGATCCTGGTCCAGACGATCGCCTTCGCCAGCTCGACCCCGTCGGTGTCGATGGCCAAGGACCGCCAGGAGGGCATCGCCGACCGGTTCCGCTCCCTGCCGATGGCCTCGGGCGCGGTGCTCTCGGGACGCGTGCTCGCCGACACCGTGTACCTCTGCTATACGGCCCTGCTCCTCACCGGGATCGGTCTGGTCATCGGCTTTCGCTTCCAGACCAGCGTCCCGGAGATCATCGCCGGCTTCGGCATGGCGGTGCTGTTCGGCTTCTCGTTGCTCTGGCTGGCGATCCTGATCGGCCTGCTGGTGCGAAACGTCGACGCCGCCAACCTCGCAGGGTTCATCTGGCTGTTCCCGCTGACCTTCGCCAGCTCGGCGTTCGTCCCCATCGAGACCCTCCCGGAGGGGCTGCGCCAGTTCGCCGAGTACAACCCGGTCACCTTCTTCGTGGACTCCGTGCGCGGCCTCTGGATCGGCGGCCTGGAGATCCGCGACGTCTACTGGGCGATCGGCTGGGCGGCGGCCCTCACCCTCGTCTTCGCCCCGATCGGGGTCATGCGCTACCGGGCGCCGAAGTAGGGCGGGGCGGCCCGAGGGCGGCGTTGACCACGTCCTCGGGGCGGGCGCCGGCACGCCGCGCGATGCTGACCGCGTTCTCGACGGTGGCGAGCTCGCCGGGACCATGGGCGTCGGACGAGAGCTGCAACCTGGCCCCGGCGGCAAGGGCGCGCGCGGCGAGGTCCGCGTCCAGGTCGAGCCGCTGCGGTTGACCGTTGATCTCGAGCGCCGTGCCGGTCCGGGCGGCGGCCTCGGAGATCCGGTCGATGTCGAGGTCGGCCGCCGGACGCTTGCCGATCATCCGGCCCGTGGGGTGGCCGATGGCGTCGACGTGTGGGTTGTCGATCGCCATGAGGACACGCTCGGTGAGACGCGCACCGGAGGCGGCGAAGCCAGAGTGCAGGCTGGCGGTGACCCAGTCGAAGCCCGCGAGCAGATCGTCGTCGAAGTCGAGCGTCGCGGCGAGGATGTCGACCTCGGTGGCCTTGAGGAGGCGGACCGGCGCCCCCTCGTCGTTCAGCCGGTCGATCTCGTCCCACTGGCGTCGCACCCGGTCGGGCTCGAGGCCGCGCGCCATCCGAAGGCGTTGCGAGTGGTCGCTGATGGCCAGGTACCGGTAGCCGCGCGCCGCCGCGGCGGCGGCCATCCCCGCGATGCCGAGGCGGCCGTCACTCCAGTCGCTGTGGACGTGGAGGTCGCCGCCAAGGTCGGCCAGGGACACGTACGGCGGACACGTCCCCATGGCGGCGGCCTCGATCTCGCCCCCGTCCTCGCGCCG
>CALNYH010000020.1:0-158751 GCA_942490795.1 uncultured Thermoleophilia bacterium | reverse complement strand
CGACTTCGACACCGCCGAGCTCTCGCAGGAGTGGACGACCATCGATCCCGTGGGCGATGGCATCGTCGGGGTCACCGGCGAGGGCACCGGCGACGCAGTACTCGAGCTGAGCGTCCCGGCGGGCGTGTCGCACGACCCGTGGGGAGTCAACCGCGCGCTTCGCGTCGTCCAGGACGTGGACGACACCGACTTCCAGATCGAGGCCGCGCTCGCGTCGACGCCGTCGAGCCAAGTACCAGATGCAGGGCCTGATGGTCGAGCAGGACGCCGACAACTGGCTGCGTTTCGAGGTCTACCACGACGGCTCCCGCCTGAACGCCTTCGGGGCCTCGACGACCGACGGCGCCTCGACGGCGAAGTTCAACACCGGCCCTGTCTGGGCCGGCCCCAACTTCATGCGCGTGACCCGCGCCGGTGACACCTGGACGCTCACCCTCTCGGGCGACGGCCAGAGCTGGGTCAACGCCGGATCCTTCTCGCGGGCGCTTTCGGTGGCGACCGTGGGCCCGTTCGCGGGCAATCACGGCACCAGCCTCGCCATCCCCCAGTTCACCGCCCGATTCGACTACGTCTTCAACACCGCGAGCCCGATCGCCGACGAGGACGGTGGCCAGCCGGCCGCCCAGGCCACGCTGGACGTCCAGACCACCGGGCAGGGCAGCGTCGCCGTCGACCCGGCGCCCGGTCCCTACGCGCTTGGCACCCAGGTGACCCTGACCCCGACTCCAGCCCAGGGCTGGACGTTCACCGGCTGGTCTGGCGCCCTGTCGGGTTCTGATGACCCGGCGCAGCTCACGCTCGACGCCGACGCGCAGGTCACCGCAACCTTCACCCAGCAGGACCCCGACCCGACCCCACCGGTCATCACGGGGGTCGATGCATCCGCGACGCACGATCGAGCCACGATCACCTGGACGACTGACGTCCCGGCGAGCTCGGCTGTCGCCTACGGGCCGACGACGGACTACGAGTCTGGGACGGTCGACGACGCCGCGCTGGTGCAAGACCACAGTGTGCAGCTGACCGGCCTCGAGCCCGAGACCACGTATCACTACCGCCCCTCCTCGACCGACGCCGACGGCGAGTCGACCGACGGACCCGACGCCACCTTCACCACGAGCGCCGCGCCCCCGCCGGATCCGGCGCCGGGCGGTCCGTTCGTCTCCGACGACTTCAACACCGCCGAGCTCTCGCAGGAGTGGACGGTCATCGACCCCGTGGGCGATGGTGCCGTCGGGGTCACCGGCGAGGGTACCGGCGACGCAGTACTCGAGCTGAGCGTCCCGGCGGGCGTGTCACACGACCCGTGGGGAGTCAACCGCGCGCTTCGCGTCGTCCAGGACGTCGACGACACCGACTTCCAGATCGAGGCCGCGCTCGCGTCGACGCCGTCGAGCCGATACCAGATGCAGGGCCTGATGGTCGAGCAGGACGCCGACAACTGGCTGCGCTTCGAGGTCTACCACGACGGCTCCCGCCTGAACGCCTTCGGGGCCTCGACGACCGACGGCGCGTCGACGGCGAAGTTCAACACCGCCCTGTCTGGGCCGGCCCCCGGCTTCATGCGCGTGACCCGCGCCGGTGACACCTGGACGCTCACCCTCTCGGGCGACGGCCAGAGCTGGGTCAACGCCGGATCCTTCTCGCGGGCGCTTTCGGTGGCGACGGTGGGCCCGTTCGCGGGCAATCACGGCGCCAGCCTCGCCATCCCCCAGTTCACCGCCCGTTTCGACTACGTCTTCAACACGGCGAGCCCGATCGCCGACGAGGACGGTGGCCAGCCGCCCGCCCAGGCCACGCTGGATGTCCAGACCACCGGGCAGGGCAGCGTCGCCGTCGACCCGGCGCCCGGTCCCTACGCGCTTGGCACCCCGGTGACCCTGACCCCGACTCCAGCCCAGGGCTGGACGTTCACCGGCTGGTCGGGCGCCCTGTCGGGCTCTGAGGACCCGGCGCAGCTCACGCTCGACGCCGACGCGCAGGTCACCGCGACCTTCACCCAGCAGGACCCCGACCCGACCCCACCGGCCATCACGGGGGTCGATGTATCCGCGACGCACGATGGCGCAACGGTCACCTGGACGACCGATGTCCCGGCGAGCTCGACCGTCGCCTACGGGCCGACAACGGCCTACGAGTCAGGGCACGGTCGACGACGCCGCGCTGGTGCAAGACCACAACCTGCAGCTCACCGGCCTCGAGCCAGAGACCACGTACCACTACCGCCCCTCCTCGACCGACGCCGACGGCGAGTCGACCGACGAGCCCGACGCCACCTTCACCACGAGCGCCCGCGCCCCCGCCCGCCCAGGCCACGCTGGATGTCCAGACCACCGGGCAGGGCAGCGTTGCCGTCGACCCGGCGCCCGGTCCCTACGCGCTTGGCACCCGGGTGACCCTGACCCCGGCCCCCGCCCAGGGCTGGACGTTCGCCGGCTGGTCGGGGCGCCGCCTCGTCGGGCTCTCAGGACCCGGCGCAGCTCACGCTCGACGCCGACGCGCAGGTCACCGCGACCTTTACCCAGCAGGACCCCGACCCGACCCCACCGGCCATCACAGGGGTCGAGGTATCCGCGCGACGCACGATAGCCGCAACGGCTCACCTGGACGACCGACGTCCCGAGCTCGACCCTGACCGCCCATGGGCCGACAACGGCCTACGAGGTCAGGCACGGTCGACGACGCCGCGCTGGTGCAAGACCACAACCTGCAACTCACCGGCCTCGAGCCAGAGACCACGTACCATCTACCGCCCCTCCTCGACTGACGCCGACGGCGACAAGTCGACCGACGAGCCCGGACGCCACCTTCACCACGAGCGCCGCACCCTCTGCCCGATCCAGGACCGGGCGACTCATTCGTCTCCGACGACTTCCACACCGGCCCAACTTCCTCGATACCAGTACCTGGAACTCTGGTCGACCCGGTTGGAGACGCCACGGTCGCCGTCGAGGGCGCCGGCTCAGGGGATGCGGTGTTGCACCTGAACGTTCCGGCAGGCACCTCCCACGACCTCGACGGCCAACGACAACCGCCTCGGTACACGGATTCGTCCAGCCAGTCACCGACCAAGATCTTACGATCGAGGCGAAACTCGCGTCGCTCCCGACCGAGAAGTACCAGATGCAGGGCCTGCTGATCGAGCAAGACGACCAGCGATACGTGCGTCTCGGTACTTACTCCAACGGCAGTGCGCTGAGGGTGTTCATCGCAACCTGCGCAGGTGGAAGCGTCGTCGTGCGAGCCCACGACGCGATCAACGCAGACGGGCCCATCTGGCTGCGCGTGGTCCGCGCTGACGACGCGTGGACCGCGAGAGTGGTCGCCTGATGGGACATCGTGGACCACCGCTGCGGCTTCACCTCGTGCGATGAGCGCCGCCACCGCGGGCGTCTACGGCGCCAACCACAATCCCTCGGGTTCTACCCCGGCTCCTGCGTTCACCGTGACCGTTGACTACGCGTTTGATGCGGCTCAGCCGCCGCCGAGCGAGGATCTGGGCAGCTCCGCCGACTCGCTTCCGCCCCTGGTTCATGCGGTGTCTGCAACGCCGGCTGGAGCGGGAATTGATGTCGCCTGGGCGACCGACGAGGCTTCGACCGCCTCTGTTCGGTATGGCATCACCACGGACTACGAGCTCGGCGAGATCACCGCACCGGGGATGGGCCTGGTGCACGGCCTCGCGGTGACCGATCTCGAGCCGAGCACGACCTACCACCTTCAGGTGTCGTCGGTAGATGCCGGCGGGCGCGCTTCAGTCTCCGATGACATCACCGTCACTACAGACGAGCAAGGGGCTGGTGGATCGGGCGAGGGCCCGACGATCGTGGCCTTCTTTGGCAGCAACCAACTCTTTGGGCAAGGCGGAGTCGCCCAGCCGTTCGCCAACGTGCTCGGCAACGTCGCCGACCCGAACGGCGTTGCCTCTCTCACCTACTCAGTGAACGGCGGTGCGCAGCAGCCGCTCTCAGCGCTCGAGCCCGACAATCGTCGCCTCTCCAAGCCCGGTGACTTCAACGCCGAGGTGCCTTTGGACACCCTCGCCACGGGGCAGAACACCGTCACCCTGCGCGCGATCGACACAGCTGGCAACGTTTCAGCGCGCGTGGTCACGCTCGACTACGAGCCGCGGCAGGTGTCGTGCCCTACTCCATCGACTGGGCGGCGGCTGAGGGGCTCCAGAGCGTGGCCCAGGTGGTCGATGGTGACTGGGAGATCGCGAGCGGCGGGCTTCGCACCAAGGCGACCGGCTACGACCGGCTCGTCGCCTTTGGGGACATGGCCTGGGAGGACTACACCGTCACCGTGCCCGTGACAGTTCACTCGATCGACACCGTGAACGGCAACCCATACCCGAGTAACGGACCGCTCGTCGGCCTCGGTCTGCGCTGGCAGGGGCACTCGGGCCATCGGCAATTCTCAACCGCGATGGGGCTACTTCCCCGTCGGGGCGTACTCGTGGTTCCATTGGGATCCGGATGGATCGACTGGCTACAGTTGCTCCGAGAGGGCGCCCAGACGGAGACGAGCTCGGCCGCGCTCGAACTTGGCGAGACCTACACCTTCAAGTTCCGAGTCCAGACCCAGCCTGATGGTCGTGGTGCCTACGCCTTCAAGGCCTGGAGGAGCGAGGATCAGGAGCCGGCCACCTGGCGTTTCGAAGAGGCCGGTCTCTCCGACCTCAGCTCGGGCGCGGTCGTGCTGATCGCCCACCATGCAGATGTCACCTTCGGATCCCCAGTCGTCGATCAGTCGGGCACATGAGAGGATCTAGGCCCGCGTTACGGTTGGACTGCCCGTCTACAACGGCGAGGCCTACCTCCGTGAAGCACTCGACACCCTGCTGGACCAGTCGTTCGACGACTTCGAGCTGATCGTTTCGGACAACGCTTCAACCGACGGAACCGAGGGCATCTGCCGGGAGGCGGCACGTGCAGACGGGCGCGTACGCTACCTGCGTCCAGGGCGTAACCTCGGTGCCGCGCCGAACTTCAACTTGCTCGTCAGGATTGCCCAGGGCGAGCTGTTTCGGTGGGCGGCCCACGACGATCTCGTTGCGCCTACCTACCTGGAGCAAAGCGTCGCGGCGCTCGACGAGGCGGGCAACGAGGCGGTGCTCGTGGCGCCGTCGACTACGGAGATAGATGAGGCGGGAAAGGTCGTCCGCCACTACGTCAATCGAACACCGTGGCGTGGCGACACTCCGGCCGTGCGACTCGCCGACCTTCTCGACTACCCCTATTCGTTCCTCCACAAGTGCTATCCGGTATTCGGGCTCATGCGCACCGCTACGCTTCGTTCTACCCGCGGTATTCAGGCATTTGAGTCGTCCGACAGGGTGACCCTGATCGAAATGGCGCTTCGAGGTGACTTCATCCTGATTCCGGAGCGCCTTTTCTCCGTCCGCATCCACGGAGACTCCTCGCGGTACGCGAACCGCTCTGCGGTTGAGCGGGCACGCTGGTTCGACGCATCAGCGCCGGCGCGCCCGCCGACCGTTCGCACCGACCTTGCAAGGGCGTACCTGAGGTCAGTGATCGACGCGCCGCTCTCCCCCGACGAGCGGCTCCGGTGTCTCGGTGTGCTCAGCAGATGGCTGGCGCGCGGCCGCGAGTGGCGCGTTATTGGCGGTGAGCTTCGGCGGGACGCCGGGCTTCGGTTGAGGGCCGGTGCCGCGCACTCGAGAGCTGCGGTGACGTCCTGGTGAGCAACACTGCACGTCGTCGCGGAGGCGCCTGTGCGCTTTCTGGCGCGCTGGTCGTCGTCGCGCTCGCGCCGGGCCGCTGCCAGACGGGGCGGCCTCCCAGGAGTCGGAACGAGTTCGGGCATCGTCTCTGCTCGGCACCTGGGCGTGGCAGGACCTCGACGAGCTGCTCGCCGTGCGGGCCAACCCTCGCAACGTGACCGTCTTTCGCAGGATCGTGCGGGGCTCGGGGCGCTACTACGTGAGATTCGGACGTGGCAAGCCGGTTCGCGTCCGGATCAGGAACGGCACGGTCGCCCTGAACGCCCGGCGGAAGGTCGGTCGCCGCACGGGGGTCGTCCGCTACACGGGCCGCGTGACCCGCTCCGGTGGTGACGTCGTCCTGGCCGGCCGCGTGCGATTCGTGCGCCCGAGGCTCGCCGGCCGAAGCTCGTTCCGCGCGGAGTTGCGGCTACCGAAGGTCGCGACGGCCGACTGAGGGACGCCGGCCCGCCGCCTCGGGGGAATCGACGGCGGGCCGGGCGTCGAGACTACCCCAGGTCGTTCCCCCCGATCGACCCGTCGCGGAAGTCGCGACCGGTGAGGCCGAGGGCCAGGCGGGCTCGCAGCACGTTCAGTCGTCGCACGGCCGCCTGCGAGATGCGCTGGTTGATCCGAAGCTGCGACTCGCTCAACGTGACCGTGCCGCCACCGCTCTTGGGTGCCGCGGGATCCTGAAGGCTCGACCCGGTCGGCCCGGTGCCACCTGCCGACGCGAGGCCGAGCTGGCGCGCCAGCGTGCTCGAGGGCACGCTCCGGTCGGCGACGTCACCGCCGGTCAACCCGGCGTCGAGGCTCGCCTGGAGCGAGTTCACGCGGCGCACCGCCGCCTGCGAGATGCGCTGGTTGATCCGAAGCTGCGCGGCGCTCAGGTCGACCGTGCCGCCCTTGCGCGAGAGCGGCGGGACCACCAGCGGACGCCCGCCGGCCGAGGGGCTCAGCACGCCGACGTCGGAGCCGGTCAGGACGACGCCGGGCGCGAACACCGACCGACCGAGCGAGCCGCTCTGGATGTCGGCGCCGGTCAGCGCCTCGAGCCGGTTGCGGATCGCCGTCTCACGCGCGATCGCCGCCTGCGAGATCCGCTGGTTGACGAGCAGCTGGCCCGAGCTCAGGGTCACCTTCCCGCCGGAGGGGGTGCGCACGTCCACCGCGGACCGGTTGGTCGCGGCGAGCGGGTTGCACGCCGCGTCGGTGACCGCGTTGCGGTCGCTTCCGCCCGAGACGAAGAAGAAGACGCCGCCGGTCTCGGGGAGCGACTCGGTCGGGACCACGGTCACGGAGCGGCCGTCGGTCGAGAGCCGGGCCCGCGAGGGCAGGATGCCGCCGATGCCGGTGGTCAGGCGCACCGCGCCGTTCGGGGCGACGATCGGCTCCGAGAAGCGGACCGTGATCGGGCCGCTCTGCGCCACCTTGGCCGATGCGGCCGGGGTTCGTCCGACGATCGTCGGCGGCGTCGTGTCGCCACCTGCGCCGGGCGTGCAGACCGCCTGGGCCACCGGCGTGGTCGTCGTCCCGCCCGCGCCCGGCGGGGGCTGGGGCAGGCCGGGGTCGGTCTGGTTCGGGTTGTCGAGCGTGTACGACGAGAAGCGCGGCGAGAACGTCGGTGCCACGCCCGGCGTCGCCGGATCGTCGAAGTTGGTGGCCATCACGCCCGCCACCACGCCGCCGCCACGCGACTCGGGGGCCGGGAAGGCGTCGACGCAGGGGCCGATGCACTTCGTGGCCGTCGGGGTCTGCGGCGCACCGCCGGAGAGCGTGTAGGTCGGCCGCACCGTCCCGTCGGCGGCGACGGCCAGCTGAATCGTGATCTGGGAGGCCGTGCCGAGGGTGACGGTCGAGTTCTGGACGAGGACGGCGTTGCCGGCGGACTCGCGTACGACGTTGAGCACCGCGCCGCCGTCGCGGACGCTCAGCACGGACTTCACGTAGTCGTCCTCGCCCTTGCCCACGTACAGCCCGGCGGACTGGAAGGGCTGGTTCGCCACCGGCGGGATCTGCAAGGTCGTCCGGACGGTGTACCCGCTCGAGCCCTCGACCACCGGGAGCCCCAGCGCGTTCAACTGGTCGTTGAAGCCGAGGAAGGCGTCCCCCGGCCCCGTCGAGACGACGAGCTGGCCACCCCCGACGACCACACGGGCCGCGTCGAGGTCGGACCCGGGGAGAAGGGTGGTGAAGCCGGTCTCCGCGACGGTCCCTGGAATCGGCGCGGCGAAGTCGAGCTGGTTGACGACGGCGCCGGCCGGTCCGGCGGCGACGGCGAGGGCGCCGGACGCGAGCGCGGCGAGGAGTATTGGTTTGCGGGCGTGGGGACGACGGATGGCCATTGGAGCTCCTGTCATGGCCGGACCGGAGCCGATGGCGCGAGCGGCCGGGCATCCGGGGCGGCGGTCTTCGAGAGGTCCGCCATCCTATGTCTCCCGTGACATCGGGTGGCAGGGCCGGTCGCGTCAGCACACCCGGACGCGTCGCCCGCGACCGGACGACCGAGCGCGACGGAAGCCCCCGGCCCGGGCGTCGCGCCCCCGTAGAATCGGTCAGTCGACTCGCGTCGCCGGACGGCCGGTGGCGGTCACGTCGCGGGGCGCCGGGCCCCGCGGGCGGACCCGGAGGACTGCATGAGCGTTGGCGGCATCGATCGCGTGCGGCGGGGACTGCGGCGGAGCGACGACTCCGGTGCCGCCGGAACCCGGGTCCGCCGGATCGAGATGACCGCCGACGAGTGGACGGCGCGTCGCACGCACATCGGCGTCGACGCGGACCCGGACCGCATCGCGGCCGCGCTCGCGGCCCAGGGGCTCGCGGTGAGCGTCGTGATCCCCGCCCTCAACGTGGAGGGCACCGTCGGGGAGATCGTCGAGTCGCTTCGCGCCAACTGGCGCGACGGCCGGCGCCGGCTGATCTCCGATCTGGTGGTCGTGGACAGCCGCTCGGAGGACGGCACCGCGCGCGTCGCCCGGGCGGCGGGTGCCACCGTCGTCCAGGACGACGAGGTGCTTCCAGAGCTCGGGCGGGGCCGAGGCAAGGGGGAGGCGATGTGGAAGAGCCTCGCCTGCACGTCCGGCGACATCGTCGCCTGGATCGACGCCGACACGCATCGTTTCGACCCCGCCTACCTGCCGGGCCTGCTCCACCCGCTCGTGACCGAGGACGAGGTCAGCTACGTGAAGGGCTTCTACCACCGCCCGCTCGCGAGCTCGGGCCTCGGCGGCGCCCGGGTGACCGAGATCTGCGCCCGCCCGCTCCTCAACATGTTCTACCCGGCCCTCGCGGCCATCGCGCAGCCGCTGGCCGGTGAGGCCGCGGGCCGGCGCGAGGTCCTCGAGCGGCTGCCCTTCTTCACCGGGTACGGGGTCGAGACGGGACTTCTGATCGACATGCTCGAGCACCACGGCATGGGCGCGATCGCGCAGGTCGATCTGGGCGAGCGGGTCCAGGACCATCAGAGCACGGTGGCCCTCGGGAGGATGGCGTACGCGATCCTGCAGGTCGTGATGCGCCGCCTCGTCGACGGGGGGCGGGCGCCGGGCGAGCTGGCGCTCGCGGGCCCGTACCTGCAGCCGATGCTCGCCGAGTCGGGTATCGAGCTTCGCGAGGCCGACGTGCACCTCGCCGAGCGCCCACCGATGGCCGAGGCCCGCGCCGCCGCCTCGTCGTGATCTGCTTCCTGGATCTGGACGGGACCCTGCTCGGTCGCGGGGGCTCGCTGGTCCACGACCTCGAGGGCCGGCCCTCGGCGGACGCGACGCGGGCGCTCACGCGACTGCACGAGGCCGGCGTGCCGGTGGTGCTGGTCAGTGGTCGCACGAGCGCCGGGCTGCACGAGCCGGGCCGGATGGTCGGCGCGAGCGCCGTGATCCCGGAGCTGGGGGCGCTCGACACCGATCTCGCGACGTCGGGTGGGGGGACGCCCCACGACGCGATCGCGGCGTCGGGTCTTCCGGCTCGTCTCGGGGACCGCGCCGGCGGACGCCTCGTGGCGGACCGCTCGGGTCCGGCGCGTGTCGGCACCCACCTGTTCCGCGGCGCGCTCGACGAGGATCTTGCGGCGTGGGTCGTCGCGGCGAGCGCGGGGCGCCTGCGGCTGATCGACAACGGCTCCGCCGAGGGCGACGACGTGCGTGCCGTCCACCTCGCCCCGGCGGGGGCGGGCAAGGGACCGGCCGCCTCGCGGGCGGCGCGGCGGCTCGGCGTCGATCCGGGGTCGTGCCTGGCGATCGGTGACGGCCCCGACGACCTGGCCATGCAGGACCACATCGGCTGGACGGCCCTCGTCGCCAACGGCGCCGCCGGCCATCCTGAGCTTGCGTCGCGCGGCCGATGGATCACCGGGTCGCCCGGCGCCGCCGGTGTGCTCGAGGCGGTGGAGGCCTGGCTCGAGTGCGGGCGCTACCGTCCCGCGGAGGCCCGCGACGAGGAGACCGCATGACGTCCGGAGAGACCGACGACACCCAGCTGGTGGACTACAAGCGCGACGCCCCGGACGGCTACCGTGCCCTCGCCGCGCTGACCCGCTCGGGAGCGATGGACCTCCACACCGTGGAGCTCGTGAAGATCCGCGCGTCGCAGATCAACCGCTGCGCCCACTGCATCGAGACACACGAGGCCGTCGCCCGGGATGCCGGCGTGTCGGCCGACCGGCTGGCCGCGCTGGCGGCGTGGAGGGAGTCGGATCGGTTCGACCAGCGCGAGCGGGCCGCGCTGGCGCTCACGGAGGCCGTCACCCGCATCGAGGACGGCATCCCCGCCGACGTCATGTCGATGGCCGCCCACCATTTCCCCGAGCCGGAGCTCACCAAACTCGTGCTCGCGATCATCGCGATCAACGGATGGAACCGCGCCTGGATCGCGACCGGCCGGTAGCCGCGCGATCAGTCGAGGGCGCCGCTCGCGACCAGCAGCGACACCGCACTCGGGAGCGACAGCGGCACCGCCAGCGCCAGCAGGCCGATGACCACCGGCCGCGAGATGTGACGGACACGCAGGTTCGCCATCCGGGCGATGCGCACCATCACCCCGGCGAACGTGCCCGCGAGCATCGTGATCGCGGCGGCCAGGGTGACGGCGGCCGGGCTCACCCGCCCGGCTCCGCCAGCGGGGGCACCGAGGTCGGGCGGCCGTCGGCGTCCACCGCGACCATCACGAAGCGTCCGCTCGTGACCGGCCGCTGTTCCCCCGAAATGAGATCCTCGGCGATCATCTCGACCTGCACGACGATCGAGCTGCGCCCGGTCCCGACGACGTGTGCGGCCAACTCCACCAGGTCGCCGTGTCGCGCCGGCGCGTGGAAGTCGATCTGCTCCGTCGACGCGGTGACGACCAGCGTGCGGGCATGACGCGATGCGGCCACGAAGGCGGCCTTGTCCATCATGGCCATCGCCGCCCCGCCGAAGAGCGTCCCGTAGTGGTTGGTCTGGTGGGGGAACACGACCTCCACCATGCGCGCGACCCGCTCCTCGGGCACGGCTGGGGTGGGTCGCGTCGTCCACGTGACCGATCATGGCATGCGCCTGCTGCGGACGGGTGTCGGCCCGATCAGCCCGGCCTGCGGGCGCGCATGTTGAGCCGCACGTAGTCGAGTGTCGCGATCCCCTCGTCGTCGGCGAGCAGTGCCGCGACGTCCCCGAGCATCGCCTCGCCGAGCTCGTCGGGCAGCCGCTGGAGGTGCAGCCGCAGGACGCAGGCCCGCATGAACCGCTCGGCCGGTCCGCCGACCGGAAGTCGGACCGGCGCGGGCTCGAGCCACGTCTCCACGTCGACGAGCCCGGCGTGTCGCAACCTGGCGGCCGTCGCCTCGGCGCTCGCGAACCGCCATCGGCGACGGAAACCGCCGAGGGGCGTCGCGTAGGGCGCTCGCGCGGCCACCTCCTCGATCGCGGTCACGACGGACTCGATGTTCCCCCGGCCACCACATTGCGCCTCGAGCCCGCCGCCCGGGCGCATGCAGGCGGCGAGCCGGCCGAAGAGCCGCTCGTGGTCGGCGATCCAATGGAAGACCGCCGATGAGAAGACCAGGTCCACCGGCTCTGCGAGCCGCATCTCGAGCAGATCCGCGCGCCGGACCGAGACCCGCTCGCCCAGGTCCGTGAGCCGCTCGCGCGTCATCGCGACCATCTCCGGGGCGCCGTCGACCGCGATCACCCGGCCGGCCGGGACGCGCTCCGCCAGCATCCGCGTCACGTCGCCCGAGCCGCATCCGGCGTCGAGCACCGTCTCGTCTCCCCGCCAGCGGATGCGGTCGACGACGGCCCGCCCCCACTCGCGCTGCGGGTCCGCCACGTCCTGGTACGTCCCTGCGTCCCATGAGAGGTGTCCGGACCCGGTCACCGCTCCAGGCTACCCGCGGTCAGCGCACGGCGAGCGAGGCCGAGACCGGCGCGCCGGGCCTCGGTCCGCCGAGCGATGCGAGCGTCGCCGACGCCCGGCCGCCGGCGAGGACGTGCTCGATCCAGGCGCGGTACGTCGACACATCGGTGAAGGCGGTCGTCACGCCGCGTCCGCAGTAGTCCGGGCCGATGCTGACGACACCCACGACCTCGGGGCGACCGGCGCGAGCGCGAAGAAGGGGTCCTCCGCTGTCGCCGCTGCAGGCCGAGGGCTCGCGGCTCTCCGGGATCGTGGCGCACACGGTGCCCCACGGGGCGCCGAACTCGTCGCAGACCTCTGGCGGGGTCACGCGCACCCGCCCGGCCCGCAGGCGGTCGCTCGGCACCTCGCCGAGCTCGTCGGTGGCGCCCCACCCCGCGATGCGGCCGCGCTCGCGGCGAACGGCGTCCACCGGTGTCGACGCGAGCGCCGCGGGGATCCGCCGGATCGGCCGGCTGAGCTCCAGGATCGCCAGGTCGTGGCCGCGGTCGACCGCGCCACGGGGTCGACGCTCGGGGTAGGGGATGACGCGTGCGACGCGGACCCGGTCGCGCTGGCGCACGCGGCCGAGCGCGGTCGCGTTCGTGGCGACGTCGAGCGAGCGTGCCGGCAGGAAGCGGCGACGACCCTCGACACAGTGCGCCGCGGTCAGCACGTGGCGCCGCCCGATCAGCGTGCCCGCGCAGAACTGGGCGTCGAACGGATCGGCGACCCGGGAGTCGAGCAGGGCGACGAGCGACGGCCACGACGAGTGCGTGGTCGGCGTACCGCCGACGACGGCCTCGGCTCGCGAGGTGAGCGAGAGGGCGATCGCCAGCGCCGCCACCAGCGCCAAGGCGGCGACCGCAGGGCGTGGGAGTGAGGTGGAGGTGCTCCGCATGAACGACATGGTCGCGGTCGGACCGGACCGGGCCACGGGCCGGACGGATGGTCCGCGCGGTCAGTTCGCCCCCCCGTCCGGTGGGGCCCCGCACGGTCTCCATGGGCATGGGCATGGGCATCCATGGGCATGGGCGTGGGGCGGGGTGGGCAATCCCTCCATCGATGAGAACGCTCGACCTGAGGGGGGGGCGAACTCGACCCCTGGACCGGCCCAGCGCGGATAGCGTCGAGTCATGTCAATCCGCGCGCTCCGCACCGGCCTCGTCGGTCCCACCCGCACCGGCACGTCCCCCGCCGCGGCGGTCGCGACGGCGGTCGCCGCGGGCGCCGCCATCTACCTGGCCTTCCTCGCCGTGGCCTTCGCCGCGCCGCCGGGGGTCCCGGTCGACCTCTCGCGCAACTACACGGCCTCGCCCGAGTTCGTGATGGGCATCTGGCTCAACAACCTGGCCATCGCCGGCGCCGTCTGGGTCCTCTGGGCGGTGTTCGCCCGCCGGAGCGACTGGGATCGGCTGCGGCTCCCCTTCCTGGCGCTTCTGGTCGGCATCGGCTCGCTCTGGGCCGTCCGTGCCGGTCTCGCCGCGGCGGACCTCGGCGGACGGGACCTCGGCGTCCTGGCCGTGATCGCCGAGACCGCGCCGCACGCGATTCCCGAGTTGGCGTTGATCGCCGCGCCCGCGGCGTTCGCGCGCCGGGCCGCGCGCCCGTCCGCGGGCCTGCTCGTCGGCATCGCGACCGCGCTCATGGCCTGCGCCGTCGTCGAGGGGTACCTCTAGGTCTCGGGCCCGATCGGCGCCCGCTCACGCCATCAGGCGCGTGAGCGTCGCCACCGTTGGCGCGGTGCCGTCGTGACCGTCGGGAGCGATCCTGGTGCGGAACTCATCGACGTGCTCGAGGAAGTCGCGGATGACCGCGGGCGTCACCCGGCGCTGCGGGACGGCGGCGCCCGCGCCACCCGCCCGGATGTAGTGCGCGTTGACGTGCTGCTCGAAGTTCATGGGCTCCGGGATCCCGAGCACCGGCTTGCCGAGGTGCAGGGCCTCGCCGACCACCTGGTTGCCGGCGCTCGTGACGAGCGCCCGCGCGCTCGCGAGGTCCTCGATGAACCCGCGCTCGCTCACCGCCTTGAACTCGAGGTTGCCGCGGTCCGGGAGGTCGCCGAGGCCGTAGATCCGCACCCGGACACCGATCCCGTGGAGGGCCTCGACGACATGCGGGTCCACCGTGCGCCGGAAGTACGCGGCCAGGTGGGAGCCGACCTCGCCGCGCATGCGGGCGATCTCGGGCCGGAGCAGCACGCCGACGAGCTGGGCGTCGCGGTGGCCACGACGAAGCCGCGGGGTGTAGAAGCTCGACACGATGGTGGCCGCCTGGCCCTGGCACCACAGGTTCACCGGCAGGCTGCCGAGCCGTGCCGTCTCGCGAAGCGGCGACGGCAGGTCCGACAGGTCGCTGACGACCAGGACGTGCTGATGGTCCAGGCTCACGAGCGGCACCCCCGCGCGGACGGCGGCCCGCGGGAGGGAGGGCTCGAAGTCGGTGATCGCGAGGTCCGGCTGCAGCCGGTCGAGCAGGCTCGCGACGGCGTCGACCAACCGCGGCAACCTCGCCAGGTACCGGCCGGCGCCCACCGCGGTGCGAAGGGGGTGGATCGACGCCCCCTTCCCGTAGCCGAAGCGAAGCGCGGGCAGATCGAAGACCCGGACGTCGGTCTTCGCATAGGCGGCCGCCAGCAGTTCGTGGGCGTCGCCCGGTGCGAGCAGGACGATCTCGTGCTCGTCGCGCATGGCGTCGACCACCGCCCTGACCCGGGTGGCATGCCCGCGCCCCTCGCCGGCCATGCTGTAGACGACGCGCCCCATCGCTACCTCGCGTCCGCGGCGGGTCGGCTCGGCACGCCGCACCCTCGCGGCGTGGGTGCCGTGGCCACGTTGCCGAGAGGTTGCGTGTGCGTGACCGCGTGCTTCACGGACGCAAGCTTGGCACGCGTCGGCTCGTGTCGGGGGCGTTGCGCGCCGATGGGGTCATGCCATGGCGAAATCGAAGCCGAACAAGTCGGACGCCTCCGAGGACGACGCCGGCGCACAGGACGTCAAGGTCCCGGGCGACATGTGGTGGTGGCTGTGCTTCCTGATCGGGGTACTCGGCATGGTCGGCGCCTCGCTCCTCGGTGCGGGGGTGCCGCTGCCCGGCGGGTAGGCTTGCTCGGTGCACGCGCGCAGGATCAGGGTCGGGGACGTCCGGCTGTCGGTCGCCGAGCGTGGCGAGGGCGACCCGGTCGTGCTCCTCCACGGCTTTCCCGAGCTTGCGTTCTCCTGGCGCCATCAGCTTCCGGCGCTCGCGAACGCCGGCCACCATGCCATCGCCCCGGACCTGCGCGGCTACGGCGACTCCGACCGTCCCGAGGGCGTCGACGCCTACGCGCTGGCGGCCCTCGCGGGTGACATCGCCGGGCTCATCTCCGAGCTCGGATACGAGTCGGCGCACATCGTCGGCCACGACTGGGGTGGCAGCATCGCCTGGGCGCTCGCGGCGCGACGCCCCGAGTTGGTGCGCTCGCTCTCGATCCTGAACTCACCGCACCCGGTGGCGTCGGCCGAGGCACGCCGGGTGCCGGAGCAGCAGCGAAAGAGCTGGTACATGCTGCTGTTCCAGTTCGCGGGCGTCGCCGAGGCCTGGCTCAGCGCCGACGACTTCGCCAACCTGCGCGCGTTCGTGTTCGACACCGCCGCGCCGGGCACGTTCACGACCGAGGACCAAGAGCGATACGTGGCGGCGCTCCGCCGCGACGGAGCGCTCACCGCGGCCCTCAACTACTACCGCGCCAACATCCCGCCGGCGTCCTGGTTGCGGCCCCCGCCCGACCTTCCGCCGATCGAGGTCCCGACGCTGATCATCTGGGCCGAGGCGGACGTGAACATGAGCGAGGTCCTCCTGCAGCGATCGATGACCAAGGTCGCGGGGCCGCTGCGCGTCGAGCGGCTTCCGGGCGTGAGTCACTGGGTGCAGCAGGAGGCGCCCGGCGAGGTCAACCGGTTGCTCGTCGACTTCCTTCGCGGCCATTCCGGGGGGTGACCCGGACGACTCGACGGTTGGCTGCGACCCGAGGGGCTTCACGTTCACGGTGAGCGGGCAGAGTCTGGGGGCAGTCCCGTGAACCGAGAACGAGGTGGCGATGAGTGATTCCGCGGACCCCGGCCGCGCGACCCCTGCGAAGGAACTCATGGGCGCGGTGATCGTCGATGAGCGCGGTCCACGCCTCGGCTGTGTGGCGGGCGTGTTCGTCGACGAGGACGAGCGGCCGCTCTACGTGGCGGTCGACCTCGCGGCGGGCGACGGCGAAGCGCGTCTCGTCCCGATCGAATTCGTGCTTCGTGCGCCCGGGGGTGCGCTCGTGACACGGCTCGGCGTCGACCGAATCGCCGGTGCGCCGCGAATCGCTCCCGATGCCGATCTTGGCATCGACGACCTCAGCGCCGCCCACGAGCACTTCGGCCTGGCGAGCTACGAGGATCTCATGGCAGCGCGTCAGGCGGCACCGGCGCCGACACCCGAGATCGCCCGCGCAGAGCTCGCATCCGAGGTCCGAAGCGGCCTCGACCCGCTCGAGCCGACGATCCGCCGACTCCGCCCGTGAGCGTTGGGTCGCAGCCGGACCAGGTGGACCCGGCTTCGCTGCCCCCGACCGAGTGGTGGAACATGGTCAAACGCGCCGTCGCGCGCGCCAATGACGAGGACGGCCTCGACCGTGCCGCGGCGCTCACCTCCTCGGGGTGCGGGCGATCCTCCCGGCGCGCATCGCCCCTGTCGGCCTGCTCGGCGTGCTCGGGGGTCTCCGGACGTCGCGTCGCACGCTGGGGAGACGTTCCCCCCGGGGGCGCGGATGCCGAGCGACCGCGGCGGCACGGCCCGGCGCGCCCGCCGGACCACCCCCGGCAGAGCCGTCCGGGGGCGCGGCGGCTGGCACCCCTCGCGCGGCGGGTGCTCAGCTCGGGACGATCTTGACCAGCTTGCGACCGCCGGTCGTGAACCACAGTGCGCCGCCGCCGAAGGCCATGCTCACGTCGCCCCCGTAGCTCTGGGGGACCCGGGGCAGCTTGGGCACCTCGTAGGCGTCGACCTGCTGCAGGTCGAGCGACGCCCGCACGAGCGCGTACTTCCCGCCCGCGGTGCTCGCGCACAGGATCCACAGCGACCCCGCGCCGAGCTCCATCTCGGGGACGTCGATGCATCCGGTCGGGAGCTGGGCGCTTGCGACCGCCCCCTTCCCCGGCGTCACCCGGGTGACCGTCGGGGAGTTGCTGTAGGCGCCGTCGATCAGGTAGAAGCCGCCGCCCTGGTAGACGGCGCTCAAGGGCCCCTCCTGGGTTCCGACGCCCTTCGTCTCGCTGATCTGGGCGAAGTCCCAGGACCGCTTGCCTGGCGCCGCCACGGCGGACGGACCCCACTGGTTGAGGTTGGCGTCGCTGAACGACCAGAGCGACCCGCCCGCGACGGCGAACCAGTAACCGGTCGCGCCGGTCTCGGTCGTGGGCCAGAGATGGGTCGCCACCCTGCGGGTGCGCGGGTCCATGCGCGAGAGCCTGCCCTGCGCGCCGGCCCAGACCGCCCCCGCGCCCGCCCGGATGCCGGTGAGGCCCTTGGCCAGACGGGTGCCCTTGCGCGGCCCGACGATCCGGGCGGTCCGCGCGTTGAGCGCGGTCGCCCACGAGGCGTCGCCGCGACGCGTCAGCACCCAGACGCGGCCGTAGCCGGCGGTCACGTCCTCGATCTTGGCGGCGAGGCGGACCCGGCGGGTGGGTCGTCCGGGCTGGACCCGCTCGAGAAGCCGCGGCCCGACCTGGATCCACGCCGCTCCGAGCGCGTAGTGGACGTTGCTGGCGTGCCCGCCTCGCTCGGCGACGGGGAGCGTGGTCGTCCGGCCGGCGGTCGCCGCGTCGGCGACCCCCGACGTCCCCGCCCGCGACGAGCGCGACGCATCCGAGCGCGACTGCGATCCCGCTGCCTCTCATGACGTCCCCAATCCGTGGTTCGCCCGGTGTCCGGGCCGACGGACGAGTGATCGGCGAACGGAAGGGTGCCTCGAGGCCTCCGCGATGCGGGACCGCGGTCGTGGCCCCGGAACCCACGTCGCACCTTCCTGCCTGTCGTCCGCGGCGCGTCGCCATCGAGGCGACGAGTCGATGAACGTCGGCGTCCGCCACGCGAGCCCGCGACGGACTGAGCCGGCCGTCAGTCGCCGGCGGTCTCGTCGAGCGCCCGCCGGTCGAGCTTGCCAGACGACAGGCGGGGGAGCGCCGCGCGCCGCTCGATCGTCCGGGGCACGGAGTGGGCGCCCGCGACGCACGCCACCCGCGCCCGCAGGTCCTCGTCCGCGACCTCGGCGTCCCCGTCCACCACGACGAATGCCGCCGCGCGGACGAGCCCCCGCCGGTCGCGTCGACCCACCACCGCGGCCTCGGCGACGCCGGGGTGCCCCACGAGCGCGTTCTCCACCTGCGGCGGTGACACCCAGCGCCCGTCGACCTTGAACATGGCGTCGGCGCGACCCAGGTGGTGGAGGCGACCGCCCTGCCGCACGAGCACGTCGCCCATGCGGAGCCACTCGCCGTGGACGAGGTCGCGGGTGAGCTCCGGACGGGACCAGTACCCCGTGGTGTTGGATCCGGACCGGATCCACAGCCGCCCCGGGGCATCGTCGCCCACCGGGGTGCCGTCGGGATCGCGCAACTCGATCTCGACGCCCGGCACCGGTGTCCCGAGGCTCCCGTCGGCCCGCTCGCCCGGACGGGCCGAGATGACGATGTTGGAGCACTCGGAACAGCCGAGCCCCTGGATCAGCTCGATGCCGAGCGCCGCCCGAACGGTGTCGGAGACCGCCGCCGACAGGCCGTCGCCGGAGGACACGGCGGCGCGGAGCGTCGAGAGCGCGGTGACCTCGCTCGGCCGGCGCGCCCCGTACGCCGCGAGCTGCGCCCAGAACGTCGGCACGCCGGTCAGCACGGTCACGCGGTGGCCGGCCACGACCTCGAGTGTGGTCCGCGGGCCCGGTGGACCGCCGTGGAGCACGGCGGTCGCCCCGCTCCCGAGGACGCGGAAGAAGCCGTTGCCGAAGCCGAGCGACGTGTGGAGGCGTGCCGCCGAGTGGCATCGGTCGCCGGGTCCGAGGCCGAGGACCTGGCGGCATAGGTCTCGATCCCGACGCGCAGGTCGGCGTGGGCGTGCATCGCCGCCTTCGGGCGTCCGGTGGAGCCGGACGAGTAGACCAGGTAGGCGAGGTCGCCGGGCTCGACCGGACTCGGCGCCGTCCGGCCCCGGACGCGAGCTCGTCGGCGTCGATCGCCGGCGCGCCGAGCGGGTCGCTCGCCGTCGGCGACCACTCGCGCATGCGCGCAGTCGGCCAGCGCCGCCGCGACGTGGTCCGGATCGCCGTCGGCCGGGAGCGGGACGGCCACCGCGCCGAGCCCGCACGGCCCCGAGGAAGGCCGCGCACCATGCCCGACCGTCGGGGAGGGCGATGCCGACACGGTCACCCCGGCGCACACCACGGGCCGCGAGCGCGCCCGCGGCGCACGCGCCCAGATGCGCCAGCCCGTCGAAGTCGACCGTCCCCCGCTCGTCGGCGAGCGCGGGGTCGCCTCCCCGTCCATCCGCGCGATGGCGGTCCACCAGGAGGTGGACCAGGTTGTCTTCCCGTCGGCCCCGGTCCTGGCGACGCGGCCGCCGCGTCGCTGAAGCATCGAGGGTGGCCTCGGCGAGCGCGTCGAGCACCTCGAGCGGCGCCCGATGGGGCAGCGCGACGATCACACGGGTTGCACCCGCCGACGCGTACTCGGCGATGCGCTCGCGCAACTCGTCGGGCGGGGCGACGATGCCGGTCGTGCCCAGCCACCGGCGCATGCGCGACGGCTCGGTACCGAGCGCTGCGGCGTCGTCGGCCAGCCAGGCGTCGGCCTCGCGGTCGCTTCGCACGGGCAACGCGAACGTGTAGAGCGCGTACTCCATCGTGGGACGGCCGGCTGCGGCCCGTCCTGCTCGGCGATCGCACGCCGTCGCGCGAACTCGTCGGGCCGACAGAAGGCCGCGATGACCCCGTCTGCGCGTCGGCCGGCCAGGCGGAGCAGCAAAGGTCCGTGCGCGGCGAGCCAGATCGGGGGGCGGGGGCGTTGGACGGGTGCGGGCTGGTTGGGCGCGTCCCGCAGCTCCCCGTCGAGCGTGGCGCCGTCCGGCGCCGCGAACATCGCCGCGGCGACGTCGAGTGCGCGCCGCAGACCCGCGGTGCGCCCGCCGGGGGGCGGGAACGGGATCCCGTAGGCGGCGTGCTCCTCGCGGTGCGAGCCCGTCCCCAGCCCGAGGATCATGCGCCCGCCGGAGATCACGTCGAGGAGCGAGGCCGCCTTGGCCGCCACCGCCGGGTGGCGGTACGTGGCCGACAGCACCGCCGTACCCAGGCCGACGCGTGACGTCAGCGGAGCCAGCGCCGCGAGCGTGGTCATGGCGTCGAACGTTGGCTCGGCGGCCAACCGGCCGGGGGAGCGCAGGTGGTCGTTGACCCATAGTGAGTCGAATCCGAGCCGCTCGGCATGCAGCGCCCCGTCGCGCAGGCGGGACCAGTCGCCCCCATACTGGGCGACGCGGACGCCGATGCGAGGTGCGGGTGTGGTCACGTCGGGTGGGTGCGCCTGGTCCGTTCGTGGACGCTGCCCGGCAGCCTGGCACGGCGGGACGGTGGACGGCGGGTGAGGTCGTCCAGGAAGGGTGATCGGCCCGCGCCGGCGCCTCGTTCGGTCGGGTGTCCCCAGGACGGCATCCACCGAAACCGCCGAACCCTGGGTCGGCCGCCCGCCCGCCGGCCCGTGTGCCGCGTCCGGCCCGCGGGGGATCTCGGCGGCGTCGGGCGCCGCCGAGGACGACACCGAAGCGGTCGTCGAGACGCCACCGGTCCGCCGTCGGGAACGTTTGCGGCTGGCGGGTCCGCAGGGTCGCGATGAGTCCGCGGGGTGCGTCGGCCGGCCCGATCGCCCATCGCAAGCCCGGGCCGGGTCGATCCCAGCCGTTGTGGACTTGGGCGTTCCCAGGCTTGCGTCACGGGTTGGCGCTGTCCCGTGACCCCTCTCGCCGCTGCGCCTCGGGTGGGCATTGCGTCTTACCCGGACGGTCCACCGGGACGCGGGGATGGTGGTCGCGTCCGTCGCTCGGTCTGCTCCGCGTCCCGGCGGCTGCGTCCTCTCGCGCTGATGCGCTCGAACCCGCTCCGCTCCTCGCGGAGCGCGTTCTGCGAAGGTCTCGCGGTCGCACCGGGGGTCGAGCTGGCGTTGTCTCCCGCACGGCGTTCTGCAACCCGCTCCGCTCATCGCGGAGGGTGTTCCGCGGGCGGACCTATCCCGAGCCGAGGACGACGATCACGCGGGCGCCGTCGGGCGTCGCGGTGGCGAGGGCGCCGGACTGGGGGAGCGCCTCGATCGGTCCGATCTCGAGATCGTTCGCGACGCGTTCGGCGGCGGGGCGCTGTCCGGGGACGTGGTAGACGGTCGTCGGGCCCGTCTGCGGCGGGGCGTTGCCGGTCTCCACTTCCGTGTAGCCCAGGCCCTCCGCCTGCGAGGCGGTGCTGGCCGCGAGTCCGGCGACATCCCCGCCGTTGAGGATCACCAGGCGGATCTCGTCACGGGCCGGCGGTGCCGCGGGGGCGGCCTGCGCCGTGGTCGTCGGTTCCGGCTCGGCCTCGGTGGTGATCGCCGCCTGCTCCTGCTCGTCCGGCGGCGCCAGCACGGTCGTCGGCCCCTGGTCCCCGCGGACGATCCACCCGGCCACGAACCCGATCACCAGCAGCGACAGGGCGATTGCGCCGAGCCGCAGCCACCCGCCGGCCGATGATCCCCCGGTCGAGTCGGTCGTGGTCGTGCGCGGCGTGGTCGTTCCCTCGGGCGTCATCTGCATCGAGCGCCCGAAAGGGGGCGCTGGCTGGCCCGGCATGCTACTCGGGCGAGCCGCGTTCCGGAACGGGTCCCGAGGCCCACCGACCCCCGCTGCAACACGCACGCCTAGGTCGGGCCGGCGGCGACTGCTAGTGTGCCGCCCGAAGCGCCCGCCGCCCCATGGCGCCGGCATTTCGATCATCGTGAGCGGCCACCCGGACCAGCATGGGTCGCCAGCCGCGAACGGAGCCCGCGCCACCGCAGCGAGCGCTCGGCACACGTAGATGGCCGAGGCACACGACACAGCCACGAGCACAGCGCTCGCGACGCCTGGCGAGGCGCTGTCTGCCGCCCTTGCGGAACCCGCGTCCGCCTGGCCGGACGTCGTGCTGCGCCCGCATCAGATCGAGGCGCTCGACGAGCTCGCGGCCCGGCTCGTGCACGGTTCCAGCCGCACCTGGGTGGACGCGCCGACGGGCTCCGGCAAGACGATCATGTTCTGCGCCCTCGCGGCTGCGCTTGGCGGCTCCGCGCTGATCCTGGTGCCACGCCGGAACCTCGCCGAGCAGACCCTGAGCGGGCTGGCCCGGCACTTTCCGTCGGTCCAGGTCCAGCCGGAGGGCCCGGAGTCGGCGGGCCGCCCGGGCGTGACGGTCTGCACCTATCAGGCGGCGCTCCGTCATCAGGACAACATGAGCTGGGAGTCCGTCGACCTGCTCATCTGCGACGAGGCGCACGCCACGCTCGGCGCGCAGACCCGCCGAATGCTCGACCGGGCCGCCGACGCCGTCGTCGTGGGGTTCACGGCGACCGGCAGCACGACCACCGGTCACGTCGAGCAGGTGTTCGGGCCCGTGGCGACGACCCTCGACCGCCAGTCGGCGATCGAGCGCGGCATCCTCTGCCCGCTGCGCTCCCTCCGTGTCGAGCGGGCGGTCGACCTCTCGGACGTCGCCCGGGTCCGGGGGGACTTCGATCAGGCGAGCCTCGGCCGGGCGCTCGACAAGGCGCTGTGGCACCGCGCCTGCGCCGAGGTGTGGTCTGAGCACTTCGCGCCGCTGGGGCTCGCCGGCGTGGCCTACACGGCGACCGTGGCCCAGGCGCACGCGCTGTCGGACGAGCTCTGCGCCAAGGGCGCCCGTGCCGCGGCCGTCTCGGGACAGACCCCGCAGCGCGACCTCGCGCGGATCCTCATGGACTTCGGCGCGGGCAGGATCGACGTCCTCTGCAACGCCGATCTGCTGACCGAGGGGTGGGACGAGACCCGGGCGTCGGTCGTCATGCACCTGGCGCCGACGACGTCGGAGCGGGTCTTCGTCCAGCGACTCGGGCGGGTCATGCGTCCGGCGCCCGACAAGGAGGCGGTGTCGGTCGAGTTCATCCCGGCGGGCGACCCGATGGGCGTGCAGACGAGCCACGACGTGTTCGGGCTCGGCTGGTACAAGCCGCTCGGCCGGGTCGCCGGGCCCCCCGAGGGTGGGGAGCGGGGCAAGCTGGCCAAGGCCGCGGCCCTTCTGGCCGCGCAGGACGACGGTGGCGCCTCCCTGGTCAACCCGACGGCCGACCCGGCCGTGATCGCCGCCGGGCTGGCCGACGGCGGCTGGCGCGCGGCGGACCCCGGGCGGCTCCCGCCGACGCTGATGGAGGACTGGGTCGAGGCCGCCGCCCAGGACGTGACGGCCGACGAGATCGCCGACACGGTCACCGGCGGGATCGATCCTTCGGCCGGCACCGCCTGGTGGGCACTGAGCGGCCTGATCGCGCGACGGGCGGCCGACACCGACGATCAGGGGCTGTGGCGGGCCTGGGCGATGGCGATGATCACCCAGCCGGATCTGCGGCTCTACCTGCCCGACGACGTGCCGCGCCGGGTGCTCGACCGTCTGCGCATGACCCAGCGCGAGCGTCTGCGGGCGCTCTGGTGGCACGCGGACGCCGCGGGTCGTTGGGACCGGCTGGCGACACTCGAGCAACTGGGGCGCTCGGGGGATCGACGCCGGCGGTGGTCGGCACTTCAGGAGGCGTCGAACTGGGCGGCGGCATGGGCCTGGGACGTGTCGCGCACGCTCGCCGAGGGCGCCCGCCCCGCCCGGACTCAGGAGGCCGCCCGGATCGCCGCATGGGAGGCGAATCACCTGATCTCGAACGGCGGCGAGGTGGCGTTGATCGCGCAGTGGTTGCGGGCGGCCGGCGAGCCCGCCCCGCCCCCCGAGGCGCCCGACGACGACGGCCCGCTCCGCCTGGGACAGGCCGCGCGACTCATGGTCATGCTCGGCCCCGACGACGTGCCGGTCCGAAGCGACTACCTGCGCCTCGCCGGCCGAGCGGCGGCGTCGGCCGGGGGCTGGGCCAAGCTTCGCGGCTTTCTCGACACGATCGACCTGACGACCCCCGACGGCCGGCGGGCACTGCGGGCCGCCGTCGGAGCAATGCACCCGAAGGCCCTCCAGAGCGCTCGCGCCTGGAACGCGCTTCGCGCGCGGCTGCCCCGCCTTCCGGAGCCGGAGGCGGTCGGGGTGGGCGACTCCCGCCGCGGTCGCCGTGCCGCCGAGGGCACACCCCGCCGCCGCCGCAGGCGGCGACTCCGCACCGACGCCGCCGCGACCGAGGCGACGACGACCGGGCGCGACGCGGACACGCCGCCGCCCGCCGCCGCCGCACCGAGCGCCGACACGACCCAGGACGGCCCGCCCGCCCGCCGGCGCCGCCGGCGCCGCCGGCGCCCGCCGGCAGCGTCCGCGCGGGGGAGGCCGCCGGCCCCGAGCGCGACGGACCAGCCACCACCGGACGCCCCGTGAGCGAGGACACGGACCCGCGCGAGGCGGACCGCGCGACGCGGACCGCGGACGATGCGTGGGCGCGAGTGCGGCGCCTCGCGGATCGTGCGGCCGCCGAGGCCGTCGACGGCGAGGACGTCCACCCCGATCGCGTCGCCCGGCACGGTCGCGCGGTCGTGCGCGCCGAGCGCGCGCTTCAGCGGGCGCTGCTCGCCGATCAGATGGCCGATGCGCTCGCCGAGGTCCGCCGCAGACGCGACGCGCGCGTCGAGGGGCACCCGCCGAAGCCCTGAGATCCCGGCGGGTCGTTCGCGGGTCCCTAACGTCATCTTTAGACATCCGCGGTACAACACTCCTCGTGCCGAGTGACCTTCCACCCATCCCGCCCCGCCCGTCCCCGGACGGCGCGCTTCCGCCGATCGCGCCTCGGGACTCCGGCGGTCCGGGCCTTCCGCCCCTCCCCCCGAGGCAGCGCGCCGACGGGGGCGACCCGCCCTGCTCGGCGCCGCCAACGAGGCGCGCGCCGAGGAGCCGCCCCCGCCCCCGCCGCATCGCCCCGGGCGACGTCGTCACCTCCGGGCGGTCGGCGCCGCGGGGGTCGCGACGATCGCCCTGCTCGCCGCCGGCGCCGTCGGCGGCTTGACCGTGCGGGCGTTCGACGACGCGCCGACGGCCGCGGTCGCCGAACCCACCGATCCGACGACGTCGCCGACCGTGGTCCCACCGACGACCGAGGCGCTGACCCTCCAGGACGCGGTCACGTTGGCCAAGCCGACCGTCGTCACGGTGCAGTCCGCGGGTGGGCAGGGGAGCGGCGTGATCACCGCGTCTCGGGGGTTGATCATCACCAACGAGCACGTGGTCGACGGCGCCGAGGCGGTCACGGTGATCACCTCCGACGGCCGCCGCGTGCCGGCCGAGGTCGTCGTGGCGGACGCCGCCGTCGACCTCGCGGTGCTCCGTCCGGAGCAGGTGGTCGGGCAGGGCGCGCGCCTGGCCCCCGAGCCCACCGCGGGGCTTCGGATCGGCGACACCGTCTTCGCCATCGGGAGCCCCTTCGGGTTGCAGGGCACCGTCACGGCGGGCGTCGTCAGCGAGACCAACCGCACCCAGCGCGGCAGCGGCGTGCCAATGATCCAGACGGACACCCCGATCAACCCGGGCAACTCGGGTGGTGGGCTGTTCGACCTGCGCGGACGCCTGGTCGGCATCCCGACCTCGATCGGCAGCCCGATCCCCGGCAACGTCGGGATCGGCTTCGCCGTTCCGGTGTCCCGTGTCCAAGCGATGCTCGACCAGGTCCCATGATCGGAGGCCCGATGGAACCGTCCCCAGTGCCGTCGTCGCACGCGGCGCCGCGTGAGCAGCTCGAGGCCGTGCTCTACGAGCTACGTCGCGTGGTCGTCGGCCAGGACCGCCTGCTCGACCGCGTGCTCGTGGCGCTCCTGTCGCGGGGGCACATCCTCCTCGAGGGCGTCCCCGGACTGGCCAAGACCCTGACGCTCGAGACGGTCGCCCGGGTCGCCGGCGGCAAGTTCAGCCGGATCCAGTTCACGCCGGACCTCGTGCCCACCGACGTCGTCGGCGGGCAGGTGCTCGACCGCGACGGTGGCTTCGCCACCCGGCTCGGCCCCGTCTTCGCCAACTTCGTGCTCGCGGACGAGATCAACCGCGCCCCCGCGAAGGTCCAGTCGGCCCTGCTCGAGGTCATGGCCGAGGGCCACGCGACCATCGCCGGCGAGAGCCATCCGGTGCCCAAGCCGTTCTTCGTGCTCGCGACCCAGAACCCGATCGAGAGCGAGGGCGTCTACGCGCTGCCCGAGGCGCAGGTCGACCGTTTCGCGATGAAGGTCGTCGTGGGCTACCCGACCGCGGCCGACGAGGAGGAGATCGTCCGCCGGATGGCGAGCTCGCCGCCCGAGCCGCGCCAGCTCCTGGACATGGAGCAGCTGCGGGAGCTCCAGGCCGCGGCCGACGCGTGCTTTGTCGACCACCGGGTCCGCTCCTATGCGGTGCGGCTCGTCAACGCGACGCGCAACCCGGCGGGGGAGGCCCTCGAGCACCTCGAGCCCTACCTGGACCTCGGCGGATCACCGCGCGCCTCGCTCGGCCTGATCCGAGGCGGGCGAGCGCTCGCGGTCATGCGCGGCCGCAACTACGTCATGCCCGAGGACGTCGCGGCGCTGTTCAACGACGTGCTCCGCCACCGGGTGGTCCTCAGCTACGAGGCGCTCGCGGCCGACGTCAAGCCCGATCAGGTCCTGACGGCCGTGCTCGACGCGATCCCGATGCCCGAGGTCGACCTGGGTGGAGGCCGCGCTGTCGCGTGAGTCCGCAGGCGCGTCGCCGGACGCGCTCCTTCGCCGGGTCGAGCTCCGATCCCGGCGTCGCCTCGACGGCATCCTCCAGGGCGAGCGCCGCGGGCGGCGCCCCGGACCGGGCGGAGAACCCAGCCTGACCCGCGACTACCAGCCGGGCGACGACGTCCGGTGGGTGGACTGGCCGCTCAGCGCGCGGACCGGGCAGCCGACCGTCCGGGTCCCCGAGCTCGAGCCGGTGCTCACCGCCTGGGCGCTGGTGGACTGCTCCCCGTCGATGCGCTTCGGCTCGCTGCGCGAGACCAAGCTCGATCTGGGTCGCGAGGTGCTCGCCGGGATCGGCACCGTGCTCCGCCGCCGCGGGGACCGGCTCGGCGTGGTCGCCACGAGCGGGGGAGAGCTCGACGTGGTCCGCCCGCCCCGGGGCGACCGCCGCGGCCTGGCCGCGGCGCTCGCAGCCGTCGATGCCGTACCCGCGGCCCCGGCGACCGGGCCCGCCGACCTGCCGCGCGCCGTCCGCACGCTCGGCCGCCTGGCGCGGCATCGCGGCGCGGTGCTCGTGATCTCCGACTTCCCGGAGTCGACCGAGCTCGAGCGCGCGCTCGGCATGCTCGGCCGCAGCCACGAGGTGATCGCGATCGACGTCCGCGACCGCCGCGAGCGCGAGCTTCCCGCGATTGGCATCCTGACCCTGCGTGATGTCGAGACGTCACGGACGGTCACGGTCGACACCGGCGACCGCGGGTTCCGCGAGCGCCTGGCGCGCGTCGCCGCCGAGTCGGCCGAGCGCCGGCGCGCGATGCTGGCCCGGGCGGGTGCGCGCCACGTCGTCGTCGAGACCGGATCCGACTGGCTGCTCGCCCTCGCACGCACGCTCGAGGGTCCCGGACGGCGGGTGGCCGTCTCGTGAGCTTCGTCGCGCCGTGGTTCCTCGCGCTGCTCGCGCTGATCCCGCTCGGGCTGCTCGCCCGGGCGGCCTGGCGGCGACGCCGAGGTCGCGACGGCGTTCCGCACCCCGACGTCGAACTGGTCGCGGCCGCCGCGCCGCGACTGCGGGCGCGCCGGCACCTCCCGCTCGCGCTCGCGGTCGTCGCGTTCGTCGGGATGACGGTGGCGCTCGCGCGCCCCGAGGTCGACCGCGACCGCCCGCGTGAGCAGGCCACGATCATGCTCGTCATGGATGTCTCGGGCTCGATGGCGGCCGAGGACGTCGCGCCGTATCGCCTGCGCGCCGCCCAGGACGCCGCGCTCCGGTTCGCGGACGAGGCGCCCCGCAACTACCAGATCGGCCTGGTCAGCTTCTCGGGAGAGGCGTCGTTGCTCCTCCCGCCCACGACCGATCGCGCCGCCTTCGAGCGGGCGATCGAGAGCCTCGTCCCGGACGGCGCGACCGCGGTCGGCGACGCGGTCATGACGGCCCTCGACGCGGTCCGCGAGTCGGATGCGCCGACCCAGGACGGCCGGTTCGAGTCCGCGCGCATCCTGCTCTTGTCGGACGGGTCGAGCACGACGGGGGTCCCGGTCGCGACCGCAGAGGACGAGGCCTCCCGCATGGGCGTGCCGGTGTTCACGGTCGCCCTCGGCACCGAGGACGGTGTCCTCGACAACGGCCAGCGGGTCCCGCCCGACGCCCCGGCGCTCGAGGGTCTCGCCGAGGCCACCGGCGGCGACTTCTACGAGACCCGCGACGCCGAGAGCCTCGGCGCCGTCTATGAGCGACTGGGGTCGTTCATCGGGACCGAGCGCGTGCCGACCGAGGTGACGGGCTGGCCGGCCGGGGTCGCCGCGATCCTCCTCGTGATGGCCGGCGCCGCCGCGTGGCGTCTGTCGCCGAGGCTTCCGTGATCCCCGACGGGTTCGCCTGGCAGGAGCCGGGCTGGCTCTGGGCGCTGCTTGCGATCCCCGTGCTGGCGGGTCTCGCGGTGCTCGCGATGCGCCGCCGCGGCGACGCGGCCCGCGCGTATGCGGACCCCTCGGTGCTGCGCATCTCGGCGCCGCCGCGGGCCCGCACGGCCCGGATCGGGGCCACCGCGCTCGCCCTCGTCGCCCTGGGCTTCGTGATCGTCGCCCTCGCGCGGCCCACGGTCCCGGTCGAGAAGGAGGCCTCGCGGAGCGCCGTCATGCTCACCCTCGACGTCTCCAACTCGATGAACAAGACCGACTTCCCGCCCGACCGCCTGGAGGCGGCCATCGCGGCGGCGAAGGACTTCGCGGCCTCCGCGCCGGACGACACGGCCATCGGTCTCGTCACGTTCGCCGACGGCGCGGCCGTGCGCCTGGCGCCCACGACCGACCGGGGGGCGCTGGCGCGTTCGCTCGACGGGCTCGGCGAGACGCGCGAGGGGACGGCGCTCGGGGAGGCGATCGTCGCCAGCCTCCGCTCCCTGCAGGCGTTCGGCGCGCTCGACCCGCCGCCCGCCTCCCCGCAGACCTCGCCCGCCCGCATCCTGGTGCTCACCGACGGGGCGAACTCGATCAGGCAGGCGACGACCCCCGAGGAGGCCGCAGAGCGCGCGCTCGGCGCGCGCGTCCCGGTCTCGTCGATCCTGATCGGCGACGATCCGGGGCGGCCGGACCAGGCCACGCCGGAGGAGACCCTCGCGGGCGTCGCGGCGCGAACCGGTGGCGTGTACGCGCAGAGCGTCCAGGCGGCCGATCTCGACGCGGTGTTCGCCGACATCGGCTCGGTGGTGCTGCCGATCGAGGAGGTCCGCGAGCTCGCCGTCTGGGCCGTCGCCCTGGCCCTGGTGCTCCTGCTCGGCGCGGCGGCGGTGATCGGGCTGGCGCTTCCGCCCGCCCGGCGCGCGGGTGCGCCCTCGCCCTCCGGCGGCTGAGCCTCCCGCGGGCCCGGGCTCAGCCCGGGCGCACGGCGGGCGCGACCCGCGCCGCCGCCGCCTCCCCCGCGTCGACGGCGGCCAGGACGTCCGCGCCACGCACGAGCTCCAGGCGCTCGATGCCGGCGAGCCACTCGGCCGACGCCGCCAGGTCGGCGATGCGGGTCGCATCGGGGAGCGGGTAGGCGTTCGGCAGCCGTACGACGTCGATCAGCCGGGCGTCGTCTGGGTCGCCGATCCACTCCAGCCGTTCGGCGAGCGCGACGGCGCATCGGCGTGCCAGCTCCTCGTCGCCGGCCGACCACGTCGGATCGTCGCCCGAGGGGTGGCAGTAGCACTCGAGCCCCAGCGCCGTGCGTCCCGGAGGGGCCAGATCGGCGCTCCAGTTTCCCGGCTCGTATGCCCGCGCGAACGGCACCCCGGGGTCGTCGACCTGGACCCACGCCTCCTCGCCGACCCGGTGCCGCGCGAACTCGAGCGCGACGATGACGACCGCCCGCATCGCCAGCCGCGGCCGGGCCGCCTCGGGGAGCGCCGGCTCCACGAGACCCGCCGCGACGCCCGGCGGCAGGCTGGCCACGACGCCGTCGCTTGCGATCGTCGCATCGCCGGGGCCGAGCCGGACACCGGTGGCCCGCCCCTCCGACACCTCGATGCCGGCGACGGGCGTCGCCATGTCGATTCTGGCGCCCTCGGCCCGTGCGGCGTCGGCCATCGCGTCCATGAGGCGGCCGATCCCGCCCGCCGGGAACCAGAATCCATCGGGTGCGCCCTGCTCGCGCATCAGCCGGAGCGGGCGGTCGGCGAGGATGCGCTCGAGCGGAAGGCCGTCGATCTTCTCCAGGTAGGGCCGCATCGCGACGTCGACGAACGCGTCGCCGAACAGGCCCCCCAGAGCCCCGGCGGCACCCGCACGCACGCCGGATGCGGTCTGCGACGGGAGAACGTCGGGGCGCTGATCGAGGTAGCGACCGGGGACCACGCGGCCGCCGCGGACGCAGGCGACGGGGCGATCCACGTGGCGGAGCTCGTCGCCCAAGAGGTCCCGGAGCCAGGCCAGGCGGGCGTCGCTCCTGACGAACGGGATGTGCCCGCCCAGGTCGAGCCCGTGCCCGTGGCGCCAGCGCGTCCGGCACAGGCCCCCCACATCTGGGCCCGCCTCGAGCAGGACGACGTCCGCGCCCCCGCGTGCCAGCGAGAGCGTGGCGGCGAGGCCGGCGGGCCCCGCGCCTAGGACGACGACGTCGGCGGTGTCGTGTGCGCGCACGCCGGAACGCTCGCGCGAGCGGGCCCCGCCGTCAACCGGGCTCCGTCACGCGAAGGCGCCGGGGGTGGGGCCCGTCGGCATCCGGGACGTCCGACCATGCGGGTGACGGCGGCCCCTGGGGTATGCTGGCCGTCTCGTGACCCCGCTCCGATGGACCGCCCTCATCGCCGCCCTCGTGTTGATCGTCCCGGCGACGATCGCGATCGTGCGCGCGTTCTGGCCGTACGGGCGCGACGACGGCGAGGGTCGGGGCCGCGCGCTCGAGGCGCTCTGGACCGTCGTTCCGGTCGCCGGGCTGGTTGTCCTCGTCGCCTACTCGGTGGCGGCCGAGTGACCACCCGCGCGGTCTCTGCGCCGACCCCCTGGAGGAGGTCGCGCTCGACTACGTGCGGCTGACCAAGCCGCGGGTGATCTCGCTGCTGCTCGTGGTCACGGTCGGCGCGATGATGGTCGCCGCCGACGGCATCCCCGACCTCACGACGCTCGTCGTCACGGTGATCGGCGGATACCTCGCCGCGGGCGGCGCCCACTCCATCAACCAGTTCGCCGACCGCGATCTCGATCGGCACATGACCCGCACCGACGCGCGCCCGGTCGTCAACGGGCGCATCTCGCCCATCCGGGCGCTCGTGTTCGGGATCGCCCTCGGGCTCGCCAGCTTCCTGCTGCTGGGCCTGCTGGTGAACTGGCTCGCGGCCGGCCTGGCGATGGCCGGGCTGGTGCTCTACGTCGGGCTCTACACCGCCTGGCTCAAGCGCACGACGGTCCACAACATCGTGATCGGCGGCGCCGCCGGGGCCGTGCCCCCCCTGGTCGGCTGGGCCGCCGTGACCGGCGAGCTCGGCCTCACCGCGTGGCTCATGTTCGCGATCGTCTTCTACTGGACCCCCCCGCACTTCTGGGCGTTGTCGCTGATGCTCGAGCGCGACTACGCCCGCGCCGGCGTGCCGATGCTCCCGGTGGTCCGGGGCGAGCGGGAGACCCGCCGCCAGATCGTGCTCTGGACGCTGGTCATGATGGGGGTCTCGCTGCTTCCGGCGGCCGCCGGCGTCGCGGGTCTCACCTACCTCGTCGTGGCGGCGCTCGCGGGCGCGATCATGCTCGGCCTGGCGTTCCGGCTCGACCGCGAGGGCGGGCGCTGGGCGCGGCACACGTTCTCGTACTCGCTGCTCTACCTGGTGATCATCTTCGTGGCGCTCGGTGTGGACGCCGCGTGACGCGCACGGGGACGACGGAGCCGGGACGACCTCCGGACGCGTAGGCCGCGGGCCGCTCGGCATCGTCTTCACGACGGTGCTGATCGACCTCGTGGGGTTCGGCATCGCCCTCCCGCTCCTGCCCCTCTGGGCGGAGCGCCTCGGTGCGTCGCCGTTCGAGGTCGGGCTGCTGCTCGCCTCATACGCGATCTGCCAGGTGATCTTCGCGCCCCTGTGGGGTCGCGCGTCGGACCGCCACGGGCGGCGCCCCGTGATCCTCGTGGCGCTGGCGGGCGCGTCGGCGGCCGCACTGCTCACCGGGCTGGCGTCGACGCTCTGGCTGCTGTTCGTCGCCCGCGCGCTCCACGGCGCGGCGGGCGCCTCCTACGTGGCCGCCCAGGCCTACGTCGCGGACGTGACCCGCCCAGGTGAGCGCGCCCGCGGACTGGGCCTGATCGGTGCGGCGTTCGGGCTCGGCTTCACGATCGGGCCCGCGCTCGGGGCGTTGCTCTCGACGGCGGGACCCCGCACGCCCTTCTTCGTGGTCGCCGCGCTCTCGGCGGCGAACCTGGTCTGGGCGTACGCGCGGCTGCCGGAGTCACGATCCGCGACCGCGGCCAGGCGCGTCCGGGGCGGTGTCCGGGCGATGCTGCGTCGCCCGGAGCGGCGTGGCGTCCTGGTCGTGTCGCTCGTCGCGACCGCCGCGTTCGTCGGGGTCGAGGCCACCTTCGCCCTCTTCGCCGCGGATCGTCTCGGCTACGCCGAGCTCGGCGTGGGTCTCCTGTTCGCGTTCATCGGCATCGTCGCCGCGAGCGTCCAGGGCGGCCTCATCGGGCCCGTGGTCCGGCGGTTCGGCGAGCGGCGGGTGCTGATCGGCGGGCTGACGGCCACGGCCGCGGGCGCGCTCGGCGTCGCGCTCGCCGGCTCGCTCTGGCTGATGCTGCCCGCGCTCGCGGTGCTCGCGGCCGGGTGGGGGTTCGCCTACAGCGCCACCCTCGCCCTGGCCTCGCTGACGGCGGCGGCCGACGAGCAGGGCGCCGTGCTCGGGGCCCTCGGCTCGGTGGGCGGCGTCGGGCGTATCCTCGGGCCGATCGCGGGTGCCGCCGCCTACCAGCTCGTCGCGCCCGCGGCGCCGCTCGTCCTCACGGCCGCGGTGCTGCTGGCGACGGCGCTTGCGACCCCCGCCCTGCTCGGCCGGATGGCCGGCGCCGGCGCGGCCGCCGGCGATGACGTCGGTCCGCCGGGGAGGGACATACGGCCCGGGGAAACGCCCTGACGTGGCGGCTGGACCCCGTGATAGCGTGCCGCTCCCAGTGCGTGGATCCCGCCACATCCTCCCCCTCGCCGTCATCGGCGTGGTCACCGCGGTCGTCACCTTCGGGTCGATCTTCTTCATCGACTGGATGCCGGCGGCGCGTGCCGAACAGGCGGACCGGGTCGACGACCTCACGTGGTTCCTCACCATCGCGGCCGGCGCGATCATGGTGCTCGTCACCACCGTCCTCGTCTACGCCGTGTTCGCCTTCCGGGCCAAGAAGGGCGATGAGAGCGACGGACCGCCGAACCACGGCAACACCAAGCTCGAGATCGCCTGGACGATCCTGCCGTGCATCCTGCTCGCCGTGATGGGTGTGTGGGCCTGGGTGACGCTGAGCGAGAACGAGCAGCTCGAGTCCGACCGGATCGAGATCGAGGTCGAGGCGGCCCAGTTCGCCTGGATCTTCCGCTACCCCGACGCGGGCATCCAGACCGGTGATCTGCGTGTACCGGATGGGCGCCAGATCGTCCTCAAGATGCGCTCACAGGATGTGATCCACGACCTGTACGTGCCGGAGTGGCGCCTGAAGCAGGACGTCGTCCCGGGCATCACGACCGAGCTGATCGTCGATACCCAGGGTGTCGGGACGTATCCGCTCATCTGCGCCGAACTCTGCGGCGCGGGTCACGGCATCATGCGCACGCGCGCGATCGTGATGGAGCAGTCCGACTACGACACTTGGCTTCGCGACGCGAGCCGACAGGCCAGCGCCGCCGCCCCGGCCGCGACGCCGTGACCCCGATGAACCGCACCCCTGCCCGACGCAACGTGAGGCACTGACCACATGGCCACGTTCGCACCCGCACACGCCACCCCGCCGCACCACCACCATCACCACGACGAGCGGCCGCTCTCATACTGGTGGAAGCGGGCCTTCGTCGGCACCGTCGTCGGGGCCGGCGTCGGGATCCTGCTGGTGTGGTTCTTCCGCTTCGTGTTCGGCATGGAGCCGCTTTGGACCGAGCAGCTCTACGCCACGGTCACGTTCGCCACCGCGAGCGTCGGGTTCCTTGCCGGGATCGGGTGCTTCGACTGGTGGCTCGGGTACATCGCCGGGCGCCGGGTCGACTACGAGGACCACTCGATGCACGGTGCGCGCTCGTGGCGCGACTACTTCACCGTGAACACCGATCACAAGGTGATCGGCATCCAGTACATGGTCACGGTCTTCTTCTTCTTCGTGGTCGGCGGCATCTTCGCGCTGCTCGTGCGGGCCGAGCTCGCGGCCCCGGGCCAGAACCTCGTTGACGGCGAGGACTACAACGGCCTGTTCTCGAGCCATGCCACGGTCATGATCTTCCTGTTCGTCATCCCCGCCTTTGCGGGTCTGGCGAACTACGTGCTGCCGATCATGATCGGCGCCAAGGACATGGCCTTCCCGCGCCTGAACGCGCTGTCGTTCTGGATGCTGATCCCGGGCGGGCTGCTCCTGTCGGCCAGCCCGCTCGTCGGCGCCTACTCGGCCGGCTGGACCGCGTACACGCCGCTCGCGGTGCAGGGCCAGCTTGGCCAGACCATGTTCGAGGTCGCGGTCCAGATCATCGGGACGTCGTCGATCATGGCGGCGATCAACTTCCTGGTCACGATCTTCACCATGCGCGCCCCGGGCATGACCGTCTGGCGCATGCCGCTCCTGGTCTGGGCCAACGCCACCACGTCCGCCCTGGTGGTGTTCGGCACGCCCTTCATCGCGGGCTCGCAGTTCATGACCCTCTTCGACCGGATCATGAACACGCAGTTCTTCAACCCCGCCGGCGGCGGCGACGTGATCATGTACCAGCACGTCTTCTGGTTCTATTCGCACCCGGCGGTGTACATCATGATGCTCCCGGGCTTCGGGATCATCAGCGAGGTGATATCCACGTTCTCGCGCAAGCCGATCTTCGGCTATCGCGCCCTCGCGTTCTCCACCGTTGCGATCGCCATCCTCGGGTTCGGCGTCTGGGCCCACCACATGTTCGTCTCGGGCATGGCGTCGTGGCTCCGCGTGCCGATGATGATCACGACGATCGTGATCGCGGTCCCGACCGGCGTGAAGATCTTCTCGTGGCTCGGCACGCTCTGGGACGGAAAGATCCACCTCAAGACGCCCATGCTGTGGGCCACGGGGTTCATATTCACGTTCGTGATCGGCGGGCTGTCGGGCGTCTACCTCGCGGTCGTCCCCGTGGACATCTCGATCACGGACACCTACGTCGTCGTGGCGCACATCCACTACGTCTTCTTCGGTGGCAGCGTGATGACCATCTTCGCGGGTGTGTACTACTGGTTCCCGAAGATGACCGGGCGCATGTACAACGAGCGACTGGGGCAGTGGCACTTCTGGCTCACGTTCATCGGCATGAACGCCACCTTCTTCCCGATGCACTGGCTCGGGACCCAGGGCATGCCGCGGCGTGTCGCCGACTACGACGACCGCTTCGCCGACGTCAACGCCTTCATCAGCGTGGCGTCGTTGATCATGGCCGGTGCGACCCTGATCTTCATCTACAACATGATCTACTCGTGGGCGAAGGGGCCCAAGGCGCCGTGGAACCCCTGGCGCAGCAGGACGCTCGAGTGGCTCGTGTCGTCCCCGCCGAGCCTGTTCAACTTCGAGGCCACCCCGCAGGTGGTCGGCGGTCCATACCAGTACGGCATCCCGGGCGCGCGGCACGCCGTCGTGTTCGCACCGGAGGAGATCGGCGGCGGCGAGCTGACCGAGACGGAGCGGCGCACGATCCTGGTGATCGCCCAGGACACCGTCTCCTCGCAGGGGCTGCTCGACGAGGTCAAGCGGCGTGCCGGAGAGGGCGTTTGGCGGTTCACGTTCGCCGTGCCGGCCGAGGGCGCCGACCACAAGGTCGCGGACCGCCGGCTGCAGGTGGCGCTGGCGATCCTGGCTGAGGCAGGGATCGACGCGTCGGGTGCGGTCGTCGACGGCGGGCCGATGGACGCCGCCGCGGCGGTGACCGCCGACGAGGACGTCCAGGAGATCATCGTCGCCACCTACAAGTCGGGCGACTCGGTCTGGATGGACCACGACATCATCGATCGTGTCCGCAAGGCGACCGAGACGGCCGTGACGCGCGTCGTCGTCGGCGCCGCCGAGGTGGGCGCCCCGGTCGCGGCCGGCATCGCGCAACTCGGGGTGATCGCGAACGACGCGCTCGCGACCGAGGGACTGCTCGACGCCGTGCGCGCACGCGCGGACAGGGAGCCCGTCGGGGTCACCGTCGTGTGCCCGCTCTCGCTCGACGGTCCGGGCTGGACGGAGGACGCCAACAGGGCCCGAGACGAGGCGGCGGAGCGGGTGGAGCGAGCGCTCGGCCTCCTGGTCGAGGCGGGCGTCCCGGCGCGCGGCGAGGTGATCGACGGTGATCCTGCCGAGGCGGCCGGCGTGGCCGTCGGCTCCTATGCGGCGACCGGGATCCTGCTGGTCGCGGTCCGGGGCCGCGCCGGCGACGACGCGGCCGACCCGGTCAGGGCGGCGGTGTCACCCATCCCGGTGGAGCTGATCCAGGTCGACGCCGAGGCGCCCACGGCGCCTGCGGGAGGCTAGGGCGATGGCGACGACACAGGCCGGTCCGGTCGAGCCGACGACGTACGGCGGGGCGCCCGCCAAGGGCACCGAGTCCGGCGGGGGCATGCGCCCCGGCATGCTGATGATGCTCTTCTTCCTCGGCTCGGAGGCGATGCTCTTCGCGTCCCTGTTCGCGGCGTACTTCTTCGTCCGATACAACATCGCCGACGAGTGGCCCCCGCGGAACGCCGAGGGTGAGGCCTTCGAGCTTCCGATCGTCCTCACCGGCGTGAACACGGCGATCCTGGTGTTCTCCAGCTTCACGCTGCACTGGGGCGAGCACCGGCTCAAGATGGGCGACAGGCGCGGGCTCGAGCGCGGTCTCGAGTTGACCATGCTGCTCGGGCTGGTCTTCCTCATCGTCCAGATGAACGAGTACTGGCATCTGAAGTTCACGCCCGGGGACACCGCGTTCGCCGGCGCCTTCTACTCGTTGACCGGGTTCCATGGAGCGCACGTCGCCCTCGGTCTCACGATCCTGTTCGTGATGTACATCCGCGTGCGCAAGGCATCGGACTTCTCGCCGACGTGGGACACCCCGCTCGCCGCGGGGTCGCTCTACTGGCACTTCGTCGATGTCGTCTGGGTCATCCTCTTCGGGCTGGTGTACCTCCTATGACCGCGACCCCCCGTCCCCGTCGTCGCAGGAGCGCCATCGGCGCCGCGCTCGTCCTCACCCTCGGCCTGGCGCTCGCCGGTTGCGGCGGTGGCGACAGCGCCGACAAGGAGGACATCAACCCCAACGCCGACGTCGAGGCGGGCAAGCAGCAGTTCGCGGCGGTCTGCGGCGGCTGTCACCAGCTCGACGATGCGGGCACGCAGGGTCGCATCGGCCCCAACCTCGACGACACGTTCCGGGGTCCGCGTCAGGCCGGGTTCCCGGAGAGCCAGTTCGAGGGCGTGACGCTCAGGTGGATCGAGATCGCCAACCAGCCGATGCCCCGCGACCTCCTGACCGGTCAGGACGCCATCGACGTCTCCGCCTATGTGGCCTCGGTGGCCGGCGAGAGCGAGGACAGCGCGGTCCAGCCGATCCTCCCGTGGGTTGCCGAGGACGTGCAGACGGCCATGCCGAGCGGGTTCCGCAAGGACCGCTTCGGCGAGCAGTCGCAGACGATCGACCCCGCGCCACCGCCCCCGGCGGAGGGCGGAACCGGCGAGGGCGAGACCCCGCCCGGGCCGTAGCGCCCGGCGGCATGGGCGGGCCCCCGGGCCGTCTGGCCGGCGTTCGCGCGGTGGTCACCGGGGCCTCCCGCGGCCTCGGACGGGCGATCGCGGAGACCTTCGCGTCGGAAGGGGCGACGCTGGTCCTGACGGCGACGGACGAGACGCGGCTGACATCGGTCGCGCGGGCCTGCGCCGAGCGCGGCGTACCGCCGTTCGTCCTCCCCCTCGACCTTGGCGACGTCGACGCCGCCAAGCGCGTTGGCGACCGTGCGGTCGCCGTCCTCGGCAGGGTCGACGTGCTCGTCAACAACGCGGGCGAGCTCGGTGAGCGCGCCCCGCTCGCCGAGGCGTCGATCGAGGGCGTCGCCCGCGTCCTCGACGTGGGCGTGGTCGGGACGCTGGCCCTGACCCAGCGCGTCCTCGCCGGCATGGGTGAGGGCGGCGCGGTCATCAACGTGACCTCGGGCGCGGCCGGGCGCCCCGGGTGGGGGGCGTACGCCATCTCGCGTCTGGCGGTGGACGGGATGACCCGGATGCTCCGCGACGAGCTCGTCGACCGGGGCATCCGTTGCGTCGCGATCAACCCGGGCGCGATGCGGACGTCGATGCGTGCGGCCGCCTACCCGGGCGAGGACCCCGCGACGGTGCCGCATCCCTCGGCCCGCGTGGCGCCGTTCGTCGCGGTGGCCGCCGGGGCGGACCCGGGGTGGCGCGTGGAGGCGGCTGAATGGAACGACTGACGCCGATCCCCGACCTCTTCACGAACGACGGCTGGCGTGACGTCCCGATCGAGCCGTACGACGAGCCGCTGGTCCGGGTCGCGGACATCGGTGGCCGGGTCGGCGAGGACCCCCGGTACCTGGCGATGGGCGTTTCCGGGGCGCTCCCGCGATGCTGGGTGCGGGAGGGCGTCGCCGACCGGCTCGCGCGCGCCGCCGACGGCCTGCCGGACGGGATGACGCTGCTCGTCTGGGACGGCTTTCGTCCGATCACGATCCAGCGCGCGCTCTACGACGGCTTTCTCGGCGCGCTCCGGGCCACCCACACCGCCTGGGGCGAGGCCCGGCTCGCCGCCGAGGCGGCCCGCTACGTCACTCCACCGTCGGCCGACCCGTCGACGCCTCCTCCGCACCTGACGGGCGGGGCGGTCGACCTCACGCTCGCCGACGGGGACGGTCGCCCGTTGGACCTCGGGACCGACTTCGACGCCTTCGTCCCGGAGGCCGGCGCGCACGCGCTCGAGCTGTTCCCCTCGCCCGCCCGGGAGCATCGGCGCCGGCTCTTCTGGGCGATGCACGACGCGGGCTTCACGGCCTACTCCGAGGAGTGGTGGCACTACGACCACGGGGACCAGTTCTGGGGACTCGTCCACGGTCGCCCGGCGGTCTACGGCCCTGCCCGGCCGCCGGACGGCTGACGCGCGCGGCGGCGGATGGGCCACGACTCGCACGACGGGACACACGACAGCGCGCAGGCCGGATCCGCGGTGCCGCCGCCGGTTACACTCGTTCCCGTGGTCGGATCACGCGATGCCGCGCCCGCCTCGGGGCTCGCGACCGTTCCGGCCCTCATGGGCCTCGTGCGCGTCCAGCACACGGTCTTCGCCCTTCCCTTCGCGCTCGCGGGCGCGCTCCTGGCCGAGATGGCGTGGCCGTCGATCGGGCGGCTGACATGGATCCTGATCGCCATGGTCGGGGCGCGCTCGCTCGCCATGGCCCTCAACCGCCTCATCGACGCCGACATCGACGCGCGCAACCCGCGCACGGCGGGCCGAGAGCTCCCGAGCGGCCGCCTCACCTCGGCCCAGGTCACGATGTTCTGCGCGGTGAGCCTGGCCGTGTTGCTCGTGGCGGTGTCGCAGCTTCCGTGGCTCACCTGGGTGCTCTGGCCGATCCCGGTCGCGGCGTTCGTGATCTACCCCTACACCAAGCGGTTCACGTGGGGCTGCCACCTGTTCCTCGGTCTCACGATCGGCCTGGCGCCCGTCGGCGCCTGGGTGGCGGTCACCAACGAGATCGCTCCCGCGGCCGTCCTGCTCGGGCTCGGGGTCGCGACCTGGATCGCGGGCTTCGACATCATCTACGCGCTGCTCGACGTCGAGTTCGACCGGGCGAACGGCATCCGGTCCTTCCCGGCCCGGTTCGGCGCCCGCGCCGCCCCGCTGGCCGCCCGAGCGCTCCACGTCTCGGCGATCGTCCTGCTGTCCGCCGCGGGCGCCCTCGCGGATGCCGGCCTCGTCTACCAGGTCGGCGTGCTCGCCTGCGCCGCGATCCTCGTCTACGAGCACGTGATCGTCGATCCCGCCGACCCCGGCCGCGTGCAGGCCGCCTTCGGGTCCGCGAACGGCGTCCTCGCGCTCGTCTACGGGGCGTTCGTGATCGTCGCGGTGACCATCTCCTGATCCAGGCGACCGGGCTCCGAAAGACCTTCGGGTCGCGCCCCGCCCTCGACGGGGTGGATCTCGCCCTGGCCGAGGGGGAGCGCATCGCGGTCGTGGGTCCGAACGGCGCCGGCAAGAGCACCCTCGTGCGGGTGGTGGCCACGCTCCTGCGCCCCGACGACGGCGCGCTCCGCGTCGCGGGGGCGGAGTGTCCCGCCGACGCCCGCCGGGCCCGGCGCGTGATCGGCTACCTGGGGCACGAGCCGCTCGTCTACCCGGATCTCTCGGGCAGGGAGAACCTCGAGCTCCACGCGGCGCTCCACGCGGTGCGGCGTCCGGCCGCGCGGATCGAGGAGCTGCTCGATCGCGTCGGGCTCCTGGCCCGCTCGCTCGATCCGGTCCGGGTCTACTCGCGCGGCATGGCGCAGCGCCTGGGCATCGCCAGGATGCTGCTCCACGAGCCCCGGTTGCTGCTGCTCGACGAGCCGTACGCCGGCCTCGACGCGGCGGGCGCCAGGGTGCTCGACGGGGAACTCGCCGAGATGGCGGGACGGTCGCTCGTGATCGTGACGCACGAGCTCACGCGCGCCCGCCGCCTCGCCGACCGGGTGCTCATCATGCGGGCCGGTCGGATCACCGCCGAGCGGTCGACCGCGGAGCTCGACGACGACGGACTCGCGGCGCTCTACGAGCGGGCGACCGCTCGGCCGGCGCGGTCGCGCCGATGAGCTCGCGCGTCCGCGACGACGCTCGGACGGCGGACCCCCCCGCGGCGCTCGGCGCCCGCGACGCGCTCCGACCGCTCGGCGCGCTCATCGCGAAGGATCTCCGCCTGGAGCTGCGCACCCGCCAGACGGCCGTCGGCATGGCCCTGTTCGCCCTCATCACGATGGTGTTGTTCCAGTTCACGGTGGCCTCGCGCGTCGACGACGCGACCCCCTTCGCGGGCGGGATCATCTGGGCGACGCTCGCGCTCACGGCGGTGCTCGCCGTGTCACGGGCCTGGGCGGCGGAGCGCGAGGGGCGCGTGCTCGACGGGCTGCTCGTGGCACCCGTCTCGCGGGGCGCGCTTCTGACCGCGAAGGCCTGCACCATCTTCCTCTACATGCTGGCGCTCGAGATCGTCGTGCTTCCGCTCGCGGTCGTCTTCTTCGTCGAGGGCGCCGGTCCAGTCGACCTTGCCCTGGCCTTCGGCGCCGCCGTCCTCGCGGATCTCGGGATCGCGGCGCTCGGGTCGCTCGTCGCCTCGCTGGCGGCCTTCGCCCGCGGGCGCGAGCTGCTCGTGCCCGCGCTGTTCCTCCCCGCGCTCCTGCCGGTCGTGATCGCCGCCGGAGGGGCCACGCACGCCGTCCTCGGGGGCCCGCGCGAGGTCGCCGAGTACCAGGGGTACTGCCTGTTCCTGGGGGTGTATGCGGTAGTCTTCGCCCTGGTCAGCTACGCGACATACGAGTACGTCTTCGATGACTGAGCTTGCAACCGGGGGACGCCGGCTCGTGGTCACGGGGACGGTCACCGCGGCCCTCTTGGCCCTGTCGGCCGTCGGCATCTTTCTCGTGGCACCCGAGGACGCCGACCAAGGCGTCATCCAGCGCATCTTCTACTACCACGTCGCCATCGCGATCACGTCCCTGGTGGCGTTCGGGGTGGCCGCGATCTATGCGATCCGGTACCTGCGCACCCGCAGCCCGGAGCACGACATGGTGAGCGTCGTGTCCGTCGGTCTCGGCCTGTTCTTCTCGGTGCTGGTGATCCTCACGGGCTCCATCTGGGCGCGCGCGTCCTGGGGGACCTGGTGGGTGTGGGAGGACCCGCGGCTGGTCACGTTCCTGATCGTGATCCTCCTCTACTCGGCGTACTTCATGCTGCGCTCGTCGGCCGAGGGTGAGCGACGCGCCCGGTACTCGTCGATCTTCGCGATCGCGGCGTTCGCGTCGGTGCCGCTTTCGTTCTACTCGGTCCGCGTGGCCGAATCGTTCGTCCACCCGGTCGTCTTCACCTCGACCGGCGCGAACATGCCCGACACGATGCTCGTCTGGTTCGTGGTCGCCCAGGTCGCGATGCTCGGGCTCTTCCTGACGCTCCTGCAGATCGAACTGCTCCAGCGCCGGGCCGACGACGCGCTCAAACGCCTGAAGCTCCGGCTCGAGGGTGGCCTCTGATGGGATCCGGCACCCAGTACGTGGTCGCCGCATACGCGGTCATCCTCTTCGCGCTGGTGATGTACGTCGTGCTGCTCGGCCTGAAGGCCGCCAGGATGGCACGGGAGACCGAGTTGCTCGCGAGGCTGGTCGAGCGCCAGGATCCGATCGAGGACGAGCCCGGCGCGGACGGCGAGGGCATCTCCTCGGAGATCGAGTCCGCCGGGCGGTGATGGGAGCCGGTCGCGCCGGCGCGCGACAGGTCCTGACGGTCGGCCCGCACGCCGTCCCGACCTGACCCTGGCCCACCGCCCCATGCGCATCTAGGCTGCAACGCGGTGGTGTCCCACACGACCAGCGCCGACTCGCGGGCGCCTCACCTGCCGCTTCTGGTGGATCTTCGCGGACGCCGCGCCGTCGTCGTCGGTGCGGGCCCGATCGGCGTGCGCCGCGCGGGCTCGCTTCTGGACGCCGGCGCCGACGTGACCGTGGTCGATCCGGCTCCGTCCGTCAACGCCGAGGCCCTCGCCCGTCGAGGCGCGCGCCTCATGGCCCGCGGCTACGAGGGTCGCGAGGACCTGGAGGGCGCGACGATCGCGGTGGCGGCCACGGGGAACCCGCAGGTCGACGGGGCGGTTCGCCGCGATGCGGACGCGGTCGGGATCCTCTGCAATGTGGCGGCTGATGCCGACGCGTGTTCAGTGGTGTTCCCATCGCTCCTTCGGCGCGGCCCGATCGTGGTCGCCGCCTCGACCGGTGGCGCGAGTCCCGCGGTGGCCGCGCGACTGCGCGACCATCTGGCGCGGGCGGTCGGCGACGAGTGGGGTGCGCTCGTCGAGCTTCTCGGCGAGCTGCGTCCCGGGCTTCGCGACCGGTATCCGGACTCCGTCGACCGACGCGCCGCGGTCGATCGCCTGATGGACACCGACGTGATGGCGCTCCTCGCCGCCGACGACACCGCGGGCGCGCGCCGGCTGGCGCACACGACGCTTGGGATCGGGCAGTAGTGGAACTCGTCGCCGTCGGCATGTCGCACAAGACCGCCCGCGTCGAGCAGCGCGAGAAGGCAGCCCTGTCCGGGGCGGAGGCCCGCGAGCTCCTGAGCGACCTGGTGTCGCGGGATTCGGTGTCCGAGGCGGTCGCCCTCTCCACGTGCAACCGCACCGAGATCTACGCCGTCGGCGACACCGCCGCCGATGCCGAGCAGGCGGTGGAGGATGCGCTCATCGCGCGCACGGAGATCGGCGTCGCTGAGCTCGCGTGCGTCCAGTACGCCCACCGCGAGGCCTCGGCGGTCGCCCACCTGTTCCGGGTCGCGTCCGGGCTCGACTCGATGGTCGTCGGCGAGAGCGAGATCGTCGGCCAGGTCAGGGCCGCCCTGCGCCTGGCGAGCGAGGAGGGCGCGAGCGGCCCGTTCCTCGACCAGCTCTTTCGCCGGGCGCTCGAGGCGGGCAAGCGCGTCCGGACCGAGACCCGCATCTCCGAGGGTCCGTCGTCCGTGAGCGCCGTCGCGCTGGATGTCGCGCGGACCGCGTTCCCGGCCGCCGAGCGCCGGCGCGTCGTGGTGATCGGCGCCGGCAAGATGGCCCGGGCCACCGCCGCCTCGCTCGGCTCCCTCGGCTTTCAGGATCTCGTCGTCGTCAACCGCACCGTCGGCGCGGCCAGGGAGCTCGCCGAGCAGATGGGCGGGCGCGGCGTCGGCTTCGATCGCGTCGGCGTCGAGCTCCGTGAGGCCGACCTCGTCATCAGCTCGACCGCCGCCCCCCACCAGATCCTCGGCGCGCGCGACGTCGAGCGCATCATGGCGACGCGACCGGAGCGGGCGATGGTCATCGTCGACATCTCGGTGCCGCGCGACATCGATCCGTGGGTGGCGAAGGTCCCGGGCGTGTCCCTGTACGACATCGACGACCTCGAGCGAGTCGTCGAGGCGAGCCTCAACGGTCGCCGCCTCGAGGCTCGCCGCGCGGAGCGCGTCGTGGTCGAGCTGGTCGACTCCTTCGGCGCCTGGCGCCGCGAGCTCGCCGCGACCCCCGCGATCACCTCCCTGCGCGCGCGCGCGGAGGAGATCAGGCTCGCCGAGCTCGAGCGCCTGGCGGGACAGTGGGACTCGATCAGCCCCGCCGACCGTGCGCGACTCGACGCCCTCACGAGGGGGATCGTGAACAAGCTGCTGCACGAGCCGACGGTGCGCGTTCGCAAGGCCGCGGCGCACGGCGACGATCTGCGCCACGTCGACAGTCTGCGGCATCTCTTCGGGCTGGAGCCGCCCCCGGTCGAGGACCGGGCCGAGCGGACCGAGGGCGTCAGGGACGCCCGCTGAGCACCCACCGGCGCCCGTGAGCCGGAGCGCCCCCAAGCTGGTCATCGCGACGCGACGCTCGCCGTTGGCGCTCGCGCAGACCCGCACCGTGGTCGACGCGCTCCGTCGCGCCGGCCACGAGACCGAGCTCCTCGAGATGGTCACCACGGGCGACCGATGGAGCGCGGATGCGCCGCCGGGGGCGCCGGCGCCGGACAAGGGGCTGTTCGTCAAGGAGTTGGAGCGGGCGCTGCTCGACGGTCGCGCGGACCTGGCGGTCCACTCGGCCAAGGACCTGCCCGCCGACCTGCCGGACGGCCTGGAGGTCGTCGCGACACCCCGGCGCGAGGATCCGGGGGACGTACTGATCGGCGCCGAGCGACTCGAGGATCTCCCCGAGGGTGCCAGGGTGGGCACGGGAAGCCCCCGGCGGGCGGCGCAGCTTCGTGTCCATCGTCCCGACCTGCGGGTCGTCGAGATCCGTGGGAACGTCGGCACGCGCGTGGCGCGTTGGCGCGACGGCGATGTCGACGCGCTGGTGCTCGCCTGCGCGGGTCTCGCCCGGCTGGGGCTCGACGTCCGGCCCTCGGTCCTGCTGCCGGCATCGACCATGGTGCCCGCGCCGGGCCAGGGCGTGCTCGCGATCGAGGGGCGCGTCGGCGATTCCGCGGTGAGCGGTGCGGTGGCGACGATCGATCACTCGGGCGCCCGCGCGTGCCTTGCCGCCGAACGGGCGACCCTTCGCGCGCTCGGCGGGGGATGTCAGGCGCCGATCGGGGCCGTCTGCGGTGTCGAGGATGATGGCGCCGTGCTGTCGATGGTGGGGTTCATGGCGCTGGACGCCGAGGGGCGCGGGGCGCGGCGCGGGTCGCTGTCCGGCCCGGCCCACGACCCCGAGGGCCTGGGCGAGCGTCTCGCCGGAGTGCTCGCCGGATGAGCGCGACCGGAACCGTCTACCTCGTCGGCGCCGGGCCCGGCGATCCGGGCCTGCTCACGGTGCGTGGACGCGAGCTGCTCTCGCGGGCCGACGTCGTCGTGCACGATCGCCTCGGGACCGCGGCGCTGCTTCCGCTCTGCCGGGCAGACGCGCGCCTGATGAACGCCGGGAAGGCGCCCGGGCGGGTCGCGATGACGCAGGACGAGATCAACGCGGCGCTCGTCGACGCCGCACGCACGGCCACGACGGTCGTGCGGCTGAAAGGTGGCGACCCGTTCGTCTTCGGCCGCGGCGGCGAGGAGGCCGAGGTGCTCGCCGCCGCCGGGATCCCGTTCGAGGTCGTCCCGGGCATCACGAGCGCCATCGCCGCGCCCGCCTACGCGGGCGTCCCGGTCACGCATCGCGCCGTCGCGACCGGGTTCACGGTCGTCACCGGCCACGAGGACCCGGACAAGCCCAGCGAGCAGACCGACTGGGCGGCGCTGGCGCGCGTGCCCGGAACGCTCGTGCTGCTCATGGCGATGGGGCGCCTCGGGCGCATCGCCGACGCGCTGATGGCCGCAGGACGTCCTCCCGACCAGCCGGTCGCGGTCGTGCGAAACGGCACGCTTCCCGAGCAGGAGGTCCTCACGGCGACCCTCGCCACCGTCGCGCGTGAGGTGGCCGCCCGGGGGCTGCGTCCTCCGGCCGTGGTCGTGATCGGTGAGACCGCCGCCCTCGCCGGGCGGATCGCGTGGGCGGCCGCCCGCCCGCTCGCCGGACGTTCCGTGGTCGTCACCCGCGCCCGCGCCCAGGCGAGCGCCCTGAGCGCGCGCCTCCGCGAGCTCGGTGCGGCGCCGATCGAGGTGCCGGCGATCCGCATCGAGCCGCTCGTGCCCGGCTCCGAGGACGCGGCGGCCCTGGATCGCCTGGCCGACTACCGGCTGATCGTCCTGACCAGCGTCAACGGCGTGGACCGACTGTTTGCGCTGCTGGCCGCACGGGGCGCCGACGCGCGCGCGTTCGATCCCGCGACGACAATCGTCGCCATCGGCCCCGGCACCGCCGAACGCCTGGCCGCAAACGGGGTTCGCGCCGACCTCGTCCCGGAGCGCTTCGTGGCCGAGGGCATCCTCGAGGCGCTGGCCGATCGCGATCTGCGTGGCGTGTCCACCCTGGTCGCGCGCGCCCGCGGATCACGGCCGGACCTGGTGGACGGGCTTCGCGTGCGCGGGGCGGAGGTCGACGAGGTGCTCCTGTACGAGGCCGTCGCCGAGGCGCCGGACCCCGCGCTGCTCGCGCGCGCGCTCGACGCCGACTACCTGACCTTCACGGCGAGCTCCACGGTGCGCAGCTTCCTCGCGCAGCTGGACGACGCCGGGACCGCGGCCCTGCGGACCGGCGGGCCGCGGGTGGTGTCGATCGGGCCGGTGACGAGCAGCACGCTTCGCGACGCCGGCCTGCGTGTGGACGTCGAGGCCGGCACCCACGACATCCCGGGCCTGGTCGCGGCGCTCCTCGCGGACGCCCGGGTGCGCACCTGAGCGCGATGCGCCCGCTCGGCCTGCTGACCGACTACGGGGCCGGGAGCGAGCACGTCGGCGCCATCCATGCCGTCCTGGCGCGGGGCGCCCCGGGCGCAGACCGGATCGACCTGGCGCACGATCTCCCGCCGGGACGTGTCCGCTGGGCCTCGCTGGTCCTCGCGCGGCTGGCTCGCCTTCTCGCGGACGACGGGGTCGTGGTGGCCGTCGTCGACCCGGGCGTCGGATCGGACCGCCGCGCGCTCGTCGTCCGGACCGCCTCGGGGATCGACCTCGTGGGGCCGGACAACGGCCTGCTCGCGCCGGCCTCCGCCTCGCTCGGTGGAGCTGCGCTGGCGGTCGAGCTTCGCCCGCCGCGCGATGCACCTGCGACCTTCCACGGTCGGGACGTGTTCGCCCCCGCCGCCGCGGCGCTCGCGGGCGGCGCCGATCCGGGGCGGCTCGGGGCGGAGGTCGAGCCCGCCTCGCTGGTGTCGCCCGACCTCCCGGCACCCGAGGTCCGCAGTGGCCTGATCGCGACGGAGGTCGTCGGGTGGGATCGGTTCGGCAACGTCGCCACGCTGGCCACGTCCGATGCGCTGGCCGGCGCCGGTCTCGGCGTCGGCGACCCGGTCATGATCGACGCCGGCGCATCCGAGCGCCGCGCGATCGTGGGCCTCGCGTTCGCGGACGTGCCCGCGGGCGACCTGGTCGTCCATGCCGACAGCCACGGCTGGGTGGCCGTCGCGGTCAACCGCGGAGACGCGGCGTCGGTGCTCGCCGCCGAGGAGGGTATGCGGATCCGTCTGCGGCGGGTCTCGCCGATCTCCGCCTGACCGGGACGAGGACACGCCGATCCGGCCCTCGGCGAGCGGGTCCACCCGAAGTCGCGGCGAGTCGCGCCGCGCGCCGATCGGGGCTTCTCCCCGGCCGAGGGCGACCAGGACCCCGGATCGGCCGTCGTGATTGAGCGGCGGGACGGTTCTGCCGACAAGGGCTTGGACGAGACACGTCCGAACGGAGACACCCGATGACCGACGATCCGAACATGGCGTCCGACGCCGTCACCGAGCGCGCGATCGCGGTGAGCGCCGCCGCGGAGGTCGACGAGAACGAGCCGACGTTCGGCCCCTGGGGTCGCGCGATGCTGCAGCTCGGCGGCCACGCCGTGCTCGACGACGACTGAGCCGCGATCGCCGGTCCGACGGCGCTTGCGTCGCGCCTGGGGAGGGCCTACGGTTCCGTGGCTCCGGCGAGATAGCTCAGCTGGTAGAGCACACGACTGAAAATCGTGGTGTCCCCGGTTCGAGTCCGGGTCTCGCCATGGACCGAGAGCCCCGATGGACCGCATGGTTCCGGGGCTCTCGTGCGTTTCCGGGCACGGCGCGCGGGGCCGGAACATCGTCGGCAGCCGCTCCAGGGCGACGCGCCAGTACCGCTCGTCGCGCGGTGGTCCAGGCCGTACGCGAGGCCGTCGAGCAGCGCCGAGACCGTCGGCAGGCGGCCGCGCTCCCCCCCCCGCCGCCCGACCACCGTGTGTCGCACCGGGCCGCGGGGACACTGCTCCCCCCCCCCGGGCCGGTCGAGCAGGGACACGCCGCGCACCTTCCGAAGGATGATCACGCCCGCCGCCGCATCGACGCCGATCACCTCCGGCACGGTGAGCGTCGAACGGCGCGCCGCGCGCCGGAGCACCCGCACCTCGTGACGCGTCCGATCCGCGTGCCCGCCCCGCGCGAGGTCGCCTGGCGGACGACGAGCTCGTCGTTGACCGCGAATGTGCGGTGGTCGAGCCCGCGGCCGAGCGGCACCACTGAGGATCCGCACCTCGGTGAGAAGGCTCCGCCAGCGGTGCGTGTCGGACTCGGCGCGGGCCGTCACCGTCGCGGCGGGGGGGCGGGGCCGCCCGACAGGTCGCGGATCGCCGCGGGCACGTCGCTGATCATGCCGGTGACCCCCCACCCCGCGAGGCGCGTGGCGGTCGCGGCGTCGTTGACCGGCCAGGACCACACGTGCGGCGCGCGCGCCCGCAACGCCGCGACGATCGCGGGCGTCAGGAGCCGGCGATGGACCGAGACCCCCATGAGCGACCCGGGCCCGTATCGGCGCATGAGGGCGCGAAGCTGTCGCGGGCTGCCCACGGAGTGGAGGGTCGTCACCTCGGTTCGGCCCCGGAGGCGCTCCAGCGTGCGCCACACGCGCGACGAGACCAGGAGTGGCCGAGCACGCGCCCAGTCGGCGGTCGCGTGGGCGACCGCCCTCGCCAGCCGAGGGTCCGGCCCCTTGAGGTCCAGCATGAGCCCGACATCGGGATCAACGCTCGCCAGCAGGTCACCGAGCACGAGCGGCGGCCGGGTCCGCTCGATGAGGTGCCACCGCTCCCAGAGGACCGGGATCGGCCCGATCGTCTTGGCATGCCGGACCTCGAGTCGTCCCCGGAACAGGTGCACGTCGGCCTCGACCACGTCGGCGTGCGGTGCGGCCGCGCGGAGGGCCGACAGGTCGTTGGCCGCCCGATGGGCCACGATCGTCACGCCGCGTCTCATCCGACCGACCGCGCCCACCCCGGCACGGAGTCCCGCGCGGACATCCATCGCGCCACGACGAGCCCGATCAGGGCGACCGCACCGCCGGCGAACACGTCGAGCACGTAGTGGTTCGCGGTGGCGACCACGGCGACCGCCATCAAGAGCGGGCTGAGGACCGCGAAGGTGCGCACGGCGGGATTGCGGGTCATCTGCCAGAGGACGACGCCGATCAGCAGGTTCCATCCGAAATGCAGGCTCGGGACGGCGGCGTACCGATTGATGAGCCCGGGCGGCTGCAGGGTGCGATACGCCTCGGACCGGCTCGTGACCGTGTCCGTGAGCTCGAGCACGCCGAGGCGCGGTGGCGCCACCGGCACGAGCGCGAAGATCACGAGGCCGATCGCCCCCGAGATGAACATGGCGTTGCGCAGCAGGTAGAAGCGGTCCGGCACCTTCACGAAGAGGATTGCGAGCGTCGCGATGATCACCGGCCAGTGGCCGTAGATGTAGACCCAGTTGGCCAGCGAGACCAGCCAATCGCTCCCGATGATCTGCTCCTGGAGCCACGCTTCCCGGTGGAGCCCCAGCGCGATCTCGAGCTCGACGAGCCGCGCCGCGTTGTCCCGGGCCGGTTCCAGGTCGCTCTGGGTCAGGCCGCGCACGCCGAAGTAGGCGAGCGCGGCCGCGCTCGCAAGCGCGAGCTGGACGAGCAGCGTCCACCAGCCGGGGAACGTCCGGCCGCGATCGGCGGCCGGGACCCCCGCGCCACTTCGTGGGTGGGGGAGGGACATCTTCCTGCCGATGATGGACCCATGATCCTGTGCGCGCCACTCCGAGGGACCACGGCGACAGCGTTTGTGTGTCCGCAAGCCGCCGTCTTGCTAGCGTCCCGCGCAATTCCGACACCGAATCAACCAACGACCGGCCGCCTGCGCCGCGCCACGACCCGTCTCCCGTCGTGGCGGCGCCTCGTACTCGTCGCATCGGTGCTCGCCATCGGCGTCGCGGCGCTGTTCGCCCTGCTCCAAGCCGACCTGGCCGCGTTGGGCGCGTCGCTCGCAGGTGCGGACCCGGCACTGCTCGGCGTGGCCGTCGGTGCGTATCTGCTCGGCCAGACGCTCTCCGGAGACGATGTGGGCGCGGTGTCAGCGTGCCGGTGGCGTGCATGGCGTCCCAACCTCCGTCGCGCTGGGCATCCACTGGGTCGCGCGTACCGCGTGCGAACTGCTGCCCGCGAGCCTCGGCGAGGCGGTTCGCGTCGCGCTCGTCCGCCGCCACCCGGGCGCAGCCGCCGCCGGCAGTTGGCGCATTGCGGGTGGGATCGCCGGTTACAAGGCGATCGACGCCGCGGTGACCGGTGCGTTCGTGCTCGTGCTGATGTTGGTGTCGCCGCCGCCGGGGCCCGCGTCAGGCTTGCGGTGGACGGCTGTCGCCGCGGTCGTCGCGGTCGTCGCCGCGGCGATCGCCTGGCGCCTCGGTGGTCCGGGGCGACTGCTCGGACTGGTGCCGCGGCGTGCCCGCGGCGCGTTGTCCGGACTCGGCCAGGGCGCCGGTGTGTTGACGGACGCGCGCGCGCGCGCGAGCATCCTCGATCCTCGGGATCGGCGCGGTCCTCGCTCGAGTCGCCAGTCTGGCCGCCCTGCTCGCCGCGTTCGGCGCCCCGGCCCAGGCCGCAGGTCTGGCGTTCGCGGTGATCGTCATGGCGGGTGCCGTGCCGGGGCTTCCCGGGGGGGCCGGCGCGCGTGAGCTCGTGCTCGTGCCCGCGCTCGCGCTCGCGCACGGCGTGTCGGCGGAGACGGCGCTCGCGTTCAGCCTCGCCGTCCAGGCCGTCGCGCTCGTCACGACACTGGCGGCGGGCGCCGTCGCGATGATCTGGCTGTGGCTCGCGCACCGTGGCACGAGCGAGCCCGTTCCGGTGCCGGCCGACCCGGTGGGTGCGCCGAGCGCGTCCGGCTGATGGGGTCGCGCCTCGGGGTCGCGCCGTGCGGCACGACCCCGACGAGCGCATCAGTCGGAGAAGAACTCCTGATCCTTGGTCAATGCCCACACGATGAACCCGCAGATGATCATGATCGTGATCGACCAGATCGGGTAGGCACCGACGGACAACAGCGCGTTGACGCCGCCGAAGATCGCCATCAGCACACCGAGGATCTGACCGAACACCTCACCCTGGGCGATGAGCACCGCAGCCACGATCTGGAAGATCCCGATGATGAGGTAGGCGACTCCCCAGGCCGTCAGATTGACCCAGAGGAGCTCATCGACGTTGAAGTACTCGTCGCGCCCGATCGCCACGAGTCCCCAGATGATGTTGAGGACTCCGACGACCGCGAGGATGGTGAAGGCGAAAACGACGCCCCCGCCTGGTTGCGATCTCGTGTCTGTTCCCAAAGGTTGCCCCCTTCGATGATCGGCCGGATCCGCCGAGCGTACGGGCGTGACCGGACGCTCCCTCCGCGGGTGGCCCGACCGGTCAGTCGATCTTGCGGGTGTAGCCCCGGCCGTCCTCCATCGGGCGGTAGATCTCGCGGAAGTCGAACGAGTAGTCGAAGTCGTCCTTCTCCTGGCGCTGAGCGCCGATGAAGTCGATGTTGTGGACAACGAGGAGCTCCTCGTTGAAATGCGAGCCCTGGATCAGCCTGAGCCCCGAGGGCGCCCAGATCCCGGACCCGCCCCAGAACGTCGCCCCGCTGATGCCGTGCGTCCCGACCGCGTTGCACGCGATCGTCCACACCTGGTGCATCGCCGAGGACGCGGACATCACGCTGTCCCAGAGCTCGCCGTAGTAGAGGTCCGTCCGGACGTTCATGCCCGGGTAGTCGCGCGTGGCCTGCGACCGCCACGACGCGAGCTCGATGATCGCGTCGATCTCGTCGATCACGGTGTACTCGCGCAGCAGGTCGCTGAAGAGATAGTCGTAGCAGGTGGTGAAGCCGAGCTTCCGCCCGAAGCGCGTGGTGATGATCAGCCGGTCGTCGCGGCCCGACTCGGTGTAGGTCTTCTCGATGCCGGGAAGGAACACCTTGTGGTAGGTGAAGTCCCGCGAGAGCGGATCAGGGATCTGCTCGGTGACGAGGAAGGTCGTGTTGAGGAACTTGCGTCCCGATCCGCGGGAGATGTTGTTGAGCACGATGCCGCGGAACGTGTCGTCAAGAAGCGGCCGCAGGCGCTCGTCGATCCAATCGAGATGGCGTTCGGTGACGGCCCGGTCCATGTAGGCCCAGCAGGCCGGCTCGTCCTCCCAGAAGTAGCCGGACAGGCAGAACTCGGGGAAGAAGGCGTAGTTGACGCCGCGCTGCTTGAACAGGCGACACGCACGTTCGATCTTGCGCTTGTTCTCCTCGATGCCGGGCACGATCGCCTCGATGTTGGCGAGTCCGATCGTCGGGAGGTTCGTGTCGTCCGAGTACGCCCGTTCGACGACGAGGAACTCGTCGATCTGCTCCATCTCGTGCAGTTCCGTGACGACCGTCGTGGCCATGCTCACCCCCAGCTCGTATTCGCGCGGAGCGTAGCGCCGCCGGCGCCGCGTGCACCGAAACGCCCCTCGAAATGCGGCATCGAGGCGACGCTCGGCGGCCATCGTGGAGTAGCGTCGGGCGACACAAACACTGAGGAGACCACGATGGCCGACACCCCGTTGCTCGACCTGCTCGGCGAGATGACCGCCGACTCGATCGAGCGCACCACGCTCGACGCCGACGAGTTGATGCTGGTCCGGCTGGGCGCGCTCGTGGCGATGGACGCGCCGCCGGCCTCCTATCTCATGAACCTCGGCGCGGCGACCGAGGCCGGGCTCGACCTCGACGACGTGCAGGGCGTGCTCATCGCGGTCGCCCCGATCGTGGGGACCGCGCGCGTCATGTCCGCGGCCGGCAACATCGGTGAGGCCCTCGGTATCGCGATCGACATGGCGGGCCTCGACGAGGGCTGAGACGGTGCCCGACGAGGACCCCTCGCCGCCCCCGCCGCGGGCCGACCGACCGGCGCGGGTGCGTGACAGGACGGGCCCGTCGCGAGACCCCGGTGGCGTCGGCCGGTGCCGCGCTCGCCGCCGCCGCGATCGTCATCGGGTCGGCGCGGATGGCCGGGGCGGGGCGCATGCGCCACCGTCGCCTCGACTTCCGGGCCGACTGTGACGTCGCCGGGCCCCCGTTCCTCCGGCTCGCCGAGGCCCTCACCGGCGCGCCCGTGCTGCCCGGGAACCAGGTCGACCTGCTCGTCAACGGCGACGAGGTCTTTCCGGCGATGCTGGACACGATTCGGGGCGCCGAACGGACGCTCAGCGTCCTCACGTACATCTATTGGCGCGGCGCCATCGCCGGCGAGATCGCGGAAGCCGTCGCCGATCGGGCGCGGGCCGGCGTCGAGTGCCGCGTGCTGCTCGACGCCGTGGGCGCGCGTCGCTTGCCGGACGGGCTCGTCGCGCGGATGCGCGACGCCGGTGCCCGCGTCGAGTTGTTCCATCCCCCCTCGCATCCGCCACATCCCGGGCGCATCAACAACCGAACCCATCGCCGCGCCATCGTCGCGGACGGGGTCGTGGGGCTGACCGGGGGGGTCGGGATCGCGGAGGAATGGGAAGGGGATGCCCAGGACCCGCGGCATTGGCGCGACGACCACCTCCTGGTGCGAGAGTCCCCGTCGTCCGCGCGCTCCAGGGCGCGTTCGCGGAGAACTGGCTGGAGGCGACCGGCGAGCCGTTCGGTGGCGACGGGCACCTGCCGGAACTCGACCCGATCGCCGGGGGGCGCGCCCGCCCAGGTGCTCGCGTCGAGTCCGGGCCCGTCGGCGTCCGGCGCCGAGAAGGGCTTCTACCTCGCGCTGGCGGCGACGCGACGCAGCATCGACCTCCAGGCGAGCTACTTCGCGCCGCCCGACGCCTTCGCGGGAGGCCCTCGCCGGCGCGGCGCGGCGCGGCGTGGGGTCCGGGTACGGGTCATGGCGCCCGGCCACCATTCCGGAGGCGCCATGGTTCGGGAGGCCGGGCGTGCGGCATACGCGTCGCTGCTCGAGGCGGGTGTCCAGGTCTTCGAGTACGACCGGACGACGCTGCACGTCAAGGTCCTGGTGGTCGACGGCGTGTGGTCGGTGCTCGGGACGGCGAACTTCGATCACCGCTCGCTCAGCCTCAACGACGAGATCGCCCTCTGCGTCCAGGATGCGAACCTCGCGGGCCGCCTGACGGCGTCGTTCGAGTCGGACCTCGACGCGTGCCGGCGCATCCGTCGCGCGGAATGGGAGGGCCGGGGTCCGCTCCGGCGGCTCACGGAGCGTGCGGCCCAGGTGTTCGCTGCGCAGCTTCTGACGAGCGTCACCCCGACGTCATCACGAGCATCCGGTCGGCGCCGCGCTGGAACTCGTAGGGGACCTGGCGGAGCTCGCTGGTGAGCCCCTCCGCGAGCAGCGTCTCCCGAAGATCCGCGAGCCGCGGGTACGGCGCGGCGCCGACGTCGACGAGCGGATAGACCCGCACCTCGCCCGCACACACACGCGCCAGCTCGCGCAGCGCGTCGAGATGGAACCCGTGGTCGAGCCGGTCGGCGTACGAGAACATGAGGTGCGACGACAGCACGAGCGCGAAGGTGTCGTCGGCGAACGGGAGGGTCGGCAGCGCGGCGGCCACGTACGCCTCAGGCGACGCCCTCCGGTCGGCGATGAACCGCTCGCACCCGGCGCCCCGCCGCGCCAGGTGGTCGTCCAGCGAGCTGAAGAAGGGCCAGACGTAGCGCTCGATGTTGTCGCGGACGAATCGGTTGCTCCGCCGGACGTCCGCACGCGCACGCGCGGCGAACACCTCGGGGGAAAGCGCGTAGAGCGGATCGACGCTCGTCACCTCGCCCCCGCGGGCCCGGACCTCGGCCGCGAACGACGATGCCCCTCCGGGGCAGTCCAGGATCGGGCGACGACCGAGCACCTCGTCGTCGAGGTCGAACATCGCGACGTACTCGGCGAGCGGCCGGGCGCTGACGATGGTCTCGCCGATGTCGGGGGTCGTGGTCATGTGCTCGCGGCCTGGGCGTTCGGTCGGCCGCTGATCATGCCCGTCCGCGCGGGTCGTCGGGGGCGCGGGGTCGGCGCAGGCGCCCGGCGCCAGGGGCCGCACGCCCTTCGCCCCTGGTGGGCATTGCCCCGAGCCGGACGGTCCGCCGGGACGCGACGGTGGTGGTGGTGAGCACCACGAGGCGTGCTCGACGTCCCGGCGGCTGCGTCCTCTCGGCCTGAGTGTCCTCGAACCCGCTCCGCTGGCCCGGAGCGCGTTCTGCGAACGGCCTCACTCCCTGATCGGCGGGCGGCGCTTCCAGCCGTAGTAGGCGCCGACGATGAGGAGGAGCCCGATCGCGAGATAGGGGATCCCGAACAGGAAACGGTTCTCGTCGAGGAAGAGCATGAACACGATGCCCCCGACCGCGAAGACCGCCCCGATCAGGTACGTGAAGATGTAGCCGGTCGCCCTCAACCGTCGAAGTGCGCGGTGATCGTGTCCGTGATGCGGGGCACGAGGTCGTCCCACTCGACGTCGGGCGCCTTGGTGACGCTGACGAAGTTGGCCACGAGGAAGACGTTCGTGACACCGCCCAAGGCGAAGATCGACGCGCCGAGGGGGGAGTCCGCGGCATCCGACCCGTCGCGGAAGGTCTCGTTGCGCTGCTCCGTCGACGGTCGGTCGAGCGTGAACTTGAGCGCGTCGGGGTTGGGGGTCGGCTCGGGCTGAACGCTCGTCATGGGGCCTTCCGTCGTGGTGTCGCGTGGCCGGGTCGTGACCGGAACCGTAGCGGCGACGGCCCAGGCCGGGCGAGGACGGGTAGCATCGCCCGGTGCCCGACGGACCGGATCGCGACCGCCTGCTGACGATGATGCGCGAGCTGGCGTTGACCCGCGAGTCGGTGCGGTTGTCGTCGGGTCGCCGGTCGACCCACTATTTCGACGCCCGACAGGTCCTCCTGGACCCCGAGGGCGCAACGCTGGCCGGACGGATCGCCTTCGAGATGATCCGGCCGAGCGCGCCGGGCGCCGTCGGAGGACTCACGCTCGGGGCGGACCCGCTCGTCTCGGCCATCTCGCTCGCCGCCTGGGCCGCGGGCACGCGCTGGACCGGCTTCCTTGTGCGAAAAGACGCCAAGCCCCACGGGTTGCAGCAGTGGCTCGAGGGGCCGTTCATCGAGGAAGGTGCGCCGGTCGCCGTCGTCGACGACGTCCTGACGAGCGGGGGGTCGCTTCGCACCGCGATCGAGCGGACACGCCAGGCGGGCGGGGTCGTGGTCGCGGCCCTCGTCGTCGTCGACCGCGAAGAGGACGACGGCCGGGCCCGGGTCGAGGAGGTCCTCGGGGGCGCCCCGCTGCATGCCGTCTTCACCGCGTCGGAGATCCTCGGCGACGGAGGCTGACCGGCAGCCCTCGGCGCTGGTCCTTCGCGTCGCCGGGCGCGTCGCCACCGTCCGCGCGCCCGAGGGCGACCGCGAGGCCTGGCTCCCCTCGCCGGTGCCCGGCGGTCCGGCGGTCGCGGGCGATCGTGTCGCCATCGAGCGACGGGATGCCGACGAGCTCGCCGTCACGAAGGTGCTCCCCCGTGCCACGGTGCTCCTGCGCGGCGACGGCACCGCCCGCCGCTCGCGCCCGATGGTGGCGAACGCCGACCTGCTGCTGGTCGCGGCCGCGGTGGTCGACCCGCCGCTTCGCCCGCGACTGCTCGACCGCTACCTCGTGGCCGCCGAGCTCGGAGGGATGGACGCCGCCATCGTGGTGACCAAGACCGACCTCCCCCACGATGCGAGCGAGCTCGCGGCGGTGTGCGAGGTCTACCGTGCCGTCGGCTACGACGTCCTCGTCGGGAGCGCCGTGGGCCCGGTGCTTCCGGCCGAGGTCCGCGCGCTGATCGGCGGCGGCGTGGGCGCGCTGGTCGGGCATTCGGGCGTCGGGAAGTCGACGCTCGTGGCGACGATGACCGGGCAGTTCCGTGCCGTCGGCGCGATCAGCCGCAAGGCGGGCACCGGGCGGCACACGACGACCGATCCGCGACTCCTGGATCTCCCCGGCGGCGGCATGGTCGCCGACACGGCCGGCGTGCGGACGTTCAACCTGCAGCAACTGGGGGAGGGCGACCTCGAGCGCGGCTTCCGAGAGATCGCCGCCGCCGCCGCCGGCTGCCGGTTTCGAGGCTGTCGCCACATCGGCGAGGACGGATGCGCCGTCGGAGACCCGCGTCGCCCCGTCGCGACTCGACAGCTATCGGCGCCTTCTCACCACCTCCGGCGCCTTGACCCGTCATGGGCGTCCTGCGTAGGTTTGTGCGGCAACGCACGAGCGTCTGCCGCGCGACCCTGTGCGCCAAAGCATCCTGGAGGACCGCCGAATGAACCCGACCGGACGACCGCACCCCACGGCACGGCCCCGACGATTCCTGCCGCCGTTCGCGGGCGGTGCGGAGAAGACCGGCTGGGAGGCGCTCGACAAGTGGGTCGGCGGTGACGCGCCCGCCAAGGCGGCCGCCCCGGCCGGCGGCGGTCAGAAGACCGGCTGGGAGGCGCTCGACAAGTGGGTCGGCGGTGACGCGCCCGCCAAGGCGGCCGCCCACGCCGGCGGCGGCCAGAAGACCGGCTGGGAGGCGCTCGACAAGTGGGTCGGCGGACGACGCGCCCCGCTGCGGCCCGGCCGGCCGCACCCGCCGGCGGTCAGAAGACCGGCTGGGAGGCGCTCGACAAGTGGGTCGGCGACGACGCCGGGGCAGCCGCCCCGCAGGCGGTCACCCCCGCCGCGGCCGCACCCGCAGGCGGTCAGAAGACCGGCTGGGAGGCGCTCGACAAGTGGGTCGGCGGTGACGACGCCCGCCCAGGCGGCCGCCCCGGCCGGAGGCGGTCAGAAGACCGGCTGGGAGGCCCTCGACAAGTGGGTCGGTGACGACGCCGCGGCGGCTGCCCCGCAGGAGGTCGCCCCCGCGGGCGGTCAGAAGACCGGCTGGGAGGCCCTCGACAAGTGGGTCGGAGGTGGCGGCGGCGCCATCGCAGCGGCGACGGAAGCCCGAAGCGGTGCCGACGCCGTCGCGCAAGAGGGCGCCGCCAGCATGGGCGCCGCGAAGACCACCGGCTGGGAGGCCCTCGACAAGTGGGTCGGCGGGTCCGGGGCTGCGCCGGCGAGCGCGGGCGAGGCGGGGAAGACCGGCTGGGAGGCCCTCGGCAAGTGGGTCTCGGACGGCTCCGACGCTGCGAAGGAGACGACCGCGGGCGCAACCGCCCAGGCATCCGAGGCGGCCAAGACCGGCTGGGAGTCGCTCAACAAGTGGGTCAAGGGCGACGAGGGTTCGGATGGCAGCGGCGATGCGGCCGCACAGCCGGCGCCGGCGGAGCCCCAGGCCGCGACGCCTGACGCACCCGCGCCGCCCGCGCAGCAGCAGGAGGACGGGGGCGGGTTCATGGGCTGGCTGCGACGCCTGTTCGGCGGCGGCTGACCTCGAATCGGCGCGTGACGGCCGCCGGGCGGCGGCGGCCGTCGCGTCCGGCGCCCGAGCGATCCGCCGGTGGGATCGTGCTCGTCCCGGCGGGCACCGGCCTCCTGGTCCCGGCGATCGTGCCCGCCCGGGCCGGCACGCTGGCGCTGCCCAAGGGCCACCCGGAGCCCGGCGAGGGTCACGTGGCGGCGGCCGTTCGCGAGGTCCTCGATGAGACCGGCATACGAGCCGATCGTGCCCCTCGGAGCGGTCGAGTGCTGGTACTGGGCCCCGTCAGCGCGGGCGGCGGGTCCACGAGTTCGTGGACATGTTCCTGCTGCGCTACCGTGCGGGCCGCGCCGGGCGCCACGCACGACGCCGAGGTGGATCGCGTCGTGCTCATGCCACTCGAGGCGCTGCCAGAGGCCCTGACGTACCGTGGCGAACGCGAGATCGCCCGCATCGCACGTGGCGTTCGTGGAGGACGCGGGAGGGGACGCGGGCGCGTTGGCGAACACGTGGCGGGTCCACCCGACCGAGAACCGACCGAGGCAGGACTGACGACGTGTACGCGCTCAACTTCTACTCGCCGTTGTTCATCGATCAGCTCCGCAAGGGGCGCAAGACGGCGACGATCCGGCTCGGCGACAAGACGGGGAAGTACAAGAAGGGGCACCTCGTCTGGGTCACGGTCGGACACCGCCACGGCCCGCGGCAGAGGATCTTCACCGCGATCATCGACGACGTCGACGTGAAGCCGATCCGCGAGCTCAGCCAGCGGGACATCGAGCGCGACAACCCCGAGTTCCGCCTGGTCGACGACACGATCCACTTCCTGTCGCACCTCTACTCGCGCGACGTCTCGTTGGACGACACCGTCTCGGTGATCCACTTCAGTGAGATCATCGAGTTCCCCTCGCTCAAGTAGGGGCGCCGCCGGTCGCGTCGTCTCGCGACCGCCCGTCGTTCGCCGCCCGCCGCCCGGCCGTCTCGGGTGGGCAGGTCTTGCGCAGCCGCTTCCCGCGTGGCTACTCTTCTGGCACTCTCATAGTGTGAGTGCCAATCACCATCTGACGGAGCGTGACGACGAGATGAATTTGCAGCCACTGGGCGACCGCATCGTGGTGCGGGCCATCGAGGCCGAGCAGGTGACTGCGAGCGGCCTCGTCCTTCCTGACACGGCGCAGGAGAAGCCGCAGCGCGGCAAGGTGCTCGCGGTGGGCTCCGGCCGCTTCGAGGACGGCAAGCGTGTCCCCCTCGACGTCGCCGAGGGCGACGAGGTCATCTACTCCAAGTACGGCGGGACCGAGGTCAAGGTCGAGGGCGAGGACGTCCTCATCCTCCGTGAGTCCGACGTGCTCGCCAAGGCGGTCTGAGCATGGCCAAGGAACTGAAGTTCAACGAGGACGCCCGCCGGGCCCTCGAGCGGGGTGTCAACACCCTCGCCGACGCCGTGAAGGTGACGCTCGGCCCCAAGGGCCGGTACGTGGTGCTCGACAAGAAGTTCGGCGCACCGACGATCACCAACGACGGTGTCACCATCGCCCGTGAGATCGAGCTCGAGGACGTCTTCGAGAATCAGGGCGCACAGCTTGTGCGCGAGGTCGCAACGGCCACCAACGACGTGGCCGGTGACGGCACCACCACGGCGACCCTGCTCGCCCAGGCGATCGTCCGCGAGGGCCTTCGCAACGTGGCCGCGGGTGCCAACCCGATGGGCCTCAAGCGCGGCATCGAGCAGGCCGTCGACGTCGTGGTCGAGCACATCCAGGGGCAGTCCAAGGAGATCTCCGGCCGCGAGGACATCGCGCGGGTGGCGACCATCTCGGCCCGTGACCGCTCGATCGGCAACGTCATCTCCGACGCCATCGAGAAGGTCGGCAAGGACGGCGTCGTGAACGTCGAAGAGGGCCAGACGTTCGGCATGGAGCTCGAGTTCACCGAGGGCATGCAGTTCGACCGCGGCTACATGAGCCCCTACATGGTCACCGACCAGGACCGCATGGAGGCCGTGCTCGAGGATCCCTACATCCTCATCCACGGCGGCAAGATCTCCTCGGTCCAGGACGTCTTGCCCCTGCTCGAGCAGGTCATCCAGTCCGGGCGGCCGCTGCTCATCCTGGCCGAGGACGTCGAGGGCGAGGCCCTCGCCACGCTGATCGTCAACAAGCTGCGGGGCACGTTCACCGGCATCGCCGTCAAGGCGCCCGGTTTCGGGGACCGCCGCAAGCGCATGCTCGAGGACATCGCGATCCTCACCGGCGGCGAGGTCATCTCCGAGGAGATGGGCCTCAAGCTGGCCAACGCCCAGATCGGGCAGCTGGGCAAGGCGCGCAAGGTGGTGGTCGCCAAGGAGGACACGACCATCATCGACGGGGCCGGCGACACCGACGAGATCAAGGGCCGCATCGCCCAGATCAAGTCGGAGATCGAGACCTCGGATTCGGACTTCGACCGCGAGAAGCTGCAGGAGCGCCTGGCCAAGCTGGCCGGGGGCGTCGCGGTGGTCAAGGTCGGCGCCGCCACCGAGACCGAGATGAAGGAAAAGAAGCACCGTGTCGAGGACGCCCTTCAGGCCACTCGCGCGGCGCTCGAGGAGGGCATCGTGCCCGGCGGTGGCGTGGCATTGCTCAACGCCTCCCACGCGGTCGACGCGCTCGCCCTGGACGGCGACGAGGCCACGGGTGCGCGGATCGTGCGCCGCTCGCTCGAGGAGCCCCTTCGCCAGCTGGCAGAGAACGCCGGCATGGAGGGCTCGGTCGTGGTCGGCAAGGTGCTCGAGCTCGAGCACGGCCAGGGCATCGACGTCGACACCGGCGAGTACCTGAACCTGGTCGACAAGGGCATCATCGACCCGGCCATGGTCACCCGCTCGGCGCTTCAGAACGCCGCGTCGATCGGCAAGAACATCCTCACCACCGAGGCCATCGTGGCCGACCAGCCCGAGGAGGGCGGCGGCGGCGGAATGCCCGACATGGGCGGCATGGGCGGTATGGGCGGCATGATGTAAACGGTCCTCGGACCCGAGTTCGGGGTCCGAGCCGCAGATCCATGCAGGGCGCGAGGGGGCGGGCCATCTGGCCGGCCCCCTCGTCGTTCGTGGCGCCGGTGGGATGGACGCGCCACGGTGACGATCCTGGTTCAGGGACGGGTCGCCCTGCCCGAGGGCCGCGCAGCGATGGGGGTCCCGCGACGGCGGGACCACCGGGGGTCTCCCCGCGTGAGCACATGGCCGATGCGGCGCGACGGCTGCCTGCCCGAATCCCTCGACCGGCGACGGCGCATCCGCCGTGCGGCCGGCTGAACGGGCGCGACGGTGGCGACACGCGCAGACACCCACGTGCCCTGCTCGGCGCACGACCACGACCGCGAGACGGCGGCCTGGGTCGCCGCCCACGACCAGGCCTCTGCGATCGCATGACGGTCGAGCAGGCCGCGCGGGGCGGTGGCGACGGGTTGCTCCTCGACGTCGGCGCGGGGACCGCGCACAGCCTCGTGGCGCTGGCCCGCGACCCGCGTCTCGGCGCGGTTCGCAACCTCGGCGTCGCCCGTGCGCTCGACGTGGATGACGGCGAGGTCGACACCGTGATCGGCCGCTCCACCCGCACCACTGGCGCGGCTCCGTGCGGGCGGTCCGCGAGATGCGGCGGGTTCCCGCCCCCAGCGGTGCCGCCATCGTCTCTGACGTGCGCCGCGACCCCGATCCGGACGCGATCGCCGCCTTCGGCGCACCGCGCGCGGCGGCGGGGGTTCCCCCGGGCAACCTGTCGGAGAAGCTGAGGACTCGCGAGGCGGAGGGGTTCCTTCAGGCGGCGGGCACCCACGGGGCGACGCCCGAGGCGCCGGCCGACGGTCCCGGCGCGATCGGGTTCGAGATCACCATCCGTCGGCCGGTCGACTGAGTCGCGCGGCCTCCTGAATCCGCACCCCGCCCAGGCGCCGGCGTCCGGCAGTTGCCACGCGACGCGCCAGGGCTCCGGTCGGTCCATCTCCAGGATCAGCGCGTGACCCGACCGTGTCCGGATGCGATATCCGGGTCGTCGGAAGCCGTCCGCGGCCTCGGCCGTCGCGACGTCGGTGAGGTCGATGACCAGTTCCCTGCGGGGCATCCCGAGCATGAAGCGGACCTGATCGTCGGTCAGCGCCAGTGCCCCGGCACCGCGAATCTGCCGGGTGCCCGCGCGGTCGTGCCCCAGCGAGTTCGCCGACGCCTGGAGCACTGGCGGGCGCCCGTCTCGCACGAGCCGTTCGTGCTGGACGCCGCGCGCACCCCCCACCCGGCGGGCGAGCACCACCGTGACGACCACCGCGATGAGGGCGCCTCCGACCAGAGCGACACCACCCGCCACGGCGGCGATCGTCAGCGCGGACATCGGACGCGGTCCCGACGCGGGTCGCGTGTGGCGCTGCTAGCGTCGCGCCGATGGCGACTGACACGGAACCGCACCTCGCACCACCCTTCGACCGGTACCGCCTCGAGGGGTTCCACGACGAGATGTTCGCCCCCGGCGGCGTTGCCCGCCCACCCTACCGGCGGCTCGTGCGACGGCTCTCCGGCCTCGGCACCGAGACCTTCGCCACCAAGGCGGGCCTGGCCGGCCAGGCCTACCTGTCGCAGGGCATCACGTTCGACCACGACGGCCGCGAGCACCCCTTCCCGTTCGACCTGGTGCCGCGCCTGATCTCGGCCGAGGACTGGACGCAGATCTCGGACGGGCTCGCGCAGCGGGTCCGCGCCCTCGACACCTTCGTGGCCGACGTCTACGGGGCACGACGCGCCGTGCGCGAGGGGGTGATCCCCAATCGCCTCGTCGTGAGTTGCTCTGGCTATTCCCGCGAGATGGTCGGCGTCGAGCCGCCGCTCGGGCGGTGGGTGCATCTGGCGGGTATCGACCTGATCGTCGACGACGGGGGCGTCTGGCGCGTGCTCGAGGACAACCTGCGGAGTCCGTCTGGGCTCTCCTACGTCGTCCAGAACCGTGCGTTCATGCGTCGCGTGTTCCCCGAGGCCTTCACCGGTGAGCAGGTGCAGCCGGTCGGCCACGCGCCCTACCTCGTGCTCGCCGCGCTCCAGGCGGCCGCGCCGGAGGGGGTCGACAGCCCGAACGTGGTCCTCCTGACGCCGGGGCCCGCGAACTCCGCCTACTACGACCACGCCTTCCTGGCGCAGCAGATGGGCATCCCCCTGGTCGAGGGGCGTGATCTCGCCGTTCGAGGCCGGCGCGTCTATGTGAAGACGACCGCGGGGAGGGAGCGGGTCGACGTCATCTACCGGCGGATCGATGATCGCTTCCTCGACCCGGCGTCGCTGCGCACAGACTCGCTGGTCGGTGTCTCCGGGCTGATGCAGGTGATCCGCGACGGCCGGGTGACCGTCTGCAACGCGATCGGCACCGGCGTGGCGGACGACAAGGCGGTCTACGCCTACGTGCCGGATCTGATCCGCTTCTTCCTGAACGAGGAGCCGATCCTGGAGCAGGTCCCGACCTACCTCCTCGATCGCCCTCAGGAGATGGAGTACGTGATGGCCAACCTCGATCGCCTGGTCATCAAGGCCGTCGACGGTGCCGGTGGGTACGGGATGATGATCGGGTCCGCCGAGACGCCGGAGCGCCGCGAGGCCTTCGCCCGACGCGTGCGCGAGGACCCGCGCGGCTACATCGCCCAGGAGACCATTCGCCTGTCGCGGGCGCCGGTGTTCCTCGACGAGCGCTTTCAGCCGCGGCACGTCGACCTGCGGCCGTTCGTCGCGTACGGATCTCGGCCGGCCGTCATCCCGGGCGGGCTGACGCGGGTCGCGTTGCGAGAGGGCTCGCTCGTGGTCAATTCGTCGCAGGGCGGCGGCAGCAAGGACACCTGGGTCCTGTCGGCGTGAGCATGCTGGCGAGAGTTGCACAGGCCTTCTACTGGACGGCCCGGGAACTGGAGCGGGCCGATTTCCACGCCCTCGCGCTGCAGGTGTCCCATGCCTCCTCGCTGGAGCAGTCGGCCAACGGGTCGCCGGGAGGGTTCGGCACGGGGTCCTGGGAGCCGCTCCTGGAGCTCAGCGTCGACCTGGACGAGTTCCGGCGCACGCACCATGCGGTCGACGAGCGCTCGGTCTCGTGGTTCCTGAGCGGTGATCAGGGGAACGCCAACAGCATCACGGCATGTGTGACCAGGGCCCGGGAGAACGCACGCTCGGCGCGGGACCGGCTCCCGACCGAGCTGTGGGAGAGCATCAACTCCTTCTATCTCGATCTCGGCGAGTGGTCCTCCGGGCGCATCGCCCGCGAGGGCGTCTATCCGTTCTGCCAGCAGGTGCGCAGGAACGTCTCGATGGTGCGCGGGATCATGGGGGATGCCCTGCGCCGCGACGCGGGCTGGCAGTTCATGCGCCTGGGGCGGTTCCTCGAGCGTGGCGATCGCACGGCGCGCCTCCTCGAGGTCGCGTCGGGTCGGACCCACGCGCCGTCAGCGATCGCGGCACCTCTCGACGTGCATCAGTGGACGACCGTGCTGCGGGCCGCGTCGGCGCTCGAGGCCTTCCTCCAGGTCGAGCCGAACGACCTGTCGCCCCAGGCGATCACGCGGTTTCTGATCCTGGACCGCCGCTCGCCACGAGCGATCGGCTTCAGCATGGGGGAGATCGACCTCGCGCTCGAGGACCTCGTCGATCTCGACGCGCTCGAGGCCGGCACGGCGCCGATCATGGTTGTGCGGGCGGCGCGTGAGTACCTCCGGGCGGCGTCCGCCCTTCCCTGGGACGAGTATCTGCCGGTGCTGCTCGAGCGCACACGTGGCCTGTTCGGGGAGATCGACGCCGCCATCACCGAGGTGTGCTTCGCAGCCAACTACATGAGGGACGACGCCCAGCAGCATGCCCAGGCTACGCGCCAAGCACAGAACTGAGCTCCGCTACGCCGGGCCGACCGGCGAGAGCGTGAACGAGCTTCGCATGACCCCGCGCGACGGGGAGCACCAGCACGTGCTGGAGGCGGCGACGATGATCGAGCCCGCGGCCGAGACCTTCGCGAGCACGGATGCCTTCGGCAACACGGTGTTGTGGTTCCAGCTCACCGAATCGCATGAGCGAATGGTCGTCGAGAGCACCGCGATCGTCGACGTCATGGCCGTCGCGGCCCGCGGGGACGGTCGATGGGGCGACTTGGCCGAGCCGGCGTTCATCGACCGTTGGGCCGAGTTCCTCACACCGTCGCGCTTCATTCGCTGGACGGCGCCCGTCGCCGCGTTGGCCGCGGATCTCGGCCTGCCGGCGAACGGCTCCGTCGGTGACTGGCTGACCGCGCTGGAGCAGGGGGTCAACGGCGCGATTGCGTACACGCCCGGGGCCACGACGGTCGACACGCCGGTCGAGGAGGTCGTCCACGCGCGGCGCGGCGTCTGCCAGGACATGGCGCACCTCGCCATCGCGATCTGCCGTCACCGAGGCGTGCCGGCCCGGTACGTGAGCGGCTGGCTGCACCAGCCCGGGCACGACGGGCCCGCCGAGAGCCATGCCTGGCTCGAGGCGCAGGTGGGCGACGCGGGCTGGGTGGAGATCGACCCGACGCATCCCGGCATGAGCCCCGACTACGTGCGGATCGGGATCGGGCGGGACTACGCCGACGTGCCGCCCATCCGAGGGTCCTACGTGGGGCCGGCGACCACCGACCTGATCGTCTCGGTCGAGGTGGTCGAGATGGAGGGCGCGGAGTAGGGGGCACGCGCGCCGCGCCCGATCGGCGCGCGCCGGCGCCGCCCCCCTTGGCCCTGGCCCGCGGTCGAGCGCCGCATGGGGATGTGGACCGACAGGGGGGCTGTCGACGCGGAGCGCGCCCGAGAGGCGCTCCTTCCCGCGAGGCGCCCCAGGCGTTCCGGGTGTGGGCGTCACGCGGTCGCGTCGCGAGCAACAGCGCTCGCAACCCCACCCCCTCCGGATCCTCGGCGCAGGCGTCCGGCGCGAGGCGTGCCGCACCCCGTCGCCTCGGGTGGGCATTGCCCCGAACCGGACGGTCACCGGGCGTGGCCGTGCTGGTCGCGACCACCACCGAGGCGTGCTCCGCGTCCCGGTGGCTGCGTCCTCTGGACCTGATTCTGCCCGGACGCCCTCCGCTCCGGCGGAGGGCGTTCTGCGCGGGGCCTCGCCTAGTGGCTCTTGATCACCCGGTCGACGATGCCGTACTCCTTCGCCTCCTCGGCGCCCAGGAAGAAGTCGCGCTCGGTGTCGCGTCGCACATCCTCGAGAGGCTTGCCGGTGTGCTTGGCGATGATCTCGTCGAGCAGCTTGCGGGTGGCCAGCGCCTCGTTGGCGTGGATCTCGATGTCGCTTGCCTGGCCCTGGAAGCCGCCCGACGGCTGGTGAATGAGCACCGTCGAGTTCGGGAGGGCCATGCGCTTGCCGGGCGCCCCACCGGCCAGGAGCAGCGCGCCCATGCTCATCGCGATCCCGACGCAGATCGTCGAGACGTCCGGCTTGATGAACTGCATCGTGTCGTAGATCGCCAGGCCGGCGTAGACCGAGCCGCCCGGCGAGTTGATGTAGAGCGAGATGTCCTTGTCGGGGTCCTCGCTCTCCAGGTGCAGCAGCTGCGCCACGATGAGGTTGGCGATCTGGTCGTCCACGGGCGTGCCGAGGAAGATGATCCGCTCGTTGAGCAGACGCGAGTAGATGTCGAACGAGCGCTCCCCGCGGGAGGTCTGCTCGACGACCATCGGGATCAGAGGCTCACTCGTGCTCCTTTCGCAGTTACGCCGTTACTGTGGGGCTCGTCGGACACCGCCGAACAAAGATCAGGTAGAGCGGCCCAGCATGGCGCACACACCGGGATCCGCGAAGACGGACAGCGCCTTCTTGAGCGGGGACATGCCGACGCTCGCAAGCGCGATCGCGCCGTTGCGCGAAGATCCACGGTCGACCGGCCTCGCGACCGGCACTCGAACCGTAGAAGGTGCCCGTTGCGCCCAGCGTCGCGAGCACGAGACCGAGCATGAGCGGCCCGCTCGGAAGACCAGCGCTCGTCAGCACGGCGATCCACGGAAACCGACGAGCATGCATCGGCCAGAGCGTCCGAAAGATCGCATCGAGCAGTCTCCGGAGGAACTGCTCCTGGACGTCGTCGAGTCGCCGAAGAACGCCTCCTGCTCCGGGTCGTCGCGGATACCGCGCCACGCATCCAGCTCATCGTCGAGGTCGTCGTCGGTCGGGTGCGGGTCGCTGTTCGCTCACTCGACCAAGATGGTAGAGGGGTTCGCCCGCTCGCCGCGGCGAGAGCCTCACGAGCGAGTCCAAACGTCCTCCCGATCGTGCCCGACCAGGACCGTGGTCCACCGGGCGGTGAGCGCGAGCGACGCGCCGTCGACGTCGTCGGGCGTCGGCAGGCCGACGACCGCGCCCGCCTCTCGGGCGATCAGCACCGCCGCCGCGACATCCACCGATCGGCACCGTCCGAGCGAGGCCATCGCGTCGACGCGGCCCGCACCCGCGTGGCAGATCGAGAGCGCCGCGGAGCCGAGCGCGCGGATCCGCGCCACACGGCCGGTCATGGCCGGGGCGGCTCGCGCCATGCGGGTGGGGGACGCGCCTTCCAGGGCCAGCATGAGTCCGCCGTGCGCCCGCCGGCGGTGCGCGGACGAGTGGGGCAGCCGTCCTCAGGCGCCCCCGCCCGCGCTCGGCGGTCCACTCCTCGCCGGAGCCGTGGTCGCGGACCATGCCCGAGCCCGACGTCGCCCATCGTCGGACCGTCGGCAAGCGCGATCGACGTCGCGAAGATCGGAAGGCCGCGCTTGGCGTTGAGGCTGCCGTCGATCGGGTCGACCACCACGATCGGGGACGGTGCACCCATGGCGACCTCGCCCGCCTCCTCGCTGATGAGCGTCAGCCCGCCGTCCTGGCGGCCGAGCACGTCGATGACGATCTCCTCGGCCAGGCGGTCCACCAGCACGGTCGTGTCGCCCCCCGCGCCGGCACCCTGGGGGACCCGCCGCTCGGCGGCGGTCAGCCCCGAGACCATCGTCGCGATGCGGTCAGCGGCATCGCCGAGGGCCTCGAACCAGGGGATCGCGGCGCGCGAAGGCGCCGCGTCAGCCATCCGTCAGCGTGTGGAAGGCCCCACCGGTCAGGAGCTTCGGGAAGAAGTAGGTCGACTTCTGGGGCATCGTCTCGCCGGAGTCCGAGACCGCCGCGATGCCCGGCTTGGGGATCGGCCGCATGATCGATGCGCAGCCGCGATGCCGTCGGAGACGAGGGACACCGCCTCCGCGGCGTCCTTCGTATAGGTGAGCAGGCCGTCGTGGGCGAGTGCGGCCTGGTCGGCGCCGAGGTCGGGGACGAGCAACTCGCGCTCGAGGACCGCGACGTCGAGGCGCTCGGCCGGTGACGCGTCCGCGCCGATCTCACGGGTCAGCAGCCACATGCCCTCGGGCGTCACGAGCCCCGCGGCCGCCGCGCGTTCGTCGGCGACGGCCAGCGCCGCCCGGAGTGCGGGCAGATCCGTGACCGGCGTCCGGGTGAAGGCGGCGCCCGCGCCCTCCGGCCAGCGGGACAGCAGGCGGTGCGTGGGGAGCACCACGAGACCGGGGTCGTCGAGCGACGTGAGACCCATCATCACGCGCTGGTACGGGGCCGCGGGGTCGTCGCCCGCCGCGGCGATCCGCTCGTCGCGGTACGCGAGTGCGGTCTCGTAGCGGTGGTGGCCGTCGGCGATCAGGATCCAGGCGTCCGCGAGCGCCGTCGAGACCGCGTCGAGCGCGCTGGGGTCGTCCAGCCTCCACAGCCGGTGGACCGACGCCGTCCGGGTCGGTCAGCTCGGCCCATGGGGGGCCCGACACCGCCGCCGCCGCCCAGGCCGACCCCTCGGGATCCGGATACAGGCCGAAGACCGGCGACAGGTTGGCGTCCGCACCGCCCGCGTGAGGCGCAGGCGGTCCTCCTTGGGCCCGCGTGGGTGCGCTCGTGGGGTCGCACGACCCGGGCCGCGTAGGGCTCCAGCTGACCGCGCCGACGAGGGTCCGGCGCTCCCGTTCGGTACACCGTCGGCCAACGCGAAGGTCTGGGTCCAGGCGACCAGGATCGGACGGTCCGCGCGCTCGAGCACGCCCTCGATCCGCCACCGGTCGATGAGCGCCCGAACCTCCTCGTACGGCAGCTCGGGCAGATCGAGATGGACGGCGTTGTAGGGGCTCGCCGCCAGGTAGCGAGCCCGCTCCTCGGGTCCCTGTACGTCGTAGGGTGGCGAAAGCAGATCGCCGAGCGGCCCGGCGGCCTCTTGGCGGTAGGTGATCGCGCGGAAGGGCCGGACGTCTGCCATCGGCGCGGCACACTAGCAAGGGGCGGGCGTACCGCAGGCTCGGACGGCCCGGCGGACGTCGGCCAGACCCGGGGCGCGGCCGACTCGGCGGCACCCCTGCCCTGCCGGCGCCCGCGATGTCACCGCTTCGCCGAGCATCTCCCGTCGACCGCCCGAGGCGTCCGTGCCCCGCCGTACCATGACTCGTCCGGTGCGACAGGACCTGGACGATCTGACACCCGAGCAGGATGCCGCCGTCGCGCATGCGGGTGGACCTCTGCTGGTGCTCGCGGGGGCGGGTGCCGGCAAGACGCGGGTCCTCTGCCGGAGGCTCGCGTGGCTCGTCGAGCAGGGTGCGCGCCCCGATGAGATCCTGGCGCTCACGTTCTCCCGCAAAGCCGCCGAGGAGCTTCGCACCCGCGCCGAGGCGGCGATCCAGATCCCGCACGAGACCCTCGGCGTGCGCACCTTCCACGCCTTCGCGATCGAGCTCCTGCGGGTGCACGGGGTCGAGCAGGGGTTGCTCCAGCCGCGCGAGCTGATCGGCGAGGAGGAGCGCCGACTGATGCTCCTCGCGCGGCTGGACGAGCTCGACCTCCGGGCACACGACCTTCGCGGCGACCGCGTCAGGCTGGTGGACGACCTCGTGCGTCGCATGGACCGCTGCCGGGATGAGCTGGTCGCCCCGGAGGACTTCCGCCGGTGGGCCGAGGAGGCCCTCGCGGCGGCGCCGTCGGCCGCGGTGGAGCGGTACCGGACGCTCGACCTCGAGTTCGGGCGGGCGTTCGAGGCGCACGACCGCTGGCTGGAGGAGGAGGGGCTCGAGGATTTCGGCCTGGCGATCTCGCGCGCCCTGGGATTGTTGCGGGCACACCCCGACCGGCTGCGTGCCGCCGCCGCCGGTGCCCGCCACGTCCTGATCGACGAGTTCCAGGACACGAACCACGCGCAGGCCGAGCTCCTCTATCTCGTCGCCGGCGCCGCCGACTCGCTCGTCGTGGTCGGTGACGACGACCAGGGCATCTACCGGTTCCGTGGCGCGTCGACCAAGAACGTGACCGATTTCCGGGAGCGCTTCAGCGCCGCCGCAGAGGTCCGGCTCGAGTGCAACTACCGCTCCTCGCGACCGATCCTCGCCGCCGCCACCGCGGTCGTCGAGCCGATCGAAGGGCGTGCGGCGAAGCGGCTCGTCGCCGCGCACCCGGACGGGCCCCAACCTGAGTTCTGGCGGGCCCAGGACCAGGATGGGCAGGCGAGCGCGGTCGTGGAGCGCATCCTCGCCCTCGCCGAGCAGGGCGTCCCCCTCCCGGAGCAGGCCGTGCTGATGCGCGCGGTCCGGCTGGAGGCCCGCCCCGTGACCGCGGCGCTCGAGCGCGCGGGCCTCCCTCATCAGGTTCGCGGCGGCGTCGGCCTCTTCGAGCGCCGTGAGGTTCGCGCCGCGGTCGCCTGGCTTCGCGCCGCGGTCGCGCCGGATGACGTGCAGGCGCATCTGCGGATCATCGCCGGAGTGGACGGCATCCCGTGGTCGTCGGCGGCCGAGGCGATCGTGGAGCACGCGGCCGCGGGCCGCTCGGCCACGGCGGCGCTCACCGAGGTCGCGCGGCTGGCCGGCCACCCGGTCGTGGCGACGACCCTGGAGGAGCTGGCCCGCGAGGCCGTCGCGGGGGACCCACGCGACCTGGCCCGCGCCGTGATCGATCGTTCGGGGCTTCGCGCGCAGGCCCTCGCCGCCGGTGGCGCCGAGGGTGCCGCACGGCTTGCGGGCCTCGCCGCGCTGGAGCGGCTGTCCGGGGACATCCTCCGTCGCCATGCGGCCATGGACTCGACGCGCGCGGGCTCTCGGAGCGATCTGGCCGGACTGGCCGACGTCGGCTACCACGGCGACGCGGCGTCGCGCCGGTGGAGGCGGATCGGCGTGCAGGTCATGACGGTCCACCAGGCCAAGGGGCTCGAGTTCGACGCCGTGTTCATCATCGGCATGACCGAGGCGGCATGGCCGGGGCGGGAGCGCAAGGGCGCCGACATCCCCGACCAACTGCTCACCGAGGCGCTGCCGCGCGGGCGCCGAGGTGCACGTCGCCGAGGCCCGCCGGCTGGCATATGTGGCACTCACCCGCGCACGGCGCCACCTGGTCGTCTGCGCGCCCGCGACCTCGGCGGGCGGCGCGGCGCAGCGCCCCTCGCGCTTTTTCGAGGAGGCGCGTGAGGCCGCGGGCGGGCGCCGCGGTGCACGAGGTGGGCGGTGGCGCCGAGCGCGCGCGTGCTGGCCGTGGTCGGCGAGCTCGCGAGGCGTTCGAGCGCGCCTCGCGCGCGCCGCCCGGGCCCGCGCCGACGGGGCGGGACGACGCCGACGCGCGCCTGTCCGCGGCCGAGAACCGCCGCCGCGGCGGACCTCGTCGCGGCCCGCGCCGACGTCACACGCGCACCCCGCCCCCGTCCGATCCCGACGTCGCCCCGCCCGCGTCCCGCGCCCTCCGTGGTCCTGAGCGCCAGCGACGTCGAGATGTACCGGCGGCGCCCGCTGGCGTACCGGTACGCCCGCGTGATCGACCGCGTGCCGACGCGCTCGAGCGTGGCGCGGGCGATCGGGGTCGCGGCGCACGAGGCACTCGAGGCCCACTACCGTCCCGGCGGCACGGGCGGCGACGGCGCGGCGCTGGTGCGGAGGTTCGCGGTCGCGGCCGGGCAGCGGGCGGGTGGCCGATACGGCCGAGGGTCGCCAGGCGCTCTCGCGGGCCGAGGAGTGGTTCCCCGACTACCACGAGCGGCTCGTCCGGAGCCGCGTCCGGCCCGTCGCCGTGGAGCGCGACTTCACGCTCCCGCTCGGTCCGCATCGCCTGCGCGGGCGCATCGATCGCATGGACGCCCATCCTGTCGGGCGGCTACCAGCTCGTCGACTACAAGACCGGGCTGCCGCCGACGGCCAGGGCGCCAGGGCGCCGCCGACCGATCTCGTGCTGCGGCATCTACCTGGAGGGAGCCCGCGCGGCCTGGGGGGTCGAGGCAGCGCGGCGCGCGCCTCGACTACGTGCTCGACGGCGACACGCCGGCCGGTCAACCCCGAGACGCCACGAGCGCGCCGAGGCGCTCGAGGACGCTCGGCGCACGCGCCGACGACATCGCGCGCCGGCCGGTTCGACGCCCACGAACGTCGTGGGCGTGCCGCACCTGCGACTTCGTCCGGATCTGCCCGGCGCAGGACCGATGAGCGGGGGCGCCTCGGCCCAGGTCAGCGCGATCGCGGCCATGCGCGATGGCACGCCGATCGAGGGTGTGTACGCCGTCCGGCGCAAGGAGCGACGCCTCTCGCGCAAAGGTGCCCCCTTCCTGTCGCTGACGCTCGCCGACCGCAGCGGCGCCGTCCGGGCCGTCGTGCTCGACGAGCCCGACTTCTTCGGCGCGAAGTTCGCCGAGGGCGACCGCATCCGGATCGCGGGACGGGTGAGCGAGCGCGGCGGACGACGCGAGCTCCTGATCCGGCACATCCGGCCCGCCGAGGAGGGCGTCGCCGCCGAGGACCTGCTGCCACGCAGCCATCGTGACCCCGAGGAGCTGTGGGGGTTCGTGCTGCACCTGGCCGATGAGGTCGCGGACCGCGGTCTGCGCGCGACGCTCGCCGCGCTGACCGGTGACGACGACCTGGCCGTCGCGTGGCGCACGATGCCGTGTACTGCGAGTGGGCACCACGCCTACCTCGGTGGCCTGGTCGAGCACACGGTCGGCGTCGCCTCGCTCGCCCAGACGCTCTCCCAGTGGCACCCGCGCCTCGATCCCGACCTGCTCCTGGCCGGGGCGCTCGTGCACGACGTCGGTCACGCGCGGGCCTTTCGCCTGGCCGCGACCTTCGAGCCCACCGACGAGGGGCGCCTGGTCGGCCATGTGGCGATCGGCGCGGACATCGTGACCCGGGCGGCGCGGCGGGCCGGCCTGGACGACGCCCGGCGGCTCGCGCTCGTCCACGTCGTCACCTGGCACCACGGGCCGCCACCGGGCCAGGGCCAAGGGGGCGGGCTTCCCGAGGCGCTGGCCCTCTGGCGGATCAACTCGCTCGAGGTGGGGGTCAAGTCGCGCCTCGAGGGCCCCGGGCCCGGGATCGACGATCTGGCCGCCGTGCCGCCGTCCGCCACATGATCATCGATCTTTCGGGGCGCACGGCGCTGGTCAGCGGCTCGACCGCGGGTATCGGGCTGGCCGTGGCGGTCGGGCTCGCCCGCGCCGGCGCCGACGTGATCGTCAACGGCCGGAGCGCGCGCCGCGTCCAGGATGCGGTCGAGGCCGTTCGTGAGGCTGCTCCGGGCGCCGAGGTCCGGGGGGTCGCGGCCGATCTCGCGACGGCGGCGGGCGCCGACACCCTGATCGAGTCGGGGCGCGACGCCGACATCCTCGTCAACAACCTCGGCGTCTACGGTCCGTCGCCGTTCACCGAGACCTCGGACGCGGAGTGGGAGCGCTACTTCCAGGTCAACGTCATGAGCGGCGTGCGCCTCTCACGGGAGCTGATGCCGGCGATGATCGAGCGCGGCTGGGGCCGCGTGGTGTTCGTCTCGAGTGAGTCGGCGCTCCAAATCCCGCCCGAGATGATCCACTACGGCGTCACCAAGACCGCCCAGATCGCCGTGGCGCGGGGCTTGGCGGAGTACGCCGCGGGATCGGGGGTGACCGTCAACGCCGTGCTTCCCGGGCCGACGCGTACCGAGGCCGTGCTGGCGTTCCTCGACGAGTTGCGCGAGGACCACGAGGAGCCGGCGGAGCTTGAGCGGCGCTTCTTCGAGCGCCACCGCCCGACGTCGCTCCTTCGGCGCCTGGCGACCCCGCAGGAGGTCGCGAGCCTGATCGTCTACGTGTGCTCGCCCCAGGCGTCCGCGACGACCGGCGCGGCGCTGCGCGTCGACGGAGGGGTCGTGCGGGCCATCCCGTAGGCGCGTCAGCGGGCGGCCGACGTCCACCCTCGCGCCCTGGCCCTCCGTGCCTGTGCCCGCCGCTCGGCGATGCGCGCGCGCGCCCTGCTCGCGCCGACGACGACCGTCGGCCCGTTCCGCCGTACGACGAGGTGCACCGGCGCCGAGCGGGAGCGGTTCCCGGCGGCGTCGCGCACGTCGACCCGAACCACGTGCCGTCCCGGGCGCAGCTTCGGCAGACGCCCCCGCAGACCCATGGTCCATCGGCCGCCGCCGCCGTCGACCCCAAGCCGATAGCTGAGTCGACCCGTCCGCCCGTCCGCGGCGGCGGTCCATCGAACGGACCGTGCGCGGCCGGTCCGGACGCGCGCGATCGCGGGGCGGGTCGGTGCGGTCCGGTCCACGGTGATCCGCACGGGGTCGGACACGTCGGTGCGGCCGCCTGCCCCGACGGTCTCCACGACCAGGGTGTGCACGCCGTCCCGGAGCGGAGCCGACGGACGCAGCACGCCGGCGCGCGCCGACGCGGCCACCCGCACCCCGTCGACGAGCAGTCGGCCGGCGGCGGCGGGTGCCCCGCCATCGCCGGACGCGAACCGCACCGCCGGGCGCCGCGAGCGGGTCACGGTGCGGTCCCTGGGCCGCATGATCTCCACCGACGCCGCCACCGGGCGCGCGGCGTCGACCGGTGCCGGGAGGGGGACCGCCGGAGGCGCGACGGGCGGCGCGGGCACCGGGTCCGCGACGGGGGTCGTCGGCGATGCCGCCTCGGCGCCGGCGCCGCCCGCGACGCCGGCCCTGGTCAGTGCGTTCATCAGATCGACGCGGCCGCCGCTCGCCGAGGTGTCCGCGAGGGCCGGAACCCGTTCCGACCCCTCGACGAGTGCCCCCCGCACCTCGGCGGGTGTCAGATCCGGGTGCTCTCCGAGCAGCACCGCTGCGGCCCCGGCCACGTGCGGTGCCGCCATCGAGGTGCCGGAGAGACGCCGATGGGCGTCGCCCGGGGTCGTGCTCAGGATCGACGAACCGGGGGCGGCGACGTCGACCGCTTCTGTCCCGTGATTGGAGAACCACGCACGCCGGTCGCGGTTGTCGGTCGCCGCCACGGTCAGCTGGCCGGGGTTCGGGTATGCGGCGGGGTAGAAGGGGGTCGCGTCGATGTCGGCGTTCGCGTTGCCGGCCGCGGCCACGAACACGATGCCGTCGGCGACGGCCCGGTCGATCGCAGCCCGCAGGGCGCTCGAGTACGCACCGCCACCCCAGCTCGCGTTGATGACCCGCGCGCCCTTCGCCCGCGCGTAGTCGATCGCCGCGACCGCATTCGAGGTGTAGCCGCCGTACGGACCCAGGAACTTGATCGGCATGATGCGTGCGTTGGGCGCCACGCCCGCGACTCCGGCGCCATCGTGCGCCGCCGCGATCGTGCCCGCGACGTGCGTGCCGTGTGCGTCCGAGGCCCCGTCGAACACGGTCGCATCGTCGTTGTGCAGGTCCCATCCGTGCACGTCGTCGACGAGGCCGTTGCCGTCGTCGTCACGTCCGTTCACCACCTCGTCCGGGTTGGTCCACATCCGCTCCCGCAGATCGGGGTGGGACCGATCGACGCCCGTGTCGATCACCGCCACCGTGACCGGACCGCGGGTCGTCGCGGCCTCCCATGCCTGCGTCGCACCGATGTCGGCCCCCGCGACGCCCGCCACGCCGGCCACCCGCTGACCGGTGTTCTCGATCCCCCAGAGGCCATGGTGGAGCGGATCGCGGGCCGTCGTGGGTCGAACGATCGCGTCGACCTCGACCCGGAGCACCGCGTCATCGGCGTCGTCCTGGCGGAGTGCCGCGGCCGCCGCGTCGGCCGTGACGGGCGAGTCGAGCGCGACGCTCCGCCACCGGCCGACCACGGGGGCCGAGCCGCTCGCCCCGAGCGCACCCTCGACCGCGGCGCGGTCCGTGCGGTCGGCGCCGGGCGCGAGCTCCACGAGCACACGGTCCGACGACGGTGCGCCGAGCGCGGCTGCAGGTGTGAGCGCGCCCACGGTGAGCGCGATGGCGACGACGAGTCGGCGGCGTCCTGATGGGCGGGTGCGCATGCGTGGCTCCGGTCGGGGGTGGTCCCTCGCCATCTGTGTCGCCATGCCCTGGACCGTTCCGGCGCCCGCCCGGGAGATTCCTCGCTAGAGGTGTCTCACGCCTCGACCCAGCGCCGGAACCCGCGCAGGTGGCGGCGCCAATACCACCGGATGAGCGGCCGCGTCATCCGGGCACCGCGTCCCGCGAACACCTCGTCCGAGACGACGAGCGTGCCGCGGGGGTGCGGAAGGAACCGGTACGTGTGTCGCGTCGTGATACCGAGACCGGCCCCGGCCCACACCACCTCGAAGGGCGGGTCGCAGAACAGGATCCGGCAGCGGAACACGAACGGTGCATGCCCCACCTGAAGGGTCGAGCCGCGCTGCCAGGGGGACCCGGAGAGCCACCCGGCGTCCGCCATCCCCATCCAGTCCCAGTCGCGCCAGCGGGAGACGTCCCGAAAGCGCTCCCATGCCTCGGCGGGGCGCACCTCCACCGGAAGGGTGCCGATCACGCGCATCGTGTCCCGGGTCATGGGTTCCGAAGGTACGTGAGGACCGCCAGCACGCGTCGGTGGTCGGCGTCGGTCCGGGGGATCGCGAGCTTGCCGAGGATACTCGTCACGTGTTTCTCGACCGCGCCCGGCGTGACGACCATCGCGTCCGCGATCGCCTGGTTCGAGCGACCCTCGGCCATGAGCGAGAGGACCTCGCGCTCGCGCGGCGTCAGGGTCTCGAGCGGCGACCCGCGGCGGCGGCGCGCGACCAGCTGGGCGACGACCTCGGGATCCATCACCGTCGCTCCGGCGGCGACGCGCCGCACGGCGTCGACGAAGTCCTCGGGATCGGCCACGCGGTCCTTGAGCAGGTAGCCGATCGCGCCGCCGCCGTCCGCCAGGAGCTCCGCGGCGTACGTCTGCTCGACGTACTGCGAGACGACGAGCACCGGCATCCCGGGCGTCTGTGCCCGCACCGCGAGTGCCGCCCGCAGTCCCTCGTCGCGGTGCGTCGGGGGGAGGCGCACGTCCGCGATCAGGACGTCGGGCCGATGGAGGGCCACGGCGTCGACGGCCGTCGCGCCATCGGCCACCGCGGCGACGGTCTCGATCCCGTGATCGCGAAGCAACCGGACCAGGCCGTCGCGAAGGAGGGCGAGGTCCTCGGCGATCACGACCCGCACGGGACCTCCGCGCGCACGGTGGTCCCCGGCGAGGGCGCGCTCACGACAGACAGCGATCCGTCCAGCGCCTCGACCCGCCGGCGCAGGCCGTCGAGTCCCCCGCCGCGGAGATCGGCGCCCCCGACACCGTCGTCGTGGACCTCGATGCCGAGCGTTCCGCTCGATCGGGCGACGCGCACGCGGACCGTGTCGGCCCGGCTGTGCTTGCGCGCGTTGGCGAGGCACTCGGCCACGACGAAGTAGGCCGCCCCCTCGACCGCGGCGGGCAGGCGCCCCCCGGTGTCGACCACCACGTCGATCGTGGGGGACGTGCCGCCGGCGAGCGCGGAGATCGCGGCGTCGAGCCCGCGATCGCCGAGGACCGCGGGGTGGATCCCGCGGGCGAGGTCGCGGAGCTCGACCAGCGCCCGCTTGGCCTCCGCGTGCGCCTCGTCCAGGAGGACGCCCGCCGACTCCGGCGCGCTCGCAAGGCGCGCTCTGGCCATGCCGAGGTCCATCGCGAGCGCGGTCAGCCGCGCCTGGGCGCCGTCGTGGAGGTCGCGTTCGATGCGTCGCAGCTCCGCGGCCTGTGCGTCGACGGCCGCCGCCCGGGTGCTCGTGAGCACCTCGACGCGCTCCTCGAGCGCGTCCGCGTCTCCGCGCCGCGTGGTGAGGACAAGCGCGTGCGCAGCGAGGGGGACGCCGAGACCGAGCAGCACCCAGGCCGGCCACGGGTACCCGCCGGGCGTCGTCCCCGCCCAGACGAGCACGGCCACCAGGACGATGAGCCCGTCCGTCGCGGCGTGGACGACGAGGCCGCGTCGCCCCCGGCCGGTGTCGGGCGCCAGGAGCGCGATCGCGACGGCGCCCACCGGGACGAGCAGCCCGAGCACGACCCACGCGGGCCAGAAGTACCCCCCCGGCGTGGTGAGCGCCCACACGCCGACCGCGAGCACCGCGACGAGTGCCGCGAGCGCGCCGACGACCAGGAGCGGTCGCAGCCGGCGCCGATCCGCGCCCGCCCCGGGCGGGATGAGCGCCGCCACGGCATGCGCGCCGAGCGTTCCGACCGCCGCCAGAAGTACCCACGGCGGCCAGAAGTACCCGTCGGGCGTGGTCGCGGCCCAGGCCCCGACCGAGACCAGGACGATCGCGGCGGCGAGTGCCGTGTGCACCACCACCGCGCGTCGTCGCGCGGCCCGTTCGACGTCGGTGGGGACCGTCGGGCGCCCGGGCACGCGCCCGAGCAGGCGTCCCGCGACGGCACGATCGACGACCCCGAGCCCGACCACGGTCCATGCGAGCACGGGCACGCACACGAGGCCGGCCGCGCCCACGAGGAGCGCCCAGGGCAGCGTGTCGAGCTCCCGGCCCTCATCGACCATGATCGTGGCGCCCGTCCGGTAGTAGAGCGGATAGGCGACGAGGGCGGCGGCGGTCGCCACGGCGACGAGCACCGCGACGCCCACGGCGACTCCGGCCGTCGCGCGGATCGCCAGGTACGCCAGCTCCCGCCACCAGGCGGGATCGGCGACCCAGCCCCCGAACCGGGCGACCGGCCCCGTGCCCCGGGGCCGACGGTCCGACGCGATCCCAAGACGAAGGAGCACGCCGGCAAGGCGCCGCTCGAGCTCGGCCATCAAACCCACCAGCCAGGCCATGCCCACCAGGATCGGCAGACCCACGAGCGTCGCGGCGAGGCCGAGACCGGTCGCGTAGCCGGTCACGAGCACCACGAGCCAGAGGATCCCGAGCGGCACCGCGCTCGCCAGGTGGGCGGACACCCCGAGGATGTCCGCCCTGCCGAGCGGCGCGATGGCGTGACGGACGATGCTCATGGGCGGGCCACCCCGCGATCGTAGGGGCGCCCGCCGCCGCAGGCCATCGCCCGGCCCGATCGCGTCAGTCCCCAGCCGCGCTCGCCGGCCATGAACATCAGCGCCGGGACGATCAGCAGGCGGATGAGCAGCGCGTCGATCAGGACGGCCGCAGCCAGCGCGAACCCGAACTGCTTGAGCTCGATGGCCTGCCCGGCGACGAAGCCGCCGAAGGCCACGACCATGATCAGCGCCGCCGTCAGGATCACGCGCCCGGTGCCGGCGAGCGCCGCCCGCGTTGCGTCGCGCGCGGCCCGCCCGCCCGCCCGGAGCTCGCGGATCCGTTCCGTCAGAAAGACCTGGTAGTCCATCGAGATCCCATAGAGGAAGGCGAACACGAGCACCGGCACCCAGGGGGCGATGCCGCGCTGCGCGTCATCGACGCCGACGAGGCTCGCGCCGATCCCGCGCTGGAACACCAGGTATGTCACCCCGTAGCTCGCGAGCAACGAGAGCGCCGCCATGACCGTCGCGATCGTGGGGACGACCCACGACCGGAACGCCCACGCCATGCCCGCGAAGGTGACGACGAGGACCCCGGCGACGAGCCAGGGAAACCGCGCGTAGAGGGCGTCGATGAAGTCGTTGTTGCCCGCGGGCGCCCCCGTGACGAGGACCTCGCTCCCGGGGAGCGCGTCCTCGATCGCGTCGGCGCGTCCGCTCATGAGCGGGGTCAGCCGTCGCCCGGACCCGGACAGCTCGTCGCCGATCGGCGCGACCTGCATCAGCGCATAGCGCCCGGACGGATCGACCAGTCCCTCGGCCGCCTCGCGCAGCGCCGCCGGGTCGGCGGTGCGCGGCCAGGCGACCCCGGAGACGGTGTCGGTCCGGCCCCGGAGGTCGCGGGCCGCATCCCGCAGGGCGCCCGCCGCCGCGTCGGTGAAGACTCCGTCCGCGCGGCCCGTGTCGATCACGTAGACGTTCGGGTTCGCCGCCCCCCCGAGCTGGTCGCGGACGATCTGCTCGGCCCGCGCGGACTCGACGTCCGGCAGCTGCGCGAGCGGATCGGGGTGGATGCCCATGTTCGGGACCTGGACCGCCAGCGCCGCCAGCGCCGCAAGCCCCACGATCGCCACGACGGGCGCGGCCCGGGTCACGCCACGCGACCATCCCCGCCAAAGACGCGCGACGCTCCACCGACGGGGGTACACGCGGAGCGCGTCGACCCGGCGTCCGAGTACGCAGAGCACGGCCGGCAGGAGCGTGAGCCCGACCAGGACCGCCGCGGCCGGGACCAACATCCCTCCCACGCCGAGCGTCCGGATGAACGGCATGGGGAGCAGGAGCAACACCGCCAGCCCCACGGCCACCGCCATGCCCGACAAGAGCACGGCGCGTCCCGCCGTGGCGAGCGTCCGCGCGGTGGCGTCCACCCGGTCGTGTCCGGCCCGGATCTCGTCACGAAAGCGCGACACGATCAGGAGCGAGTAGTCGATGCCGATCGCGACGCCGACCAGGACGATGACGTTGGTGACGATGTCGGCGACCGGGGTCACCTGCCCGGCGACCCACGTGCCCGCCAGCGCGAGGACGATCGTGAGCGCCGCGCCCATCACCGGGATGAGCGCGCTGACAAGGCTTCCGAAGAACACGAGCAGCACGAACAGGGCGACCGGGAGGACGATCATCTCGGCGAACGCGAGGTCCTCCTCGACGATCGGGTCCAGGTCGTGCCCGAGCGCGGGTCCACCGCCGACGAGCACGTCGGGTCCGCCGGGCGAGGCGACGGCGGCGCGGACCTCCGGGACCGACGCGATCGCCGCGTCCTCGTCGAGCGGCAGGCGAAGCGTGGCGTAGGTCATGTGCCCGTCCTCACCGACGAGGCCGGGGTCGCCGGTCGAGTAGAACGACACCGCCGTCGTGCCCGGGGTCACCGCGCTCGCCGCCGCGATGTCGGCGATCGCCGCCCGTCGGTAGCCGGGATCGGATGCCCGCAGCACGGGATCCCGGAAGACCAGCCGGAGCTCGCTCGTCGCGTCACCGCCGTCCGAGAAGGTCCGCTCGATCACACGGGCGCCCCGCTCGCTCTCCGAGCCGGGAAGCCCCTGGTCCCCCGTCATCACGTCGCCGGCCCGTCCCGCCAGCAGGACGGCGCCCGCGATGACCAGGATCCACACACCGATCACCGGCCAGCGCCATCGCCCCATCTGGCGACCGAACCGCTCGAGCAGCGGCCCTCGTTCGCGTCGCATCTCCCGCCCCCTGATCGGGTCGTCGAGTGCACGACCAAGGCTCGCCCGCCCCCGCCCGCCGGCCCATCCGGCGAGCGGGTGTCCGGTGCTCGGGTCGTCCCGAGACGCGGGGGTGGGGCAGGCCCCACCCCCGGCGTACTACGACACGTTGAAGCGGATCTGGAGTACGTCGCCCTCGCGGACGACGTAGTCCTTGCCCTCCATCTGGAGCTTCGCCGACTCGCGCGCCTTGGCGAACGAGCCGGCCTCGACCAGGTCCTCCCAGGCGACCACCTCGGCCCGGATGAAGCCCCGCTCCAGGTCGGAGTGGATCTTGCCGGCGGCCCGGTCGGCCGTCGTGCCGCGCGGGATCGGCCACGCCCTGGCCTCGGGCGGCCCGGAACCGGTGAAGAAGGTCACGAGGTCGAGCAGGCGGTAGGCGGCCTCCACCACCGCGGGCCCCCCACGCTCGTCCCCGAGCTCGAGTTCCGACGCCAGCTCCGCCGCGTCTTCCGGAGCCATCTCGGCGAGCTCGAGCTCCACGCCCACGGGCAGCGCCATCGCCTGCGCGCCCTGGGCCGCGGCGTGGTCGAGGATCTCCTGCGGCGGCGGCCCGGGCTCGTCCGTGTTCACGACGTAGAGCACGGGCTTCGACGTCAGCAGCCCCATCTCGTCGCCGCGCCGCCGGGCGTCGGCGTCATCCGAGCCCCGCGCCGGCCGGCCCTCGTCCAGCTGGGCCCGCAGCGTCTCCAGCTCCGCGAGCTCGGCCTTCGCCTCGGGGTCGCCGGAGCGCGCGGTCTTGACGACCCGCTCCAGCCGGCGCTCGATCTGGGCGGCGTCCGCGGCGATCAGCTCGAGGTCGACGGCCTCGGCGTCGGCCAGCGGATCGACGCGCTCGCCCGGATGGGGGACCTCGGCGTTGGCGAACGCCCGGATCACGTGCACCAGCGCGTCGGTCTGGCGAAGCGCCCCCAGCGCCGCGCCGCCGACACCCTCACCTCGGCCGGCACCGGTCGTGAGCCCCGCGATGTCGACGAGCTGGACCTGGGCCGGGACGCGGCGCGGGATGTCCTGCACGTCCGCGATCGCGTCGATGCGCGGATCCGGGACGTCCGCCGCGCCGCGTGTCGGCTCACGGGTCGTGTAGGGGTAGGGGGCGACCTCGCCCCCGGCGCCGGTCAGCAGGTTGAACAGGGCGGTCTTGCCGGCGTTCGCCAGGCCGACCAGGCCGAGTTCCACGGGCTACTCGCTGCCGCCGAAGCCCACCCGGCCCGGCACCTCGCCGGGTGCGACGCGGATGTAGAGCACCTTGTCGGCGCGCAGTCGGAAGTCGCCCTCCTCGGCGGCGGCCGAGACCCAGCCGTCGTCGCCGGCGAGCGCTGCGGCGATTTCGTCCACGCGATCCTCCGGCAGGGTCAGGCGGAGCGCGCCGCCCCCTTCGAACCCGAGCTCAACCCTGCGTCCTGGCATCCGAGCGACCTCCGCGCCGTTCCGTCGGCGCCCTCCGGCGCCCGCGGCGGGATCATAGCCGGGGCGACCTCGCGTCCGGGGGGTGCGGTTCCTCGATCAGCTCGGTGAGCACGCCGCCCCCGGAGCGGGGGTGGACGAACGCGACGAGGTGGCCCCCGAGCCCGTCACGGGGGGCCTTGTCGATCAGCTCGGCGCCGCCCGCCGCCAGCTCGGCCAGCGCGGCGGCGAGGTCCGGCACCGAGTACGCGACGTGGTGGAAGCCCGGCCCTCGGCGCTCCAGGAAGCGCGCGACCCCGGAGTCGTCGGTCGTGGGGCTGATCAGCTCGACGCGGACGTCGCCGGCGCGCAGCATGGCCGCCTCGACGGCCTGGTCGGTGAGCACCTCGCGCACCTCGAGCGTCAACCCCCACGGGGCGGCGAGGCCCGCCATCGCGGCGTCGATGTCGGGGACCACGTGCGCGACGTGATGGATCCTGTGGAGCACCGGGGTCAGGTGACGCGCTCCAGCCGCGGGTTGGGGCGCTCCTCGCGCCCGACCTTCGAGCAGGGCGCGCCGTCCACGCGGACGACGTCCGCCGTGTAGTCGTTGGCGCCCCGAAGGAGCGAGCTGCCCACCCCGTAGGCGTCGACCGGGACCCCGCCCTCCTCGAAGCGCAGGATGCGCGCCGCGTCGAAGCCGCCGGAGGCGACGATCCGCACGCCCGGGTGCCCGGCGTCATCGAGCGCCCGGCGCACCTTCCACACGAGCTCCGGCACGACGCCGGTTGGATCGAACCGGCCCATCTCGTGCCAGAGCGCCCGGTCGACCATCGTCCCGCTGGTGTCGAGCCGCACGGCCCACAGTTTCGGCCCCAGGGCGTCGGCGACCTCGAGCGCGGTGCGCACGGAGTCGTTCTCGAAGTCGACCAGGACCGTCACGTTCACGTCCGGCCCCACCCCTCGGGCGAAGCGTTCCGCCGCCCGCACGGTGTCCCCGCCGTAGGCCGCGATCAGGCCGTGCGGCACGGTGCCGAGCCCCTTGCCGCCCCACCAGGATGCCTGCGCGTCGGTCGAGACGCCGATCGCCCCGGCGATGTGCGCCGCCCATCCGTCGCCGGTCTGCACCTGCCAGTGGTCGAACCGCGCCGGGAAGTACAGGATCGGCTTACCGCCGGCGGCGGCGACGACGTCGCGCACGTTGCGGCTGATGAGCGTCCGTCGGGCGAGCGCCCCCAGGTAGATGGTCTCCAAGTGGGCGAACAGCGCGTAGTCGCCCTCGATCGTCATGACGGTCTCCCATGGGGCGATCTCGTCACCGTCGTGCAGCGCGTGCACCACCAGGTCGTCCCATCCGTCCCGCCAGCCGTCGGGCGTCGCCCGGCCGGCGCAGAGCTTGAGGACCGCGATCGACTCGTCGATCCCGCCGAGGACGGAGCGGGCGCGCTGGAACACCTGCATCAGGACGCGCGGGTGATGGTCGTCGGCCACGAGCGTCGCGCGCGTGAACGTGAAGTACGCGTCCGAGTAGTAGCCCTCGCGCATCTTCTCGACCGGGAGCTGGAAGGTCTCGGGCGCGAGCCGCGCGCGTCGTCCCTGAGGCCGGGGAGGGGGCGCGGCGTCGATCGGCGGCGTCACCGCTCGATCTCCTCCGGCGGGAGCGTGGCCGGCCGGGAGGACCAGAGCAGCCCGACCCCGAGCGCCGCCAGGGCGGCGATGCCGATCGCGACGAGGCCCAGCCAGACACCGGCGTCGGAGCCGTCGTCGTCCGCCGGTGGGGCGGCCACGGCCGCCGTGTCCTCGCCCGCGTCGACGACCTGCACCGCGGCCGCGGGCCCCGGATCCTCGGGCCCGGTCTCCACCGTGGGCTCGTCGTCGTCCGCGGGCGGCGCGGTCCAGGGCTTGACCACACCGTCGGCGTACGTCTGGAGGGACGTCCAGACGGTCGCGCCCACCTCGGTCGGTGTCGCCAGGAGTCCGAAGTCCTGGTACTCGCCGACGCCGATCCGGCCGCCCCGCCACTCGATCGCTGAGATCCGTCCGTCGCCGCCGGTGACGGACCGCGCGCGCCAGCCGGCCGGGGGCTCGCGGACGCTGAACGCCGTGACGCCCTCCGGGATCTCGAGCCGGACGGCGACCGTCGGGAGGTCCCGTTCCGTCGGCACCCGCACCGTCAGCGCGCTCGCCGTGCCGACCGGCACCTCGAGCGGCAGGACGTCGACGTGCGCGGACGCCGGGACCGCGGTGGCCACGAGCAGCCCCCCCGCCAGTGCGGCGGCGCGCCTCAACGGCCCCTCCGATGCATCACGATGCCGATCCCATTCCGGACAAAGACTAGGGCGTCGTCCGTCGCCTGCGGGTCGGCGCGGCGTCCCGGGGGCGGCCGCCATCGCCACACACGCCGATCGTCACCCCGGGGGGGACGCGCCGTTCGTGCTGAACCCGACCCCGGAGGCGCGCGCCAGGGCCTCGAGGGCGGCGCGCCCGACGACCAGGTCCCCCTGCGTCGGTTCCCTGGTCACGAAGTTCGCCTGCACCCAGTGCCCGGCCGCATGCACGGCGCGCGAGAGCGGGTGACGCGGCCGTCGGCCCGCGAACGCGAACACCTCGACCGCGACGCCGATGCTGAGGGCCGACGCCACGGTCTTGGTGACGAGCCCCCGGCGCCCCGTGACCCGTCGCGCCACGACGTTGGCGGCGGTTCCGCTCAGGATCAGCGGCAACACGAGGTTGGACCCGCACCGCTCGTGCTCCTTGGGCATCGCGTCCGCGTCGGCGACGGCGTCGAGGCCGCCCTGCTCGTAGGCCGCGATGCACTTGTGCTCGACCGCGTGCCACACCGCGACCCGCGACCCGCGCAGGATCACGAGTGCGGGAACCAGGCCGCCCACCGACGAGAGGATCTCCTGCGCCCAGATCGAGCGGATGCGGCGCCTCGCGATCGCGATCGCGATCGTGGAGGCGGCCGCGACGGTGAGCGCCCGTCGGTCCTCGAGCGCGAACCGGGCCTCGGGCAGCCGTCGCCGGATCAGCGGGAGGACGACAAAGGCCTCGCCCAGGCGCACCAGCCCGCGGACGAGTGGCAGATCGAGCGCTGGGACGCCCTCCAGCCGCGGTGCGCGACCCGACGCGACCCGCAGCTCGCCGTCCGCGCCCCGTACGGCGGCCGCCCAGTTGTCGCGGTCGTGGACGAGCAGCCCGTTGGCGAGGGCCATGCCGCCGACGCGGGAGGGGGGGAGGTCGGCCACGCGCCGGACGCTAGCAGCGGGGCGGTCGCCCGCCGCCGTGCGCCTCGGTGCGCCGCTCGGCGTCCATCCGCCCCGCCCTGGGCCGGGAGTGGTCGACGAACGCCATGGCGGCGGCGATGGCCGTGTGACCGGCGACGTCTCGGATGCAGCGGTGCATCTCCTGCGCGACCGCGCGGTAGGCGTCGTGGCCCTGGGGCTGGCTCCGCAGCTCGATCACGTGCATGGCCTCACGGGCGTTCATCACCATCGTGAAGCGCACCCGGTGGGCCAGCGAGACGGCGTAGGGCGCCTCGTTCGGGATCCGCGCGGCGATCTCGTCGTGGAGGGCGGCGCTCGCGCGCTGGGCCGCGGCGAAGGCGTCGCCGTGGCCCGCCTCGGCGACGAGCTCCGGCATGTCGTACCCGAGCGCCGGGGTCAGCTGTTGTGCCTGGAGGCTCAGCATCCGATGGCGCTGGAGGTCTCGATACGCCCCGTAGTCGGCCACCACCTCGAAGACGTAGGTCGTGGCCTCGAACGCCCGTCCGGGTCGCTGGCGACGGTCGGAGCGCGTGCCCGCGATCGCGGCGAGTGCCTCGGCGCGCCCGGGCGCCGACAGGCCGTCGACGACCGCCCTGACGTCCTCGAGCGATCGGCCGCACTCCCCCCAGAGCGCGTGCGCCAGCACGCGCGACTCGCCGTCGGGGTCGAAGTCGAGCAGTCGCACGGCCGGGCCGTCGGCCGCGGTCGGGCGGTCCTCGAGCCCGAGCCCCTCGGCCAGCCGCCGCGCCGCGTCGCGGCCCGTTCGCATGTAGGCCCCGTGGGCGCCGCCCCGGTCCGGGCGGTCGACCCGCGTGAGGAACTCCGGGATGACCTTCCGCAACTCGCCGAGCATGAGCGCACCGCACGCCCGCGCCTCCTCGAGCGGGTGGGCGAGCAGGCGGACGAGCATCGCCTCGTAGGCCTGTCCCGTGGCGAAGACGCCGACGTTGGCGACCGTCGCGGCGGGCAGCAGGCCGCGGGCGCCGTCGAGCGCCCGTGCGCGAAGCGCCCGCGCTCGCGCGGGCGCGGGGACATCCGGATCGACCGGCACCGTCCGCTCGAGGTGCGCCACAAGCGCGCGAACCATCTCGCCGTACGCCGAGAACGCGCCGTCGAGCCCGCGCTCGTAGGTCGGGGCGATGCCCGCATCGGCCATGATCCCGGGCGGACGCGCGTACCGAAAGGCCCCCGCCACCCGCGCCGACAGGTCGACATAGCGCGTCGACTGCTCGAGGTAGGCGGCCAGGCGTCCCCACTCGATCACCTTCGTCAGCACGTTCGAGACGCCCTCGACCGCGATGTGGGCTCCACCCAGCTGGGCGACCGAGTCGTCGCCGTACTCGGCCAGCACCCGCTCGTAGAGGGCCCCGGCTCGCGCCTGGCCGGCCGCGGGCGCCCCCGCGCCCGAGGCTCCGTCGTCGGTCAGGAACTCGTCGAGCAGCAGCCGCCGAAGACCCTTGGGGCTGCGCGAGTAGCGCGCGAACGCCGCGCCCTTGGTGGCCTCGGGAAGGTTCACCAGCGCGAACACCGGCCCGTCGAGGTCCGTCACGTACGGCGCCAGCCTGCGCCGCTCCTCGGCGTCGAGCGGCTCCGAGGGGAACCCGACCGGCGGCCAGTCGGCGGCCGGCGCTCCGGGGCCGGTGCCGTCCCCGCCTACCACCCCCACGTGCCGGCGCCGCCCTTGAACGGGCCGACGACGTCCGGCGTGATCCACCCGCCGTAGAAGTCGCCGTCCTGCGGGGTCACGACGTCATCGTCGATGCGGCACTCGTCCATCGGTCCCGCGTAGACCGACACCCAGCCGGCGATCGCCCGGAACCCGGGCGTCGGGTCCGGGTAGTACCACCCGGCCCGCGCCGCGACCCGGTCGCCGCCGACGACGTCGACGTAGGCGGCCCGGCCCTTCCATTCACAAAACGATGACCCCTCCGCCGGTCGGAGGGCGCCTGGGGCGAACTCCTCCTGCGGGACGTAGTACGCGGGCGGGTGACTGGTCTCGAGCACCCGTGCCGCGCGGGTGGTGTCGAGGATCTCGACCCCGCCCAGCACGATCCGGAGGCGCCGTCCGGTCATCTCGAGTCGGGGAGGGCGCGGGTAGTCCCAGACGGATTCCTGCCCTGGACCCGGCTCGACCCGCCGGCGCCTCATCGTCTGCGTCCCACGACGTAGACCTTGTTGAACGCCCACTCGAACCCGCGCGACCCAGACATCCGGCGGATCTCGGCCTCGGTCCGGCGCCACGCGTCCTCGAGCTCCTCCTCGGGGTAGCCGGGTGTCCGCAGGAAGACATGGGTCGCGACGGTCCGCATCCGTTCGAGGAACGCGTCCGGAGTGGCGCGACGACGGCGCTCCTCCACCCAGACGTCCAGCAGTTCGACGTCGGTGGCCCGGAAGGCCGCGTCCATCTCCTCCGGGTCGACGATGAACCGGGACCGGGCGGCCATCCATTCCGGTGGTGCGGGCGGGTCGAGTCGCTCGACGGCCGCGAAGAACTCGTGGTCCGCCCCCCGGGCGGGTGCCAGCGCCGCGACGAGACCGCCGGGCCGCACCGCGTCCACCATGGCCGCCGCCGCCGCGCGGCGGTCGTCGAACCAGTGGAAGGCCATCGTGGAGATCGCGACGTCGACGCTGCCGGGCGGGATGTCCATGTCCGCGAACGTCGCCTCGCGAAGGTCGATCTCGACGTCCGGGTGGGCGGCCATCTTGGCCCGGAACTCGTCCAGCATGCCCGCGGCGGGATCGACGCCGATCACCGAGCGGGTCCCGCGGCGCTCGACGAGCTCGGTCGTCGCGAACCCGGTGCCGCAGCCGACGTCGAGCGCGCGCGGGAGGTCCTCGTGTGGAAGCGAGGCCACCAGCCGCCGTGCGCCCATGGCGTTCGGGACCACGGTCTCGTCGTAGCGCCGTGAGGTGCCGCTGAACCCGCCCGCGACGTGCGCGGTCTCGCCTGCCGGGAGCGGTTCGGTCGCCCGCCCGCTCACCCGCCGAGGCCCCGCTGCACCGCGTCCTTGACGCGCCCGCCGTCGGCGCGGCCGCGAAGCCGCTCCATGGCGGGTTTCATCACCTTGCCCATGTCGCGCGGGCCGCTCGCCCCGACCGACGCGATCACCTCCCGGACGACCGCCTCGATCTCGGCGTCGTCGGCCTCGGCGGGCAGGTACGCCTCGAGCACCGCGAGCTCGGCCTGCTCGCGCGCGACCAGGTCCTCCCGTCCACCGGCCGTGAACTGCGCGATCGACTCCTTGTGCTGCTTGGCGAGCTTCGCGAGGACGGCGATCCGTCCCTCTTCGTCGAGGCCGCCGTCCGCCGCCACGCCGGGGCGCTTCTCGGCGTCCGTGATCGCCGCCCGCGCGCGCCGGATGGCGCCAAGGCGCACCTTGTCCTTGGCCCGGAGCGCCTCCTTGGCGTCCTGGTCCAGCCGATCCCCAACGTTCATCCGCACCCTCCTCTCTCGAAAGCGTACCCTCGATCGCCATGGACGACGGCCAAATCGAGCGGCGCGGACGCCTCGTCACCAAGGACGGCGTCGGGGACCGGTTCTCGCTGGCCGACGCGACGCTCCTCGAGTGCCCGCCGGTCGCACCGGAGCGTGACATCGCGTTCCTCACGTCCGATCCGTGGCGGGCGCTTCGCATCATGGGCGAGTTCGTCGACGGCTTCGACGCGCTCGCGCGCGTGGGGCCGGCGGTCTCCGTGTTCGGATCGGCCCGGGTCGGTGAGGAGCACGAGTGGTACCGGTGGGGACGGGCGCTCGGGCGCGAGCTGACCGCGCGGGGGCGGGCGGTGATCACGGGGGGCGGCCCCGGCCTGATGGCCGCGGTCAACCGCGGCGCGTATGAGGCCGACGGCGTCTCGGTCGGCTGCGGCATCGAGCTGCCCCACGAGCAGGGCATGAATCCCTGGGTGCACCTGGGGATCGATTTCCGGTACTTCTTCGTCCGCAAGACGATGTTCGTCAAGTACGCGCAGGCCTTCGTCGTGCTGCCCGGCGGCTTCGGCACGCTCGACGAGCTGTTCGAGGCGCTCACGCTGATCCAGACGGGGAAGGTGGACGGCTTTCCCGTCGTGCTGATGGGTCGGGAGCACTGGTCGGGGCTCTTCGAGTGGCTGCGGAGCGAGGTGGCCGGAGGCGGCCTCGTGGACCCGGACGAGATCCGGGTCGCGATCACGGACGACCCCGCCGAGGCCGCCGAGCTCGCATGCTCGGGCACGGTCGCGGAGCGGCCCGCTCCCTAGAAGGGGCGCTCCTCACCCGCATCGGGGGCGTCCGTCGCGTCGCGGCCTCGGATCCGGCGGAGCCTCGCCGCCAGCTCTGCCTCCGGTCCCCGAGGCCCGGCGGCGAAGAACACGCGGTCCTCGAGCCCCTCGGGGAGGAGCGACTCGTCGAGGACGCCCTCCGGCGCATCGTGGGGGTAGGCATACCCCTCGCCGTGACCCAGAAAGCGTGCGTTCGGCCGGCTGGAGTCGCGCAGTGCGAGCGGCGGGCGGCGGGCCCCCTCGCGCTCGATGACCGCCGCGGCCTCCTGGATCGCGCGGTAGCTCGCGTTCGACTTCGGCGCCAGGGCGATGTACGTCGTCGCCTGGGCCAGGTTGATCCGCGCCTCCGGCAGCCCGACGAAGTCGACGGCGTGCGCCGCCGCGACCGCCACGCCGAGCGCCTGCGGGTCCGCGTTCCCGACGTCCTCGCTCGCCGCCACGACCAGCCGCCGGGCGATGTAGCGGGGGTCCTCCCCGCCCGCCAGCATCACCGCCAGGTAGTAGACCGCCGCGTCGGGATCGCTCGCTCGGAGCGACTTGATGTACGCGCTGATGGCGTCGTAGTGGGCGTCGCCGGACTTGTCGTAGGCGACGGCCCGCCCGCCGCTTGCGGCCAGGACGTCGTCCGCCGCGAGCGCGCCGCCGTCGGCGAGCCCGGCGGTCGCGCTCTCCAGCAGGTTGAGAGCCGCGCGGGCGTCGCCGTTGGCTCGGGCCACGATCGCGGCGACCGCCTCCTCCCCGACGTGGACCCGCCCGCCGAGGCCCCGCGGGTCGGCCGCGGCCCGCTCGACCAGGCGGGCGACGGCCTCGTCCGGGAGCTGCTCGAGCACGAGCACCTTCATGCGCGACACGAGCGCCGAGTTCACCTCGTACCAGGGGTTCTCGGTGGTGGCCCCGATGAGCGTCACCAGCCCGTCCTCGACGCTCGGAAGGAGCGCGTCCTGCTGCGCCTTGTTGAAGCGGTGGATCTCGTCGAGGAAGAGCACGGTGCGTCGCCCGCCGGCCAGCCGGTCGCGGGCCTGCGCGAGCACCGCGCGCACCTCGGCCAGCGTCGCCGAGACGGCCGACAGCTCGACGAACTCGGCCGAGGTGCTGAGGGCGACGAGCCGCGCGATGGTCGTCTTTCCGGTGCCGGGGGGTCCGTACAGGATCAAGGACGGCACGCGGTCGGCGCCGATCGCGGCCGCGAGCCAGCTCTCCGGCCCGAGCAACGTCGCCTGGCCGACCACCTCCGACAGGTCCGCAGGGCGCATGCGGGACGCGAGCGGCGCTCCCGTGCGGATGGCGTCCGACACGGCGTCGGCGAAGAGGTCCTGCTCGCCGTGTCCTCCCAAGGCCGCCTCCGCCCGTCGGGGCGCGACCGCCCGCGCCCCCGTCTCCATGTCACCCGCCGACGAAAGGATGCCACGGCGCCCGGCGCCCCCTATCCTCGGTCGATGGAGCACCTCGATCCAGGTGCGCCGGTCGTCGGCCGCGACCTTCGCGCGGCGCTTCGCCGCTTCGGGCCGCCGGACGCGGACCGCCCGGCGTTCGCCCGGGCCGTCGCGGACACCGACGCGTTCTCCACCTACGAGGATCTTCTGTGCGCCTGCCCGCCCGCCCGCGTCGGCCTCACGCCGGGCCGCCACGCCGCCCTGTTCGCGCCCCTGTTCGGCGAGTTCGAGTGATCAGCCCGTGTCGCCCGCGTCGGGCGGCGCGTCCGGGTTGGCCCTGAGCCACGCGATCCGCAGGTACAGGTCCCGGTCCTCGATGTCCGGCTCGAGCCGGATCGACGTCATGCAGAGCGGGCACAGGGTGTCGTCGAGAAAGCCGGGGACACCGTCGCGGTCGACCCGCCCGGTCGGCATCAGGACGAGGTCGCCGAGGCAGTCCGGCGTGGGGCATGGGGCCCGCGCGTCGGCGTTGGCGAACGCGCTCTTGGGGATGGTCATCGCCGCCACGACGGTTCGTCCTCGGTCGTGTCCGCGCGAGCTGTGGCCTCGCCTCAGCTACCCTACGACGCTGCCGCCGGAGGCAAAAGAGGTATAATCCGGCGTCCAAACCGGATTTCGCGTTTCGAGGTCAGGGGAGCGCATGGCACGCAGCTATCAGGAGCTCCTCGCGAGCGCACGGGAGCGCATCGGCGAGGTGGAGGCGCGTGAGCTCGCGGATCGCATCGCAAGCGGCGACGCGCCGCTCGTGGTCGACGTCCGCGAGCAGTCGGAGTGGGACGAGGGGCACCTGCCCGGCGCGGTGCACGTCCCCCGTGGCCACCTCGAGAACCGCATCGCCGGGGTCGCCCGCCCCGATCAGGAGATCGTCGTGACCTGCGCGGCCGGCCACCGGTCGCTGCTCGCCGCCGTCACGCTCGCCGAGATGGGTTTCGAGGACGTCACGAGCCTGGCCGGCGGCTTCACGCGCTGGAAGCACAACGGCCACGACTACGTCGTGCCGCGGACGCTCAGCCCGGCCCAGCGGTCACGCTACGCCCGCCACATCACGATCCCGGAGGTCGGCGAGGAGGGGCAGGCCAAGCTGCTCGACTCCAAGGTGCTGCTGATCGGCGCCGGCGGGCTCGGGTCGCCGTCGGCCCTCTACCTGGCCGCCGCCGGCGTCGGGACGCTCGGCATCGTCGACGACGACGTCGTCGACGCGAGCAACCTTCAGCGGCAGATCATCCACACCACCGATCGGCTCGGCACCCTGAAGGCCGAATCGGCCAAGCAGGCGATCGCCGACCTCAACCCCGACGTGCGCGTCGACGTCCACGCCGAGCGCGTGACCCGGGACAACGTCCTCGACCTCCTGGGCGAGTACGACGTCGTCGTCGACGGCGCGGACAACTTCCCCACCCGGTACCTCCTCAGCGACGCCAGCCTCATGACGCGCACGCCGCTGGTGCACGCGAGCATCCTCAGGTTCGAGGGGCACGCCTCGGTGTTCCTTCCGTACGACGGGCCGTGCTACCGCTGCCTGTTCCCAGAGCCCCCGCCGCCCGACATGGCGCCGAGCTGCGGCGAGGCGGGGGTGCTCGGCGTGCTCTGCGGGGTGATGGGCGGCATCCAGGCCAACGAGGCGATCAAGGTGCTGCTCGGGATGGGCGACACGCTGGCGGGCCGGCTCCTCATGTACGACGCGCTCGGGATGACGTTCACGGAGCTCAAGGTGCGGCGCGACCCCGACTGCCCGGCCTGCGGTCCGAACGCCACGCTCGAGTTCCGCGACTACGAGGCGTGGTGCGCGGGCCCGGGCGCCCATGCGCCCGAGCCGGCGGTCGCCCGGTGACGGTCGTGAAGATCCCACCGGTCCTTCGCCCCGCGGTCGGCGGGGAGCGGCAGGTCGAGGTACGGGGCGCAACGGTGGCGGAGGCGCTCGAGTCGTTGTACGAGGCGCACCCGGCGGTCCGCACGCAGCTCCAGTCCGACGACGGCGGCCTGCACCGGTTCGTCAACGTCTACCTCAACGACGAGGACGTGCGGCTCCTCGCATGGCTCGACACCGAGGTCGCCGACGGGGACACGCTCATGATCCTGCCGGCGATGGCCGGGGGTGCGCGGTGAGCACCGCCGGGGCGGGTCTCGCGCCGCCTCCGGCGGTCGTCCACGCGGATCTGATCTCGGCGATCGGGAACACCCCGCTCATCGAGCTGGAGTCGCTCTCGCCCAACCCGGACGTCCGCATCCTCGCCAAGCTCGAGAGCGCGAACCCGACCGGCTCGATCAAGGACCGCACCGCGCGCTCGATGATCGACGACGCCGAGCGGCGCGGGCTGATCCGCCCCGGCGACACGATCATGGAGCCGACTTCCGGCAACACCGGCATCTCGCTGGCGATGATCTGCCAGGTCCGCGGGTACCACCTCGTCGCCGTGATGCCCTCGAACGTCACCGAGGAGCGCAGGCAGCTCCTGGCCCTCTACGGCGCGGAGATCATCGAGTCGGACGGCGAGTTCGGATCCAACGGCGCCGTCGCCATGGCGGAACGGCTCTCGCGCGAGCAGGGCCTGTTCATGCCGTTCCAGTACGGCAACCCGGCCAACCCCCGCGCGCACTACGAGGGCACCGCGGCCGAGATCGTGCGCGACTGCCCGGAGATCGACGTGTTCGTCGCCGGGCTCGGGACCGGCGGCACGCTGATGGGCTCCGTGCGTCGTCTCAAGGAGCACCGCCGGGACATCCAGGTGGTGGCCTGCGAGCCGGTCCAGGGCGACGACGTCAGCGGGCTGCGAAGTCTCGAGGACGGTTTCGTCCCCCCGATCCTCGACGTGTCGTTGCTCGATCGGAAGCTCCTGGTCGGCAACCGCGAGTCGATCGTCATGACCAGGCGACTGGCGCGCGACGAGGGCGTCTTCGCCGGCCTGTCGAGCGGGGGCGTGATGCACGTGTGCGCGCGTATCGCCGAGCGGATGGATCGCGGGACCATCGTCGGGATCATCTGCGACGGCGGCTGGAAGTACCTCAGCGCCGGCGTGTGGACGCGCGACCTCGACGACGTCGAGGAGACGCTCGACCGCGGGATCTTCTGGTAGCCCGATGGAGCTCTCGAGGGCGATGGCGGACGAGTTGGTCGCGCACGCACGCGACGAGTTCCCCAACGAGTGCTGCGGGATGATCGCCGGGCAGGGCGCGCGCGCGGTCGCGGTCCATCGGGCGACCAACACCGAGGCGAGCCCGTTCATGTACGTGATGGACCCGCGCGAGCAGCTCGCGATCATGGATGCCGTCGATGAGGCCGGCCACGAGCTGATGGCCGTCTACCACTCCCACACCAAGTCGGCCGCCTACCCCTCGCGCACGGACGTCGAGCTGGCGTTCTTCCCGAACACGCTCTACATGATCGTGTCGATCGCCGACCCCGACGCCCCCGACATCCGGGCGTTCCGCATCCGCCGGCCCGCCGACAAGGACGATCCGGGCGAGATCGACGAGGAGCCGGTGGAGGTCGTCGGTTAGCACCCGCGCATGGGCGCGGCGGACCACTACGAGCGGGTCCATCCCCGGACGCGGGAGGAGTGGCGCGCCTGGCTCGACGCGAACCACGCGGAATCGCCCGGCGTCTGGCTGATCTCGTGGAAGAAGGCGAGCGGACGGGCGCCGATCGGCTATGACGCGACCGTCGAGGAGGCGTTGTGCGTGGGCTGGGTCGACTCGCTCGTGCGGCGACTGGACGAGGAGCGCTCGATGCTGCTGTTCACCCCACGGCGCCCGACGAGCCGCTGGTCGCGACCGAACAAGGATCGCGTGGCGCGGCTCATCGCAGCCGGACGCATGGCCGCCGCCGGACTCGCGCTGGTGGACGAGGCCAAGCGCACCGGGACCTGGACGGCGCTCGACGACGTCGAGAACCTCGTGGTCCCGGACGACCTCCGTGACGCCTTCGCCCGCCACCCGGGCGCCGCCGAGCACTGGGAGGCCTTCCCCCGCTCGGCCCGGCGCGGGATCCTGGAGTGGATCCTCGATGCCAAGCGGCCGGCGACGCGGGCACGGCGCATCGAGGAGACGGCATCACTCGCCGCACGGGGTGAGCGCGCGAACCGGTGGCGGTGAGCGCCGGCCCCTGACCGAGGGCCCCCATGGCGGCCATCCCGCGGCCGGTGGGTGGCCATGGGCCCGGACCTGGCAGGTGTCGAGCGCCACCCCCTCGCCACGCTCGCCGCCGTCGGGGCGCCGGCCGCGGTCCGTCCCCTCGCGGGGCGGACCGGGCTTCGTCCCGAGGAGCGCCATCCTCGCAACCGGCGGTCTCCGGCGGCGGGGGTCGCGGTCGCCTGCGTTCTCGTGCGCCCGATGTCGGCGGTCGCAGACTCGGCCCGGGACACCCTGCTGAGCACGATCCTCGCGGAGCTGCGTCATCCTCAGCGTGGCCCGCGAGCAGCTCCCCGACGCGGGCGGCGTCAGCTTCCCGGCGTTCGTCGGCGCCGCGGCCGCCGACACGGCGCTGCTCCTGGTCGCCCCGGCCCCGGCCCCGGCCCCGGCTCAGACGAGCGCGGCGTCCGCGACCACCTCGATCAGCGACGGGCCCTCGTGGGCGAACGCCCGCGCCAGCGCATCGTCGAGCTGCCCGGGGCGCTCCACGCGGATGCCGAGCGCCCCGCAGATGCGCGCGTACTCGCTGAAGTCGGGGTTGTGGAGCGAGGTCTGCCACACGTCCAGCTCGGCGCCCCGTTGCTCCTTGCTGATCTTTCCGAGCTCGCCGTTGTTGAGGAGCACGTGCACGATCGGCATGCCGTGCTTGACGGCGGTGGTCAGCTCGCCCATGTACTGGCCGAAGCCGCCGTCCCCGGTCACCGCGACGATCGGCCGCTCGGGCGCCGCCGCCCAGGCGCCCATCGCCCCGGGGTAGCCGAAGCCGATTGAGCCGAGGTACCCCGACATCAGGATCGACTGCCCGGTCGCCTCGAAGTACCGGCCGAACGAGTACGTGTTGTTGCCGACGTCGACGGAGATCACGGCGTTCGCGGGCACGAGGCGGCTCATGGCGGCGAACACGGCCGCCGACCCCACGCCGCGGCCATCGTCGTCGGCGATCCGCCGGGCCTTCTCGGCCCGCCAGATCTCCCAGCGCGCCTCGACCTGTGCGGCGCGGTCCTCGCATGCGACCCGCGCCGGGAGCCCACCGAGGATGGCCCGGACGGCGACGCCGACGTTGGCGAGCACAGGAACGTCGACCGCGTGGAACCGTCCGAGCGCGAAGGGGGTGTCATCGACCTGGATCGTCGGCGTGTAGGGGCTGATCCCGGTGTGATCCGAGAACGAGGCGCCGAGCACCACGAGCAGATCGGACTCGTTCATGAAGAAGCTGGCCACGGGCGTGCCGCTTCGTCCGAGCACGCCCCCCGCGAGCGGGTGCGAGTCCGGGATCAGCCCCTTCCCCTTGAAGGTCGTGAGGACCGGGGCACCGATCCGCTCGGCCAGCTCGACGATCGGATCCATGTCGAAGCGGGCGCCGTGCCCGACCACGATCACCGGCCGCCGGGCCCCTGCGATCCGGTCGATCGCCTGTGCGAGCGGCTCGTTTGGGGGTGCCGCCGCCAGGTCGGGGACGCGCCCCGCGGGGCCGCCCGGCGCGCGCTCGCTCGGGAGCACCTGCACCTCGTCCGGGAAGACCAGGTGGCCGACGCCGCGCTCGAGGAGCGCGTGCTTGAGGGCCATGCTCATGAGTTCCGGGTGGTCGGATCCCGCCAGGACGGTCTCGCTGTAGAGGGCGACGTCCTTGAAGGCGCCGGTCAGATCGACGTCCTGGAACGCACCTCTTCCGCGCGTGCTGCTGGGCACCTGGCCGCTCAGGGCCAGCACGGGTGCCCGGTCGACCTTGGCGTCGTACAGCCCCGTGAGCAGGTTGGTCGAGCCCGGGCCCGCGATCGCGAAGCACGCGGCGGGCCGACCCGTCAGCTTTCCGTACGCAGACGCCGCGAACGCGGCCGCGCCCTCGTGGCGGATGCCGACGTACGACAGCTCGCCACGCCCCTCGGCGCGGCGCATCGCGTCCGCGAGGCCGAGGTTGGAGTGGCCGACCATGCCGAACACGTGGGTCACACCCCACGCCACCATGGTCTCGACCATCGCGTCGCCCACCGTGCGGACCGGGGGCGCGTCGGGCACGAGGCCGACGTACACGCCGTCCTCCCTGACCTCGACCGCAAAGCACGTCGGCGCGTCGTCGAACGGCGGTGGCGGGGCGCCGGTCAGCGGGTCGTAGTCGTAGCCGTGCCACGGGCAGCGGAGCAGGCCCTTCTCGATCGACCCCTCTCCGAGCGGCCCGCCCTGATGCGGGCAGTGGTTGTCGAGCGCGCCGTAGCGGTCGCCGACGCGGGTGATCGCGAGCGTGCGCCGCCCGGCCGTCCGCGTCGTCACCCGGCCGTCCCCGAGCTCATCCGGGCCGAGCACGCGGTGCCACTCGAGGCCTGTGTCCGTCGTTGCCATGGGGGGTCCTCTGTGCGGGTTTCGGCTGACGGTATCCGCCCCGGCGGTCGCGTCGCCAGAGCGCCCGTACGCGGCGGGACCCCGCTCCGACTCAGGAGCGGCGGACCGGGGTCAGGTGCCGGCGCATGCGGCGCGCGATCTCGTCGTGGCCGATTGGACGGGGGATCACCTCGGTCGCGCCCGCGTCGGTCCCGAGGCGCAGATGCGCGACACCGTCGTCCGCGGACACCAGAACGATCGGCGCCGTTCGAAACGACGGGAGGCGACGCAGGCGCGAGACGAGAAGATGCCCGTTCATCGATGCCAGGTCCGCATCGACGACGGCCATCGCGGGCTGCGACTCGATCGCCAGCCGCACGGCGGCGTCGCCGTCGCGGGTCAGCAGGGGGCGGCGCCCCCGGCGATGATCTCCTCGCTCAAGCGCTGGAGGAGTTCCCGCTCAGGGCATGCGACAAGTACCAGCTCGCGTCGGGCCACGTCCGACCTCCGGGCGATGTGCAGGGCGTCGCGACCCCGACGGGGCAACCGGGTCGCCCTGTTGTGATCGGAGCGTGGGGGGCGATGGTTGAGCCCCATCGCCGCCCACGCTCGCAATCCGCCCGACTCCTAGTCGTCGCTTGGCTCGGCCGCCTTGGTCGTCCGCCGGCGTCGCCGAGGCTTGGGCGCCTCCGCGGCGGCCTCGCCATCGCCCTCGGCCGGGGTGGCGGTCGCGTCCGCCGACGCCTCCGCGGCGGCCGCCTTGGTCGTCCGCCGCCTGCGGGTGGGCTTGGGCGCCTCCGCGGCGGCCTCGCCATCGCCCTCGGCCGGGGTCGCCGTCGCGTCCGCCGACGCCTCGGCGGCCGCCTTGGTCGTCCGCCGCCTGCGGGTGGGCTTGGGCGCCTCCGCGGCGGCCTCGCCATCGCCCTCGGCCGGGGTCGCCGTCGCGTCCGCCGACGCCTCGGCGGCGGCCGCCTTGGTCGTCCGCCGCCTGCGGCGGGCTTGGGCGCCTCCGCGGCGGCCTCGCCATCGCCCTCGGCCGGGGTCGCCGTCGCGTCCGCCGACGCCTCCGCGGCGGCCTTGGTCGTCCGCCGCCTGCGGGTGAGGCTTGGGCGCCTCCGCGGCGGCCTCGCCATCGCCCTCGGCCGGGGTCGCCGTCGCGTCCGGGGCGGGCTCGGCCGACCGACGACGCACGCGGCGCCGTCCAGCTGTGGCCGCGGCGGCCTCGAGCGCCGGGTCGACACGTGGCGCGTCGGCGCTCGGTGCGTCCGTCGGGGTCTCGTCGCCCGCCGCCTCCGGCGTGGCGGACCCGACGGGCGGCGTGGCCTCCTCGGCCGGCGGGGTGGAGCGACGGCGGACCCGCCGACGCGCGGCCGGGGCCTCGGGGGCCGATTCCGCGGCGGCCGAGGGGGTGTCCGACCCGTCGGTCTCGACCGGAGTCGGCGCGGTGGCCGCCTCCGTCGCCGGCGCGACGCCCTCGTCCTCGGGCGACTCGTCGTCCTCGGCCGCGACCATCGCCTCGAGGTCGGCACCGGTCGGCTCAGGATCGCCCGTCGCCCCCCTGCGCCGCCGGCGCCGGGAGCTGCGCGACGGTGGCCCCTCGTCCTTGCGGTCGCTCGCCTCGAGCAGGACCGCGTCCTCGGCCGGATCCGGCGCGAGCATGATCATGTCCTCGTAGGAGATCGGCTCCTCGATCGGCGGCAGCGGCTGCGGCTCCTGCGCCCGCGGACTGACCACCACCTCGAAGACCTCGGCGTCGTCCTGGGTGTCGATGTCCAGGTCGGTCGTCGCGGACTGGTCGGCGTCGGCCGTCGCGGCGTCGCCCGACCCGGATCCGCCGCGGCGTCGCCGGCGCCTGCGGCGCCCGTCACCGGCGCCCGACTGGGGCTCCTCGGCAGGCGGTGCGCTCGGCGGCGGCGTGGCCGCCGCGTCCCCGTCGGCGAGCTCCACGCGGTATGTGCCGCTGCGCGGGTCGGTCTCGAGGCGCAGCACGCCGCGACGCGCGGCGTCCTCCAGAAACTTCGAGAAGGTCGAGAAGCCCAGGTCGCTCTCGCCGAAGGCCGGGTACTTCCGGCGCATCGTGTCCTTGACGACGCTCGCGAGCGGCCATTCGGTCCCCTCGCGCTGCAGCGCCTCGAGGGTCGCCCGGACCAGCTCGATCGGGTCCTTGTCCCCGCCGCCGCGGGCGCTCGAGCGCTTGGCCGCCGTGACCAGGTTGTCGTAGTAGATGAACTCGTCGCAGTTGGCGACGAGCAGCAGGCTGGCCGACTCGCGGTTGCCGACGCCGGTGACGCGCTTGTTGAGCTCGCGCAGCTTTCCGACCAGCGGTGTGAAGTCGCTGTCGCCCGAGACGATCACGAAGCTGTCGACGTGCTCGCGGCTGTACGCGATCTCCATCGCGTCGACGGCCATCTGAATGTCGGCGCGGTTCTTGGCGCCCTCCCGGGCGGAGGGCATCTCGATCAGCCCGAGTCCCGCGCTCTGCAGCTCGTGGCGCGCGTCGCGGTACCTGTTCCAGTCCGCGTAGGCGCGCTTGACCAGCACGCGTCCCTTGTCTGCCAGCCGGTCAAGGACCAGATGGATGTCGAAGTCGCCGCGCCCCTTCGCGCCCGGGCGGGCCATGTTCTCGAAATCGACCAATACGGCCAGCGAGCTCTCGCGCTCGGCCACCGGCGTCCTCCGGCATGGATGGTGGGCCTGGTTCCGCCAGGGCGGGCCGCGCTCGTCCCGGATTCGGACAGCGCGGCCGGTGTCCGCATGAGCGGACGAAGTGACACTAACAGGGGTTCTGGCCGTCTCGTCACTCCGGGAGACGACCGGTCGCGACACATGAACGCGCGGAGTGGGTCGCGGCGAGGCTCCCCGACAGTAGAATCGGTCTCGTACGGACGGGCGCCCCGGCACGTGGGCGCGAGGACTGCGTCAGGGGACCTTGCATGACGACTCAGAAGTCGACGGCGGCAAGCGCGGAGGCAGCGGCGGGGTCACAGACCCTCTCGGTGCGAGACAACCGCACCGGGGAGACCTACGAGCTCCCGATCGTGGACGGCACGGTCCGGGCCACGGACCTCCGCCAGATCAAGACCGACGAGGGCGACTTCGGGCTCATGACCTATGACCCCGCCTTCATGAACACCGCCGCGTGCCGGAGCGCGGTCACCTTCCTCGACGGTGATGCCGGGATCCTGCGCTACCGCGGGTATCCGATCGAGCAGCTCGCCGAACGAAGCAGCTTCCTCGAGGTCGCGTACCTCCTGGTCTACGGCGAGCTCCCGACCCAGGGCGAGTACGACAAGTGGGTCGACGAGATCACCCATCACACCTTCGTGCACGAGAACCTGCGCCGGTTCATGGAGGGCTTCAACTACGACGCCCACCCCATGGGCGTCCTGCTGTCGAGCGTCGGCGCGCTCTCGACGTACTACCCCGAGGCCAAGGACCTGGCCGACGACGAGGTGCGCCGGCTCCAGATCGTGCGGATGATCGCCAAGATGCCGACGCTCGGCGCCTGGGCGTACCGCCACTCCAGGGGCATGCCGTTCGTGTACCCGCGAAATGAACTCGACTACTCCGCGAACTTCCTGTCGATGCTCTTCGAGATCGGCGTCCAGAACTACGAGCCGGACCCCCGCCTGGTTCGCGCGCTCGACATCCTTCTCATCCTCCACGCCGACCACGAGCAGAACTGCTCCACGAGCACGGTCCGCGCGATCGGGTCCTCACAGGTCGACCCCTACTCGGCGGTCGCCGGTGGCATCGGCGCGCTCTACGGGCCGCTCCACGGCGGGGCCAACGAGGCCGTGCTCGAGATGCTCCGCCGCATCGGCAAGAAGGAGAACATCCCCGCCTTCATGGAGGGCGTAAAGGCCGGCAACGAGCGCCTGATGGGCTTCGGCCACCGGGTCTACAAGAACTTCGATCCGCGGGCCACGATCATCAAGGGCGCCTGCGACGACGTGTTCGAGGTCACCGGGGTCAACCCGCTCCTCGAGATCGCCGTCGAGCTCGAGAAGATCGCGCTCGCCGACGAGTACTTCATCAAGCGCAAGCTGTACCCGAACGTCGACTTCTACTCCGGCCTCATCTACGAGGCGCTCGGCCTGCCGAGCGAGATGTTCACGGTGCTGTTCGCCATCGGCCGGACGCCGGGCTGGGTCGCGCAGTGGCGGGAGATGCTCGACGACAAGGAGCAGAAGATCGCCCGCCCGCGGCAGGTCTACATCGGCGCGGGCGAGCGCGACTACGTGGACGTCGCCGGCCGCTGATCCGAGGTCGTTCCGGGGCCCTCCGCGCGGAGGGCCCCGGGCGACGCCACCGCGTCCGGAGGTGTCGGCCGCATGGGCGAGCCGTACGGCATGCACGGAAGCTTCACGGCCAGACCGGGTGAGGCGCGGGCGCTCGAGGCGATACTGCTCGAGGCGGCCGACCTGCTCCGCGACGACCCGGAGTGCCTGATCTACATCGTGGCCAGGGTCCCCGCGCGGCCGGACGATCTCTGCGTCACCGAGGCCTGGACCGGACTCGCCGCCCACGATGCGGCGCTGGCCGACGGGCGCGTCCGGGCGCTGATCGACCGAGCCCGCCCGCTCCTGGCGGGCGCCCCCGACGCCACCGTGCTGCGCCCGGTCGGCGGCAAGGGACTGCCCGAGGCGGCACCCTCGGCCGAGTGACCGCCGCCGCGCCGGTCCCGCCGTTCGGGCGGATCAGGCGGTGGCGCCCACCTCGGCCCATGCAGGGTGCGCCACGTTTCGGTCGCGCACCGCGCGAATGCGCGGGAACGCACGCAGGTCGAGTCCGGAGCGCAGGGTGCGCGCCAGCGCGGGCGTGACCGCGCAGTCGGCGATCGTGAACCGGTCGAGCACCGCGAACCGCTCCCCGAGGACCGAGTCGAGCAGCGCGAGGTCGTCCTGGATCGTCGCCTCGATCCGTCGCGCCTCCTCGTGGTCGGACTCCGTGGCCCCCCCAGCCCACGCCGCGCACGAAACCGAGCGCCGGGATCTCGTGGCGCATGAGCGCCCCGCGCAGTCCGGTGGCGAATCGATCGAGGAACTCGTCGACGCGCGCCCGGCCGACCGCGTCGTCCATCGGGTAGAGGTCGTCGCGGCCCGAGCGCGCCGCCACGTAGCGCAGGATCGCGTGGGACTCGCTCAGCAGCAGGTCCCCGTCGCCCAGCGCGGGGATCAGGCCGCGCCGATTGACCGCCAGGTACCAGTCGGGCCGGGGCCGGGCGAACGGGACCTCGCGGCGGACGTACGCGGTCCCCGTCTCCGCGAGGAGGAAGCGCACCTTCTGCGCGTTCGACGACGCGGGGTTGTCGTAGAGCACGAGACCGGGCATCCGCGCGAGCCTACCCCGGCCGAGACGGGGTCGTCGAAACCGAGTCGGGCCGGTTAGGCTCGCGCCACCCGGCCGAAAGGACCTCGATGGACACCACGCGATTCCTGCTCCCCGAGGACGCAATCCCGACGCATTGGTACAACGTCGCCGCCGACCTCGACGCGTTGCCGCCGCCCCCGCTCAACCCGGGCACTGGGCAGCCGCTCGGCCCGGACGATCTGGCGCCGCTGTTCCCGATGTCGCTGATCGGGCAGGAGGTGAGCACCGAGCGGTGGATCCAGATCCCCGACGAGGTGCGCGAGGCGTATGCCCTCTGGCGCCCGACACCGCTCCACCGGGCCCATCGGCTGGAGCGTTCGTTTGGGACGCGATCGCGGATCTTCTACAAGTACGAGGGCGTCAGTCCGGCGGGCAGCCACAAGCCCAACACCGCGATCCCGCAGGCCTACTACAACGCGCAGGAGGGTGTCCGGCGCATCGCCACGGAGACCGGCGCGGGCCAGTGGGGCTCGGCGCTCGCGTTCGCCTGCGGGCAGTACGGGCTCGAGTGCAAGGTCTACATGGTGCGGGCGTCGTTCGACTCCAAGCCCTACCGCAAGAGCATGATCGCGACGTGGGGCGGTGAGTGCGTGGCGAGCCCCTCGACCGAGACCCAGGCCGGGCGGTCGATCCTGGAGGCCGACCCCGACACCTCGGGGAGTCTCGGGATCGCGATCAGCGAGGCGGTCGAGGACGCCGCGACCCGTGAGGACACCAAGTACGCGCTCGGTTCCGTGCTCAACCACGTGCTCCTGCATCAGACCGTGATCGGCCTCGAGGCGAAGGCGCAGCTCGAGGCGGCCGGCGCGACGCCGGACGTGGTCATCGGTTGCGTCGGCGGCGGATCGAACTTCGCCGGCATCGCCTTCCCGTTCGTGGCCGACGCGGCCGCGGGGCACGGCCCGCGCATCGTCGCGGCCGAGCCCGCCGCGTGTCCGACGCTCACGCGTGGCCACTACGGCTACGACTTCGGCGACACGGCGAAGTTGGCCCCGCTGCTCCCCATGCACACGCTCGGCCACGGATTCGTCCCGGCGGCCATCCACTCGGGCGGCCTGCGCTACCACGGGATGGCGCCGCTCGTCTCCCACCTGGTCCACACCGGGGCGGTCGAGGCGCGCGCCTACAACCAGGGCGAGTGCTTCGCCGAGGCGATTCGCTTCGCCCGGAGCGAGGGCATCATCCCCGCGCCCGAGCCGTCGCACGCGCTGCGGGCGCTCCGCGAGGAGGTCGAGCGCGCGGACGCGGAGGGCGTCGAGCGCACGTTCCTCGTGAACCTCTGCGGGCACGGGAACTTCGACATGGCCGCCTACGAGACCTACCTCGCCGGGGAGTTGGTGGACCACGAGCTGCCCCAGAGCGAGCTCGACGCCGCCGCCGCCGATCTGGCGGAGCTGCCCGCGATTCCGAGCTAGGCCCCGCTCGCCCCCGGAGCCCCGCACGGTCGGCCGACACCGTCGGGCGGGTCGCCGGGGGCGGCGGCGCGAAGGAGGGTGTCGAGCTCGTCGAGCTCGTCGTCCGTGAGGTCGTTCCAAAGACGGGTCCTGACCTCGTCGCGGCCGGGTGATGCGGCTCGGACGACACGGCGGCCCTTCGGCGTCAACCGGGCCTGCACGCGCCGTCGGTCGGTGGGGTGCGGGGTGCGCTCGACGAGTCCGTTCCGCTCGAGCCCGTCGACCAGCTTGGTCACGTTCGGACGCGAGACGCCCATGGAGTCGCCGATCGAGCAAAGGCCCGCGCAGCCCTCGGCACAGCAGTCGAGCGTCTGTAGCAACACCAGCTTGGCGTCCGTCAGGCCGTGCGTCGCCGCGTGGCGCTCGAGCTCGCGTTCGAGTCGCGCGGCGACAGCCTCGAGCGCCACGGCGGCCCGCTGCGCGCCGATCGCGCGAGGAACGTCCGGAGAGATCGTTCGTGGGTTCATCATCTCCGAGGCTACACCACGGGTGCGCGTCCGCCGATCGGCGTCGAGTCGCTAGGATCGACGCATGAGCGAACCACGAGAAGACCTCAACCGGGCCGTCCGTGAGATGGGCGACGAGATCGGCCGCGGAATCGAGAGCCTGGGCCGTATGGCGCGGCAGGTGGGCAACGACTGGACGCGCGTCGCGGGTCCGACGCCGGGCGCACGCTCGGAGTCCAGCCCGATCAGGAGCATTCGCGAGCTCGCGAACCTCCGCGACGAGGGCTACATCACCGACGAGGAGTACGAGGCCAAGAAGATCGAACTCCTCGGTCGCATCTGATGGCGGACACGCCCAGGGAATGGACCGCGGTCGCCGAGGCGCTCCAGCCGCACGTGAGCGCGGAATGGGTGCGCCACTCCGAGGAGTACGGCGATCAGGCCTGGGTCCGGCTGATCCTCCTTGTCGACGCCCACAACTTCCTCAGCCAGCCGCGGGTCTCCGAGAAAGTCGCGATGACCCTGGCGGACCTGGCCGCGGGTGCCGAGCGCGCCGGTGAGCGCGCCGGCTGGGAGGCGCTGCAGGAGAAGTCGAAGGATGAGCGCATGGAGAACGTGGCGAAGCTGGTGGATGCCGCGCCGACCGTGCTGCCGGCCGAGCTCCTGCCCCTGTTCACGCGTTCGATCGAGCCGTCCGGCCCGATGATGTGAGCGCCGCCGGCGCGCGGCACCCGAGTGACGAGGACCGCGCCCGCGAGACGGCGCCGCTGGTGGCCGAGGCCGCCGCGGCGCTCGCCGCGGGCGACCGGGCGCGCGTCGTCGCGGTGCTCCGCGACGACGCGACCTGGATCAGTCCGGCCGGCGTGCGGACCGGACCCGCCGAGGTCGCGGCCGCGATGCTCGCGAGCGCCGCCGGCGCGGACGCGTGGCGTCAGCCCGTGCAGGTTGGGGCGACCGCTGCGCTCGGGTTCGCCGTCGGCGGGAGTCCCCGCGTGGTGGTGCTCACCGTCCGCCGTGACGGCATCGTGCTCGCCGCCGGCGCGGCGGACTGAGCCGGGCGCCTCCCGTTCAGGCCCCGAGGCGGCGGAGCGCGCGCGGGGGGTAGAGACCCACGAGCATGCCGCCGTGTGGCCGGACGCGCGCCGCCTCGATCACGATCACGGCGCCCTTCTTGACCTCGATGTCGGCCCCGGTCAACTCCTCGGTCATCCGTCCGAGGTCCGGCTGATGACCGCAGAGCGCGAGCTCGGTCGCGTCGGGGCGCTCCGCCACCAGGTCGGCGAGGGTGTGGAAGTCCGCCCCCGGCGCCAGCCGCCCGTCGCGGACGGGCGCACCGACGCCGAGCGTCGTGCAGACGATCTCGGCCGTCTCGCGACACCTGGCGAGCGGGCTGGTCACGACGGCGTCGGGCGCCATGCCGAGCGTGCCCATCCCCTTCGCGATCGTCTGCACGCGCCTGCGGCCCTCGCGCGTCAGGCGCCGACCGGCGTCGTCGGAGCCGGAGGGATCCAGCACCTCGGCGATCCCATGTCGCATCAGGAGGAGTCGCATCGCGAGGCGCAGACTATCTGGGCCGCCCGGCATCGCCCGGCGCCTGGTGCGACAGCACGGCCACGGCCCTGGCGATCTCCGCGTTCGGCCGGCCGGTGCGGCCGATCGAGTCGCGCGGCAACGTCACGCCCGGGCGCGGGATCCGGCCCCTGGCCCCCGGCGTCCGCTGAGCGAAGGCTGGGCGGCCGCGCCCCCGGACCGCGCCGCGGCGCGGGCCGGGGGCCGCCTCGCCTAGTCGATCATGTTGTAGGCGGGGAGCGTGAGGAAGTCGACGAACTCGTCCGTGGTCGAGATCTCGTCGAACAGCTTGGCGGCCTCGTCGAAGTAGTGGGCCTGGCTCTCGGGGAACTTGCCCTTGACGGCCTCGAGCTCCTCGGCGACGACGGCGCGGAACAGCTCCTCGTCCACCTTGCGCCCGTCCTCGAGCACGCCGTTCGGGCTGTGGATCCACTGCCAGACCTGGCTGCGGGAGATCTCGGCGGTCGCGGCGTCCTCCATCAGGTTGTTGATGGGGACGCAGCCGAGCCCCGACAGCCACGCGCCCAGGTAGTGGATGCCGACGCCGACGTTGGTCCGGAGCCCCGCCTCGGTGATCGGGCCCCGCGGGCCGAAGTCGAGCAGGTCGTCGGCCGAGATGTCGACGTCCTCGCGCTTGCGGTCGATCTGGTTCGGGCCGGGCATGACCGCGTCGAAGGCCTCTTTGGCGATCGGCACGAGGCCCGGGTGCGCCACCCAGGTGCCGTCGTGGCCGTCGTTGGCCTCGCGCTCCTTGTCGGCGCGCACCTTGGCGAGCGCCTCCTCGTTGGCGGCCGGGTCGTTCTTGATCGGGATCTGCGCCGCCATGCCGCCGATCGCCGGCGCGTCCCGCCGGTGGCAGGTCTTGATCGCCAGCAGCGAGTAGGAGCGCATGAAGGTCGCGGTCATGGTGACCAGGATGCGGTCGGCCAGCACGAACTCGGGGTCGTTGCGGAACTTCTTGATGCAGCTGAAGATGTAGTCCCAGCGGCCGCAGTTGAGGCCCGCCGAGTGCTCGCGCAGCTCGTAGAGGATCTCGTCCATCTCGAAGGCGGCGAGGATCGTCTCGATCAGGACCGTGGCCTTGATCGTGCCCTGCGGGATGCCGAGCTCGTCCTGCGCCTTGACGAAGATGTCGTTCCACAGGCGCGCCTCGAGATGGCTCTCGAGCTTGGGCAGGTAGAAGTACGGGCCCGAGCCGTTCGCCTTGAGCAGCGCGTGGTTGTGGAACAGGTAGAGGGCGAAGTCCATGATCCCGCCCGACACCGGCACGCCGTCGACCAGCAGGTGCTTCTCGTACAGGTGCCAGCCGCGCGGCCGGACGAGGAGGGTCGCGAGCTCATCGCCCAGCTTGTAGCTCTTGCCGCCGCCCTCGAAGGTGATCGTGCGGGCGTTCGCGTCGCGCAGGTTCACCTGGCCCTGCATGTTGTTCTCCCACAGCGGGGCGTTGGCGTCCTCGAAGTCGGCCATGAAGACCTTGGCGCCGGAGTTGAGCGCGTTGATGATCATCTTCCGGTCGACCGGCCCGGTGATCTCCGCGCGCCGGTCCTGCAGGTCGGCCGGCATCGGCGCGATCCGCCACGAGTCGTCCGCGCGGATGGCCGCGGTCTCGGGAAGGAAGTCGGGCCGGACGCCCTGCTCGATCTGCGCGGCGCGCTCGACGCGCCGGGCCAGCAGCTCCTCGCGTCGTGGGCCGAACTCGCGCTGCAGGGTCGCGACGAGCTGGAGGGCGTCCGGGGTGAGGATCTCGGCCCACTCGGGGCGGACCTCCCCGAGCACCTGGACGCCGTTCGGTGGGTTGATGCTCGTCATCGTCTGGTCTGCCCCCTTGTCACGGTCCGCACGCGGGTCCTCGTTTGTCGGCCCCGGAGCCTACCGACGCACGCGCGGCGCGGTGCGGCCTCGACCGTGACCTAGAGACGACCGGGGACCTGTCCCCCAAGGAGTGACGCCGCGACGAGCACGACAACCGCCAGCCCGAGCTCGAGCGCGGCGCGGGGGGGGATCAGGCCGACCGCGCGCCGCCCGGGGCGGCGCAGTCGCTCGAGCGCGGTCACGATCCGTCTGCTCCCGAGGGCCAGCCCGACGATGCAGGCGAGGACGGCGATCTTGATCAGGATGCTGCGCCCGTAGGCCGTGTCCCAGAGTTGCGCCGGCGCATCGAGCTCACCGAGCGTCCGCACCACGCCGGTTGCGACGACCACCGCCACGAGCACCAGCGCCACCGTCGAGTATCGGCCGATCAGTCGCGCCGCCAGGGTGGACCCGTCGCCCGAGGCGATCCGCGGCAGCCGGCGGGCGGCCACGGCGATCCCCGCGAGGCCGACGAGCCAGATGCCGGCGGCGCCGATGTGGACGGCCTCGGCGGGGACCTGGAGCCACGCCCGATCCGTCTGGGAGGCATGGCCCTGTTCGGCCACGACGCCGAGGGTGGCGGCGGCGAGGACGCCCATCGCGACCATCGGAACCGTTCGCCCGGCGGCGGTCGCGGCCGTCGGGATCTGCCCGGCGCCGTGCTCTCCAAGGAACTGCCAGGCGGCGACGGCGAAGAGGACGAACAGGAGCCCGGCACGGAGCTGGAGCAGCTCGCCGAAGCGTGTGTCGGCCAGCACCTCGCCGATGCCCGCGGTGTCGGTGAGGACGGCCCCGACGCCCGTGCCGAGTGTGGCCGCGCTCTGGACGACCAGCACGTAGCCCTCGGCGATCATCGCCGCGAGCGCCATGACACCGAAGGCGCTCCAGAACGCGTCCCGCCCCCAGGCCAGCATGGCGTCCCGCGACCCGCCCGCCATCGCGGGCGCCCGGCGCCAGGTGGCGCCCCACACGAGGAGCCGCGCGCCGATCAGCCCGAGCAGCCCCGCCAGCCCCACGACCTCGAGCAGGCGTGCGCCGACCATCCAGACGCTCGTCTCCGAGGGGCCGGCCGCGCCCGCGGCGCCCGCCAGGAAGGGGTCGGACAGGTCCTCCACGCCGACGCCGAAGACGTAGGCCCCACCGACGACGTGCGAGTCGGCGCCGATGACGCGCCAGCGTGCGGTGTAGGTCCCCGGCCCAAGACCCGCGCGGAGGGGGATCTCGATCACGCGCGCGTCCCCGGCGTCCACCATGGCGGGGCCCGCCTGGGCCAGCAGTCCCCGCTCGTCGACGACGTCGGCGTCCTCGGCCGGGTCCAGCAACTGCACCGGCTCGTTGAACTCCACCCGCACGGTGTCCGGCGCGGCGTCGAGTCGCGCGTCCGGCGCCGGCGAGGCGTCGACGAGCACCGCGTGGGCGAGGGCGCCGGCGGGGGCGAGGAGCATGCAAAGGAGGGCCGCCGCGAGGGCGTACACGCGGGTCACCGGGCGATCGTAGTCGCGACACCACGGCGGGCCACCGCCGCGCCGTCGCGTTCGGGACGGTCGCCCGCTACCGTCCCGGCGTCGACACGGGAGGAACGACGTGACGGGTCTGCTCGAGGGTCGGACGGCGCTGATCGTGGGGGTGCTCAACAAGCGCAGCATCGCCGCCGCGATCGCGAACGCCTTCGCCGCCGCCGGGGGCCGCTTGGCCCTCACCTACCAGAACGAGCGCACACAGCGCGACGTCGCGCGCGTCGCCGACGCGCTCCCGGGGGACGTGCCTCTGTTCCCCCTGGACGTCACGGACGACGACCAATGCGACGCCGCCGTCCACGGCGCGAGCCAGGCGCTCGGTGGTGTCGACGTCCTGGTCCACGCCGTGGCGTTCGCCGCCGCGAGCGACCTGGAGGGCCGGTTCGCGGACACCTCACGCGAGGGGTTCCGGCTGGCGCACGAGGTCTCGGCCTACTCGCTCGTGGCGCTCGCGCGCCGGGTCGAGCCGATCATGCTGGCGCGCGGCGGCGGGTCGATCATGACGCTCACGTACCTCGGGGCCGAGCGCGCGGTGCCCGGCTACAACGTGATGGGTGTCGCCAAGGCCTCGCTCGAGGCCTCGGTGCGCTATCTGGCGTGGGATCTCGGCGCGGGCGGCATCAGGGTCAACGCGATCTCCGCCGGGCCGGTGCGCACCGCCGCGGCGCGTGGCATCCCGGGGTTCCAGTCGATGGCCGACGCCGTGACCGAGCGGACACCCCTGCGTCGGGAGATCGATGCGCGCGACGTCGCGGGCACCGCGCTGTACCTCGCCTCGGATCTGGCGACCAACGTCACCGGCGAGACGCTCCACGTCGACGCCGGCTACCACGCGATGGGCCTCTAGAACCGATCTCGGCGTGGGTCCGAAGGGGGCCTGGCGTCGTGCGGCCTTTGATACCGTCCGTAGGACATGAATGCGACCGGGCGATAATGTCGTGTTGACACTTTCAGATGCGACGGGCGTGTGAGCATGCATCGGGATGACCCTGTCGTCGTGGTGGGCAGCGGGATCGCCGGGCTCTCGGCCGCCCTTCGGATCGCGTCCGCGCGGCCCGTGGAGCTGCTGACCAAGGGGCCCCTCGTGTCCGGGAGCACCGCGCTCGCGCAGGGAGGGATCGCCGCGGCGCTGCACGTGGGCGACACCCCAAGCCTCCACGCGCTCGACACGATCAACGGCGGCGCCGGGCTCTGCGACGAGGGCGTGGTCCACGACGTCTGCGCCCAGGCGCCCGCCCGTGTCGCCGACCTGGTCGGGCTCGGGGTCGACTTCGACCGCGACGCGACGGGCGGACTCCACCTTGCGCGAGAGGCGGCACACGGACGGGCCAGGGTGGCCCACGCGGGGGGTGACGCCACCGGCGCGCGAATCTCCGCCGCCCTTGCCGCGCGCGTCGCCGCCCACGCCGGCATCACGGTGCGCGAGCACCGTCGCGCGATCGACGTCCTGCGCGAGTCGGGCCGCGCCGTGGGCGTGAGGGTGCGAACGGCCGACGGCACGCTCGAGGACGTGCGCGCCGCCGCGACGGTCCTGGCGACCGGCGGGCTGGGTGGACTCTTCTCGCGGACGACGAACCCCGCGGGCGCGACCGCGGACGGCATGGCGATGGCGTGGCGGGCGGGGGCGGCGCTCGTGGACCTGGAGCTGGTCCAGTTCCATCCGACCGCGCTGGCGGTCGACGGCGGCGACGGCGGATGGCTGCCCCTGATCAGCGAGGCGCTCCGCGGGGCGGGCGCGACCCTCCACGACGAGACCGGCCGGCGCTTCATGGTCGACGTGCACCCGCTGGCGGAGCTCGCCCCGCGCGACGTGGTCGCCCGCGAGATCGCCACACGCACGGAGCGCGGCCGGGTGACGCTGGCCCTGCCGGGCATCGCCCCCGCGGAGGCCGCCCGACGCTTTCCCTCGGCCGCGCGCGCATGTCGCGACCACGGCCTCGTCCTCGGGCACGACCCCGTCCCGGTGGCCCCGGCGGCGCACTTCGCCATGGGCGGAGTGATGACCGACCTGGCCGGCCGATCGTGCCTGCCGCAATTGTTCGCCATCGGCGAGTGCGCGTCGACCGGCATGCACGGGGCCAACCGGCTCGCCTCGAACGCCATGCTCGAGGGGGCCGTGATGGCCGCGGAGTGCGCGGCGGCGATCGAGCGCGGGGAGCCCTGGCCCGACGGGGACACCGGGCCGTCCCGGCCGCTGGACCCGTCGGTCGCGACGAGGGCTCCCGCCCAGGCGACGGCGCTGGTCCGGGGCGAGATGACGCACGCGATGGGCGTCGAGCGGGACCCCGGCCGCCTGGCGAGCGCGGCCCGCCGCCTCGACGAGATCGACACGGATCTGCTCGACCTGGACGGCCGGAGCCTGCACGACGTCGCCCGCAAGGCAGTCGCCGGCGCCCGGATGCGGGCGGAGAGCCGCGGGGCCCACCATCGGCGCGACCACGAGCGACCCGACCCTCGCTGGGCACGCAGGGTCGTATGGGTCGGCGACGACCACGACTCGATTCCGCTGGCACACAACCCGGTCAGGAGCGCGGCATGACGACGGCCATCCATCCGAGTGCGTTGGCGGCATCGCCGGTCGAGGAGCTCGTCGAGCGTGCCACGAGGGCGCGGGATGCGCTCGGTGATCGCGCGATCGTGCTCGGCCACCACTACCAGAAGGACGAGGTGATCCGGTTCGCCGACGCGACCGGCGACTCCTATCGCCTGGCTCGGGTGGGCGCCGAGTCGGACGCGGAGCTGATCGTGTTCCTCGGCGTCTACTTCATGGCGGAGGCCGCCGACGTCCTCGGTGGGCCAAACCAGACGGTCGTCCTGCCGGATCTGTCGGCCGGATGCCATCTGGCCGAGTGCGCCGACATCTACACCGTCCGGGACGCCTGGGAGCAGATGACCGCGGCGATCCCCGGGCGCCGCGTGATCCCCATCACGTACATGAACTCGGACGCCGTCCTCAAGGCCTTCGTCGGCGAGCACGGCGGGCTGGTCTGCACGTCGAGCAACGCCGAGCGCGCCTTCAGGTGGGCCTACGAGCGCGGTGACGCCGTCTTCTTCTTCCCCGACGAGCACCTCGGGCGCAACGTGGGTGCGGCGCTCGGCATCCCGCCCGCCGACCCGCCCGTCTGGGATCCGCGTCCGGCCGAGCTCGGCGGCATCGCGCCGGAGCGGTTGACCGACGCCCGGCTCATCCTCTGGAAGGGCTTTTGCAACGTCCACACCAAGTTCACCGTCGCCCAGATCGAGGCGGCGCGCGCGGAGGACCCCGACGTGGCGGTGATCGTCCACCCGGAGTGTCCGCGCGAGGTGGTCGTGGCGGCCGACGAGGCGGGCAGCACCGACTTCATCATCCGCCGCTGCGAGGAGCTCCCCGCCGGGAGCTCGGCCGTGATCGGCACCGACGCCAACCTGGTCGGCAGGCTGGCCGCCCGCCACTCGGACAAGCACATCCGCTGCCTCAACGAGTCGATCTGCCCCTGCGTGACGATGAACCGCATCGACCTCCCCGCCCTCACCTGGGCGTTCGAGCGCCTCGCCGCGGGTGAGATCGTCAACCCGGTGCGCGTCCACCCGGACGTCGCACACCACGCACGCGTGGCGCTCGACCGCATGCTCGCGCTCGGATGACCGCGGAGCAGGTCGCCCGCGTCGCCCTGGCCGAGGATCTCGGCGAGCGGGGGGACGTGAGCGGTCGTGCCGCGCTTCCCCACGACCGGGAGGCGGCGGGGGAGATCGTCAGCCGCGCCGACGGGGTCCTTGCGGGGACCGAGGTCGCGGATGCGGTTGCCGATCTGATGGGGCTGCGCCTCACCTGGCGCGCGGGCGACGGGTCGCCCACGGCGCCGGGGGTGTCGGTCTGTCGCGTGACGGGGCCGGCGCGCGCCCTGCTGGCGGGTGAGCGGACGATGCTGAACCTCCTGTGTCGTCTCTCGGGAGTGGCGTCGCTCACGGCCCGCTACGTCGCCGCCTGCGCGCCGGTGGCCGTGCTCGACACGCGCAAGACCACGCCCGGCCTGCGGGCGCTCGAGAAGGCGGCGGTGCGGGCGGGCGGCGGGCGCAACCACCGGGCCGGACTCCACGACGGCGTGATGTTCAAGGACAACCACATCGCCCTGCTCGACGGTGATCTGGCCGCGGCGGTCGCGCGGGCCCGCGCGGAGCTGCCGGGCGCGCCGGTCGAGATCGAGGCGGACGACCTCGACGGCGTCCTCGCGGCGCTCGCCGCGGGCGCGGATTGGATCCTGCTCGACAACATGGACACGACGACGATGCGCGATGCGGTCGAGGTCGTCGCCGGCCGCGCCCGAACCGAGGCGTCCGGGGGAATGACCCTCGAGCGCGCCCGGGCGGCCTCGACCACCGGCGTCGACGCGATCAGCATCGGCGCGTTGACCCATTCCGCGCCCGCGCTCGATCTCGGCCTCGACCTCGAACTCGGTGGCGCCTGAGCCCGATCGGGCCGACACGTCCTCCCCGCGGGGTACCGTCGTGCCATGACCGACGACACCGCACGACGCATCCTCGTCATCGCGAACGAGACCCTCGCCGACACGGGCGTGGTCGACCAGGTCCGGGCGCGGGCCGGGGGCGGGCCCGCCCACGTGCTCGTGGTGGCGCCGGCGCTCCCGAGTTCCCGCCTGGCCCACCTGCTCGGCACCGAGAGCGAGCGCGATCGCGCCGCGGCGCAGGCGCGGCTCGACGACACTGTGGAGGCCCTCGGCGCCGCGGGCCTCGACGCCACCGGTCGCCTGGGTGACGGCGAACCGCTCCAGGCGCTCGACGACGCGTTTCGCACCTTCGGCCCGCACGAGGTGGTGATCTCCACCCACGTGCCCGAGCGGTCGATCTGGCTGGAGCGCGACGTCGTGTTCCGGGCGCGGAACCGCTACGACGTCCCCATCACGCACCTCGTGGTCGATCTGGGCGTCGGGCTCCGCCACGTCGACGCCCCGACGAATCGCGCCACGGCCGGTGGCGACGATCGGGTCACGGTCTTTCTCGCCGCGCCCTACGAGGAGGCGCTGGCGATCCGCGAGCGGGGCTTTCGCGACGACGACTCCGCCGGTGCCCCGGGCGTGACGGTGGCGGGCGCCGCCGCGGAGGCCGCCGCCGCGGGCGGGGTCGTGCTGTCCGTCGAGGTCCCCGCCGCGTCGCTCGAGGGGCGGGAGGTGGCCTCGGCCGACGGCGCCCGGCGGTTCGTCCTTCCCGCCGACATGCTGAATCGGGCCGGTCCCGCCGTCACGGTGGACGACTGGTCGGAGTGACGCGCCCCGGCGGGACCGTCGGCGCGCTCAAGGCGGCCGACCGGCCTGCCGGTGCCCGCATCGTCCGTGCGACCCGCGGCGGTGGGGGATGGGAGACCTGATGACGGCGAGGCTCGGCGGTCTCGCCCCGGCACCCGGGCGTGCGCGGTCGTCTCGCTCGGTGCGTCGCCGCGGTGAGCCGCGGCGCCCGCCGTCGTGACCCGCGAGGAGCAGGAGGCGTGCGAGGCGTTCTTCCGCCGCAACGGCCTTCCGCACCTCATGGACGGCTACGACCCACGGGAGGACACGCTCACACGCCTTCGTCCGGCGCTCGTCGTGATCCTCGTGGTGGGGTTGGCGATCGGGCTCCGGCCCGATTGGCCGCTCGGGCTCAGAGCGCTCGCCGTCGGCACCGGCCTCGTCATCGCCGCCGCCGCGATCGCCATCGTCAACGTGGCCCGGGGGCGGCGCTGGTCCGCCCGTCCCGAACGGGTCGGCTTCACCGAGGCGACGGCGCTGGTCCTGGTCCCGCCGGTCGCCGCGCTGGTCCTCGGCGACGGCCTGCGCTCGGCGCTCGTCATCGGCGGCGTCAGCATCGCCACCGCGGCGGTGCTCTACGTGCTGGCGAGCTTCGGCGTGCTGCCGCTCCTGATCCATCAGGCCGGTCGTGCGCTCTCGGGCGCGGTGACGACCGCGACCGTCGCCGTGCGCGCGATGGCGGTGATGCTGGCGCTGCTCCTGTTCCTGGCCCTCTCGCAGGAGACCTGGCGCGCGTTCGGCACGCTCGAGGGGTGGCGATTCGGGGTCGTCATGGCGCTCTTCGGCCTCCTGTCGGTGGTGCTCATCGTGAGCGGGCTCCGACGGGAGCGCGCCGCCCTGCTCGCGCCGCAACCCGGGCCGGAGCTGGCGCGCCGCGCGTCGCTGACCCCGGCGGCGCCGCTCGTCCGCCGCGGCGTGGTCCCCGCGATGCCCCCGCTCGGACGCGTCGAGCGCCTGAACATCGGTCTGGCGCTCGTGATCTCGCTGGGGTTGCGCGTGCTCGCGGTCGGCGTCGCCGTGGGCATCGGGTTCCTGGTGTTCGCGGTCCTCATCGTCGACCGAGGGCTCACCGCCGAGTGGGTCGGCGGCGATCCGACGGTGTATCTCGCCGTGGACGCGGTCGGTGGGCAGGTGGTCCTGAGCGAGGCGGCGATCCGGGTCGCGACGTTGCTCGGCGGATTCGCGGCGGTCTACTTCACCGCGGTGGCGGTCGGCGACCGCGGCAGCCGCGAGGAGTTCCTCGGGGACGAGATCGCCCGGCTCGAGTGCGTCATGGCGGCGTGGGCCTACTCGCGCGGGGAGGATTCGGCGGCGCCCGCGCCGCACTCACCCGGATGAGGGATCGAGTCCCGCCGCCCGCCGCCGATGGGCATGCGATGGAGGTCACGCCCGACACGGACGAGGCGCCGCTCCCCGAGCCGGGGCGGGACGTCTGGATCGAGGGGACCGAGCACGGCCCGCTCCCGGTCTCGGTGCTGGAGCACGTCGCCGGCGGCCTGCTCGGCCTGGAGCCGCCGCGCATCGACGGCGTGCCCATCCGGCTCGAAGAGGGCCGCCGGATCCGCGTCGACTACCGCCTGCAGGGTGTTCCCTGCGCACTCCAGGCCGAGACCGTCGCGCCGGGCGCCCGTCGGGCGGACCGGCTGTGGATCAGGCGCCTCGGCCCGACGATGCGATTCCAGCGGAGAAGCGACTTCCGCATCCGGGACGCCCTGACCGCGCGGCTGTGGCCGGGGGCGGGCGCCGCCGTCGGCCTCGCGCCGCCGCTGGTCGGCGTCACCGAGAACCTCTCGACCGCCGGGGCGCTCCTTCGATCCGCGCCCGGGGTGCAGCCCGGCGGCACGGCGCTGCTGGAGCTCGACATGCCGGAGGGGGGCCGCCTGGAGCTTCCGGCCGTGGTCGTCCGCGTCGTCGACCCGGAACGTGCGACCGGTGAGCGGCAGATCGCCCTGGCGTTCACCGACCTCCCGGCCGACGAGGAGCGCCGTCTGGGCGAGCATGTGACCGCCCACCAGCGGCGGGCGCTCCGCGAGGGCCGCGGGCGTCGCTAGGAGGTCGGCTGCTCCGCCGCGGCACCGCCGCGGACGACCATGACGTTGCACGGCGCGTTGGTGGCCACGTAGTTGGCGACGCTGCCGAGCGCGATCCGTGCCATTCGTCCGCGCTGCGGCGCGACGACCAAGAGGTCGCACCCCACCTCCTCGGCCCAGAGGCACGCGATCTCGCCGGCGTGGCCGCCCTGCAGGACGATGCCCTCGCCCCCGAGTTCCTTCGCCAGCGCCGAAAGCCACGTCTCCGCCTGGTCGCGAAGCTGCGAGTCGACGTCCGCCATGTCGTCACTCCACGGCACCGTGCCCCCGACGAACGCCTCGGCCGACGGGGCGACGTGGACGATCGAGAGCCTGGCGCCGATGCGCTTGGCGTGCCGGGCGCCGACCTGCGCGCCGAGCGCCGAGGCGGGGGAGTCGTCGACCAAACAGGCCACGTGCGGTTGCGGCGCCATGTCGATCGGCACCGTAGCCGGTCACGGTCCCGGCTGCAGCCTCTCGAGCCGGCCCGGCGCCGCGACCACCTCTGCGCGGGCCGCGTTCCACGAGTTGCTCCTCTGGCACCCGATGCCCCGCACGGAGGGCCGGTGGAGGGGGACGGCCATGTCTGCGTCCGCCTGGACGATCTCGCACGCCCCCTTCCCGCCGCCGGGCCGGGCGCCATCGGTGTCCCGGCGAGCGCCGGCATCGGCAACGAGCTCCCGGAGTCGCCCGCGGACCTGCTCGGTCTCGACACCGTCTTCGTCGGTCGGCCGCTCGTGCGCTGGACCGGTGGACCACGGGCGGACACGCCGCGCGTCGCCGCCACGCTCACCCGTCCGGAGGGCCCCGCCGAGATCGGGTCGATCGACGGCTGCTCGCCCTGGGTGGGCGCGGGGCGGGTTGTGCTCGGTCCCTGGTGTCCGACACGCGCCCCGCGGTCCCAACCGGGCCGAGGTCGTCCTGAGCGACGGAATCCGACATGGCTGGGAGTTCACGACCGGCGACGCGGGTCCGGCGGCCCTCGACGCGGTGCGCGCGGAGGAGGCCGCGCTCCACTCCGCCGCATCGGCCACCTCGGAGCGGTGGCGCTGGCCGCGATTGGTCTCGGGCGTCGGCTGCGCAGGTCGCGGTCGGGCACACTTGCGGGGTGAGCGATGACGCGAGCCGCAGGGCAGGCGGGTCGGACCCGGGGCGCCGCGACACCTCGTCCGACGCGGCGGCGAGCGACGCGACCCGGCGCACCTACCTTGCGAGCGAGCGGACGTTCCTCGCCTGGTTTCGCACCGCGCTCGCGTCCCTCGCCCTCGCCATCACGATCGGCCGTGTGCTGCCGGAGATCACCGAGGGCGATCGGCGCGTGTTCCAGGTGGTCGGCCTTGGCTTTGGCATCGTCGGCCTCGGGGTGCTCGTCTACGGCGCCGTCCGAGAGCGGGCGATCACCAAGGCGCTCGCGAGCGGCCGGTACGTGCCGTTCCCGTTCACGGCGCTCGTCGTCCTCACCGCCGCGGTGTTCGTGCTGGGGATCGTGCTCGTCGTGCTGATCTGGACCTGAGGCCCGGAGGCGCCCGGTGCTCGGGGGCGTCGGGGATGATGAGTCGGACTCATGTATCGCGGTTCTCCAAGGATCGCCGGATCGGCGACGCTCCCGGCGATCGCATCCTCCTGGCGCGTGACCGCTGGGGCGCACCAGTGCGAACTGACTGAATGCGATCGCCCACCGAGCCCTCGCGTCGGCGGCTGAAACGCCCGCCGAGTCGCGGGCGCGCGACTCGGCGGTGCGAACGACGTCCAGGCGACCTGCGCCCCCCCCGGGCACCTCCGCCGGGGATCTCGGTGGCAGCACTGTCGCCAGGGGCGCCCGCCGGTGGGAGGATCGCGCCATGACGCACACTCGTGCCGTCGTCGCCTTTGCGGTCGCCGCCCTGATCCCGGGCCTGCTCGTCGTCGCCTGGGTCCTCGACCGACTCGGCACCGACGAGCACGTTCCCATCTGGGCGGCGGTCCTGCTCGCGGTCGGTCTCCTCACGCCGGCCGCCGTCGGACTCGTCATCCTCCGGCGCGGCCCTCGGAACCCGATCGGCTGGATTCTCCTCATCGGGCCGGTGCCGATCGCGATGATCGCCTGCCTGGAGGCGTACGCATACGCCCAGGGCGCCGACGGGACGTTCCTTCCGGGCAACGACGCCGCGGGCATCCTGAGCGTCGCGCTCTGGCCGACCTTCTACGTCTGGCCGCTCGCGATCGCGTTCGTCTTCCCCGACGGGCATCTCCCGTCGCGCCGGTGGCGATGGCCCGCGGTGGCCGTGTTCACCGCCGCGGGCCTGGTCATCGCGTTCATCCTGGTCGGAGAGGAGCGTCTCGACCCGGCGATGGGCGGCGGCGCCAACCCCTTCCGCGTGGAGGCCGTCGATGTGCTGCTCCCGCTCTTTTGGGCGATTTGGGGCGTGTTGCTGGCGGGTCTGTTCCTCGGCGCCGCCGCGGTCGTCGTGCGCTACCGCCGTGCGCGCGGCGTCGAACGCCTTCAGCTCAAGTGGCTCGCCTGGTCGGCCGGGCTCATCCCGCTCGGTCTGCTCGTCTGTGCGCTCTCCTACCTGCTCGTCGGCGACGTGACCGTCCTGGTGCCCGCCGTCCTGGTCGGCGCGGGCGTCTGCGTGAGCGTCTCGGTCGGGATCGCGGTGACCCGCCACGGCCTGTACGAGATCGACCGCCTGGTCAACCGGACCCTGGTCTACGCCGTGCTGACGCTCGCGCTCGGCGCGGTCTTCGTCGTGATCGTCGTGGTCTCGGGGATCGCGCTCGGCCGCGGGTCGATGGTCGGAACCGCGCTCGCGACCCTGGTCGTCGCCCTCGCGGCCGCTCCGCTCCGCGGACGCGTCCAGCGCGGCGTGGACCGTCGCTTCGCGCGCGCACGTTACGAGGGCCTTCGCCGGGTCCGGGCCTTCGAGGACGCGGTCCGTCGTGGCGCCGAGGAACCGGAGGGTGTCGAGCAGGCGTTGCGAGACGCACTCGGTGACGACTCACTGCGGCTCTGGCTGCGGCTCGCCCGAAGCGAGCGCCACGCGGACGTCCACGGTGCGATCGTGGAGCGGGCCGCACCGGCCCGGGCGTCCCGGACGATCGTGGAGCACCACGGCGACGAGATCGCGATCATCGTTCACGCGCCCCTGCTTCTCACGCGGCCCGACCTCCTTCGGAGCGTCGTCGACGCGGCGACGCTCCCGATCGAGCTCGCGCGGCTGCGCGCCGAGGTGCGCGTCCAGCTCGCGGAGGTCGAGGCGTCGCGGGAGCGGCTGATCCGAGCCGGCGACGACGAGCGGCGACGGCTCGAGCGCGACCTGCACGACGGCGCGCAGCAGCGCCTCGTCAGCCTCGGGGTGTCGCTTCGGCGTATGCAGCGCTCGCTTCCGCGAGAGGCCCGTGCCCTCGTCCCCGCCTTCGATCAGGCGGTCGACGAGGTCGGCCAGGCGATCGCGGACCTGCGAACGATCGCCGCCGGCCTGCGGCCGCCACGCCTCGACGACGGACTCGCCGCGGCGCTCGGCGATCTCGCCCGGAGCGCACCGGTGCCCGTGGTGGTCCGGGTGGAGGTCGACGACCTGCCCCCGCCCGTCGAGCTCGTCGCCTACTACACCGTGTGCGAGGCGATCACGAACGCGGTCAAGCACGCCTCGGCGACTCGTGTCGACGTCGAGGCCCTGATCGAGGGCGATCACCTCACGGTGCGCGTTCGCGACGACGGCCGGGGCGGAGCCGTCGCGCGCGGCGCCAGTGGGTTGGCCGGGATCGCCGACCGCGTCGGGGCGCAGGGGGGGCGGCTGCACATCGACAGCCCCGCCGGCGCCGGCACGCTCCTCGAGGCGGAGCTTCCATGCGCATCGTGATCGCCGAGGACGCGGTCCTTCTTCGCGAGGGGCTCGCGGGTCTCCTCGAGGACGCGGGCCATGCCGTCGTCGCGCGGGTGGGCGACGCGGACGACCTGCTCGTCGCCGTCGCCGAGCACGAGCCCGAGCTGGCGATCGTGGACGTCCGCATGCCACCCGACTACGACGACGAGGGCATGGTCGCGGCCGGCGTGATCCGTGACCGCCATCCGGCGACCGGCGTGCTCGTGCTCTCGCAGCACGTCGAGACCCGCCACGCGGTACGACTCGTCGCGCGCGGGGGCGGGTTCGGCTACCTGCTGAAGGATCGCGTGCTCGACGTCGACGACTTCCTCGACGCGTGCGCGCGGGTGGCCACCGGCGGGACGGCGCTCGATCCGGTGGTGGTCGCGACGCTCGTCTCGCCGCCGGTCGCGGAGGACCCCCTCGGTGGCCTGACGCCGCGCGAGCGCGAGGTGCTCGGCCTCATGGCCGAGGGGCGGACCAACGCCGGCATCGCGGCGCGTCTGTGGCTCACCGAGAAGACGGTCGAGACCCACGTCCGCGCGGTCCTCCGGAAGCTGGGTCTGCCGGCGGGCTCGGGCGACCACCGCCGCGTGCTGGCGGTGCTCGCGTACCTCCGCGCGCAGGACACGGGCCCCCACGCGTCTCAGGGCCAGCCCTCAGGCTGATTGCGCGTTGGCATGGATGGCCCGCGTCGCGGCTCGTCGTAGCGTCGGGGCACCGGCGGGGACGACCTCGCCTCGATCGAAGGAGTCGATACCGATGGGGGACACCGCACGTTTTCGCAGGCTCGCGAGCGCCGCCTGCCTGGTCGTGGGTCCTGCGCTGCTGCTCGCGACGACGATCGTCCTGCCCTGGCAGAACGACCAGGACGCCGCGGCGACGCTGCAGCTCGCCGGGGACGAGACCGTCGCAACGCAGATCGGGGACCTCCTCGCGTTCCTCGGGATCCTCGCGATGATCCCGGCCACCCTCGCCGTCATGCGCGTCCTTCGCCGCCGCGCCCCGGTCCTGGCCCTCGTCGGCGGGGCGATCTCGATCGCGGGATGGGTCAGCGCCATGATCATCGTCGTCACCGATCAGATCAACATCGGACTGGCCGATGCGACGGGTGCTCGCGAGGCGATCGCGACCGCACTCGAGGGATCCTCGGCATGGGTCCTCAGCATCGTCCTCGTGGGGTTGCTGCTCGGCATCCTCGTCGGCCCCATCGTCCTCGGTGCGGGGCTCATGCGCGCGAGGGTCGTCAATGTGTGGGCCGGAGCGGCGGTGGCGGCGTCCGGGGTGCTCACCGTCGCGGCGTTCGCCGGCGATCTGCAGGCGCTCGACATCCTCTCGAGCGCGGCCTACCTGATCGGCCTCGTCCCGGTCGCGCGGCTCGTGGGATCCGTCTCCGACACCGAGTGGGACACGGGCGAGATCCCGTCGGCCGAGGGGCCGCACCGCGAGCCCGTGGCCGCCTGAGCCGACCGGGGTCGAAACGGCCTGGGCCGTGTCGCGGCCCGAGTCGACAGATCGTCGAGAGCCCGCTCACAAAGCGGGCTCTCACATGAGGCGGGAGTGACGGGACTCGAACCCGCGACCTCCGGATTGACAGTCCGGCGCTCTAACCAGCTGAGCTACACCCCCCGCTGGGGTGCGCGTCCGAGGGACGCAGTGGGCGGTGACAGACTCGAACTGCCGGCCCCCTGCGTGTAAGGCAGGTGCTCTACCAACTGAGCTAACCGCCCGTGCCTCGTCGGCGACGGCGAACCTTACCAGCATCGCGCCCCCCGGCCGAGCCTCCCGCGCCCCTGCGATCGGCGCCGCCGCCGCGCGCGACGATCGCCTCGCAACCGGGCCTTAGGCTCATCTTCACAGCGCCGATCTACCTTCAGACACGAAGACGTGTGCGGCCGCCGATCGGCGGTGCGGATCGAGGGAGGTCCAGGTGGGCGGGGACGACGGCGGACAGGGGCGCGGCACCGGGGCGGCGACGATCGCGGTCGCGCTCGTCGCCGCGGTGCTCGGCGGCCTTGCGACGGCGGGCGGACTGGCGGTGACCGGCGTGCTCGACGGCGGCGGCTCCCAGACCGCCGCCGAGGTGCGACCGGTCGCGACGCCCTCCTCCGCGGCGCGGGCCGAGGCCGGCCTCGACACGCCCGCTCGGAACCCCGCGATGGCCGAGCGGGGCCGCACGCAGGTGGCGCGGATCTACGACGAGACGGCGCCGAGCGTGGTCCTGATCGAGGCGGACGTCACGCGGCCGACGCAGTCGCCGTTCGGTCCGCAGGGGGGCTCCGGCGCCTCGACCGGGTCCGGGTTCGTCTACGACGACGCCGGGCACATCGTGACCAACGCGCACGTCGTTGACGGTGCCGAGCGCATCAGCGTGTCGTTCGGTGACAACCAGCCGCTCGAGGCCGAGGTGACGGGGACCCTCGTCGCGACCGATCTCGCAGTGCTGAAGGTCGACCCGGCCAAGGTGCCGGCGAGCGCGATCCCGTTCGCCGACTCCTCGCGCCTGGACGTGGGCGACCCGGTGATCGCGATCGGCAACCCCTTCGGTCTCGAGCGGACCGCGACGACGGGCATCATCTCGGCCCTCCAGCGCGAGATCCAGGCGACCGACGGGGCCATCATCACCGACGTCGTCCAGACCGACGCGGCCATCAACCCAGGGAACTCCGGCGGTCCCCTCCTCGATGAGGAAGGGCGCGTGATCGGGGTCAACACGCAGATCGTGACCCGGGGCGGCGGCAACGAGGGCATCGGCTTCGCCGTCCCCTCGAACACCGTCAAGAAGGTCGTCGACCAGATCATCGCCACGGGGAGCGCGCAGCTTCCCTTCCTCGGTGTCGGCGGTCCCGACCTCACGAGCGGCGTCGCCGAGCAAGCGGGGCTCCCCGCGACCCTTCGCGGCGTGCTGGTCGAGAGCGTGACCCCCGGGTCCGGGGCGGAGGACGCCGGCCTTCAGGCGGGCGACGTGATCGTCGCCCTCGACGGCGAGGAGGTGCGCGACCAGGCCGACCTCAGCTCGGCGATCGTCGGCCACGAGGTGGGTGAGCGGGTCACCGTCACGATCGTCCGCGACGGAGACCGCACCACGGTCGACGCGACCCTCGGGCCCCGGCCCGCGCCGTAGCGTCAGCCCGCGAGCGCCTCGGCGGCCTCGGTCGCGAAGTAGGTGAGGACCATGTCCGCGCCGGCGCGCTTGACGCCGACAAGCGACTCCAGCACCGCCGCTCGACGGTCGACCCAGCCGGCCTCCGACGCGGCGGCGATCATCAGGTACTCGCCGCTCACCTGGTACGCGGCCACGGGGAGGGGCGAGACCTCGGCCACCGCGCGCACCACGTCGAGATACGGCCCGGCCGGCTTGACCATGACCATGTCCGCCCCCTCGGCGACGTCCAGCTCGAGTTCGCGGAGCGCCTCGCGCACGTTGGCGGGGTCCATCTGGTAGGTCGACTTGTCGCCGCCCTTGGGGGCCGAGTCGAGGGCATCCCGGAAGGGCCCGTAGAACGACGAGGCGTACTTGGCCGTGTAGGCCATGATCGAGACCTCGGCGTGTCCGGCGTCGTCGAGGGAGGTGCGGATGGCGCCCACCCGCCCGTCCATCATGTCGCTCGGCGCAACCACGTCGGCGCCCGCGTCCGCGTGGCACATCGATTGGCGGATCAGCGCCGCCACGGTCTCGTCGTTGAGGATCCGCCCGTCCGGCGCGACGATCCCGTCGTGCCCCTCGCTCGAGTACGGGTCCAGCGCGACGTCGGTGATCACCGTCAGTTCCGGGATGGCCTGGTGGAGGGCGGCGATCGCGCGTGGCACCAACCCATGCGGGTTCCACGCCTCGTCGGCGAGCGGCGACTTCTGTACGTCCGGGATCTTCGGGAAGAGGACGACGGCCCTGACGCCGAGTGACCAGGCCCGCCGCGCCTCCTCGACGAGGCCCGACGGCGAGTGGCGCATGCGCCCGGGCATGGCGGCGATCGGCTCGTCCGCGGCGCCCTCGTGCAGGAAGAGGGGGAGGATCAGGTCCGAGGGCCGAAGCACCGTCTCGCGGACGAGGGCGCGGATCCCGCTCGACTTGCGGTTGCGCCGCGGACGGGCGGTCAGGTTGAGGCGTGTGGGCATCCGGGTGCTCCGGGGTCGCGTCGGCCGGGCCCGCGCCGGACCCTCCCACGACACCGTAGCCGGGCGCTCGCCCGCGCCGCCGCCCCCGTGCCGGCGATCCGTGGTTCACGGCGTCGTGCACCGGCACCGGATCGCGGGGAGCGCCCGCGCCGGGGTCGTCGAACCGGAGGCGGCGCGAGCGGGTGGCGAGCACGATGGTCGTCACCAGCCCCGTGACCGCCGCGCCCGCGGCCAGACCCGATCGCCACCGCCGGGCCACCCCATCCTGCAGGATCGCGAGGAGGAGGCTGCCGACGGCCGCGCCCGCCCTGCCCGCCCCGGTCACCAGCGCACGCCCGGTCGCGGCGCGGCTCGGTCCGGAGGATCCTCCCGGCCGCGAGTCGGGTGGTGGATCGGTGCCCGCGTCGACCGCCAGGTCGTACGGGGCGATCCGCCGCCTCCCCGTTCCGGGGGGCGCCGCGATCGGCGCGGCGCCCCTGCGACCCGCTCGGCACACGCCGGGAGTCAGCATCTCGGCCGCGGAACCGCCGTCACGCCGCGCGGCGCGATGGGCGGCGTGCGGCTCAGCCGGGGGCGAGGCCCCGCAGGGTCGCGAGAGCCTCCTCGGCGAGGCGCGTGACGGTACGCCCCGCGGCCTCGTCGCGGGCCAGCGGGGCGGTCTGTCCGGACCAGACCGCGCGCAGCTCGGGATCGGCCTGGGTGGGGCGGGTCATGGAGATCTGGAGGGGGTAGGCGAGCGCGGCCGCGGCCACCTCGACGTCCTCGGTCAGGGGGTTGCGAAGGCCGCGGGCCGGGCGCCCGGTGACGCCTCGTGTGATCACCGTGTCCTCCGCCCGGGCCCGGGCGAGCCGGGTGCGCTGATCGGTGTCCATCGTCGCCTCCGGCGTTTGTAGGAGCGCCGTCCCGATCTGGACGCCGTCCGCCCCGAGCGCGAGCGCGGCGGCCACGCCACGCCCGTCGGCGATCCCGCCCGCGGCGACGACGGGGACCTCGACCGCATCGACGATCTGCGGCACGAGCGCCATCGTCCCGACCAGGCCGGCGCCACCACGGTGCCCACCCGCCTCCGCCCCTTGCGCGATCACGACGTCGATGCCGCGCGCCACGAGGTCGATCGCCTCGTCGACGGTGGTCGCGCTCGCCATCAGGACGATGCCGGCAGCGCGGAGCGCATCCATCGCCGCCGCGTTCGGCAGTCCGAAATGGAAGCTCGCCGCCGCGGGGCGAAGGTCGAGGATCGCGCGAAGACGAGGATCCTCGAAGCGCGGCAGCGGGTCTCGGGGCGCGGGCGCGTCCGCGCCGACCCGGCGGTAGAGGGGCGCCAGGCGGCTCGTCGCCAACTCGACATCCGCCGCGCTCGGCGCCGCCGGCGCCTGGTGCAGGAAGCAGTTGACGTTGTAGGGACCGTCGACGAGCGCTCGCGCCGCGGAGAGGTCGGCGACCAGGCGATCGTCGGACACGGTGCCCGCGGGCACGCCGCCGAGACCGCCGGCCGCCGTCACGGCCGCCGCCATCTCGGGCCCGACCGCGCCGGCCATCGGTGCCTGCAGGATGGGATGGGTCAGGCCCAACAGCTCCTGCAGCCGCCGCCGCGGCCACGTGGGCGTCATGTGCTGGCGGGCACGACGGCGTCCCACCCCGCGGCCTCGTACCCGGCGGAGAACGCGCTCGCGTAGAAGGTCAGCGCCGCGCCGCGGACGTCGCCGCTCGCCCGGGCGTCGTCGTAGCCCAGCACGGCGAGGTGGCCGTTCCCGGTGTCGACCCACCCGGCGGCCGCGGGGGCCAGCGCGCACGCGGCCAGCCCGTCGGGCTCGGGCGCGGTGTACGAGTAGAAGGCCGGTGCATCGGTCCGGTCGTCGCCGAACCAGAAGCCGCAGCTGATGACCTCGTGCGAGTAGGCCTCGCGCGTGACCGGGTCGGCGTTCTCGCGCTCGGGCGCAGGGCGCCCGGAGAAGCGCCCGACCGCGATGTCGAACGTATGCCAGTAGTGGCAGACCGGACTCTGCTTGCCCGGAAACGGTGCGGCGGCCTCGCGCAGGATCGCATCGACCTGGGCGAGGATCCGCCAGTAGGTCCCCACGGCGGTGACGTCGTAGTCCGCGTGCGCGTCGTCGTCGGCGAATGGGGTCTCGTCGGCCAGATCGAATGGGCGCGGATCGGCCACCCGCGTCGTGATGCCCAGGTCGCCGAGGGTCCGTTCCAGGGTGCGGTGGAACTGTGCGACGGATCTGCCGGGGAGCGCGAATCCGGCTCGGTCACCCCAGATCGTCGACACCTCGGCCCGGTGGTCGACCAGATCGAGATCGATGCCGAAGACCGTGTCGCCGTCGCGGAGCGGGCCGGTGGTCAATCCGCGGGCGCTGACCAGCAGCGGGACGTGCCACCAATGGTTGCGCGCGGGTGACGCCGCCATCCGGATCTTGCCGACGATCTGGCAGAACCGGTGCAACGTCTCCTTGGTCGGGCGCCAGGCGGGATAGGGGAACGGGGGGAAGGGGTCATGGCTCATGACCGCATCATCACCCACCACGTCCCCCGCGTGAACCCCGGAAACGGACGCCCGTCCGCACCCGTCAGATCAGGGTGGGGAAGAAGACCTGCCACGCGAGCGCCGACTTCGCCGTCAGCGAGAGCAGGATGTACACGGCCTCGCCGAAGCGGTAGTCGCGCCAGCGGCCCACGCCCCGGTACTGGAGCACCTGGTTGACGGCGAAGCAGTTGAAGAGCACGAACAGCGTCACGAAGATGACGAAGACGAACGTCGGCACACCCTCGGACTGCACCTGCGCCCCGATGATCGCGATCGCGATGATGATCCACGGGATCGCACCGGCGATGCAGCCGAACACGAACGGCATCCAGTCGGGCCGCCGTCCCGGAGGGTTGAACCGCTCCATCAGCAGCCCGAACAGGATCATCGCGGCGTTCGCCCCGAAGATGCCGATCAGCGCGTAGAGGCCGTCGATCCCGGTCAGCATGGCGATCAGCACGACCATCACCGAGGCGCTGATCGAGTACTCGATCCACCGCGCGTAGTTGACGCCGCGATCGAGGTTGCGCTCGTACCAGTCGATGACGCGCGGCGCGGCCATCAGCAGGTGGTCCACGGCGGCGAGTCCGAGGAAGAGCGCGATCGCCGGCCCGAAGCGCAGGTCGAACAGCGACTCGGTCGGGAACGGTCCCGACCCGGGCGGCCCGTCGGCGAACTGCCCGAAGACCGTGATCGCGAAGTCGTTCGCGATCACCAGGATCACGAGCGCCTGGGCCGCATGGATCAGCCCGACCGCGAGGTTCGCGGTCCGCAGACGGGTGCGGGTCCATGGACGGGGCCCGGCGGTCGGCGAGGCGCTAGCCATTCGGGTCGAAGTCCGGACGCATGGGCCTTCCCTGGGTCTCCGCGGAGGGGCTATCCGTCGGGGGCGAGGTTCACGACCTCGACCAGCTCGCGCAACCGGGCGAGGTCCGCCGAGGCCGCCGGCGGCTGGGGATCGAGTCGCTCCAGCGTGCGTGTCGTCAGCGTGAGCAGCACGGCGTCGCGAACCCATTTGTGATCGGCCGGGATCACGAACCAGGGCGCCTCGGGCGTGGTGGTCGCGGCCATCACCTCTTCATAGCGCGCGCGGTACTCGTCCCAGCGCGCGCGCGCCTCGACGTCCGAGGCCGCGAACTTCCACGCCTTGTCGGGATCCACGATCCGCTCTCGCAGGCGCCTGCGCTGCTCGTCGCGAGAGACGTGGAAGAAGCACTTGATCAGCGTCGTCCCCTCGGCCATGAGCATGCGCTCGAACGCCACGACGTCCTCGATGCGCCGGTCGGCCTGGGCGTTCGTCACGGCTCCGACCAGCGGGGCGGTCACGAGGTCCTCGTAGTGCGAGCGGTTGAAGACGCCGATGTATCCGCGTGGCGGGCAGGCGGCGTGCACGCGCCACAGGTAGTCGTGCGCCCGCTCGTGCCCCTCGGGCTCGGAGAATGCGGTGACGCGCACCCCGGCCGGGTTCAGGCCGCTGAAGACCCGCCGCACGGCGCCGTCCTTCCCGGATGCGTCCATGCCCTGCAGGACGAGGAGCACCGAGCGCTGCCGTTCGGCCCAGAGCCGGTACTGCAGCGCGCCGAGCGTCGCCGTGCCCTCGTCGATCGCGGCACGGGTCTCCCGCTTGCCGGGGAGACTGAAGGTGTCATCCGTGCTCCGCCGCGAGAGCCGCACCTTCTTGCCGGGTGCGAGCCGCAGCCCGTCGATCTGATCGTCATCGAGCATTCCACCTCCCGTTCGCGCGAGTGTGACGGATTCCTGGGCGGGCGGCCGCAATACTCTCGCGTCGTGCGGGCGACGCCCGCCGGGATCCGGGAGGCGCAGTGAGTGATCTGATCGTGATCGGCTACCCCGACGAGGACACGGGCGAGAGGGCGTACGCGGAGGCCCAGCGGCTCAACGCGGACCTCCTGCTGGAGACCTCCGTGCTCGGGCTCGTCGTGCGAAGCGCGGACGGAAAGTCCAAGGTCGAGACGCCGGACGGCCCCGGCGCCGGCAGGGGCGCCCTCTGGGGCGCGATCTTCGGCGGGCTGTTCGGGATGATCCTGTTCATCCCGTTCATCGGCGCCGCGGTGGGCGGCGCGATGGGCGCGCTCTTCGGCGGCATGGACAAGGCGGGCATCGACGGCACCTTCCGCGAGCGGGTCACCGGGATGCTGCAGCCCGGCACGTCGGCGCTCGTGATGGTCGTGGAGAAGGTCACCCCGGACCGCGCGGTCGAGGCGATGTCCGCCTACGGCGGTGAGGTCCTGCAGACGTCGCTGAGCGAGGACGCCGAGCAGCACCTCCAGGAGGCGCTCGGCACCAAGCCCGAGTAGTACGCGGAGCCGGGTCGTCCACCGCGCGGGGCGCTCCGCGCGCGGCGACCCGGCCCCCCACCCGGAGCCCCGGGGGGCTGCCATCCTCACCTGATGGCCGACACCACTCGCCCGATGCGGGCAGCCGGCGCGCCCGCCGTCCCGATTGCGGCGCTCCTCCTGGCGATGGCGGTCGGCCTCGCGTTCGCCGACACCTCGATCGTCATGCTCGGCCTCCCCGAGATGTACGTCGAACTCGACACGTCCATCCTCGGTGTCTCGCTCGTCGCGACCGCCTACAACGTCGTCGTCGCCGTGGCCGCGTTCGCGATCCTGCCGCTGGTGCGCCGTGGCCGGCCGGCGCCGATCGCCGCGGCCGGGCTTGCGCTCTTCGCCGCGACGTCGGTGGGCGCCGGCCTGGCCGACTCGCTCGTGCCGCTGGTCGCATGGCGCGCGGCGCAGGGGCTCGGCGCCGCGCTCCTGCTCGCGGCCGCGCTCCCGTTGCTCGTGGCGCTGACCGGGTCGGTCGCGACCGGTCGCGCCTGGTGGGCCCTCGCCGGCACGGTCGGCGCGGCCGTCGAGCCCGGCGCTCGGTGGCGTGCTGACCGAGCTGTTCGATTGGCGGGCGATCTTCCTGGCCCAGGCGCCCGTCGCCGCCCTCGCATTCGTCGCGGCGCTCGCCCCGGCCAGCCGCCGGGTGGCCGGGGAGGGGCGCCCGCCCGCCACCACCGCCGAGAGCCGACGGGCCGGCCTCGCGCTCGTGTTCACCTTCGGCGGCCTCGTCGGCGCGCTCTTTCTCGCCGTGATCATGGTGGTCACGGTCTGGGACCTCGGCCCGCTCGCCGGTGCGGTCGTCGTGAGCGCCCTCCCGCTGGCCGCGGTCGCCGTGCGTCCGGTCTCGGCGCGGGTGTCGTCCACCGTCGGCGCGGCGGCCGGGACGGCGCTCCTGGCGCTCGGCCTGCTCGGTCTCGCGCTCCTGCCCTCCGCCGAGATCGCGTGGGCCGTCGGGGCGCTCGTGGTGTGCGGGATCGGGTTCGGCCTGGCCGTGCCGCCCCTCACCGGCGCCTCCGTGGCCGACATGCGCGCGCCGGCCGGCTCGGGGACGATCTCGGTCGGGGTCCGCCACGTCGGGCTCGTGCTCGGCCTCATCGTGATCGCGCCGCTCCTCGCCGCCGACCTCGACGCGGGGGGCGCCCGCGCGACGCTCGACGCCACCGCCGTGATCCTGGACGTCCCCCTGCCGCTCGATCAGAAGGTGCCGATCGCCCAGGACCTGGCGGCCGAGTTCACCCGGACCCCAGACGGTGAGATCCCCGACCTGACCGGCGCCTTCGAGGCCAACGGCGCGGGTGCCGATCCACGGGTCGCGGCGGCCCGAGACGACCTCTCCGGAGCGATCGAGGACGCGCTCACCGGCGCATTCCGCGACTCCTATCTGGCAGCCGCCGCGATCGCCCTGGTCGGGCTGGTCGTCGTCGGGACCGGGGTTCGCGCGCGTGGTCCGATCCGGATCGCGACACCCGCGAGCGCGGCGGCGGCGGCCCTGCTCGTGCTGGGCGGCGGCCTCGTCGTGGCCGAGGTCGCGGCCGGCGGCGGCGGACTCGGCCGAACGGCGGCCGTCGACCCGTGCGCGCCGCGAGCCGAGGCGCGCCAGGACGTGGAGGGCGTCGACGCCACGCTCCAGCGGGTCGTGCTCGACGGGCTGGACGGCGCCGCGTGCGAACTCGGGGTCTCGCGCGAGGCGCTCGTGCTCTCGCTCGCCCCCGACGCCCCGGGCGCACCGGACATCGGGTGGGACCGCGAGACGATCGAGCAGGCGACCCGAACCGGTCTGGTCCGCGCGGTCGACACGGCCGAGGATCGTGGCGAGATCGACGGCACGACAGCGGTCGTCCTTCGCGAGACCTCCCGCCGCCTGCCGGTCGAGCAGTCGATCTCCGCCGCCCAGGGGGCGCGGGACATCCTCGACGCGGCGGACGGGGACCTGGACCGCGCGCTCGATCTGCTGCGAGACCGCCTCGGCGACGTCAGCGTCGGCGACGTGCTCCGCATCCTCGACGGGCTGCGACCGTGACGCGCCCTACGACCCGCCGGCCACCGAGACCCGCACGTCCTGCGACGAGGTGGCGCCTGGCTGCACGACCGAGAACGTGAGCTGGTTCCCGGCCGCCGTCCCGCCGGCCGCGTCGCAGTAGCTCGGGATCGAGCCGTCGATCCGCTGCCCGTTGACGCCGGTGATCAGCACGGGCCGTTCGCCGAAGCCGGCGGCGGCGGCGGGGGTCCCGTCGACGGCGGCGGGCACCACCAGCCCGTCGAGCGGTGGGAGGCCGACCGACTGGAGTGACGGGATGTCGTCGGCGCTCGGAAACAGGAACAGCATCCCCGTCCAGTCGATCGAGTCCCCCGCCACGAGGGTCGGGACGACCTCCTTGACCCGGTCGACGCCGATCGCGTAGCCCTGGCCCTGGATCGCCCGCCCGTTGAGCAACGTGATGCCGGCGGAGTTCACGCCGACCAGGCGCGACCGGGTGTCGATCAACGGCCCACCCGAGTTGCCGGGGTTGATGACCGTGTCCGTCTGGATGACGTTCGGGTACTGCGGGACATCGACGCTCTCGAGGTCGAATCGGGTCCGGACCACCGAGACGACACCCGAGGTCGCCGTCAGGTTGCCCTCTTGGGATGCGCTCCCGGGGAAGCCCAGCGCGACGATCTCGTCACCGAGCTCGAGGGATTCTTGGTCGCCGAGCGGCAGCGTCCGCAGGCCGTCGGTGTCGTCGACGCGGAGCACCGCCAGGTCGTCGCAGGGGGCCACCCCGAGGATCTCCGCGTCGCGCGGTTCCTCATCCTCGAGGGCCACCTCGAATGTCGTGCCGGAGTTGATGACGTGCGCGTTGGTGACGATCACGCCGGCGTCGGCGTCGAACACCCAGCCCGTGCCACCACCCTGCAGCTCACCGTCGACCGACGCGAGCACCTCGACCGTCGAGCTCCGGGCGTCGTCGACGATCTCGGCGACGGACCGCTCGCCGTCGCCGTCGCCATCGCCTCCGTTGACCAGGAGCAGGGTCACGATCGCTGCGACGATCAGGATCGCCGCCAGCGCGGAGACCCCGATGACCGTGTTGCGGCGAACCGTGCGGCGGAGGTTCAAGATCTCGGTGGTCGGCTTGCGCTGGCCGCCCGGTGTGGCGCCCTGCGGCGCGCCCGAGGGCCCGGCGGCCGCGCCCGCCGGGGGTGGCGGCGGCGGAGGCGGGGGCACCGAGGCCCCGATCACCGTCGCGTTCGCCCCGGCCGCCTGCGGCCTCCGCGGTGAGGATCGTGTCCCCGACCTGGATGCCCTGTCCGGGGGCGAGCCGGGTGGGGTCCGTGATCCGCGTGCCGTCGACGAACGTCCCGTTCGAGGAGCCCAGGTCGACGACCTCGACGCCGCCGCCTGGCAGCGGGCGGAGCTCGGCATGGCGGCGCGAGACCCGCGCGTCCGCGACGACGACGTCGCTCGCGGGGTCACGCCCGATCGTGACCGGCCCGTCCGCGACGTCGATGGACCGTCCGGCGTCTTCACCGCGCGTGATGGTCAGCCGCATGCTGGTCTCTCCCTCGGGCCGGAACGCCGTCGACGATCCTATCCGCAGAGTCGCCGGTCCCGCGATGGTCCCATCGTCGGCCGAATCCTCCCGCGCATGAGCGCGCCGGGGCGCCCGATCAGCAATGATCCGGGCATGACGGCCAAGGTCTTCTACGGCGCCGTGACCGTGATCCTGATCACGGCGCTGATCTACGGCGTGCTCACCGGCAACCTGCTGCTCACCGGCGTGTCCGCGGTGGCCATCGTCCTCGGCGCGATCGCGGTCCGCATGCGCGCACAGGGCGGGGGTCGCCGCCCACCACGCCGGCGCTGACGGCCGTCACACGCTCGCCACGTCCGCGGACGCGCCCAGGCGCGCCTCGGGCCTGAGGATGTCGGGAAGGCCGTCGCCGGCCGCGGCGGCGGCGAGGGCGCGGCCGAGGCCCGGCGCCTGCTTGAACAGGTTGTGCCCGGCGACGAGCAGGACCGGCCCCTGTTCCCAGACGGCCAGTCCGTCCGGTCCCCACGGCAGTTCGGTGACCCAGCAGTGGCGGGCGCCGACGGGCTCGGGGCGCAGTCCCGGAAGCGCCCGCCGCACATACGCGGCCGCCCGCCGCGCGAGCGCCGCAGGTGCCTCCGGGTCGAGGAGGGCGCCGTCCTCGCGCGCCGGGACGGAGGTGCTCACGCCGAGCCCGAAGTGCGTGTTCCCGGGCATCGGGGCGCCGTAGACGGCCGGCTCGCCGAACCGGCCGGTGCCGTCCTGCAGGCAGGCGAGGCGCGCCGGCGGAGCGCCCGCGACGGCGAAGGTGAGGCGGACGTGCGCCGAGAGGGCGACGGGGATCTCGCAGCCGATCGCACGTGCGAGCCGCGCCGTCTCGCGGCCGGCGCACACGATCGCCCGCCCGTGGACCGAGGTTCGTCCCGCCGCGTCGATCCGCACGCCGTCCCCCTCGGGCGCCAGCGAGACGACCTCCTCGCGGACGAGCGCGTCACCGATCGACCCGGTGAGCGCCGCGACGGCCTCCCGGGTCCGGATCGCCCCGCCGGCCTCGTCGAGCAGGGCGGGTCCCTCGTGCCCGGCGAGCAGCGGCATGCACCCGCTGAGCTCGGCACCACCGACGATTCGCGCGGCCACGCCCCCCGCCGTATCGATCGCGTGCATCCGCGGGGCCACACGAGGCCCGATCGCGATCGCGCCGTCGCCGGAGATCATCTCCGCTCCGAACCGCGCCTCCCACTCGCGCCAGACCGCCCGGCTCTCGCGTGCGAACGCGACGAGGCGGGGATCGTCGTGGGCATGGCGGAAGATCCGCGACGCGCCGCCCGACTGGGCGTCGCCGGGCGTGGCGCGCTCGAACACCGTCACCGACACGCCGCGCTCGCGGAGCGCGTGGGCAGTCGAGAGGCCGACGATGCCGGCGCCGATCACCGCGACGTCCGAGGTCCGCATGACGCGATCCTGGCACGGCCGTGGCGCCCGTGCCGCACCGGATCGGATCAGCCGAAGGCGGAGATGCCCGTGATCTCGCGGCCCACGATCAGGGACTGGACGAAGTCGGTGCCCTCGACCGTGTAGGTGACCTCGATGTCGGTCAGGTGGCGGGCGACGTTGTACTCGAGCAGGAGTCCGTTCCCGCCCATCAGATCGCGGGCCGCCGCGACCACGCGCCGTGCCGCGCGCGCGTTGTGCATCTTCGCCAGGGACGCCATCGCGGGTGTCGTGCGCCCCTCCGCGGCCAGGTCGGCGATCCGGACGCAGAGCAGCCGCATCGTCGTGATCTCGGCCAGCATCGTCGCGAGCGCCTGCTGCACGAGCTGATGGCCGGCCAGCGGCCGCCCGAACGCGCCCCGCTCGCTGACGTAGCTGAAGGCGATCTCGTACGCCGCGATCGCGTGGCCGAGCGCGGCCCACGCGACACCCGGTCGCGCCGATGCGAGCACCCGCGCCGCGTCCGCGAAGCTCCGGCCGCCCTCGAGGCGATGGTCGCCCGGGATGCGGACGTCCGTGAGCGTCACCTCCGCCTGGATCGAGGCGCGTTTCCCGATCTTGCCGGTGATCGGCGTCGCGTCGAGTCCGGGGGTGCCCCCGGGAACGACGAACGCGCCCACGTCGCCCGTCGCGTCGTCGCGCGCCCAGACGACGATGAGATCGGCGAACGTGGCGTTGCCGATCCACCGCTTCGCGCCGTCGATGACCCACTCGTCACCGTCGCGGCGCGCGCGCGTGGCCAGGTTGATGGCGTCGGATCCGTGGTCGGGCTCGGTCAGCGCGAACGCGCCGACGGCGGTGAGGGCGCACATGTCCGGGAGCCACCGCGCACGCTGGGCCTCCGATCCGAGCAGGGCGATCGTCTGCGTGGCAAGGCCGGAGTGGACGCCGAAGAAGGTGCTGATGCTGCCGTCGCAACGCGCCAGCTCCATGGCGGCCACACCCGACGCGCGCGGCGTGAGGCCCGGGCCGCCGTGGTCCGCCAGCGACCCGCCCACGATTCCGAGGCGGGCGAAGCCCGCAAGCACCTGGTGGGGGAACTCGGCCCGCTCCCAGCAGCCGTTGATGATCGGGCGCACCTCGCGGTCGCAGAACGCGCGCACGCGATCGCGGACGGCCCGCTCGCCGGTCGACAGCTCCTGGTCGAGCATGAGGATGTCGGCGTCGCCGAGGCCCACGGCGAGTGGCTTCGCCGACGTACCCCGTCACACCTTTCGCGTGTCGCCGGTCCGCATGCCCGCACCCCACCCCGGAGGGGCGGCTGGCGGCGACCCCGGCGCGCGGGCTTCCCTACTGGGTGGGCTCAAGGGACTGGAGCGTCGCGTCCCAGCGGGTGGTCACCGTCGACCCGCTCTCGGTGAGCTCCGACTCCGAGACGTGGCGGACCTCCAGTCCGGTGCTCGCGTCGTAGGAGTTGGTCTCCCGGATCACGCCCGACAGGTCGCCGCTGAACTCGAGCGTCGACTCGACGTTCGTGACCGTGACGGGAGTGCCCCCGACGTCGATCGTGTCCTCATCGGCGACGACGCTCTCGATGCTGACCCTCTGGCCTTCCGGCGTGGCGGCCTCGCTCGTCCAGCGGTCGCCGATCTCGGGGTCGAGGGGCAGCCTGAGCGGCGGCGGGGACCACTCGTTGTCGGTCGTCCCCGAGATCCCGGCCACGGTCAACTCGCTGCGCTCCGCGGCCGTCGAGGCGCCCCGGTCGTCGAGCACGTAGCGCCAGTACTCGGTGTGGTCGCTCGAGATGCGCCACTCGGTCTCGTAGCCGTCGTCGGTGTGGCGGAGGATGCGCGGCGAGGTCGCGGGCAGGTCGCGCGTGACCGAGAGCGGGCCGCCGCCGATCGACTCCGACCCCTCGACCGAGTAGCGGTAGACGCCCTGGGGCGGAAGCCCCGGCACGTCGCCGCGATCCTCCCCGGCGGTCGCGCGGAACTCGGCCAGCGCGGTGTCGGCCGACGCGGTCGACGTGCGGGAGGCGAGCAGGTAGAGCACCGTGGCGCCGATCGCGAGCACGACCACCACGCCGATCACGCCGAACAGGATCTTGCGCTGCAACGCGACCTCCCGACCGGTGCTTCCCGCCGCCACGTCCGATGATTGCGGATCGACGCCCCCTCGGCATCATCCGGGGCGGGCTGAGCACTCGTGCCCGCCGGGCCGCGGCCGGGGAGTCCTCTGCGAGGGGTGCATCGCGCGCAGGACCACCGCGACGATGCGTTGGCTCGGCACGGCCCGAGCCCGGTCGCTGCCGACCGGGCGGTCCGTCGAGGGGGTCACGCCAGGCGCGAAGTCCGCCTTCGTGATGGTGCCGTCGGCGAGGTGCCAGCCGTTCAGTCCCGAGTCCAGCTGGTCCAGGACCTCGTTGAGCCTTACGACGGAGGCGATGGCGATGCGCCGGTTGATCGCCGCCTGGCCGGGGGTGAACGTGACCCGTTCGCAGCTCTGACCCCGCGGTGTCGCCACCTCGGTGCGCGAAGGCCCGGGCGGGTCCGGGTTGGCCACCGCGGCGGTGATGACGAGGTTCTGGCGCAGCCGTGCGCCGGTGAGGGTGCCATCGACGATGTCCCCGCCTGTCAGTCGACCCGAAACGCGCTTCTCGAGCCCGTTGGCGCGGGCGATGCCGGCTTGGTAGATGCGCTGGTTGATGCACATCTGGACGGCGCTCGCCGTGATCGCCCCGGTGCCGGGGGCGGCCGGGGCGATGCGGATCGGGCTCGGGCGGTGGAGTCGGCCTGAGCGGCCCGTTGGAGGGGACGAGTCCCAGATCCAGGTCGTTGGGCCCGAGGGCTCCGCCGCACAGGTCCGTTTCGAGGATGCACGTGGTCCAGCAATGCCTGGACCACGTGCCCGCTCATGAATAAAGTGCCCAAATCCTTTCGGTCGGTGAAGCTGCGATCTGACACGCAGCAGGGAGGTCGCCCAATGAGCCGTCTCTTCCTCTCGGTGGTCGCCCTCGCCGCGGCGCTCGGGCTCGTGACCTCCGCCACGGCGGAGGTCATGGAGGTCCCCGCGACCCCGGTCGCCCGGTTCGGGAACTCCAGCTCGTTTGCGTGCCAGGCGTTCTACTTCCTGCAGTGGCCGGAGGTCGAGAACGGGGCCTCGTGGCGGGCCGAGTGGAAGTACAATGGATTCCCGAAGTCGAAGACGGCCGCCCCGCCGTTCGACGACAGGACCTACGCCGATCGCGGCTGGGTCGCGCCGAAGGGGGTGCACTGGATCGAATACGCGTACACCGCGGAGGCGGGGCTCCCCGGCGGACCGGCCGTCGACTGCGCCAAGTACCCCGGGGTCGTCCTTCCCGCCACGACCGACGCCAAGGTGCTCGTCACCGTCAAGGACGACGCGAGGATCGTCGGCAAGGTCACCGACACCGACGGCGATCCCGTCCCGGGCGTGCTGGTCCGCGCCAGGGGGGCCGGCGGCGACCGGACCGACGCCGACGGCGAGTACGAGATCGACGTCCCCGAGCGCACGCGCAAGTACGTCGTCACGCCGAGCCTGCGAGGCCAGAGGTTCAAGCCGCGCAGGCGCTCGGTCACCGTCAGGGCCGGCCAGACCAAGCGGGCGAACTTCCGCGCGAAGGTGAAGCGCTACGAGATCTCCGGAACGGTCACCACCACGACCTGCGACGCCGCCGCGACGAACTGCGAAGCGACGCCCCAGCAGGGCGTACCGGTCGCCGCGCGCGGCCCGGCGAGCCGGTCCGCGGTCACGGACGATTCGGGGCGATACTCGATCAAGCTCCGTCGCGGGAGCTACCGCATCGCCGCACGCGGCGACTACAACTCCGTCCTGCCCCAGCCGATCGTCGTCTCCAAGGACCGCGATGGCGTCGATTTCGTCGGGTGCGACAGCCCGGCGCCCACGGGCTTCTCCCAGCAGCAGCTGTCCGGAAAGCCGCCGTGCAACTACGAGCTGTCGGGAATCCTTCGCAATCGGGATAGCAACCCGATCTCGTACTGGGGCGATGTTCTGATCAGCGGGCTGTCCGTCAACGGCAACGGAGTCAACCGACGGCTGTCGGCGAAGCGCGGCCGTTTCGAGATCACGCTGCCGCGGGGGGACTACCGGGTCACCACCTCGACACCCCGCAACTTCGGCCGGGACATCTCTCCGTCAGCCTCGACCGCGACCGCGTCGTCATCCTCAGGTCGCCCAACGGCTGCGGACGCGCCAACCAGAAGAACATCGGCGTGACGCACCTCGGCAGCGACAAGGCCGACCGGATCGTGGTCACGAACGCCCGGACTCGGGCGGTCATCTGGCCTGGCGCGGGCAACGACAGGGTGATCGCGACCGGCCCGGTCAACGTGTGCCCAAGCCGCGGCCGAAACCGCATCACCACGGGGTTCGGGGATGACCTCGTCCAGGGTGGCCGCGATGCCGAGGTGATCTCGACCGGACCGGGTGACGACTACGTGGTCGCCGGGCGTGGTGATGACACGATCTCCGGCGGATTCGGCGACGACACGATCTTCGGAGGTTCGGGCGCCGACACGATCCGCGGGGGAGCCGGCGCCGACACGCTCAGAGGCGGCTCCGGCGCCGACGCCCTCTACGGCTCGTTCGGCGACGATACGCTCGACGTCGGCGGAGGCGCCAACACGGTGCTCTCCGGCGGGAGCGGAACGGACGTGTGTACGGGCCTGGCCTTCCGCGTGGAGGGGTGTCCCTAGCGCCGGCCGTGGGGACGGACCCCGCCCGCCAAGGGGGAGCGACCGAGAGGCTCTCCGGCCCCGGCTGACGCGTTCGCGCGCGCCGCGGCCACGCGGGCGCGTCGGGCGACCCGGGCCGGGCGGCAGGTCGTCAGGATGACGTCGAGCCGGGCCTTGGCGCGCGCCGCTCGCGCCGACGCCGCCGGAAGCTGAAGCAAAGCGAGAGCCTCTTGCGAGCGACCTGCGCATCGAACCCGGCGGTCGACGCGGCCGGGGTCGGGACGCACTGGGGCAATTCGTCGGGCATTCGGCCCCGGCTTGGGGCAGTCTGCGCCTCGCGGGGCACGAGCCTACCGGGGTCCTCGTGCCCCGGCATCGGCGTCCTCTCGCGGTCCCGGACGATGCCCCCAACGGGATTCGAACCCGTGCTGCCGCCTTGAAAGGGCGGAGTCCTCGGCCGCTAGACGATGGGGGCAAAGAAAAGCCCGGGACGGATGGTGATCCGCCCCGGGCTCGGTGGCAGCAGTGGTTTGGCCAAGGGCGTGTGTTGGAAAACGCCGCCGGCTGCCATTGCGCCGAGGGCCACGCCCCTAGCTACTGCCACCTCTACTGGTATCTGACAAGTTGGACCACCTCCTTTCTGTAGTGCGCCGACGATAGCCCGCCGCGCGGCTGTCGAGAAGGGCCGCCCGTCTTCGGGGCTCGCAGGTGGGCCGCGAGCGCCCTCGCACGGTCCGGCGGTGTGTCAATCCCGTGGCCCATCACGAAACGTGTCGTCCGATGCCCGGGGCTACGATCCGTGTCATGCCGCGTGCGCTCTACGAGGGGCTCGTGGTCGCCGAGTCCGACAACACCGTCGTCTTCGGCGGCCGCCACTGCTTCCCGCCGATCACCGTCGCGGCGGAGCTCCGCTCCGTCGGCGCCGAGCAGGACGGCCGGGAGCGCCTCGAGGCGGTGATCCCGGGCGTGCCCCCGGTGACGGCATGGCGCCTTCCGAACAGCGTGCCCCCGCCGCTCGCGGGCTGGATCTCGTTCGACGCGGGGGTTCGCGTCGAGGGCTGAGACCCGTCGCGGGGCGCCTTCGGGCGCTCGCCGCGGGCGGGCCGTCCGTCATCACAGCGGCGCGTCCGCGTTGACTGATCGTCTCCGGGCGACCACGGTGGAGCGGCCTCGAGTTCGACCGATGGGAGGCGTGTGCTCGCCGAAGGCCTGACGACGATGCTCGACCTGGCGCCGGTCGTCGCCGGGCAGGCGTCCTCGCTCGGGGTGCCGGTCGACCAGCCGAATCTCGTCGAGGCGCGCCAGATGCAGGCGCTGTCGCTCGGCTTCCACATCATCCTGGTGTGCTTCGGGGTCGCCTTTCCGGCCTTCATCCTCTTCACCGAGGCGATGTGGCTGAAGACCGGGGATCCGCTCTACAAGGCGATCGCCAAGCGCTGGTCCAAGGTCATGATCGTGCTCTTCGCGGTGGGCGCCGTCTCGGGGACGATCCTCTCCTTCGAGCTCGGCATCCTCTGGCCGGAATGGATGGCCACGTTCGGCGACGTCTTCGGCGTGGCCTTCACCTTCGAGGGCATCAGCTTCTTCGTCGAGGCGATCTTCGTCGCGATCTACGTCTACGGCTGGGACAAGCTGCCGGGCAAGGTCCACTTCCTCACGGGCATCCCGATCGTGATCACCGGCCTCACCGGGTCCTTCTTCGTGATCGCCGTCAACGGATGGATGAACGGGCCGACGGGGTTCGACGTCGTCAACGGCGAGATCGTGAACATCGATCCGTGGGCGGCGCTGTTCAACGACACGCTCTGGCACACGCTCGTCCACATGCTGCTCGCCGGCTACATGGTCGTCGGGTTCCTCGTCGCCGGCGTCTACGCCATCGCATGGCTCCGCGGCCGGCGTGATCGCCACCGTCGCGTCGCCTTCACGATCGCGTTCACCTTCGCGGCGGTCGCGACGCCGATCCAGCTGGTCGTCGGCGACTGGGCCGCCCGCTACGTCACCGAGGCCCAGCCGATCAAGCTTGCCGCCATGGAGGGTCTCGGCGAGACGACCTCCGGGGCACCGTGGACCTTCGGGGGCTGGTACTCCGACGGCGAGGTGAGCGGCGGGATCGAGATCCCCTACCTGCTCTCGATCCTCGCCGACCACAACCCCAACGGCACCGTGATCGGCCTCGACACCGTGCCGGTCGAGGATCAGCCCCCGATCAACGTGGTGCGCTTCGCCTTCCAGGCGATGGTCGGCATCGGATCGCTCCTCGCGGTGCTCGTGGCCCTCTACTTCTTTGTCTGGTGGCGCAAGAAGCGGCTCCCCGCGTCGCGGTGGTTCTGGATATCGGCGGTCGCCGCCGGCCCCGCGGCGGTCGTGGCGCTGATCTCGGGATGGATCGTCACCGAGGTGGGCCGCCAGCCGTGGATCGTCTACGAGGTCTTTCGCACCTCGGAGGCCGTCACCGCCGCCGACAACATCCCCATCGGCTACGGCGTCATCGCCGTGGTCTACGCGGCGCTGTTCGTCGGCTCGATCGTCGCGATCCGCGTGATCACGCGCCGGCCGATCGAGGAAGAGGTGACCCCGGCCGAGCGCGAGCGGCTTCGAAACGACACCCTGCCGGCGGGGAGCTGAGGCGGTGCTCGCCGAGCTCGTCGCACTCGTCATGCTCACCGCGCTCGCGGCCTACGCGGTCCTCGGGGGCGCGGACTTCGGGGTGGGCGTCTGGGATCTGACCGCCGGCCGCGGCCCCAGGGCGCACGCCCTGCGCGGACGCCTCGAGCGCTCGATGGGTCCCGTCTGGGAGGCCAACCACGTCTGGTTGATCTTCGTGCTGGTCGCCTGCTGGACGGGCTTTCCGACGGCGTTCGGCGCGATCATGTCGACGCTCTACATCCCGATGTTCCTGGCGGCGATCGGGATCATCCTCCGCGGCAGCATGTACGCGTTCCGTGGCCTCGCGCAGAACCCCCGCCATCGCGCGTGGCTCGGGCTGGTGTTCGCGGCCGCCTCCATCCTGACGCCGTTCTTCCTCGGGGCGGCCGTCGGCGGCATCGCGTCGGGCCGCGTTCCGCTGGGCAATGCCGAAGGGGATCCGATCACGAGTTGGTGGAACCCGACGTCGATCATGGTCGGCGTGCTCGCGGTGGTCACGGGCGCCTACCTGGCCGCGGTCTGGTCGGGTGCGGACGCCCGTCGCCAGGGCGAGCCCGAGCTGGCGGCGGCCTTCCGGGTGCGAGCGCTGATCGCGGGCGTCGTGGCCGGTGCGCTCGCGCTCGCCGGGCTGGCGGTGCTCGCCGAGGACGCTCCCGACCTCCATTCAGAGCTGGTCGGCAAGGCGCTCCCGCTCGTGATCGTCTCCATGCTCGCCGGGGCGGTCACGCTCGTGCTGGTGTGGCGGCGCATGCTGGGGCTCGCCCGATACGCGTCGGCGCTCGCCGTCGCGTCGATCGTGTGGGCCTACGGCTGGGCGCAGTCCCCCGACATCCTTCCCGGGCAGATCACCATCGACGAGGCGGCCGCGCCGACCGAGACGCTCGTCGCGATGGTCGTCGCCGTCGTGCTCCTGGTCCTGCTCGTCGGCCCGTCGCTGTGGTATCTGTGGCGCCTTGCCGGCGCGGGCACGCTCAGCCACGACGAGACGCCGATCGAAGAGGCCGGCGGACACGGGCGCGGGACGTCATGAGGCGCCCGAGCTACTTCGTCCTGGCGATCGTGACCTTCGTGCTCGGTTTCCTGTTCATGGTCCCGTTCGAGGGGTTCCCCTGGCGCCTCATCGGCATGTCGTTCATGGTCGCCTTCGCGGTCTTCGGGATCCTCGCCGTGGCGTCCCCGGAGTACCTCGCACGCCAGCCCGATCCGGCCGAGCTCGGCGACTCGGAGGACGCGCCGCCGGGCTGATGGTCGCCGTCGCCGTCGCCGGCGCCGTCGCCGGCTGCGGCGGCGGGTTCGCAACCGAGTCGGCGATCGAGGACGACCTGCGGGCTCGGGTCGTGGACGAGGGCGTCGAGCCCGGGCTCTCCGTCGGGGAGGCGACCTGCACCACGACCGATTCGACCGCCGGACGGCGGACCTACGAGTGCCAGGTCCCGATCTTCAGCGTCCGCCCCCAGGGCGACCGCCTCGTCCGCTTCGACGTGGTCGCCGATGCGGACGGGGGCTGGGAGGCGACCCGCACGGGGGTCGTGACCTTCCGCTGAGCCCTCGGCGCTAGATCTGCCCGGCCTGGGCACGACCGCGCTTGGGCGCGAAGGCGCCGGCCAGATCCTCTTCCGCGAACGGCGCGGCGGCGCCCTCGCCGACCGCGTACCGATACAGCGCCACCGCGAAGATGCCCGAGGCGGCCTGACCGATCACGCCGGCGACGATCACGATCACGACCGCGACGGAGATCGTGGCGGCGAGCGCCACCGTGGTCCCGATCAGGAAGCCGATCCCCACGAGCACGGCGGCGGGGAGCACGCCGAACACGAGCACCATGACCACGATCGATGCGGTGCCGACGACCTGCTCGCCCCACCTGGCGCGGAAGATGCCGGCCGAGCGCTTGAGGGCGGCGATCGGTCCGAGGCCCTCGATCGCGATCACCGGGATCACGAGGAAGGTGACGAGCCCCCACGCCGCGCCGATCGCCGCCGCGACGATCGTCCCGACGAACCCGAACCGCTCCTCGATGGCGCGGAGGATGATGTTCACGCTCGCCAGGATCCCCGCCCAGCCGGCGATCGCCCCGGCGTGTCCGCGCGCGATGCCGATGCCCTCACCGACGCTCGCCTGCCGCCCCTCGAACACCGCGTTGGCCGTCCCCGCAAGCGCGACCCCGAAGAACACGGTCATGTAGGTCGCGGCGTAGATCGCCAGCGCGGCCAGGACCACCGCGCCGACGGTCTGGTCGCCGCTGAACAGCACCGCGGCCGGGATGCCGAAGGCGGCCGTCGCGAAGAGCGCGGTCAGCGCGCCGAGGATCGGGAAGGCGCCGAGCGCACGGTCGCGCCGCAGAACGCCGAGACTGACCATGCCGAGGCGCCAGCCGCGTCGGAACCGTTCCATTCTCGTCACCTCGTGCCGTGGGGGGTCTCGGCATCCGTGTCGGCCGCCGACGGGCGCCGCTTGACCGCAATCGAGCGTCCGACGGATGCCTGCGCGCGCGGGGCCGCCCGGCGGGAGGTGGCGGAGAGGTACCGTGCGGCGGGCGTCCGCCGCGCGGGTGACCCCGCACGCCGCCGTCGGGGCGCCCGACCCGCTCGAGACAGCCGCCGGCGTGGACCGCGATTCCCTCGTCGCGGACTCACGCCCGCGCCCGCGCCTCCCCGATGCGCTCGAGCTGGCGCGCCAGGCGCGGAAGCGCGGGGAGCAGCATCAGGGCGGGCAGCACCGGCAGCCAGAAGGTGAAGGCGCGGTAGACGCCGACGCCGAGGAGCGCCTGCTCGAGGTCGATGCCGATCAGCGTCAACGAGAAGACGAGCGCCGCATCGACTCCGCCCGCGCCTCCGGCGGGGAGCGGCAGCGCCACGGCGATGTAGCCGGTCGTATACGCGACCAGCAGCGCGACGACGTTCGGCGCGGGCCCGAACGCCGTCAGACCCGCGAACAGGCACAGGCCGTTCCCGAGCCAGTAGAGCGGATAGCCCGACAGCGCGAGCCAATATCGGCGCGGCGCGAGGTGGAGCCTGCGCACCAGCACCACGCCCCCGATCGCGGTACCGAAGACGGCACGGATCGGCCCCACACCGGTCACCCGGGACAGTGCCGCCCGCCGCGCGGGTGCGCTGACCCACGCGGCCCCCGCCAGGCACGTGACGACGACGACGATCCACGTCCACGCCAGCCACCGCGGAACCGCGTCCCCGCCGGCGCCGAGGAGCGACGCGGCCGACGCGAGGGCGGTTGCCACGGCGATCGACGTCCACTGGAGCGTGTTGAGGGCCAGCACGCGCCGGGCGGCGTCGGACGCCGCCAGCCCGGCCCGGTGCATCGCCCAGAAGTCGACCGCCAGGCCCCCGGCGGTCGTGCTGACCGTGAACGCGCCGAAACCGGTGATCACCACGCCGGTGACGATCCGGTATGGAAGCTCCGGCCCGCCGAACGCCGCCGCGGTCTCCCGGTAGGCCGCGATGTAGCCCACGTACGAGGCGAGGAACCCCACCAGGCAGAGACCGAGCCACGGCCAGCCGGCGGACCGGACGGCCTCGGTGAGGGCGCCCGAGTCCGCGAGCCGTCCGATCAGCGCATACGCACCGACCCCGAGGCCCAGCGAGATCGCGACGGCGGCGGCCACCCGCCACGGGTCGAGACGCCCGAGGGGCGTGGCGGGCCCCCCGCCGGACACGACCCCAGCCTCCCGCCGGCTCAGTCCTCGGTGGCCGTGACCCCGACCGGGCAGCTCACGCCGGTCCCGCCGATCCCGCAGTAGCCGTTGGGACCTTGTGCAGGTACTGCTGGTGGTATTCCTCGGCGTAGTAGAAGGGGCCCGCCGCGCCCAGCTCGGTCGTGATCGGCCCGAAACCGCGCTCCGTGAGCATCGGCTCGTAGGCCGCGCGCGTCGACTCGGCCAGCGCCCGCTGGTGCTCGTTCTCCCAGTAGAGGGCCGAGCGGTACTGGGTGCCGACGTCGTTGCCCTGACGCATGCCCTGGGTCGGGTCGTGCCCCTCCCAGAAGATCCGCATCATCTCCTCCGCGCCGGTGCGCGCGGGGTCGTAGACGACCAGCACGACCTCGGTGTGCCCGGTGCGACCCGAGCAGGTCTCCTCGTACGTGGGGTTCGGCGTGTATCCGCCGGCGTACCCGACCGCGGTCGTGTGGACGCCCGGCGCCTGCCAGAACATGCGCTCGGCCCCCCAGAAGCACCCCATCCCGACGACGAGTCGCTCCATGCCCTCGGGGAACGGCGGGGCCATCGGCGTGCCGAGCACGGCGTGCGCGCCCGGTGAGAGGATCGGCTCCTGGCGGCCCGGGAGCGCGGTCTCCGGCGTGATCTCGCGTGCCTTGAGTCGTCCGAACAGCGCCATCTCGCACCTCGTCTCGTCGGTGTCCACGGACAAGGATAGGCGCAGGCGGACGCGTGCCCGGTCCACGCCGCCGGCTGGGTGGGGGATGCGGGTCTCGGTCAGCGCCTTGCGGACGGCTGCAACCGCTCGCCCACGCCCAGGCAGGTGGTGCACGTCTCGGCGCGCGCCTCCCCGGAGTGGCCGATGGTCACGATCCTGCGCTGACCCCAACATGTCGCGCAGGGCACCCAGACGAGCGAGGGCGCGGGTGTGCGCTGCTGCTGCTCTCGGGCCATGACTGCCTCCATTCGTGACACCGTCGTCTCGGTGCCCGTGCAGTCAGTGTCGGCAAACGCGCGCGGCCCTTCACCGGCCCTGTACACAGGAACTGCCGGCGGATTCTTCGCCGCGGGTCCTGTTCGTGACGCCCGTCGCGAGCCGTCGCGGTCGGGCACGCGTCCATTGCGGGACGCGACGCGTCCGGGCGCGCGGACTCGCCGCGCGCCCGGACGGGACGCTAGATCACGTTCACCGCGTCGGCCTGGGGACCCTTCGGACCCTCCTTCGACTCGAAGCTGACCCGCTGGCCCTCCTCGAGGCTCTTGAAGCCCGATCCTCCGATCGCGGAGAAGTGCACGAACAGGTCCTTCCCACCGCCGTCCGGCGTGATGAACCCATAGCCCTTCTCGGACGAGAACCACTTGACGACGCCTTCCGGCATCACTTCCTCCTGTGTGTGTGGCGAGGACTGCAACACTCGCCCGCTCGGCACCCCGAGCCCGACGTCGCCGCCATCCCGCTTCTGTCTTCGTTCGTTTCGGGCCCCCGATCGGAGCCCGCGGAGATCGTAGCGGGAAGCGGGCGCGGGGATGAAGCCCCCCGGACCGGAGGAACACAACCGTTACCGGGCCGTGGCCGCCCCGCGCCGATCGCCGCGCCTCGGGCCTGACGTGGGCGGGCCACCGTCGCGCGTGGCAGCCTCTCGCCGTGGGCGAACCAGCTGCATCCGGTCCGGCGGTCGTGCCCGAGCACGCGAGCTGCCACGCGCTCGTGGCCACTCCCGGCCTGCTGGACACACTGCTGGCGCTGACCGCGCGGCGTATGGAGACCACGTCGACCGGCGTCCGCGCCGCGCAGTTCGTCGACCGCCACGCGAGGGTGGTGGCCGAGGCGCTCGCCCCGGCGATCGTGGCGGCCGCGCGGCCGCTGCTCGGGCCCCTCGACGTCGTGATCGATCTGGCCGCCGACGGTGAGCTGACACGCGCGCACGTGGGTCGCGTCGCGGGTGAGACGCAGCGCGCCGAGTCCGTGGCAGCGGCGTTCGCCTCGCTCCACGCGCCGCTGGTCCTCGCGGTCGCGGCCCGCCGTGGACGCGCGGCGGCGGTCCTCTTTCGGAGTGTCGGCGATCGACTCGCAATCGCGGTCGCTGCCGAGGCGCGAGCGCGAGGCCGCGACGCGGACGTCCCGGGGCTCGTAGCGGCCATGATCGGTGCGGATGCCCGCTTCGGTCCGGCGCGGCGGCTCGGGGTCGCGCGCGTCGGGGAGACCACGCGCCCCTACCTGGTCCGGGCCGGCTGCTGCCTGAGCCACCGGACGGTCAAGGGCCGACCGTGTTTCACATGTCCGGTCCTCCAGGACGAGGACCGGGTCGCGCGCCTGGCCCAGGAGCTCGCCGAGTCCTGAGCGCCCGTCCGCGGTGCGCCCCGAACCGCGACGACCGGCCGTCCCGCCTCGCCGGGCGGCGACGGGAGCGGGAGGGCGTGCGGCCGGGGCGTCACCGGGTCACCCGGCGGCGACGATGCCTCCCGCGATCGCGATCCCCAGCACCAAGATGCCGAGGATCCATGCCGTGAGCTCGCCGTCGCGGTCCATGTGCGCTCCTTCGTCGGTTGCCGATGCGGAACCGTACGACCCGACGATGCACCACGGCAAGCGGGAGAGCGCCGGGCGGTGCCGTCGCCGTCCCGGCCCCGTGAGAGTGTCCCCCGACTCGCGAACCATCAAGGGGACCACATGCGCACCAAGCACCTCATCCTCGGGACCGCCTGCGGGCTGGCCCTCGGCGTGGGCGTGATCGCCGCCGTCGACGCCGGCACCCAGACCGCCGACGCGCAGGGTGACTTCAAGGTCACGCCCGCGCAGCTGCAGATCAACCAGAAGATCTCCCAGGCGGCGGTGCGCCGATCGAACCAGGGCCTCAACTACCTGGCCCCGATCCGCACCAGCCAGTCCGACGCGGCCGACACGGGCCGAAACGGCGTCACGCCGCTCGCCAACGTGCCCGGCTCCGGGCGACGGGTGGACCAGCTCGCAGATCGGCAACGCCGCCATCACCGGCTCCAAGATCGCCAACGAGGCCGTCGACTCCGAGAAGATCGCCCCCGGCGGCGTGACCTCGGGTGACCTGGCCGACAACTCCGTGACCACGTCCAAGATCGGCGCCGCCGCGGTGACGAGCGCGAAGATCGCCGACGGGTGCGGTCACGGGCCGGCCAGAAGATCGCCTCGGGGGCGGTCGGCACCGGCGAGCTCGGGACCGGCGCGGTGACGCGCGAGAAGCTCGCCGCAGGGCAGAAGCAGTACTGGGCGGTCGTCGCGACGGGTTTTCCGCCCACGGTGACGGCGCAGAGCGATGCCCCCGGCAGCGTGACGGCCCTCCGGCTGGGAAATGGCAACTACCGCGTCGACTTCGGGACCGACGTCAGCGGGTGCTCCTACTCGGTCACGCCGGCGGTCGACACCGCGATCGCGCCGGCCGCGGCGAGCTCCGCGCAGGCGAGCATCGACATCACGGACAACGCCAGGGTCTTCGTCCGGACGGTCAACGGTGGGAACATCGGCGTCGATGCCAACTTCAGCGTGCAGGTCCTCTGCTGACCATGCGTACGTCGATTCGCACCGGGGGCCGCGAACCTGCGGTCCACGGTGCGAATCGAGTCGGCCAGCGGCGGCAACGGTGTGCGAGTCTCTTCGCGCGATGAAGGCAAAGACCCCGCTCACGGCGCGGTACCGCAAGTTCGTCAACGAACCCGCATCAATCAGGAACGCGGCGTGGCTGATCGCCGCGGTGACGCTCACGTCGGTGCTGCTCGGCGCCATCGTCATGTGGGCGTTCGACAGGTCCGAGTACGAGACCTACGGGGACGCGCTGTGGTTCACGCTGCAGACCGTCACGACGGTCGGCTACGGCGACGTCACCCCAACGAGTCACGTCGGCCGGATCGTCGCCGCGATCGTGATGTTGACGGCGATTGCCTTCACGACCGTCGTCACGGCGGCGATCACATCGTCATTCGTCGGCGCCGCGCAGGCCAAGCGGGCCTCCGAGCAGCAGGCGCAGGACGAGTCCGATCTGCAGCGCCTGGAGGACGCGCTCGCCGCGATCAACCAGCGACTCGACGGGATCGAGGGCGAGCTTCGGCGCGACCGTGGGAGGTCGGACGCGGGGAGCGACAACCCCGGCTGATCGGAGGACCGGTTCCCCGCCGCAGCGGCAGGGTAGATTCCCCCGATGGCGAGGGCATCCAGCGGCGCCGGCGCCGGCTTCGTCCTCATCACCCTGTCGGCCGGGCAGTTCCTGATGATGCTCGACAGCTCGGTCATGAACGTCGCGATCGCGACCGTGGCCGAGGACCTCGGCACCACGGTCACCGGCATCCAGACGGCGATCACGCTGTACATGCTCGTGATGGCGACCATGATGATCACCGGCGGCAAGATCGGCACGATGATCGGCCGCCGCCGCGCCTTCTCGCTGGGGTGCGTGATCTACGGCGCGGGTTCGCTCACCACCGCGCTGGCGCCAAACGTGGCCGTGCTCTACTTCGGCTGGTCGCTGCTGGAGGGCCTCGGCGCGGCGCTCATACTGCCCGCGATCGTCGCGCTCGTCGCGACCAACTTCGCCGCCGACGCGCGCCCGCGGGCCTACGGGCTCATCATGGCGGCGGCCGCGATCGCGGTCGCGACGGGTCCGCTGATCGGCGGGTTCGCCACCACCTACTTCTCGTGGCGGTACGTCTTCGCGGGCGAGGTCGTGCTCGTCCTGGCCATCCTCCTGCTGAGTCGCCGGATCGCCGACGCGCCGGCCGAGGGGCGGGTCCGGTTCGACGTCGTCGGCGCGGTGCTCTGGGCGCTGGGCCTCGGGTCCGGTGTGTTCGCGGTCCTGCAGTCCGGTGCCTGGGGGTGGGTGTCACCCACGCCGGACGCTCCGACAATCGTGGGGATCTCGCTGGTGGCGTGGCTCCTCGTCGCGAGCGCGGTCATCCTCCGCCTGTTCGTCGCCTGGCAGCGCAGGTTGACCGGGCTGGGGCGTGAGCCGCTCATCCGCCTGTCGATGCTCCGCAACGGCCAGCTGCAGGGCGGGCTCACGATGTTCGCCTTCCAGTATCTGGTTCAGGCGGGGCTGTTCTTCGTGGTCCCGCTCTTTCTCTCCGTGTCGCTGGGGCTCTCGGCGTTCGACACCGGCATTCGCATGCTGCCCCTCTCGCTCGCGGTCGTGCTGGCGGCCGCCGCGATCCCGAAGTTGGCCCCGAACGCCTCGTCGCGACGGGTCGTCCAGCTCGGCCTGGCATCGCTCTGCGCGGGTCTGGTCGCGCTCCTCGCCGCGCTCGAGGTGGGCGCGGGCGCCGAGATCGTGACGGTGCCGTTCATCCTGGCGGGCCTCGGGATCGGTGCGCTGGCGTCGCAGCTCGGGGCGGTGACCGTGTCGTCGATGCCGGACGAGATGAGCGGCGAGGTCGGCGGGCTCCAGAACACCGTGACGAACCTCGGGGCGGCGCTCGGGACCGCGCTCGCCGGCTCGGTGCTGATCGCCGTGCTCACGAGCTCCTTCATCACGGGCGTGCAGCAGAACCCGCAGGTACCCGCGAGCGTCGCCTCGCGGGCCGAGGTCCAGCTGAGCGGCGGCGCCCCCTTCGTCTCCGACGCCCAGCTCACGACCGCGCTGGAGGAGGCCGCCGTGCCGGCCGCCACGGCGGACGCGATCGTCGACGAGAATGAGACCTCGCGGATCGACGCGCTTCGGGCGAGCGTCCTGCTGCTCGCGCTGTTCGCGCTGGTGGCGCTCTTCTTCACGCGGCTGATCCCCGACCGCCCGGCGAGTTCGGTGGCGCCACCCGAGACGGGCACCACGCCGGCGGGCTGACCCTCCGGGGGGAGATCGCCCTCGGCATCCGATCCGCCCGTCGGGGCGCGTCCCCGGTCGCTGCAATGGTCGCTCGCGGGCGTTCGGCGGAGCGAACGCTCGCCGGGGGTCGGCGTGCGACAGTCGGCTCCAGGTTCCGATCCGATCGAACCCGGTGGGCTATGGCGTCGTCGTCGACTTCGGGCTGGCCGAGCCGGCGCCTCGGAGTTCGACCACCAGGTCCCCGGGGCTCTCAATGATCTGCGTCCCGGCCGCTCGATCCACGCGCACGGAGAGCGGACCGCCTTGGAAGGGGATATCGCGCACCTCGAGGGCGCTGAGGCCGGTAGGGAGCGCGGGGCTCAGCGAGACACGTCCCTCTGGGACGTGCGGCTCGAGCCCGAGGAACATCGTGGCGAGCTGGAGCGGCACGCCGGCCGCCCAGGCCTGGGGCCGGCAGGCCGACGGGTAGGGGACCGGCACGTCTCCCGGCTCTCGCTCGTGGCCCCCGAAAAGCTCGGGCAGCCGGTGGTCGAACGGCGGCAGGGCCTCCATGAGATCGCCCGCCAGGCGCATGGCCGGCTCGTCGAGCCCGAATCGGCGCAGGCCCTCGCAGGCCAGCGCGGTGTCGTGGGGCCAGACCGAGCCGACGTGATACGAGATGGGATTGAACCCCGCCATGCGCTGGGACAGCGTGCGAAGACCCCAGCCGCTGGCCAGTGCCGGACCCACCAGGTGGCGCGCAACCTCCGCCGCCTCCTGGTCGGATGGCACGTCGCACCAGAGAAGATGGCCCATGTTGGAGGCCACGCTCGCCACACGATGCTTGTCGCCGTCCAGCGCAAGTGCGAAGAACCCGGGCGCGCCGTCCGCGCCGTCGCACCAGTACCGCTCGCGGATGAGCCGGCGCAGCGAGTCGGCCTCCGCGTCGAGGGTGGCGGCCTCGCGCTCATGCCCGAGATGCCGGAGCACCTCCGCCAGCTCGCGTCTCGCGCGGTACGCGTAGCCCTGCACCTCGACCATCGCGATCGGGCCCCGCGCCAGCGCGCCGTCGGGAAACTGGACCGCGTTCTCGGAGTCCTTCCAGCTCTGGTTGCTGAGCGACCGCGACCCCGTGGGGCGGTACTCGAGTAGACCATCGCCGTCGGGATCTCCGGGCCCCCGAATCCAGGCCAGCGCCGCGCGCGCCGCGGGCAACAGTTCCTCGATCGCGGCACGCGGCGCCCCCCACCGAAAGGCCGTCCCCAGCAGGATGAGAAAGAGCGGGGTCGCGTCGATCGACCCGAAGTAGGGTCGCGCGCCGGCGGTCGTCCCGTGACCGAGCCATGGTCGCGGCGTCAGCCGGACCTCGTGCAGGATCTTCCCAGGCTCCTCCTCGTTGCCGAGGTTGCTCGCCCGCCCCTGACGTGCGGCGAGTGCGCCCAGCGTGTCGAGCATCTGGGCGGGAAAGAACGCACGTGCCTGGTGGCCGGCGACCAGGCTGTCGCGACCGAACAGGGCGACGAACCACGGGATGCCCGCCGCCACGAGGCGTCGGCCGGCGTCCATGCTGTCGGGCAGCGAGAGCGCGTCCAGGTCGGCCAGCGAACGCCGGCACGCCCGGGCGAGGTCGGTGGGCTCGCTGCGCACCAGGACGTCACCCTGGCCGCCGGGCGAGACCGGCCGCGGACTGCGTGGTTCGGCGTTGGCGGCGTTCTCGGTCCTCACGGTGACGCGCAGGTGCCAGGGCTCGCCTCGCCGAAGGCGCGGCCCCCAGTGGGCCTCGGCGATCCGGCACGAATCCGGCGGCGGGCTGAAGCGGACGTTCGTGGCCAGCCCGGTCTCATCATCGGCGAACCGCATGCCGTCGGGCATCGGCTCCGCATGCATGTGCGCCGGCGTGGTCGCGGGGTCGGTCTCCAGCTGGCGGATCTGGAAGATGTCCGCGAAGTCTGCGCCCACCTCGATGCGGACGGACACGTCGCGCGGCGACTCGGCCCACCAGGACAGGACCAGATCGTCCCCCAGTACGCCTGCGCTGACCCGCCTGCGCCGATCCACTTCGAGGGGGGCATCCGGAAACCCGTGCACGGGGGCGACGATTCCGCGAAAACGCGCGGAGCCGGGCGCGAGGAGTGCGGCGCCCAGGTGGCGGACGGGGGCGCCTTCGACGCGGACCGCCAGGCGGGAGAGATGGCGAGTGTCGTCGGCGATGAGCCCGTCCAGGCCGCCCTCGATGTCGCCGCTCGCGTTCGAGATCGCGAAGGTCAGACCGTCGATCAGGGTGAGCGTGCCAGTCCCGGCCAGGATGCTGGGCTCGTGCCGACTGCTCATGTCATCCAGGCTTGGCCGGTCACGCGCCGGCGCGTTGGGTCACGCGTCGTCCCGGCGGGGGCCGTCACGCTCGGTGCGTCGAGAGGGCCCGCGATCGGCGCGGCCCCGAGTCGTCGCGCGCCCGTCGGCGCGACCCATCGGGCGCGCCGTGAGCGACTGGGCCTGCTCAGCTCGGCATACACCAGGCGCTCGTAGCTCGTCGTCATCGCGTCGGCGGAGAAGCACTCCGCGACCCGGCGCCGGCATGCCCGGCGGTCGATCTCATGGAGGCGCCCGATGGCCTCGACAAGGTCGTCCGGTCGGGCGCGCACGAACCCCGTGACGCCGTCGACCACGATCTCGGGCACCGAGCCATGCGAGGTGGCGAGCACCGGGGTCCCGCACGCCATGGCCTCGATCATCACCATGCCGAAGGGCTCAGGCCAAGCGATCGGAAAGAGCAGGGCGCGGGCGCCCGCGAGCAGGTCGAACTTGGCCGCCGCGTCGAGCTCGCCCAGCCACACGATGTCTGGCCCGAGCGCCGGAGCGACGTTGCGCGCGAAGTACTCGTGCTCCGCGGGCTCTCGGCACTTGGCGCCGATGAGGAGCGGCAGGCCCGCGGCTCGAGCGATGCGAATGGCGTCCGCCGGCCCCTTCTCGGGCGACATCCGGCCGAGGAAGGCCAGGTAGTCGCCGCGATGCGCCCGAAACGGCGCCGCACCGAGGTCCAGGCCGTTGTGGCAGACGCCCGCGAAGGGGAGCGACGGAGCGCGCGCGCGCTGCGCATCGCTGATCGCCACGAGTCGCAGCTGCTGAGAATGGCGCGCGATGCCCGAGTAGATCTCCGTGGGGACGGTGTCGAGCGGACCGTGCGTGACGTGGAGGCCTGGCGCCTGGAGCCGCGACGTGAGCAGCGCCCCCAGCGGACCGGAGTGGTCGATCACGATGTCGACGTCGGCGAGCGCCTCGATCCCCGCGAGCGCATGTCGCCAGTCGGCCGCGGGCTCCCCGATGAGTGCCGGTACCGACCCGAGCGGGCTCACGACCTCGACGTCCGGCAGGGACGAGCCCGGCGCGGCGACGAGCACGACCTCGTGCCCACGCGCAACGAGACCCGCGGCAAGCGTGGCCACAACCTGCTCGATCCCCCCGTAGCCCCGAGGCGGCACGGGGACCCACGGTGGCGCAAGTAGTCCGACGCGCAGCGGCGGGGTCACGCCGCTGCCGCGGCGTGTGCGCGAGTTCGCGACAACAGAGCCTCCTCATCTGCCGGCCTGTCGGCGGTCGAGGAGCGGATGGGGCCGGCTGGCGGCGGTCCCCGTCCGGCCCCGGGCGGACGGAGTCGGTCCGGGGCCGGGGTCGAGCTCGAGCGTCTCTCCCGCCGAGGGTACTCCTGTTCGTGCCGGCCGGATGCGGGGCCGTGCGGGGCCCGAGTTCATGCACGGTCGCAACCCGTCCGACCGCGCGGAGGATGAGGCGCGATACGCGGGCCCGGTCGAGGTGAACCGCACCCGGTCTCTTGGAGGCTCAGCGAAGGCCGTGGGGGGGCTGGTGGCCCCTTGGCCGAGGACGAACGAGCGGGATCACACATTCCCGCGTACGCCCGACGTTCGGCGATGGGCCGTGCAGGACTCAAGCCGCGCGGCGGAGCGGTCGTCCCGGCGCTCTGTCGAGCGACGAGAACCCGTGACGAGCCGAGCAGGGGAGAGCCCGAATCGCCTTGAGGGCCGGGATCCGCAGGCCCCCGCAGGTCTTCGGCGCCCGACGCGTCTGCAGGGCGTTCGCAGACGCGCCGTCTGCGGCGCGACGCGAGTGGCCCGAGTTGACGAAAGCCCGCTCGGGAAACGGGCGTTCGGGGATGGGCCGTGTAGGGCTCGAACCTACGACCTTGGGATTAAAGCCTCGTGGCGGCCATTCGGCGACGTGCCGCCCAGTACCCGCCCGTCTCTTCCTGAACGGGCTCTCGGCCTGACCAGGGTAGGCGTTCAGCTCGCCCCGTGCGGGCTCGTTCGGCGGCGTTCGTTTTGCAGGGCGTTTGCAGTCAGGCGAGCGCCCACGATTCCCCGAGCCCCGCTACAAGGAGAACTGGTGGATGCGGATGTGACTCAGATGAGTAGTGAGGGCGCGTCTTGTCGGGTGTCTACTCGGCGGCGCAATGAGCGATTCCCTAGGCGCCGGCATCGAGTTCATGTCAGCAGGAGATCCGCCGGGCGCATGGTCCGACGGGCGTGGCCGGGCCCCACGAGCGCCTATGGGCGACTCGGCGCGATTACCGACGACACGCAAATGACGCTCTTCACGGCCGAGGGCCTCATCCGCGCCGCGAACAGATTCGGGGAGCGTGGCTTCGCCGACGTTCCCGGCGTCGTCCACAACGCCTATCTGCGCTGGCTACGCACGCAGGGCGAGCGCTCCCCGGCCGAGAGCCTCCACCCATCCACCGACGGCCTCGACGG
>CALNYH010000019.1:0-54053 GCA_942490795.1 uncultured Thermoleophilia bacterium | reverse complement strand
ACGAGGCGGGCGTGATCCTCGGCACCGTGGAGGCGCTGCACGATCGGCTGGCCGCCGAACGGATCGAGCACGAGATCGTCGTGGTCGACGACCATTCGAGCGACGGGACGGGCCTCATCCTGCGAGACCTCTCCGAAAAGCGCGTCCCCGAGGTGCGCGTGGTCACCAACCAGGGTGTCGGCGGCTTCGGGATGGCGGTGCGGGCGGGCCTCGATGCGTTCACCGGAGACGCCGTCGCCGTCTTCATGGCGGACCGCTCCGATGCGCCCGATGACCTCGGTGCGCTTCTGGCGGGCGATGCTCGCCACCGGCGCCGACTGCGTGTTCGGAACCCGCTTCTCCGCGGGCGGCCCTGCTCCACACTACCCGCGGCCTGCTGCTCAACCAGGCTGCCAACACCTGGATCCGCTTGCTGTTCGGGCTTCGCCACGACGATGTCACGAATGCGTTCAAGCTCTACCGCCGCGAGGATCGACGGCATCGGCCCCCTCCCGTCGCCCCATTTCAACCTGACCGTCGAGATGCCCCTGAAGGCCATGATCCGCGGGTACCCTGGCCGTCGTCCCCAACTCATGGACCGACCGCAGCGAGGGAACCAGCAAGTTCCGCATCAAGGAGATGGCTCGCGCTACACGTTCATCGTCCTGTACTGCCTCATGGAGAAGTGCTCAGCCGCGGCGACTACCATCGTCATGCGCCTGGAGCGCGAAGAGGCTCGACGGACGGGCGGCCCCGCCGAGCCGGAGCGACACCCCCCGACAATGGACCGGCCGTACCCGGTGTCCTCCGAGGGCCTGCCCCGCGGCCTCGCTGGGAACCGCGCGACGATCGTGCGGCTGGTCGTCGGCGTGACCGTGAGCGCGCTCGCCGGCTGGCTCGCCCTTCGCGGGGTCGACTACGGCGCCGTCGGCGCCGCGCTCCGCTCGGCGGATGTCGCGGCCGTTGCCATCGGCACGCTGGTGCTCCTGCTCGGGTTCCTGCTGCTGGCCTCCGCTGGCGCGTCGTCGCCGCGAGTCGCGGGTCCTGTCGCGGCGCAGCATGGTCGAGCTCTTCCCGATCGGAACCGCCACCAACAACGCGTTCCCCGGTCGCCTGGGCGAGTTCGTGCGCGGCTTCGGTCTTCACGCGCTCGGCGAACCGGCCGGTGATGGAGCTGCTCGGGACTGTTCTGGTCGACCGGATCGCCGATCTGACCTTCCTCTCGGCCGCGCTTCTTGGCACGCTTTGGATCGCACCGACGCCCACATGGTTGCGCACCGCCGGTGGTCGCCGGGACGGCGATCACGGCGCTTGCGGTGATCGCGGTGGCGGCGGTCGGGTACTGATGCATCGACGGGGAGGGTTCCGGTCCGGCGGCGGCCGCCTCGGCGGTCTGATCGACACCTTCGCCCAGGGGCTGACGTGCGTGCGCGACTGGCGCACGGTCGCCCACGCCGCGGTGCTAACTATGGCCGCATGGGGCGCCTGGGTCCTCGGCGCCCAGCTCATCTTCCGAAGCGTCGACATCCACGTTTCGCTCGCCGGCGTGCTCTTCGTGTGCGCCGTGGTCGGGCTGGGGTCGGCGATCCCCTCCGCCCCCGGGTTCGTCGGCACCTACCACTGGCTGTTGACGGCGGCGCTCACTCTGCAGGGCGTCGACAAGTCCTCGGCGCTCGCAGCCGCGGTCCTGGTCCACGCGGCATGGTTCCTGCCGACGACACTGGTCGGGATCGTGTTCGCGCTGCGGCGAGGTGTGGATCTGATGGCCGTGCGCCGCCAGGCGGCGGCCCATGTCGACGCGGGTGGCTCGCCTGCGGTGCCGAAGGGGCTCTAGCTGATCGAGATCCTGATCCACCACGCGGCCGACGTGCGTCGGGGCGAGGGCCTGGCCCTGGCCCTCAGCGACGATCTGCGACCGGGCGAGCGCGTCGTGGTGCGCGACCGCTCGCGCGCACACACCCCTCGATCCCGCGGACCTGGCTGGCGATCGCGAGTTCGTTCCCGAGGGCTCCGGCGCGGCCGGACCGGCCGATACGGTCGTCCTGCTCGACGCCGACGCCCTCGTCCCCGAGGCCGGCTTCCTCGGGGGGTTGCGGCGCGCCCCGCGCGAGTGGGACCGCGTGGACCGGGCCGCTGCTCGCGCCCGACGGCGCGTCGGTCGCGACGGCCGGTCTGGGCCTCACGCTGCTGGCCGCCACGGTTCCGCTTCGCCGGGGCATGGCCGTCGCGCGCCTGCCGGGCACGCCCTTCTTGACCGATGCGCTGCCGCCATCGCTGATCGCGGTCCGGCGGCAGGTCGCCGACGGCGCCCCGGGGCTTCTCTCGACCGGCGACCCGCGGGCGCTCGCCCTCACGCTGGCGCTCGCGGCTGCGCGCCGCGGGTGGCGCGCCGGCGTCGCGCCCGCGGCCCGCGCCCGGCATGCGCCCCGGCGCCCCGGCCCCCTGGGCGCCGGCCCCATCGGCCGCCCGCGTCCGCGCCGCCGTGGCCGCGTACCCGACGGGTGTGCTCGCCGCCGCCGCGCCCGCGTCCGCGCTCGCCGTACCCGTTGGCCTCGTGCGTTCCATGGCTGAGGGGCGGCCGGCCCGGTCCTCGGGCGGGTCGTCGCCGCAGCGCGCGCGCTTCCCGCCGCGCTTCGCGATCGTCCCGCCGGCGCACCCGTCCGTACCGTCGACGGCGCGACCTTCGGCGACGGCATCCTCGCCGACGGGCGGCCCGGCACCGCGCCCGGCATGCTGGCGCGTGCCTGGTGGGGTGCGGCGGCAGGCGTCATGCGCGCCCGCCGGGCGCGCGCCCGCCGGCGCGCCGCCCGAACGCATCCGACCGCGTAGAAGGAGACTCATGCGCCAGGTCCCCACCCGCATCCCGGGTCCCGTCCTCGTCGAGCCGTCGGTCTTCGGCGACGAGCGCGGGTTCTTCGTGGAGACGTACCGCGAGTCGGTGCTGCACGAGCTCGGGGTGGGGGTGCGCTGGGTCCAGGACAACCACTCGCGCTCGGGCCGCGGCGTGCTTCGGGGCATGCACTTCTCGGTCGAGCCCGGCCAGGAGAAGCTCGTCCGATGCGCGCGCGGCGAGATCCTCGACGTCGTCGTCGACATCCGCCGCGGCTCGCCCACCTTCGGGGAATGGGAGGCGCACCGGCTCGACGATGTCGCGTGCCGGATGCTGTACGTCCCGCGCGGGTTCGCGCACGGCTTCGTGGTGCTCAGCGAGATCGCGGACGTCGTCTACAAGTGCTCGGAGTACTACGTCGGCGACCTCGAGCGCTCGATCGCGTACGACGACCCGGACGTCGGGATCGAGTGGCCCGATCTCGAGTTCACCGTCTCGCTCCGCGACGCCGAGGCGCCGCGCCTGCGGGACGTGGCCGACGGGCTGCCCTTCACCTTCCCCGCTCGATGACGATCCGAAGCAGCGCGAGATAGCGCTCGGCGCAGGCCGCCCACGAGAATCGGGTCGCCGCGCGCGCCGCGGCGGCGCGGCCGAGGCGCGCCCGGCGCCAGGGGTCGTCGACCAGGCGGGCCAGGTGCTCGGCCAGCGCGGCGGCGCCTCCGGCCAGCGGGAACGCATCCGCGGTGTCGCCGGTCGCCTCGAGGTTCGGCGGATGGTCGCTCACGAGCATGGGGGCGCCCGCGGCCATCGATTCGACCACCACGGGATGGGTGCCGCCGACCTCCGTCGGAACGCACATGACGCCCGCGCGATGCACGAGCTCCGCATAGCCGGGGTTGAAGACATAGCCCGGGAAGCGCACCTCGGGCCCGGCCGCCCGCTTGAGGCCAGAGATGTAGTCCTTGGAGTACGGCGCGTCGCCCACGACGACGAGCGGCCAGTCGGCGCGACCCAGGCGGGAGTGGGCGGCGACCAGGAGGTGGGCGTTGTTCTCGGGGACGAGCCGCCCGACGAACAGGATGAAGCGACCGGGTTCGACCCCGAGCCGCGCGCACAGCCCCGAGTCGCCGGGGTCGGGTAGGTCCGCGCCGTAGGGGATGGCCATCAGACGGCGCCCGAAACGGGCCTCCATGTGGTCGGCCACCGCCTCGGAGTCGGTGATCGCCACGCTCGCCGCGGTCGGGGCCAGGCGCTCGACGGCCCGTAGGTACGCCCGCGCGGGGGCGGGCCACTTGGCGCGCTCCGAATCGAGCCCGTCGACCTGCAGCACGGAGGGGATGCCGGCGAGGCGGGCGATGGGGACGAGCGGGGCGTTGCCGCCGATGAAGTAGACGGCCGCGTCGGGGCGCTCGCGCGTGATCAGATGGGCGGTCGAGACCGCCGTGTGGGCGATCGTGTCGAGGTACTTGTCGCGGACGGTCGGCAGGTGGACGAGGCGGGCGCCGACGTGGCTCGTGCGGTGCTCGACGGCGTGGCTGCGGCAGTAGACGGTCACACGGTGGCCGCGGGCCGACATCTCGCCCGCCAGGTGCTCGGCGGCGGTCTCGACGCCCGAGTAGGCGGCCGGGATCCCCCGGGTGCCGATCAGGGCGATCCTCATGCGATCGCCGCGCGCACGGCGGACCAGGCCGCCTCTCCCATGGCCCTGCGCGAGTACCGGGCCGCGCGCTCGGGGCCCGCCTCGCGCAGGCGCGCCGCGGTGGCGGGTTCGAGGGCGGCGCGCAGTCCCTCGGCGATCGACCCCGGGTCGGGGGCCACGAGGACGCCCGCGTCCCCGACCACCTCGGGCAGGGCGCCGGTGGCCGCCGCCACCACGGGGCTCGCGCAGGCGAGCGCCTCGAGCACCGTGAGGCCGAAGCCCTCGTAGCGGGCCGGATGCGCGGTCACGGCGGCCGCGCGATAGAGGTCCGCCAGCTCGGCGTCGCTCACGGGGCCGAGCCACCGGGCCCGGGCCGAGGTCAGGATCTCGTCGGCGTCGACGCCGGCACGACCCACGACCACCAGCTCGAGGCCCGGGTCCCCCAGCATCCCCACGGCGTCGGCCAGCGCGGCGATGTTCTTGCGCGGGCCGATGTCGCCGACGGTGACGACGTACCGGTCGAGCGCCCATCGCGCGAGCACGCGCTCCGCGGCCCCGCCCGCCGGGGCGAACACGGGCGCGGCGTACGGCGAGACCACGTGCACGCGGTCGGGGTCGAGCGCGAGCGCCGCGCAGATGTCGGTCTTGGCCGTGTTCGACAGGGCGAGCACGACACGCGCGCGGCGCGCCGAGCGCGTGCCGAGCGTGCCGAGGATCGCGCGGCTGCGCCGGCCGAGCCACTCGGGGTTGGTCAGGAAGGTCGGGTCGTGGACCGCCACCAGCGTGGGGCAGACCGGCCGCGGCGGGGCGACGTAGCTGAACACCGCGGCATCGGCTCGCACCGAGCGGAGCGCCCGCCCCGCGTCCCGCGTCAGGCGGAGCGGTGCCGAATCGGGGACGAGCACGGGCGCCACGCCGGGGCCGATCTCACGACTCGCCTCGGCGTTGGTGACGAGCGCGGCGACGCGGTCCTCCGGCGCGCTGGTCGATTGGAGCGCGCGCGTCAACGCGACCGCGTAGCGGGCGTTGCCCGCGTCGCCCGGGTGCGGTGAGGCCACCATGTGGCAGTCGACGGCGACGTTCATCGTGTCGGCTCGACGGCGGCCGCGTAGGCATCGAGGGTCGCGGCCGCCGCGCCGGCCCACGAGAAGCGCGCCGCCTCGCCCCGGGCGCGCTCGCCCCGGGCGGCGAGCGCCTCGCGGTCGCCGAGGGCATCGCCGAGGGCGGCGGCGATCCCCCCTGGGGTGGCGTCGTCCAGCACGAGCGCCGAGGGCCCGCCCACCTCGGGCAGCGAGGAGTTGTCCGCCACGAGCACCGGGCATCCGTGGGCCATCGCCTCCGCGACCGGCAGCCCGAAGCCCTCGTAGGCGGACGGCATCACCAGGAGCGTGGCCGTTCGGTACAGGTCGTCGAGGTCCGCCTCGCTCACGAAGCCTCGTAGCTCGCACTCGGGTCCGGCCGCGGCGCGCACGAGCGCCTCCTCGCTGCCACCCGAGCCCGCCAGCACGAGATGGCAGGGTGGTGGCGTGTCGGGTGCCGCGCGATGGTACTCGCGGTGGCCCGCGACCAGTGCCGGCACGCGCTTGCGCGGCTCGAACTCACCCACATGCAACACGAACGGCCGCCGGTCCGAGCTCGTGGTCGGCGCGCGGTCGGGGTGCACGCCGATCGGGATCACGCGGATACGACCGGGATCGACGGCGTAGAGCTCGGTCAGGTCGGCGGCGGTCGCCGCCGAGGTCGCGATCACCACCTCGGCCCGGCGGCAGCTTCGCCGGGCGAACAGTCGCGCGTACCGGCCGAAGCCCTCGGGGTAGGCCTCGGGCAGCCGCTCGAAGGAGAGGTCCTGCACGGTGACCACCGTCGGGCACGGCGCCCACCACGGGGCCCAGTTGACCGGTGCGTGGATGGCATCCGCGCGCCGGGCGATCGCATCGATCGGCAGCCATACGTGCAGCCAGAGCAGATCGAGCACCAGGTTGGCCAGGCGCGTGAGCCGGCCGCGGCGGGGCCGCCCCGCCGGCCCGTACCGGAACCGCACGCGCACGTCCTCGCGCCCGGACGCCGCCACGGCACGGTCGAGCTCGCGGATGTAGGTCGCGACCCCGGTCCGTCGTCGGCGGGCGAGCCGGGCGTCCACGAGGACCAGCGGGGTCTTCGCCCCGCGGGGAGGCCGGTCTGCCATCGCGGCGGGCAGCATAGCCGGGGAGGCCGCCCCCCGCGCCGTGGGCCCCGGCCCTCACGACGTCGCGGCCTCGGACCACACCTCGCTGAGCGCCCGCGCGGCGGCCTCCCAGCCGTCACCCGCGACGTGGGCCGCGCCGGCGGCGGCCAGGCGGGCCCGCTCGGCGTCGTCGTCGACCAGCGCGTCGATGGTGCGGGCCCACGAGGCAGCGTCCCCCGGCGGCAGGTAGACGGCGGCGTCGCCGCCGGCCTCACGGAGCGACGGCACGTCGGCGGCGATCACCGGGCAGCCGGACGCCATCGCCTCCACGACCGGGAGACCGAAGCCCTCCGCCCACGAGGGCACGAGGGTGGCGATCGCGCCCTGGCGGAGCGCGGTCATCCGGCCGGGCGGGACGAAGCCCAGCAGCACGACCCGGTCTGCGGCCGCGATCGCGCGCGCGCGGCGCGAGAGGCGCTCGGCGCCGCGGCGGGACCAGGGACCGGTCATCACGAGTCGCGCCCGCCCGCGCAGCTGCGCCGCGGCCTCGAGCGCGCACCATGCGTTCTTGTGCTGCTCGAGACCGCCCGCGAAGAGCACGTACGGGGAGGCCGGAACCTCGCCCTCCGCCGGCGATGCGGCGGGGACGCCGTGCGGCACGACGCGCAGGCGCGTCCGGTCGACGCCGGCGAGCGCCACGACGTCGTCGGCGGTGGCCTGGGACGGCGTGACGACCAGCGTCGCATCGGCGAGCCTGCGCAGGTAGCGGTGGTAGGCGGCCCGCTCGGGTGCCCGTGCCGCGCCGCCCAGGTACGCGCGCGGAAAGCGTGCGGGGATGAGGTCGTGGCAGAAGACCACGACGTCGTCTCCGACCGGGGTCAGGGCGGGCTGGACGGCCTGGAAGACCTCACCCGCGACCCGCATGGCCGCGACCCGTCGCTCGACGGCCAGCACGGGCCAGGGGTCGGGCAGCCGGTAGCGACGCCAGTGCGGCCAGGCGACCGACTCCGCCTCGAAGCCGCCGGGGGGCGTCTGGCCGTCGCGCACGAGGACGCGCGGGCGCGCGTCGGGCGGCAGCGCCAGGAATCCGGCGAGCCAGCCGTTGACCGCCGCGCCGATGCCGCGAAGGGCGTGGGCGCTGGAGAGCGGCGTGACGTCGAGCAGCGCCCGTGGCATCGACGCGAGCCTACCCGCACGACCTCGCCGAGCGCGATCGCTGCGGGCGTGGTGATGCGCACGGACCCCGTCGCCGCCGCGATGGCCGTCCGGGGACCGGGCCCGGCGAGACCGGGCCGCCGGGACCCGGCGGGCGATCGCGCACGCCGCCGTGGTGGTCGCCCGGCATCTCCTCGCCCCGAACCCCGGTCACCCCCGGACGGTGATCGTGCGCGTGACGCTTCGCGCCGGGCCGACCCGCCAGCCGGCCGTCGCGGGGATGCGCACCTGGAAGTAGGCGGCGTAGCGATAGCCGCCCGGGTACGGCCGCCCGCGCAGGGTGAGCGGCGCGAACCCGGCGAAGCCGATGGAGAACCGTCCCGTCCGCTCGACGGGGCCGCTCGCGACCAGCTTCCAGCACCGGTCGGCGATCCGTCGCCCGGCCCGCGGCCGTGGACGTGCGAAGACGCGCCCTCCGGCCACGACGTTCCGAAGCTGCGGGCAGCGTCGCGTGTCCGCGCCGTAGAGCAGCGCGATGTGGCGACGGATGCCCTGCGACCGCGGGGACGGGTGGACCCGACCCGCGATCCGCCACCTGTGCCCGGCCCTCACGGTGCGCGCCGCGGCGGTCCGGACGACCGGGGTCGCGTCGAGCCGCCAGGTGGCGACCCTGCGCCCGTCGACGCGCAGCGTCACGGCACCCGCGGCGGTCGTCGGGACCTGCAGCAGGAACCGGCCGGCGCCGTCGGTCGCCGTGCGGACCGCGCGCCCAGACGGCAGTCGCGCGTCGATCGCGGTGCGCGCGACGGCGCTCCCACGAGCATCGACGAGTCGGCCGGCGAGCCTCACGGTGCCGGGGGCGGGGTGGCGCGCGCTCGCGCGGCCCTTGGCGCCGGTTCTCGACACCGTGACGACACCGCGGCGGTTCAGCGCGACCGAGCGCGATCGCAGGAGGAGTGCCCGCACCGGCGCGGCGCCCGCCTGCGCCCCGACCGACCGCGGTGCCGGGGGTGCGGTCCCCTCGCGTGTGGACCCGGCCGCGACCGCACCGGGCGCGGCGACGACCATGACACCGCCCCCGGTCGGCTCCGCGCGGTTGGCGACGGCGAACTCGATCGTGTCGCTCGCCTCGTTGCCCGCGTGATCGATCGCCGTCGCGCGAAGCTCGTACTGGCCGTCCGCGAGGGCGGTCGAATCGAGGCTGGCCGCGTACGGCGCCGAGCGTCGCGTGGCGATCCCGGTCCACGACCCCGTGCCGACGGTGCGGTACGCGAGGTGCACCTCACGGACCCCGGATGCGGCGTCCTCCGCGCTCGCACCCACCGGCACCCGGCCGGAGAACCGTCCGCCGTCCACGGACGCGGCGACGCCCGGCGGCGTGCGGTCGATCTTCAGCTCGCGCGTCGCGAGCGTCCATCCCGAGACGAGGCCCACGCCGTCGCGCGCACGGACCTGTATGCGGATGACGCCGTCCTTCGCGGCGACGAAGCTGTCGGCCACAAGCGGGTCCGACCACGTGGCGCCCTCGTCGATCGACGTTCGCCACTCGTAGGTGGACACCCCCGAGTGCGCGTCGCTCGCCCCGATCGCCTGGAGCGAGGCGTCCCGCGCCCACCCGGCCGGAACCCCGCCCACGCCGGTCGGCTGCGCGGGTGCCGTCCGGTCGAGCCGGACCACCTGGTTCGGCCCCCACACCGCCCCCAGGTCGCCGACGCCGGCGTTGACCACCACCGACGAGACCAGATGGGCGCCGTCGCCGAGGGCACCGACGTCGATGCGGTACGCCTTCTCGCCCGGGGCCGGCGCGACGTCGTCGCGCAGGATGGCGTCGCCCGCCTGGACACGTGCCAACGCGATGCCGCCGGCACCCAGGTTGTCGTCGATGGTCATGCGGAGCGTGCGCGCCGACGCGCTCGACCACGCATCGCCGCCGTCCACCGAGACCGCGCGAATCGTGGGCGCCTCCTCGTCCCACAGGTCGATCGCCCCCGCGTTCAGGTCGAGCTGGCGGAAGTCGGTCGGGCCGGGGGTGAAGCGCCCGTGGCTTCGCATCAGGAAGAAGACGGACCCGGCGCCCTGCGGGTGGCGCGGCGTGAACGACCGGCTCCGCCAGCCGAACGTCGTGCTCGACCAGTCGGCCACCTGGTACTCGCCCGAGGCGTCGTTGACGAAGACCTCCGTGCTCGCGGGCGCGCCGCCCTGACCCTGGACGCGGAAGGTCACCCCTCGCCACGCCGCGATCCGTGCTCCGCGGGGTGCGTCGTAGCTGATGCGGCCCTGCGCCCCGTGCGCGACCGGAGTGCCCCACGGCGTGCCGATCGAGCACGCCCCGTTCGGTGTGCCGTACTGGAAGCTCAGCCCCTCCGGCGACGAGGAGCCGGTCGAGAACCCGGGGCAGCCCGGCGTCACCCGGGCATGGTCGGCCACGAGGTTGCGCGGCGCGCCGAGCACGGCCGCGGGTGCGCACGCCGTGAGCAGCGCCGCTGCGCCCGCGACGATGGTGGAACGGTGGCGGCGGGTCACTGGGGACTCCTTTCGGTCGGGCGGTCCGGTCACGGCCCGATCGACGCGGAGATCGCGCCGCCGTCGGGTGCGGGAACGGTGACCACGGGAGGGGCGCCGGGGTCGAGGCTGTCGGGTGCGGGTGCGGGTGCGGGTGCGGGTGCGGGTGCGGGTGCGGGTGCGGGTGCGGGTGCGGGTGCGGGTGCGGGTGCGGGTGCGGGTGCGGGTGCGGGTGCGGGTGCGGGTGCGGGGGGGCGGGTGCGGGTGCGGCCGTGCGGGTGCGGGCCGCGGGTGCGCCCGGCGGGGTGGGCGGGGACGCCGCCGGGCACGGCCGGGCGCGGCGTTGCGGTCGGCGTCGCCTCTTTGGCGGGAGGCGCCGCCGTACGGGGCGTGGCGCGGGGACGGGGCGGCCGCGGCGTCGGAGGTCTGTGCCCGCGCCGCGTGCGCCGGGAGCGACCGATCCGGTCGTCACCCGGCCGACCCGCGCCTGCTCGACCCGTGCGGCCGGCGGGTCGTCGGGCCGCACTTCGTCGGTGAGGAAGGGCGCTCCCGCGGCGAGGGCGAGGATCACGGCCCCGGCCGCCGCGGCCGCTCGGGCGACGCCGGTTCCGGAAAGGTCCACCATGAGCTGGAGTGCTTGGCCGGTGCGGACCGTCAGGCCGGTGCCGACCCGGTCGATGGCGGCGAGGTACGGCCCCGGGTCGGACGTCGCCCCCGCCAGGCCGCCGCCGAGGAGCGCCACCGGCACGAGTCCCGCCATCCAGTTGTGGGCGTCGCGGCGGTTCGCCAGAAGCGTTCTGCATGCCCGGCAGTGGCGGATGTGGCGCGAGACCTGGCGGCGCTCGGAACCGGGCGCCTCTCCGATCGCGACGCGGCCGATCGCCGGCTCCAGGCGTTCGCAGAGCTCGCCGTCGGCGATCCGGACCTCCCAGTCGCGCAGGCTGGCCCGCCCCTCGAGCACGGAACGCTCGACCTTGCGAGGCGAGAACCCGGTGATCTCGCCGATCAGGGCGTAGCTCGCGCCCGCTGACTGGAGCATGAGGCAGATGCGCTGGGCCTCCGTGATCCGCGAGAGCGCGTCGCTCACCGCGAGGTAACGCTCTCGCCACTCCGCGGTCGTCTCCGGGCCGGGATCACCCGATGCGCCCGCCGCCGAGGCGACGTCCTCGGCGCTGGCGGGGGTCTCGCGCCCCCTGTCGCCCGCGACGGCGAGCGCCTCGTTGCGAAGGACGGCGTAGAGCCATGCCGTGAAGCGGCCCCGTTCGGCGCTCGGGGCACGGGTGAGCGCGATCTCCATGGCCCGCTGGTAGGCGTCCTCGGCGTCGTCGATCGATCGCGTGAAGCGCGCGGCGAAGCGGATCAGGCCGGGCGCGATGGCCATCGCCTCGCAGACCGCGCGCCGCCGCTCGTCGCTCGACGGGGGTGCTCGTGCTCGTGCTCGCTCATGATGGGCGCAAGTCAAACCCGAAGCCACACAAAACTGCAAGAAACTGTGGCGACGGCTGTGGGATGGTCCGCATTCGAGGCATCGCGATGGTGAGAGGCGGTGAACTCGGCGGATTCACCCCCCTGTTCGCCCCCACGAGGCGGTGAGCACGCAAATTGCACGGATTCCGCATCCATCCGACGGCGTCGTGCGCCGTCGGGCGTTCACCCCAGGTCGAGCGTCGTCACCCCGTAGACACGTTCGATGCCGATCGTGGGCGGCGGTCCGGTGTACATGCGGGTCCGGCGCATCACCGGCGTCATCCCGAGCCGCGCCGCCAGCGCCGTCGCCGCCGGGTTCGCGTCCGGCACGTCGAGCAGCACCCATGCGTCCTCGAGCGGGGCGACCAGGGCACGCAGGAGTCCTTGCGCGGTCCTCGGGTCGCGCGCCACGAGCGGTCCGACCCGATGCGCGTCGTGGCAGGGGCGGATCACTCCGAGGCCGACGGCCGCACCGTCGTGCTCGGCGACGAGCGCACGGTGGGGCGGACCGATCCATCGGCGGAGAAACGCCGCCCGGGGCGCCGGGAAGCAGCACCGATCGAGCGCCTGCAGGCGCGGCATGGGGATGTCGCGGGCGGGCCGTGTGGTGATCGGTTCTCCGCGCGCCAGATCCGCCGCCCGGGCGCCGTGGCGCACCACCCCATGGGCGGGGACGAAGCCCCATTGCGCGTAGCGGTGCGCCTGGTCCTCCGGGCCGTCGATCGAGATCGTCCGGCCGGCCAGTCGGGCCATCGCGTGCAGCCACAACGAATGACCGATGCCGCGGCCGCGGTCCGGGGCGCGCACGATGTGGAGCCCGATGACCCCGTACTCAGCGCCGTACCGCACGGCGGAGATGGCGCCCACCGGCCCTCCGTCCAGTTCGGCGATGATGAATCCGCCGGGGTCCGTGGCCCAGAACGTGCCGGCGTCGGCACGGCCTGGGCTCCACCCCTCCGCATCGGCCCACTCCAGGACCAGATCGAGCTCGCCGTGTCCCACGGGGCGGACGCGAAGGCCGGGTGGCGCCATGGGGACGCGGGTGGGGACCACGCGCCCCGCATCGGCCCGACCCGGGCCGGCGTGAGGTCCGGCGGCCGCGTCGCGATTCTCGAACACCTGCGGTCTCGGTGGAACCGTCGACCGAGCGCCGATCCGCGCCAGCCGGGCGATCGTCGAGGCGCGCCGGCGGGACCGCGGTCGCGGCGTGGTGCGACGGCACCCGATCTCGATCGTCGGCGTTCCCGGAGTGCCGCGCGATCCGTGATCCGCTCGCGCGTCGCCACCCCCCGGTAGGCTCGCGCGGCCATGGCCGCATACGTCCACGTGCATCCGTTTCGAGTCGTCATGAGCGAGGTGGACGTGGCGCAGATCCACTTCACGAACCTGTTCCGGTGGATGGACCGCGGTCTCTCGGAGTGGCTGGCGGCGGTCGGGCACCCGTTCACGTCGCTGCTCGAAGACGGCCCCGGCATCCCGATCGTCGACGCCCGCGCGGTCTTCGAGGGACGCATCATGCTCGACGACCTGCTGGAGCTTCGGACGTGGATCGGCGACGTGGGACGCACCTCCTTTCGCAGCCATCACGAGTTCCGCCGCGGCGACGAGCGGGTCGCGATCGGCCGCCTGGTGCACGTGTGCGTCGAGCGGGACTCCCGCGCCACCCTGCCGGTGCCCGGCTGGGTTCACGACAACGCCCTGCCCGGACCGGTGTCCTCGCCGTGGCAGGAACCGCGCGAAGTGCGCTGAAGCCACGTCCGGTGTTGTGTTCCGATGAGTGTGCTGTGACCCTTTCCCGAGGTTCGCCACCGCGGCCACCCGCGGCGTCGTACCGTTCCGGGACCGCGACCGGTGACCAGGTCATGCCCGCGGACACGAACCCAGCTCATGCCGATGTCATCCCCGCATACACGGCTCGTCCTCCTCGCCTGGCTCGCGGTGCTGACCGCGCTCGGGATGGCGGCCGCCACCACCGCCGGGGCGATGCCGCTCACCGGGCTGCAAGATGACCGCATCTACCGCTCCAACATCGACCCCGACCCGCGGACCCGCCTGATGGCCAATCTGGGCGCCGAGGTGATCCGCGTGGACCTGCGCTGGGACCTCGTCGCACGCACGCGACCGTCGTCGCCGCGCGATCCGGGCGACGACGCATACGACTGGGAGCGGTACGACCCGATCGTCGCCGCGGCCCGCAGGTACCGCGTCTCGGTGCTCTTCACGGTGTGGGGCACGCCGGGCTGGGCCGCGGATCCCGCGGTCGAGTCGTCCGACCGGTTCCCGGACTGGGCCAAGCGCCCCGCGAGCGCCGCGGACTTCGGGAACTTCGCGAGCGCCGCCGCCGCCCGCTACGCCCCGCGCGGCGTGCGCCTGTGGGAGGCGTGGAACGAGCCGAACCTCCCCCTGTTCCTGCGACCGCAGTTCGCGCTTCGCGACGGGGTGTGGCGCGCCGACTCGCCGAGGGTCTACACGGCGCTCATGCGCGAGTTCTACGAGGCGGTCAAGGAGGTCGATCCGACCGCCCGCGTCGCCGGCGGCGTGACCGCGCCCGTCGGGGACCGCTGCCCACACTCGTGCCCGCGCTCGGCTGACGGACGGGTCGCGCCGATTGACTTCTTCCGCGGGCTCGCGCGGCGCGGTCTGCGGCCCCCGATGGACGCCGTCGCGCACCACCCGTATCCGGCCACCGCTCCGCGATCGTCCACGAGCCGCGGCGTCTCCTACGTGGACCTCTACAACCTGGGGCGCCTGGTGCGGGTGATCGACCGGACCTACCTGCGGGGGCGGCCGCTCTGGCTCACGGAGTTCGGCTTCGGGACCGAGCGGGTGCCGGAGTACCCGTTCCACGTCAGCCGCGGCCAGCAGGCCGCCTTCCTGGCCGACGCCGTCCGGAGGGTCGGTCGGATGCCCCGAGTGCGTCTGTTCTCCTGGTACCTGCTGCAGGACAACCCCGGCTGGACGTCCGGGCTCCTCACCGAGGGCGCCCGTCGCAAGCCCGCGTTCACCAGCTTCGCGCTGCCGCTGGCCGCCGTCGAGCGGCGCACCCCGCGAGGGCGGACCGTCGCCCGCCTGTCGGGCCAGGTCCGACCGGCCGTCGGCCGTACCCGCGTCGCGCTGCAGCAGCGCAGGCGCGGCGGCTGGCGGACCCTTCGCCGCCTTCGCACCGACGCCGACGGGGTCTTCGTCACGACCGTGCCGGTCCGCGGCGCCGCGCGCTACAGGGTCCGCTGGGCCGGCACCGCCCGCACCGGCGACCGCGTCGCCCGCGCCAGCCGCGGCGTGAGCGTGGAGGGCAGATGACCACCACCCGACCCGAGCCGCCCCCCACCCCGGCCCCCGAGGCCGACGAGACCCGCCCGGCGCGACGCGACGTCCGCTCGCTCCCGGTCCTCGCCGGTCCCGCCGGCACCGCCCTGGTGCGACGCATCCTGTCGGTCGCGGTGCTGCTGGTGATCGACGTGACGGCGATCTTCCTCGGGGTCTACACCGCGCTTGCGGTCAAGCTCCTGGTCCTCGGGCAGCCGATCGACAGCGCGGCCATCTGGGCGGTCGAGCGCCAGGCGCTGCCGCTCGCGGCGCTGACGCTGGTCCTGCTGTTCGCCAAGAACCGCCTCTACGACAGTCGCGAGAAGCGTGGATCATCGGCCCGGGTCCTGAGCTCGGTGGCGCTCGGCACGGTGATCGTGCTGGCGGTCACGCTCATCGGCGGCTGGCGGTTCGACACCTACTACATCTTCTGGGCCTCGGCGATCTTCGTGAGCGCCTACGTCCTGGCGCTCCGCGCCAGCTACGACTCGCTGACCGCGCTGGGACTGGATGCCATCAAGTACCAGCGGCGGGCGCTCCTGGTCGGCGAGCCGCAACTCGTGGGCCCGATCGCGGAGAGCCTGGAGCGCGCGACCAGCACGCGGGGCGTCCCCTACCGCGTGCTCGGGCGCCAGCGCCTCGTGCCGGGGTTGTCCTCGCCCACGGCGACCGGTCCGGCCGCCGCGCTCGGTCGGGCGCTCGATCCCCAGCGCGTGGACGAGGTGATCCTCGCCGGCGGCATGAGCGACGACGCGCCGGTGCTGGAGTTGCTCGAGGTCTGCGAGCGCCGCGGCATCCCGGTGCGTCTCGCCCCGACCACGGCCGAGCTTCTCACGCACTCGCTCCGCGCCGTGCCCGCGCCGGGCCTGCCGCTGTTCGAGCTGCACCCCCCGACGCTTCGGGGCGCGCAGTTCCTCGCCAAGCGCGGCTTCGACCTGGTGCTCGGCTCGGTGATCCTGCTCGCGTCGCTTCCCGTCCTGGCCGTCGCCGCACTCGCCATCCGCCTCGACGGCCCGGGCCCGATTCTCTACCGCAGCACCCGGATCGGGGTCGACGAGTCGGAGTTCGCGTGCCTGAAGCTCCGCACCATGCGCGACGGCGCCGACAAGGAGCAGGCTGCCCTCGAGTCGCGAAACGAGGCCCAGGGCGCGCTGTTCAAGATCCGCGAGGACCCGCGCGTCACCCGCACCGGCGGGTTCCTGCGGCGCTTCTCGATCGACGAGCTGCCGCAGATCGTCAACGTCCTCCGCGGCGAGATGTCGCTCGTCGGCCCGCGGCCGCTCCCCGTGCGCGACTACCTCCTGCTCTCCGACCTGCAGAAGAAGCGCTACCGGGTGCTCCCCGGAATGACCGGCCTCTGGCAGATCAGCGGGCGATCCGACCTGTCGTTCGACGAGCTGGTGCGACTCGACTTCTCGTACGTCGAATCCTGGTCGATCTGGCTCGATCTCACGATCCTGGCCCGGACGATCCCCGTCGTGCTGAGTCGTCGAGGGCGCGTTCTGAGCGCGGGTCGCCGCCCGCAGCGGCCCGGTTCCGGCCCGGTCGAGGGGCGCGCCCTCGTCGCCGAACGACCCCGACCGGCTGCTGATCGAGCTTCGGCGCACCGGCGGCGCTGGGCGCCTGGCGCCGCTCTCGATCGGCGCGCCGACGAGCTCGGATCGTCCCTGGCCCGTCGGGCCGGCGATCACGGCGGCGCGCCGCGCCGCACTGCGGCTGATCGCGCCGAGCCTCGCCGACCTCCTGACCCAGCTCGAGCGTGACCGTCGCCGCGACGCCCAGGCGATCGAAGATCTCCGCCACCGGGTCGCGCGCCTCGAGGGCGGCGCAGACGGCTGATCCGCCGCGCCGGCGCAACCCGGGCGGCGCGTAGGCTTCGACGGGTGCGAATCTGCTTCGTCGTCCAGCGCTACGGCGTCGACGTGGCCGGCGGCGCGGAGGCGCTTTGCCGACGGACCGCGCGGGCGCTCGTCGCGGCCGGCGACGACGTCACGGTCCACACGACGACGGCGCGGGACTACCTGACCTGGGCGCCCCACCACCCGGAGGGCGAGTCGTGTGAGGACGGTGTCCGCGTCGTGCGGCATGGGGTGGAGCGTCCGGACCCGGCGACCGCGGCGGCGCTCGTCCGCCACCTGGCCCTCGACCCCGGCGATCCGGCGCTCGAGCGGCGATGGGCGCGCGCCCAGGGGCCCGTCGCACCCGGGCTCCTGCGCTCGCTCGCGGATGAGCGGTCCGGGCACGAGGTGTTCGGCCTCTGGACCTATCTCTACGCCACCACCCAGATGGCCGCGCCGATCGTCGGCGATCGGGCCGCCCTGGTCCCCCTGGCCCACGAGGAGCCGATGCTGCGCTTCGGCCTGACGGGGTCGCTCATGGCGTCGGTCGCCGGCTTCGCGTTCATGACACCCGAGGAGCGCCGTCTCGTCGCCGACCTGCACGGGCCGCTCGGCGACCGCCCTCAGGCGGTCGTCGGGACCGGCGTCGATGCCGGACGGCGTGGTGACGCGGCCCGCGCCCGCCGCGCGCGGGTGCTTCCGCGCCGGTTCGTGCTCGCGCTCGGCCGGGTCGACGCGGCGAAGGGGGTCGACGACCTGATCCGTGCCCACGCCCGGCACCGCGCCGCGGGCGGGCGCCACGGGCTGGTCCTCGCCGGTCGCGCCGCGGGCCGCATGCGCGTGCCGGCATGGGTGCTCACGACCGGGTTCGTCGACGAGCGCGACCGCGCGGACCTGCTGGCGGCGGCCGACGTCGTCGCGCTTCCGAGCCGCTACGAGAGCCTCTCGCTGGTTGCGCTCGAGGCGTGGAGCGCCGGGCGCCCGACGCTCGCCAACGCCCGCTGCGAGGTGCTCGCCGGCCAGACGGCCCGCTCGGGCGGCGGGCTGCTCTACGACGGCCCGGACGCCTACGCCCGCCAGCTCTCACGCCTGGCGGGGGACGACGATCTCCGAGCGTTGCTCGGCGACGCTGGGAGGCGTTTCGCCGACGCCCAGACCTGGCCGGCGGCGGCCCGCAGGGTGGCGGGCGCTCCTGGCGCGCCTTCGCCGGCCCGTCAGTCCAGGTCGAGCTCCGACGCCAGCGCGTCCATGAGCATGTTGTCGTGCCAGGTGCCGTCGGGCCCGCGCTCGTAGCCGCGCATCACGCCCACCCTTCGGAACCCGACGTCCTCGTAGGCCGCGATCGCGCGCTCGTTCGCCGCGGCGGGGTCGATCGTGAGCCGGTGGTGTCCTCGGTCGCGGATCAGGTGGCGCATCATCACCTTCAGCGCGGTCCGGCCGAGCGCGCGGCCGTGGTAGGCCGTGGCGACCGCGACGTCGAGTCCGGCGCTCCGATAGAAGGGGTCGTTGTCCTCGGAGTAGAGCACGACGCCCGCGGTGGCGCCGTCGACCTCGATCACGTACGCCGGATAGTCCGAGTTGAGGAACTCGCCCTCCGGATCGCCCATCGGCCACCAGGGCGCGACCTCGGGCTCGGCGATGATGGCCGCGAGGGCATCCAGGTCGGAACGGCCCGCGAGACGGAGGACCAGCCCGTCCCCCGTGATCCGCTCGGCGGGTGCCTGCGCCGGCGTCACCGCTCGAGCCTGAAGGGTGGGTATTCGTCGCGCATGAGGGAAGCATATGCCCAAACGCGGTAGACCCAGCGGTTGAGACCGATCAACAGCCTGAAGATCGATTGCAGGTACCGGCCCGTGAACAAGAGCGCGACGGCCGCGATGGCGACGAGTACCCCGATGAGGCCGGCGCTGTAAAAGGGCGATTCGCCGCCCCATCCGCCGTACCAGCCGCCCACGAAGATCCCGACGATCGCGTAGTGGGGAATCGCGAGCAGCCACCACTTCACCCAGACCAGACCCCGCGAGAGCCGCTCCGGATAGGCGATCTCCAGGCGAGCGGGGTACCCGGGCTCGTCCCCGAGGGAGAAGGGCGGGTACCGATCGGTCCCGATCGCGGTGAACGCGTAGAAGCCGACCCGCCAACTCCAGCGAAGGACCCCGGTATTGAAGTCGAAGATCCCACGCGGGTATCGGCCCGTGAATGCGATGGCGAAGAATGCGACCACGGTGAGGACGGAGAACGCGATCCCGAGGAACACGAGGACGACGAGGTGGGGGATCGCCAGAAACCACTTGACCAGCCACTGCCACCTCGAGAGCCCGGGATCGATCTCTCCCTCCAGGTTCACGGGATACGGCGACGGAACCATTGCCGCGGCGCCGGGGCCCGGGTAGGGCGACTCGGGTGGCGTGGCCGCCGATCCGCCCTCGGTCGCGCTCGCCGCATCGCCATCGCCTCCCCCCCGCGGATGCCGAGCACCAGCAGGACGATGCCACCGATCAGGAACAGCGCACCGACGATCATGATCCCGACGCCGATCCAGAGCAGGGACGGGAACCCGACGCCCAGATCGATGTCGGCCTCGACTCCGCGGGTGCCGGTCGGACGCATCACCACGAACGTCCAATCCCCTGCCTCGAGGGACCAATCGAGGGTCTGCGCCCCGACGCCGACGGCCGAGGCCTCCCAGAAGTTCTGCGCGACGGGCGGCGCGGGTGCCCGGGTTCCAGGCCGGGGCGTGGTGGCCACACCCAGGTCGGGGCCGTCGAGGTTGTCGAAGTCGACGTCGCGGACGACGTCGACGGGGACGTCGCGCAGGTAGCGGTCGACGTCGTCGCTGCGGGCGACGCCGACGAACAGGCCACGCGCATCGGTGGACTCGGCCCGGATCCGGATGTCGACCAGGTCGTCGCCCGGGATCGGCCCCTCGATCTGGAGCTCCTCGGAGACGACCGCGAAGCCGTTGCCGGCCAGGCGCTCGGTGGACGTGACGTGATGTACCCGCCGTCGTCGCGCAGCGCGTTGACGAAGAGCACGCCGCCCGCGGCGGTCATGATCCCCAGGCCGATGAGGATCGCGAGGCTTCCGAAGACGATGGCCAGGACCCGGCCGGTGTTCATCGCGCACCCCCGTTGGTGGTGGTGCCGCGCAGCATCGCCGACCCGTCGGCGCGGCGCCTCCGCGTGTCCCCGGCGCGAGGCCGCGGGTTCACCGCACTCCCGACCGCGCCCGCGTCAGGCCAGGTCGCTGATCCGCTGCCATCGGCGCATCGTCGCCCAGTGGAGCGCGAGCCCCGCCCACGTCCCGGCGGGTGCGGCCACCGCGCGAATCGCCGCGTCGTCCGCCCGCACCCCGCCGAACCACCGCTCCGCCGACGCGGCCCTGGTCGCGGAGTCGACCAGCGTCCCGGCGTCGAAGCGCCCGCGAAGGAACGCGAGGAACACGGCGGTCGTCGGGCCGACGCCCGGGATCCGCCGGAGGGCGCCGACCAGGTCGCCCGCGGGCAGTTCCGCGGCGGCCGCATCGATGTCGTCCATGTGGCCCGCGACGGCCAGGCGCGCAGCATCCGCCAGGTAGCGCGCGCGGTACCCGGCCCGCGCCTCGACCCGGAGCGCGTCCACGCCGCGCCGCTCGAGCTCCTCGGGACCGGGGAACGCGCCGTCGTCGCCCCAGGCGCCGATTCGCCCGATCACCTCCACCGCCTGGCGCCAGGACGTGTTGGTCGCGCAGATCGACTTCACGGCGTCCTCCCACAGGGACCCTCCCGCCAGCAGCCTCCCCGCTCCGATCGCCGACAGATCCCGCGCCAGGTCGGGGTCGAAGGCGAGCGACGCGTGAAAGCCGGCCAGATCGGCGTCGAGCTGCAGCACCCGCGCGAGGCGCCGTCCCGCCTCGACCCGCTCGTCGCCCGCGAGGGGCCGGTCGGCGGTCGCCCGCGGTCGCCCGCGGTGTTCGCGTACCGACAGCACCGCGGGCCCCGACCCGAGTCGTTCCACCCGCGTCAGGACGAGCGCGTCCGGGTCCCAGCCGAAGGGGGGCGTCTGGAACCAGCCGTGGCTGATCGCCTGCGTGCCAAGCCGGAAGGGTCCCCGTGGAGCGGGGAGGGGCACGCCGCGGGGGTCGGCCGCCACGATCGGGTCGCGTGGCGTGCGGTCGCCTACAGGCGCGGCAGGTATCGATCGAGCTCGTACGGGGTGACCTGCACCCGCCATTCCTCCCATTCCTCCCGCTTGACCTCGACGTACCGGGTGTGGATGTGCTCGCCGAAGGCGCGCAGGAGCAGCTCGCTGCCGGCGCCCAGCTCGATGGCCTCGCCGAGCGTCTCGGGGAGCGAGGTGATCCCCATCGCGGTCCGCTCCTCGGGGGTCGTGTCGTAGAGGTTCCGCTCGATGGGGTCGGACAGCTCGTAGCCGCGCTCGATGCCGTCGAGGCCGGCGTGGAGCAGGGCGGCGAAGGTCAGATACGGGTTGCAGGCGGGGTCCGGGCATCGCAGCTCCGCACGCGTCGAGGACTCCTTGCCCGGGTGGTAGTGCGGCACCCGCACCAGCGCCGAGCGGTTGCGACGGCTCCAGGCGACGTAGGTCGGTGCTTCGTACCCCGGCACGAGACGCTTGTACGAGTTCACCCACTGGGCGAACACGCACGACAATTCTCGCGCGTGGCGGAGCAGCCCGGCGATGAAGTGGCGGGCGTCGGCGGACAGGTAGTAGGGGTCGTCGGCGTCGAAGAACGCGTTCTGGCCGCCGCGTGAGAGGCTCATGTGCGTGTGCATGCCGCTGCCGTTGTGGCCCGCGAGGGGCTTCGGCATGAAGGTCGCGTAGACGCCGTGGGCGTGTGCGACCTCCTTGACGATCGTCCGGTACGTCATGACGTTGTCCGCCATGCGAAGGGCGTCCGCGTAGCGCATGTCGATCTCGTGCTGGGACGGGCCGACCTCGTGGTGGGAGTACTCCACGTCGATCCCGACGCTCTCGAGGGCGAGCACCGTGTCGCGGCGCAGGTCGCTCGCCGCGTCGAGCGTCGTCAGGTCGAAGTAGCCGCCGGTGTCGAGCGGCTCGGCGTCGGTCGGCGAGCGGAAGTAGAAGAACTCGAGCTCGGGGCCCAGATGGAAGTGGTCGAAGCCGAGATCCCGCGCGCGCGACAGCGCCCGCCGCAGCACGTGGCGCGGGTCGCCCTCGTAGGGCGCGCGGTCCGGCGTCAGCACGTTGCAGAACATCCGCGCCACCGCCTTCTCGGCGGGCCGGTAGGGCAGCAGCGCGAATGTCGAGGCGTCGGGCATCGCGATCATGTCCGACTCCTCGATCCGGTTGAACCCGGTGATCGACGAGCCGTCGAAGCCCATCCCGACGTCGAGCGCGGTCCCGATCTCCTCCTTGGTGACCGCGAAGCTCTTGAGCTGGCCCAGGATGTCGGTGAACCAGAGCCGCACGAACTTGACGTCCCTGCGGTCCATCTCGGCGAGCACCTCGTCGCGTGTCACGGCCCCTCCTCGGTCGGCGCTCGCCCGAACCTATCCCGTGCGACGCCGTCGCGGGACGGCCGGCCGGGAACCGTGCCCGCACACGAGGACGGCCCCGCCGAGGCGGGGCCGTCCGGGGTCCTGCGCGATCGGTGCTCCGTGGCTACCGGATCAGCAGCATCTCCTGGTACTTCGGGAGCGGCCACAGGTCGTCGGCGACGATCCGCTCCAGGCGGTCGGCCACCTCGCGCACCGACAGCATGGCGGGCAGCACCTCGTCGCGCATGTACTCGGCCTCGGTCAGCAGGTCGTCCTCGGGGTGGACGGCGTTGACCTCCTCCAGCTTCATGATCCGCTCCGCGAGCTCGCCGAGGAGGCCCTTGCTCTCGTCGACCAGCGCCTCGTTGCCCGTGGCGATCAGGGTCTCCAGATGGCGTGCGGTGGCCGGGAGGATCATGGTCCGCGCGATGTTCGCCGCGGTCTCGGCCTCGATGTTCACCTTGATGATGTACTGCTCCAGACGCACCTCGTAGCGCGAGTCGATCTCGCGCTTGGAGAGCACGCCGTAGTTGCTGAAGGCCGTGACCGTGCTGTCGGCGATGAACTGCGGCAGCGCGTCGGGCGTGGTCTTCAGGTTGAGCAGGCCTCGTCCCGCGGCCTCGTCCTCCCACTCGGACGAGTAGTTGTCGCCGCCGAAGACGATCCGCTTGTGGGCGACGTAGGTCTCGCTCACGACCTCCTTGAGCGCCTCGTCGAAGCTCTTGCCGGCGCCGGTCTTGGCCTCGATGTCCTCGGACATCGCGTCGACCGACTCGGCCACGATCGTGTTGAGGACGATGTTCGGGAAGCTCGGCGAGTCGCCCGAGCCGAGCGCCCGGAACTCGAACTTGTTCCCCGTGAAGGCGAACGGGCTGGTCCGGTTGCGGTCGCCGCCGTGGAGCGGCAGGTCGGGGAGGACGGGCGTGCCGAGGCCCAGCAGGCCGCCGCCATTGGCCGCCAGTGGCGTGTCGGTGCTGAGCGCCTCGAAGATGTTCTCGAGCTCGCCGCCCAGGAAGATCGAGATGATCGCGGGCGGCGCCTCGTTGGCGCCGAGGCGATGGTCCTGCCCGGCGCTCGCGACCGAGGCCCGCAGCAGGCCCTGGTGGAGGTCGACCGCGCGGATCACGGCCGTGCAGAAGAACAGGAACTTCATGTTCTCGTTGGGCGTGTCCCCGGGCTCGAGCAGGTTCTCGCCCGAGTCGGTGCTCATCGACCAGTTGTTGTGCTTGCCCGATCCGTTGACGCCGGCGAAGGGCTTCTCGTGCAGCAGGCAGACCAGGTCGTACTTGGGGGCGATGTTCTGCATGACCTGCATCGCGAGCTGCTGGTGGTCGGTCCCGATGTTCGAGTTCTCGAACATGGGGGCGACCTCGTACTGGCCCGGCGCGACCTCGTTGTGGCGGGTCTTGATCGGCACGCCGAGCCGGCTGAGCGCGGCCTCGACGTCGAGCATGTAGGCGAGGACCCGCTCCGGGATCGCGCCGAAGTAGTGGTCGTCGAGCTGCTGGCCCTTGGCGGGCTTGGCGCCGAAGAGCGTGCGGCCCGACGCGACCAGGTCGGGGCGCTGGTAGAAGTAGTTCTTGTCGATCAGGAAGTACTCCTGCTCGGGGCCGACCGTCGTGTAGACGCGCGTCGACTCGTCCCCGAACAGCTTGAGGGCCCGCAGGGCCGCCTTGCTGAGCGCCTCCATGGAGCGCAGCAGCGGGATCTTCGCGTCGAGCGCCTCGCCGGTCCACGATGCGAACGCCGTCGGGATCGCCAGGTAGGCGCCGTTGGGGTTCTCCATGATGAACGCGGGGCTCGTCGGGTCCCAGGCGGTGTAGCCGCGGGCCTCGAAGGTGGCGCGCACGCCCCCGGTCGGGAAGCTGGAGGCGTCCGGCTCGCCCTGGATCAGCTCCTTGCCGGAGAACTCGGGGAGGGCGGTGCCGTCCCCGACCGGCATGTAGAAGCTGTCGTGCTTCTCGGCGGTGGACCCGGTCAGGGGCTGGAACCAGTGGGTGAAGTGGGTCGCGCCCTTGCTGAGGGCCCAATCCTTCATTCCCAGGGCCACCGCGTCGGCGAGGGCCGGGTCCAGGGGTTCGCCCCGCTCGATGGTCGCCTGCAGGGCGCGGAAGACGGCCTTGGGAAGCATCTGGCGCTGTGCGGCGGCGTCGAAGACGAGCCGGCCGAAGTCGGCGTTTGCCGGGTTGGTCAGGTCCTTGGCACCCATTCCGGTGCCGTTGGCGCTCCACTGGGCGCTGGCGACGTTCAATTCACGCATCGGCATGTCTTTGCGGTGGTCCTCCTGGCCCTCCGGGAGCGCCCCTGGGTCTTCGGGGCGAGCAGGATGGGGCCGCGTCGTTGAAGAGATCCGTGAGCGCACTCACGTGCTCTCGGCCCACGCAGGATACGGCCCAGCCCTGTCGGCGAGCGTTGTCACGAGGGCCAAAGCGATGGTCGTCCGTTTGGCCCCAGGGAGAAACCGGGCCCGTGACCGCGTCTCACCGCTTGACCATCGGCCCACGCCCTCCCATCCTTCGCCGGGATGGGGACCACGACACGCGACGCCACGCCCACCGACGGGACCGCCCCCGTCGCGGTCGACGGCGTCGGCCCCGAAGTCGCGTCGCCCTCAGGTGACCCGGCGACGGTCGGAGACCTCCTCGCCGTCCCGTCCCTCGCCGGTGCCACCGTCGTCCCGGCCGACGCCGATCTGGGCGCGCCGGTGGCGGCGGTCGGCGTGCTCGACCCCGAGGCGCCGAGCGAGGCCGGCGCGATCGTCCTCGCACCCGGGAACCCGCCCACCGCGGCCCCCGACGGTTGCGTCGCGGTCGTCGCCCGGACGGCCCCCGCCACGCCACTCGGAGTCCCGTGCATCGTGCTCGCGCGCGGCATCCCCTGGGGGGTGGTCAACGCCGACCTGGTCGGCGCACTGAGCGCCGACGGGGGGCTTCGGCGTGCGGCCGACGCTCGCAGGGCGTTCGGCGTGCCGCTGCTCGGCGGCCACGGGTTCGCCGGCCTGGCCACGGTCGCGGGCGAGCTGCTCGGCCACCCGGTCGTGATCCTCGACGAGTACCTCGACCGCCAGGGCCAGGCCGGCCTCACCGAGTCCCAGGAACGTCTGCTCGACGAGGCGGTCGGTCGGGCGCGCGGTCACGGCCCGGCGTCGGTCCTCGGGCCGTTTTGCGAGGAGGAGCTCCAGGACCAGATCCGCGTGCCGGTGAGCGCGGCCGGCGAGCCCGTCGGCGTGATCGTGGTCTGGAGCCCGCCGCCCCCCGACCACGTGCAGGTCGCCGTCCTCGACGAGCTCGCGATGGCGTGCGCGCTCGAGCGCGTCCGCGAGGACGCGCGGGCCGAGACCGAGTCTCGCCTGCGCGGCGAGCTGATCGAGGAGCTGCTCGCGGGCGAGGCCATCAGCCGCGACTCCGTGGTGCGTCGCGCGCGTCATCTGGGCGCGGATCTGTCGGGAGGATCCGTGGCCCTCCTCGGAAAGCTGCTCGACCCCTACACCGAGGGCCGGGTGATCACCGACCAGCGACTCGTGCGCCGCTTCTTGCAGCAGGCGCAGGCGGTGATCGGCCTCTCGTGGCCGCTCTCGCTGGTGGAGTGGGACAACGGCCAGCTGCTCTGCCTGCTCCCGCCCACGACGCCGGAGCTTCGCGAGGCCCCACGCGACGTCGTCGAGGAGGCGGCGCTCACGCTCGCCCGGCGCCTGCTCGGGGCGACCCGCGAGACGGTGCCGGGGCTCGCCCTGACGCTCGCGCTCTCACGGTTCACGCCCGAGCCCGAGCGCCTCGGGGCGGCGCTCGAGGAGGCGCGTCTTGCGCTCTCGATCGGCGAGCGGCTCGGGCGGACCGGCGAGGTGATCACATTCGAGGAGACCGGGACCTACAAGCTCCTGTTCCAGATCTTCGCCGACCGACCCGAGGAGCTCTCGACCTTCTACGACCAGACCCTGGCGCCGCTCGTCCGGTACGACGACCAGTACCAGACCGAGTTGGTCGCGACGCTGTCGACCTACCTCGGCCACGACTGCAACCTCGCCGCGACGGCGTCCACGCTCTTCACGCACCGCCACACGGTGCGCTACCGACTCGACCGGATCGCCGAGCTGAGCGGACTCGACATCTCGCGCACCGACGACCGGGAAAAGCTCTCGCTCGGGCTCAAGGCGATGCGCCTGCTGGGCAAGCGGGTCGCGAGCGCGGGCGAGCGGCGCGGCCGAGCGTAGTCGAGCGCGCCGCGCCCGCCCGCCCGCCCGCACGCCCGCACGCCGGAGTCGGGGCCCTGCCCGGCGGCCCGCGCACCTCCGACGTCGAGGATCCACGACAGGGCGCTGGGACCCCTGCCGTGTGCGTCGTGCGAGGTCGCGCGACGGCCCAGCCGGCGCCTCGGCACGAGCGCCGGTGCGGTGTAATATGGACAACACCTAGACAGCAAACGAGGAGTCGCCATGCCCGTCACGGTGCCCGTCCACGTCCCCGAGGCCATTCGGGCACTCGCCCAGCCCTTCCTCTCGGAGACCGTCCAGCTCTTCCGACACGTCTCGATGCGAGACCTCGATGCGCTCGCCGACCTCTGCGACGACGACTTCGGGATCGTCGACCTCGACACCACGGGGGCCTCTGTCGACATCCGGACCCGCGCCGACTGGATCGCCTGGTTCGAGGGCCTTTTCGCGACGCTCGAGGGCATGGGCGCCGACACGTGGACCGAGATCGACGAGTACGATGTGCTCCCCGGAACGGACCTGTCGATGAGCGTGGTTCGCTTCACCCAGGTGCTCGCGGCCGGAGAGACCGCCGCGCGATTCGGGTGCGTCGCGACGATCGTCTGGAAGCGCGACGGCGATCGGTGGCGCGAGGCCCGTTGGCACGTGTCACTGCTGCAGCCCCCGCCGCCGGATGGATCTTGACGAAATCTTGACAGCACGACACCCTGGACATGCGCGGCAATCGGCCGCGCATCGAACGGAGGTGAATCGTGCAGGAGGCTTTCCTCTGGATCGGGACCGCCGGCATGACCATCGGTGCGCTCTCGTTCCTCCTACTCGGCCGAAAGGCGCGAGACGAGGGGCGGGACCTCGTCCTGATCACCTTCTTCGTCGCGTTCGTCGCGGCGACCGCGTACCTGGCGATGGCCCTGGGCCAAGGCGTCGTCGATATCGACGGCCGTGAGGTCTTCTACGCGCGGTACATCGACTGGATCATCACGACGCCGTTGCTGCTGCTCGACCTCGCGATCCTCGCCGGTGTCGGCCGCGTCCTGACCTCGTGGCTGCTCGGGCTGAACGTGTACATGATCGCGACCGGGCTGATCGCCGGTCTCACGCCAGGCGGCGAGCGCTACATCTGGTTCGCGGTGAGCACGGTCGCGTTCATCGGCATCCTCTACCTGATCGTTGGTCGGTTCCTCGCCATCGCCCGCGCCCGCGGCCCCGAGGTCGCCAGGCTCTTCTATCGCCTCGCCGCCCTGACCGCGGTGCTGTGGACCGCATACCCCGTCGTGTGGCTGCTCGGCACGGAGGGAACGGGCGCCATCAGCCTGACCGCCGAGGTGGGGGTCTTCATGGTGCTCGACCTCAGCGCGAAGATCGGCTTCGGCTTCCTGCTGCTGGCCAACCGCAAGGTCCTCCACGCGGAAGAGGCGCCGCCGGTCGACGAACCAGGGGGCGACCGAGTCGCCGCGGCCGCCTGACCCCCGAGTCCGTGGGGGCGTCCACGCGGCGCACCCACGGCGGGTTCCTCCCGGCGGCGGGCGCCCTGTCGCCAACCGCCGGGAGGCGCGGTCTGCGTGACGCGAGCACGCCCGGGCGTCCGGCCGACACCCGACACTGGGTGTCGATGCCTCCCCGTCGACCGCGACCGCGACACCCTTGGCTGCCCTCCGACGGTGCACGGGCGTCAGGGGCGCGCCGACTGCCCGGCCTCGGGTCGGCGGACGCGGTGCGATGACCTGCACCGACCTCGGCGAACTGCTCACGGCCATCAGTGCGTGCACGGTGTGCGCCGACAGCCTTCCCGAGGGACCGCGGCCGGTCGTGCAGGTCGGCGGGTCGGCTCGCATCGTCGTCATCGGGCAGGCGCCGGGGCGCCGGGTCCACGAGAGCGGGATCCCTTGGGACGATCCGTCGGGCGACCGGCTCCGCCAGTGGCTCGACCTCACCCGTACCGAGTTCTACGACCACGCGATCGTCGCGCTGGTTCCGATGGGCTTCTGCTATCCCGGATCAGGCAGGAGCGGCGACAACCCGCCGCGTCCCGAGTGCGCGCCGCTGTGGCACGAGCGGCTCCTCGCGCATCTCCCGAACGATCGACTCGAGATCATCATCGGCGCCCATGCGCAGGCGCGCTACATCTCCCCGCGGGGCGACAGCCTCACGGAGACCGTCGCCAACTGGCGCACCTACCTTCCCGGCCAAGTCGTCCTTCCGCATCCATCGCCGCGAAACAACCGGTGGCTCACCAAGAACCCGTGGTTCGCCGCCGACACCCTCCCGTCGGTCAGGGCTCGGATCCGAGAGGTGCTCGCCGGCTGAGCGCGACCGCGGTGGTCGTCCATGCCGCTCCTCGACCACCGCCGGCGCGGCCCGAGCCGGGTCGAACCGGACGGAGCCGGCCGCCTTCCCGCGAGGTCGCCCGCCACCGCCCACGGGCGATCGGTGATGCGTCGCCGGGCCGACGCAACGCCGACGCACCCGTCGTCATCCCGGGTCGCCGGGAAGGTCGACGGCGCGCTCGCTGCGCATGTCGCCCGTCGCGCCTCGGTCCTCGTCGAGCACTGCTTCGAGGGTCCTCGCCAGCGGGCCCGCCCGCCCCACCCCGACGACGCTCCCGTCGATCTCGAGCAGGGGCATCGCCCCGCGCAGCGCGTTCACGAGAACGATCTCGCTGGCACGGCGCCACTCGCCCTCGCGGATGTGTACGACCTCCACGGCCAGGGACTCCAGGATCTTCGCCCGTGCGACGCCCGAGAGGATGCCTTCGACCGGCGGGGTCCGGTCGCGGCCGTCGATGCGGACGACCACGTTTGCGGTCGCGGCCTCCCCGAGGCGCCCGGACCGGTCGAGCAGCAGGGCGTGGCCGACGCCGCCCGCGCGGGCCTCGGCGGCGGCGCTCCGGAGTGCATCGTATCGGGTGGTCTTGTGCTCGCGGACGCCCTCGGATGGATCCCAGGCGCCGCGTTGGGTGATGGCCGTCGGCGCCGGCGACGCACCGATCGGGTCGACATCGACGACGACGCTGCCGTCTCGGGTCGCGATGGCGCGCACCCGCCACGGCGTGGGAGCTCGGCCAGCCAGGGTACGGCGCACCTCCGTCCGGACCGTCCCCCGCGAGGCGATTCCGGTCAGACCCAGCGCCGCCGCGGACGACATCATCCGGTCGAGGTGGCGCTCGAGCCAGGGATGTGCCCGCCCTCGGCGCGCATGGTCTCGAACAGGCCCTCGTCGGGTCCGAACGGATCGCTCGGGGCCGGCGGCACGGCGCGAGTGTCGCATGCGTGGGCGCGGACCGGCAGACTCGGCGACGTCGATCGAGCACCGGGGGTGGGACATGGCGGGACGGGTCGAGGGCATGGCGATCGTGGTGACGGGGGCGACCAAGGGACTGGGTCGCGAGACGGCCCTCCTCCTCGCCGAGGAGGGCGCACACGTGGTGGGGACGGGCCGTGATCGTGAGGACGGGGCGCGCCTCGAACGGGCGGCGGGCGACCTGCCCGGCCACGTCGTCTTCGTCCCGGGCGACGTCCGCAGCGAGGACGACGTGGCCGCGGCGGTCGCCGCCTGTCGCACGCGGTTCGGGTCACACGACGGAATGGTCGTCAACGCCGGCATCCTCGGGCCGGAGGGGCCGCTCCACGAGACGACCGGCGAGCAGTGGGACGAGGTCAACGACGTCAACCTGCGCGGCGCGTTCCTGTGCACCCGCGAGGCGATCCGCGCGTTCCTCGACCAGGGGGGCGGCGGTGCGATCGTGACCGTCGGGTCGATCCTGTCGGTCGTCGCCGACCCGTTCATCTCGAGCTACACGGCGACCAAGACCGGGCTGCTGGGTCTGACCAAGGCGATCGCGGTGGACTACGCCGCGCGGGGGATCCGGGCGAACGCCGTCCTGCCGGGGGACATGGAGACGCCGATGATCCAGGAGTACTTCGCCGGCCAACCGGACCCGACCGCGGCCCGCGCGGAGATGGAGGCCGCCTATCCGATCAAGCGCCTCGCCGATCCGCGGGAGGTCGCCCAGGCCGTGCTCTTTCTGGTCGCACCCGAGAGCAGCTACGTCAGCGGGACGCACATCCTCGTCGACGGGGCGCTGACGGCCAAGACCTACTGAGCCGCGACGGGGTCCGCTCCGAGCGCCGTGAGGAACGGCGTGGCCTTCCTCCATGCCTCGTGCCGCTCGCCGTCCGGGTCCGAGTCCCACACCACCGCGCCGCCGCACCAGTAGCGGGCCTCGTCGCCGGTGAGCCACGCGGTGCGGATCGCGACGCTCGCCTCGAGCGAGCCGTCGCGGCCCATGGTCACGATGCTCCCGTAGGCGGGGCCTCGACCGACCGGCTCGAGCGCGCGGATGACCTCCATCGCACGGACCTTGGGCGCCCCCGTCACCGACCCGCCCGGAAACAGCGCCCGGAGCGCGTCCGCCACCGTCACCCCGTCCGCCAGCCGCGCCTCGACGGCGCTGACGAGGTGGTCCGCGTACCCGACCCTGTAGGGCGCCATGAGCCTGCGCACCTGCACGGTGCCGGTGCGCGCGCGACCCGGCCCAGGTCGTTGCGGACGAGGTCGACGATCATCACGTGCTCGGCTCGGTCCTTGGGACTGGCCGCGAGCGCCACCGCGGCGCCGGGATCGGCCGTCCCCTTGATCGGCTCGCTCACGGCGACCGGGCCGTCGAGGGCGAGCAGGCGCTCGGGCGACGCGGAGACCACCGTGCCGCCCGGAAGCCCCAGGTAGGCGGCGTGCGAGGTCCGTCCGGCCGCCGCCCAGAGGGCGTCCGCAAGCGCGAGCGGTCCGTGGTCCCAGTGTGCGACCAGGCGCTGGGCGAGGTTGACCTCGTAGCAGTCGCCCGCGGCGATCAGATCGCGCGCATCGTCGACGGCTCGCCCGTAGGCGCGACCCGGCAGGCTGCTCGCGACGTCCGGTCTGCGCGGGCGCGGTGCCCGGTGCCGTCGTGGCGTGCGCGCGCCGAGACGCGCGGCCAGGATCGCGAGCCGCCGGAGGGGTTCCTCGTCGGCATCGACCGACGTGATCATGCAGCCGCCGAGGTGGTCGAACACCGCAACCGTGTCGTAGCGCCCGAGCGCGGCCGTCGGCGGACCCCCCGGATCGGCATGCGGCGCGGGCAGGCGCTCGATCGTGCCACCGAGGTCGTACGAGAGGAGACCGATCCACGCCCCGGCGGCCGCGTGGGCCGCCCCGTCGGCGTCGGGTCGGTGGGCCAGCACGTCCCAGGCCTCCGCGCCGAGCGCCACGGCGGCCGGGTCGCACGCCACCACGATCGTCCCCCGGTGTGGCACGAGGACGGGCCATGAGCGCTCGGCCAGGGCCGCCAGCAGCGCGTGCGGTCGCGGCGGATGATCGACCCGTCGGGCACGGACGGGCACCGGGTGTGTGAGAATCGAGCCGGCCCCGCCGGGCTCGAACCAAGGCTCGGACACCCCGCCGAGGTTAGCGGGCGAGCGGCGGGGAGGCGCCGCCGGCGGCGCCGACTGCGGCCACACCCCTTCGAGGAGCGACGCGCATGCGGCAGACCATCGCCTTCCAGGCAACAGGCTTCGACTGCCAGCCGTTCGAGGTCGAGGCCGCCGACGGCGAGGACCCACCCGACGTCGAGACCACCCCGGTCGCCATCCTCGCCTTCCAGAGCGGCCAGAACATGCTGATGACGGTGCCGCTCGCGGTCGGCGACGCCGCCAACCTGATGAACGCGTTCACGGAGGCCGAGCCGCACCGCGAGTCGCTGCCCGACGCGCAGTCGTGGCAGCCGAGCCCCTCCGGCCTCCCGGACGGTCTCTTCTGGGCGCTGACGCCCAACGTGGTCGGCGTCTCGGTGACCCCGCCGCAGGCCACCCCCGAGGGCGGCGTGCCCCACTGGACGCTGGCCTTCGACGACGAGGACGGAAGCCAGGTGCAGATCGCCGTCAGCGATGCGATGTGCGTCCAGGTCGTCCGCGCGCTCGCGGGCGTGGCGAACGACCAGGAGGGCGACGCACCCTCCGAGTAGCCGCCGCCTGCGAGGGGCGCTCAGGCGCCGAGCACGCGATCGAGCCAGTCGAAGATCAGGGCCTGCGCGACCTGCGGTCCCATGGGCTGGTCGTGAAGCCCCGCGCCCATGGCGATCGTGAGTGGCAGGAGTCGCTTGCGATCGTCGGGCAGGGATCCAAGCGAGTCGAACGCCGCCCGAGACTGCCGCTTGAAGAACTGGTCGTTCTGGTTGGCGGTGACCATCGTCGGCACCGTGATCCGCGTGAGGTCGTCCCGGTAGCTGAACGGCAGCGTCGACTCGAGCATCTGGAAGTAGTCGCTCGGCGGGACGCCGGCACGCGCGTCACGGAGAAAGCGCTGCGAGAAGATCTCGCCACGCTTCCTGATCGTGAACCGGTCCACCGCGGGGAGCGTCGGCCACGCCTCGCGGACTCCGCCGTTCACCTCCGCGGCCACTCGCGCCTTCGCCGTCGGCGACAGACGCTGGGACTCGCGGACGGCCGCCACGCTCTCGGGGTCGTCCCACAGGTCGAGGTAGTCGAAGCCGCCCGGCTGGAGCACCACCGCGGCGAGGCCCGGGCTGCGCGCCGCGGCGCTCGCGAGCACCATGCCGAGGAAGCTGATCCCCGTCGCGGCGATCCGCCGGCTGTCCACGTCGCCTCGCGCGACGAGCACCTCGACGATCGCACTGATGATCGGCGCCCAATCGGGGACGAACGTGACTTCGCGCTCGAACAGCAGCGACATCTGCCCCGGGCCCTCGAAGACCACGACGTTGTAGCCACGGGCCAGCGCCGCCGCGAGCCCGCCGCTCACGATCTCGATGTTCTGACCGTCGCTGCCGTTGCAGATGATGTAGGTGGGCCGGGCGACGCCACCCGCGTCGGGACGGAAGAGCCAGGCCGGGCAACGACTGGCCCGCCGCCTCGACGCGCAGTGCGACCGGCTGGGGGTCCCAGAGCGCGATGCCCTCCAGCCAGTTGCGCTCGCATGCCTGGAAGACGCCCTCCTCCCGATCGGGGCGGGAGGTGCCCAGGACGAAGAACAACTCCTGGGCGTGGGCGAGCGAGGCGCGCAGGAAGCGCTCACGGGCGGTGACTCGCGATCCGGCCGCGAGCGCGGTGCGGGCCTGGCGCTCGAGTCGCGACCCCAGCGCGTTCCAGGCCGCGACCAGGACGTTCATGTCGACGGTGTCCGGTGAGGCGGGGTCGCCGGTCGCGTCGCGGACGCGCCTGACGACCTCCATCACCTCGCCGACCTCCGAGGTGCCCGCGGGCGCGGCACCCAGCGCGAAGAGCATCTCCCCGTTCCACACGGGTGAGCGGAAGAGGTTCCAAGGGACACCGGGTGAGGCGGTTCCCGTGCCACCGGCCGTCGCGCCCGCGCCCGCTGCTCTCCCGGCCCCGATCCCGGCGACCGCGGCCGCGCCGAGCGCCGCGCCGCGGTGGAGAAGTGTCCGTCTCGTGATCTCGGTCATGCGCCCCTCTTCGGTCGCGGCGACCGACGGCCTGCCGGAACTCGCCCACGGATCTAATCTCCCGAACAAAACCAGGTATGTGGTATTTTCCCGCGCTCACACGCAACCGCCCGACCCCGGGAGACCCACGTGAGCGCAGGCGCCTGGAGAGAGCGGCTCCTCGATGAGATGCCGCCCGACCTCGCGACCGAGATCGACGTCTTCGAGCGGCAGATGGAGCTGCGCCGCGAGGGGCGTGTCGACGAGCGGGTCTTCGCCGAGACGCGGCTGCGTCGCGGCGTCTACGGCCAGCGCTACGACAACGGCCAGCGCCACGACGGCATCGAGAGCCGTCGCCTCGACTTCCCGTCGGCGGACCTCACCAAGGGCCCGGAGACGCTCTGGGACGCGCCGGGCATGCTGCGGATCAAGATCCCGTACGGCGGGATGAGCGCCGAGCAGCTCGACGTGCTCGCCGAATGCGCGGAGGAGCACTCGGACGGCATCCTGCACGTGACGACCCGGCAGGACATCCAGCTCCACTACATCCACCTCGACGACGGCCCCACGCTGATGCGACGGCTGGCCGCGGTGGGTATCACGACGCGGGAGGCCTGCGGCAACGGGGTCCGCAACATCACCGGGTGCCCCGTCGCCGGTGTCTGCCGCACGGAGACGTTCGACGTGACCGGGTACGCCGACGCGCTCTTTCGGTTCCTGCTCGGGCATCCGGACTGCCAGGACTTCGGGCGCAAGTTCAAGATCGCCTTCTCCGGCTGCGCCGGCGAGCCCTGCGGCCTGGTGATGATGCACGACTTCGGCGCCATCGCCGAGATGCGGGAGATCGACGGCGTGCAGCGGCGCGGCTTCCAGCTCTACGTGGGCGGCGGGCTCGGGACGACGCCCCACCAGGCCAAGCTCCTGTACGAGTGGATCCCGGAGGAGGAGCTCCTTCCGATCGCCCAGTCGGTCGGGCGCGTGTTCGCGCGCCTCGGCGAGAAGCGCAACCGCAACCGGGCGCGGATCAAGTTCCTGATCTCGCAGCTCGGCATCGACGAGTTCCGGCGCCTGATCGACGAGGACCGGGCGATCCTCCCCCACGACGACCGCTGGACCTCGTATCTGCCCGGCATCGGTGATTTCGATGAGGCGCCACTTCGCGACGCCGCCCCCCTTCGCGCACCGGACGGCGCGCCGGAGGGCTTCGCGGCCTGGCTCGACTCGAACGTCTACCGCCAGCGCCAGGACGGGTACGCGGTCGCGACGGTGTCCCTGCCGCTCGGCGACCTCTCCTCGGACCAGGCGCGGGCCCTGTCCGAGATCGCCCGGCGCCATGTGGGTGATGCGATCCGGACGACCGTCGAGCAGAACATCGTCCTGCGGTGGGTGAGCGAGGGCGATCTGCCGGCGCTCCACGCGGAGCTCAGCGCGATCGGCCTCGGCGAGCCGGGCGCCGGAACGATCGTCGACATCACGGCGTGTCCGGGCACGGACACGTGCAAGCTCGGGATCTCGTCCTCGCGGGGGCTGGCCGCCGAGCTCCGCACCCGTCTCGCCGGCGCGCAGTACACGCTGGACGAGTCGGTCCGGGGACTCCGCATCAAGATCAGCGGGTGCTTCAACTCCTGCGGCCAGCACCACGTCGCCGACATCGGCTTCTTCGGCAACAGCCGCAAGATCAACGGCGTGACGGTGCCCCACTTCCAGGTCGTCCTCGGCGGGCGCTGGCGCGAGAACGCGGGCTCGTACGGCATGGCGATCGGGTCGGTGCCCTCCAAGCGCGTGCCCGAGGTCGTCGAGGCGATCACGGCGCGCTTCGCCAACGAGCGGGAGCGGGGTGAGACCTTCCAGGACTTCTCGGCCCGCCTCGGCAAGAAGGAGCTCGCGGCCATCATCGAGCCGCTCAAGCCGGTCCCCGCCGACGCCGACGACCGCTCCTTCTACTCGGACTGGGGCGACGCCCGCGAGTTCACCCGCAGCGACATGGGCGTCGGCGAGTGCGCCGGCGAGGTCGTCTCGCAGGCGGACCTCGAGCTCTCGGGCGCGGAGAGCCTCGCCTTCGACGCGCAGATCGCACTGGAGGACGGCGACCTGCGCCGTGCCGACGAGCGCGCCTACCTGGCGATGCTCGCGGGCGCCGAGACCCTCGTGCGGCGCGAGAACCAGGAGGTGGGGCCGCTGCCGGACGACATCGTGGTCGAGTTCCGGACCCGGTTCCTCGACACCGAGCGCTTCTACTCGCGCTTCTCGCGCGGGCGCTTCGCCGGACCCCTGATGGACCGTCATGCCTCCGGGCCGCCCGAGCGGCTGGACCCCGAGCGCGTCCGGGTGCTCGTCGAGGAGACGCAGCTGTTCCTGGACGCGTGCCACGCCCTGGACGTTCGCGAGTCCGGCGCACAATCGGCGGCGGTGTGAGCGTGGCCACCACGATCCCCGCCGCCGCGCGGCTGCTGGTCAAGGTGCCGCTCGAGACGCCGGAGCCGCTCGACCTCGAGCCGGTCATCGCCGTCTTTCACGGATGGATCCAGCGCGACGCCGTCGAGGGCCTCCTGATCGACGTCGCCGACTACCGGCACGTCCCCGGTGGTCCGGGCGTGGTCCTGATCGGTCACGAGCGCGACTACGCGGTCGACCTCGGCGACGGCGTCACGGGCATGGCCTGCATCGAGAAGCGCGGCGGCGGTGAGCCCTCGCTCGAGGCCCAGCTTCGCGCCGCGGCCGCCAGGGCGCGGGTCGCGGCCGATCTGCTGGTCGGCGCCGGTCCGCTCCGGGGATGGTCCGTGCGCGAGGGCGAGTTGGTCGTTCGTGTGCTCGACCGGTTGCTCGCCCCCGCGGGCGACGAGGGCGAACGCGCGACCGCGCCCGCCGTGGAGGACGCCGCCCGCGCCATCTACGGCCCGGGCGCCGTCGCGGAGGCGGTGCCGGCGCCCAAGGGTCCGGTCGGCTATCGACTCCGGGCCACTCCCGGGGGGTGATCCCGCCCCCGGTCCGCGCCCTCAGGCGGCGACGACCGCCTCGTTCGTGTGGCCCGCGAGGCGGCGGATGGAACCGGCGACCTCGTCGGGTGCGTCGGCCAGCAGGTCGTGGCCGGCGCCCGGGACGAGCTCGAAGCGCGCCCCCCGGATCCAGACCGACAGCTCGCGCTGGGTCTCGGCGGACACCGCGCGATCGCCGTCGCCGGCGAGCACCACCGACGGCGTCTCGATCTGCGGCAGCGCGCCACGCAGATCGGGGCGGGTCCCCATGGCCTCGGCGGCAAGGGCGATGCCCTCGCCGGCGTCGCCCAGCCGCTCGCGAATGCCACGCGCGACACGGATCCAGCGCTCCTGCCCCTCCGGCTCCTCGGCGCGCGGGCTGACGCCGCTCAGGACGAGGCCGCTGACCAGGCCCGGATGCCCGAGCGCCAGGGCCAGCGCGGTCGCGGCCCCGAGCCCGACCCCGAGGACGATGGCCTGGCCGCCCTCCGCGCTCACGACGCGGGCCACGTCGGAGGCGAAGTCGTCGATGCTCCACGGGCCCGGCGGCGTGGGTGAGCCGCCGTGGCCGCGAAGGTCGGGGGCGAAGATGCGGAAAGTCTGCGCAAGCGGCGCGAGCGGCTCGGCGGCCGCGGATCCGGTTTGGCCCAGGTCGTGCAGCACGAGGAGCGGACGCCCCTCGCCGAAGAGGTGGGCGTTGAGCTCGATCGCTGGCGGAAGAGACGGCAAGTTCGTTGCACTCCTCACGAACAATCCTTCGTATTCAAGGGCGTTTTGAGGGTACGCCGCCAATGCGGCCAACGTCAAACCCGCACACCCATATCGGCACGCGATCGACCCGGCTGGACGCGGTCGATTCAGCCGCCGATCCGCCCGAGAAACGTCTGGATCAGCGCGGCGAGGGCGTCTGGCGCCTCGAGCGGCGTCAGGTGGCCGGCGCCGGCGATCTCCTCGCACGTCGCGTCCCGGATGCCGGCCGCCAGCGCCCGCCCGACCTGGGGCGGCGTCACCACGTCCTCGGTTCCGACCACCACGAGCGTCGGCGCGGTGATCTCGGGAAGCGCCCGAGTCCGGTCGGGTCGATCTCGCATCGCCGCCAGCGCATCGATCAGGGCACCCGGGTCCTGGGCGTCGGCGATCGCCCGGATCGCCGCGCGCGCCGCCGGGGTGGCGTCGGCGGCGACCAGGCGCGGCAGCAGGTCGTCGAGCACGGCGCCCGCGCGGCCGGCCTCGATCGCCGCGATGGCCCGGTCGCGTCCCGCGCGCGCGGCGGCGTCGTCGGCCTGGGCCTTGGTGTCGATCAGGACGAGACCCGCCACGAGGTCGGGTCGCCGGGCCGCGACCGCGAGCGCCACGTACCCGCCCATCGAGATCCCGCCGACGACGGCTCGGCGGCCGGGCAGGCCGCGGACGGCCGCCGCGACGTGGTCGGCGAAGGCGTCGATGGAGGGTGCCGAGGCACGCACGACCCCCCCGAAGCCGGGCAGTCCGGGACGCAGCACCTGGACCTCCGGCTCGAGCCGCTCCGTGAGCGGCGCCAGCGCCGAGGGGTCGAGCGGAAACGGGTGCACGAGGACGAGCGGCGGGGGCATCGGGGGTGGTCCTCTCGTGGGGTGCGGCCGACGGACGAGGGGCAGGGCGCGGCCCGCGAGCGGGTGCGTTGACGCTAGCGTTGACCCATGGCGGACGACAGGCAGGGCACCGGTGTCGAGACGGCCGCGACGGCCCCCGACCGGCGCGGGCTCGACGCGTTCGGCGGCCTCGTGCCGACGGGGGCCTTCGCTCGCGCCGGCGAGACGGTGGTCTGCGCGCTGGTCGTGGAGCACCACGCCGACGGCGCCGCCGTGCCGCTCCTGTGCCTGTCGTCCGTGCCCGGGGTCCTCGGCATCGATCCGGAGTCGCACGTGCGCGCCGCCGACGACCGGGGTCGTGCCTACGACGTGCGCACCGTGACGCGCGATGCGGGTCTCGGAGCGGTGCAGGCGACGCTCTGGCTGACGCCCGGTCCACCCGCGGATGCGCGGCGTCTCGAGCTGACCGTCGAGCGGTTGACGCGCACCTCTGTCGGGCGCAAGGGGGGTGTCGAGCGCCCGCTCGCTGACGGTCCGTGGAGCCTCACGATCGAGTTGCTGCCGGGCCGGACCGCGGTCGAGGCCCCGCCGCGACCGCGCGGCACGCGCCCCGCGCCCACCTCGCCACGGGCGCCGGTCCGGACGGCGGCCGCATTCGAGGACGTGGTGCCGATCGGCCAGGCGCGGGTCGCCAGCGGCGGTCGCGGTGTGCGTCTGGGCGATCGAGCGGTACGGGGATCGGGCCGTGCTCTCGATCGGATGCCTCACCGTCGACGGCGTGGAGGCGGCCCCCCTGGCGCCGGGCAGGGGCACGGTCGCCGTCTGGGACGACGCCGGAACGGAGTACTCGGTCGCCCCGATCCACGGCTCGGCGGCACTCGCGTGGAGCGAGAGCAGCCTGGAGCTCACGCCGGCGCCCCCGCCCGGCGTGATCCTCGGCCTTCGCCTCGCCGATCTGCCGGGTCGCGCCCGGACACCGGAGGGCGGCTGGGCGCTGGCGGGCCCGTTCACGTTCGGCGTCGCCCTCCCGGGGGCCTGAGGGCTCAGGTCCCGGCGCGCTCGCGCGCGACGGGGTCCTTCGGGTCCAGGCGGCTCGCGCGCGCCCAGGCGTCCCGCGCCAGCGGTCCGCCACCTGCCGCGAGCGCGACGCGCCGCCATGTCGCGGGGTTGTCGGGCTGGGCGGCTGCGGCGTCCAGGTAGGCGCCAAGCGCGGCATCGCGCCGCCCGGCCGCCGCGAACGCCTCGGCCCGCGCCCAATCCGGTCCGGGTGACAGCGGGTCGAGCCGAGCCGCGAGCCGAGCCGCGTCGAGTGCCGCAGCACCGTCTCCTTCGGCCAGGGCGTCCTGGGATGCGGTCACCGCCCGCTGCGACGCCCACGGCAGCAGGGCGCTCGCGACCAGCAGTACCGCGCCGAGCGCGAGCAGTCCCGCGACGAGCGGCTCCCCCCGTGGCGGCGCCGTGGTGCCAGACGGTCCGCCGAGCACCACGAGCACGCCCGCCGCGGCCGCGACACCCACGAGCAGCACGGGGATCGACGCGGTCCAGTCGATCTGCGACTGGAGCGCGACGGGGACGATGAGCGCGAGCGCGAGACGGGTCTGGGCGCCGTCGCGCCGCCAGGCACGCGCTGCCGCCCAGCCGACGCCGGCGACGATCACGCCGAGCAGGAGGCCGCCCACGAGGCCCGTTGCGGAGAGGGTGCCCAGCAGCACCTGGTGCGCCTCGCGGGTCAGGAGCGCGTCGTCGGCGTCGCGGCGCTCGCGCAACTCGACGAGGCGAAAGCCTCCGGCACCGTTCCCGGCCACCGGGGCCGCCGTGAACCCCCGCCACGCCTCACCCCACCACCGTCCGCGCAGGTTGGCGGAGGCGTCGGTGAGCCGTGACGGGTCGTTGGCGAGGGTGTCGTCGCGATCCTCGGACTCGGCGGCGATCGCCGGGGCGGGCGCCAACGGCGCGATGGTGCCGGCGGGGGCGCCGACCACCGCGAGCACGAGCACGACGCCGGCCGCACCCGCGGCAGTCCTCGTGCCGCGGCGCCGGTCCGCGAGCGCCGCGACGACGGCCGCGAGCACCATTCCCGCCGCGAGCCGCCACGCCAGCTCCCGGCCGGCATCGGTCCGCACCGCGGCGGCGATCTCGTCGGCCGTGAGGGCATCGGCGGTGAGGGCGTACGCGGCGGGGAGGGCGGCCCCGACGAGCCCCGCGAGGGCGCTCGCCACCGCCGGGCGGCGCGGGCGCACCGCCCAGAGGGCGATCCCGCCGGCGACGACCAGCGTCAGCAGCCCGCTCCGCGAGAGCGTGAGCAGGCACGTCACCACCAGGAGCACCATCCATGCGGCGGCGACCGGAACCCGCCAGCGTCCGCGTGCGGCGTCGGGTCGGCGCGCGGCGAGCACGAGCGCCCCCGGCACGGCGAGGGCGCAGATCAGCGCCAGCGCGTTCCAGTAGCCGACCGGTTCCTGGAGCCGGCCGGTGGCCCTGTCTCCGGCGAGCACCGGCGACAGCTTCGTCATGAGCGCCCAGGCGACGGGCGGGACCGCCGCCGCGCTGACCCCGAGGACCAGCGCCGTGGCGGGGCGTGCCAGCCGGGTCGCGAGGGCGGTCGCCACGACCAGCGCGCACAGACCGATCGCCGCGCGGTTGCCGGCGACCCAGGCGAGATCGGGGGCGGCCGCCCAGGCGATCGAGGCGAGACTCCAGATGACCGCCGCGCCGGCCCCGCCGATGGCGAGCGCCGCGGGCCAGGTGCGGACCTCGCCGCGGGTCCGGAGCGACCAGGCGGCGATCGCCGCCGCCGGCGCGGCCACCGCGAGGGCGACGGCGGCGCCGGTCGGACCGCCGCCGGGCAGCCCGTCGCCCACATCGATCCCACCGCCGCTCACGGCGAGCGCGCTCCAGCCGGCGAGCGCGAGCGCCGACGCGATCGCGACGGACCGCATGGGTTGTCCGCCCGGAACCGCCCCGGTACGATCCTGCGCGCTCACGCGGCCACCTTTCCGCTCCCGAGCCGTTGCAGATGGCGCCTTCCGCGTGCGACCCGCCGCCGGGCGCCCCTCCTGGGGGTCGACGTCCTGATTCGCCTCGCGCTCGTGCTGGTCCTCCTTGCGGGCGTCATCGGAGCGCCCGCCGCGGCGCTGGCCGACGGGCGCGACATCCTCCTGGATTTCGACGACAACGGCCAGGTCGACGGGTGCTACACCCGGGCTGAGTTCAACGAGGCCCTGAAGTTGGCCCGCGCCGACGAGCAGCAGTACGGCGCCGCCGTCGACATCATCCTCGAGGCCCGCGTGACCAACATCGACCAGCCGGGCCAACCGTGCGGCCAGGAGCAGATCCCCGCCGCCGTGCCGGCGGACGACGCCGACGACGGCGGGCTCTCGACAGGGGTCCTCATCGGGGTCATCGTCGCCGTCGGGGCCGCCCTCGCGATCGGCGCCGCGTTCCTGGCGCGCCGCCGAGCGGGCGCCGGGCCCGACGCCGGCGCCTGACCGGTCCGTGCGGCGACTCTTCAAGGACATCCTGCTGCCGGTCGCGGTGGCGATCGCGCTGGCGTTCGTCATCCAGGCCGCCGTCGCAAAGCCCTACGAGATCCCCACCGAGTCGATGGTCCCGACGATCATGGCCAACGACCGGATCATCGCGAACAGGCTGATCTACCGGGTCCGCGACACCGAGCGCGGTGACATCATCGTGTTCGACCCGCCGCCGTCGGCGGTGCGCTCGTGTCCGGGCGACTCCAGTGGCGACATCCCCTTCGTCAAGCGTGTGATCGGCCTGCCCGGCGACCGCGTCGTCGTCCGTGGGGGCCAGACCTTCGTCAACGGCGAGGTCTACGAGGTCGACGGTGCCCGCCGACCCGACTACGAGCGCGTCTTCCCGCAGGTGCCCGAGGGCAAGCTGCTGGTCATGGGCGACAACCGCCCCGAATCCTGCGACTCGAGCCGCTTCGAGCCGGACCCCTTCGTCCCGGAGGACAATGTGATCGGGCAGGCCGAGTTGATCTACTGGCCGCTCAACCACATCCGCTTCCTGGACTGAGGCAGAGCCGGGGGCTCAGGACCGCGGCCGGTCGGCCGATATGGGACCGTGCGTCCAAGGACACTCCTCGGAGTCGGGCTCGCGATCCTCCTGTTTGCCGGCGGGATCGTCGGGGGCCTGCTCGCCGCAGCGGAGCGACGGGATCGGGCCGAGTCCGATCGTGACGCCGTCGCCGAGCGCGCCGAGCGCGCGGTCGCCGCGGAGCTCGAGTCCCTCGTCGGGACGGCGGCGGGGTTCGCCGTCATGCTCGAGCGGCGCGATCCGGCCGACGCGGGCGACTTCGCGCAGATGGCCGCGTCCGGAGAGGACCGGAGCGCCCTTCGCTGGATCGCTTGGGCGCCGGCGGTGCGCCCGGCCGGCATCCCCGCGCTCGCCGAGCGAACCGGTCGCCCGGTCCGCCCGCACCCCGGCGCCGGGGCGGCCGCGGGGAGCGGGATGCACTATCCGGCCGAGCTGGTCTGGCCGGCGTCCCGCCGGAGCGGGATGCTCGGCGCGGATCTCGCGTCCGATCCCACGGTGGCGGCGACCGTCGCCGCCGCTCGCGACGCGGGCCGGGCGCTGCTGACGCCGCCCGTCGCGCTGCCGGGAGGCGAGGAGATCCTGCTCGTGCAGCCCGTGTTCGCGCGCGGCGCGCGATCCGGCACGGCCGCCGAGCGGCGCACCGCGATGCGCGGGGCCGTGGTCGCCGCGATCGACATGGATCGGATCCAGGCGGCCGCCGGGGACGCGCGGCTGATCGGCGTGGACGGCGCCGGCGCCGGATCGCGGCCCATCGCGGCCGCCGGGGGCGCCTGGGGCGTCGCGTTCTCGGGGAACGGGGCCGAGCTCGGCCTGCCGCTCGTGATCGCGCTCTCGGGCGTGCTGCTCGCGGGTGTGGCCGCGGCCCTCACCTTCGCCGACATCCGCCGTGAGCGGCATGCGCGGCGCAGGGTCGACGAGGCGCTCGCGACGCGACGCGATCTCGAGGACACGCTGCGCGAGGAGCGCAACCGCGCGGAGGCGCTCCGGGATCTCGCCGAGTCGTTCGTGGAGGCGGGTCTTCGCGAGGAGCGCGCGCTGATGGAGGACGCCGCCGCCCGTCTCGCCGAGGCGTTCGGCGCACGCGGGGCCGGGCTCGTGCGGTTCGAGGGGGAGGCCGCCGTGCCCGTGGGTGGCGCCGGGCCCGTCCCGCCGACAGCCGCGGAGGTGTGGGCGCGTGTGCGGTCCGCCGGCCGTGGGCGTCGGACCGTCGCCGGCGGGCTGTGTGTCGCGGCGGCGCCCGTCCCGGTCGACGGTTCGGCCTGGGGCGCCGCCTGGGTCGCCGGCGACGATCGGGTCGTGCCGGCCGACGCGGTCACGTTCCTGCGCCCCTTCGCCGATCTGATCGGCCTCGGCATCACGGACGGGCGGGCGCGGCACAAGCTGCGACAGGAGGCGACGACCGACGCCCAGACCGGGCTCGCCAACCACCGGACGTTCCGGGAGCACCTTCGTCGCCAGATCGCGCAGGCGCGCCGGCACGGTCGCGACCTCGCCCTGGTCGTCCTGGACATCGATCGCTTCAAGCGCGTCAACGACACGTTCGGCCACCAGGCCGGCGACGTGGTCCTCGCCGAGGTCGCCGACCGGCTGCGACTCGAGGCGCGCGAGGGTGACATCGTCGCCCGCGTCGGCGGCGAGGAGTTCGCCTGGCTGATGCCCGAGGTCGGCCGACTCGAGGCGTGGACCGCCGCCGACCGCGCCCGCGCGGCCATCGCGTCGCGGCCGTTCCCGGAGGTGGGGACCGTCACGATCTCCGCAGGCGTCGCGGACCTGGCGCTGGCGCGGGACGAGGACGAGCTGTTTCGCAATGCCGACCAGGCGCTCTATCTGGCCAAGCGGTATGGCCGCGACATCGTCTTCCTGCATCAGTCGAACGAGGTCTCGGCGGTCGCCGCCGCGGATCCGTCGGTCGTCGCCCAGCGGCGCGCCGAGCTCGCGCACCTGCAGGTCCTGGCGCACAAGGTGGCCGACCGGGGCCAGCTCGGTCGGGACCACCCTGGCCGGGTCGCGGCGACCGCGACCGCCCTCGCCCGCGAGCTCGGATGGGCACCGGAGCGGGTCGCGCTCCTCGAGCAGGCGGCCGTCCTCCACGACGTGGGGATGGCGGCGGTCCCCGCGATGGTCGAGCTCGACGCCAGCGGCCCTCTGGGGACCCCCGCCCACACGATGATCGCGGTCCATCCGCGCGAGGGTGCGCAGATGGTCGCCGCGGCGCTGTCCGACGAGGCCGCCGAATGGGTCCGCGGTCACCACGAGCGCTGGGACGGCGCCGGGTACCCGGACGGGCTCGCCGGGGAGCGCATCAGCGAGGGCGCTCGGATCCTCGCCGTGGCAGAGGCCTGGGACGCGCTCACGACCGACCGCCCCTACCGGCCCGCGTTCGGACACGGGGAGGCGCTCGCCGAGATGCGCGAGGGCGCCGGCACGCAGTTCTGGCCGCCCGCGGTGGACGCCCTCGCGTCCGTGGTGGGCCGCCGTCTTGCGGAGGATCCCGCACCGCACGTGTCCCGTCCGCCGGGGCCCGCCCCGGCGGCCGGCGACGGGAAGCCCGCACACAGCGGACGGATCGTGCCGCGGACGCCTTGTCAGTCGTCCGACGGGCATGGAAGGATGCCCGCCCCGGACGCTGAATCTAGTGTGCGTCCCTCGGTCACGACGCTATCTGTGGGGTCTCACCGCGTGATCTGCCCATTCTGCGCGAGCACGGAGCATCGGGTCGTCGAGTCCCGCGTCCCCGACTCGAAGGACGCGATCAGGCGTCGCCGCGAGTGCACGACCTGCGGCCGCCGCTTCACGACCTACGAGCGCGTCGAGGAGATGCCGCTCGTGGTCGTCAAGGCGTCCGGCGAACGGGAGGCCTTCGAGCGCGGCAAGCTCTTCGCCGGGCTCCACCGCGCCTGCCACAAGCGGCAGGTGCCGGTGGCGACGCTCGAGGTGGCGGTCCGGGACATCGAGGCGGAGTTGCGCAACAGCCTCAAACACGAGGTGCGGAGCGCCTCGATCGGCGAGCTCGCCCTGAGACGGCTCAAGGAGATCGATCGGGTCGCATACATCCGGTTCGCCTCCGTGTACCGCGCGTTCGAGGACGTGGACGAGTTCTCGGAGGAGCTCAATCGCCTGGAGCGCGAGCCGCCGCTTCCGCGCGAGCAGGGACGCTTGGACGATCATATGTTCGATACAATCGGCGCTTCATCCGGACGCGGTCGCCTGCGGGCGCTCCGTGGCGGCAAGGCGGAGGAGCCCGTCCTGACGAGGGAGGAGCCGGATGGCGACTGACGCGCCCACGGCCGCGAACGCCATGGGCATCACACGGCGGTTCACGTCGCCGGACCAGCACCCCTACGACATGCTCGAGTGGTCGCTGCGCGAGGCTCGGATCACCGAGCCCGGCAAGGACGGGTCGCCGGAGCGGGTCGTCTTCGAGCAGACCGACTGCGAGTTCCCGGCCGGATGGTCGGACACCGCGGTGCGGATCGTCGCCGCGCGGTACTTCCGCTACGGCCAGGACGACCCCCGCCGCGAGCGCAGCCTGCGCCAGGTGATCGACCGTGTCGTCGAGACGATCCGGTACCACGGCGCCAAGCTCGGCCATTTCGCGGACGAGGACGAGGCCGAGACCTTCGCGCAGGAGCTGCGACACATCCTCGTGACGCAGCGCGCCTCGTTCAACTCGCCGGTGTGGTTCAACTGCGGCGTCGAGGCGGCCGTGCGCGAGGTCGACCCGGACAGGATCCTCGACGTCGACATTCCGCCGACCGAGCCCCACGAGCCCCAGGCCAACCAGTGCAGCGCCTGCTTCATCCTGTCGGTCAACGACACGATGCCGGCCATCCAGCGCTGGATCGCGACCGAGTCCGAGATCTTCCGCGGCGGCTCGGGGGCGGGCGTCAACCTGTCGGCCATCCGCAGCGACGGCGAGTCCCTCTCCAACGGCGGCCAGGCCTCGGGTCCGGTCAGCTTCATGCGGTGGGCCGACTCGGGCGCGGGGTCGATCAAGTCCGGAGGCGGCACGCGCCGCGCCGCCAAGATGGTCATCCTGGACGGTGACCACCCGGACGTGCTCGAGTTCGTCCGCTGCAAGGCGGTCGAGGAGCAGAAGGCCTACGCCCTCGGCGAGATGGGCTACGACCTGGGTCTCAACGGCGACGCCTGGCGTTCGATCCAGTTCCAGAACGCCAACAACTCCGTGCGTCTCACCGACGACTTCTTCGCGCGGGTCGAGCGCGACGAGCCCTGGCAGACGCGCCGGGTCAAGTCCGGCGAGACGTCCTCCGAGCTTCCCGCCAAGGAGCTGCTGCAGGAGATCGCGCAGGCCGCCTGGGTCTGCGGCGACCCGGGGCTCCAGTACGAGGACACGATCCAGCGCTGGCACACCTCGCCCAACGCGGGACGCATCTCGGGGTCGAACCCGTGCAGCGAGTACATGCACATCGACGATTCCGCCTGCAACCTGGCATCGATCAACCTGATGCGCTTCCTCGACGAGGACGGGCGCTTCCGGATCGACGACTACCGCCACACCGTCCGCATCATGCTCACGGCGCAGGAGATCATCGTCACGCCGGCGAGCTACCCGACCAAGCGGATCGGCGAGAACGCCCGGGCGTATCGCCAGCTGGGCCTCGGCTACACCAACCTGGGCTCCATGCTCATGTGCCTCGGGGTCCCGTACGACTCCGACGAGGGGCGGGCGTGGGCCGGCGCGGTGACCGCGATCATGCAGGGCGAGTCCTACGCCCAGTCGGCGCGCATCGCGGCGCGGATCGGCCCCTATGACGGCTACGCCGCGGACAAGGAGGCGCAGGACCGGGTCGTGCGCATGCACCGCGACGAGGCGGCCAGGCTCCCGGCCCCCTCCACGCAGGGCAACTTCGGCGAGGTGCGCGCCGCCGCCGTCGACGCCAACGAGGCGGCGGTCGAGCTGGGCCAGTCGCCGCGCCTGGGGGCGCCCGGCTATCGAAACGCCCAGGTCACGGTGGTCGCGCCCACCGGCACCATCAGCTTCATGATGGACGCCTCGACGACGGGCATCGAGCCCGCCATCGGGCTCGTCAGCTACAAGACGCTGGTCGGCGGCGGGTTCATGAAGCTCGTCAACACCGATGTCGAGCGGGCGCTTCGAAGCCTCGGCTACGCCGACGCGGCGCGCGAGGCCATCATCGGCCACATCGACGCTGCCGGCACCATCGAGGGCGCGTCCGGCCTCGCGGATGCGCATCTGCCGGTGTTCGACTGCGCCTTCGGCGTCGGCGACGGCCGGACGATCGCCCCGGAGGGGCACGTCCGCATGATGGCCGCGGTGCAGCCCTTCATCTCGGGCGCGATCTCCAAGACCGTCAACCTGCCCAATCAGGCGACGGTCGACGACGTGATGGACATCTACGTGCTCGGATGGCGGCTGGGGCTCAAGGCGATCGCGATCTACCGTGACGGCTCCAAGCGCACCCAGCCGCTGTCGACGTCCGCGGGCGGCGGCGATGCGCAGGCCCAGGACGAGGAGTCGCCCGCGCGGCCCGTGCGGCGGCGCCTGCCGGACGACCGTCAGGCGATCACCCACAAGTTCTCGGTGGCGGGCCAGGAGGGCTACATCACCGTCGGCCTGTACGACGACGGCTCGCCGGGCGAGGTCTTCATCAAGATGAGCAAGCAGGGCTCGACGGTGTCGGGTTTCGTCGACTCGCTCGCGATCGCCTGGTCCATGGCGCTGCAGCACGGGGTGCCGGTCGAGTCGCTGATCAGCAAGTACATCGACCACCGCTTCGAGCCCGCCGGCATGACGAGCAACCCGAAGATCCCGATGGCGCGCTCGATCGTCGACTACCTGGCCAAGTGGATGGCGACCAAGTTCCTGACGGAGGACGACCAGCGTCTGGTCGGCGTGCTCACCGACGCCTACCGCGCGGAGCTCCGCGGGGAGGTCTCCGGCCGCCCTGACGAGGGGGCGGCGCCCGCCGGCCGCGGTGTCGCCCCCGCCGACGAGGACCCCGAGCTGATGGACGATCAGCTCACCCTCATGACGCCGGCGATCGAGGCCCGGGCGAACGGACACCGTCCGCCTGACGGCGACAAGCCCCGTCTCAAGCTCACCTCCTCGGGCGAGGTCTGCTGGAGCTGCGGCTCGAGCGAGGTGGTCAGGGCCGGGACGTGCCTGACCTGCCGCACATGTGGCGCGACGACCGGCTGCGGCTGACGGTCTGGCGAGGGGATCGGTGCCGCCGGTCCCCTCGCCGGTCCGACGGTCGTCGCGGCGCCGTCCGGCCCCCCGGGCCGGTGCGCGTCAGCCGGGGACGCCCTCGACCGTCGCGTCCCCCTGGATGGTCCGCACGCGGATGCGTCGCGTGGCGTCGGGGTCCTCGATGATGCCCTCGACCACGAGGTCGCCCTGGTTGACGTCGGTGTCCAGGCGATAGCGACCGGCGGGGACGATGATCTCGGCGGGCCCCTCGCCGACGTCGACCTCGACCCGGTCGGGGGCCTCCGCGAAACGCAGCCGGACCCCGCCCGCGCCGCCCTCGACCTCGACCTCGGCGGAGCGGAGCGCCTCGCCGAGCACGACCCCCTCGCCGCCGCGGGCCCGGATCGAGCCCGACAGCCCGGTGAGCCCGATGTCGCCCGCGACCGCCTCGGCCCGCACGGCGCCGAGCGCGCCGATCACCGTGACCTCGCCGCTGCCGCTCGCGATCTGCACGTCGCGGGCGGGACCCTCGACCCGGACCGCGCCCCGCTCGCTCCGCACGTCGACCACACCCGGCCGTCCGTCGACCACGAGGTCGCCACGTTCGGCCCGGAGCGTCACGTCGGTGCCCGCGGGGACGCGCCCGGTCACGTCGATGTCGCACGATGACGGCCAGCCGCACTCGCCGCGCAGGCGTGTGACTCCCGCATCCTCCGTCAGATCCAGGCTGGGACTGCGCAGGAAGTAGCTGGAGTCGGCCAGCAGGGTGCGCGCGTCGCCCTCGGCGGTGATGCGGATGTCGCCACGCGGGACCGACACGTCCACCCCCTCGGCGGCGTCGACGGGAAACGTGTCGGCCGCGTCTGAGCGCACCGTCGCCTGCAGCACCGAGAACAGCACGCCGAGGGCCAGCAGCCCGCCCGCCACACCGACGATCGTCCAGAGCGCGCGCCGCCGTGACGGCGGCCTGTCCGGCGGCTCCTCGCCGTGCGCGCCGCCGGCCTCGACGGCCTGGGTTCCCCGATCCATCGCGCAATCGTAGCCGCGGCGCCTCCGACGACTGTCCCGGCACGGACGGCCGTATGCGCCTGATGTCGCGCGAGGCGCAATGATGCCGACATGGCGCTCGGTGCCGATCCGATCTCGTTCAGCGTTGTGTTCGCGGCCGGGTTCGTCTCGTTCGCATCGCCCTGTGTGCTCCCGCTGGTGCCGGGATACCTCGCATTCGTCAGCAGCGTGGGCCTCTCGGGCCACGACGCGGAGCGTCCGGCCCGGACGGCTGACGTGGCGGTGCCGACCGCGGCCTTCGTCGCCGGGTTCGCGGCGATGTTCGCGTTGCTCGGCGCGAGCGCGGGGCTGTTCGGCAACTTCCTGCTGGAGCGTCAGCGAGCGCTCGAGGTCGCGGGCGGCGTGTTCGTGATCGCCATGGGCCTGCTCCTGCTCGGGCGCGGCATGCCGCAGTTCCTCATGCAGGAGCGGCGGTTCCGCATGGCGCGCCGTCCGGCGACCCTCGCCGGGTCGGCGCTGGCCGGGGTTGCCTTCGCCCTCGGGTGGACGCCCTGCATCGGCCCGACCCTCGGCGCCGCGCTCACGATCGCGGCCACCGGCGGGGACCCGGCGCTCGGCGCCGCGCTTTTGTTCGTGTTCGCCCTCGGCATGGGCATCCCGTTCCTCCTGGCGGGGCTGTTCGTCCAGTCGGCGACGCGGGCGATGGGCGTGCTCCGGCGCCACATGCGTCTCATCAGTGCGACGGGCGCGGTCGTGCTGATCATCTTCGGGGTGCTCCTCGCCACAGGTGAGATGACACAGCTGACCCAACGCCTGTCCGGCTTCGCGCCGGCGCTCTGACCGCCCACTAGGCTCCGGACATCGGCCCCCTGAACCCTGAGACCCTGCTCGCCTCGATTCCGGCCCCGAGCGTGCGCGACCTCGCGGTCGGTCCGCTGGACATCCGGCTCTACGCCCTGTCGATCCTCCTCGGGGTCGCGGCCGCGACCTGGCTGACCGCGGTGCGCTGGCGTGCCCGCGGCGGCGATCTCGACCTGGTCCTCGAGTGCGCGCTCTACTCCGTGCTCGCCGGGATCGTCGGGGGCAGGCTCTACCACGTCATCACGAGCTGGGACCAGCTCGGCGACGAGTGGTGGGCGCCGTTTGCGATCTGGGAGGGCGGCCTCGGGATCTGGGGCGCGATCGCCCTCGGCGTGGCCGTGGGCGCGCTCTACGTGCGCTCACGCGGCGAGTCGGTCACCGCGTTCATGGATGCGGCGGCGCCGGGCATCCTGCTGGCGCAGGGCATCGGACGGATGGGCAACTACTTCAACCAGGAGTTGTTCGGCACCCCGACGTCGCTTCCGTGGGCGCTCGAGGTCGATCCGGACCGGCGGCCCTTCCGGTACGCCGACGACGAGACCTTCCACCCGGTGTTCCTCTACGAGATGTCGTGGAACTTCGTCGGTGTGGCGCTGCTTCTGTTCGTCGAGCGCCGCTGGCGAATCCGCGCCCCCGGTCTCTTCTGCCTCTATGTGGCGTGGTACTCGGCCGGCCGGCTCATCTGGGAGCAGTTCCGCGTCGACCCCTCGAACGAGTTCCTCGGCCAGCGCCTGAACTTCTACGTCGCGCTGGCGCTCCTCGCAGGGGCGATCGCGGTCTTCGTCTGGCTGCAGCGCCGCCCTGCGCCGCCGCGGGGCACCCGGCGCGTCACGCGCGGCCGCACCAAGGGCGTCTCGGCCGGCTGAGGCCGCCCGGGCCGGCCACCGGGCGGCCGCCCACCACGCGCCGTCCGGCAGGCGTCCATCACACGCCGCCCACGGCGACCGCCGCTGGTGCGCTCGGATAAGTGGACGCGCGTCCGCTAAAGTCGCCGTCGACCTGGAAACGGACCCCCGTCCGCTCCATCGAGAGTGAGAGGAGACGCGCATGAGCACCGAGGCCGCCGACCGGACGACGACCCGTCCCACGGGGACCTGGACGAGTGATCTCGTCCACTCGTCGATCGTCTTCAGGGCACGGCACATGATGGTGTCGACGTTCCGCGGCGAGCTCCCGCGCTTCGACGTGACCGTCGAGGACGGGACGCTGACGGGGGCCGCGCCGGTGTCGGCGATCGTGACCCGCGACGAGAAGCTCACCGGCCACCTGGCGTCGCCGGACTTCTTCGACGCGGAGCACCACCCCGAGGTCACGTACCGATCCACGGCGACCCGCGTCGAGGGCGACGAGCTCGTGATGGACGGGGAGCTCACGATCAAGGGGATCACCCGCCCCCTGGCCCTCCGCGGATCGGTCAGCGGCCCTCACGAGGATCCGTTCGGGCTCCCGCGGGTCGGTCTCGACCTGCACGGGTCGATCGATCGTCGTGACTTCTCGATGAACTGGCAGGCTGACCTGCCCGGCGGCGGCGTGGTCCTCGGCAACGAGGTCGTGCTGGCCGCCCAGATCGAGCTCGTCGGGCAGAGCTGAGCGATGCGCGTGCTCGCGATCTCGGGAAGCCTGCGCCAGGGCTCCCACAACACCACCCTCCTCGACGCCGCGGCGCGGCGTGCGCCCGGCGGCGTCGAGGTCGTGCGCTTCGACGGCCTCGACGCGCTGCCCCACTACGGCGAGGATCTGGACACGGGCGCGCCGCCCGCGCCGGTCCTCCGCCTGCGGGCCGCGATCGCGTCGGCCGACGCGATGCTGGTGGCCACCCCCGAATACAACGGCACCATGCCCGGTGTGCTCAAGAACGCCATCGACTGGGCATCTCGCCCCTTCCCGGACAACGCCCTTCGCGGCACGCCGATCGCCGTGGTCGGCGCGACCACGGGCGGGTTCGGCGCCGCCTGGGCCCAGGCCGACGTCCGAAGGTCGTTCGGGCTTGCCGGCGCGCGCGTGCTCGAGCGCGGCGTGTCGGTGCCGTCGGCACCGATGCACCTCGACCCGGGCGACGGCATTCGGACGCGAAGCATCGACGACGCGCTGGCGGCGCTCGTGGCCGAGCTCGTGGCCGAGGCGGTCCCCGCGTCCGGGTGAGTTGAGGGGGTGTTCGTACTCGCGTAAGCGCCGCGTAAGGACCCGGGCCTAGCGTCCCGTTCCACAGGGCAACCATCACTGGGGGACGGAAGATGAAGCGCATCGCAAGGGGTGGCATCGCCGCGGTCGCGGCCGTCGGGATCGCCGGTGGAATCGTCGCCGGAACCGCAAGCGGCTCGAGCTCGCCCGAGCGCTACTACGACGTGACCGTCGAGAACCTCACCACGGGTCAGCCGCTCTCGCCGCCGCTGATCGCCGAGCACAACCGCCACGCCGACGTCTGGAGCGTCGGAGACATCGCCAACCACGCGGTCGCCGCCATCGCCGAGGACGCCAACAACGCCCCCGCGATCTCGGTGCTCGACAAGGTCCGTGGCGTGGGCGTGATCCAGACCGGCGTCGACGAGGGCGCGTCCGGACCGGCGCCGATCGGTCCCGGCGCGTCGCAGACCTACCGGGTCAAGGCCGAGCCGTGGCAGCGCGTCACCCTGCTGTCGATGCTCGTCAACACCAACGACGGCTTCACCGGACTGGACAGCGTGCGCCTCGGCAAGACCCGCACCGTCGTCATGGCACGCGCCTACGACGCGGGGAGCGAGGAGAACAACCAGCTCGCGAGCCACATCCCCGGGCCGGTGGGCGGCAACCCGTTCGTCCGCGCCCCCGAGGGCGAGTTGATCCGGATGCACCCCGGCGTGCAGGCCGGCGTGGGCGATCTCGACCCGGCCGCGTACGGCTGGACCGGACCGGTCGCCAAGATCACCATCAACCCGGTCAGGTAGACCGAACGCAACGTCCACGGCGGGGGTCGGCGCGTCGACCCCCGCCTTGCGGCCGACCGGGGAATCTGACTTCATGAACGAGATGCAACGCGTCCTGGTCGTCGACGATGAGCCGATCGTGCGCGAGGTGGTGTGCTCGTATCTCCGCCGGGACGGGTTCGAGACCGTCGAGGCGGCGGACGGCGTCGCGGCGCTCGCGGCCGTCGAGGACCCGTCGCTCAGCATCGTGTTGCTCGACGTGATGATCCCGGGACCGGACGGGCTCGAGGTCTGCCGGCGGGTGCGCGCGATCTCGGATCTCCCCGTCATCCTCCTGACGGCCCGGGGCGAGGAGGCCGACCGAATCGTCGGCCTCGAGCTCGGCGCGGACGACTACGTGACCAAGCCGTTTTCCCCCCGTGAGCTCGTGGCGCGGGTCAAGACCGTGCTCCGGCGCACGACGCCCTCGATCGGTGCGCGGC
>CALNYH010000018.1:55000-74192 GCA_942490795.1 uncultured Thermoleophilia bacterium | reverse complement strand
CCTTTCGTCTCCTCTTCCGCGACGTTCAATTCGACGAGGACGCGCCTCGGCCCTCCTGCCCGCGCGACGATCTCTTGCGCGAGCCGCATCGAGTCGACGGAGTGGACCAGCCGGACGGCCGGGAGCACGTCCCGGACCTTGCGACGCTGGAGGTGACCGATGAAGTCGACGGTCACCCGGTCGCCCAGCACCGCGCGGCGCGCGACCATGTCCTGCAGTCGGTTCTCACCGATCAGCGTCACCCCGGCCTCCGGCAGCGCGGCCGACTCCTCCGGCGTGACGTACTTGGCGGCCACGAGCAGCGCGACCGACCCCGACGGACGGCCCGCGCGCGCGGCGGCCGCGTCGAGGGCCTCGTGCGTCGCGCGCACCCCGCGCCGGAGCGCCTCGACGTCGATCATTCCGCCACCCCCCAGACGACACCGGCCTGACGCCCGCACGCGGCACCGTCGCGGCGGAAGCTGTAAAAGCGCCTCGGATCCGAGCTGGTGCAGGCATCGAGCGAGGTGATCGCGGAGTCCGGAATCCCGGCGCGGCGCAGGGCGATGCGCGCGGCCCCCGCCAGGTCGACGGCGCGTCCGCGAACCGTCCCTCCCCCGAAGGTCGCCGCGAATCGCTCGCGGACCTCGGAACCGACCTCGTAGGCCTCGACGCCGATGCCCGGGCCGATGGCGGCACCCACGCGGTCGGCGTCGCCGAGCCGTGCCACGGCGGCGGCGAGCACCCCGCCGGCGAGCCCGCGCCAACCGGCATGGGCGGCCGCGACCATCGGCCGGTCCCGGCGCCACAGAAGCACCGGGAGGCAGTCCGCCCCGAGCACCACGAGGCCGAGGCCGACGCGGGCGGTCGCCAACCCGTCCCCCTCCGGCCACCCGACGAGCCCGCCCGTGAACCGGCCCGGTCGCGACGGGGCGTCCACGACGCGCACCGCGGCCCCATGGACCTGGTGGCCCATCGTGACGCGATCGGCGTCCAACCCGAGTGCGCCGCAGAGCGCCTGGCGGTTCGCGCGCACCGCGGCGGGGTCGTCGCCCGTGGTCGCGCCGAGGTTGAGCCCGGCGTGGCCACCGGTGCTGACGCCGCCGCGCCGGGTGGTGAACACCGCCCGGGCGGGCCCGTCGGTCTCGACCTCGATGAGCTCGGGGCGGTTCACCGCTCGCCCGCCCGGCCGGCGACCCGGAGCGCGAGCGCGAGCTGAGCGTCGCGATCCGACGGGCCCTCGTCGAGCAGCGCGTCCCGGACCGCATCGAGCGCGCGTCCGAGCGCCGCGCCGGACGGCACCCCGGCCCGGAGAAGATCGTCGCCGTCGATCGCCGGGGCCACGTCGCGCAGTCCGCCCCACCACCCTCGAACCGCGTCCGCACCGTGGGCCAGCGCGGCGACCGCCGTCGCGTCCGGGGCTCGCCGAAGCACGGCCGCGACCTCCGAGGGCCGCGTGGCGGACGCCAGCGCGCGCGCGCGCACCCCGACCCGTCGCGGGCGGCGGCCGCGGTGCGCGCGAGCGGCCCCGCGAGCGCGAGTCGCGGGAGGTCGTCGGGACGCACGAGCAGCGACAGGCGCATGCCCATGACGTCGACCGGCGGCGCACCCGGCACGGCCAGGGCGCGATCGAGGGCTCGGATCTCGTCGCGCATCGCGACCAGATCGGAGCGAAGCCATGGCACCCCCCATCCCGCGAGCACCTCCGCCGCGGCCGCGGCGGCGTCCTCGCGGGCGAGGCGTCCGAGTCATCCGTCACGCGCGCGCTCGACGGATCGAGCAGGGGCGCGGCGGCGCGGGCGGCGACCTCGGTCGCGGGATCCGTCCGCAACCCCAGCCGGGCCGCGTACCTGGCGGCCCGGACCAGACGGCTCGGGTCCTCGACGAAGCCGTCGGGCCGCAGCAGCCGCAGCACGCCCTGCGCAAGATCGGTCATGCCGCCGGCCGGGTCGCGCAGCTCGCCGGCGGCCGGGCCGCGCAACGTCAGCGCCATCGCGTTGACCGTGAAGTCACGACGGATCAGATCCTCCGCCAGGCCGGCCGGCCGCACGTCGGGAAGGGCGCCGGGCGACGCGTAGCGCTCGACCCGTGCCCCGACCAGATCGAGGCGGCGGTCGCCGGCCATGACCACGCTCGCCGCGAGAAAGCGTGGGTGCGACTCGAGGCGACCGCCCGTGTTTCGGGCGATCGCCTCGGCGACCGGAACCGGATCCCCCACCACGACCAGATCAACGTCGGGACCGGTCGGACGGCCGAGCAGCGCGTCCCTGACGACGCCGCCGACCGCGTAGACGTCCTCGCTCAGCGCGTCGACCACGTCGGCCAGGGCCGGATGACGAAGGACGCGGGCGAGCACCCGACTAGACTCGACGATGTGAGCTATGACCCCGTCTCCAAGAAGCTGCCCGCCTCCGCGCCGATCGCGCAGTCCCAGCTCGTCGATGCCTTCGCACGATACGAGGCGCTCACCATCACCCAGCTCCACGAGGAGTTCGAGCGGGCCACCGCACGCTTTCGCGACTGGGTCGAGGACCCGGCCAACGAGGGGCGCCCGCTCTCGGACGCCCCCGATTATGTCGCGCGGATCGCCATCGACAGCCTGATCGAGCGCCGCACCTGGATGGAGTGACCGTGAGGCCGTTCGCAGAACGCGCTCCGCGAGAGCTGAGCGGGTTCGAGAACACTGGGCCGAGAGGACGCAGCCGCCGGGACGCGGCGCGGACCGCTCGACGAACACGGCCACCGTCGTCGCCGCCCGGTGGACCGTCCGGGTAAGGGGCAAAGCCGACCCGAGGCGAAGGGAGTCGGCCCCTTGGGCCGACTCGCTGGGCCGAGGACCCGCAGCGATTGGGAGTGGAAGCGCTGCTTCTCGCCAGGTGACCGGGGAGGCCCACAGCCCCGCCAGCCTCGGCGCGACGAAGGTCGCTCGCCCCGACACATGGCGCCACGACCGGAGCATCACCAGCACGCGCACCGCGAACACCACGCCCATGGACGTGCCGGCCCGGGGACGGCGTTCGGCCGACACCCGGACCCTGGACGGCCCTCCGGCCGGCCCACATGACCACGGGCGAGGGTTGATGGACACAGGGGAAATGCCACACCCCTCGCCGCCACGGCCCACCACGGCCCCGTTCACCGACCGCGCCCCGTAGACCGCACGCCCATGGACGTGCCGGCCCGGGGACGGCGTTCGGCCGACACCGGGACCTCGGACGGCCCGTCGGCCCGTGCACATCCACACGGGCGTCGAAAGATGGACTCCGGGACACCGCGACGCCCCGCTGGGGCGGAGCGCCGAACGCCCGCCCCGCGAACGAGCGGACCGGCCCACCCCGTCTCTCGCCGAGCAACCGGTCGGCACGAGCCACGACGCGGGGCCCCAGCGCCGAAACCCACACACGGCGGCCGATGCCGCGGGGCGAGCGGCGCGACCGCCACGTCAGGCCCGAACCGGAACCCCCGCCTGGGCCATGGCCCGCTTGACCTGAGCGATCGAGTAGACCCCGTCATGGAACACCGACGCGGCGAGCACGGCGTCGGCCTTCCCCTCGGCGACCGCCTGCGCGAAGTGGGCCAGCGTCCCGGCGCCCCCGGAGGCGATGACCGGGACCGGGACCGCATCGGCCACCGCGGCGAGCAACTCCACGTCGAACCCGTCCTGGGTCCCGTCGCGGTCCATGCTGGTCAGGAGGATCTCGCCCGCGCCGCGATCCGTGGCCTCGACGGCCCACTCGACCGCCTCGCGTCCGGTCGGCAGGCGTCCGCCGTTCAGATAGACCTCCCAACCGCCCTCGGGCCTGCGCTTGGCGTCGATCGCGACGACGATGCACTGGCTGCCGAAGCGCGCCGCCGCTCGCTCGATCAGGCTCGGGTCCTTCACCGCGGCGGAGTTCAGGGACACCTTGTCGGCGCCCGCGGCGAGGACCGCCCGGATGTCCTCCTCGGTGCGCAGACCGCCGCCGATCGTGAAGGGGATGAACACCTCCTCGGCCGTCCGCTCCGCGAGCTCGACGATCGTGCCGCGTCGCTCGTGGCTCGCGGTGATGTCGAGGAAGACCAGCTCGTCGGCGCCCTCGCGGTCGTAGCGGGCGGCCAGCTCGACCGGGTCGCCGGCGTCGCGGAGCCCCACGAAGTTGACCCCCTTCACCACTCGTCCGCGATCGACGTCGAGGCATGGGATCAGGCGGATCACGCGGCGAGCACCTCGAGGGCGTCGGGGATGGTGACCCGCCCTTCGTAGATGGCCCGCCCGACGATCACGCCGGTCAGGTTCTCGACACCCAGATCGCGCAGTCGGCGCAGGTCGTCGATCGAGCCGACGCCGCCGGAGGCGATCACGTGGAGGGGCGGGGCGGCCTGCGCGACCCGCCGGAGCGCCTTGAGGTTGGGGCCGCGCAGCATGCCGTCCCGATCGATGTCGGTGTAGAGCAGGTGCCGCACGCCGGTCCGAAGCAGCTCCTCGGCCACGTCCACGGCCTCACGATCGCTGACCTGGGTCCAGCCGTGTGTCGCGACGCGCCCGTCGCGGGCGTCGAGCGCGACCACCAGGCCGTCGCCGAGGCGGTCGATGGCCCAGCGAAGGAGCTCCTCGTCGTCGAGGGCGGCGGTGCCGACGACGAGCCGTGTCGCGCCGGCGGCGAGGGCGGTCTCGATGGCCGCCCGCGAGCGCAGGCCGCCGCCGAAGTGGACCGTTCCGCCGAACTGGGCCGCGATCGACGCCACGAGCGGGGCGTGGACCGGCTCGCCCGCGAGCGCCCCGTCCAGATCGACCACGTGCAGCGACGTGGCCCCCTGCTCCTGGAAGGTCCGCGCCTGCGCGACGGGATCCTCGCTGAAGACGGTCGACTTCTCGAAGTCCCCCTGGACGAGGCGGACCGCCCGCCCTTCCTTGATGTCGATCGCCGGGTAGAGGGTGATCATCGGTCGGCCGTCGCCGCGGGCGGTGCGGCCGCCCTGTCCGCGCGCACCGCATCCAGCCAGCGCGAGAGCACACCGAGGCCGGCGTCGCTCGACTTCTCCGGGTGGAACTGGACCCCCGTGACGCGGCCCTGACCGACCGCGGCCACGAACTCGGTGCCGTGGGTCGCGGTGCCGAGCACCATCTCCGGGGCGTCGGGTGCGCACGCATAGCTGTGCACGAAGTAGTACGTGCGGGCGTGGGGGCCGCCGTCCGGCGGGGCCGTCGCGACGCCTGGTGCCCAGGTGACCTCGCTCCAGCCGATGTGCGGCACCTTGGCATCGGTCCGCAGTCGGCACACGCCGCCGGGGAGGATGCCCAGGCCGCGCGCCTCGGGATCCTCCTCGCTCCACTCGAACAGCAGCTGCATCCCGAGGCAGATGCCGAGCAGCGGCACGCCGTCGGCGACGGACTCGCGAACGGGGCCGGCGAGACCGGAGGTCTCGATCCGCCGCGCCGCCTCGCCGAAGTTACCGACACCCGGAAGCAGGAGGGCGTCCGGGCGCCCGATCTCCCCGGGGGCGCGCGCCACGTGGACCTCGGCGCCCAGGCGCTCCAGCGCCTTGACCGCACTTCGCAGGTTGCTCATCCGGTAGTCGAGCACCCCGACCCGGACGGGATCGGCGCCGCTCATCCGGCCGGAACGACCCGCGGCGCCGGGATCGACGGCTCCACGACGGCCACGGTGGCCCGGGGCGCGCGGCCGATCACAGCGCACCCTTGGTCGAGGGCACGCCGGTCTCACGGCCGTCGCGCGCGACGGCCTGGCGAAGGGCGCGGGCGGTGGCCTTGAAGGCCGCCTCGATGACGTGGTGGGGGCCACCGTCGGCGAGGGTCCTGACGTGCAGACCGGCACGGGCGTTGACCGCCGCCGCACGCAGGAACTCCTCGAGCAGGTCCGATTCGAACCCACCGACGGTCGTCACCGGGAGCGGCACGTCGATCGCCGCGAAGGGTCGCCCGGACAGGTCGACGGCCGCGAGGACCAGGACCTCGTCCATCGGCAGCGCGGCCGAGCCATAGCGCTCGATCCCGCTCCGGTCGCCGAGCGCCTCGTCGATCGCGCCGCCGAGGACGATGCCGACGTCCTCGACCGTGTGGTGGCCGCCGGTCTCGAGATCACCGCGCGCCTCGACCTCGAGGTCGATCAGCGCGTGCCGCCCGAGCAGGGTCAGCATGTGATCGAAGAATCCGATGCCGGTCGACGCGCTGACGTCCCCGGCCCCGTCTAGGTCGATCCGGACGCGTACGTCGGTCTCGCCCGTGGTGCGATGACGCGCAGCCGTGCGCGACATCAGGCGCCGGGCGGGCCGGGCTCGCCCGCGAGGGCGGCGCGGCGCTCGGCCGAACGGCGGTGGAGGGTGAAGCCCTCGGCGTCGGCGAGCGCGGCGAGGTGCGGCACGAGCTCGGCGACCGCCCGGTCGGACATGTCGACGACGGACATGCGCCGAGTGTACGTGGCCGGCCCGAGCGCCGAGGCGAATCGCGCCGCCCCACCGGTCGGGAGGACGTGGTTGGACCCGGCGACGTAGTCCCCGAACGCCGTGGCCCCGTTGCGGCCGATGAACACCGCACCGGCGGTCGTGACCCGCGCCCACGAGCGGCTCCGGCTCCCCGACCAGGACCTCGAGGTGCTCGGGCGCCATCGCCTCGCTCAGCGCGAGCGCATCGTCCGACGAGCGGCAGTCCACGAGGATCACCTGCCCGATCGGCCCCTGGCGCATCATCTGCTCGGCCACGGCGTCCAGCAGGTCGGGGTCGGTGCTCGCCACGACTGCCACCGAGTCGGGCCCGTGCTCGGCCTGGGCCAGGAGATCGAGCGCGACCGAGGTGGCGTCGGCGGCCGCGTCGGCGAGGATCATGACCTCGCTCGGGCCGGCGATGCCGTCGATGCCGACGGTGCCGACGAGCTGGCGCTTCGCCTCCTGGACCCAGGCGCTCCCCGGACCCGTGATCACGTCGACGGGCGCGATGCGCTCCGTGCCGAGCGCGAGCGCGGCGACGGCGGCGGCGCCGCCGGCGACGTACACCTCGTCGATGTCGAGCAGTCCCGCGGCGGCCGCCACGGACGGGTGGACCTCACCGCCGGGGCCGGGCGGCGTGGCCACGACGACTCGCGCAACGCCGGCCACCTGCGCGGGCACGGCGGTCATGACGAGGCTGGAGGGGTACGCGGCGCGCCCTCCCGGGACGTAGCAGCCCGCCGCGCCGACCGGCACGGTGCGCGATCGCACCGACTGCCCGTACGGCAGCGTGAGCGCGACCTCGTCGCCCATCAGGCCCTCGGCGACCAGACGCACCTGCGACGCGGCCGTGACGATCGCGTCCCGAAGCGCCTGCGGCGCCGCGGCCGCGGCCGCGCGGATCGCCTCCGGCGCCACCCGGAGCGGCCCCGTGAACCCCGGGGCGTCGTATCGCGCCACGTGCTCGATCACCGCCTCGTCACCGCGGCGGCGGACGTCGTCGATCACCTCCGCGGTCCGTGCGGACAGGTCCGCGCCGGGTGGGGGGCGGAACGTCGCGGCGAGCGCCACGGGATCCCCGTCCCCAAGGCGCTCGCGTCGCACGACGCTCATCGGGCTGCCCCGACCGCCCGCTCGAGCCGACTCGACAGGGCGTCGATCTCCCCGGCGCGGAGCTTGTGGCTGACCCGGTTCGCGATCAGACGCGCCGACGACTCGAAGATCGGCTCGCGCTCGACGAGACCGTTCTCACGGAGTGTCCGGCCCGTCGCCACGAGATCGACGATGCCGTCGGCAAGGCCCGCGAGCGGCGCCAGCTCCACCGATCCGTTGACCTTGATCACCTCGGCCTCGCGCCCGGTGGACAAGAAGTGCTCGGTGGCGCAGACCGGATACTTGGTGGCGACGCGGACGGTGCCGAGGTGCTCCAGCACACCCGGCGTCGGGTCCTCGCCGGCGACCGTCGCGTAGACCATGCGACACCCTCCGAAACCGAGGTCGACGAGTTCGTAGACGTCCGGCCGACGCTCGTGCAGCACGTCCTTGCCGACGATGCCGAGATCGGCCGCGCCGCTCTCCACGTAGGTCGGGACGTCGCTCGGGCGGGTCGTCACGTACGTGGTGCCGTCGTCGGCGCTGACCACCAGGCGTCGCCCGGCGGCGCGCAGCGGGGCGACATCGAGACCGGCCGTGGCCAGCGCATCCACCGACTCCTCGAAGAGGGCGCCGAGCGGAACGCAGAAGGTCAGGGGCGCGATGGCAGCACCTCCTCGGGCCGGCCGCAGCTGAACCGCTCGCCCGAGCGACGATCGCGCACGCTGAATCCGGGGCCGTCGCGACGGACGACGTAGCGCCAGTCGTCCTCGTCGGCGATGGCCTCGGCGTCGGCGGGATCGTCGCCCGTCGCCGCGACGGGGATCCCGGCCGCGCGAAGGGAGCGCGCGGTGTCGGCCTCGGGCCCGAGACCGCCGACCAGCACGGCCCCGAGACGCGGTCCATCGGGTCGCGACTGCGGTGCCAGCGATCTGTGGAGCAGCTCGAGTCCGATCGCGAACCCGACCGCCGCACGGTCGGTGCCGAATCGCGCTCCGAGCCCGTCGTAGCGCCCACCGACCGCAACCGGCTCGCTCACGCCCGGCGCGTACGCCTCGAAGACGACGCCGGAGTAGTACGGCCAATCCCGGAGCACGCCCAGGTCCACGCCCACATCCGCGCCACCGTCACGCCCGGCCGCGAGCTCGAGCGTGCGCGCGAGCCGCGCGCACGCGGCCGCCGCCTCGGGGACCGCCTCCTCCACCCGTGACAGCACGTCCACCCCGCCGCGGAGCGTGGGGAGATCGGCGAGCAGCCGGGCCTCCTCCTCCGCGAGGCCGAGCGTCGCGACACCACGGCGCCACGCCACGAAGTTGCGCGCCGCGAGCGCGCCCCGAAGCCGCCCGGCGGCGGGGGCCCCCACTCCGAGCGCCTCGAGCACGGCCGCCGTGAGCGACACGTCGGCGACTCCGATGCGGACGCCTTCGAGCCCCGCGGCCGTGAGCGCATCGACGAGGAGGGCGATGACCTCGGCGTCCGCATCCGGTCCGGACGGCCCCACGAGCTCGATGCCCGCCTGACGCTCCTCGGCCGGGCGGGGGCGTCCGGCGGGGGGCGGGCGGAAGGCGCGCGCGACGTAGAAGACGCGCACGGGCCCGGTCCGCTCGGCCATACGCGTCGCGACCAGTCGCGCGGCGGGGATCGTCAGGTCGGGGCGGAGCGTCAGCACCCGACCACGGTCGTCGAAGAGCCGGTACGCGGGTGCGGCGGGCCCCTCCTGGGCGCGCTCGAGCACGGCCGCCAACTCGATCACCGGCGTCATCACCTCGCGGTACCCGTGAAGCGCGAACCGCTCGCGAAGCGATCCCTCGACCGCCCGCAGCTCCTCGGCCTCGACGGGCAGCACGTCCCGGACACCGGCCGGCAGGGCCGCCGGAGCCGACGGCGGCGCGGACTCAGTCATCGAGGCGCTCGATCGATGCCCCGACCGCGTTCAGCCGCTCGTCGATCCGCTCGTAGCCGCGGTCGATCTGGCGCACGTTGCCGATCACGCTTCGACCCTTGGCCGCGAGACCCGCGATCAGGAGCGCCATGCCGGCACGGATGTCGGGCGACTCCATCCGCTCCCCCCACAGCTGCGCGCGGCCGCTCACGACCGCCCGGTGGGGATCGCAGAGGACGATCCTCGCCCCCATCGAGACGAGCTTGTCGACGAAGAAGAGGCGGTTCTCGAACATCTTCTCGAAGATCATCACGGTGCCGTGCGTCTGGGTCGCCACCGCCGTGGCGATGCTCGTGAGATCCGCGGGGAACGCCGGCCAGATCCCGTCGTCGATCTTGGGGATCGCGTCGCCGGCGTCCGAGACCACCCTGAGGCTCTGGTCGGGCGGGACCCGGAGCACGTCGCCCTGGATCTCGACCCGGATCCCCAGCCGCTCGAACGTCAGCAGGATCATGCGCAGATCCTCGGGGCGCACGCCTGGGATCGTCAGGTCCGATCCCGTGATGGCCCCCAGACCGATGAACGATGCGATCTCGATGTGGTCCGGCCCGATCCGGAACCGCCCTCCGCGCAGACGGTCCACGCCCCGCACGATCAGACGGTTCGTCCCGATCCCCTCGATCTCGGCCCCGAGCTCGACCAGGAAGCGCGCGAGATCCTGGACGTGGGGCTCACTGGCCGCGTTGAGGACGACGGTCTCGCCCGGCGCGAGGGCCGCGGCCATCAGGGTGTTCTCGGTGGCCGTGACCGACGCCTCGTCCAGGAAGATCTCGGCCCCGGACAGCCGATCGGCCTTGACCGCATAGCCGCGCGCCACCGAGACGTCCGCGCCGAGGGCACGGAAGGCCAGGAGGTGCGTGTCCACCCGTCGGCGACCGATGAAGTCGCCCCCGGAGAGCGGGAGCTCGACCCGACCGCACCGCGCGAGCAGGGGGCCGGCGAGCAGCAACGACGCCCGCAGCTTGCTGGCGAGCTCCTCGTCGAGCCGTGGCTCGCGCACGCGTTCCGCCTTCAGGGCGAGCACGTTGTGCGACTCCTCGCGGATCGACACGCCGAGGTCGTCGAGCAGGGCGAGCATCACGTGCACGTCCACGATGTCGGGCACGTTCTCGACGACGACCTCGTCGTCGGTCAACAGGCACGCGGCGAGGATCGGCAGGGCGGCGTTCTTGTTGCCGCTCGGCTCGATCACCCCCGCGAGCCGTCGATCACCCTCGATCACGAATCGCTCGCTCACGGCGGTGACGGTATCAGCCATTCGCTGGGGCTCCCGGGGTCGTCGAGGGTGGTGTTGCGAGGCCGGCCGCGAGTCGGGCCAGGTCCTCGTCATCGGTGAAGAAGCCCGCCGAGAGGCGGAGCAGGGAAGGATGGTCGATCCATCGGATGATCACATCGCGACGCGCGAGCGCGCGACAGACCTCCGGCGGGTCGCGGCCCTCGATCGTGAAGGCGACGAGCCCCGCGGCGCCCGGCGGCGTGACGAGGCCCACGCCGGGCACCCCCGCGAGGACCTCACGCGCCCGCGCGGCGGCCGCCGCCGTCCCCCGGTGCACCTCGCCCCAGCCGAGCGCGGCGAGCCACGCAAGCGACGCCCGCCAGGCCGGGACAAGGTCGAAGGGCGGCGTCGAGAGCTCGAGGCGGCGGGCGGCGGGCCACGGGGTGAACCCACCCCCTGGGACGTGGTCGGTCCCGCTCTCGTAGCCCGCGAAGGTCACGTCCAGCCGCTCGCGGCACCCCTCCGAGATCCACAGCCCTCCGAGCCCCTCGGGGCCGAGCAGCCACTTGTGCGCTGGGAACGCGTACGCGTCCGCGCCGAGCGACGCCGGCGCGACCGGGATCGCGCCGACCGTCTGCGCCCCGTCGACGAGCGTCAGCGCGCCCACGGACCGCGCCGCGCGCGCGGCCCCCGCGACATCGAGCAGCGCCCCGGTCCCGTAGGCGACGTGAGAGAGGGCGACCAGGCGCGTCCGTGGCCCCGCCAGGCGCGCGACCGCACCCGCGAGGTCGGCCTGCGCCTCCTCCGCCCCGATGACCTCGAGGTGTACGCCCCGGCGCCGGGCCAGGGTCGCGAGTGGCGCGACGAGTCCCGGGTGCTCGAGCGCCGTGGTCACGACCGCGTCGCCAGGCACCCAGTCCATCCCCCACACGACCGCGTTCACGCCGTGGGTCGTGTTGACCGTCACCGCGACGTGCTCGGGAACGTCACCCAGGAGCGTCGCGAGGTCGGCGCGGAGCCCGGCGACCATCGCGTCCCCGAACTCGACCGCAGCGAGCGACATGCGCCCGGCGGCGAGGGACCGCTCGGCGGCGGCGTGCAGCTCCTCGGCGGCGGCGACCGTGAGCGGACCGGCGCCGCCGGTGTTGAGGTACGTCTGCCCCTCGAGCGACGGAAGCGCGGCGCGGACGAACTCGCGGTCGAGGGGCACCCCGTCATGCTGGCAGATGGGGTGCGCCGTTCGGCCGGGCGGCGAACCGCCGCCGGTCGCCCCCGTGACGAAGGTTCGTCGGGCCACGGCGGGCGTTGCGACGACCCTGTCAGGGGGGTATAACGCGCGGTGTCGGCGCCGCATCGTCGACGCGAGGTCGGCGACCTCGGACACCGCGCCGCCGGAGGCACGATGAAGCTGTTGCGCATGATGCCCGGCTACGGCGAGACGCTCATCGCCGAGGGCGACCCGCGCACGGAGTCCGAACGGGAGCGTCTGGTGCGCGAGTTCCGGCGTCAGCTCGACGAGGGGATGTGGGCGGCCGTGCCGACATCGGACCCCGGGTCCGGGCGACGCGAGGCCGTCCTGGTCACCGACTTCGACCAGGTGCCCGCGGGCGCCGAGCGTGTGCTGTTCTGGCCGCGTGCGACGGGCGGCGGGCCCGACGCATCGGCGCATCGCCGGTAGGCGCGATGGCCGGTGTCGGGGTGCTGCTCCTGCTCGCCTCGCTGGCGACGATCGCGATCGTCGTGCGCCGGATCGCCGAGGGGCGCCACGAGCACGCCCGCGTTCGCGCGCCTCGACCGGACTGGCTCGTGGAGCCACGGGTCAGCCCGGCCGAGGCCGAGGAGCGATCCCTCGAGTTGCTTCGTTCCGTGATCAACGACGACGAATGGCAGATGTTCAGGGAGCTGGGGTTCATCTGCGTGCCCGGCCGTCGTCCCGCGCGCCCCGGGCGGCCCGCTCCGCCCGGCCCGCGCTACCGGTATCTCATCTATCCCCACCTTCCCGTGGTGGCCCTTCTGCCGCGCTCGATGGCCCCCGTCCGCGAGTACTGCATCCAGTTCCCCGAGCGGCTTCCCGCGGGCGGCGGCGAGGCGCTCCCCGCCGGCGACGACGTGCTCGCCAAGTGGATGACGCTCCGCTCAGACGAGGAGCGACTGCTCGCCTTCGCCAACGTGGCGAGCGCCGGATGCCAGGTGCCGCTCGGACGCATCGAGCGCGACCTTCGCATGCTGGATCGCTGGCAGGCGCGCCGGCGTGGCGAGGCGCCGCCGCCGAGGCGCTCGGCCGCGGTGCTGGGCTAGCCGGCCACCGCGAGCAGCATCAGAAGGACCGCGGCGGCCAGGAGGCCGAGCGCCACCATGCCCGCCCGACCCGGCCGCCCGTCGCGCCCGAGTCCGGGAGGGGCGATCAGACCCGAGACACCCGCGAGGACGAGCGCGGCGCGGCCCTCGAGCCCCGGCACGCCCGCGCCGATGATTCCGGCCATGATGAGCGACACCGCGCTGATCCGGACGAACGTCGCCGTGCGAGGACCGCCGCCCGAGAGCGTCGGCATGCGGATGACGAACCGGCCCAAAGGGGGCCGCTCGGGCTCGGGCGGGGGCGGACGGCGCCGCGCGCGGATCTCCGAGGGCGACGCTGATCGGCTGGCGGACCGCTGGGCGCGCACGACGCTGGGATCGGCCCGCCGAGGCCGGGCTGGAGCGTCCCCGCCCGCGCGGCCACCGCCATGTGGACCCGTCAGAAAGGGGCGCCGGCCCTCAGGTGGCCCCTGGTCACCCGTCAGCTCCTCGATGCGGTGCTGCACCGCGGCGAGTCGCGTCCGGCAGACGACCAGCTGCGCTCGGCCCTGCTCGAACAACGCGAGCGCCTCCTCGAGGCCCACATCGCCGGACTCGAGCCTGGCGACGACGGCCTCGAGCGCGGCCAGCGCCTGCTCGAACGTCGGCTGGCCGTCGCGTTCCTCGCTCATCGGCCCTCCTCCGGAGACGCCGGCGCCCGCGACCGCCGGCAGCTCGCCGTCGCGGAGGCGCGATGCGAAGACGGGTCCCGGCGGGCGCGGCGGCGCGGTCGGCGACGACCGCGCCGTCCTCCCGGCGCACGATCGCGTAGCCGCGCTGCACGGTCCGCTCCGGCCCGAGCAGGTGCAGCAGCTCATCCGAGCGCGTCACCCGCCCCTCGGCCCGCTCGAGACGTTCCCGGATCGCGCGGGCCAGCTCACGCTCGGCCGCCTCGACCCGCGGCGGTGCGACGCCGCGACGCGCACCTCGAGCGCACGGCGGCTCCGGGCGTCGACCTCGGCGAGGCGGCGGTGTGCGTCGCGGCCGAGCGCGCCGAGGGCGCGGCCGAGCCGAGCGCCCGCTGCGTCGAGCCTCGCCCCGGCCTCGCGCGCCGGACGCGGTCCATGGCGCTCGAAATGACATCTTCTGCGCGCACGAGGTCGGCGTCGAGCGCCGCCCGATCCGGGACGACCGCCATCGCGGCGGCGGTGGGGGTGGACACGCGCAGGTCGGCGACCTCGTCGCAGAGACTGCGGTCGCCCTCATGGCCGATCGCGGACACGACCGGGACCGGGCACGCGATCACGGCGCGGCAGACGACCTCACTGTTGAAGGCCATGAGGTCCTCGAGCGACCCGCCGCCGCGGGTCACGACCACCACCTGCACATCGCCGGCCGACCCCACCGCCGCGACCGCCGCCGCGATCGACGCCGCCGCCGAATCCCCCTGGACCGGCGCGTGGGCCACGAGCACGTCGACGTCCGGAAAGCGGGCGACGGCGTTCACCAGGAAGTCGTGACGCGCCTGGCCGTCACGGCTCGTGACGAGACCGATCCGCACCGGCAATCGCGGCACCGGGCGGGCGCCGCGCTGTGCGGTCAGCACGCCTTCCGAGTGCAGTCGGGCCCGGAGCGCTGCGATCCGAGCCAGCAGGAGCCCCTCCCCCGCGGGCTCGAGTCGCGCGACCCGGAAGCCGATCCGGGTCTGCCGCGGCGAGAACTCCACCATGCCGAGCGCGTGGACGCGCGCGCCCTCCTCGGGCGCGGGGGCGAGTCGGTCGAACACCACGCTCGTCATCGACGCGTCGATGCTGAGGGCATCGTCGACCAGGTCGAACCAGATCCGGCTCCCGCCGGTCCGGATGCCGCGCACGTCCGCCTCCACCCAGACCTGGTCGATCCCCTCGAAGCGCGCCGCGATGGCCCGCGAGACATCCCCGAGCGACCAGACCCGGCGGCTTCCGATCTGCTTCATGCCCGGAGCGTCGAGACGATCCGGGCGGCCTCCTCGCCGCTCGACACCGCCCCCTCGATCGACGGGTGCCGGGTCAGGTCACCCGCCAGGACCACGTTCTCGACCGCGGTACGCGGGCCCGGCAGGTCCTCACGCACCCCCGGGGGCGTGCGGAACTGGGCGAACGGCTGAACGAAGGTTCCGATGTGCTCGGCGACCCGGCCGAAGGGGAACCCGGGCGACCACCGCGAGACGGCCCGCTCGGTGGCCTCCTCGATGCCGTCGAGTGGGTCCCCGCCGGTCGTGACGCGCATCGCGAGCACGATGTGCGGGCCCTCGACCGCGCCCGGACGCGTCACGTTCGTCGTCTGGCAGACGAGGTCGAGCCGGAACCGGGGGTCCGGGTCGGGGTCGCAGTCGATCACGATCGCACGGCCGGAGTAGCGGGGCGTCGAGAGCGCGAACGCCGCCGTGACCGAGGAGGCCGGGACGACTCCGGCATCCGCGCGGCCGTCGTCGGATCCACGCCCGGCCAGCAGTCGCGACGCCGCCGGCGCGTCGGTTGCGAGCACGATCTGGTCGGCTGGGACGAACTCACCGTCGGCGAGCCCGACACCCGTCGCGCGCCCCGAGGGGTCGGTCTCGATGGTCTCCGACGGTCGCCTGGGTGCGCACCTGCCCTCCGTGCTGGCGCACCGAGGCGGCCGTCCATTCGGCGATCATCCCCACCCCGTCGCTCGGGATGATCGCCGGACCACGCGCCATCGTCCCGATGAGGAAACGGAAGTAGCCGGCATCCGTGTCGAGCGAGCGGTCCTGGAAAACGACGCCGAAGAACGGACGGAAGAATCCCTCGATCGCCTCGTCGCTGAAGCCGCGATCGCGCAGGTGGTCCTCGGTGCGCTCGCCCCCGGCCATGGGGTCGGCCAACTGGGCGGCGGGGTCGCGGATGACCTCGGCGCCGAGGAGCACCAGCCGGCGCCGATCCGCTCCCGAGAGCCCCGCGAACCGGGCCGCCCCCGTCCGCGAACCGCGCAGCTGGGTCGTGTGCGTGCCGTGGTGGAAGACGGCGCCGCCGGACACCGGACGCATGTCCCTGCGGGGGATCCCGGCGCGGCGAACGAGCGCCCTGGTGCGCGGATAGGCCCCGAAGACGGTCTGGAAGCCTCTGTCCACGGGCCTCCCGCGATGCCACACGGTCCGCGCGCGGCCGCCCACGTCCTCCTCCGCCTCGAGGACCACGACCCTGACACCTTCTCGCGCGAGCGCGTCGGCGCACGTCAGCCCGGCGAGGCCCCCGCCGATCACCGCGACGTCGAACCGATCCCGCGCACCATCCCCGTTGCTCGCCACCTGCGCAGCCCCCCTTCGGTATCGGACGCCGATCGTAGACGCCGGCGCGGCCGTCAGGCGCGGCCGTAGACCGGCACGGCCGCCCCCGTCACCGCACTGCTCTCGGGAGACATCAGGAACGCGATGACGGCGCCGATCTCCTCGGGGCGCACCCACCGGGACCAGTCGGCATCGGGCTGCGCGGCACGGTTGCCGGGAGTGTCGATGACGCTCGGGAGCACGCAGTTCACGCACACCCCGTCGTGCTTGACCTCCTCCGAGGCCGCCTCCACGAGCGCGATCACCGCGGCCTTGGACGCCGCGTACGCGGCGGCCCCGGCAAACGGCCGCACCGCGGCCCGCGAGGACACCGCGACGACCCGACCCCCACCGCGCGACACCATCCCGCCGAGGAAGGCCCGCATCGCAAGCGCGGTCGTGGTCGCGTTCAGCGTCATCTGCTGCTCCCAGCCCCCGACGTCCATCCGTCCCACCGGGTCGCCGTCCCGGTACCCGCCGATCAGCTGGACGAGCCCCCACGGGCCTCCCTCGGCATCGAGCTCTGCGGCGAACGCCGCAGACTCGTCCGCGGACGTGGCGTCCAGTCGCCGAAGCCCGAGCTCAGCCCCGAACCGCTCGCGCGCGCGCTCCACCTCGCCCTCAACGACCCACGTGGCGGTGACCTCGTTCCCGGCCTCCAGCAGCGCGCCGCACACACCCAGCCCGAGCGCACCCGTCCCGCCCATCACAACGATCCCACGTCCGTCCGACATGCGACCCCCTCTCCGGTCAGCGTGTCGGGTGAGTCTGGCAGCCCGCGTTCGGTCCGCGACGCGCGCCGCCCAGGCGCGCGAAAGCGCTCCACAACGATCGAAGGGCCAGCAGCCTGGCTGCCGGCCCTTCGATGCTCGATCTCAATGCAATCCCGGCGGCGACCTACTCTCCCGCGGACCTTCGTCCGGAGTACCATCGGCGCTGAGAGGCTTAACGACTCTGTTCGGAATGGGAAGAGGTGTTTCCCTCTCGCTATTACCACCGGGAACCTTCGAGGGACGTACCCTCAAAACCACATAGCGACACGTAGGGGTCTACCGTCAAGCCCTCGGCTGATTAGTACTGGTCTGCTCAACGCGTTACCGCGCGTACACATCCAGCCTATCGACCAGATCGTCTCTCTGGAGCCTTACCCCCTCGAAGGGGTGGGAGATCTCATCTTGAGGTGGGCTTCCCGCTTAGATGCTTTCAGCGGTTATCCCGTCCAGACGTAGCTAGTCAGCAGTGCCGTTGGCACGACAACTGATACACCAGAGGTCTGTTCGTCCCGGTCCTCTCGTACTAGGGACGACTCCTCGCAAATCTCCAGCGCCCACCGCAGATAGGGACCGAACTGTCTCACGACGTTCTGAACCCAGCTCGCGTACCGCTTTAATGGGCGAACAGCCCAACCCTTGGGACCAACTCCAGCCCCAGGATGCGACGAGCCGACATCGAGGTGCCAAACCCTCCCGTCGATGTGGACTCTTGGGGAGGATAAGCCTGTTATCCCCGGAGTACCTTTTATCCGTTGAGCGACCGCAGTTCCACTCCCTACGGCCGGATCACTAAGGCCTACTTTCGTACCTGCTCGACTTGTCAGTCTCGCAGTCAAGCTCCCTTATGCCTTTACACTCTACGCACGATTTCCAACCGTGCTGAGGGAACCTTTGCGCGCCTCCGTTACATTTTAGGAGGCGACCGCCCCAGTCAAACTGCCCACCTGACACTGTCCGAGAGCCGGATCACGGCCTCCCGTTAGAAGCTCAGAACACCCAGGGTGGTATCCCAAGGGTGGCTCCACGAGGACTAACGTCCCCGCTTCACAGCCTCCCACCTATCCTGGACAAGGTGTCCCAAACCCCAATATCAAGCTGCAGTAAAGGTTCACGGGGTCTTTCCGTCTTGCGGCGGGTAAACGGCATCTTCACCGCTACTACAATTTCACCGAGTCCCTCGTTGAGACAGCGCCCAACTCGTTACGCCATTCGTGCAGGTCGGAACTTACCCGACAAGGAATTTCGCTACCTTAGGACCGTTATAGTTACGGCCGCCGTTTACCGGGGCTTGGTTTCGGGGCTTCGCCCGAAGGCTAACTCCTCCACTTGACCTTCCGGCACCGGGCAGGCGTCAGTCCCTATACGTCGTCTTACGACTTCGCAGAGACCTGTGTTTTTGGTAAACAGTCGGTTGGGCCACTTCACTGCGGCCCCCTCGGGCTCCAGGCGTAAAGCCGTTCACCCTACCGGGGCGTCCCTTCTCCCGAAGTTACGGGACCATTTTGCCGAGTTCCTTAACGAGGGTTCTCTCGATCGCCTTGGTATGCTCTACCTGCCCACCTGTGTCGGTTTTGGTACGGGCGCGTTTCCACTCCCTAGAGGCTTTTCTAGGAGGCATGGGATCGACGACTTGCCAGCAAAGCTGACCGACATCCCCTCTCAGACGCATGAGCTCCGGATTTTCCTAGAGCTCGTCCTACAGGGTTGTCCGTGGGCAACCAGCGCCACGGTTCGCCTACCCTTCCCCGTCCCCCCTTCGGTCGAACGTGGAAGACGCGGTACAGGAATATCAACCTGTTCTCCATCGCCTACGCCTTTCGGCCTCGGCTTAGGTCCCGACTAACCCTGAGCAGATTAGCTTTACTCAGGAACCCTTGGGCTTTCGGCGGAGGGGTTTCTCGCCCCTCTCTCGTTACTAATACCGGCATTCTCACTTCCCCGGCCTCCACGGCTGACTTCCGTCGCCGCTTCTCTGGCCGAGGAACGCTCTCCTACCGCGTCGCTTGCGCGACACCCACAGCTTCGGGGGCTGGCTTGAGCCCCGTTACATTATCCGCGCACGAACACTTGACCAGTGAGCTATTACGCACTCCTTAGACGAATGGCTGCCTCTAAGCCAACATCCTGGTTGTCTATGCATTCGCACAACGTTTGCCACTTAGCCA
>CALNYH010000018.1:0-50000 GCA_942490795.1 uncultured Thermoleophilia bacterium | reverse complement strand
CGGGGGGCGAGGGCCCTGATCAGAACCGCCTCGCCACGCCCCTCGGGCGCGCACACGAGGTTGGCGCACCAGTGGATCCCGTAGCTCCGGTAGACGTAGAGCCGCCCGGGGGGACCGAACATGACCCGCGCCCGTCCGCGCGGCCCCCGATGGCTGTGCGACGCCGGATCGTCCTGCTCGTAGCGCTCGGTCTCCACGATCTGGCCGCCGACGCCGTCGACGAGCAGCGCGCACCCCACGAGCGCCGGCGCGACCTCGGCCGCCGGTCGTGCGAAGAAGGCCTCGCCGAGCCGGGCCGGCGGCGCGAACGTCACCACGCCGCCACGCGCCCCCGGGCGGCGCGGAGCTGCTCCATCACCGGTGCGCGGCCGGTGCCCCCGAGGGCGCGTTTGGCCTCGATCGACGCCTCGACCGACAGGATCGCCGGGTCCACGCCCTCCACTCCCGCCGCGGCGAGATCCGCCGTCGTCGCGTCGGCGAGCCCGAGCCCCCGGTCGCCGAGGGCACGCACCAGCGTCCCCACGGCCTCGTGCGCACGCCGGAACGGCCAGCCCCGGGCGACCAGGGCATCGGCGAGATCGGTCGCGGCGAGGAACCCGCCGTCGGTCGCGGCGCGCATGCGATCGGCACGGAAGGTCGCGGTTGCCAGCATCCCGGACACGGCCGGAAGGAGGGTCTCGACGGTGTCGATCGCGTCGAACAGGAAGTGCTTGTCCTCCTGGAGGTCCTTGTTGTACGCCAGCGGGAGCCCGGAGAGCACGCCCAACAGCCCCGCCAGGTCGGCCGTGAGCCGATGCGCCTTTGCGCGCGCGAGCTCCGCCGCATCCGGGTTCTTCTTGTGGGGGAGCATCGACGAGCCCGACGCGAACGCGTCGGCCACCTCGACGAAGCCGACCTCGTCCCCGGCCCAGATCACCAGCTCGGCGCCGAGCCGCGACAGGTGGACACCGAGCTGCGCCGCAAAATGCAGGTAGTCGACCAGTGCGTCGCGGCTGCCGACGGCGTCCATGCTGTTGGGCGTCGGCGCCGCGAAGCCGAGCCCCTCGGCAACGGCCTGCCGGTCGACCGGGAACCCGACGCCCGCGAGCGCGCCCGAGCCGAGCGGGCACTCCGCGCACGCGTCGACGACCGCGGCGAGTCGCCGCCGGTCCCGGTCGAGCATCCACACGTATGCGAGCAGATGGTGCGCGAGGCGGACCGGCTGCGCGTGCTGGAGATGCGTGTAGCCCGGCATGACCGTGTCGACGTGGCGCTCCGCCTGCCCGAGCAGCGCCTCCGCGAGATCGCCGAGCATCGCGGCCTGGATCCCGCACCGCTCGCGCAGGTAGAGCAGGACGTCCGTGATGACCTGGTCGTTGCGGCTGCGGGCGGTGTGGAGGCGGCGCCCCGCGTCCCCGGCGATCTCCGTCAGCCGGCGCTCGACCGCGGTGTGGATGTCCTCGTCGCTCGGAAGGAACACGAACTCGCCCGACTCCATCTCGGCGGCGATCGCCGTCAGGCCGGCGTCGATCGCCGCCCCGTCGGCCGCCGGGATGATGCCGGTGTCGGCGAGCATCCTCGCGTGGACGCGCGAGCCCTCGATGTCCTGGCGCCACATGCGCCGGTCGAGGTCGAGCGAGACGTTCAGCCGGTCGAAGGCCTCATGGGAGGCCGCGCCGAACCGACCGCCCCAGAGGCGCGCCGCCGGGACGTCGTCAGCCGACACTGGCCGTCGCGCGGACCTCCGAGAGCGAGGCCGCAAGCGCGTCGCAGACGCGATCCACCTGTGCCTCGGTCATCTCGGGGAAGAACGGGAGGGCGATCGTGGAGTTGCTGATCGCCTCGGTGATCGGCAGCTCGCCCGGACGGTGGCCGTGCTCGGACATGTAGAACGGCTGCAGGTGGATGCACGGCAGGTAGGGCTTGGCCTGGATGTCGCGGCGCTCGAGCGCCGCGATCACCTCGTCCCGATCGAGGTCCGCGTCGAGCCGCGGGGCATAGACGAACCACGAGCGCCGCTGCGCGCCCTCGAACATGGGTGAGGCGCCCGCGATGTCGCTCACGCGGGCCTGGTACCAGCCGGCGACCCGCGCGCGCGCCGCGAGCATCTCGTCGAGCCGCTCGAGCTGGGCCACGCCGATCGCCGCATGCACGTCCGACAGGCGGTAGTTGAAGCCCAAGCGGGAGTGGACCAGCCAGGCGCCGTCGTCGGAGCGCCCCTGGTTGGAGAGGCTCTTGAGCAGGTCGGCCAGGCGGTCGTCGTCCGTGAAGACGATGCCGCCCTCCGCCGTGGTGAGTTGCTTGTTGGCGTAGAAGCCGTAGACCGCCGGATGGCCGTGGGTGCCGAGCTTGCGGCCGTCGTAGGCCCCGTCGATCGTCTGACAGGCGTCCTCGACCAGCCCGAGCCCGTGGCGGCCGGCGATGTCGACGAGGGCCGGCACCTCGGCCGGGTACCCGAAGATGTCGACGATCAGGATCGCCCGCGTCCGTGGCGTGATCGCCGCCTCGACCGCGGCCGGGTCCATGTTGAACGTCTGCGGATCGACCTCGGCGAACACCGGCGTCGCCCCGGTGAAGAGGATCGCGTTGGCGGACGCGACGAACGAGAACGACGACGTGATCACCTCGTCGCCCGGCCCGATGCCGAGCGCGTGGAGGCACATGTGGAGCCCGGCGGTTCCCGACGAGCAGGCGACGGCCCGGCGCACGCCGACCCGCGCGGCGAACTCGCGCTCGAAGCGCTCGACCATCGGCCCGAGGGACAGCCGGCGCGACGAGAGCGCCTCGGCGACCAGCTCCTGCTCTCGCTGGCCGATGACCGGCCGGGCGAGGGGGATCGCGTCGTGCTCGCTCACACCGTGTGCGCCGCGGCGCGGGCGAGCCGTGCGACGCCGTGCTCGAGGCTGTCGAGGAGCGCCTCCCAGGAGGCCTCGATCACGTTCTCGCTCACGCCGATCGTGCCCCACGATCCGTGTCCGTCGGTCGACTCGAGCAGGACCCGGGTCGTGGCGCCGGTGCCCTGCGACTCGTCGAGGATGCGGACCTTGAAGTTGATCAGCTCGATGTGCGCGAGCTCGGGGACGCGGCCACCGAGGGCGCTCCGGAGCGCCTGGTCCAGCGCGTGCACCGGACCGTTGCCCTCGCCGGTGGCGACCAGCCGCTCACCGCCGTGCATCAGCTTGATGGTCGCCTCGGTCTCGACCCGGCCGTCGGCCCGCTTCTCGGTGATGACCCGGAAGCTCTCCAGCGTGAACAGCGGCTCGTACGTGCCGAGCTCGCGCTCCACGAGCAGCTCGAACGAGCCGTCGGCGACCTCGAAGTGGTAGCCGTCGTGCTCGAGCTGCTTGAGCCGCGCCAGGACGCGCGCGACCAGCTCCGGGTCGGACTCGAGGTCACCGACGCCGAGCTCGCGCGCCTTGGCGACGATCGTGCCCCGCCCGGAGAGCTCGCTGACCAGCATGTTGCGGTCGTTGCCGACCACGAGCGGGTCGACGTGCTCGAAGGTCCGCTCGTCGGCGAGCATGCCCGCGACGTGCATGCCGCCCTTGTGCGAGAAGGCGTTTCGCCCGACGTAGGGCGCCCACGGGTCCGGCTGCAGGTTGGCGGTCTCGGCGACGAAGTTGCTGAGGGCCGTCAGCTCGCGCATGCGCTCGGGCGGGACCGTCTCGTATCCCCGCTTGAGCGTCAGGCTCGGGATGATCGAGACCAGGTTCGCGTTGCCACACCGCTCGCCGTAGCCGTTGATCGTCCCCTGCACCATGCGGGCGCCCTCCGCGACCGCGGCCAGGCTGTTGGCGACGGCGCACTCGGCGTCGTTGTGGGTGTGGATGCCGAGTCCGGCGTCGGGCAGCGCGGCGTGGACGTCGGCGCTGATCCGCGCCACGTCGTCGGGCAGCGTGGCGCCGTTGGTGTCGCAGAGCACGATCCAGGTCGCCCCGGCCGCATGCGCCGCTCGCAGGCAGTCGAGCGCGTAGTCGGCGTGCGCGAGATAGGCGTCGAAGAAGTGCTCCGCGTCGTAGACGACCTCCTTGCCCTCGCCCGCGAGGAAGGTCACGGTCTCGCCGATCATCGCGAGGTTCTCGGGCCGGCCCACCTTCGTGACCTTCTCGAGGTGGAGGTCCCACGTCTTGCCGACGACGGTGACGACGGGCGCGAAGCATTCGGCGAGCCCGCGTACCGCAGGGTCCCCGTCGGCCGAGACGCCTCGCCGGCGCGTCATGCCGAAGGCCGCGACCCGGGTCGTGCCGAGGTCCTCCTCGGCGAGAAGATCGAACAGCTCCCCGTACTTGGGGTTGGAGGCCGGAAAGCCCGCCTCGAGATAGTCCACGCCGATCTCGGCGAGTCGCACCGCGATCGCGAGCTGCTCACCCGCCGAGAGCGAGAGCCCCTCGCGCTGCATCCCGTCGCGAAGGGTGGTGTCGTAGATGGCCACGCGCTCGCTCATGACGACCCCCCGCCGAGCGACTGACGGGCGGGCTGCTGCACGACGTCGAGCCATTCGCGATAGCGGGCGTCGCGACCGTGCGCGGCGTCGAAGAACCGGTCCTGGAGCATGCGCGTGACGTCGCCCGGCGGGCCGATCACGTGGTCGTCGACCTCGCGGATGGGACAGATCTCGGCGGCCGTCCCGCTGACGAACACCTCGTCCGCGCCGTACAGCTCGGCGCGCGCGATCTCGCGCTCGACGACCTCGATCCCCTCGTCGGCGGCCAGCGTCAGCACGCAGGCGCGGGTGATCCCCTCGAGGATCGACGCCTGGCGGGGCGGGGTGACGATCTGCCCGTCCCGGACCAGGAAGATGTTCTCGCCGGAGCCGTCGGCGACGTAGCCGGATTCATTGAGCAGGATCGCCTCCTCGTACCCTCCGCGGTGCGTCTCCACCTTCGCGAGGATCGAGTTGAGGTACTGGCCGCCCGCCTTGGCGGTGGCCGGGATCGTGCTCGAGCCGATGCGACGCCACGAGGCCACCTTGGCCCGGATCCCGTCGCGCAGGCCGTTCTCGCCCAGGTACGCGCCCCACACCCAGGCGGCGATGGCGACGTCGACCGGCGCGTCGAGCGGGAAGAGCCCCATGGTCCCGTAGCCCCGGAGCACGATCGGGCGGATGTAGCACGAGTCGAGGCCGTTGACGGCGATCACCTCGTGGACCGCCGCGCGGAGCTCGTCACGCGAGTACGGGATCGGCATGTAGTAGATGTCCGCCGAGCGCTGGAGGCGCAGGAGGTGGTCCTCGAGGCGGAAGACCGCCGTGCCCACCTCGGTGTGATAGGCGCGGATCCCCTCGAACACGGACGTCCCGTAGTGCAGCCCGTGCGACAGCACGTGGACCTTCGCCTCGTGCCAGTCGACCAGCTCGCCGTTCATCCAGATCTTGTCGGCTTCCTGCATCACGGGCCTCGTCGATCGTCGTGGTGGGCGACCTCGCGGACGCCTCCCGCAAGGCTACCGGTGTCCATGGGCGCCGTCATCCCGCTGCGATCGCGGCGACGACGGCCTCCCCCACCTCGGTCGTCCCGGCCTCGCCCCCGAGGTCGCGGGTCCGCGGCCCGTGCGCGATCACGGCGTCGACCGCGGCCTCGATCCGGGCGGCGGCCCGCGCGGCGCCGAGCGAGTACCTGAGCATCAGGGCGGCCGAAAGGCACGTGGCGATCGGGTTGGCCGCGCCCGTGCCGGCGATGTCGGGCGCCGAGCCGTGGACGGGCTCGTAGAGGCCCGACGTCCCGTCGCCGAGGCTGGCCGAGGCCAGCAGCCCGATCGACCCCGAGATCATCGCCGCCTCGTCGCTCAGGATGTCGCCGAACATGTTCTCGGTGACGATGACGTCGAACGTCGAGGGGCGCGAGACGAGCTGCATCGCCGCGTTGTCGACCAGCACGTGGTCGAGCGCGACGTCCGGGTAGCCGCCCGCCACTTCCTCGACGACCTCCCGCCACAGCCGCGAGCTCTCGAGCACGTTGGCCTTGTCGACCGACGTCACCCGCCCTCGGCGCCCACGCGCCGCCTCGAAGGCTCGCACGGCCACGCGCTCGATCTCCGGCCGGGTGTAGACGCAGGTGTCGAAGGCCCGGTCCCCGTCGCGTCCGCTCTCGCCGAAGTAGAGCCCCCCGGTCAGTTCGCGGACCACGAGCAGGTCGGTGCCGGCGATGCGCTCCGGGCGGAGCGGGCTGGCGTCCGCGAGGGCCGGCCAGATCCGCACGGGCCTCAGGTTCGCGTAGAGGCCGAGGCCGTGGCGCAGCCCGAGCAGGCCCTGCTCCGGACGTGGCTTGGCCGGATCGGTCGTGTCCCACTTGGGCCCGCCCACGGCCCCCAGCAGCACCGCATCGGCGGCGTGGCACGCGGCGAGGACCTCGTCGGTGAGCGCGGTGCCGTGGGCGTCGATCGAGACCCCGCCCACGGCGTGCTCGTGCCAGACGATCCGGAGACCGTCGGGCTGCGCCGCGACCTCGGTCACACGCCGCGCCTCGGCCACGACCTCCGGGCCGATGCCGTCTCCGGCAAGCACCACCACGTTCACCTCGCGCACGCCCGTCCTCCTCGATCGATCCTCCGACGACAACCCGGAACTCTCTCACGGGTCGGGAGCGAGCACCCCCGACGGACCGCGGCCGCGCCGAACGACGCTGTCCGATCACACCCCTAGCGTGCGGCCGTGAGCACCGAGAGGCCTACCGACTCGGCGGGCGCGGCCCCCGACTCCTCGCGCCCGAGCGGCGTCGCCATCACGATCGCTCCGGCGACGATCCTCGTGTTCGTCGGGCTGCTCGCGCTGACGTGGAGCCTCGTGAAGGTGGGCGGCACGCTCCTGATCATCTTCGTCTCGATCTTCCTGGCGATCGTGCTGGCGCCAGTGGTCGAAGTGACGGCGCGCCGGCTGAATCTCGGGCGAGGGGCCGCATCGACGCTCGTCGTGCTCGGCCTGAGCGGCGTGGTCGTCCTGCTGCTGCTCATCGTCGCCGCTCCGCTCATCGATGCGGTGAGGTCGTTCGCGGACAACCTTCCGGAGCTCGCGCGGCGCATCGACGACAGCTCGATCGGGCGCCAGCTCAACACCCGCGACGACCTCTCGGGGGTGCTCGAGAAGAACGCCCCGGCCATCGCGTCGGGCGTCGAGAACATCGCGGGCGGTGTGATCGGGTTCGCGGCGTCGGCGTTCGGCGTGTTCGTGGCGGCCTTCTCGCTCGTCTTCATGACCCTGTTCCTGGTCAAAGACCTCCCCAGCTACGAGCGGGGGTTGCTCAGCCTGCTCAGCGGTCCGAGCGCGGGCCGATGGGGCGGGATCTGGGACGACATCGTCACGACGACCTCGCGATACATGATCGGGAACATCGCAATCTCCGTCATCTGCGCCGTGACGTATGGGGTGACGGCCGTGATCCTCGGAGTGCCATACGCGCTCGCGCTCGCCGTGATCGCCGGGATCCTCGATCTGATCCCGAACATCGGCGCGTTCCTCGCGGGCGTCATCATCGGGGCCGTCGCCCTGACGGTCAGCACGACCGCCTTCGTCGTGTTCGTGATCGTGATTCTCGTCTACCAGCAGGTCGAGAACTACATCCTCCAGCCGACCATCATCGGTAAGGCCGCCGATCTGTCGGGCTTCCTCGTCATCGTCAGCGTGCTCTTCTGGGGTGCGATCTTCGGCGTCGTGGGTGCGATCGTGGGCGTTCCGATCACGGCCGCGATCCTGATCATCGTGCGGGCGCTCACCGCCGACCGCCGGGCCCGGATCGCCGAGGAGGCCGGCCACGACGAGGGCGCCGCGACCCCCTGAGAACCGGCCCGCGCCTCGCGCGGCGACCGGCCTGGCCGGCGCGTCAGAGGAGCACGAGGAACTGCGCCACGACGATCTTGACCAGCATCGCCGCCGGGAACACGAGGGCGTAGCCGAGCCCCACCCGCTGAAGGTCCGACGAGCGCTCGCGTGCGAAGGCGAGTACCGCCGGCTGGGTCTGCGCACCCGCCACCATGCCCGCCATCCGCGGACCACCGACGCTCCCGACCCTCCCGAGCACGAGCATCCCGACGGCCGCTGTGGTCGTGACGACGAGGCCCGCGGCGAGGATCGCGAGCCCCTGCGGGCGCTGGAGAGCCTCGACGACGTCCCCGCCCGCCCGCGATCCGGCCGCGGCGAGGAAGACCAGCGCGCCCAGTTGCTGCAGGGCGCTCGACGCGGTGTAGGGGATCGACCAGACGATGGGGCCGGTCCGGGCCGCCCGGCCGAGGAGCAGTCCCACCACGAGCGGGCCCGCCGCGACACCCATCGTGAAGCTCCCGGCGCCGGGGATCGGGATCGGGATCAGCCCGATCAGGATGCCGAGCGCCAGCCCCACCGAGAGGCCCACGGCGTTCAGGTCGCCTGGGCCGCGCTCGGAGTCGCCCAGATACCGCGCAACGTCGGCGAGGCGGCCGCGGGGGGCGATGATGCGGATCCGGTCGCCCTGCTGGACGACGAGATCCGGTGTCGCCAGCAGATCGACGTCGCCGCGGCGGACCCGCGTCGCCACGGCGCCGAACCGATCTCCGAGCCCCAGCCGGGCGACGGTGCGCCCGGAAAGCCGGGAGTCCGAGATCACCATCCTGCGCATGTCGAGGTGGTGCCGGTCGAGCGCCAGGTGGTCCTCGCTGTCGACGCCGACGCGCTCGCGGACGAGCCGGACCGAGTCCGGGTGTCCGATCACGGCCACCAGGTCACCGCGCGCCAGCGGCGTCCGCTCGTCCGGGACGCTCAGCTCGTCTCCGTGCTTGCGCCGGGACACGAGCACGGGGTGCTCGGCATCGCGGATCAGCGCGCCCACCTGGGGTGCGTCCTCGCGGGTCACCTCGATGGTCACGCTCACGATCGGGTCGGCGCCGCCCGGCTCCGGACGGCGCCGGGAAACCTGCGTCGGCCGGCGGAGCGCCCACCCGGCGAGGCCGAGCATGATGAGGACCCCCGCCAGGTACGTGACGGAGTAGCCCACCGTCGGCGCGGCGGCGCCGTCGAGCTGCTCGGTCGCGGCGGCGAGTGCGGGCGTGTTGGTGAGCGCGCCCGCGTAGACGCCCGCGATCTCGCCGCGACCCAGTCCCAGGGCGGAGCCGACCAGGGCCGCCACGAGGCCCGCGGCCATGAGGATCGCGCACACGCCGGCGACGATCGGGGCGCCCCCGCGTAGCGCGGCGAAGAAGGCGCTGCCGGCCGAGACGCCGATGCAGTAGGCGAAGATCCCGAGGCCGAGCTCGGCGAGGATCAGCGGGAGCTCGAGTCGCGGGTCCCACGCCGAGAGCGCGAGGGCGGTGACGAGCACCGCCGCCGGGCCGATTCCGACCCCGCGGATGCGGAGCGCGCCGAGCGCCGAGCCGACCGCCAGGCACACGGCCAGCAGCAGGAGGGCGTTGTCCGCGAGGAGATCGGCCATCCGGCCGCGTGAGGTTGCCAGACGACCCGCTCGGGCGCGACCGGCCCGGGGGCCAAAGTCACCGGCCCGCCACTCGCCCCGACGGCGCGCGGCGGGCGGCTATGTCACGGCGCCGGCGGGTGGACGTGGGGACCCGAGTCGCGCGGCTCGGGATACTCGGCCCCGCACCACTCGCAATGGGTCTCGCCCGTGGCGTCGCCGGGCGGCGGCGGTGGTGTCGCGCGCGCGCGGTCCGGGGGCGCCGCGCCCCCCTCGAAGGGCGCCCCGCACCACTCGCAATGGGTCTCGGGCGGAATCGTCGGTGTCGGCCGGTCGCTCATGTCATCGCCTCCCCCTGGTCGCACGATCGTCGCGCTGGCCAGATCCGGCCGCATCCGGGCGACGGCGCGGCGCGCTTCGGGAAAAGCCGGATCCGGCGACGCGCCCCGGATCGGCGCATCAGGTTACAGACGTCGATTCAAGCGGCGTTCATCGATGCAATAGGCTTCCGTCTCGTCCATCGCGAGGAGGATGCATGCGGGCTGCGATCATCACCGACATCCACGGCAACCTGGCCGCGCTCGACGCGACGCTCGAGGCGATCGACGCGGCCGACGTGGATCGCATCTTCTGCGGGGGCGACCTGGTCGGATACGGGCCCAACCCAGACGAGGTGTGCGCGCGAATCGCGGAGCGGGACATCCCGACCATCTACGGGAACTACGACTACGCCATCGCGCGCGACCTCGAGGACTGCGGCTGCGCCTACCGCGACCCCGCCGAGAAGGCGCTCGGCGAGCGGTCGATCGCCTGGACCCTCGCGCACACGGGCCAGGCGGCGAAGGACTTCATGCGGGCGCTCCCGTTCGACCTGCGATTCGAGATGGGCGACCGGCGCGTGCGACTCGTCCATGGCTCGCCGCGGAAGGTCAACGAGTACCTGTTCGAGGACAAGCCGGACTCGCTCTACGAGCGACTCGCGCGCGACGCCGAGTGCGACGTGCTCGTCTTCGGCCACACGCACAAGCCCTGGATCAGGGACCACGTCGGCGTGCGATTCGTGAACTGCGGATCGGTCGGAAAGCCCAAGGACGGCGACGCACGGGCCGCGTTCGCGATACTGGAACTCGTGGACGGTGGAATCGACGCCCGCATCGAGCGGGTCGGGTACGACGCGGCACGTGTCGCCCGTGAGGTCGCCGCGGCGGGCCTTCCGGCCGCCTACGCCGACAAGCTCCTGACGGCCGACTGACGGCGGTGGGACCACCCGACCTGCCGCGGCGCGTCGCCGCGGAGTCCATCGGAACGTTCTCCCTGGTCTTCGCCGGAACAGGCGCCGTGGTCGTCGGCCAGGAGTACCCGGGCAGCATCGGCCCGGGCGGCGTCGCCGCCGCCTTCGGGCTGGTCGTCGGGGCGATCATCTTCGCGATCGGGCACCTGTCCGGGGCGCACATCAACCCCGCGGTGACCGTGGCGTTCGCGCTCGGACGCCACTTCCCGTGGCGCGAGGTTCCGGCCTACGTCGCCGCCCAGCTCGCCGGTGCGCTCGCCGCGAGCGCCGCGCTGCTCGGGATCTTCGGCGACGGCCCGGATCTGGGCCTCACGGTCCCGAACGGCGTCGGCGACCTGCCAGCGCTCGGGATCGAGATCGGGCTGACGGCCTTCCTGCTCGTGGTCGTGCTGGCGGTCGCGACCGACACCCGCGCCGCGGGTGCGCTCGCGGCCGTGGCGATCGGCGCCACGATCACGGTCCTGGCATTGGTGTTCGGCCCGGTGACGGGCGCGTCGATGAACCCCGCGCGATCGATCGGGCCCGCGGTGGTCTCCGGCGAGCTCGGCGAGCTGTGGATCTACATCGTCGGCCCGCTCGCGGGGGCGGCGCTCGGGGTCGGGCTCTACGAGTTCCTGCGCGGGACCCGCGGCGAGTCGGCCGCGCCCGACGTGGCGGCCTTCACCCCCGGCGACGGCGAGGATCCGAGCCAACCCGCCAGCTCCTCGAGCGCGCCGGGCTCGACGTAGTAGTACGCCCACAGGCCGACCCGCTCCGAACCGACGATGCCGGCACGGCGGAGCACGTTGAGGTGGTGCGAGACGGTGGGCTGGCCGACGTCGAACAGCGGCACGAGCTCCGACACGCAGACCCGGCCGGCGTGCTTGCGAAGCACGTCGACCAGCTGGAGACGGATCGGGTCGCCGAGGGCCTTGGCGATCGAGGCCATGCGCTCGGCCTGACGGCGGGCGACGTCCGGGTAGACGACCGGCTCGCAGCACGGCGCCCCGGGCGAGCGCTTGCGCTTCGGTGAGAGCTCGAGATCGACGACCATCGATCGGATGCTAGTCGATCGCCTCCGCCGGGCTCGTGCCGCACCGTCGGGCCAGGAGGTCCGAGATGCGTGGGTCGACCCACGCACTCGCCTGTGCGCTCGCACTCCCCGTCGGGACGCGTCGGTGCGCCGCACGGCGATGCCGGTCGGCCGGGGGGTCGACGCGCGCGTCGACCTGTATGGCGACCACCGCGTCGACGCTCGCCCGTCTGCCACGTCGTGGCCGCGCCGCCCGGTCGGCGTGGGCGGCGGTCCCACCCCGCCCCCCGACGCCGTGGATGGGGTTCACGCCCGGCGACCCGAGGGCGCATGTCGGGCACGAGGCACGCGGCGGCATCTACTCCTGGCGCCGACGCCGGCGGCCTCGTCCGCACACGGCTCGGATCCGCGGCGTGTCCGCGCGCCGGTCGCGGCCCCACCCCCCAGCCGGATCCGGCGCGAAGGGACGCCGGTCCGGCCCGAGGCCCCTCAGGCGAAGGGAAGCGTGACCGGCCCCTCGACGCGCTCACGGTCGCGCTCGTAGGCCAGCAACTCGTCCTCGTGCTCCATCGTGATCGAGATGTCGTCCCATCCCCGGAGCAGTCGCTCACGGGTGCCGCCCTCGAACTCGAAGGCGATCTCCCGCTCGTGCGCGTCGAGCACGACGCGCCGCTCGAGATCGACCTCGATCTCCATGTCCGGATTCTCGATCGCCGCGGCGATGAGCGCCTCGATCTCGGACGCCGGAAGCGTCACGGGGAGCACGCCGATCTTGGTGCAGTTCGTGCGGAAGATGTCGGCGAAGCTCTCGGCGATGATCACCCTGTAGCCGAAGTCCTGCAGCGCCCAGGGGGCGTGCTCACGCGAGGAGCCACAGCCGAAGTTGCGTCCCGCGACCAGGATCTCGGCGTCCTCGTGCGCGGGGTCGTGCAGGCGGTAGCCCTCGACGCCGCGCCAGTCCCAGAACAGGAACTCGCCGAAGCCGGTCCGCTCCACGCGCTTGAGGAACTGCTTGGGGATGATCTGGTCGGTGTCGACGTCGTGGAAGGGCAGCGGCGCGACCCTGCTGCGGACGGTGCGGATCGGTTCCATCTCAGACTCCCGCCAATTCGGCGTCGAACGTGCGGACGTCGACGAGGTGCCCGGTGACGGCCGCCGCAGCGGCCATCTGGGGGCTGACCAGGTGCGTGCGCCCGCCCTTGCCCTGACGGCCCTCGAAGTTGCGGTTGCTGGTGGAGGCGCACCGCTCCCCGGGCTGGAGGATGTCCGGGTTCATGCCGAGGCACATGGAGCAGCCCGCATCCCGCCATTCGAAGCCGGCACCTGAGAAGACACGGTCGAGGCCCTCCTCCTCGGCCTGCGCCTTCACGCGCATCGAGCCCGGCACGACCATGGCGCGGATGCCGTCGGCGACCCGGCGGCCCTCGACGATCGCCGCCGCCGCGCGCAGATCCTCGATCCGGCCGTTGGTGCAGGAGCCCAGGAAGACGGTGTCGATCGCGATGTCCTCGATCGCCTCGCCGCCCTGGAGCCCCATGTACTCGAGCGCCTTGCGCATCCCGGCCGCCTCGCCCGGATCGTCGAGCTCGTCCGGGGTCGGCACGCGGCCCGTGATCGGGGCCACCATCCCCGGGTTCGTGCCCCAGGTGACCTGCGGCGCCAGGCCGGCGGCGTCGACATGGACCTCCCGATCGAAGGTCGCATCCGAATCGCTCGGAAGCGTCTCCCAGCGGGCGACCGCCTCCGCGAAGTCCTCGGGCGCCGCCGGTCGCCCCTCGAGGTACTCGAACGTCGTCTGATCCGGAGCGATCATGCCCGCCCGGCCGCCGCCCTCGATCGACATGTTGCAGACGGTCATGCGCCCCTCCATCGAGAGCGCCCGGATCGCGGACCCCGCGTACTCGATCACCTGCCCCGCGCCGCCGCCGACGCCGATCTGGCCGATCGTCCCGAGGATCAGGTCCTTCGCCACGACGCCGAGGCCGGGTGTGCCCTCGATGTTGATCCGCAGCGTGCGCGCGGGCTGCTGGTGCAGCGTCTGCGTGGCGAGGACGTGCTCCACCTCGCTCGTCCCGATCCCGAAGGCCAGCGCCCCGAAGGCGCCGTGAGTGGACGTGTGGCTGTCTCCGCACACGATCGCCATGCCGGGCTGGGTGAGACCCAGCTCGGGGCCGATCACGTGGACGATCCCCTGGCGCGGGCTGCGAAGCGAGAAGAGCGGCACGCCGAACTCGCTGCAGTTGCGCTCGAGCGCCTCGATCTGCAGCCGCGAGAGCTCGTCCTCGATCCCGTGCTCGCGACCGATGGTGGGGACGTTGTGGTCGACGGTGGCGAGCGTCCGGTCGGGCCGGCGCACACGACGGCCCGCGAGCCGCAGGCCGTCGAATGCCTGCGGCGACGTGACCTCGTGCACGAGGTGCAGATCGATGAACAGGATCGCCGGCTCGCCGTCGACGGACGCGCGGACCTCGTGGAGGTCCCAGAGCTTTTGGAACATGGTCTTGCCCATCACACCCCTCCCGCGACGACCGGCTCGTCCTGCGTGGCGTGGCGACTGGCGTCGACCGCCCGCAGGTACGCGGTCGCGCTCGCCTCGAGCACATCAGTGGAGACCGACTGCCCCGCGAACGGGCGGCCGTCGATCTCGCACACGACCCGCGCCTCGCCGAGCGCGTCCTTGCCGCTCGTGACGGCGGACACGGCGTACTCGAGCAGCGTACCGGTGGTGCCGACCGCCGCGTCGATCGACTTCATGAGGGCGTCGACCGGGCCGTCCCCGGCCGCCTCGGCCTCGTGAACCGCGCCGTCGGCGTCGCGGATCACCACACGGGCGACCGGCCGCTCGTCGCTGCCCCCGCGAAAGTGCATCCGATCGAGGCGGAGGGCGCCGTCGGTGTCGGCGCGCATCTCGTCGCTCATGAGGGCCTCGAGGTCCGCCGCCGAGATGCGCCCCTTGCGGTCGGCGACCTCCTTGAAGCGCGCGAACACCGCGTCGAGCTCCGAGCGGTCCAGCTCGTACCCGAGCTCGGCGAGCGCGTTGACCAGGGCGTGGCGACCCGAGTGCTTTCCGAGCACGATCGAGCTCTGCGCGAGCCCAACGCTCGTGGCGTCCATGATCTCGTACGTGAGCGGGTTGGCGAGCACGCCGTGCTGGTGGATGCCGGCCTCGTGGGCGAACGCGTTCCGGCCGACGACGGCCTTGTTGGGCTGGACCACGTAGCCGCTCAGGCGGCTGACGAGGCGGCTGGAGCGCGTGATCTCGGTCGTCTCGATCCCGCACCAGAGGCCACCGACGGCGTCCGCGCGAGTGCGGAGCACCATCGCCAGCTCCTCGAGACTGGCGTTGCCCGCGCGTTCGCCGATCCCGTTCACGCAGCACTCGACCTGCCGCGCACCGACCTGCATGCCCGCAAGCGAGTTGGCGACCGCCAGCCCCAGGTCGTTGTGGCAGTGAACCGAGAGCGTCACCTCCCGGAGCGGCGGGCAGCGCTCGTACAACTCGACGAGGAACCGCTGGAACTCGGTCGGGAGCGTGTAGCCGACGGTGTCGGGGATGTTCACGGTGGTCGCGCCGGACTCGATGGCCGCGCCCACGACCTCGGCGACGAAGCCGATGTCGGAGCGGGTCGCGTCCTCGCAGGAGAACTCGACGTCGTCGACCATCGACTTGGCCAGCCGCACCGCGTCGACCGCCGCGGCCAGGACCTGCGGACGGTCCATGCGCAGCTTGTGCGTCAGGTGGATGTCGCTCGTGGCGATGAAGGTGTGGATCCGGGGGCGGGCGGCGGGCGCCACCGCCTCGCCGGCGCGGGTCACGTCCCGCTCGTTGGCCCGCGCGAGCCCGGCGATGACCGGGCCCTCCACCTCGCCCGCGATCGCCCGGACGCCCTCGAAGTCGCCCGGTGAGCTGATCGGGAAGCCGGCCTCGATCACGTCGACACCGAGCCGGGTGAGCTGGTGCGCGATCTCGAGCTTCTCGCGGGTGTTCAGATGGATGCCCGGCGACTGCTCGCCGTCGCGCAGGGTGGTGTCGAAGATGAGAACGCGGTCGTCCGCGCGCCGAACGTCGTCGGCGGTCATGGCTCCTCCAGAGGTACGGATCGTCTGCCTCGGCCGTGGCCCGTCATTCACAGACAGGCATGGATGTTCGCACGCTCCCCCTACCGGGGGAGGAGCGTCAGGCCGAGGAGGTGCGGGCCGGCCGCGGGGCTGGTCTCGACGACTGGCAGTGTGGCGGCGTCCGTCCTCATCGTCCCGGAGGATACCCTGCCCCGATCGACCGCTCAAACGACATCGATGTCGTCGGCCGGACGGCCGGCGGCCGCGAGTGGCAGGACCCGTCCCACGCGAAGGCCTATCGCGGGGCGGCGTCGAGCATTCCCCACTGGGTCGAGAGCGAGGCCGCCGTGCGCGAGTGCCTGCCAGCGCGGGTCGCCCGCGTGCTCGATCTGGGGACCGGCGATGGGCGGCTGATCGCGCTCGTGCGCGAGGCGCGGCCCGGATGCGCGGCGGTCGGCGTCGACTTCTCCGCGCCGATGCTCGACGCCGCCCGGACCCGCTTGGCGGGCGTCCCGGAGGTCGAGCTGGTCACCCACGACCTCGCCGTGCCGCTCCCCGACCTCGGTCGGTTCGACCTGGTCGTGTCGGGCTTCGCGATCCACCATCTCGAGGATTCGCGCAAGCGCGCGATCTACGGGGAGGCCCATTCCGCCCTCCTCCCCGGCGGGCGCTTCCTCAACCTGGAGCACGTCGCGTCGCGGACCCGCGCGCTCCACGCGGAGTTCCTCGCGGCGATCGCCCACGTGGAGCCCGGAGAGGACCCGTCCAACCGGCTCGCGCCGGTCGAGGACCAGCTCCGCTGGCTGGAGGCCGCGGGTTTCGAGGATGTCGACTGCCACTGGAAATGGCGCGAGCTGGCGCTGCTCGCCGCCCGCAGGCCGGCCGACCTCCGAGCCTAGTCGCCCAGGTCGACGAACCAGGCGGCGGCGAACCCGTCGAGCGCGGCGATCCGGTCCGCGACGGCCTGGGGGACCGGTGAGTCCACCGTGACCCCCATCACGGCGTCGCCCTCGACGCTCGATCGAGACACGGCTGCCGTGCCGATGTTCACGTTCGCCTCGCCCAGGGTGCTCCCGACACGACCGATCTGACCGGGCACGTCCCGATAGCGGAACAGCCCGATGTGCGGCGCCATCTCGATCTCGATCTCCTGGTCGAACGCCTCGACCAGGCGCGGACGCGAGGTCGTCCCGATCGTGGTGCCCGACAGGCTGACCCCGTTCGCACGCACGCTCAGCCGGTTCGTGTAGTCGCGCGCCCTGGGCGACGAGGTCTCACGCCAGACGATGCCGCGATCCTCGGCCAGCGACGCGGCGTTGACGAGGTTCACCGGCCCGTCGACGTGCCCCTGGAGGAGGCCGGTGAGCACCGCGGAGGTGAGCAGGCGGGTGTCGAAGTTGGCGAGCTGGCCCTCGTATGAGATCTCGAGCTCCCCGAGGTGCCCTTCGGCGAGGGCGGCGATCAGCCGGCCCATCTTCCCCGCGAGCGGCAGGAACGGGCCGAGCACGTCGAGGGCCTCGGGCGCGATGGCCGGAACGTTCACGGCCAGGGTGACGAGCCCGCCGTCGAGGGCCGCCGCGACCTGCTCGGCGACGACGAGCCCCGCGCGGTCCTGCGCCTCGGACGTCGAGGCGCCGAGGTGCGGCGTGACGACCACGCCGGGAAGGCCGAAGAGCGGGCTCTCGGTCGTCGGCTCCTCCGGGAAGACGTCGATCGCGGCGCCGGCGATCTGCCCCGTCTCGAGGGCCTCGACCAGTGCCTCGGTGTCGATGATGTCGCCACGGGCGTCGTTGACGATCCGTGCCGTGGGCTTCATGGCGGCGAACGCCTCGCGCCCGACGAAGCCGCGGGTCTCGGGCGAGGAGGCCAGGTGCAGCGAGAGGAAGTCGCTCTGGGAGTAGAGCTCCTCGGGCGTCTCGGCGCGCTCGACCCCGAGCTCGCGTACGCGGGCCTCGGCGACGAAGGGGTCGTAGGCGACCACGTGCATGCCGAGACCCTTGGCCCGCTCGGCGACGAGCTGGCCGATGCGGCCGAAGCCCAGGACGCCGAGTGTCTTGCCGGTGACCTCGATGCCGCCGTACTTGGAGCGCTCCCATCGTCCCTGGACGAGGCTGGAGTGGGCCTGCGGGATGTTGCGCGCCTGGGCGAGCAGCAGCGCGATCGCGTGCTCGGCCGCCGAGATGGCGTTCGAGCCGGCCGCGTTGCAGACCACGATGCCCCGCCGCGTGGCCGCCGCGACGTCGACGTTGTCGACGCCGGTACCGGCCCTCCCCACCACCCGGAGGCGCTCGGCGCGATCGATCATCTCGGCGGTCACCTTGGTCGCCGAGCGCACGACCAGCGCGTCGTACTCCGCGACGCGCGACATGAGCGTGTCGAGGTCCCAGTCGAGCCCGAGGTCGACGTCGAACCGCTCCTCGAGGAGCGCCACGCCCGCGTCGGCGATCTTCTCGCACACGAGGACCCGCGCCCGCTGGACGGACGCGCCGGAATCGGTCGTCATTCGCTTGCTCCCCCCGCCCGCGCGGCGATGATGATGGTCAGCCCTCGTCGAACTCGGTGTCGATCCAGCTCATCATGCCCCGCAGCTTCCGGCCGACCTGCTCGATCTGCTGCTCGGAGCCACGCTTGGCGAGGGCGTTGAACTGCGGGCGGCCGACCTGGTTCTCGAGCAGCCACTCCTTGGCGAACTCGCCGCTCTGGATCTCGGCCAGGATCTTGCGCATCTCCGCGCGCGTGCGCTCGTCGACGATCCGCGGGCCACGGGTGAGGTCGCCGTACTCCGCGGTGTTGGAGATCGAGTAGCGCATCCCGGTGATGCCCTTCTCGTACATGAGGTCGACGATCAGCTTCAGCTCGTGGAGGCACTCGAAGTAGGCCAGCTCGGGCTGGTAGCCGGCGTCGACCAGCGTCTCGAACCCGGCCTGGACGAGGGCCGTCGCCCCGCCGCACAGGACCGCCTGCTCTCCGAAGAGGTCGGTCTCGGTCTCCTCGGCGAAGGTGGTCTCGATCACGCCCGCCCGCGTGCACGCGATGCCCTTCATGTAGGCGAGCCCGATCGTCCGGGCGCTTCCGGTCGCGTCCTGACCGACCGCGAGCAGGCCCGGGGTGCCGGCGCCCTCGACGTAGGTCCGCCGCACGAGGTGGCCAGGTCCCTTGGGCGCGGCCATGATGACGTCCACGTCCGGCGGCGGGACCACCTGGCCGAAGTGGATCGCGAAGCCGTGCGCGAACAAAAGCGCGTTGCCCGCCCGGAGGCCGGGGGCGATCTCGCCCAGGTAGAGCGATCCCATCAGCTCGTCCGGCACGAGCATCATCACGAGGTCGCCCTTGGCGGCCGCCTCGGCCGGCGGAAGCACCTCGAGCCCGTGCTGGCGGGCGGTCTCCTCCGAGCGGCTGCCGGGACGCAGGCCGACCACGACCGACACGCCCGAGTCGCGCAGGTTCAGGGCGTGCGCATGGCCCTGGCTGCCGAATCCGATGACCGCGACGGTCTTGCCGTCGAGTGCGCCGAGGTCGGCGTCGTCGTCATAGAGCATGGGGATCCCCCGGTCGGTCCCGCGCGCGAGAAGGCGCGCGGAGGGTTCAGGTCAGGGAGCCGCCGCGCGCGAGCGCGACGACCCCGGTCTTGACGAGCTCGAGCAGTCCGTACGGCCGTACGAGCTCCTCGAAGTCGATCAGACTGCGGGTCTCGCCGGTCACCTGGATGGTCAAGGACTCGGCGGTGACGTCGACGATCCTCGCGTCGAACAGCTCGCACAGCTGGATGACCTCGCCACGCGTGGACGCGTCGGCCTGGACCTTCACCAGCGCGAGCTCGCGGGCGACCATGTTGGCCGGGTCGAGGTCGCGGATCTTGATCACGTTGACCAGCTTGTCCAGCTGCTTGGTGATCTGCTCGATCGGGAACCGCGACGCGTCGACCGTGATGGTCATGCGGGAGAACTCCTCCCGCTCGGTCGGACTGACCGCGAGCGAGTCGATGTTGTAGCCGCGACGGGTGAACAGACCCGCGACGCGGGAAAGCACTCCGGGCCTGTTCTCGACGAGGACTGAGAGGGTGTGGTTCACGGCCGGGCAGCATACCCGTCTTGCGCAGGCGAGGGCGGTCCCCGGCGGGCGGCCCGGGGGGCCCCTCCCCCGGCGGGGGGCGCACGCCCGCCGCGAGCCTGGCTACCCTGGCAGGCATGGAGGGGCGACTCCTGGTCGTGGAGGACGACCCACAGGTCCGTGGGATGCTGGTCCGCGCCCTGCGGTACGAGGGGTTCGAGGTCGAGGCGGCCGAGGACCTCGCCGGGGCGAGCGCCGCGCTCCGGACGAGCCGCCCCGACCTCGTGCTGCTCGACCTGCTCCTGCCGGACGAGGACGGCCTGGAACTCTGTCGCAGGGCACGCTCCTCCGGCGACCCGGTGCCGATCATGATCGTCACCGCCCGCGACGAGGTGGCCGATCGGGTCGAGGGACTCGATGCCGGCGCCGACGACTACATCGTCAAGCCGTTCTCGACCGCCGAGCTCGTGGCGAGGGTCCGCTCACTCCTGCGCCGCGCCCGCGGCGGGCCGCCCGACGGCCCCCTGCGCTTCGCCGACCTGGCGCTCGACGCGGAGTCGCGCGAGGCGACCCGCGCCGGAGCGCCGATCGAGCTGACCCGGCGCGAGTTCGAGCTGCTCGAGCAGTTCCTGCGCGCGCCCGACCGGGTGCTGACCCGCGAGGAGTTGCTGACCGAGGCCTGGGGCTATGCGTCGACCGTCGAGACCAACGTCGTCGACGTCTACGTCGGGTACCTGCGGCGCAAGCTCGAGGAACACGGGCAGGACCGACTGATCTGGACGGTGCGCGGCGTCGGCTACGTGCTGCGCGAGGCGGGGGGCTGACCCGGGTGCGCACGCCGGGCCTGGCCACGCGGGCGGCGCTCGCGGCGGCCCTCTCGGTGTGCGCGGCGTTCGCCGCCTTCTCGATCGCGGCCTACGTGCTGGTCCGGGAGCGTTCGCTCGACGAGACGGACCGCGCCCTTGTCGAGACGGCGACGAGGGTCGCCGACGACCTGGCGCAGGCGGATCCCGACGACCCCGACTTCGCCGAGATCCCGTCTCCGGGCTCGCCGGTGATCCCGGCCCGCTCGGACCTGGTGGTCCCCCCGGGCACGCGCGTCCGGATCGACCCGGAGGGGCGGACGCCGCCCGCGTCCCCGCGCACGGTGACGATCGACGGCGAGCCCTACCGGCTGATGGTCAGCGAGCTGCCGCCCTCGAGCGACGGTCAGCCGCGCACGGTCGTGGTCGCGCGCCCGCTCGCGGACGTGGAGCGAACGCTCGACCAGGTGGCGATCGCGCTCGCCATCGTCGGAGTGATCGCGGCGATCGCGGCGAGCATCATGACCTTCGTGATCGTCCGAGGCGCGCTGCGCCCCCTCCGGAGCGCACGCTCGGCCGCGGAGCGGATCGCCGACAGCGAGGATCTCTCGCTGCGCGTCCCCGAGGGGCGCCGCGACGAGGTCGGCGTCCTCGCCCACTCGATGAACCGGATGCTCGAGCGACTCGAGGCCGCCCAAGCCGGGCTGCGGCGCGCGCTCGACGAGCAGCGCCGCTTCGCCGCGGATGCCTCGCACGAGCTGCGAACACCCCTGACGGCGATCCGCGGCGACCTCGACCTGCTGCAACGCCACGACCTGCCGGAGACCGAACGCGCGGCGATCACCGAGGAGATGCGCGCCGCGTCGGACCGCATGGACCGCCTCGTGCGGGGGTTGCTGCGACTGGCACGGCTCGACGGGCGGGAGGCCGATCGCCCGGAGCGGATCGTGCTGTCCGAGTTCCTCGCCGGACGACTGGACGAGGCCGAGGAACTGCGCGTGGCCGACGACGCCGGCGATCTCTCGGTGGTGGCGGACCGCGAGACGCTGATCGCGATCGTGGTCAACCTCGTCGAGAACGCGCGGCGCCACGGCACCTCGGTCTGCGTGACGCTCGAACGACGCGGCGATGCGGCGCTGATCGCGGTGGAGGACGACGGACCCGGTGTCGCACCCGAGGACCGCGAGCGGATCTTCGACCGCTTCTACCGGGCACCGGGGCAGCGCCGTGTCCCCGGCACCGGACTGGGCCTCCCGATCGCCCGCGCCGCGGCCGCCCGCCTCGGAGGCGAGCTTCGGCTGGCCGACACGGCGCGCGGCGCGCGGTTCGAGGCGAAACTCCCACTCAGCCCCCCGCACGAAACGTCCACGTAGCCGCCGCGACGCGGAGCGAACCACGCGACGAACCCGATCACCGTGGTCGCGTCCCGGTGGACCGTCCGTCGTGAGCCGCCCCGGAGGGATCGGCGGCGAGCGAGTGGAGTCGCCGCCGGGCATCCTCGTCGCGCGGACCGGCGCCGCCGGTCCGCCACCGTCCGTGCCCCGGCGGAGAAGGCACCCGGTCGAGGGGTCAGGGGCAATGCCCAACCCGAGGCGAAGGGGTGCGGCCCCCGGGCTGAGCCTTGCGCCGAGGATCCGCGACGAATGGGATTGACCCGGCCTGCTTGCCGAAACGCGACCGGGTCGGCCCCACCACCCCGCCAGCCTCGGCGCGACCCAAGGCGGCACGACACCCCGGCGCCGGGGGCGCGCCCGGTTCCTACTCCGCGGCGCGCTCGCGGACGATCTCCCCCACCCGTCCCGGGTCGGCGCGTCCGCCCGTGGCCTTCATCGCCTGCCCGACGAAGTAGCCGACCAGCTTGTCCTTGCCCGCCCGCAGCTGCGCGAGCTGGTCGGGGTTCTCGGCGAAGACCCGGTCGACCAGGGCGACCAGCTCCCGGTCGTCGGAGACCTGCTCGAGCCCCTTCGCGGCGACGATCTCAGCCGGCGACCCGCCGGCGGCGATCACGTCGGCGAGGACCTCCTTGGCCGCGGGCTGATTGATCGTCCTCGCCGCCACCAGGCCGATCAGCTCGGCCATCGCCTCGGGCGTGACGTTGCTCTCGTGCGGCTCCGTGCCGTGCTCGCGCAGCTGGGCGCGCAGCTCGCCCCGGATCCAGTTCGCGGCCAGCTTGGGATCCGCGAGTGCGGCCGTGCGCGCGAAGTAGTCGGCGAGCGCCGGCGAGGAGGCCAGCACCTCCGCGTCCTCGAACCCGATGCCGAGCTCGGCCACCCAGCGGACCCGCATCTGCCCCGGCAGCTCCGGCAGGCTCGCGCGCAGGTCCTCGACCCAACCCGCATCGGGCGCCACGGGCACGAGATCGGGCTCCGGGAAGTAGCGGTAGTCGTGCGAGTCCTCCTTGCTGCGAAGGGAATGGAGCTCGCCCGAGTCCACGTCGTAGTGGAGGGTCTCCTGGACGACGCGCTCACCGGCGCGCACGAGCGCCATCTGGCGGGCGATCTCGGCCTCCATGCCGCGCTCCAGGAAGCGGAACGAGTTCATGTTCTTGAGCTCGGTCTTCGTCCCGAGCACGTCCGAGCCGACTGGGCGCACGCTCACGTTGGCGTCGGCCCGCATCGACCCCTCCTCCATGTTGCAGTCGCTGACCCCGAGGTGGCGGAGCGCGGCCCGCATCTGGCGGAGGAACTCCGCCGCGGCGGTCGCGGAACGAAAATCGGGCTCGGTCACGATCTCCACCAGCGGCGTGCCGCCCCGGTTGAAGTCGACGACGGTGGCCTCGGCCCCGGCACGGCGGCCGCTGTCACCGACGTGGACGAGCTTGGCGGCGTCCTCCTCGAGGTGGGCGCGGGTGATCCGGATCTCGGTGAGCCCGTCCTCCCCCACGACCGAGAAGCGGCCCTGGCGCGACAGCGGCTCGTCGAACTGGGAGATCTGGTACGCCTTCGGAAGATCCGGGTAGAAGTAGTTCTTGCGGTGGAAGACGGCCTTCGGGGCGATCTCGCACCCGAGCGCGAGCCCCGCGAGGACCGCCAGCCTGACCGCCTCACCGTTCAGGGTCGGAAGGGCACCCGGGTGGCCGAGGCACACGGGACATGTGTGGCTGTTGATCGGCGCGGCGAAGCTGAGCGGGCAGCCGCAGAACAGCTTCGTCCTGGTGGCGAGCTGGACGTGGATCTCCAGCCCGATGACCGGCTCGAGCGCGACGTCCGGGCTCATTGTCGGCCGTCGCCCCCGGTGGGGGCACCGATGGGGCCGATGGCCTGCTCGAGCGCGTGGGCGACCCCGAGGAGCATGTTCTCGCTGAAGGCCGGCCCGGCGATCTGGAGTCCGACGGGAAGCCCGTCCGCGAGGCCGCACGGAATCGACAGCGCGGGGAGCCCGGCGAGCGAGGTGGGGATCGTGCAGACGTCTGACAGGTACATCGAGTAGGGATCGTCGAGCCGCTCGCCGAACCGGAAGGCCGTGGTCGGGGATGTGGGCGACACGACGACGTCGACCTCCGCGAAGGCGCGCTCGAAGTCGCGCACGATCAGCGTGCGGACCTTCTGCGCGCGCAGGTAGTACGCGTCGTAGTAGCCGGACGCCAGCGCGAAGGTGCCGAGCATGATCCGCCGCTTCACCTCGGGCCCGAAGCCCTCGTCGCGTGTGCGCTCGTAGTGGTCGAGCAGTGTGTGGGCGTCGGCGGCGGCCACGCCGAAGCGGATGCCGTCGAAGCGCGCGAGGTTGGCGGAGCACTCGGCGGGCGCGATCAGGTAGTAGGTGCTGAGGCCCTGGCCGGTCGTGGGAAGGCTGATCTCCTCGACGCTCCCGCCGAGCGCCTCGACGGTCCGGAGCGCCGCCTCGACGGATGCGCGCACACCGGGCTCGATGCCCTCCTCCATGAGCTCGCGCACGACCCCGACCCGCACCCCGTCGAGCCGCTCGCGGTCGGGCAGCACGATCGGCTCGGGCCAGTCGAGCGACGTCGCGTCCATCGGGTCACGACCGACCATGGCCGAGAGGGCGAGCGCCCCGTCGCGGACGGTGCGCGAGAGGGGACCCACCTGATCGAGCGAGGACGCGAACGCGATCAGCCCGTACCGCGAGATCGCGCCGTACGTGGGCTTGATCCCCACGCAGCCGCACAGCGCCGCGGGCTGTCGGATCGATCCGCCGGTGTCGCTCCCGAGCGAGAGCGGCACCTGCCGGGCGGCCACGCACGCGGCCGATCCGCCGCTGGAGCCGCCCGGAACGCGCTCGAGGTCCCAGGGGTTGCGCGTCGGACCGTAGGCCGAGTTCTCCGTGCTCGAGCCCATCGCGAACTCGTCCATGTTCGTCTTGCCGACGACGATCGCCCCCGCCCGCTCCAGGCGCTCCACGCAGGTCGCCGTGTACACGGGCCGGAACCCCTCCAGGATCCGCGAGCCGGCCGTCGTGACCAGGTCGCGCGTGGAGAGGGCGTCCTTGATCGCGACGGGGATCCCGGCGAACGGCGGCGCCTCGGGCATCGCGTCGATCTCGCGGGCACGCGCGCGTGCGCCCTCGGCGTCGACCTCGAGGAACGACCCCCACGGATCGTCCTCGGCCCGCGCGATCGCCGCCTCCACCAGCTCGGCCGCGGTCGTCTCCCCTGCGCGCACGGCGTCGATCGCCGCCTCGGCGCTCAAAGTGTGGAGCGACACCGCTCAGTCCATCCGGGGGACGAGGAACCCGCCCTCACGCGTGGCGGGCGCCTCGCGAAGCGCCGTGTCGCGATCGAGGCAGGGCCGCACCTCGTCGTCGCGGACGACGTTCTCGATGTGCACCACATGGGTCGTCGGCGGCACGTCGTCCAGATCGAGTGCCTGGATCTGCTCGACGTGGTCGAGGATGCCGGACAGCTCGCGCTGCATCCGCACCTGTTCGTCCGGGTCGAGGCCCAGACGCGCAAGGCGGGCGACGTGCCGAACCGTGTCGGCGTCGATCACGGCGGGGATCGTACCGGACGGCCGCATCCCGGAGTCGTCCCTCAGGATGGCGGCAGCACGGCGACCATCACCGCGACCGCGGCCATGACGGCGCCGGCGAGCGCGATCTCGGCGGTGACACTCGTGCGAAGGGCGGCCGCGGCGCCCCCGTCCCCGTCCCGAAGGCCGAGCGCGGCCCGCTCCAGGCGGGGGTGGAGCACGAGCCGGTTGTAGCCGCCGGTCACGAGCAGCACCGCGAACAGGGCGAGCTTGACCGAGAGCGCCACGCCATAGGCGGTGTCCAGCAGGTCGGCGGGTGCGCCGAGCTCGGCCAGCGCCCGATAGGTCCCGGTGACCACGAGTACCACGACGGCGCCGATCGCGAGCGTCGAGAACCTCACGACGACCCCGGCCGCGACCGGGACGCGATCGGGCTCGGGCAGCCGCGCGAGCCATGGCGCGACGAGGACGAGCAGTCCGACGAGCCCGCCGATCCAGGCGGCGGTCGCCCAACCGTGGAGCAGGTCGGCGCCGACTGCCACGGTCCGGTCCGGCTCGACCCACGCGTGGCCGGAGGCGGAGATCGCCGCGAGGGCGGCCGCAGGCGGAAGGCCGAGCGCGAGCGCCCAGCCGGGCCCCACCGACCGGCGGCCGACGGCCACCGCCATGAGCGCCGCCAGGCCGATCGCGACCGCCTGGACCACGAGGGCCGCGCCCGGACGCACGGCCAGGAGCGTCGCGAGGTCCCACGAGCGCAGTCGCCACACGAGCGCGAACGCGACCCCGAGCACACCCACGCCGCCGACCGCGAGCGCCGACCACCACGCCGCCCACCAGGCGCCGCCGGCGGCCGCCAGGGCGTCCGCGGCGACCACCTCCCTGCCCGCTCCCCGCCGGGGCGGCCGGATGCCGCCGTCCCGGGCCACGGGCGCCACGACCCACCAGCGCAGAATGACCAGACCGAGGGCGACGATCGGCCCGAGGAGGGCCAGTCCGCGCGCGAGCGTGAGCGCCGTGACACCCCGTCTGATCGGCGGCGCGACCGCCGGTGGCGGCGCGTTCGCACCGGGCACGGAGTACGCGAACGTGCCGCCGACCACCGATCCGTCGAGGCCGAGGCCCCTCCATCGGACGGCGTGCCCGCCGGCCACGCGCCTGCGGATCGGCGCGAGGATCGCCTGCGGATCGCGCGGGTCGAGGCGGGCGGGCCCCGTGACGGTCGCCCCGCCGGGGCCGACGGCCTCCAGCAGGAGGAACGCGTCGCTCAGGGGGACCGCCGTCGCGACCCGCACCGTGGCCGAGGTGCCGGTGGCGCCGGGGGCGGGGTCGGACTCGATGAACCCGACCGCCTGCGCCGACGCCGGGAGGACGAGCAGCGCGACCGCGATGAGGAGGGCGCTCCGAAGACGCGGCGTCACCGCCGCGACGCTAGCAGCGGCGGGGCGCGGCGGGACCCGCGGTCAGCGGAGCAGGACGTGCAGCACGACGATCAGCAGGGCGGTGATCACGAACGACGAGGCAACCGCTCGAAGGGCTGCACGCTGCACGAGCATGTCCGGCTCCGGGTATGTCGGCGGGGTGCTCCGTGCATCGGCCGAGCGCACCCCTCACGTGAGCCGCGACGCCCGAACCGGTCGCGCGGGACGAACGTCCGCTCGCACGGGCGCGCCACGCGTGGTGCCAGCGAATACGATCGCCACTGTGCGCGTGCTCCCCCGCAGGGTCAGCCGGCCCTCCGCCAGGTCCGTCCGGGCGATGACGATCGTCTCGCTGGTCGGCCTGTGGGTGATCGTGCCGAGCGGTGCGGCGGTCCGCCTGACCGGGTCGGGCCTCGGCTGCCCGGACTGGCCGACCTGCTCGGACGATCAGGTGCTCCCCGCCACCTCGGCCCATGCCCTCATCGAAGCGGGCAACCGACTGCTCTCGGCCCTCGTCGCACTGGCCGCGGTCGCCGCCTTCGTGGCCGCGTGGCGGTCGCGATCGGCAACGCGCGGCGTGCGCTGGGCGACCGGTGCGGCCGCGCTTTGCACCGTTGGGCAGGTCCCGCTCGGTGCCGTCACGGTGTTCAGCGGGCTGCACCCGATGGCCGTCGGAGCCCACTTCCTGTTGTCGATGGTGGCGCTCGCCTTCGGGACCGTCGCCGTGGTGGCGGCCTTCGACATGGTCGACGGCAGGCGCAGGGCGTGGAACCGGCGTCAGGGCCCGATGGCACTGATCGTGCTCGGCGCCGCGGCGGGGACGCTGTTCACCGGCGTGCTCGTCACCGCCGCCGGACCACATTCGGGTGACGACGACGTCCTTCGGCGCTTCGGCGATCTGCCCGAGGCGGCCCGGATCCATGTCCGGATCGCGATCGGCTTCGTCCTGCTCGCACTCCTCCTGGCGGCATGGCTCTGGCGTGAGCGGGTGGGCGGGCAGCTCGCCCGGCGGCTCGCGATCGCCTTCGTGCCGCTGATGCTCGTCCAGGTCGGCGTGGGCGAGTACCAGTACCGCAACGGCCTGCCGGAGGAGGTCGTCGGCGTCCACGTCTCGCTCGCGGCGCTCGTCTGGACCATCGCGGTCGCCATCACATGGGCCGTCGCGCGGCCCGCGGCGAGCACGCCGCCCGCACCCGATCCACCCGCGCCCTCGACGCGCGAGCGGACGCCGACACCCGTCTAGGCGCCGCGCTCGATCCGCGTCTGGCAGCCGACGCACCGGACCGCGTCCGGCCGTATGCGCAGCCGCCCCTCGGGGATCGCCGTGCCGCAGTCGACGCAGACGCCGTAGGTGCCCTCGCGCACCGCCCGCTCGGCAGCCTCGAGCTGTTCCTGGCGTCGGCGCCAGCGCATCTGCTCCGACAGCTCGCGCTCGCGAAGGTCGGCGTCGGTCGCGGCCTCCGCCGGATGGTGGTGCGCGTCGCCGCGCTCGTCACCGTCGGCGGCGAGGTCGTATCGGTCGAGCGCGTCGGCGGTGGCCCGGCGGAGCTCCGCCAGCCGCTCCGACGCCTGGTCTGCGGTGTCGTCGCTCATCCGCCCAACTGTAGGAGACCGTCGGCGGCGGCGTGAGTCCCGCCCGGTCCGGGTCGCGCTACGGTCCGCCGGTCGGGGAGCGAGCGGAGGTGGCGGGTGGAGGCTGCGGTCAAGACGGAGGGCCTCATCCGGCGGTTCCGCGGCGGCGTCGTCGCCGTGGCGGGGGTCGACCTGGAGGTCCCCGAAGGCCAGATCTACGGGTTCCTCGGTCCAAATGGGGCCGGCAAGAGCACCATGGTCCGCATGCTCACGACCCTGCTGCGCCCGAGCGCGGGGGTGGCATCGGTCGCGGGCCACGACCTCGTCCACGATGCGGGGGCCGTCCGGCGGTCGATCGGCGTGGCGCTGCAGGACGCGTCGATCGACCCGTTCATGACCGGCCGGGAACTGCTCCGGCTGCAGGCGACCCTGCACGGCATCCCGCGCCGGGACGGACGCGCGCGAGCCGAGGCGCTGCTCGATCGGGTCGGGCTGGTCGACGCCGCGGATCGGCGGGTCGGCACCTACTCCGGCGGCATGCGCCGCCGCCTCGACCTGGCGATGGCGCTCGTGCACCGGCCCATCGTCCTGTTCCTGGACGAGCCGACGACCGGCCTCGACCCCGTCTCCCGGCTCACCCTCTGGGACGAGGTGCGTCGCCTCAACGACGAGGGCACCACCGTCTTCCTGACGACGCAGTACCTCGAGGAGGCCGACCAGCTCGCGGATCGGGTCGGGATCATCGACGGCGGCCGGATCGTCGCCGAGGGAACACCCAAGGCGCTCAAGGCCGAGGTCGGCGACCCCACGCTCACGATCACCGTCGGGAGCTCCGCGGACCGGCAGGCGGCCTTCGACGCGCTGGCGCGGTTCGGGCCCTCGGTGCCGACGCGCGAGGGCTGCATCGCCGTGCGCCTTCCCGAGGGCGCCGCCGCGGTCGCGGACGTCGTCCGGGCGCTCGACACGGCATCGGTGGAGCCGCAGGAGATCGACCTCGCCATGCCCACGCTCGACGACGTCTTCGTCGCCAAGACCGGCCGCCGCCTCGAGGGCGAGGACGCCGAGGCGCCGGTCACGGTCGCCGAGTCATGAGCAATCGACTGGCGGTGCGCCAGACCGGCGCGCTGGCACGCCGGTCCGTCCTCGACACGCTCCGCCTCCCCCAGGCGTGGTTCCCGTCGATCTTCTTCCCGCTGACGCTGATGGCGATCTTCACGGGGTCGTTCACCGAGACCTTCTCCCGCGTGCCGGGGTTCCCGGACGTCCCGAGCTTTCTCGACTTCGCGGTCGCCGGCGCCATCGTGCAGGGCATCCTGATCGGGGGGACGTCGGCCGGGGCGGCCTTCGCCACCGACATCGAAGGCGGCTTCTTCGACCGCCTCGTGGCATCGCCCGTCAGCCGTGCGGCGATCCTGCTCGGGCGCCTGGGCGGCAGCGTCGCGCTGGGCGTCGGCCAGGCGATCCTGTTCATCGGCATAGCAGTCCTCTTCGGCGCCCGCGTCGAGGGCGGCGTCGCGGGCTTCGTGCTCGTCCTCCTGCTGGCGGCCGTGTTCGCCGTCGCGGTGGGCGGCCTGGGCGTCTATCTCGCGCTTCGAACGGGTTCAGCAGAGGCCGTCCAGGGGACCTTCCCGCTGTTCTTCGCGCTCATGTTCTTCTCGTCGGCCTTCTTCCCCCGCGAGACCATGGACGGCTGGTTTCGCACGCTCGCCGATCTCAACCCCATCTCGTACCTGGTCGAGGGGATGCGCGACCTGATCATCGTCGGCGTCGAGCCGAGGCCGACGCTGATCAGTTTCGGTGTGGCGATCGTTCTCGCAGTCGCTGCGGTCGGCGCGAGCGCGCTCGCCTTCCGGCGCCGACTGGGTGACGGATGATCGCGCGCGCGATCACCGTCTCGGGTGGGCTCGCCGTGCGAAACCTGCTGCTCGTGCGACGGATGCCCTCGGTCTTCCTGCCGGCCCTGATCATGCCGGTCTTCATCCTCGTTGCGACCGCCGGGGCATTTGGCGGCATCGGCGCGATCCCCCAGCTCGAGGGCGACTCCTACCTGGCGTTCACCGTGCCGCTCGCAACGGTGATGGGTGGCGGCTTCGCCGGCATCAACGCCGGCATGACCCTGGCCCGGGACATACAGGGCGGATTCGTCGACCGCCTCGTGGCCAGCCCGGCGCCACGGGTGGTGCTGATCCTCGGTCCGCTGATCGCGGCGTGCGCGCGGAGCCTCGTGACCACGACGGCCGTCCTCGCCGCCGCCGCACTCGGCGGCGTCCTCCCGCCCGGAATCGTGGGGACGACCGTAATCTACGTGATGGCGGCGCTGTTCGCGGCCGCGACCGCCTGCTGGGCGATGGGCGTGGCGCTCCAGACACGGAGCGTGCAGTCGATCCCGCTCATGCAGATCGCGGTCTTCCTGTCGGTCTTTCTCTCCGTCGCCTACGTCCCTCGTGAGCTGCAGACGGGATGGCTGCGGGTCGCGGCCGACCTCAACCCCGTCACGCGGATCCTGGAGGCGTCCCGGGCGACGGAGTTCGAGGGGGTGTCGTGGAGCACGCTCGGTCCGGGGCTCGCGGCGTCCGCACTCCTGATCGCCGGGCTCGGTCTGTTCGCGCTGGCGGGGCTCCGCGGACTGGGGCGTCGCTAGCGATGGCCCTCGATCGCGTCGCCTTCGACGCCCGCCTGGTCGCGTACCTGGACGATGCGACGCCGATCCCGGACCACATCGCCGAGCGGTACCGGGCCCACGCCGACCATCCGACGCCCGAGATGATGACCCACCCCGAGCTCGGCCGGCTGCTGATGGTCCTCACCCGCGCGGCGGGGGGCGGGAGGGTGTTGGAGATCGGCACCTTCGTCGGCATCTCGGCGGCCTGGATCGCCGAGGGCCTCGCTCCCGAGGGGCGCCTCGACAGCCTCGAGCTCGACCCCGCCCGGGCCGCGGACGCCGGGCGATGGCTGGGGGAGGTCACGGCCGGGCGCGTCACCGTCCACGCCGGGTCCGCGCTCGACACGCTGCCGCTGCTCGAGGACGGCGCCTATGACCTCTGCTACATCGACGCCGACAAGACCGGCTACCCCGCGCAACTCGTCCACGCGTCGCGGCTCGTGCGACCCGGCGGCCTGATCGTGGCCGACAACGTGCTGGCCCAGGGACGGGTCGCCGACCCCGCCGCCGACGACCGCGCCGTCGTGGCGATCCGCGCGTTCACCGAGGCGGCCCTCACCGACGACGGCCTCGTGACGGTCGTGGCCGGAATCGGGGACGGCGTGACCGTGAGCGTCCGCCTTTGACAACCCGTTGCGACCGCCGGACACCTGCAAGATCCGCACGACGGGCACGCCACCGTTTCGCGAACCGACCGCGGGGCCCTAAACTCGCCGCCGTGCGCCTGAGGATCCTCGCCGCAGTCGGCATCGCCGTCCTGGTCGCAACCGCGGGCGCGGCCGCCGCACCCGCGCCGGCCGGCGGACAGGACGCGGCGGCGGCATCGCTGGTCGAGGTCGTCCCGGCGCCGCCCCTCGCGACCACATCGAACCCGGCGCCCGACCGTACGCCCGCGCCGGTCGTCGTCGCCGATTCCGCGGCGGTCCCCACGACCGAGCCCGTGCCGACGGTTCCGGCTCCGGCGCCCGTCACCCCCTCCCCGGTGTCGCGGACCAGCCCCAACGCCGCCCTGACATGTGTCGCGCCGACGGACGCGACCGCGATCGACGCCGTGCTCGCTGCGGCGGGCAGTCCCCTCGCCGGTGACGGGGCGACGTTCGTCCAGGCGGCGACGGCGGCCGACCTCGACCCGCGGGCGCTCGTCGCGATCGCCGCGCACGAGACGATCCTGGCGACCTACGGCCCGTCACAGGGGATCCGGAACCCGTTCGGTCTCGGGCCGGGCATGTCGTTCTCGACCTATGCGGACGCGATCCGGTTCGCGGCCTCCACCCTGCGCACCGGGTACCTCGACGAGGGCCGGCTGGCCCTCGGGCCCATCGGGGCGAAGTGGGCGCCGATCGGCGCGAGCAACGATCCGACCGGCCTGAACTCGGCATGGGAAGGCGGCGTGGGCCAGTACTACGCGGACCTCGGTGGCGATCCGGCCCGGCCGGTCCTCCTGTCAGCCCAGGGCGCCGGTGACCTGTGCGACGCGGCGGGCGCGGCCGCCATCGCCCCGCCGGCCTCGGCGACCCCCGAGCCCGACGAGGCGGTCACGAGCACCGCGCCCGCCGGACCGCCGGTCGTGCGCGCGTGGGACGGGAGCCGACCCGACGCCGGGGCGACCGCCGCCGAGGGCGCCGGTGCCGACGGCGCCCCTGCGGTGATCGACGACTTCGTCTTCCCCCTGGCGCTTCCGGTCGAGGCCGCCCTCACCTATTCCGACGGGTTCCGCGAGCCCGGCGCGCCGGGGTGCCACGGACAGGCGTGGCGATGCGCGACCGCGCTCGAGCCCCCGGTGGGCACGCCGGTGGTCGCCGCGGCGCCCGGCCTCCTCGAGGCCGCTGCGCCCGCCGAGGCCGAGGCGGGGATCACCTTCTGGATCCGCACCGGCACCGGCGAGCGAATCGGCTACGGACCGCTCGCCGCCTACGCCGACGGCGTCGGTCCGGGAGCCGTGGTCGCCGGAGGGCAGGCGCTCGGCGCGGCCGGCCCGCGGCTGACGTTCGCCTGGGAGCGCGACGGCGCGCGCATCAACCCGCACCCGCTGCTCATGGCGACGCGCCCGAGCACTCCCGCCTGACACCGGGGGCGGCCATACTCCACCCATGGCGGAGGCCGGTGACGAGGTCGGCGGGCTGGTGCTCCAGCGGCTGCGCCGCGTCGTCGCCGAACGGATCGTCCGCGGCCGCGACGACCCGGGTGAGCGCACCGAGCGGATCGCCGCGGCGCTCGAGGAGGATCCGGCCACGCGCCCCGTCCTGGCGGACGCTGCGGACACACGGCGCCGGCGCGACCCCTATGGGATCGGCGCCGAGGAGCGGAGCCCGCGACGAGACCGGATCGCGCGATGCTGGGAGGTCCATCTGGCCGCGGACGCCCTGGTGCTGTCACGGGGCCTCGTCCTCGACGGCACGGACCGAGTCCTGCTGCCGGGGTTCGGGCCCGCGACCTGGCGCGCGATCGGGATCCTGCGCGCCGGCCGCACGGGGGCCGAGGGCGCCTGGGCGCGTGCGGTGGCCGGCGTGGCCCTCGCCAACCTGGGGCCCGCGACACCACCGGGACTGGCAGCGCGGGCCATGGACATGCGTCTCCAGGCGCCTGCCGAGCGCGTCCACATGCTCGAGGGCGCCCGGCAGGATCTGCGCCACGCCCTCCTGATGAGCGACGCCGCGATCGGCGTCGCCGTCGACCGGGGCAACACGGCCGGCGCTGACGTCCTGCGCGCCGAATGCGCCGAGCGCGAGGCCCAGATCGCGCAGGTCGACCTGATGATCGTCGAGGCGTGGGGCGCCGGCGGCGAGGCGGCGATCCGCTACGCTCCCGCCGCGTGAGAGAGGACCTGTTCGCGGCGCTCAGCGAGGCGCACGCCCCGCCCGGACACGAGTCCGCCGTCCGCGAGATCGTCCGCCCCGAGCTCGAGCGCCTGTGCGACCGCGTGGTCGAGGATCCGCTCGGCGGCATCGCGGGGATCCGTGAGGGCGACGGCCCGCGGTTGATGCTCGCGGCGCACATGGACGAGATCGGTCTGATGGTGCGTCACATCGATGACTCCGGGTTCCTGCGCGTGATGCCCCTCGGCGGCTGGGACGCCCGCACACTCGTCAGCCAGCGGGTCGTGGTCCACGGGCGGGAACCACTCCCAGGCGTCGTCTCGACGACACCCGTGCACCTGCTCGACGCCGACAAGCGTGGCGCCCAGGTGAAGGTCGACGACCTCTCGATCGACGTGGGCCTGCCCGCCGAACGCGCCCGCGAGCTGATCCGCGCGGGCGACGTCGTCACGCGCGACCAGCCGTTTCGGCGGGTCGGCGAGCTGGTCACCGGGAAGGCGATCGACGACCGTGTCGGTGTGCTCGTGATGCTCGAGGCGCTCGCCGCGGCACCGCGCGCGGGCGCGGAGCTCTGGGCGACCGCGACCGTGCAGGAGGAGGTCGGGCTGCGCGGCGCCCGCGTCGCCACCAGCCGCATCCGACCGGACGTCGCGGTGGCGATCGACACCTGCCCCGCCGCCGACGGCCCCGGCGGCTCGGGCGGTCGCGCGACCGCCAAGCTCGGTGCGGGAGCGGCGATCCGCGTCATGGACGCCAGCGCGATCGCCCCGCAGGCGATCGTCGATCTGATGGTCCGCGTCGCCGAGGAGCGGGAGATCCCGCACCAGATGCATCTGTCCGACCGTGGCGGCACCGACACCGGCGAGCTGCAGCGATCCGGCCTGGGGGCGCTGGCGGGATGCGTCTCGATCCCCGCCAGATACGGGCATTCGAGCGTCGAGGCCTGCCATCCCGATGACGTCGATGCGGCGATCGCGCTCGTCGCGGGCGTGATCGAGCGGGTCGGCGAGCTCGAGTCGTCGAGCGGGGGCCGGTCCGGCTGACGTTTCGCGCCCCCGGGGGGCCGGGTACACGCGCCGCAACCACACGAAGGAGCGGACGATGCTGACACCCACCCCCACCGCGAACGACGCCATCGCAGAGATCCTCGAGTCCAGCCCGATCGTCGGCGGTGGCGTACGCATCGCGGCGGGCGGCCGGGGTCACGACGACCTCCCCCTGATGCCGGTCGCCGAGCCCGAACGAGGGGACCGCGAGCTCACGGACACCGACGTGCCGGTCTACGTCGATCCCGACCTCGCCGGCCGACTCGCCGGGCGCGCGCTGCACGCGGCGGTGAACCGGGAGGAGGGTCGCGTCGCCTTCGTGCTCATCCCCGCCGAGGAGGCCTGAGACGAGGACGGGCCGCGGGACGTCCGGTCAGACGGCGGCGAACGAGACCGCGATCGCGCCCGCCGTCAACACGGCCATGGACGTCGCGATCATCGGCGTGATCTGACCGTAGGCGATGCTCCCCTTCCCGAACCCGCTCAGCACGAACGCCGCGGCCGCGCCGCCGACGATGCCGCCCAGGTGGCCGCCGATCGAGATGCCCGGCAGCACGAACGTGATGCCGAGGTTCAAGAGCAGCAGGATGCCCACCTGGCTTTGCATGAGTCCCATCCCACGCTGGCGCTCGAGCAGGAAGATCGCCGCCATCAGGCCGAACACGCCGCCCGAGGCGCCGACCGTGATCGCGTTGGGCGAGAGGACCAGGGCGCCGGCGGCCCCCCAGAGCACCGCCGTGAACCACACCGCCAGGAAGCGGTCGGTCCCGGCATAGCCCTCGAGCGCCGAGCCCAGCAGCCAGAGCAGGTACATGTTGAAGCCCACGTGGATCAGGCTCGCGTGGAGGAACGAGCTCGTGACCAGCCGCCACCATTCGCCCTCGGCCACGGCCGGGCCGAAGAGCGCGCCGTCGGCGACGAGGCTGGAGCCCGAGATGCCGCTGATGCTGACCCCTTGGGCGAGCTCGGCCAGGAACACGACGACGCAGACGCCGATGATGACCATGGTCCCCGTGTTGCCCCCGCCCGGGCTCCGGACCCGTCGCGAGCGGTCGCGGCGGCCACCGGGGAGCAGCCGGTCCCGCCAGCGCCCCCGCTCGCCGGGCTGCTCGTCGCCCTCGAGCGCGAGGAGTCGCGGACGGACCATGTGGGCAATCGTAGTGGACCCCGGGCTGATCTCGATCGCGGTCGGTCTCAGGCGGTGCGGCGAAACGGGTCCCATGCGCCGGCTCGGCCGCCCGGCGGACGAGCGGCCCGGCGCCGGCGGCGCATGAGCGCGATACCGCAAAACAGCGCGACGCCGACCAGGCCGGCGATCGTCCGGCCGGGTGACACGTACCAGCACAGGCCGAGCACGAGCGCCGCGGCGAGGAGCATCGCCACCCAGGCCCAGCGGGGCGCCCGTCCCGAGCGCTCGGGCGCGCGCTCCGGGGTCCGCTTGGCCGCCTGCACCCGCGCGATCGCGGTCGCCTCCTCCAGGGTGCGCGGAGGATGACGCTCGGGGGGTGCGCGGAAGTCACTCCATCCCTCGCGCCGGGCCACGTCGACCGCGAGCCGCACGTCGTCCTGGGAGACCACCCGTGACACATGCGGTTCCTCGGCCGGCCGGCGGCGGTCTGGAGCCTTCGCGCCCGTCGCGGCCCACCTGGCCGGACGCGTCGACGTCAACGCGTGGCCCCGTGCCAAAGGCCGCCGCGACGAACGGCCTCGAGGCCGACACCCGCGGCGGTGGCGGGACCGGGGGCCGCCGGCGCACGTTCCGCCCGACACGGCGACCGCCCGCGCCCGCCCCGTTCGACGGCCTGGAGCGCGGCGGGACGAGGTCCGCGGGCATCGGCGTCGCCACCGGCTCCGATCGCCGTCACTCGTCCTCTACCCTCAGGGCGATGGCAGCCGCGCCCTCCGACGCGATCATCGATCGCCCCGTCGGGCCGACGGTCCAGGTCACGGGCGGCCAGGACCACGGCGCACGGCTCGTCGTGGCGCGGGCCACCGCCGAGATCGGACGCGGGCCCGGCGCGGACCTGATGCTGACCGACCCGTCCGCGGCCGCGCGTCACGTCCTGCTGCATCGACGCGGCGACCATCTGGAGGTCGAGGACCTCGTCGGAGACGCCTGCGTGAACGGCGCGCCGGTGCCCTATCCGCTCCGCCTCGTTCCCGGCGACCGCGTGACGCTCGCCGGAACGGAACTGACACTGCTCCCCGTGCGCCCCCCGCCGCCGCCCGTGCCCGGCGACACGGTCCCCGAACCGCCATCCCCGGCGCCGGGGGGGACCCGCGCCGCGCCCCCCATCGGCCCCGGCGACCTGCTTCGGGTCGCGCTCGCGCTCATCGCCCTGACGCTGGCCGCGGCGATGCTCATCGCCCCTTTCGCCCCCGTGGCCCGCGACGCGGCCGGCGATGCGCTGACGATCTGGATGCTCGAGCCCTCCGCCCTGCTGGCGCAGGCGGTGGTCGCGGGATGGCTGGCCGCCGCCGCGGCGCTGGTCGCCGCCGCGGCGGCGCGCACCGGCGCCGGGGACCACCTGCGGGCCGCCGTGCCGCCGGTGCTGGCGCTCGCGGGTGGCCTCGGCGCCGGTCTCCCCCTCGCGCTGATCGCCTTGCGCGTCGGGTCCGGCCCGAGCGCCGGCGTCGCCGCGCTGCTCCTCGTCGCCGTCGCGCTGGTCGGATGCGGTGTCGCGTTCGCGATGCTCGCCCCGCCGCGCGCAACCGATCCGCCGTCGACCTCGGTGACGGCGGCGACGGTCGTCTGCGCCGGCGCCGCCGCGCTCCTGGTCGTGAGCGGGCCGCTCCCCTGGGTCGCGGGCGGGGCGGTCGCGCTCCGCGGCACCGACGACGTGCTTCGGGCCGGGTGGGGGGCGATCGCATGTGGCCTGGTGCTCGCGTTGGCGACCCTCGGCGTGATCGCGGGGCTCAGGCGAAGCCGCCGCGCGGCCGCGGCGGGCGGGGCGGCGCTCCTCGGGGCGGCGGGGGCGAGCCTTGCGTTCTCGGTGGCCGCGGCCACCCGGCTGGCACCTCTCGACGCGCGCGCGGGACTCGTGCTGGCCCTCGGCGCGGCGGCGTGCGCCACAGCGGCCGCGGGCACGGCCGCCGCGTGGTTGGCGTGGATCTCGGCCCGCACCGAGGACGGCCCCGGATCCGGGCGGGAGGCATGGCCGACCACGTCATGATCCAGGTCGCGGGCCGGGAGGTCCGACTGTCCAACCCGGACAAGGTCTACTTCCCGGAGGCGGGCCTCACCAAGCGCGACCTCTGCGACTACTACCTCGAGGTGGCGGATGCGGCGCTCGTGCACCTGCGCGAACGGCCGACGACGCTGAAACGCTACGTCGACGGGATCGCGGGCGACCCCTTCTTCCAAAAGCGCGTCCCCGAGACGCGCCCGGACTGGCTCCAGACGGCCGAGGTCCACTTCCCGAGCGGGCGCTCGGCCCGCGAGCTGGTCGCGGCCGACGCGGCGCACCTCGTCTGGGCCGTCAACCTCGGCGTGATCGACTTCAACCCGTGGCCGGTGCGACGCGCCGACCTCGATCGGCCGGACGAGTTGCGCATCGACCTCGACCCGACCCCCGGGGTGCCGTTCGCCCAGGTGCGGGAGGTCGCGCTCCTCGTCCACGACGTGCTCGCGGACCACGGGCTCGGCGGTGTCCCCAAGACGTCGGGGTCCCGGGGCATCCACGTGCTCGTCCGGATCCTGCCGGAAGGAGGCTTCGACGAGGTCCGCCGCGCCGCCCTGGCCCTCGCGCGCGAGGTCGAGCGCCGCGCGCCGGCGCTCGCCACGAGCAAATGGTGGAAGGAGGAGCGCCACGGCGTGTTCATCGACTACAACCAGAACGCCCGCGACCGCACGGTGGCCTCGGCCTACTCGGTGCGTCCCGTCCCGTCGGCGCGGGTGTCCTGTCCGCTGAGCTGGGACGAGGTGCCGGACGTGGATCCGGACGAGCTTCGCATCGACACCGTGCCAACGCGACTTCGCACCGTCGGCGATCCGGCCGCGGCGATCGACGACGCGCCGGGGACCCTCGACGCGCTGCTCGCGCTGGCCGACGAGGACGAGGCCCGGGGCGTGGGAGACGCACCCTGGCCACCGCACTTTCGAAAGCGACGCGGGGAGCCGCGTCGAGTGCGGCCGAGCAGGGCGCGCGACGACGAGTCCCGGGGGGACCCCGTGAGCGGGACGGACGACGCGACCACCGACGGAGGCCAGGCGGAGCTCGCGGAGGTCGTCGACGCCACCGGCGCCGACGGGAGCGAGGCGCCCTTCGACCGCCGCGCCGGGGAGCCGGCGGCCGTCAGTCCAGCTGGGTGACCAGGCACTCCCCCGGCACCCGGTCGGGGCGGAACCGCACGAGCCGCGCGCCGTGACGGATCCGCCCGTTCGATGAGTGGTCGTAGCGGACCTCGGCCACGAGCTCGGGGCGAAGCGCCACCCACTCGCTCTCGCGGCCGGCGGACCATCGGCTCGGGTCACCGGCGCCGCGCTCGCCCGTCTCGAGCGGCGCCAGCAGCGCGCGCAGCTCGCGCTTGCGCGTGCGGGTGAAGCTCGCCGCGTGCCCGACCGGTCGGAGCGATCCGTCCGCCTCGTACGCCCCGAGGATCAACGAGCCGACGGTCTCGGGCTCCGTTCCGGGGCGCCATCCCATGACCACGCAGTCCATCGTGCGGACGCGCTTGACCTTCCACATGCCCGCGCGCTCGCCGGGGCGATACGGGGCGGTCGCGTCCTTGGCGATCACGCCCTCGGACTCGGTGAGCCAATGCGCCGCGGCGTCGGCGTCGTCGACGGACGGGACCACCTCGATCGGCGCGGTGACGGCCAGGCGCTCGAGCAGGTCGCGGCGCTCGGCGAAGGGGCGGTCGATCAGGGGCTCTCCGTCGAGCTCCAGCAGGTCGAACGCGAGCAGCCTGGCGGGATGCGCGTCGCTGAGCATCTCGACCCGCGACGCCGCGGGGTGGATGCGCCCGCCCAGCAGCTCGAAGTCGTCACCGTCCGGGCCCGCGACGAGCAGCTCGCCGTCGAGCACGCAGTCCGCGGCCGGGAGGACGACCTCCGGGAAGTAGCGCGTCAGCGGCTTGCGACCCCGGGACCAGAGCTCCCGGCGCTCGCGCCCGCAGGCGCAGACCGCGCGGAACCCGTCGAGCTTGGGCTCGAACCGCATGTCCGGACGGCGTGGAAGCTCCTTCGCGCTGCGCGCGAGCTGCGGCGTGAGCGGAAGCGCCAGCCGGCTCACTCGGTCGCCTCGGCCGACTCCGCCACCTGCTCCCACTCGCGCAGGAGCCATGCGATCTCCTCCTGGAGCTCGCCGTGACGCCGGCCCCCGGCGCCGACCCGCTCGGGGTCGGACGCGACCTCGGGCCGCGCCAGGTCGTCCTCGACGGCCGCGAGCTCGCCCTCGAGGGCCGCGATCCGCTCCTCGAGGCGCCTGGCCTCCTTGCGGGCGCGGGTGGCGCCGCGGTCGCGGCGCGCAGGCCGCTCGGCGGCGGGGCGCCGCGCGGGCGCGGCGGGCGTCGGCTCGGGCGGCGCAAGCGTGGCGCGCGCGGCCACGAGCGCCCCATACCCTCCCGCGCGCGACACCAGCACCCCGTCCTCGATCGAGAGCGTGCGGGTCGCGACGGCGTCGATCAGCGCACGGTCGTGCGAGATCAGGACGACCGTGCCCTCGTAGGCCTCGAGCGCCGCCTCGAGCGCCTCGCGGCTCTCTGCGTCGAAGTGGTTCGTCGGCTCGTCGAGGGCCAGCACGTTGCCCCCGCCGGCGACGAGGCAGGCCAGCGCCAACCGACGGCGCTCCCCTCCGCTCAGGTTGTCGAGCGACCCCTCCGCCGCCTCGCCCGGGAAGAGGAAGCCGCCGAGCAGCGTCCGCGCCTGGGTCCGATTGAGCGTCGACGCGGCCAGGAGCGCCTCGATGGGCGTCCGCCCGGGCGGGAGCTCATCGGCGTGCTGGGTGAAATGGGCGACCTGCACGCGGTGCCCGATCGACACCCGCCCGCGTCCGGGCGCGCGGATGCCGAGAAGCGTCTCCAGCAGGCTGGTCTTGCCCGCGCCGTTGGGTCCGACGAGCGCGACCCGCTCGCCCCGCTCCACCACGACATCCGCACTCTCGAGCAGCGCGTTGTCGCCCGCCATCACCGTCAACCCGCTGGCCTCGATGACCACCTTCGCCGAGCGCTCGGCCTTCGGGAAGCCGAACGCGAGCGCGCGGTCGCCGCGCGGCGCGTCGATCCGCTCGACCTTCGCGAGTCGCTTCGCGCGCGAGCGCGCCTGGCGCGCCTTCGTCCCCGCCCTCCATCGCTCGACGAACCGCTCGAGGCGCGCGATCTCGGCCTGCTGGCGGGCGGCCTGCACCCCCAGGCGCGCCGCCTCGGCGGCGCGTTCGCGGCGAAAGCGCGAGTACCCCATCGGCCAGAGCCGGGCGTTGCCCCGATCCAGCTCGAGCACGGCGGTCGCGACCGACTCGAGGAACCAGCGGTCGTGGGAGACCACGATCACCGTCGCGCCGAGGTCCGGAAGCGCACGCTCGAGCCACTCCGCGCTCTGGATGTCGAGGTGGTTCGTCGGCTCGTCGAGCATCAAGACGTCCGGCCGCGATGCGAGCGCCCGCGCCAGGCTCGCACGCGTCAGCTCGCCACCTGACAAGTGCTCGAGCGGCTCGGCGGCGCGCGTGGCGTCGATGCCGAGGCCGCGCATCGTGCGCTCCACCCCCGCCCGCCAGTCGTAGCCGCCGACGCGCTCCAGCCTGGCCTCGGCGGCCGCGTAGGCGGCGAGCACGTCGGACCCCGCGTCGCCGTCGGCCATTCGCGCGCCGAGCCGCGCCAGCTCGTCCTCGGCGTCGCGCGCGTCGGCGAGCCCCTCCGCGACGTAGTCGCCGACGCTGATCCCCGCCACCCGGGGAGGGCGCTGATCGTGCAGTGCGATCCGGGCGCCCTTGCCCGCGGCCACCGAGCCGCCGTCGGCCGGGATCTGCCCCGCGAGCACGCGCAACAGCGTGGTCTTGCCCCCGCCGTTGCGCCCGACGATCGCGAGCCGCGACCCCGGCTCGACCTTGAACGACACCCCGTCGAGGAGCGTCCGGGCCCCGAAGGACTTGGTGATGCTGATCGCCTGCACGGCGGAGTAGGGTAGCTGCCGATGCCGTCGGACCTGATCGTGGATGCCGCCGGGGTGGACGAGTTGGTCCGGCGCGCCCACCGCGCCGGCCGCATCGCGGTCGACCTCGAGTTCCTCTGGGAGCGGACGTACGCCCCGATCGCCTGCCTCGCCCAGGTCGCGGTGGGCGGCGAGATCGCCCTCGTCGACCCCATCGCGGGCGCGCCGCTCGGCCCCGTGGCGGACCTGGTGGCCGACCCGTCCGTCGATGTCGTCATGCACGCGCCGTCGGCCGACCTCACCCTGCTCGGACTTGCGTTCGACACGCGGCCCGAGTCGCTGTTCGACGTCCAGATCGCCGCGGGGTTCGTCGGGCTCGGGTCGGGGCAGGGGCTCGGCGCGCTGCTCGAGCGCGCGCTCCGGGTCACCCTCGACAAGAGCGAGCGCTACACCGACTGGAGCCGGCGCCCGCTCTCGGCACGGCAGGTCGACTACGCGGCCGCCGACGTCGCGCATCTCCTGGAGCTGGCGGACGAGATCATGGCGCGGGCCGCGCAGATGGGGCGCACCGAGTGGGTGCTCGAGGAGCACGCGCGCCGGTACGGCGCCTCGGCCCGCTTCGTGCCGGAGCCCGCGGAGACATATCGGCGGATCAAGGGACAGGGGCGCCTCAGCGGTCGCGAGCGCGCCGTGCTGGCGGAGCTGGCGGCGTGGCGCGAGCGGGAGGCCCGGCACAGGGACCGGCCGGCCTCGTGGCTCGTCCCGGACCGGGTCGTGCTCGAGCTGGCCCGGCGGCGGCCGGCGACGCGGGAGGCGCTCGCCAAGGAGCGGGGCATGCCCGAGCGCGCACGCGGCGAGGACCTCGACGGCATCCTGGCGGCCATCGCTCGCGGTCTCGAGGCGCCCGAGATCACGCTCGACGGACGCACGCCGCCGCGACTCGCGACGCGGATCGACGCGATCACGCCGCTCGCGGCCGTGCTGGTGGCATCGCGCGCCGCGGCCGAGGAACTCGCGCCGACGCTCGTCGCGACGAGAGACGACATCCAGGCGTTCCTGGTCTCGACCCTCGCCGGGTCGCCGCCGGAGGGCCCGCTCGCGGAGGGCTGGCGCCATGACCTGGTGGGTCGCGCCCTCACCGACCTGGCCGAGGGACGCCTGGCGCTCACGGGCGCCGCGGAGGCGCCGTTCGTCGTCGAGGTGCCCTCCGCCGACGGCGCCGGCGCCGCGGACCCGGCGTGAGCGCGTAACCTGCCGACATGGATCAGCCCGAGCGCTACTCGCACATCGCCTGCTGCGTCGACGGCACCGACGCCGGCGGACTCACGGTGGCCGAGGCCCGGCGCCTGCGCGACCTGGCCGAGCGGATCAGCGTCGTCCACGTCGTGGCGCCGCCGTCCCTCCCGGTGACCCTCGCCGCGAGCCTCGGCGGGGCGGCGCCGATCGACCTGAGCAACGAGCTCGCCGCGGCCGAGGCCTGGCTCGCAGGCGTCGCCGCGGGGCTCCCGGGCGCCGAGCCGGTCCTCCTGGAGGGGCATCCGGCGAGCACGGTCTGCGAGTGGGCCGAGACCAAGGGGTGCGAGCTGCTCATCGCCGCCAGCCACAGCGGCATGGTCGAGCGCGCGCTCCTCGGGAGCTTCTCGGGCTACCTCGCCCACCATGCGCCGTGCCCGGTCCTGCTCGTGCGTCCGGATGTCCTCGATGGCGGCCCGGACGCCTGAGCCCACGCAGGCCCCCCGCTCAGCCCGCCGGTGTGTCGGCGATCACGACCAGGGCGGCGAGGTCGGCCATCGCGATCACCAGCTCCGCGCGCGCGGCCGACGGGGTCTCGCGGGTGAGGGGCACGACCTGCCAGGCCGTCCGCTCCAGATAGGTCTGGACCCAGGTCACGTGCCGTGGGCCGGTCCGCGCGAGCAACGCCTCCTGGCTTCGCAGGTTGTCGATGCGGTCCGCGACCTTCAGCAGCCGCGCCGGCTCGGGGGCGTGCCTGGCAAGCCGCGCGTAGTAGGCGCGCTCGTCGGTGCGCCCGGTCGGGCAGGTCAGCCAGCCGACGATGTCGGCGACGTCATCGCCGAACCCGGCCGAGAGCTCCTCGATCGTGGTCTCGGTGTCCTCGACCGCGTCGTGGAGCAGCGCCCCCTGCAGCAGCGGGCCCTCCGCCCGCCCCCATCGGACGAGCGTCATCGCCACGCGCAGGAGATGCACCCAGTACGGGGCATCGCCGCCGCGACGGCGCTGGTCGCCGTGCCGGGCCCGGGCGAACGCGAGCGCACGCTGCAGATCGATGCGATCCGGCCGGTCCATCTCGCTCACCAGCGCCAACCACGCCCGCTCGACGACGGGCGGATCGTCGAACGCCGCCGGCCACGTCCCGAGCGCCGGCCCGCGACCGGGCTCGGAGTCCCAAATCGCGGGCGGATCGAGGAGAGCTCCCATCCTCGTTCCTAGGGTAGCGGGCGAGTCGGACCATGCCGAGTCACATCGTCTGGCGGTGGTGGACTGCGGATCGAACACCTTCCGGCTGGTCGTGTTCGAGTACCGCCACGGCGGGCCGTTCCGGCTCGTGGACGAGGTTCGCGAGGCCGTGCGCATCTCGGCCGGCGAACGCGACGGGGTCCTGGCCGAGTCCGCCCTCGAGCGGGCCGAGCGGGCCGCGCGCCTCTTCGCGGCCGCCATCCGCGGGTCGCGCGCCGACGAGGTGGTCGCGGTCGCCACCAGCGCGATCCGCGACGCCCGCAACCGGGACGAGGCGCTCGCGCGCCTGGCCGACGCGGGACTGCCCGTCCGGGTCATCGATGAGCGCGCGGAAACCCGCGCCGGGTATCTCGGGGCGGTCAACTCGACCACGCTGCGCGACGGCGGGGTGCTCGACATCGGCGGCGGCAGCCTGCAGATCGCCGAGGTCCACAACCGGCGCCTGGGTGAGGGGATCAGCCGGCCGCTCGGCGCCGTGCGGATGACCGAGCGGTTCCTCTCGGACGCGCCGACGGCACGGCGTCAGGTCAAGGCCCTGCAACGCCACGTCACGGAGGTCCTTGCGGACGCGCCGTGGCTGGACGGCCTCGGAGGGCGATTCGTGGGCATCGGCGGGGCGATCCGGACCCTCGCGCGGATCGATCAGAAGCGCATCGGGTATCCGCTCGACGAGCTGCACGGCTATGTGCTCACGACGGACGCGCTCGACGAGGTCACGGAGCTGATCAGGACCCGCTCGGGCGCCGAGCGCAGGCGGCTTCCAGGGCTCAAGAGCGACCGGTCGGACATCATGCTCGCCGGTGCCGTCGTCGCCCGCGAAGCGCTTCGGGTGGCGAGTGTCGACCGGATCGAGGTGTGCGGTCAGGGGCTTCGCGAGGGGCTCTTCTACGAGCGTCTCCTCGCCCCCGAGGACCCGCCGCTGATCGGCGACGTCCGCCGCGCGAGCGTCCGGAACCTGGCCGCGCTCTACGGCTACGACCGGCCCCACGCGGAACACGTGGCCGCGCTCGCGTCCACCCTGCACGCCGCCATCGCCCGGCTCGACCTCGTGTCCGACGACCCGTGGGAGCGGGAGATGCTCTGGGCCGCCGGCATCCTCCACGACACCGGAACGCTCGTCGACTACAACGACCACCACAAGCACGGGCACTACCTGGTCATGAGCGCGGGGCTCCCCGGCTTCGACCACCGGGAGCTCGCGATCGTGACGTTGCTCGTCCGTTCGCACCGCAAGCGCATGCGCGCCCCCGGCGCGCTCGGCGCGCTCCTGGTCGCCGACGACAAGGGACGGCTCGCGCGGATGGCGGCGTGCCTGCGGCTCGCCGAGGCGCTCGAGCGGACCCGGGACCAGGGGGTCCGGAACGTCACGGCGGAGCGCGACGGGCGCGGCGTCGCGCTCGTCCTCCAGGTCGACGGCGACCCGGAGCTCCCGGTCTGGGCCGCGGCCGAGGACGCCAGGGTCCTCGGTCGCACGCTGGGGGTCGAGGTGCGGCTGCGGGGCGAGCCCGCCCCGGCCGCCGCGCGAGCGATCGCGCCCGCGCTCAGCCGCCCGACCGCTTGACCCGATAACGGCCCTCCAGCGCGGCCACGACCGTGTCGCGGTGGTCGCCCTGGGATCTCGACCCCGTCCTCGCGCACCGCGCCGCCCGCGCCGCACCGGCGCCGCAGCTCCCGGGCCACGTCCACCCGTTCCGCCACCGGAATCCCGGTCACCAACGTGACCGTCTTGCCCTTGCGCCCCGCCCGCGTCCGGCTGACCCGCACGACGCCGTCACCGGGGTCCGGCGGCGGCCCCGCCTCGGGTGCGTCGCGGATGCGCCCGACGTCGCTCGAGTAGACGCGGCGACTATTTCCATCGCTTATCGGTGACATATGGTTTTCCGACTCCCTCTGGTAGCCTGCCGCGCATGCAGACCCTGCCACTCGCGCCTGGGGACGTCGCCGCCCTCGCAGACGAGTTCGAGGGCCGGCCGGCCGAGGACCTGCTGACCTGGGCCGCCGAGCGGTTCCCGGGACGGATTGTGCTCACCTGCTCGTGGCAGCGCCAGTCGTCGGTGCTCGTCCACATGCTCGCCGAGCTCGGTCTCGACATCCGCATCGTCGAGCTCGACACGGGCCTGCTGTTCCCCGAGACGTACGCGACCCGGGACCGTCTCGTGGCGCGCTACGGCATCGAGGTCGAGCGGGTCACGCCCCGCCGAAGCGTCGAGGAGCAGGCGCGCGACGAGGGGCCCGAGCTCTGGCGCAGCGACCCCGACCGCTGCTGCGCGCTGCGCAAGGTCGAGCCGTTCGCGCGCGCGCTGGCCGGGCATGGAGGCCTGGATCACCGGCATCCGCCGCCAGCAGTCGGTCAGCCGGGCGGACGCGAAGACGATCGAGTGGGACGCCGGCCGAGGCATGGCCAAGATCCAGCCGCTGGTCGACTGGAGCGACGAGGACGTCCAGGGCTACCTCTACGCCCGGGAGCATCCCGTACAACCGGCTCCACGACGAGGGGTACCCTTCCATCGGCTGCACGCCGTGCACGCGGGCCGTCCGGCCGGGCGAGGACCCGCGGTCGGGTCGATGGGCGGGGCAGGACAAGAACGAGTGCGGCCTGCACGCCGCCCCCGCGCCGACGGGTCGCGGGTAGAGCAAATCGAGCGGGGCCTGCGCGCCCCGAGAGGGGGTGGCGCGTGAGCGATCGCGGGCGGCTTCACCGTGTGGTTCACCGGTCTGTCCGGAGCGGGCAAGACGACGATCGCCGACATCGTCGGCCCCGAGCTCGAGCGCCGGGGTGGCCTGATCGAGTACCTCGACGGCGACGTCGTGCGAACGCATCTGTCCAAGGGCCTCGGCTTCTCGAAGGCCGACCGGGACACCAACATCGAGCGCATCGGATGGGTGGCGAGCCGCTTCACGCGCGCCGGCGCATGGACCCTCGTCTCGGCGATCTCGCCGTACCGCGAGACGCGCGCGCACGCGCGCGGCATGGTCGAGGAGTTCGGCCCCTTCGTCGAGGTGTTCGTCGACACGTCCGTGGACGAGTGTGCGCGACGCGACGTCAAGGGCCTCTACGCCAAGGCCTTCTCCGGCGAGATCAAGGAGTTCACGGGGGTCAGCGACCCGTACGAGGCGCCCGAGTCGCCCGAGGTCCACATCCGGACCGAGGGAATGCCGCCCGAGGAGAGCGCGCAGGCCGTGGTCCGCGCCCTCGAGGAGCGCGGGCTGCTGCGCGTCGACGCGCGCGCCTGACGCAGGGGGGCGGTCCGATCGAGGACCTTCACTGCCACAGCACCGCCTCCGACGGCGACCTCTCCCCGTCGGAGGTGGTCGCGCGAGCGGCCGCGGCCGGCGTGCGGACGCTCGCGCTCACCGACCACGACACGTTCGACGGCATCGAGGAGGCGCGCGAGCGCGCCGCGGCCGACGGCCTGCGACTGGTCCGCGGTGTCGAGGTCGCGACGCGGGCCGTGGCGGGCTCGGCCCATGTCATCGCCCCCTTCCCCGCCGCACCGCCCGAGTCCATGCGTCGGGCGCTGGCCGACCTGCGCCAGGCCCGGGACGACCGCGCGCGTGTGATGGTCGAGCGCCTCGCGGCGGTCGGCGCCCCGATCGACTTCGACGACGTCGCCGCGCGCGCGCGCGGCGCCATCGGGCGGCCCCATGTGGCGGACGCGCTGGTCGCGGCCGGCCACGCGAGCGATCGCGCGGACGCCTTCGCGCGGCTCATCGGCCACGACGGTCCGGGGTACGTGCCCCACTCGGGCCTTGCGACCCGGGACGCCGTCGCCCTGATCACGGCCGCGCGCGGCGAGCGGCGGTGCTCGCCCACCTGGCACGCTCCGACCTCGACCGCGCCACCTGGACCTCGGTGGTCGCGTCGCCTCGCGTCCGCCGTGCACATGTCCGACGTGCTCACCTCTTCGGCCAACCTGGCCGGCATCCTCGGCATCTCGGTTCCCTCAGGACTGTCGTCCGGCGGCCTGCCCATTGGCCTCCAGATCATGGGGCCCCACTTCAGTGAAGACCGGCTGCTCCAGGCAGCGTACCATTTTGAGCAGAATACGGCCTTTCACCAGCAGAGGCCCGAATTATAAAGAGGAGATTCACATGAGCAGCATCCAGCCCCAGGGCGCAAACATTCGCAAAGCCGTCAAGTGGATATCCGAGGAACGCCAGGCCGGAACTGCGGCTAACAACAACCTCTTGGTGGAGCAAGCCGCGGTCAAATTCAACCTGTCTCCGAACGAAGTCGAATTTCTCATCAAGTTCGTCAAAGAAGAACTGTAGACCTCCAGCGGCGCAAACGCCTAAACCCAACCGCGCTCAATGCCGGGCGGCAAGACCTTAAAGCCACGATCGCGGTTTGAGACCTTGACCAAATACGGCATTTAACGTAATACACATGTTGTTAACTAACTTTATGTATAAAATTCTATGGAAACCAAATCCCCTTTTCGCATAGCGGCATTGTCACCGGAGAGTCTTCGCACCTGAGAAAGAACTATCAGACTTAGCTCTATCTTGCCGCGCATTCTAAAATGCCTTGCTTTTTTCCCACCGCCGAATGGGCAAAACTCTCGCTGATTTACTAATCATGCAACGCTCAAAAAAACGCCTCTGGAATTGAAAGCGTGCCTATACTGATCTTTATGGATCTGTCGATGAAAAGGACTTTATCGAAGCTGTTTTTACCGGACTCGCCCAGATCGAATCCAAAATTGAAAAACTTCTTAAATTGGCCTCAGGCCTACGGTTCGGCGGTTTCCGGATCTCTCTATCGGTGGGGCAAATCATCGCTACTTGCAACTATAAGCCTCATGATCATCCCTGATACCTTGAAACAGCCATGAACGCCCTGTCCGCTTATTCACAAAAAAGAAAACTGCTTGTGATTTTGATGAATTCCAGTGAGAGATCGACACGCATGCTTGGAAAAGTGGAAAAGGATTCGGGAAAAGGCTACGCTCGTATATTCAGGGCCATACCAGCTTGCCTATCTTTTCCGAGTCAGAACATATTCTCACACAAATGTTCAACGCTTCGGACCGCGCTTTCTATCAAATGGCGACGAGCTACCCTCTGAAACCCATCGCCGTGGAGCACTACATCAAATGGGCAAGCGCTATTTTTTTGAAAAACAGGAAAACAGACCTGCCGGATGGTATCATCCGCGAAATCGTTGAGCGGTGCGACTTCCAACCCATGTACATCCAGCAGTTTTTATTCGATTTGTGGCGGTTTGAAACAATCGGCGCGGAAACGATCGGCCAGATCGAGCTCGAAATTTTAAAAAATCGAGAAAATGAATTCATAATCCTCTGGGATTCGCTGACCGTCAACCAGCGCAAAGCACTGCGCTTGCTTGCCGAAACCGGTGGCGAGAATATGTATTATGCCAATGTGCTCCAAAAATTCGGGTTAAAGTCCGGATCCTTACTGAAGCGGG
>CALNYH010000017.1:0-8560 GCA_942490795.1 uncultured Thermoleophilia bacterium | reverse complement strand
ACACGAGGAGCGCCGCGGCGGCGTTTCGGCGCTGCCAGGCCTTGGCCAGGCGCAGGTCGAGCGCCGCGTCCGGCTCGTCGTCGAACTCGAGGACGTGGACGCCGCCCGGGAGCGCGGCGACGTGGGGCGCAAGAAGCGGATCCCCGGCGGGGACGACGGCCGTTGCGCCGGGACGCAGGGCGGCGATCAGCTCCGCCTTCGCGGCGGCGATGCGCTCGACGGTGCCGAGCAGCTCGAGATGCACGGGGCCGACGCTCGTGATGCACGCGACATCCGGCGGGGCGAGCGTCGCGAGCAGGGCGATCTGCCCGGGGCCGCGCATCCCCATCTCGACGACGGCGACGTCGAGGCCGTCGGGAAGCGACAGGAGCGACAGCGGCACGCCGATTTCGGTGTTGCGATTGCCCGGCGTCCCCTCCGCCCGGGCGCCGGCCACACGGAGCATCGCGACCAGGATGTCCTTGGTCGTGGTCTTCCCGGTCGAGCCGGTGATCGCGGCGACCGCGGCGCCCGAGCGCGCGAGCGCGCCCCGCCCCGCCGCCTGCAGCGCCGCCTGCGGATCGGGTGCGACGAGGGTCGGCACGCCGGCCTCGCGAAGGCGCCCGCCCACGTGGTCCCACGCCGACACGCCGATCAGCGCAGCGCCGGCGCCCGCCGCCGCCGCCTGAGGCGCGAACCGGCCGCCGTCGACGTAGTCGCCGGGCAACCCCACGAACAGCGCGCCGGGGTCGACGGCGCGCGAGTCGATCGTCGCGCCGCCGACGATCGCGTCGGCCGACCCGACGGCGATCCGGGCACCCGACCACGCGGCGAGGGCGCCGAGGGTCAGCCGCATGCCGGCCCGACGCCCAGGATCTCGCGTGCCACGTCGCGGTCGTCGAAGGGGGTCACCATGCCCGCGACCTCCTGGCCCTGCTCGTGCCCCTTCCCCGCGATCAGGACGAGGTCGCCCGGCCGGGCACCGTCGAGGGCCATGGCGATGGCGCCGCGACGGTCGGCCTCGACAAGGAGCTCGGCCGGCCCGCGCTCGGCGCCCCCGACGATCTCGGCGATGATGGCGTCGGGGTCCTCGCCGCGCGGGTTGTCCGAGGTCACGATCGCGACGTCGGCCAGCGCCCGGGCTGCGGCACCCATCTGGGCGCGCTTCCCGCGATCGCGATCGCCGCCGCAGCCGAAGACGACCAGCAGCCGGCCGCCGTCCACGAGGGTGCGTGCCGTCCGCAGGACGTTCTCGAGCGAGTCGGGCGTGTGGGCGTAGTCGACGATCACCTGCACCGGGCCGCCCTCGTCGACCGCCTCGAAGCGGCCCGGGACGCCGCGGACGCCCTCGATGCCGCGCACCACGTCGTCCTGGACGAGCCCGAGCACCTCGCCGGCCGCGACGACGCCGGCGACGTTGCTCGCGTTGAATCGGCCCCGAAGCCGACTCTCGGACCTCGACTCGACCCCGAGGTGTCCGGATGACGAGGCTCGTTCCGGCGCCGCTCGGCACGAGCTCGCGCACGCGCACCGCGGCGTCCGGGGCGTCGAGCCCGAAGCCGATCGCGTCGGTCTCGGCGGCCAGCCGGCGACCATGGCCGTCATCGAGGTTGACGGCGGCACCCGGGTTCGCGCCCTCGCCGTCGGGGCGGAGGAACAGACGGCGCTTGGCGGCGTAGTAGGACTCCATATCGCCGTGGTAGTCGAGGTGGTCGCGGGTCAGGTTCGTGAAGACCGCCACGTCGACGTCGACCCCCGCCGCCCGGCGCTGGACCAGCGCATGCGAGGAGATCTCCATCGCGCAGGCCCGGTCGCCTGCATCGACCATGTCCCTGAGCAACGCCTGCATGTCGACGCTCTCCGGTGTCGTCCGGGCGACCGCCACCTGCCGTCCACCGACCCGCGCCTCGACCGTCCCGATCAGCCCGCACGACCGGCCGGCCGCCTCGAGGACCGCCCGCAGCAGGTAGGCGGTCGTCGTCTTGCCGTTCGTCCCCGTGACCGCCGCCACCACGAGGTCGCGCGAGGGGTGCCCGCTGAGCGCCGCGGCCGCGAGCGCCGTCGCGAGCCGGGCGTCGGGTGCGACGATCTGCGCCACCGGGAGCGGCAGCGCCCGCTCGCAGATCAGGCCGCACGCGCCGCGGGCGACGGCGACCTCCGCGAAGTCGTGCCCGTCGGCCCGCTCCCCGGGCAGACAGGCGAACACGGCGTCGGCGGTGGCGGCGTCGGCCCGGTAGACGATGCGCCCGACGGGGCCGTCACCGGGGGGCGCTCCATCGGGCCGGACGAGCCGGCCGCCGGGCACGGCGGCGCAGAGCTCTCGGAGGGTCATGCGGGCGGGAACCCTACCACAGCGCGTCCGGTGTCCTTACGGTGCGATTCCCAGGTATTGCAGGGAAAATCGTCCGATCTGCTCAAATGCGGGCGCCGCGACCGCCCCACCGTAGTACGCCCCCGAGGGCTCGTCGACGACCACCGCCACCAGCAGCTCCGGCTTGTCGGCGGGCACATAGCCCACGAACGACGCGACGTAGCGGGCGTCGTATTCGCCGGTGTTCGGGTCGATCTTGTTCGCGGTCCCGGTCTTCCCGGCGACCTCGTAGCCCTCGATCTCGGCGGCCTCGCCCGTCCCGTCGGGCGAGACGACCTTGCGGAGCATGCGGTCGACCTCGCTCGCGGTCTGCGCGGTGAGCACGCGTGGCGCCGCGCGCTGGCCGGTGTCGCGGTCGCCCACCCGCGACACGAGGTGGGGCGTGACGAGCCGTCCGCCGTTGGCGATCACCGCATAGGCGCGCACGAGCTGGGTCAGCGTGACGCCCACGCCCTGACCGATGGGGATGTTGAGGATCGAGACGCCCGACCACTCCTCGCTCGGCAGCACGATGCCGGGCACCTCGCCCGGGTAGTCGATCCCCGTGGACTCGCCGAAGCCGAACCGCGAGATCCACTTCTGCAGTCCCGCCTGCCCCAGCCGCTGCCCGATCTTGACGGTGCCGACGTTGCTCGACTGCTCGAGGATCTCCGTCGTGGTCAGGTTGGTGTCGTAGTCGCGGTGCGACTCGCCGAGCTCACGGTCGTAGAGCGTGAGCGTCGCCGGCAGGTCGAACCTGGTCTCGGGCTGGACCAGCCCCTCCTCGAGCGCCCCCGCCACCGTGACGATCTTGAACGTCGAGCCCGGCTCGAACGTGTCCGTGACCGCCTTGTTGCGCCAGAGCTCCGGCGAGTAGGTCGTGCGCCGGGCGGGGTTCGGTCGTGGGACGCTCGCCATCGCGAGGATGGCGCCGTCGTCGGGACGCATGACGACCGCCATCGCGGACTTCGCACCGAACTCCTCGCGCGTCTCCGCGAGGATGCGCTCGGTCCGGTCCTGGATGACACCGTCGAGCGTGAGCCGGACCTGCTCGCCGGGGACGGGCTCCTCGTCGACGATCGTGTCGAGCCGCCGCCCGAAGGGATCGCGCGCCTCGACCCGCGAGCCCGGGGTACCGGTGAGCGCGTCGTCGAGCGAGGCCTCGAGCCCCGCCGCGCCCGTCCGCTCCTCGTTGGTCAGCCCGACGATCTGCGCCGCGACCGATCCGCGCGGGAGCACGCGCTCGTACGTGTCGGAGAAGTGGATGCCGGGGATGTCGAGGTCCGCGACCTCGGCCGCCTTGTCGGGGGCGATCGCCCGGGCGAGGCGCGCGTAGCCGCCGTTGCCGTCGAGCCGTTCCGCGAGGACCTCCTCCTCGACCCCGAGCAGCGGCGCGAGCCGGGCGGCGGTCCCGCGCGCGTCGGTCACGAGGGCGGGCGTGCCGGTGACCTCGACGGCCAACTGGTCGCGGGCAAGATCGTGGCCGTCCCGCGTCACGATCGCGCCGCGCGGCGCGAGGGCCTCGGTGGCGCTTCGCTGCTGCCCGACGGCGCGGTCCGACAGCTCCCCGCCGCGCACGACGCCGAGATAGCCGGCCCGCAGCCCGAGGCCCGCGACCAGGACGACCGCCACGAGCGCGAGCACGCGGATGCGCCGCGCCCGCTCACGCGCGCCCGCGCCGGGCGTCGCCGGCGGGCGGCGACGTCGAGGTGTCGGCGCCGGACGACGGCGCTGGCGGTCGCTCGGCGCCACCGGCTACGGGCGCTGCGCCTGCAGATATGTGACGGACTCGCCGGAGGAGGGCGCCATGCCGAGCTGCACGCGCGCCCGGTCGACGACCGCGGAGTCGCGACGCTCGAGGCGGGCCTCCAGGCGGAGCGTCTGCGCCTCGACCGCCCGGGAGCGCTCGACCACCGCGCCGGTCTCGGCCGTGAGTCCCAGCTTGGCCACGTTGATCCAGACGAGCCCGAGGAGGAGGACCGTCACGAGCGGGATGGCGATGAGCGCCACCCGTGACAGCCCGGGGCGGGCGGGTGCCGGGCGCCGGGCGGCCGTCCGGCGCGCGCGGGCGCGGGACGGGGACGCGGCGACGGGCCGCGGGCGCTGACGCGCCGGCGCGGGCGGGGCGCGGCGCCCACCTGCCGAGAGCGGCCGGAACGGGCGCTCACGGCGCCGCCCGACGCAGGCCCCGAAGACGCGCCGAGCGCGAGCGCGGGTTCGCGTCCTGCTCCGCCTTGCGCGGCCGGATCGCCTTGGTGGTCAGGAGCGCGGCGCGGGCGGGCGGCATCTCCGAGGCGCGGAGCGGGACGTCCGGCGGGGGCGCGTCCGCCTCGATCTCGTCGCGGAACGCCCGCTTGACCATGCGGTCCTCGAGCGAGTGGAAGGAGATCACGACCAGCCGACCCCCGGGCGCGAGCAGCTCGAGCGCGGCGCGGAGCCCGCGCTCCAGGCTTCCCAGCTCGTCGTTGACGGCGATGCGAAGCGCCTGGAAGACGCGCTTGGCGGGGTGCCCGCCGGCGAACAGGGCCGGGGTCGGCACGGCCGAGCGCACGACGTCGACGAGGTCCGCGGTCGTGCGGATCGGTTCCCGCTCGCGTCGCTCGACGATGCGGCGGGCGATCGGCCCGGCGTAGCGCTCCTCGCCGTACCGCCGGAAGAGCTTCGCCAGGTCGGACGCGCTCGCGCTCGCGACCAGGTCCGCCGCGGACCCCGGCTGGTCCGGATCCATGCGCATGTCGAGCGGCGCCTCCCGCGCGTACGAGAACCCCCGCTCCGGGCGATCGACCTGCATCGAGCTGACGCCGAGGTCCATCAGGACGACGTCCGCCCGGCACCCCTCCGCCACGAGGTCCTCCAGGACGTCGGCGAAGTCGCCCCGCACCATCCGGGCGCCGCAGACCACGTCGTCGGCGAACTCGTCGAACCAGCCGCCGGCCTCGGGGTCGCGGTCGATCGCGATGTACCGGCCACCGGCGCCGAGCGACGGGGCCAGGCGTCGCGCGTGCCCACCGGCGCCGAAGGTGCAGTCGACGACGGTCTCGTCGGGCCGCGGCTCGGCGAGGCGGGCGACCTCCTCGGCCATGACCGGCACGTGGCCGGCGGGACGGCTAGGAGACTCGATCGGCAAGACGCTTCGCACGTGCCGACACACCCTCCTCGCGGAGCGCCGCGAACCGGGACGTCAGGCGCTCGGGGTCCCAGAGCTCGAGGTAGTCGCCGGCGCCGACGACCTTGGCCTTCCCGTCGATGCCCGCGTGCTCGCGCAGCTCCGCCGGAAGCAGCACTCGCCCCTGGCGGTCGAGGTCCTGCTCGAACGCCCCCGCCATCAGGAACCGGCTGAGCTCACGCTGGTCGTCGTCGAGGAGGCTCATCTGTCCGAACGTGCGCTCCATCAGCGTCGGCCACTCCGTCCGGGGGACGACCACGAGGCACTCGTCGATCCACCACCCGACGACCGCCCCGCCCACGAAGGGATCCCGCACCCGGGCGGGAATGGCGACGCGGTGCCGGTTGTCGAGGCTGCACTCATAGGTCCCGGATAGCAGCCGACGGTGCATACGCCCCACGCTACCCCACCGATCCCCACATAACAACGCACACGCCCCCGCACGCGACGTGCATTCCCCACCCGGCCGCCGGCGCCCCTGCGCACCCGCGGCGTTCTCCACGGGCGCCCCGACACGCGATCGCCATGGACTGCGGGTCGCGCAACACGGATTGCACCGGGGGGATGGAACACTTGTTCGCGTCCGAGGCGCGAACTACCGTTCCCCCCATGCCCGCATCCCCCGCACCGCTCCAGCAGCCCGCGCCGGCACCCCTTCCGCGCCCCCGGCTGCACGCAGTCCCGCCGCCCGCGCGCAGGCGCGCCCCGCGCGCCGAAGACATCAGGCACTACGCGGTCGGTCTGCTGATCGGATTCCTGCTGGCAGCCGTGGCCACCACCCCGGGCGGCCTGCTGGCGGCCCTCCCCCTGGCCGGCGCCGGCCTGAGTGCCGCCGTCATCGGCCTCGCAACGCTCCGCATGCGCGCGACCGCGCGACGAACGACTCCGTCGGCGGTGGTTCCCGTCCAGCACTCGCGCTGACCGCCGTCCCGGCGCCCGCAGCGGGTGACCTGACCGGCCGTCACGGACGCCCGCCGAGAGCCACCCGGCCCACCCCGCCGTGCGCTGATGTCCGGGATGCGAATGGGGGCGGAATGTGATGTTCTAGTGAACGTGTCCGGGGGGACCTCGCCCACGTCGCTCGGTCGTGCGCCGTCGGCGCACGCTCGACGCTGGGCGTCGGCGCGAGATGCCCGCCTGACCGATCCGGCGATGGGCTGACGGACATGGCGAAGCGACCCCCGGCCGACCCGGCGCTCGCCCACTGGGGCCTTCGCGAGGCGCCGTTCATGCTGGACGCGGACCCGCGCTTCGTGTTCGAGCGCGAGGACCACCGCGAGGGGCTCGCCAGGATCCTGTTCGGAGTGACCCAGATCGGCGGGATCGTGCTGGTCACCGGCGAGATCGGCTGCGGCAAGACGATGCTCACCTCGACGCTCGTGCGGTTGCTCGACGGCAGCGGCCTGCGCGTGGCCCGCGTCTCCAACCCGCCCCGCACCGGCGCCGCGCTGCTCGGCGAGATCGTCGACGCGCTCGACGTGGCGGCGCCCGGCCGGACGGCCGCCAGTCGAGCCTCGGCGCTCCGCGTCGCGATGACCGAGGGGCGCGCGCGCGGCGAGCGCCTGGTGCTCGTCGTCGACGAGGCGCAGCGACTCGACCGGCGCGCGCTCGACGAGCATCGGATGATGACCAACCCCGACGACGGCCCGGGGGCGCCGGTCGTCCTGCTCGGCCAGCCGGAGCTGGCGGATCGGGTCGGGGCGCTCGCCCAGGTCGATCAGCGCGTCGCGGTCCGCTACCACATGGCGGGAATGGGGCCCGACGAGGTGGACGCCTACATCGGCCACCGCACCCGGATCGCGGGTGCCGACCAGCCGGTCTTCTCGGAGCGGGCGAGCGTCGCGGTGCACGACGTCACCGGCGGCGTGCCACGACTGGTGAACCTGACGTGCGCGAACGCGCTGTTCGTGGCGGCCGGTCGCGGCGAGCGGCTCGTCTCGGCCGACACCGTGCGCGACGTCGCCGAGGATCGCGCGCGGCGGGCCGGTGGCGGATGACGCGGCGCATCAGCTACCAGTCGATCCTCGCCGACCGCGCCGCCGGGGCCGCGGGGACCCGGTACGTCCCGCTCGGCGCCGACGCCATCGCGACGCGGCGCCGCGATGCCTCGGTCGGCGTCGAGGTGCGGGTCTCCAAGGCGCAGCGACGGTGGCTGCGCGAGGTGCGCGAGGTCTCCGGCGAGTCGATCGACGAGTCGGCGATCATCCGGGCGCTGATCGACCTCGGCCGGGCGCTGCCGATCGACTGGCCGCTCGTCTCGGGCGGCGGGGCGCTCCGCCGCGCGGTCCGCGAGAGCGTCGCGATCAGGGCGGACGACTCCCACAAGGGCGAGTAGCGGCCGTGGCGAAGGCCTGGCCGGTTCCCGGGCTCACGCGGCGGATGCGGTTCCGCGACGCCGCGGGCCGTGTGATCCTCACCCGCTGGCACGAGATGATGAGCTACGAGCGCGGGACGGTTCTCGGCGAGGACATCGAGGAGCTTCATGCGATGCGGGTCTCGTCGCGGCGCCTGCGCTCGGCCCTCGACGCGTTCGAGGGCGCGTTCCCGCCCAAGCGTTTCCGCCCCTACGTGCGGCAGGTCAAGCACATCACGGACGTGCTCGGCGATGCGCGCGATCTCGATGTCGCGATCGAGCGGCTGCAGGCGATTGCGGGCGACGCCGCGCCCGACGAGCGGCCGGGGCTGTACGGCCTGATCGATCGCTCCCACCGCGAGCGTCGACTCCAGGATCCGGTGATCGCGGAGTTGTTCGAGGATCTCCACCGGCGAGGGTTCCCGCGCGAGTTCGAGCGGTTCGTGGCCAAACACACGGGCGTGCGCCGGAAGGATCTCGATCTGGCCGCACCCTCGGACGGCGCCTGATGGCCAAGCCGCATCCTGTCCCCGGCATCGACCCCGCCGGCAGGCTCGCGCCCAACGCGCGCCGGATCCTCGCCGTCCGCATCGGCGAGGTCTACGCGAACGAGTGGGCGATCACCGATCGGGCGCGTGTCACCGAGCTCCACGACATGCGGATCGCCTGCAAGCGGCTCAGGTATCTGCTCGAGATCTTCGACGTCGCCTTC
>CALNYH010000016.1:0-100344 GCA_942490795.1 uncultured Thermoleophilia bacterium | reverse complement strand
GTGGGACCCGTGCCTGCACGAGCACCATTGTCGCATCCCTGACTGAAAGCGCATCCCGCTGGGCCAGAGGGAGGTGCTCCGCGACGCGCGCCTTTCGCGAGGCGTCGGCAACGTGTGTCGCGGTCAACCGGGCTGCTGAGATCCCGGAGCCGACGAGGGACTCGAACCCCTGACCCCTTTATTACGAGCGCTCCGGAGGGTTTCGGTGGAGTTCGGCTGAGCTGGGTTGCTCTGCAAAGCGAGCAGATCAGGCGTTTGTAAAGAGGGGCTGCTCTCGGTCAGTTTCGGTGGCGTGCGTGGGGCACGTGTGGGGCACTTGAACCGGCCTGGGGTTTGCTGAGGGGGCGAGGCCCATCCCCAGTCGCTACGGCTGCTGCCTGCGCACAAGCCTCTAGCTCCCTGCTCGAGCGGCCCGCTCGCGCTGTTGTTTGTGACGTAGGACTCGGGCTCCAGCGACCAGCGCTCAGAAACGACTCCGGCCTCCGACTCCACCGCTCATACTCGGGCCACCGTGACTCGAGTTCGTAGGAACTGCATCGTGCCCCTGTCCAACGAGGACATGGTGCATCAGCTCGTGCCAGACGATGAAGCCAAGGAACTCGTCGGGGACACACTCGACTGGCGCGCGAAGGATCTGGTTGACCGAGATTTCGCCTGTCCTGTCCTCGGAACCGGTGGATTCCCAGGTACGACCGTACGGGGCGCGACGACCAGGCGCACCGGAGCCACAGGCTCCAAGCGCACGGATTGCTCAGTGGGGAGCACCTCGCCTGCGACCGAAAGGGCCCGATCGAGGATCGGGCCGAGCGACCGCCCCGGATTGCGCGGAAGAGGCTCGCCCGCGACCTCCTTCTGGTCGATGGGCGAATCGGACAAATGCGCCGCGCGGCGCACCCGGACGGTCATCTTCTCGCGGTCAGCACGTAGCTTCCCGACAGGGAGCGCGAGCGGACCGTTCGCACCTCGATATACGCCGGCTTGCTGCCGCCTCCGGAGTTGGTGATCGTCAGGCGTTCCTTCTTGAGGCCTCCCCGGCGACTCTTCGCGACAAGGCGCCCGCGGCCCCCCACCGCCGTGCGGGCCGTTGGCTGCCAGACGTAGAGGTCTGCACGCACCCCGCGGGGCTTCAGCGTGACCGTGGCGGACTTCCCGCGAGGGATCCGAATCGGGTAGACGTCATAGGGGTCCTTCTGGACGTCGAGGCGCGCCCGGACGACCTCCCTTCTTGCGCCGATGGAGGAGCGGTCGATCGGGTCGGAAGCCCGAACGCCCGCTCACCCATCTGATGTCGTCGTTCGGCTCGTTTGCATCGTGAAGAGGCTTCTTCCTGCGGAGTCCCGCAGGAAGATTGAGCTCTCCCAGCCGTACGCACGGTCCCACCCCCGTCGACCACGGTCTCGAGCTGAGCGGCGAAGGATATCCGTTTCCTGATCAGCGCCCAGGTGGTACCGCTCCGCCAACAGCTACGCAGCAGCCGCTGCAACCATCGGTGCTGAAAAAGCTCGTCCCACTGACGGCCGCGTAGCCGTCCTCGGTCTCGTCGTCCGCCCACGGCGCCACGGGGGCCAGGAACTTCTCCCTGGGGCCATGACGTCGAGATGGAGGTTCCAAAGCGAAAAGAACGCCGGCTGGCCGAACGGCGTGAGCAGCCGACCGTAACGACGTGGAAGTCGTTGCCGGGCTGCACCCACGGATTCACTCTGCGGTCGTTCCCGGCTGATGCAACGACGACAACGTCATTACCGAATGCCCAGCTCGTCGCGTTGTGATGCTGAAGGCACGCCGCCGCAGCCGAGAAGCCGTACGAGAGACTGATCACGCGGCGACCGTCCCTCACCGCCCGCCGTATGGCGCAGGACGCGGCATCTCGGCAGTACCCGGTCGAGCCGTACACCCACACCCGCGCCCCAGGCAGAACGCCTTCGAACCCGATGGCCCCCCCTGCGGCGCCCCAATGATCCCGGCGATCGACGTCCCGTGGGCAATGCCTGCCGCCCAACGGAGCAGTCGCTCTTCGTCATCGAGGTCGGGGAGCCGTGGCCCAGGCCGACGCACGGTGACGTTCCCGCCGCTCAGATCGGGGTGAAACGGCCAGAAGCCATCCTCGATGATTGCGATCGGTGGGACCCGGGAGGGGTCAGGCGGCGACGCACCGCGCAGAACGCGCGAAAGCCAATTGCCAGGACCAGCGCCGACAAGCGGGTCGGGTCCCGATGCCTGACTTCCTGCAGGCCGACCGGGTCCTTACCGGCTGGTTCGCGCCTGCGCTCGGTGGCACTGCGGCGACGGTGGCTGGTTGGCTGCTCGGAGCACCTGGGGCAGATGGCGGAGGTGGCGCCGAGGGGCTTGCTCTTTCTGGCGCGGGAGAGGCTGGCGGCGCAGGCGCCGGCGGTGGGTGGCGGAGATGGCGCCGGAGGGGCAGTCGGCGGCACGCCGCCGCCCGAGGTGAAGCGACCGCCAGTCGGGCTGCGAGCCGCCCTTCGTCGTGCGACGGACCTGATTCGAGCCGTCGGCGTCCATGATCCAGACTTCGTCCTCGCTAGTCCGATTCGAAACGAATGCGAGTTTCTTGCCGTCTGGGGACCACGCCGGGTCCTTTCCGTCAGGAACGAGGACGCGCCGGTCGGAGCCGTCGACATTCATCACGTTGATTCCGACGTTCGGGTCGACGCAATCCGGACTCACGTCGCATGGGTTTGAAAGCCCGCTCTGGACGGAATAGGCCATCTTCTTTCCGTCGGGAGAGAAGGAAGGCCCCCAGATCTTGCGCGTAGGGAACGGTAGGGAGGGACCCTGGATTCCATTGGCTTTGGTGACGCCCATCCCCATGGCGTCACCGTCCCAGTTGATGGTGTACCCGATGAGGTCGCCGAGGGGCGACCAGTCCGGCTGCTCGATGTACCAGCCGAAGACGTCCAGGGGCAGGCGCCGGATCCGTCGCTGTTCATGACGAAGACGTCGCTGTCCGAGTGCTCCTGCAGCTCACCGTTGACAACATCGCCGGGGGCGATCGGTCACGAACGGGTCATGATCCTCGTCCCGTCGGGGGAGAAGTCCGGGCCGTATCCAGAGCCGATTCGCGCGAGTCCTGAAGCGATCGCGGTTGATCTTCATGATGTCCTGCGAGTAGGTTGCCCTCGTTTGTCCGCCGCGGTTAAAGAGCAGACTTTTCCCATCGGGTGACCACTCGGGGGAGTTGTCGGGCTTGGGGTTCGTCGTGACCCGGTGGACGCCGCTTCCATCGGCACCGATCACCCAAACATCGCCGTCACGTACGAAGGCGATCTCACCGTTGTCCCCAGGAAACGTCGCGCTCGCTGAGTCGACGCCGGCGAGTACGGCGCCCATGGCGCAGAGCAGCGCGGCCGAGATGGCGATGGTTCGGCGAAAGGCTTGGGGCACCGCTAAACGCACAAATGCTCCGCAACGGCGGGTGATGACCTTCTCACAACCCGTCGCGGCTCGACAAGCGCGTTTCTCTGCTTTCGAGCGCCGAGACTCGCCACCACCGGTGGGCGGGTCAGATTGAGGGCGAGAAGATCCGGTTCAGCCAGGCCGTGACCCACAGGTCACGAACCCGAGTGGGTTGAGTCTCAGGAATGAAATGGCGGTGGCGGCGACCGCATTTCTGCCGGTGCCGCTCCGCGGACCTACCCGTGGTCCCCGGCGCGCCGTTCGGCCAATGAACGGCGGGATGCGCCCGCGGCGTTCCCGCATCGCGGGCCCGTACTAGCCCCGAGTTGCAGGGACAGCCGGACAGGTGGGAAGGTCGCGGCCCGCCCTGTGGACTTTTTTGGAGGTTCAGTATGAGACGCAGGAGTGAGATCCTCGCCGCCAAGGGGATCTGCGTTGCCGCTGTGGCCGCGGCGCTTCTCCTGGCCGGCGGCGTCCCCCAGGCCGACGCGATCCCCGTGCGGGGGCTCAAGGTGACCGACCGGAGCGCGCCCGTGATCCGGGCGCAGTTCGTCCTCGTCAACCCGCGCACGGCCAAGTACTGCTATGCCAACGTCCGGTCGGCCCTCTTCACGCGCACCAACGGCCGCTTCCGGGTCGTGCGGAGCCTCGGCAACAATCGGCTCGTGTTCCGCCCCTGCGGCTCCGGGGTGGACGTCAAGGGCTGGAACCTGCGCTACCGCGTGGCGGGTGTGCGGCCGGGCAAGTACTGGCTCGCGATCCGGGCGGTCGGCATCCTGCGCGGCGGCCAGCGCAGCGCGCGCACCCGCGTCGTCGCATTCCGGCTCCGATGATCGTCTCCGAAAAGCGCGCCCCCTGCTTTCTCACGTGCGCCGTTGTTGCACCAGCGCTGGTCAACTTGTGGTGAAACGGCGGACACCACGCCAGCCGCCAGGGAAGACGAAGCTACGCGCGCGCCTATGCAACCGCCGCGGCGAAGGTGGCGTATGGATCACCCGGGAGTGCCTGGTCGAGCTCCCAGGTGATCGCCATCGGTCGCTCGCCGACGTGCCCCCGGTAGCGCCCGGGCCCGAGGAACCAGAAGGCGCGGTCGTCGGTCCGCAGTCGAGCGAAAAGCAGAATCGAGCGGCCCTCGCGCTCGTTGGACCGATATCGCAGGCCAGTCGGGCTGTCGGCGCGCGTGACGGACTGGCTCTCCCGGTGGATCAACCGCGGACTGATCGCATAGTCCCGGTAGCGCGTCGTCGGCGAGAAGCCGCCCCGGCTCTTGTCAAGCGTGAAGGCAAAGAGCTCGGCTCTCTCGTCCCTGGCTTCGCGCACCCCCTCCCGCCACGAGGGCACGCGGGTGCCATCGCCGATGCCCATCGCGGCGATGATCTCGACGCGGGTGTAGCTCGCATGAACCTGCTGAGCGCGAGGCGACCGCTACCCGGGATCGCGCTGGTCGAGGGAAGCCGACGCCCGGACTCGAACCGGGAATCGCTTCAGCCTTTCGCGGAGCGAGCCAACCCAAGGATGCCCCGGCGCCCCGTCGCTTTTGCGCCGCTCGCCCACTCGGGGGGACGGCTCGGAAGCGCGCGCCAGAACTGAGCTGGGGCGCATCGCATCCGGGTTGGGCTCGCTACGAGCTGCACCCCGGGCCGCTCAGGCAGGCTCAGTCCAGGCGCGCCTTTGCATCCTCGGTGCAGCGCCCAAACTGGCCTTCGGCCCGGCAGGCGAAACGCGAACCGCGCCAATAGAGGGCGAAATCGACGCCCCCCCAGCCGGTCGGCACGTCGGGCGTGAGGCTGACGCCGCCGCCGCCCGCCGCCGCCCCGCCGAAGCCGAAGACCAGGGCCTGCCACATGCCCCCGAGGGCGGCGATGTGGACGCCACCCGCGGCAGTGACGCCGTGCTCGAGATCGAGGTCGACCTTGGCCGCCTTCTCGAAGTAGCGCTCGGCGTCGGCGCGCCGGCCGATCCGCGAGGCTACAAACGCGTGCACCGCCGCGCTGAGCGAGCTGTCGTGTGAGGTCCTTGGCTCGTAGTAGTCGTAGTTCGCCTCGACCTCACCCGGGCGCATCTCCTCGGGGAGCAGCAGCGGAAGCATCAGTACGTCGGCCTGCTTCAGGATCTGCGTCGCTACCAGGCGCTCCCAGCCAAGCACGACGTCCATCGTCTTTGAGCGGGGCTCATACGACTCGAGGTTCGCGGGCTCGAGGTCGGCGAAGCCCCGGCACTGCATCATGAGGGCGGTGTCGTCTTCCCGGCCGTCGGCCAGGCCCTCGGCGACCTCGGTCCAGTTCGCCAGCTCCGCGTCGTCGAGCCCCAGGCGGTCGGCCAACGCGCGCCAGCGCCCGGGGTCGGTCTCGCGCATCCAGTCGGCGGCTGCCCGCGCCCGTCGCAGCGAGTAGCGCGCCAGCAGGTTGGTGTATGCATTGTCGTCGACGTTCTCGTGGTACTCATCGGGTCCGATGACCTTCAGGATGTGCTGCCGGCCATCCGTCCCGGGCGTGGTGCGACTGCACCAGAAGCTGGCCACCTCGAAGAGGATCTCGGCCCCGGCGGAGAGGACGAACTCCTCATCGCCGGTGGCATCCCAGTACTGACAGACCGCGTAGGCAACGTCCGCCGAGATGTGATGCTCCTGCTCGCCGGTGAGGATCTCAAGCCGCTCGCCGGCTGAGTTGATGACAAAGGGCGGAGTCAGGTCCACGCCCGTGTCGGTCGATTCCCAGGCATAGAGCGCGCCGCGGTAGCCCAGAGAGGCCGCACGATCGCGGGCCGCGGGGAGGGTGTTGTAGCGGTACATCAGCAGTGACCGTGCGGTGGGCGGATGCGTGAACACGAAGAACGGGAGCACGAAGGTCTCGGTGTCCCAGAAGACGTGGCCCTTGTAACGCTCGCCCGTGAGCGAGCGCGCGCCCGTCGAGGCCCGCTCGTCGAGGGGATTCGCCGAACCGATGAGGTGGTACACGGCGAATCGCGTCTGCTTCTGCACGACCTCGTCGCCCTCGATGCGGACGTCCGAGTCTCGCCAGCGCTTCGACCAGGCCTCGCCGCTCTGCTCGACCACCGCGTCGATGCCGATCGCCTTCGCCGCCGCGACGGTCTTCTTGGCAGCGACCAAGGGCTCGTCGCCGTCGCGCGAGGTGCTGACGCCGACGAGTCGCTCGAGTCGAAGGGTCTGGCCCTCCCGGGCGACGGGCCTCCAGCGCTGGAGCGCGGCGCGCTCCAGCGCCTCGCCCTCGGCCTGAAGGGGCTCGCCTGAGACCGAGAGCAGCCGCGCCGAGGCCGCCATAGCGACGGCGACGCGGCTGGTCAGCGTCGTAGCCGTCACCACAGCCTGGTCGGAGTCCGCGGTGGCCGCGACCTCGACGAGATGGCGTCCGCCCCCGTCGTTGGTGACATCGGCGTCGAGGATGGCCATCACGTCGAGCTCCCCGCCCCAGTCCTCGGGCGTGATCTCGAGTATCTGACCGACGAGGTTGCGCTGGGCGAGCGAGGCGAACCGCAGCGAGCGCAGTCGCGTTCGCCCGACGGACGTCCGCAGCGTCCACTCACGTACGAGCACCCCGCGTGCCATGTCAAGCGCTCGGCGCTGGGAGACCAGCTCTGCGCCATCGAGGTCAAGCGCCTCACCGCCCGCCGCCAGCCGCACCAGCCCCCAGGATGGTCCGCGTACGAGCTCGGATGTGGGGGCGGCGGCGACCTCGAACTCGGGCGTGGCAGACGCCTGCTTGGTCATCTCGTGGGCGGCGTCGAAGACGCCGTTCAAATACGTGCCCGGGCGGGAGCTCGAACTCCCCTCCTCGACGGCGGCACGCACGCCGAGGTAGCCGTTGACGAGCGCGCAGATCGCCTCGATCGCGGGCTCACGTCCGGGGTCCCAGCCCTCGAATTCGAGCAGCCAGGACGGCTCGGAGAGCCGGAACGGGTCGGAGGTGGAACCGCTCATGACGCTACGCGCCGGACCTCGCCGCGAGCCAGGCTCGGACGATCCACGTCATCGAGCGAGGTCACGACCAGATCAGCACCCGCGCTGCGCAGCTCCTCCACGTCGTCGAGGCGGGCGATTCCGAGCCCGACCATCTCGCCGGCCTTGGCCGCCCGAATGCCGGAGACCGCGTCCTCGAGCACGAAGCAGACGTCGGTTGGTAGCCCGAGCTCGGCCGCGGCGGTCAGGAAGATCTGCGGGTGGGGCTTGCCCTGCGGGAAGTCGCGGCCACAGGTGTTGGCTGCGAACAGGTCCAGAAGCGAGGTCCCCGGCTGGACGAAGTCGTGGCGACGCCCGTCTGAACGACAGAACTCGTCCATGTCGATCCGCTCCAGGAACAGGTTGGCGTTCTTGGACGACGATGCTGCGGCGGCCGCGATCCCCATCTCTCGGACGTCGAGGATGAAGCGAAGGGCGTCGGGAAACGCCGTGAACACCCCCTGCTCGATGAGCTCAACGATCTTCTTTTGTTTCAACTCGGCGTAGCGGCGCACGCGCCTGTCGAGATCCGGGACGTGGAAGTGCTCCAAGGCGGCGCGGGCGCCGTCCATGCGCGGCTTGCCGCTGACGAGGTCGCGGTAGACCTCTGTCGTGAAAGCGTCGGGCACCCAGGTGGTCTGGTCCCGCACGTCGCTCCACTCACCCTCGAGCAGGCTCTCCAGGGTGTCGCGCCAGGCGGCCTCGTGCGGCGACTCGACGAGCACCCCGTCCACGTCGAAGATGGCTCCCCGGAAGCTCATGAGCCCACCCTTCATCCGTCATCTCTGGCCGGCGCGGCAGGCTACCAGCCGTGCGGCCCGGCGTCATCCGGATCGAGTTCCCAGTCCCACTGGACGAGGAGGCCACCGGGGCGAGGGAGCGATGCCAGATGGCGGGCGGCCACCGGGTAGTCGTCAACGAACGCGCACACCGAAGAGCAAACGACCAGGTCGTAGGCCTCTCCGGGCGGCGGGAGGGTGCTCAGCGCCCGCACGTGTGCCCAGCCGTTCAGCCCGATCTTGCCCGTGACGACGTCGAGCATCGCGGGCGATGAGTCGACCGCGTCGATGCGCGCGGCGTCACCAGCCAGTTGCCCGGTCAGCAGGCCGGTGCCGCAGCCGAAGTCGCAGATCCGAGCGCCCGCGAGCGCGACGCCGTGCCGAGCGGCCTCGGCCCGGAGCGAGTCGAGCGCCGCCGGTGAGTGGGCCCGCACGACGGGGTCCTCGCCCCATGTCGATGCGTGCTCATCCGATCCCATGCGCGCTCCCGGACGAAGTCTCGCATCTGGGGAGAAGGCTCACGCCGGCGCCGCCGAAAAGGGGGGCCGATCGCTGCGTGAGTCTTCCCAGCTTGGACCCAGGCGAGCATTGGTGCGCCAATGGCATGCTCGGAACGTGGCGTATGCCTGCGGCCCGCTCGACGGCGCCCGTCTCAGCGTGCCGCGTGCCCGCTTGCCATGCGCGCTCGGTAATCCCAGCTGACGATCCGCTCCGGCGCCGGCCTCAGAACGACCTCGCGGTCGGCGCGCGGGATCAGCCAGCGGGCGAAGTCGGTGCGAGTGTCGCCGAGGTAGCGGGCGATGAGCGTGGCGAGCACGTCGGGAGCACCGACTGAATCCACCCGTGCGCGAGACTGACCGCGCACCCCGTGGTACGCCGGGTCCTCGACCCCGACCCTAAAGCCGCGGCGAGGGTCGCGGCGGAGCGCCTGCGCGACGGCCGCGTCGTGCTGAGTCGCGCAGAGCAGCTCGTCGCCGTCACGGAGAAGCCAGAGGGAGGTCACGCTCGGCCATCCGCTCGCCGTGAGGGTCGCCAGGCGGAGCGGGATGCGGGTCCTGTCGAGGTACTCGACGGCACTCCGGGCCGACCACGGACCGGCGATGCTCGCCCCCGCAAGGGGCTCCCCGCTCACGCGGAGTCGCGCCCTGCGCTGAACTCGGCCAGTCGTGCGAGGCGTTCGAGGCGCCGCCGCTGGCCGTAGGCCGAGAGCGGACCCACAAGCCGGGTCACGGCGTTGCCGAACGGACCCGCCACCTGAGCTTCGAAGCGCACCCTTGCGCCGCCCGCCGTTGCGAAGATGCGATGGCGATAGCGCAGGACGTGACCGAGGCCGTCGCTCTCCCAGTCCATCCCGCGCCCCGGCTCGACCCAGGTCACATGCATCGTCGTCGGCACGGGCGAGAACCAGGGCCGCACCTGGCCGCGCCAACCGGCCGTGACCGACCCCGACGCGGGCTCGACGCTGGCGATGTGCGGTGACCAGAGCCGCCAGGCCTCGACGTCGACGAGCAGGGCGTGGACAAGCTCCGGCGGCGCGGCGATCTCGCGCTCCGTGACGATCGCGTGGGAGCCCCCCGTGCCTGCACACAGGCCCCATTGTCGCATCCCGCCTCCAGAAGCGCATTCCGTTGGGCCGGCTGCACCTGGACGGTGGGCCGCTCGATCTGCTCTGTCTCGATACCGAGGGCGGAAGCCCCTTCGAACCGACCGCGACGGCGATGGGCACCCGGACTCGAACCGGGGACCCCTTCATTACGAGTGAAGTGCTCTGCCAGCTGAGCTACGTCGGCGCTGCCCGTCCTGGCGGCGGGCGACGTGCAGGATAGCGCGGGCGGGGAGGGCGTCGAGTCGCCGGCGCGCCCGTGGCCACTCCGGGTGTTCCCGGGTGCCTGATCCGGGTCCGCGCAGATGACGGCTCGTCCTCGGTCGACGAATCTTCGGGGATGATCTTCGCCGACCGCACCCATGCCGGCAGGCGGCTCGCCGCCGAGTTGTCGTGGCTCCTTCCGCAGCACCCGATCGTGGTGGCGCTTCCGCGTGGCGGCGTCCCGGTTGCGGTCGAGGTCGCGGCGGCGCTCGACGCCCCGCTCGAGCTCCTCACCGTCCGGAAGATCGGCGCGCCGCAGAACCCGGAGTTCGCCGTCGGCGCGATGGCCGAGGACGGGGTCGCCATCGTCGACTCCGGGACCGTCGCCGCGCTCGGCCTGACCGACGCCGACATCGAGCGGGTCGTCGAGCGCGAATCACGTGAGCTTCGCCGCCGGGTCGAGCGCTTTCGCGGCGGCGAGCCGCCGACCGGGGTCCGGGGGAGAACCGTCGTGGTGGTGGACGACGGCCTGGCCACGGGGCTCACCGACCTGGCCGCCGTTCGCACGCTCCGTGGGCGCGGCGCGGCCCGCATCATCGTGGCGGTGCCGGTCGGCTCGCCCCAGGCCGTCGCCATGCTGCGCGAGGAGGCGGACGAGGTCGTCTGCCTGGAGGTTCCCGACGACCTCGGGGGCGTCGGCCGCTGGTACCGGGACTTCGCGCAGGTCTCCGACGAGGAGGTGCTCTCGCTCCTCGGCCGCACGGGCGCGTCGCGGCCTGCCGAGGCGCCCTCGACGCCCGAGGCGACGACCGAGGCGCTGACGCTGCAGATCGACGGCGTCGTCCTCGGCGGCGACCTCGCCGTCCCGTCCGATGCCCAGGGGCTCGTGATCTTCGCCCACGGGAGCGGGAGCAGCCGCCACAGCCCTCGGAATCGCGACGTCGCGCGGCGGCTCAACGACGCCGGCTTCGCCACGCTCCTGTTCGACCTCCTCGCGGACCGCGAGGAGGGGCGCCGCGACCTGGTCTTCGACACCGAGCTCCTCGGCGCGCGCCTGGCGGCCGTCACGCGCTGGGCTGCCGCCGAGTCGGCGGCGGCGGGCCTTTCGATCGGCTACTTCGGCGCCTCCACGGGCGCCGCGGCGGCACTTCGGGCGGCCGCGGACCTGGGAGACCTCGTCGGGGCGGTCGTCTCGCGCGGCGGCCGGCCCGACCTGGCCGCGGAGCGCCTCGGTGAGGTGCGCGCTCCGACGCTCCTGATCGTGGGATCGCTCGACACGCAGGTGCTGGAGCTCAACCGCCAGGCCGCGGCCCGCATGCGGTGCCCGAACGAGATCGCCGTCGTCGAGGGCGCCACGCACCTGTTCGAGGAGCCGGGCACGCTGGACGAGGTCGCGCGACTCGCCACCGCATGGCTTCGCACCCATCTCGCGGCGGCGTCGCTCGGCGCCTCGGAGGTCTGACGCCATGGCCCTCGTCCCGGCAGCCCCGCGGATCGCACGGGCCGACGTCGACGCCATCCGGGCGGTCGCGCACCCGATCTCGGGCGGACCGCGGGACTACGACCCCCTGATCGACCTCATCGGGGACGCGAGGATCGTCCTGCTCGGGGAGGCGAGCCACGGCACGCACGAGTTCTACCGCGAGCGCGCCCGCATCACGAAGCGGCTGATCTCGGATCACGGCTTCGGGGCGATCGCGATCGAGGGCGACTGGCCCGACGCGCTGCGGCTCAGCCGCTACGTGCGGGGCGCCGACGACGACGCCGACGCCGAGGAGGCGCTCAGCGGATTCCGCCGCTTCCCGACCTGGATGTGGCGCAACGCCGAGTTCCTCGACCTGGTCGGGTGGCTCCGTGCCCACAACGACCGGCGTCCGGCGGATGTCGCGAAGGTCGGCGTCTACGGGCTCGACCTCTACAGCCTGGGCGCGTCGATGGAGGCGGTGATCCGCTACCTGGACGCACACGACCCTCCCGCCGCGGCCCGTGCGCGCCGCCGCTACGAGTGCCTTCAGCCCTACGGGGCCGAGAGCGCCGCCTACGGCCAGGCCGTCCTGCTCGGCGTGAGCGAGTCGTGCCGCCGCCACGTGCTCGGCGAGCTGGTCGAGCTTCGGCGCCACGCGGGCGACTACCTTCGCACCGACGGCCCGGTGGCCGAGGACGAGTACTTCTTCGCCGAGCAGAACGCCACGGTCGTCGCCGACGCGGAGGAGTACTACCGGACCGTGTTCGGCTCCCAGGCGGCGTCGTGGAACCTCCGCGACCGGCACATGGCCGAGACGCTCGACCACCTCGTCGCCCACCTCGACCGCGGCGACGGCGCGAGCCGGGTCGTGGTCTGGGAGCACAACTCGCACATCGGCGACGCCAGGGCCACCGAGATGGCGCGACGGGGTGAGCTGAACGTGGGCCAGCTGATGCGCGAGCGCCACGGTCACGAGGCGGTGCTCGTCGGCTTCACCACGTCCCGGGGCACGGTGTCGGCGGCGTCCGAGTGGGGCGCGCCCGTCGAGCGCAAGCGCATCGTCCCGGCGCTCGACGAGAGCTACGAGGCGCTCCTCCACGCGACCGGGATGCCCGCGTTCCTGCTCGCGCCGGTCGCCGACGAGGCGCTTCGGGACGTGCTCGGCCGGCCGCGACTCGAGCGCGCGATCGGCGTGATCTACCGTCCCGACACCGAGCGCCAGAGCCACTGGTTCGGCGCCGCGATCGCGGATCAGTTCGACGCCCTCGTCCACATCGACGTCACCCGGGCGGTCGAGCCCCTCGAACGTGGTCGGCAATGGCTCTCGGGGGAGCCGCCGGAGACCTACCCGAGCGCCCTCTGACGCGCCCCGGCACCGGTCGCCGCGCCCGCGCCGCGCCCGCGTGTCGATTCCGCCGCGCCGATTCTTGGACACGTGTCGATGGTGCGCCGGCGTCGTCCGCGCGACGATCGTCACATGCACCACACCGACGACCTCACGGAACATCGTTCGGATCACGCTGGGCGGCCGGAGCCCGGATGCGTCGACGGGGCAGCCGCGCCGCCGCCGGACGCACATGCGCCGCGGCGCTGGCGTGTCCTGGCGCTCGCGGCGTCGATGGGCGACGAGGACGGACGGCGCAGGGTGGTCCTGGTCGACGGGTGAGGCCGCGGCCCCTCGGTCGCGGCCCCGCCGTCACGCCATCTTCGTCGGTCCAACCCTGGTCGGGGTGATCCGGATCAGCACCCGGCGCTCGCGCTCCATCCTTGCCCGGTAGTCGTCCCAGTCCATGCCGACCGCGTCGGCGAACCGGCCGCGGTAGTCGACCAGGGGCTCCATCGCCTCCGGCAACGACAGGACGTGCGCGTCGCCCTCGGCCCAGATCCACCGCCCGAAGAAGTTGTCGGTGAAGATGCAGACCTGCGCCCACGGATCCTCGCGCAGGTAGCGGGTCTTGTAGGCCCCCTCGCGCGAGCTGATCACGATGTGGCCCTCGTCGTCGGCGGCGGCCACGATCGGGGACTGCCGCACACCTCCGCCCGGGCCCCTGGTCGCGAGCACCCCGCGATGGTGGTCCCGCACGAACGCAAGCGCCCCCTCGATGTCCATCGTGATCTCCTCGCTCGTTCCCAGGCCCGGTGGTGACACATGCTGACAGCGAGGGAGCGATTCGCGTTCGTTCGCGAACAGGTGTGTCGATTCCGGGTCCCCCCGTCCGTCGAGACTACGAGCGGCCACTCCGCCGCCTCGCACCAGCGCAACAGACCCTGGGGGGAACCAAATGCCCGAAGTCACCGAGTACGCGCCGGGAACACCGTCCTGGGTGGACCTCGCGTCCACCGACGTCGACGCCGCAAAGCCCTTCTACGAGCGCCTCTTCGGCTGGACCTACGAGGACGGCCCCACGCCCGACGGTGGCACGTACACCATGGCCTCGTCCAAGGGGAAGCCCGTCTGCGGGATCATGACGCAGCCGCCGAACATGGCCGGCATGCCCTCGATGTGGAGCACCTTCGTGAGCGTCGAGGACGTCGATGCCTCGATCGCCGCGGCCGAGGCCGCCGGCGGGACCGTCGTCGGCCCGGCCATGGACATCATGGACGCGGGCCGCATGGCGGTCGTGCAGGACCCGACCGGGGCCGTCATCTGCCTGTGGCAGCCGAAGGGCCACATCGGCGCGCACCTGGTCAACGAGCACGGCGCGCTCACCTGGACCGACCTCATGACCGACGACAAGGCCGCCGCCGCCGAGTTCTACGGCGCGCTCTTCGGCTGGGAGGCGACCACGAGCCCGCCGATGCCGAACGGCGGCACCGCCACGATGTTCGGCCTGAACGGCGGGATGGTCGCGAGCGCCGGCGACCTCCCGGCGCCGGAGGTCCCGCCGCACTGGCACGTCTTCTTCGCCGTCGACGACGCCGACGCCGCGGCGGCCACGATCACCGAGGCCGGCGGCCAGGTGGTCTCGGGTCCGTTCGACACACCTCCCGGGCGCATGGTCGTCGCCGCCGACCCGACCGGCGGGTCCTTCTCGGTCATCCAGCTCAATCCCGACTTCGCGACGACGGGGGGCTGAGCACCGATACGCCTCGGCGCCACACCCGGCCGCCCATCGCGCCCGGCGGCCGGGTGGGTGCTCACTGCTCGCGAAGCACCTCCGACGGGCGCAATCGGCGCAGCATGATCAGGGCGAGTGCGGAGGAGAGGGTGGTTGCACCGAGCACGAGCGCGACCAAGACCAGCGCATCGGTGATCGGCGCCACCGGCACCGGCGCCAGCACGAACAGCGGCTCGAGCACCTGCACCAGGAGCAGCCCCATCCCGATGCCGACGACGAGGCCGGTCAGCAGGCCGCCCACCGCGACGATGAGCGCCTCGCCGAGCACGAGGCCCTGCATCGAGTTCGACGAGAGCCCCTGCGCGCGCAGGGGCGTGTACTCGCGTCGCCGCTGGGTGCGGGGACCGGCGACCTGATCGACCCGGACGTTGCGGCGCGCGCGGGAGCGGGGGCGTGAGAGCGACCGGCATCGAGGGTCCGTCGTCCTCACGCGCGTCTCATCTGGCCGCGCTCGACTGTGGGCGAGCCACCGCAGGGGCACCCACGACACGGGGGCACGATGACCACCGGACAACACGAGCGCGCGAGCGCGCCTGGGGACGTCACCGGCGTCGCCCTCGACGTCCGCAACCTGACCCGCGTCTACGGCGAGCTGATCGCCGTGGACGCCGTGTCGTTTTGGGTCGCGCCGGGTGAGATCGTCGGTCTGCTGGGCCCGAACGGGGCCGGCAAGACCACGGTCATCCGGATGCTGTCGACGATGCTCAGCCCGAGCGCCGGTGGATTCACGGTCGCCGGCCACGACGGGCGGGAGGCCGACGCGGTCCGGAGCGTGATCGGCGTCTTCCCGGAGAACAGCGCGGCTCCGGGGGGCCAGTCGGGCGCCGCCGAGCTCGAGTTCCACGCGCGCCTTCGCGGCCACGACCGGGGCGCGGCGCGATCTCGGGCGAGGGTGCTCCTGGCGGAGGTCGGGCTCGAGAGCGCCGCCGACCGGCGTGTGCGCGGGTACAGCCGGGGGATGCGCCAGCGCCTGGGGATCGCCCGCGCGTTGGTCGGCGACCCACGCGTGATCTTCCTGGACGAGCCGACGCTCGGGCTCGATCCGTCGGGTCGGCGGCGGGTGCTCGACATCATCCTCGACATCGCCCGGCGACGGGGCGCCGCGGTCGTCGTCAGCACGCACCTGCTCGACGAGGTCGAGCGCATCTCGGATCGGGTGATCATCCTCGCGTCGGGGCGGCTGGTCGCCGACGGGCCGATCGACGAGTTGCGCCGCAGATCCGGGCTGCCGTCCCTCGTGCAGCTGGAGGTCGACGGGGACCCCGCCACGGCGACGGGGGCGCTCGATGCGGTGCCCGCGGTGCGGCGGGTGATCCAGGACGCGGCGCATCCCGGCGAGCTCCGCATCCTCGTGGACGATCCGGACGGCGATGCCGCGCCCACCATCCTCGCGGCCCTGACCGAGCTCGAATCGGTTCGCGTCCGTCGCTTCGTCCTCGAACCGGCCCGGCTCGAGGACGTGTTCCTTCAGCTGACCGGGGGTCGCCCATGACCACGTCGGCGGGCGCTCCCCGGCTCGCGCCACCCAGTGGTGCGTGGCGGATCATCGCGTCCCGCGAGCTGCGCGATCTTTGGGGTGGCGGGCGCGGGGTCGGGCTCGTGCTCGTGGCGGCGGTGCTCTTTTCGCTGGTCACGTACCTGTCCGCCTCCGAGGCGTCGCTCAACCTGCTGGACGCGAAGGAAGCCGTCCACCTGCTGCTGCAGGTCGTGATCATCGTCGGCGGTCTGCTCGCGCTCGTCGTCGCCGCCGACGCCGTGAGCGGTGAGCGCGATCGCCGCACGCTGGAGCCGGTGTTGCTGGCACCGGTCTCCCGGCGGGACATCGCGACCGGCAAGCTCGTGGCGGCCGTCTCGTTGTGGCTCGCCACCTACGTCGTCGCGATCCCGTACATCGCGGTGCTCGCCGACGGTCCCGGGCTGGTGGCGACGGCGCTCGTCGCGACCTTCGTGATCGGCACGCTGCTCGCGGTCGCGCTGGCGGGCCTCGGATTCATCGTCAGCGGCCTGTCGGCCAGCAGCCGCCTGAGCCTCGCGTTGACCCTGTTCGTCGTGCTCGCGCTCACCGCACCGAGCCGGATCCCCACGATCACCACGAGCGCGTTCGGCGACGCGCTGCTCCACGTGAACCCGATCACCTCCGGCCTCGGCGCGCTGGAGCGGCTCGTCGTGAAGGGCGAGAGCTGGGGCGCGGTGACCGATTGGATGGTCTCGCCGGTCCTCGCCGGGATCGCCGCGATCACGGTCGCGATCGTCCTTGCGACCCGACTGCTCGCGCTCGAAAGGGGCTCGGCATGACCTCACCGCCGGTCCGGATCATCCGCGCGAGCGCGATCGCGGCTGTCCTCTCACTCGGCGCGCCGTTCGCGGGCGCGGCGACCCCGACCGTCTCGGTCGCACCGCCAACGCAGGGCGCACGGGTCGGTGATCCGTTCACGGTCACGGCGACCGTGGCCAACCCTGCGGCGAGGTCGACCACGCCCCTCACCGCCCACCTCGAGATCATCGATCCGACCCGTGCCGGAAGCGTCGATGCGGAGGACTGGGTCCCGGATCTCAACACCACGATCGGCGCGCTCGCGCCGGGCGAGGCGCACCACGTCCGCTGGGAGCTCACCCCGATCGCGGGTGGCACCTTCGCCGTCTACGTCGTGGCGCTCCCGGAGTCCGCGGGGCGCGTGGCCGGGCCCGTCGCCTCGAGCGACGCGATCCCAGTCGACGTGACGGAGGTCCGGACGCTGAACGCGGGCGGCGCGCTCCCGGTGTCGATTCTGATCCCGCTGATCCTGGTCGCGCTGCTCGTGGTCGTGCGGCTCGTCGCCCGCCGAGCCGAGGGCGTCGTCACCCCCCCGGCGAATGATCGGGGTGTCGCCATGGGGCGGCGGCCCGAAGCGCCCGCGCCAGCGCGGACACCGTGCGCCGGCATCCCCCGCGGCCCGTAGATTGGGGCCGGCGTCGGGAGGCGGGGTGGATGACCGGGCGGGCACGACGGCACGACGTGGCACGGCCCACCGCGGGGCGCCGCCAGAGGTGGGACGCGCTCTTGGGTGGGCCGGGGAGCGAGGTCGACGTGAGCTCGTTCCTCAGCTGCGCGCTGATCGGCGTCAACGACGAGGACGCGGCCGACGACCCGACGCCTGGCATGGGGGGCCTGAACGGCCGCCCGCCTCGCGATGCCTTCTGGGCGGACGATCTGACCGAGCGCCGCGCGCGCTTCCACGCCGAGGACGCCAAGGTGGACGGGCCCGTGACGGTGCTCTTCGCGAGCGTGCCCGGCAGGTTCGCGACCGTGCTGATCGCTGCCACGGCGCTCCCCGACGTGGAGGAGCGCGCCGGCGCGGACGGCGCGGGGGCCCGCCGTCGCCGGGCGATGGCGATCCGCGCCGCGGGCGCCGCCGGGCTCGACGCATGAGCCCCGACGCGCCGCGCGAGTACCGCGTCGATGCCCCGGGGCCCAACGTACCCCATGACGTCGACGAGGCGGCCGACGAGGACCGGGGCGACGCCCGCGCCCGCGCGCTGCTCGAGGCCAACGGGGTCACGACCGACCCACCCTCGCTGGAGGCGGCGCTCGCGGGCGACACCGAGGTCCTCAGGGCGGCCGCGGCGCGCGCGCTCGGAGCCGACGACGTCCGGGGGGCCGCCCCGGCGCTCGAGCAGCTCGCGGCCGGCACCGGGGACACCGATCGTGTCGAGGCGGCCTACGCGCTGGTGCGGCTGGGGCGGCGAGAGCCCGGCGTCGCCGCGTTGACCGCGATGGTGCTCCTGCCGGTCGAGGCATTCCTCGGCGCCAGCATGGCGGCGGGGGACCTCGCACGGATCGGCGACGGGGCCGGGTGGGGCACGATCGATCGCGCGCTCGGCTCGTCGAATCCGATCGTGCGCCGGGTCGCCTCCCGGCAACTCGTCCACCTCGCGGCGCTCGACGCCGACCGGGCCGCCCCGCTCGTCCACCGCGCGGTCGCCGACACCGACGCCGAGGTCGTGCGCGAGGCGGTGCTCGCGCGCCTGGCGCTCGGCGCCCCGCGCGAATACTGAGCGCATCGCGGCCCCGTCATCGCAGGAAACGGGGCGCGGACCACCGGCCCGCGGCACGCGGCCGGCGACAACGCGGTGGGGTGGGTCCGCGGTCGCCGCTCATGGCGTTGCGGGCCGCGGGTGCAGCGCTGGAGGCGGCTGAGAGGACGTCGAAGGCCTCCCTGCCGAGTCCCCCGTCGATCCCGGGCGTCGGCCCCTCGGCCCCGTCCCTCAGGGCTGGAGCCGGCCTCGGAGGAAGGCGTTGACGTCGGCGGCGACCGTCGCGGGCTCCTGGAAGATGAACCTGTGCCCAAGCCCGCCGTAGAGGCGCAGGATCGCGGTGGGGATCTCCTCGGCGAGGAGTCGGGCGTTGTCGGGATGCACGGTCGCGTCCTCGGCGCCGCCGAGCACCAGGGTCGGTGCGGCGATGTCGCCGAGACGACTGCGCGTTCCGCCACCCGGGTCGGTCCACCGGGACCCGCACGCCTGCCGCTGTCGGGCGTGCACCTCGTCCGGCACGTGGAACCACGCGGGATCGATGCCCTGCTGTGCGGCGATCCGGGCCCTCCAGCCCTCGGCCGCCTCCGCCGGCGCCTCGGCGTCGTGCGCGCCGATGATCGCCGTCGGGCCGCCGGCATCGGCCGCGGCGAGGATCAGGCAGCCGACACGATGCGGGTGCGCCAGCGCGAGTTCCTGGGCGATCCGTGCGCCCATGCCCCATCCGAGCACGTCGGCGTGACCGATCCCGAGCGAGTCGAGTAGTGAGGCCGCGTCTCCCGCCATCGCGGAGATGGAGAAGTCGTCCTCCGCCGACCAGGTGCTGGTGCCGACCCCGCGGTTGTCGAACATCGTCACGCGCCGCCCGCCGAGCGCGAGCGCCTCGACGAGCGCGGGGTCCCAGGTCGCCATTGGGCCGCCCACGTTCTGGATCAGGAGCAGCGGCCCGCCCTGGCCCGCCACCCGATAGCCGAAGCGCGCGCCCGCGGCGTCGACGTGGGCGACCGGAGAGGTCGCGACCGTCCGGTGGTACCCGTCGGGCCCGCCCCGCAGGTGCGGCGCGGTCGTCGCCGCGACGCGGCTCAGCATGTCGGCGCGCTCGGGGGTCGGCGCACCGTCGATGTGCCCCAGGACGTCGGCGAGCACCTGGATGTCGACGCGAAGATGGTGGCCGAGCCGGCTGAGGTCGCCGATCTCGGCTTCCGGAATCAGCTCCGACCCGGGTCCGGGCGGCGCGCCGACGCGCGCCTGCGCGCGCTCGACGGCGTCATCGAGGCCGATCGCGCGGGCCAGTGCGGCCTCGCGCTCGCGCGCCGCGGCGGCTCGGGACTTGATGGCGGCGACGTTCCCGAGGCCGTCCGATGTGTGGTGGTGCGAGGAGGTGGGCATGCCCTTGGGATCGGCATCGGCCGCGAAAGCTTCATACGAGGCACGAAGGCGCCGATCCACCCGGGTCGAATCATCTCCCCCTCGAGGGGCGGGATTCGCCCCGACTCGGTCGACGGCGCGCGCAGGCGACCCGCACTCCCTGGCGCCGATCCGCACCGGCCAGTCCGACGCGGCCGATACGGGCCGAAACGGCGTGACGCCGCTCGCCGACGTTCCCGGCTCGGGCAAGGGCTGGACCGGCTCCCAGATCGCCAACGAGGCGATCAACTCGGAGAAGATCGCCCCCGGTGGCGTGACGTCGGGCGACCTCGCCGACAGCGCGGTGACCCGCTCGAAGATCGCGCCGGGGCTGCTCGCCGACTGGGCGGTCGTCGCGAACGACGGTTCGAAGACCCGCTCGGAGCCCTCGGGCATCACGAGCACGAAGATCGGCGCCGGTACCTACGCGGTCACGTTCCCGGCCGTGATCGATCAGTGCGCGTCCCAGGTCTCCATCGCGAGCCCTGGAAACCAGCCCCCCACGCCGCTCAACAACGGCGTCATCTCGGCATTCGCGCAGTCGGCGGTCACCATCGAGGTGCGGACCCACAGCGTCCAGGTGAGCCCGCCGGTCCTGCAGGACCGGCCGTTCCACATCTCGGTCAACTGCTGAGCAGTCGGTCGCGCTGCGGGTTCAGGCCCGCAGCGCGACCGCCCGCTCGGCGGGGCTGAGCGACCCCAGCGTCGCAATCATCTCGCGCAGGAGCAGTAGGTCCTCGCGCACCATGCGGGCGACGACCGCCAGTGCCGCGAGCTCGGTCGTCCCGAGGCCGCCACCGTCGACGCGAGGCGCGGGTCCGAGGCGGGCGACCGCCGACTGGACCACCTCCGCTCGGACCAGCCCGCCGCAGAGCGCCTGCGAGCGACCCCGGCCGGCCATGGCGCGCGTGCGCAGGTCGTGCTCGCTGATGGCGCACTCGTCCGATCGGTCGATGCCAGGTGGGGCAGACGGCGCGGGCACGATCTCATCGTGGGCGATCCGCGCGCGGGCGCCCATCGCCCGAGGGCCGAGATCCGCGGTGCCGGTTCGGCCCGGGGGCGAACGGGGGCGGCCGGGCGTCAGGTCCCGGCGGCGCCGATCCGGTCGAGGCGCTCCCACTCGTCGGCGGTCAGCTCGAGCGCTGTCGCACCCACGAGCTCGGCCACCTGATCCGTGGAGGTGGCGCTCGCGATCGCGCTCGTGATGCCCGGGCGCGCCATCAGCCATGCGAGGGCGACCTGGGCGGGCGTCGCGGCGTGCGCCTCCGCGACGCCGTCCAGCGCGTCCAGCACGGCGAATCCGGCGTCGTTGAAGTACTCACGGACGACACCGGCCGCGCGCGGCGTCTCCGGGATGGGCGCGCCCGGGCGGTACTTGCCCGACAGGAATCCGCGCGCGAGCGAGAAGTAGACCGCGACCCCGAGCTCCTCCGCACGACAGAGGTCCTCGAGCGCACCCTCGTACTCGGCGCGGTCGACCAGGTTGTATCGCGGCTGCATGGCGCCGAAGCGCCCGATCTCGAGCTCGTCGCTCACCTCGAGCGCGCGCCGCAGCCGGTCCGCCGAGTAGTTGGACGCCGCGACCGCCCCGACCATGCCCTGGGTCCGCAGCTCGTCGAACGCCCGCAGCGTCTCCTCGAGCGGCGTGTCGGGATCGTCCAGGTGCGCGTAGTACAGAGGGATGCGCTCCATGCGCAGCCGCTCGAGCGACTCCTCGCACGAGCGCAGCACGCGATCCCGCGAGAGCCCCTTCTCGAAGCGTCCGCCGGGATAGCCGACCTTCGTGGCGACGATCAGGTCGTCGGGCCACTCACCGGACCGCCACGCCCCGATCAGCGACTCGGACTCGCCGCCCTGGTTGCCGGGCACCCACCCCGAGTAGACCTCGGCGGTGTCGATGAAGTTGCCGCCGGCCTCGACGTAGGCGTCGAGCACGCCGAACGAGGTGTCGCGGTCCGCGCTCCAGCCGAAGACGTTGCCGCCGAGGCAAAGCGGCGAGACCTCCAGTCCGGTCGCGCCGAGGGTGCGTCGTGGGTGCATCCCGGTGAGGGTATCCGACCCCCACCGTGAGAGGATCGCCCGGTGTCGACGCATCGACTGCGGGGTCTCGTCGCCGGTGGCGGCGACTGGGCGTCGGGAAACCGGCTGGTCGTCGAGGCGTCCGACGTGCGCCTGGTCAGGCGCGGCGGGCTCGGGCGCTCCGGTCTGGCCCGTATGCCGCTCGCGTCGATCGCCGACGTGCGTGAGGGGCAGGTGGCCGACCTGCTCCAGGACGACGACGTCGGCGAGGCGGAGGCCGACGGGCTCCGGCGCCTCGCGGGCGACGCTCATGACGCCGCGGGCCTGGTCGTCCGGTTCGACGACGACGATCGTGGGCGCGCCGCGTGGGTGTTCGCGGGTGATCCGGCGCGGGTCGCCACCGCGTACTCCCAGCTCGAGCAGGCGCGCGGCGTGGCCTCCGAGGCCGGCGGGACCCCGCCGGCCTCCGTTTCCGTGCCCCCCGCCTCCGGCTCGCATCGCCTGATCGTCACGGCCGCGGTGCTCATCGTCGTCGCCCTGGTGGGCGTGGTCTCGGTCGCGGTCGTGGGCCTCTCCCAGCGTGGTCTGCCACTGCCGAGCTTCGGGTCGGACGACGATGCGCCCGGCGCGCCCGCCTCTGCGGCGGCATCGGGTGGGTCCAGGGGCGACGACGGCGTCGGGCCACCTCGGGTGCCCGGGCCGTACGCCCCCGGGGGCCTCACCCGAATCGAGCGCCAGGTGGCCCGACGGGTCGGGCAGGCCCGGCCCCGCTACGTCGACGTCATCGTGTCGCGGGACTTCGCGCGCTTCGACGTGCTCGTCGGCCGGGTCGACGTCGATGCATACGTCTGGCGGGACGGGGTCGTGCTCGGCCCCGAGCCGCTCCAGGCCTTCGGCGTCACACCGCCCCGAGAGCGCGCGTTCCGCCGCGGGGACGTGCGGCTGGCCGCCCTTCCGAGCCTCGTCCGGCGCGCACGGCGGCTCGAGCTCGGCGGGAACACGGAGGTGTCGACGACCGTGATCCAGCGGGCGCTCCCCTTCGCGCCGGGGGTCCGGTTCCTGGTCAACGCGAGGGGCGATCGGCGGACCGCTCAGCTTCGCGCGAATGCGCGCGGGCGTGTCACCGAGATCCTCCGGAGCTGATCCGAGCGTCGCACCCCGGCCGCGCGGACGGCGCCGATCCGCTTCAATCCCGGGTGTGTCCAGCCACACGCTCGACGGGACGGTCGCCGGTGGTGGCGCCCAGCCCACTGGGAATCGCCTGGAGATCTCTGAGGATCTGCTCGGGCTCGAGCAGGTCGACGACACCGGGGCGTCGATGCTCGCCTCGATGCCGCCGAGGTCGCTGATCGCGACCAAGATCGGCAGTACCGAGGATGTCCTTGCGGATCCCGAGCTTGCGAGCGGGGAGCGCGACGGCGTCCAGCGGATCGCGATCGAGCACCCCGAGATGGGTGCGATCGTCCTGCGCTTCGTGGATCAGGAAAAGGGCCGGGCGAGCTGGGTGTTCGCGGGCTCCGAGGCCGACGTCGCCGCGGCCGGAGTCGCCCTTCAGGAGGTGCGCGAGGCGGTGGCCACGGCGACGGCCGCCGCCAAGGCCGAGCGCCTCCAGGCCGGCGCGGTGCCCATCCCCGACGGCCGCCCGCAGGTCTCGGGCGCCCATCGCGCGATCATCATCGCCTTCGTGCTGATCATCATCGCGATCATCGTCATCGGGGCGCTGCTGGTGATCGACCTCGAGCCCTGGAACATCGAGCTTCCGAGCCCGCCCGAGGAGGGCCGCGCCGGCGGCGCCGGGTAGGGACTGAGCACCCCCCGTCGAATCCTCTCGGGTCGATCGTGGGCGCCCGGCGTCCACCAATCCGTCCTTCGGGGGCTCAGATGTCCAACCCACGTGCCGGTCGTATCTGGCCGATCATCGCCGCGGCGGCGGTGTTCGTCGCGGCGGCCGCCCTGTTCGTCCGCGCGGCACCCGAGCCGGCCGGGGCCCAGTCCGCGGTCGTGGCGACCCCCGAGCAGTTGCGCATCAATCAGCGGATCTCCCAGGCCGCCGTCCGGCGCAGCAACCGGGCGCTCGACCTCCTCCGGCCGCTCACCGCGCCGTCGCCGACCCCGGGCGACACCAACGGCTGGCGCACGAGGGAGATCCGCGACGGTGCCATCACCGAGCGCAAGCTGGCCCCGGCGCTCCGGGACGAGGCGGCCCTCTTCGCGTCGGTCGCGGCCACCGGCAGCCTGACCGCGGGCCGCGGCGTCACCGGAAGCCAGCAGTTGTCACAGGGCGAGTACGTCGTCACCTTCGAGCGCTCCGTGGCGGCCTGCGCGGCCTGGGTCCAGCCGGTGGGGCAAAACGCCTTCGTCCAGGCGTCCGTGAGCAGCGTGCAGACCGACTCGGTCCTCGTGACCACCAGCGCCGCCGGCGGCGATCGCTCTGACCGGGCGTTCAACGTGATGGTCCTCTGCCCGTGACGTGAGCGCGCGCAGAGCGTCCTTCGCGCGCGCGGCGGACGTTCGTCGAGCGGAATCGGGAATGCCAGCCCGAGCCCCCGTGCGACCGTGCGCGCGTGCGCAGAACGCGCTCCACGAGGAGCGGAGCGGGTTCGTGCGCATTGGCGCGAGAGGATGCAGCCGCCGGGCCGCGGCGCAGGCCCAGTGACGGACGCGACCACCACCCCCGCGTCCCGGTGGACCGTCCTTCGCGAGCCGCCCCGGAGGGATCAGCGGCGAGGCGGTGAGGGCACCCGGTCGAGGGGGTGAGGGGCAATGCCAACCCGAGGCGCAGGGGTTCGGCGCCTCGGGTTGGGCGTCTTCGCCGAGGGTCCGAAGCGAATGGGATTGACCCGGCCTGTTTCTCGAAACGTGAGCGGGGAGGCTCCACGACCCCGCCACCCGCAGCGCGGCGGAGGACGCCCACGCCGTCCCGATGGCACCACGACCGGAGCATCACCGGCGCGGGCCCCGCGAAGGCAACGCTCGTGGACATGCCGGCCTGGGGATGGCCTTCGGCCGACACCCGGACCCTGGACGGCCCTTTGGCCGGCCCACATGACCACGGGCGCGACCACGGACGAGAAGTCGATGGACTCCGGCCAACGGCGACAGGATCCGCGACGACCGGGATTCAGGGGAGCGACTGAAGGCCGCCGCGCGGGGACCGCCGCCACACCCTTCCGTGCGAGCATCGTTCCGACACGACCCGACACCACGACCGGGGGGAACGATGGCGCTGAGCGACGAGGCCCGCGAGCTGTTCGAGCGTCCGAACTACGTCCATCTCGCGACGCTGATGCCGGACGGATCGCCCCATAGCGTGGCGGTCTGGGCGGGCATGGTCGGCGACCGGATCGGGATCTACACAGGATCGACGTCCGGCACGAAGGCGCGGAACATGCTCGCCGACCCGCGTGTGTCGCTGTCGGTCGTGGACATGAACGACCCGTATCGGACCGCCCACGTGCGCGGGCGGGTCGTCGAGACGTGGCACGACGACCCGGCGCTCGAGGTGATGGATCGCATCTCGGTGAGCTACACGGGCAACCCCTTCCCGATGCGCGGGCCCGGCGGCATCCTCTTCCTGATCGAACCCGAGCGCTCCAGCCACCGGAAGCTGCCCTTCGAGCACCGGCCCGGATAGTGCGCCACGGCCCGGACCTACCCCCCGAAGCGGGTGGGCACATCGGGCGCGCGCAGCATCTCCGGCTCGTCCTCGTCCATCTCCTTCATCGCCCGTCCGTAGCGGCGCCCGAGCGGCGCCGCGGTGGTTCCGTGGGCGATGACGCTCATCAGGACCGCGACCCCCGCGACCAGGGCGATCGTGTCGGCGCCGTCGAGGTCCGACTCGGAGGTCGCGACGAGCGTCAGCACGATCGTCGCGATCCCCCGCGGGCCGAACCACCCCATGAAGAGGAAGGTCGCGGGCCGCAGCCGCAGCCCGATCAGTGAGATCGCCACCGGCAGCATCCTGATCACGGTCAGGCTCGCGACGGCATAGAGCGCGACGCGCCAGTCGACGTCCCCGAGCACCGGCCCGACGATCGCCGCGCCGAAGATGAAGAACGTCGCCAGGTTGAGCAGCTGACCCTCGTCAACCGCGAAGTTGACGACCGCCGGGCGTGCCGCCGCGAGCGTCGCACCCGCGCCCAAACCGCCCACGAAGGCCGCGATAAAGCCGTTCCCACCGACCGCATCGGCGCCCGCCCACGCGATGATCGGCAGCGACACCACCGCGAGCTGCTCGAACACGCCGCTCACCGCGCCGGCCCGCTTGGCCCGTGCGATCAAGATGCCGCCGAGCGCACCCACCGCGACGCCCACGAACGCCCCGTAGACGATCTGCTCCAGCGTGAACCGGATGAAAAAGGACGGCGCGTCGAGTCCTTCCTCACGCTCGGCGAGGGCGATGAAGACGGTCAGGAAGGGCACAGACAGCCCGTCGTTCAGCCCGCTCTCGACGTTGAGCGCCTGGCGGATGCGCTGCGGGATCGCCTTGTTCTCGACGACGGCCTGACCGAGCGCCGCGTCGGTCGGCGCGAGCACCGCCGCGAGGATCGCGGCCTCCCAGAACTCCAGCCCCGGCAGGAGCGCGAGTCCCAGTGCCAGACCGGCAATGATCGTGAGCGGCAGCCCGAAGACGAGCAGCCGTGTGGGCATCGCCTTGTTTCGTCGCAGGACCGCCAGGTCGATCCGGCTCGCGTCCGTGAACAGCAGTACGACCAGAGTGATCTCGGCGATCGCGAGGACGACCTCGTTCTCGAGGTCGAACGAGACCGCACCGATGCCGGCCGGCCCGAGCGCGAGCCCGGCCAGGACGAAGACCATCGGCGCGGTCACCACCGTGCCCTTGAGGCGTCCGGAGACGAGGGCGTAGGCCAGGACCACCGCCGCCAGGATGCCGATGTCGGCCACTCAGCCCCCGGGCGACGAGGTGGCGTCCGCCCGCGGCGCCGTGCTCACGAGACCACGAACGGGAGGCGTCCGTGCGCCACCAGCGGTGGGTGCTCCCCCCGCAGTCCGGCGGCGATCGCGGCGAGGAGCCCCTCGATGGCGAGCCCCGCCGTGGGGTTGAGGGTGAGTTCGCCCCGGCGCAACTCGATCGCCTCGAGCGCCGCGATGAGCGTCGCCGGGTCCGTACGGCCGGCGACCGCCGCGAGCTCGTCTCGCCGTGTCTCCAGGCGGGTCACCGAGGCGCCCACGGCGATCGCCAGGGCGTCCCGGGTCGCCTCCGCCATGCCTGCGAGCACGTCCTTCCAGCCGTCGTTGGCGATCCGCCGCGCCTCGCGCCGTGCCTGGTCGTCGGCACGCTTCTCTGCGGTCCGCAGTCCTCGCGCCGCCCGCTTGTCGCCACGCCGCTCGGCCTCGGCCTTGGCCTCGGCCTCCCCCCGGAGCCGCCGAAGCTCGTCGGAGGGCGTCGCGGCCGCAAGCTCCTCCATCCGCGCCTGGGCGTCGGTCACGATCGCGCCGAGCCGATCCGCGCCGCCGAGGACGGCGAGCCCCAGTTCGACGCCGAGCGCCCGCATCTCCCGCTCGAGCGGAGCCCTGCGACGCTCGACCGCGCTCCAGCCGGGGAACCGGAACGGGACCGGGACACACCGCGAGCGCAGGGTGGGAAGGAGGTCCTCGACGAGGTCGGTCACGAGGATGATCACCGATCGCTCCGGCGGCTCCTCGAGGATCTTCAGCAACCGGGTCGCGCTGTTGCCCGTGACCAGGCGCTCGGCCTCCTCGATCAGCAGCACGCGCCGGCTGTGGACCATCGGGCGGGTGTGGATCGCCGCGATGCCCTCCTCGATCTCCTCGCGCTTGATGACCGCTCCGGTCCCCGCGAGGACCAGGATGTCGAGCGAGACCTCGTCGGGACCGTGCGCCTCTCCGGGCGCCGAGAGTTCCCATGCCAGACGTCGCGCCGCCTCGCGCTTGCCGGTCCCGCTCGGGCCGAAGACGAGGATCTGCCGGGGCGGGTCCGGTCGTGCGAGCGCCTGAGCGAGCACGCGCTCCGCAAGCGGTTGCTCGGGCAGCGAGATCACAGGGCGCCGGCGTCGCGAAGCGCCGCGAGCACCGCGTCGTGCACCGCGTCGGGATCCGCATCGCCCGCCACCATGCGGATCCGCTCCGGCGATCGATCGGCGAGCAGGCGGTAGCCGGCGGCCACCGACTCCTGGAAGCCGGCGCCTTCCGCCTCGATCCGGTCCGGCGCGGCGCAGCGCCGCTCGGCCGCCGTCGCCATCGGCACGTCGATCACGACGGTGTGGTCGGGCAGGCAGCCGTCGACCGCCGGGGCGTTGATGGCCATCACGGCGTCGATCCCGAGGCCGCGGGCGGCCCCCTGGTAGGCGAGCGACGAGTCCAGGAAGCGGTCGCTCACGACCCAGCGGCCGGCGGCGAGCGCCGGGCGGACGACCGCGCGGACGAGCTCCGCGCGGGCGGCCGCGAACAGGAGCGCCTCGGCGGCCAGGCTCACGTCGGCCACGGTGCCGTCGAGCAGGAGCCCGCGCAGCGCCTCGCCGAGGGGGGTCCCGCCCGGCTCGCGCGTCTCGACGACCTCGTGGCCTCTCGCGCGGAGGGCGTCCGCCAGCATGCGGGCCTGGGTCGTCTTGCCGCTGCCGTCGATCCCCTCGAACGAGATGAAGCGCGCGGCTACCAGGGGTGGACCTCGACCGCGGCGTCGACGATCAGGATCGCGATCGCGATGATCAGGAGCCAGCCCGCGGCCCGCGCCGTGCGTGACGGGCGACGGCGCACGAACCGGCGCTCCTGCTGGGCGGCGAGGCGGGCCAGGACGCTCGGCTCGCCCGAACGCGGCTCCCTGGGGATGGTCACCGCCGTCACTGCTGACTTGTCGCATGAGGCCCGCGTCGGGCACCATCTCGCGCGACGTGGATCTCGCCAGCAGCACATCGTCTCGATCGTCGATCGGCCCTGACCACGGCGCGAGCGTAGCGGTGGCGACGACGATCGTCACCGGCGGCGCCGGCTTCATCGGGTCGAATCTCGCCGACGCCCTCATCGCCGACGGGCACCAGGTCCATGTCGTGGACGACCTGTCGAACGGCAGCGAGATCCGCGTGCCGCCCGACGCGACGTTTCACCTCGTCGACATCCGCGACCGGGTGCGGATGCAATCGTTGGCGGCCGAGGTCCGGCCGGACGCCATCCATCACCTCGCCGCCCAGGCCGACGTGCGCAAGGCGCTCGAGGACCCCACCTTCGACTGCGACGTCAACGTGGGCGGGACGATCGTCGTGCTGGAGGCCGCCCGGGCCGTCGGAGCCAGGGTGGTGTTCACCTCGACGGGCGGCGCCGGCTACGGGGAATACGAGGGCCTCCCGATCCCCACCCCGGAGGAGGCGGAGACCCGACCGCTGTCGCACTACGGGATGAGCAAGATGGCCGCCGGAGGGCTACTGTCGCCTGTACGGTCGGCTCTACGGTCTCGAGACCGTGATCCTGCGGCTCGGCAACGTCTACGGGCCCCGCCAGGATCCCCACGGCGAGGCGGGCGTGGTCGCGATCTTCGCCGGCAGGCTGCTCGACGGCGTTCCCCCCGCGATCTTCGGGGACGGCCTGCAGACGAGGGACTACGTCTACGTCGGTGACGTCGTCGCCGCGATCCGCGCCGCGGGCGAGGGCCCGACGGGGGTCACGGTGAACATCGGCCGCGGCGAGGAGGTCACGGTCCTCGACCTCCTGGACGGGCTGGGATGCGACCTGGAGCCTCGCTTCGAGCCGCCCAGAGCGGGCGAGCTCGGGCGGAGCTGCCTCGATCCGGCACATGCCTTCAAGCTCTATGGATGGCGGGCCGAGACTGGGATCCAGGACGGACTTCGGATGACGCGCGAAGCCATCGCCGCCGCCCGCGCGACTCCGGAATCGCGACCGCCTGGGTACCTTTCCGTCCGCTGATCGGCGGGCTCTGCGGAGCCATCGAAGACGGCTGCGGACGTTGACGTTCCCGTCCCGCTCCGATAGACACCCGGCGCCCGTATCAACGTCGCCTGGACACCCATGCCCATGATCCCTCCGACGGACCGGCGAGCGGTCCGACCCACGATCGCGCGTGAGAGACGTGCCCTGAACCTTGGCTGACTCCGAGACCCCCACCCTCACGATCGGCGTCCCCGCCGAGTCGCTCGACGGCGAGCGGCGCGTCGGGCTCACGCCCGCGGTCCTGTCGACCCTCACCAAGCAGGGCCTGACCGTCGTGGTCGAGTCCGGTGCCGGCGTGGACGCCGGTTTCCCCGACGAGGCCTACGAGGCGCGCGGCGCCACGACCGGCTCGCGTGACGACGCGTTCGCCGCCGACATCCTCGTGCAGGTGCGCGTGATGTCGGGCGACGCCGCGAGCCCCGACCTCGCCAAGCTCCGCACGGGGCAGGTCGTCGTCGGCATGGTGGCTCCCTTCGCCCAGCCCGAGGTCGTCAAGGCCGTCGCCGGCAAGGGCGCCAGCCTGTTCTCCCTCGAGTTGGTCCCCCGCATCACGCGGGCCCAGGCGATGGACGTCCTGAGCTCCCAGGCGAACGTCGCCGGGTACAAGAGCGTCCTGCTGGCCGCCGCGGCGCTCCCCAAGATGTTCCCGCTCCTGACGACGGCCGCGGGCACGCTCGCGCCGGCGAAGGTGTTCATCATGGGCGCGGGCGTCGCCGGGCTGTCGGCGATCGCGACGGCCCGCCGCCTCGGCGCGGTCGTCGAGGCCTACGACGTGCGCCCCGCGGTCAAGGAAGAGGTCCAGAGCCTTGGGGCTCGCTTCGTCGAGCTCGAGCTCGAGACCGGGCAGGAGGGCGCCGGCTCGGGCGCCTACGCCCAGGAGATGGGCGAGGAGATGCTGCGCAAGCAGCGCGAGCTGATGGCCAAGACGGTCGCCGCGAGCGACGTCGTCATCACCACCGCGCTCGTGCAGGGCAAGCAGGCGCCGACGCTCGTCACGGCCGAGATGGTGCGCGCCATGACGCCGGGCTCGGTCGTGGTCGATCTCGCCGCCGAGCAGGGTGGCAACTGCGAGGTCACCGAGGCCGGCCGGACCGTGGACGTCGACGGCGTGCAGGTGATCGGCCCGGTCAACCTGCCGGCGACGATCCCGCACCACTCGAGCCTCATGTACGCCAAGAACGTCACGAGCTTCCTCGGACTGCTCGCCAAGGGCGGCGAGCTCGCCGTGGACAGCGAGGACGAGGTCATCACGGGGAGCCTCGTCGCCAAGGGCGGCGAGGTGGTCAACGAGCGAGTTCGCGAGGCGCTCGGCGCCGGCGAGGGGGTCGCGACGTGAGCGCCGAAGTGATCATCGGCAGTCTGTTCATCTTCGCCCTGGCCGGGTTCCTCGGCCTGGAGCTGATCCGAAACGTCCCGCGGCTGTTGCACACGCCGCTCATGGCGCTCACCAACGCCCTTTCGGCGATCGGCATCGTGGCCGCCATCTACGTCCTCGGCGAGGCCGAGAACAACCTGCAGCGGGCCATGTGCTTCGTTGCGATCACCGCGTTCACCATCAACATCGTCGGCGGGTTCATCATCACCGACCGCATGCTGAAGATGTTCAAGCCGCGCGAGAAGAAGCCCGCCCCGGCCGAGGGGGCGAACCAGTGAGAGAGAACCTGATCAACATCGCGTACCTGATCGGTGCGCTCGGATTCGCCCTCTCGCTCAAGTGGATGACCAAGGCGACCACGGCCCGTAAGGGCCTCGTCGCGGGTGAGATCGGTTTCGCCATCGCCGTCGTCGCGACGCTCTTCAACGAGTCGCTCGACGGCAACGACTACATCCTGATCGCGGTTGCGATCCTGATCGGATCGGCCGTCGGCGTTCCGCTCGGACTCCTGGTGCCGATGACGGCGATGCCCCAGCGGATCGCGCTCTCGCACGCCTTCGGCGGCATCGCGGTCGGCCTCGTGGGTCTCGCGCACTACCTCTCGATCGAGCCCGACCTGAACTGGTTCGAGATGATGGTGCTCGGCGCCGAGATCGTGCTCGGGATGCTGGTGTTCACCGGCAGCCTGATGGCCGCCGGCAAGCTGCAGGGGTGGCTGCCGCAGCAGCCGATCCTGTGGAAGGGTCAGAACGCCTTCAACTTCACCCTGCTCGGGATCGCGCTCGTCGGGATCGTGATCCTCATGATCAGCCCCGAGCTGTGGTGGGTCACCCCGATCCTGGCCGTCCTCGGCCTGGCGTTCGGGATCCTCCTGATCATCCCGATCGGCGGGGCGGACATGCCGACGGTGATCGCCCTCCTGAACGCCTACGCCGGTCTGTCGGCGGCGGGGCTCGGGATCGTGCTCGACAACAAGCTGCTGATCGTCGCGGGTGCCCTCGACGGGATGTCCGGCCTGATCCTCGCGATCGTGATGTGCCGCGCGATGAACCGCTCCTTCAGCAACGTGCTGTTCGGTGGCTTCGGCGCCGTCCAGGCGGTCCCCGAGGGCGAGCTGGAGCAGCGTCAGGCACGGACGGCCACGTACGACGAGGCCGCGGACCTGATGAAGATCGCCCGCTCGGTCGTGATCATCCCGGGCTACGGGATGGCCGTCGCCCAGGCACAGCACAAGGTGCGCGAGCTGGCCGACGCGCTGACCAAGGAGGGGGTCGACGTCAAGTACGCGATCCACCCCGTGGCCGGCCGCATGCCGGGGCACATGAACGTGCTCCTGGCCGAGGCCAACGTGCCGTACGAGCAGCTGCTCGACATGGAGGACATCAACCCGGAGCTGCCGCAGACCGACGTGGTGCTGGTCCTCGGCGCCAACGACGTCGTCAATCCCGCGGCGCGCTACGACGAGAGCAGCCCGATCTACGGCATGCCGATCCTCGACGCCGACAAGGCGCAGACGATCATGGTCGTCAAGCGGTCGATGCGCCCCGGCTTCGCGGGTGTCGAGAACGAGCTGTTCTTCAACGAGAAGACGCTGATGGTGCTCGGCGACGCGAAGACCGTCGTCGGTGAGCTGGCCGCCGAGGTGAGCGGCCAGAAGGACAAGATCAGCCTCTGATCAGGGTGTGACCCGGCGGGCCCCCGGGCCCGCCGGCGTCCGCGTCCCGCCGCCGAGCCGCGGCGGGCGCACGTCCCGGCCGGCGATCACGAGTCCGGGCCCCTCATCGACCATCCATGTCAGGTCGGCCACCTCGACGTGCAACTCGTCGGCCGCGGCTGCGATGCCCGGCCGCATGTCGGGGTTGCGCCAGTCGGCAGAGTGGGCGTCGGAGGCGATCAGGTGGGCCCAGCCCAGCCGGAGCAGTGCCCGCGCCGTGCGGTCGGCCGCGGCTCCGTGCTCCCCGGTCAGGCTCGAGGCGGTGATCTGGGTCACGGCGCCGCGGCCGATCGCGTCGCGGAGCCGGTCGGGCTGGCGCTGGACCGACTCGGCCCGCTCGGGGTGCGCCAGGACGGCCAGGAAGCCGCGGATCTCGAGGTCGTCGATGATGCGCCCGAGGTCGAGCGGCCAGCCGGTGAACGGCATCTCCATGAGGAGCCAGCGGCCGTTGTGGCCGAGGCTCGCGGCCCGGAGCTGCTCGTCGTCCATCACGCGCAGGCGCTCGATCGCGATTTCGCCGCCGGGGAGGATCGAGAGCGGGATCTCCGCCCTCGCGAGCTCATCGCGCATGGCGTCCACGGCCGCATGCACCGTCGCCGGCGGCGTCGGCAGCCGCGGCATCATGTGCGGCGTGCAGACCATCGTGGTGGTGCCGGCCTCGACCGCTCGGCGCGCCATCACGATGGCGTCGGCCATCGTCGACGGCCCGTCGTCGATTGCCGGCAGCAGGTGGCTGTGGAGGTCGATCACGGCCACCAGCGTAGCCCGCCCTCGGGGGCTCACGGGCGCGGTGTGACGGCTGGTACCCTCCCGTCTCAGTCGCGGGGCATTAGCTCAGCTGGGAGAGCGCCTGGATCGCACCCAGGAGGTCGGCGGTTCGAGTCCGCCATGCTCCACTCCGCGCAACCGTCGGCCACCGGATCGGGTGTCCGCCGACCGGTCCGGTTCGGCCGATCCGTGCGACCTGCGGGCGTTCGAGCCCGCCACGGACGAGCCCTTCCGGCGGCGTGTGTCGCGCGGGCGGCCAGGCGAGTCGGCCGCGAGGGCGATGCGCGGCGCGGACCGGGCCGGCCGCGAGATCAACCGCCCTCGCCCTCGGCTCGCGACTTGATGCCCAGCAGCATGCCGCGAGTCATCACGAAGCTCACGACGCCGACGGGTGCCATGAGCGTCCTCGTGATCACGCTGTCGAACGCCGCGCGCTCGCGCACGAGCAGTCGTGTGCCGCCGGGGGCGTCCCGAACGGCGAAGGTCCAGAGGAACTCCCATCTGAGCTTCTCGTCGCGCCGGAGGGGTCGGCCCGCGGCCAGGTCGCCGACCTGGAGGACGAGCGCCTCGTTCGGGTGCAGGTCGGCCACGTACCAGCCGCCGGTCCGGGCACGGTCGGCGTGCACCACGTCGCCGACCCGGAGCTCCTGCCAGCGATCGACGATCTCGTCGGAACTGTGGATACCAAGCCCGAACAGGTTCTCGAGGAGGTCGTAGGTGTAGAAGCCGCCCCGGTCGGCGCCCATCTGGACGATCCAGGGCCACACCTCCTCGCGGCTCGCGTCGATCGTGACGGCACGGGTCACCTGTGACGCCGGCTCCTGAACGAGCTCGTCGCCGGGAAGCGGCAGGGCGATCTCCTCGTCGGTCGCGCCCCAGCGCTGCTGCCAGGGCCTCAACCAACGCGCGTAGGCAATCGCCGAGGCGCCGGTCACGACGGCCGTGGCCGCCAGCATGCGCGTCCTCATCGCGGGTGCACCTCACGGATCGGTTCGTCCGGTGGTCGGGCGAAGTGTCACCCTTGCGCGGAACAACCGCCAGGGCCGGGGTCGCGACGGCGCCCTCGGATCGTCGCGCGCGTGCGCGGATGTGCGCGAGGATCTTGGCGGCGAGACACACTCGGCCTGGCTCGCGGACGCGGGTGCGCTCCGGGGGCCGCGGCCGCGGGCCGGTACGCTGGCGCGCATGATCGACCTGCGCCTGGACGACCTACGACCCGCCGCCGGTCTCGGCGTCGCGGGCAACTTCGCGGGCCATCTGGAGCAGGCCGGCGAGGCGGCCGACTTCGTGGACGTCGCGGCGCCGCCCGACGCGCCGAAGGGCGTCTTTCCCTGGTATCTGCCCGGGGCGGAGTCGTTTCTCGGCACCTTTCCGCTGTCCTCCGACCGGCTCCAGGCGCCGTCACCCGATGCCCCCGGCGAGCTGCAGATCGAGCCCGAGGCCGGTGTGCTCTGCGACGTCGACTACGACACCGAGGGGGGTGTGCTCGCGCTCGCCCCCCGCGCCCTCGGTGCGTTCAACGACTGCTCGATCCGTCGTCCGGGCGCGGCCAAGATCAGCCACAAGAAGAACTGGGGCCCGGACTCGAAGGGGCTCGCGACGCGCTGCTTCGAGGTGGCGGACATCGAGCCGGACGGCGCCCTCGCGGCGCTTCGCCTCGCGAGCTTCCTTCGTCGGGACGGCCGGGCGCATCCCTACGGGGTCGACAGCCCGCTCGCGGGCTACTCGTACGCCGGCCGGCGCCTGTTGGAGTGGGTCGCCGGCCGCCTGCGTGCGCAGGTCGGCGGTGCGGACTCCCCCCTCGAGCCCGTCGGGGACCAGTTGGCCGGCGCGGGGTGCCCACGCCGTGTCCTGGTGGGGATCGGCGCGACGCGCTACACCCCGTACGGTGAGACGACGTTCCTGCGGCCCGGCGACGCCTCGATCGTGATCGTCTACGACGGCGGTGTCACCGGGCCGGGCGAGGTGGCGACGGCGGTCGCGGCGAACCGTGAGGACGACCTTGCCGCGGCATCCGTGCTCCGCCAGCTCGTGGGCGCGCCGCGGACCGACGGATCGGAGGGCTGATGCAGACGAGGACGCTCGGCGACGGAACACCGGTCGGGGCGATCGCCCTCGGCGCGATGGCGTTCGCCGACTTCTACGCCGGCGGCGATGACGAGGCGGGTGTCGCCGCGATCGGGCGGGCGCTCGACACCGGCGTCACGCTGATCGACACGGCCGAGGCCTACGGTCAGGGGCGAAGCGAGGGCCTGGTCGGTCGCGCGGTGGCGGGTCGCCGCGACGAGGCGGTCGTCGCGACCAAGGCCAGCCGCGGCGATCCGGCGTACCTGCGGGCGGCCATCGACCGCAGCCTCGGCCACCTGGGGCTCGACCACGTCGATCTCTACTACCTGCACCGGGTCGACGCCGGGGTTCCGATCGAGGAGTCGGTCGGGGCGATGTCGGAGATGGTGGCGGCCGGGAAGGTTCGGGCGATCGGCCTCTCCGAGGCCGGCTCCGACACGATCCGCCGCGCCCACGCCGTCCACCCGATCGCCGCACTCCAGACCGAGTATTCGCTTCTGGAACGGGGGCCCGAGACCGGCCTGCTGGCGACCACGCGAGAGCTCGGCATCACCTTCGTCGCCTACAGCCCGCTCGGCCGGGGCCTCTTGACCGGACGCATCCGGACCGAGGCGGACCTGCCCGACGAGGACTGGCGGCGCAACGTGCCGCGGTTCCAGGGGGGCAACCTGGCCCACAACGTGTCGCTGCTGGCGCCGCTCGAGCGGCTGGCCGAGGAGCGGAACACGACACCGGCGGCCGTCGCCCTGGCGTGGCTGCTCGGCCGGGGTGAGGACATCGTCCCCCTGGTCGGGATGGGCCGGCCCGCGAACGTCGACCGGGCGCTCGAGGCCCTGACGGTCGACCTCACGCCGGAGGACGTCGCCATGCTCGACGCCGCCGTCCCGATCGGTTCCGCCGCGGGCGCCCGCTATCCCGAGTCCATGATGGACGCGCTCGGCAGGTAGCCGGACCCCCCGCCCGAGGGGTGCCCGGCATCAGCCCCGGGGAATAGGTTCTTCAGGTTCGCGCATCCGATCGGGATCTTCCGCCATGCGTCACCGCCGCCCGCTCATTCTCGCCCTCGCCCTCGGCCTCGCCGTTGCGGGCACGACGGAAGCCGGGGCATTCGGGACCATCCGGGCGCTCGGGCAGAACTCCGAGCACGAGCGGATCACCCGCCGGGCGCTGGCCTGCCCGCCGGGGGTGCCGTCGGACAACTCGTGCTTCGAGCCGGCGACGCTCGACGAGTTGGCCGGGAAGGCGGGGACGTTCGGTGCGATCGGGATTCCGGACCGGGGACCGCTCATCGAGGACGCCTCGTTCCACTGCGACGGCGGCGACCACCTCGCGGTCCCCGGCTACCCCCAGAGCAAGGCGAAGGCGCGGAAGGCGCTGGCGGCCTGCCGGACGCGCATGGCGGAGAACCTCCGTGCGGCCACCGCCCGTGCCGGCGCATTGCTCGACGACCGGGGGCGCATCCGGGCCGACCAGGTCTCGCTCGGTTGCGTCTTCGTCGGGGGGATCTCCGGCAGGGCGAAGTGCAACGTGCTCGAGTCGATGGGGACGATGCTCCACACGGCGCAGGACTTCTATTCGCACACGAACTGGACCGACCGCGCCGGCAAGGGCGTGATCGGCCCGGGGAACCCCCCCGGCCTCGCCAGGACGGCTCCCGCCCAGTACATCGACCTCCGCGGGCGCACCCCGTTCCCGGCGGGGCTGATCAGCGGGTGCTTCGGCAGCGGACCGGTGATCCTCCCGATCCCCGGGCTGCTCGGAAAGCCGGAGTCGAAGTACTGCAACTACGGGTTCCTGGGGGGGCTCAACCGCGTCAAGCACCGCGATCTCAACAAGGACGAGGGCACGATCGACCCGGTCCTCAAGGGCGCGGGCGCGACATCGCGCGGGAAGGTCAACGGCAACTTCGGCCGTGCGGTCCGCGTCGCCGCCGCCGACACCTCCGACAAGTGGGCGACCCTCGGCGAGGCGCTGGTCGCCCGGTACGGACGCTCGCGCGGGACGCTCATGATCTGCGCGATCGTGCGCGACGATCCGGTCCGTGACTGCCAGGGGCGCTCGGTCGCGCTCGTCCTCGACTCGTCCGGCTCGAACCGCACCACCGACCCGGGGAACCTCCGGATCGAGGCGGCCCTGTCGGTGGCGTCCGACCTGGTCGGCACGGCCGAGGCCGCGGGAGCCGAACCCGACCGTCTCGCCGTCGTCGACTTCGACTCGTCGGCTCGCGTGACCTATCCGCCGGGCGACCCGGATGGCGCCGCCGGCGCGATCCGGGCCACGGACTCCGCCGGCGGAACGAACATCGCCACCGGGATCCGCACGGCGACCGCCGCGCTGGGCGAGGGCGGGATCGCCGCGGGCAAATCCGGGATCATCGTCCTGACCGACGGCCAGGATTCCAACGCGGATGCGCTCGCCGAGGCGATCCGGTCCGCCGGCGCGCTGGGCATCCGGGTCTCGATCGGTTTCCTCAGCCCGCCCGCGGGAGGGCTCGGGGCGAACGCCCTGCGGGCCGAGCCACACCAGTCCCAGGCGGCGTCCACCGGTGTCGTGCAGCAGGCGGTCATCGCCACGGGCGGGGTCTTCGGCACGATTCGAAGCGCCGAGGAGCAGGCGGCCTTCGCCGATCTGGTCGAGCAGCGCGGGCTGACGGCGGTCGACGATCCGGACGGCGTCGGCGAGGGCGGCGACCTCGCGGTCGGCGTCGAGGTCGCCGGCGTGCTCGGGGGCGCCGACGAGTGGACCTACGCGGCCGCGCGTCGCGAGGGCCTGAAGGTGACGCTGACGCCCCCCGCCGGCGCGTCCGGTCGGCTCACGATCCTCACGACAGACGGGCGTCGCGTCGCGGCTCGCGCCGGGAGCGGCGCGCCGGTGATCGCAACGCTGTCGCCGCCCCGTGCCGGGACGCTTCGCATCCGCGTCGCGGGCGCCGGGACGGGCGCCTACACCCTGCGCATCGACCCCGACCCGACCGCGCGGGTTCCGGCGCGTCCGCGCGAGAAGGCGAAGGTGCCCGCCGCCGTCGTGCTCCGTCGCCCCAAGCTGTCGCTCGTCCGCGGCGGCCCGGCGGTCAAGACCGCGCGGCGGGGCCGGGCCGCGATCCTGACCTGGCGCGTCCGCGCACGCCGGGGAACCCTGGTCGTCCGGGTGTCCGGACCCAGGGGCGAGCGGGCGAGCGCCAAGGTGCGACTGCGTCGTACCGCCAGGCCCACGACGCGCAGCATCGTCGCCACGCTCCCGGTCATCGGGCGCCGCAGCGGCCTCTGGCAGGTCCAGCTCACGAGCGGCCGCACCCTCGTGGACCAGACGGCGGTCAGGACACGCTGAGCGCCGCCGTCCGGCGGCGCTCAGGGGATGACGACCTGCTTCCCGGCGCCCCGGTCGGCCTCCATGTCGGCGTGCGCGCGCGCGATCTCGTCGAGGGGGTAGGTCCGCGCGATCGGCACCGTCAGCCGACCCTCGGCCACGGCGTCGAGGAATCCCTGGAGCACGTCCTCCGGGAGGTCGGCGGCGTCGCCGCCGTAGGCCGTCAGGCGCACCCCGGTCGGGATGTAGCCGATCGGGTAGAAGTCCCGGACGATCCACTCGTTGCTGAGCATGCCGGTGAAGCAGACGACGCCGTGGACGGCGGTCGCGGCGAGCGTGTCGGGAAGCGTGGGCGTGCCGACCAACTCGAGGGCCGCGTCGACGCCGCCGGGGGCGATCCGCCGCACCGCGTCGGCGATGTCGCCGTCGTCGATCAGTACGTGGTCCACGCCGATCGCCGACAGCGCGTGCGCCTTGTCCGGGCGCCGCGTCGTCGAGAGCACGGTGAGCCCACGGTCCTTGGCGAGGACCGCCGCGGCCATGCCGACCGACGACGTCCCGCCGCGCACCAGCAGCGTCTGCCCGGCCCGCGCGTCGAGGCCGACCGTCAGCGACCCGTGGGCGGTCTGGAGCATCTCCGGGACGGCGCCGAGGACCTCCCACGGCAGGTCGCTCTCGAAGCGGACCGTCTGCGCGACCGGTACCACGACGAACTCGGCGTATCCGCCGTCGTAGGTGCGCCCCATGCCGCCCATCATGGCCATGACCTGCGCCCCGGCGGGAAGCTCGCCGCCCGGGCAGTCGCGGACCACCCCGGTGGCCTCGATACCGAGCACGCGGGGGAAGACCACCCCCTCGCCGAGGCCGAGGCGCGTGTGGAGCTCGGAGCGGTTGAGCCCGGCGGCGCGCACCTCGATCAGCACCTGCCCCGGACCGGGCGTCGGCATCGGGAGCCCCCGCACCACGAAGGCCTCGGGCGGGCCCGGGGCGTCGAGCACCGCGGCGCGCATCGTCCGGTCGGTCATTCCGAGTGCTCCTCATCGTCCGCGCTCGCCGCGCGGAGCCGCGCGAGCGCGCGGGCGAGCGCATCCGTGCTGTCGGTCTCGAGCGCACGCGCCAGCACGGGCGCGAGCGTCTCGTCGACCGTTCGCGACGCGGCCGTGTGCACGGCCAGCCCGGCGTCCGTCGCGACCACCCACGCGGCCCTTCCGTCCTCGACGTCGGGCTCCCGGCGGGCGAGACCGGCGCCCTCGAGCCGGTCGGCGAGCTTGCTGGCCCCGCCGCGGGTCACGCGGAGCGCCGACGCGATCTCGCCGACCCGAACTCGTCCACCCCGGCCGACGACGACCCGGAGCGGCTCGAAGCCCGAGAGCGGGAGGCCGTGCGTGGCACGCAGGCGCCGGTCGACCCGGTTCCAGAGCGCGATCTCCACCCGGACCAGGTCGTCGAACAGCTCGGATGGTGCGGCGCCGGGCACCGGTCCACCGTGGCATATTGATTCCACGGAAGCAATATGTGTCACACCCTCGGGTGGCGGCCGGCCGATAGGGTTCGGACCCGTGGGACTCATCGCCGCATTCGTCGTCCGATTCGCCGTCGCCGTCGTCGCCCTGCTGGTGGCGGCGCTGGTGCTCGACGACTTCGACATCTCGACGCTGGCCTTCCCGCTCGTCGCCCTGATCTACACCGTGATCGCGATGATCGCGCAGCCCGGGATCGAGCAGCTGCTGGAGGATCGAGGGTGGTGGGCCTCGACCGCGGTGGGGTTGCTCGCCGCGTTCGTCGCGCTGCTCGTCACCGACCTGATCACCGACGACCTCGAGATCTCGGGCATCGGGACCTGGATCATGGCGACGGTCATCGTCTGGATCGCCGGCGTGCTGGCCAACCTGCTGCTCGGCCGGTGGCTCTACCGGCGGATCGCGGGCGACGAGCGCAGGTAGGCGCGGCCCGGCGCCCGGGCGCTCGCGGCTCGGTGCGGGCCGCGCCACGTCCGGCTGGTTGCGCACCGCCGCCGGCGCGTCGAGGAGCGGCGCCGCCCGCCCCGCGGCGTCATCGGGGCACGACGCGTGCGGCGGCACCGTGACCGGCCGCGGGGCCACATCGGGGCCCCGGGCGAAGGCCCCCGTGTCGGACGACCCCGCCGGCGCGGCCCGCCGCATGGCCGAGACGGCGGAATGTAGACTCGAAAACCCGTCCGTTAACGCGACCCCACCACCCCGCCAATGTCACATTCGCAGCTCACCCCGGCCAACTTCCCGCCGCCCTTCAGCGCTGAGGACTACGTCACGCGGCCGCAGGCCGCGGACGACGAGCGCATCGAGGTCGGCGTGCTCATCGTGGGCGCGGGGTCGGCGGGGCTCGCGTGCGCCGTCCGGCTGGGCCAGCTGCTCGCCGACGATCCCGCGCTGACCGAGGAGCTCGGCGAGGTGCCGGTCGCGGTCGCCGAGAAGGGCAAGGCCGCGGGTTCCCACCTGCTCTCGGGCGCGGTCATGCGCCCCGGCGCCCTGAAGGAGCTCTTCCCGGACGTGGCGCCCGCCGACATCCCGCACTACGCCGAGGTCGAGGGGGAGAAGGTCTACCTCATGACCAAGGGCGGCAAGGTGCGCATCCCCGCGCCGCCGCAGCTGCACAACAAGGGCAACTGGGTCGTCTCGGTGTCCCAGCTCGCGCGCTGGATGAGCGAGCAGGCGGAGGAGCTCGGCGCGTTCATGCTCCCCGAGACCGACGCGCAGAAGGTCCTGATCGACCGCGGCCGGGTCGTGGGCGTCGTGACCGGCGACAAGGGCCGTGGCAAGGAGGGCGAGGAGCTCTCCACGTTCGAGCCCGGCGCCGAGGTCCGCGCGAAGGTGACCGTCCTGGCCGAGGGGACCCAGGGCCACCTGGCGGGTGTCGTCCGCAGCCACTACGACCTCGACCGCGACTCGATCCAGACCTGGGAGCTCGGGGTCAAGGAGGTGTGGAGGGTCGCCAAGCCGCTCGAGGACGTCATCCACACCCTGGGGTGGCCGCTCCGGTTCGGCAAGAAGTACCGGGAGTACGGCGGCTCGTGGCTCTACCCGATGGGCGACGGCATGGTGTCGATCGGCTTCGTGGTCGGCCTCGACTACGCCGACGCGACCCTCTCGTGCCACGACGTCCTGCAGGAGTTCAAGACGCACCCCTACGTGAAGGGGATCCTGAAGGACGGCGAGCGGCTCACGTGGGGCGCCAAGACGATCCCGGGAAGCGGCATCTGGGGCCTTCCCAGCCGCCTGCACGTCCCCGGCGCGCTGTTCGTCGGGGATGCCGCGGGCTTCGTCGACCTGAGCACCCTGAAGGGCGTCGGCTACGCGATCCGGTCCGGCATGCTCGCGGCCGAGGCGATCTACGAGTCGCTCAAGGCCGGACGCGCCGAGTCGACGGCGGGCCTCTGGGGCTACGACGAGCGGATCAAGAAGTCCGAGATCTGGGACGACCTCTGGAAGGCGCGCAACATCCGCCCCGCCTTCCAGCGCGGGTTCGTCTACGGCGGGATGGTCCACATGATGGCCACCGCGACCAAGGGCAAGATGCCCAAGAAGGTCAAGCCGATCGTCGATGCCAAGGAGCCGATCTTCGTCGGCGACCGCTCGTACCCGGCGCCGGACGGCTCGCTGACCTTCGACAAGCTCTCCAGCGTCTTCGCGAGCGGCAACCAGACCCGCGACGACCAGCCGAACCACATCCGCGTCCGCACCAAGGTGCCCCGTGAGCTGGCCGTGGCATGGGAGTCGATGTGCCCCGCGAAGGTCTACGAGGTCGCCGAGGACGAGCCCCAGAACGGGACCGTGACCGTCCGCCTGAACCCGTCGAACTGCGTGCAGTGCGGCGCGATCACGGCGAAGGGCGGCCAGCTCACCCCGCCCGAGGGCGGCTCGGGCCCGGAGTACACGATCACCTGAGCCGCCTGGGGCACCCCGACCGATGACCGGCGACGCGACAGTGCGTCCGAGCGCCGCCGTGGGCGCGCTCCATCCCGCGGCGCGGGCGGTGCTCTCCTCGATGCAGGCCGGCGGGACAAGGCTGCGCGTGCTGATCGACGAGGAGCTCGAGGCCGCCGGCGCCGCCGACGCGCCCTCCGAGGAGCTGACGCCGGCGGGCGACCCCGCGATCCGCGCGCACCTGCGGTTCCTCGCCGAGGCGCTCGCGGCGACGGCGGCGCCGGGCGAGTCGGGGATGGCGGGCCTCGCCGAGGGGCTGCCGTCGGCGCTCGCGGATGCGGAGGGGGCGCGGCTCGCCGCCGAGATCGAGCGGGTGGGGGACGCCACCGCCTTCGAGCTGGAGCTCCAGTTCGGCGGCGACGTCGTCGACGACGCATCGCTCCACGCGGTGGCCGACCGGCGCATCCGCATCGCCGCCTGGACCCGTGTGTTCCTCGACGAGCTCGACGCCGCGCGTCACGGTCCGCCGATCGCGGACGCGACCCTCGCATGGATGGGCGAGCGCCAGGTCAAGCTGGCCGACACGATCTTCTCGATGGACCGGCGCGCCAAGCAGGCCGAGATCGCCCGCTCGGGGCCGCGGGCCGTCGACGATCCCGACACCGTGAACCGGATCGGTCAGGCGGCGATGCTCCAGGCGCACGTGCGATTCCTGGTCGAGGCGCTCGCCGAGACGCTCTCCGCCCCCTCGCGGGCGCGGTCGTGACCGACCGACCGGCGCCGCGGCCCGAGGTCCGGACGGTGGCGACGGATGCGGACGACCTCGAGCGCCAGATCGAGGCGGCCCTCGAGGTCGTTCGCACGCGGATGCGCGACGCGCCCCGGTTCGACCCGCGGCCCGGCATCTCCAATGGGTCGAAGGTCGCGTGGCCGGGGCCGGCGCTGCTCTCGCGCGAGGACGGGCTGCTCGCCATCGTCCATGCGCTCGTCGACGAGGGCGTTCCGTGGGAGTGGATCCACCTCCGGGTGGGCCTCGGGCGCTGGTTGTACGCGCCGCCGCACCCGCTCACCGAGGGGCTCCTGCGCTGGACGGTCGACCTGGCGATCGTCCCGCCGGACGAGCTGCTGGCCGACCCCCTTCCCGACCGCACCGGGACCACCCACTTCGCCGCCTTCATCGAGTTCACCTACCTGGACGACGGCTGGCGCCTGCGCGGCGCCTCGCCGCCCGCGAACGCCCTCCACGGCATGGAGTTCGACTGCGAGAAGCTCCTCTCGGCGCTTCGCACCGGCGCATGCCGGCTCGGGTACGCCGTGGCCGTGATGGCCTGTGACCACGAGGTCGAGGAGAACCTGCGCGACCGCTGGGAGGCCCGCCACCCGGGTCTTCGCATGCGCTTCCTGCACGCGTGGTGACCGGCGACGCACCCGGGCGGGGTCGCCGCCGCGGGTGGTCCGTGGCATGATCTGCAGATGGAGTTGCTCGACCTGATCGGCACGCTGGTCGTGCTCGCGTCGGCCCTCATCGTGGTCGTGGGGACCTGGACATGGGTCGTGCACACCCACCGCGCGGCGGTGCGCCGGGCCCGCGAGCGGGTACAGGTGCACCTGGACGCGCTCGCCGAGCAGATCTGCGACGCCCTCGCCGCCGCCGACGAGCGCCGTCACGCCATGTTGCTCGGGCGCTACGAACGCCTGCGCGACGATCTCGCGTCGTGCTCGCGTCTGCGAGACCTCCGGCGCCTCGAGATCCGGGCGCGGGCCGACGCCGCGATGTGGCGGGCGCGCGCGGGTGCCGAGCAGGCGCTCGAGCGGATTCTCGGCGCCGCCCGCACCGCGGTGGTGGCCGACGTGGCGCGTGACGCGCAGGGCGCGGCGCTCGCGTGGTGGCAGGTGGCGCGGGCCGCCGCCGGCCGCCCGGCGCGCTGAACCGGGAGGATCGCCCCCGCTAGGCGGGGATTCGGGAGATGACGGCGATCGCGACGTCGTCGTCGATCCGCCCGCCCGCCCAGGCCCGGGCGTTCGCGTACACCTGGCGGGCGAGTTCCCCGGGCGGTCGCGAGAGTGATTCGAGAAGGGCCCGCCGGATCCCGTCCTCGTCGAACTGGGTTCCCGAGCGCCGCGCCTCGCTGAGGCCGTCCGTGTAGGCGAACAGCAGGTCGCCGGGCGCGAAGGACTCGACGTGGGTCGTGTAGCGGGTCGTGGGGAAGGCGCCGCACGGCGGATCGGGGTCGTCGAGCGCCGTGACCGTGCGGGCGGTGCCCACCAGCAGCGCCGGGGGGTGCCCGGCGCTCGTCCACTGGAGCGTCGACCCTTCGGCGTCGATGACCACGAGCAGCACGGTCACGATGGCGCCGTCGGGCATGCGGCCCCACAGCAGCCGGTTCAACTCCGTCAGCACGTCCCCCGAGTCGATCATCGAGCGGGCGAGGGCCTCGGCCATGTAGCGGACCATCGCGGTCAGGCCGGCGGCCTCGACCCCCTTTCCGCTGACGTCGCCCAGGAGCACCGCGACCCGCGTTCCGACCGGCCAGACGGCGTAGAAGTCGCCGCCGACGAGCGCCCCCTCCGACGGCCGGTAGAGCGTCGCGAGCTCGAGGCCGGGGACGCGGGGCAGATCGTCCGCCAGGAGGGAGCGCTGCAGGGTCTCGGCCACGTGGCGCTCGCGCTCGTACTCGCGCGCGTTGCTGAGCGCGGTGGCGGCGTGCCGGGCCAGTTCGCCGAGCACATGGGCGTCCCGGTCGTCGAAGGCGCCCGGTCGCTCGGAGTTGACGCTCACGAGCCCGTGGACCCGTTCGCCGAGGACGATCGGGACATGGAGGAAGGACCGGACCCGCTCCGGCCCGACGATGCGCCGCGAGATCCGCGGGTCGTCCTCGACGTCGTCGCAGGTGAAGGCGCGCCCCTCGGCCACCACGGTTCCGGCGAGCCCCTCGCCGGCGCGGAAGATCATGCGGCGGACCGTGTGCTCCGCGAACCCGGCGGTGGCGACGGGGAGCAGGTCGCCACGCGCGTCGAGCTCCAGCACCGCCGCCTTGTCGCAGGGGACGAGGCGGCGCGCCTCCGCGAGCAGACGCTCGTGGATCTCGGCCCGCGTCATCTCGGACGCCATCGCATGCGCGGCCCGGCTGAGCGCGACCTCCTCGCCGACGCGGCGCACCTCGCGACCGTGGAGCTCCGCCTTCTCGGCCGCGAGCCGGGCGCTCTCGGACTGCGCACGACGCTCGCGCGTCACGTCCACGAAGACATCCACGACCGCCGTGCCGCCGCCGCCGATCTCGCGGCGCTCGTGGCGGACCTCGCGGCCGTCCCTCGTCGCCAGGTGCTCGGGCGCCGTGTCGCGAAGCGGCCCCCGCAGTCGCTCGTCGGCCACGTCGTCGAGACGCGCCGCAAGCGCCGACGCGGCGAGTCCCGCCCGCCTGCCCACCACGGAGACCGGGTCGATTCCGAGGACCGCCTCGACCGGGCCGTGCCAGCCGATCACCCGCCCCGAGCGGTCCCACTCGATCAGCACCGCTCCCGCGCACGCGGCGGAGCGCCTCGCCCACCGCCCGTGCCCGGCCGAGGCGGGCGTCCAGCCGCTCCGCGCGGGCGGCCAGCCGCGCGAGCGGCGCGAGCTCCGCGAGCGTGTCGATCAGGCCGTGGGGAGGGTCGTGGCCGTCGAGGTGCACGGCGATCAGCGCGCCACCCCCACCCGTCACGCCGGGCTCGAGCGGCACCGCGGTCGCGCCGGCGTCCGCGAGCATCCGAGCCAGCCGCGCATGCGTTCCGCCACCACCGAGGAGGCGCTCCAGCCCGGCCACCGCCGCCGCGGCATCTCCGACGCGGTCCCAGACGACCGGGACGCCCTCGGCGCGGACGGCCTCGGCGAGGCAGAGCGGGTCGGACTGCGTCCCGAGCGCGTCCTCGGCGCCCGAGAGCACCGGTCCGGTCTCCTGGATCACGATCGTCGCCTCGCCGGGCTCGTCGCCCGCGAGCGTCACGGTCACCAGGTCCGCGTCGGTGCGCCGTCGCGCCTCGCGCGCCACCGCCCGCAGGTCGTCGAAGTCGCCGGTCGCGCCCGCACGTGCACCGGCGCCCGCGCGGAACGCCTCGACCCACTGGGTCATCGGTGCATCCCGATCATGTCGACGTAGTGCCGGGCCGAATGCCTGATGGCCTCCCGCTGCCCGGCGGTCGTCGGGCGGAGCACGTGCGCGGGGACGCCGATCGCCATGCTCCCGGCGGGGACGTCGGTGGCCTCGGTGACCACTGCTCCCGCGCCGATGATCGACCCGCTGCCCACGCGCGCGCCGTTCAGGACCACCGCTCCGATCCCGACCAGCACCTCGTCCTCCAGCGTGCACCCGTGCACGGTGGCGTTGTGGCCGATCGTCACGCGCGCGCCGACCGTGCATGGGACGCCGGCGTCGGCGTGCAGGACCGCGCCGTCCTGCACGTTGCTCTCGGGCCCGACAGTGATCAGGTCGGTGTCGCCGCGGATCACGGCCGCCGGCCACACGGATGCCCCCGCGCCGATGCGCACTCGGCCGATGACCCAGGCGCCCGGGTGGACGAACGCGCCGTCCGCGACCTCCGGGACGTGACCCGCGAGCGCGCTGACCATCATGTGACGACTGTAGCGAAGTCCCGAGGGGCGTCACACCGGCGAGCCGTGGCCGTGACGGTCGTCCACTGCATGTTGCGGGGAACTGGCCGCGCCGCGCGGTCCACACTAGGATGGCGACCTCTCGTCCCATCCGACCGTGGTTGGTGCCGCTGTGCGCAAGCTGATCTCCCTGGCAACGCTCCTCGCGCTCGTCGCGACGCTCGGGCTCGCGGCCTGCAGCGACTCCGACCCCGACGCCGCGGACACGCCGGCCGACGCGCCCACCGCCGTCAACAGCGCGGTGCAGACGGACGAGAACGGCGAGACGATCACGACCGAGGACCGGCCCGAGGCCACCGCCGCCGAAGAGGAGGCCGCCGAGGAGGAGGCCGTCGACGGCGGGGCGCCCGCAGCGGGGGCCGGCGACGCGGCCGCGGGCGAGCAGGTCTTCGCGGCCGTGTGCTCCGGGTGTCACCTCAACAACGGCCTGGACGCCGGCGGCGTCGGGCCGGTCCTCGCCGACAATCCCAACATCACCGACGAGGCCTACGTCGAGAACATCGTCACCAACGGACAGGGCACGATGCCCGCCGGGCTCGCGAGCGGCGATGACCTCACCAACGTCGCCGCCTACGTGGTGAGCCTGCAGTAGTCGCCGCCGCCCGGCTGCGACCGGGGCGGGGGCGCTGTACGATCGCCCCCGCATGGGCCTTCAGGTGCATACCGAGGCCCGCGATGACCTCACCACGGTCACGTTGGCGGGCGAGCTCGACATCTACACCGTGGCCGACTTCCGGGCGCGGCTCGAGGACGTCGATCCCTCCGAGCGCCAGGTCGTGGTCGACCTGAGCGACGTCACGCTGCTCGACTCGTCCGGTCTGGGCGCGCTGGTCAGCCTCTTGAACCGCGCGCGCGAGGGCGACCGGGGTCTCGGCCTCGTGTGCCCCCACAGGCGGCTCCTGCGAGTCTTCGAGATCACGGGGCTGCGGCGGGCGTTCGCGTTCGGCGGCGATCTCGACTCGGTTCGGATCGCCCTCGTGGAGGCCGGGTAGCGATGCTCGACCTGCGACTCATCCGCACCGAGACCGAGCGGATGCGGGCCGCGCTCGCCCGTCGCGGCGCCCACGCGCAGCTCGACACCGTCGTGTCGGCGGACCAGGTCGCGCGGGCGGAGCGTGCGCGGGCCGAGGAGCTTCGAGCCGAGCGCAGCCGGGTGTCCAAGCAGATCGGGGCCATGCGCCGCGACGGCGGCGACACCGCCACGCTCGAGGCGGAGGCGCGCGGGCTCGGGGAGCGGCTCGCGACGCTCGAGGCCGAGCTCGTTCGTTCCGAGGAGCGCCGCGACGCGGCCCTCCTGGAGCTTCCCAACCTCGCCGAGCCCGACGCCCCCGACGGGGGCGAGGACGACGCCGTGGAGGTGCGAAGGGTCGGCGAGCCGCGCACGACCGGCCCCGTCCGCGACCACCTGGAGCTCGCCGGCGCCGCGGGCGCGATCGACATGGAGTCGGCGGCGAAGGTCTCGGGCGCCCGATTCGCCTACCTGCTCGGGCCCCTCGTGCGGGTGCAGTTCGCCCTGGTGACCTTCGCGCTCGACGTGCTCGAGGAGGAGGGCTTCACGCCGGTCGTGCCGCCCGTGCTCGTCCGCGAGGAGGCGATGTACGGCACCGGGTTCTTCCCGACCGACCGCCAGTCGATCTACCGCACCGCCGAGGACGACCTGTTCCTGGTGGGGACCTCCGAGGTCCCGCTCGCCGGCCTCCACATGGACGAGATCATCGACACCGAGGCGCTGCCGCTGCGCTATGCGGGCGTGTCGACCTGTTTTCGGCGCGAGGCCGGCGCCGCCGGCCGGGACACACGCGGGATCTTCCGCGTGCACCAGTTCGACAAGGTCGAGATGTTCTCGTTCACGGCGGCCGACGAGTCCCAGGCCGAGCACCGCCGTCTGCTCGCGATCGAGGAGCGCGTGCTCGCGGCGCTCGAGATCCCGTACCGGGTGGTCGACATCGCGATCGGCGACCTGGGCGCGTCCGCCGCCCGCAAGTTCGACTGTGAGGCGTGGATCCCGTCCCAGGAGCGGTATCGCGAGGTGACGAGCTGCTCCAACTGCACCGACTACCAGGCGCGCCGCCTGAAGGCGCGGACGAGGGTCGAGGGCGCGAAGGGCACGGTCCCGGTCCATACGCTGAACGGCACCGTCGTGGCGATCGGGCGGACGATCATCGCGCTCCTCGAGAACGGGCAGCGTCCCGACGGATCGGTGGTCGTCCCCGAGGTGCTCGTGCGTCGCGGGGCTCCGGCCGAGATCACGCCGCGATGAGCCCGCCCGCCGGCGGCGGGCGACCGTCGGTCGCAGTCGTCGGCCACGTCGAGTGGGTCGTGCACGTCCGCGGGGTGATGCCGCCCGCCGGCCAGATCGCGCATCTCGAGGATCCGATCGAGGAGCCGGCCGGGGGCGGCGCGGTGACCGCCGCGCAGGTCGCCAAGCTCGGCGCGCGGTCGCTCTTTTTCACCGCGCTCGGCGACGACGCCCGCGGCGAGGCGGCCGGGGAGCGACTGGCGTCGGAGGGGGTCGAGGTCCTCGCGGTCCGCTCGTCGCGACCCCAGACGTGGGCGCTGAGCGCGGCCGGGCCGGACGGCGAGCGCGGGATCGCGGTCGTTGGCCCGGCGCTGGTCGCGCACGCCGACGACCCCCTTCCGTGGGAGCGGATCGCAACGTGCCGCGCCGCCTTTTTCACCGGGCACGACCCCGACGCGCTCGTGCGCGCCCGCGCGGCGGACATCCTCGTGGTCACGGCGCGCCGGATCGCCGAGCTCGTGGCATCCGGTGTCCACGCCGACGTGATCGTCGCGAGCGGGACCGACGTCGGCGAGCGGTTCGATCCGGCGGATCTTCCCGTCGGCCCGGGCGCACGGGTGATCACCGAAGGCGCGCGCGGCGGGCGGATCGTGGCGCGCGACGGTGAGCGGCGGTTCGCGTCGAGCGCGCCGCCCGGACCCGTGCTCGACACCTACGGGGCCGGTGACAGCTTCGCGGCCGGCCTCACGGTCGGCCTCGCGCGGGGGCTCACGTTGGACGACGCGTGCCTGCTGGGCGCCCGCTGTGGCGCGGCGGCGCTGACCGCTCGCGGCGGTCTTCCCGGCCAGCTTCGGGAGACCGGCTAGTCTCCCTCAGGGCGCCGTCAGCCACCCACCTCCTTCCGGCGGAGTTCCGTGGAGCCCGGCCTCCTCCGGGCGCCACGCGAGGAGCAGGGCGCCTGGCGCGCCCGGCGCGGGCCGGGCCGGGTCGGACCGGCGGCGAGTGCAGCGGCATCGATCGGGGGAACGCCCGCTCTCGCCGGGCCCCGACTCATGGGCCGAACGAAAGAGCCCGTCGACATCTGCGCGACGGCATCAGGTCGTGCTGCGCCGTCTTCGATGTCCCGGATATTCACCGATATGCAGGAAGATCCAGCATCCGCGCCTCGCTCGGGAGTCGCGCCCCACCCACGGACCGAGCTTCCGATTCAGGGCGTCTCGGCGTCGGAGCGCTCGCGACCCGCGCGCGCCGGGTCGTCGCCGGAGCGGTTCCCGTCGGCGTCGTGCGCGTCATCCGCCTCCGGGGCCCCGTCGGCCGCATCCGGGGCGCCCGCCGTGCCCGCCGCCGCGGGCTCGATTGCGACCAGCGCGATCCGCGTGCCGCGGATCGCCTCGACCGTGAGCCGCCACCCGGCGACGTCGATCGTCTCCCCGGCCAGCGGAAGCCGGCCGAGGCGGGTGAAGATCAATCCGCCGACGCTCGTCACCGACTCCTCCTCGATCACGACGTCGTAGTCCTCGAGGTCCTCCAGGGGGACGTGGCCGCGGACCATCAGGCGGCCGTCGGGAAGGCGGTCGACGGCTGTACCACGGTCGCGCTCGTCGTGGATCTCGCCGACGATCTCCTCGATGATGTCCTCCACGGCGACGACCCCGGCGAAGTCGCCGTACTCGTCGAGGACCACCGCGAGCGACGTCCGCTGGCGCTGGAGCTCGCGCAGCAGCTCGTCGACCGGCTGCGTCTCGGGCACGAAGAGCGGGCGGGACACCATCTCGCGGACGGTCAGGCCGTCGCCGCGCTCGAGCGCGCCACGCGCCAGGCCGCTCAGGTGGACGATGCCGAGCACGCTGTCCTCGTCGACCACCGGGAACCGGCTGTGACGGGTGGCGAGCGCCGCCTTGAGGGCGTCGCGGACGACGAGGTCGCCGTCGAGGCTGGTGACCGCCGGTCGTGGGGTCATCACGTCACGGGTCGGCGTCTCGTGGAGGCCGAACACGCCCTCCAGCATGTCGGCCTCCTCGGGGTCGATCGCACCGCCGCGCTCGCTCTGCTCGATCAGGATCTGGAAGTCCTCCGGAGTCGAGGCCAGGTCGTGCTCGCTCGCGGGCTCGACCCCCAGCAGCTTGACGAGCCGGTTCGCGGCCCCGTTGAGCGTCCAGATGATCGGCGCGAACAGGACCCGGAACCACTCGAGCGGTCGCGCCACCCAGGACGCGGTGCGCTCGGCCCGCTGGATCGCGATCGTCTTCGGTGCCAGCTCGCCGACCACGACGTGGAGGATGGTGATGATCGCGAACGCGATGATGCCCGCCGTGACGACCGAGGCGGCGGCGCCGAGGCCGACGGTTTCGAGAACCGGCTCGATCAGATGCGCGAACGCCGGCTCGCCGAGCCAGCCGAGCCCGAGGCTCGCCAGCGTGATGCCGAGCTGACACGCCGCGAGGTACCGGTCGATGTTCTGGATCTCGTCGCGGGCGAGCGCCGCGCTCGAGTTCCCGGCCTCGACCATCTGCTCGATGCGCGTGTGCCGGGCGCGGGCCAGCGAGAACTCAGCGGCCACGAAGAACCCGTTGAGGAGCACCAGAAGGAGCGCCCCGGTGAGCTGAAGGAGATCGGTCAACGGCTCGGCAAGCCGTGCACGGGGGTGATCATAGACGACTCGTCCACCCTCCGGCGTCACAAACAGGCAGACAACCAATCAGTTGATTAGTGCTAGTGTGGGCACGTCGCCGGGAACACCCGGCGAGGTGGATCGCACGACCGACCGGTTGGGAGGAGACATGGGACGGCAGGCAGATGCGGTGGAGCCGCGGGGCGGGACCACGCGATCGGCGTGGCGCGGCGCGTGGCCCCTCGAGCGGGCGCTGTTCGCGCTCGCCGGGACGGTGACGCTCGTGAGCGTCGCGCTGGGCGCGTTCGTGTCCCCCTGGTTCCTCCTGCTCACGGCCTTCGTGGGCCTGAGCCAGTGGAGCTATGTCATCGCGGGCGAGTGCCCGGCGTCGATCGTTCTTCGCCGGCTCGCGGGTCTCGAGCCCGGGTGCGCGCGATGAGCGCCGGACCGGTCGGGCGCATCGGTCGCTGGTCGGCCCGGCACGCCAAGTGGGTGGGGCTCGTGTGGGTGGTCGTCGTCCTCGGGCTCGGGGTGCTGGCGCCACGGGTCGAGCACGCGCTTTCGGGCGCCGGATGGCAGGACTCCGGATCCGAGTCGGTCGCGGCCCGCGAGATCGTCAACGAGAACTTCGCCGGTAACGACTCCACGGCGCTCATGGTCGTGGTCCACTCGGAGTCGGCCACCCTCGACGACCCCGAGTTCGCGGCCACCGTCGGCCGGGTCGAGGACGTCCTGCGCGACGACGCGGCCGTGGCGAGCGTCACGCCGCCCGGGCCGCAGACCACGAGCGCGGACCGGCGGACCGCGGTCGTGATGGGCGGGGCGGGGGACGACCCCACCGCGATGGTCGCCGCCGCGGACGACCTCAAGGGCGAGCTGCGGGCGGTCGGCACCGACGCGGTCGCGGTCGATCTGACGGGCGCATCGGGGATGTGGTCGGACTTCAACGAGGCCAACCGCGAGGCGATGCTCAAGTCGGAGATCATCTCCTGGCCCGTGACGCTGGCGATCCTGGTCGTCGCGTTCGGCGCCCTGGTCGCGGCGGGACTCCCGCTCATGCTCACCATCATGGGCCTGGTCGCGTCGGCCGGATCGCTGTTCGTCCTCTCGCAGGCCTTCGACGTCTCGATCTGGGCGATGAACTTCGCGCTCATGTTCGCGCTGGCGCTCGGGATCGACTACGCGCTGTTCATCCTGGTTCGATTCCGCGCGGCGCTGTTCGGAAGCGGCATGTCGAAGCTCGATGCCGTGACCAGCGCGATGGACACCGCGGGCAAGGCGGTCATGTTCTCGGGCCTGACGGTCCTGATCTCGCTGTCGGCGGTGATGCTCGTTCCGAGTCCGGCGTTCCGGTCGATGGCGCTCGGGATCATGGTCTCGGTGGTGTTCATCCTCGCGGCGGCGCTCACGCTGCTCCCCGCCGTGCTGTACGCGCTCGGGACACGCGTCGACAAGTGGTCGTTGCCGTGGGTCCACCAGGGGGATCACCGCTCACCCCGGTTCGCCGCCTGGGGGGAGCGCCTGTGGCGGCGGCCGAAGCCGATCGGCGCCGCGGCCCTCGTGGTCCTGGTGGTGCTCGCGCTTCCGGTCCTGGGGCTTCGCACCGGGATGCCGTCGATCACGGTCGTCCCCGAGGATGATCCGGCGCGAGTGGGCTACGAGCAGGTCGCGGCGGCCTTCGGCGAGGGTGCGCCGGGCGCGCTGCAACTGGTCGGCCCCGCCGACGTGATGGACGAGGCGTCCGCGCTGGCCGCGGACGACCCCAACGTCGCGGGCGTCACGCCGCCCCAGCCCGGGGGCGACGGACTGGCGCTCGTGCAGGCCATCCCACGCACCGACCCGTCGGACGCCGAGATGGCCCCGACCGTCGATCGGCTGCGCGGGGAGATGCCGACCGGCGTGCTCGTCGGCGGTGCGGCGGTCGAGAACGTGGACCTCGAGTCGGCGCTCGCGCGCACGACGCCGATCGTGATCGGCGTGGTCCTCGTGCTCGGCTTCGCGCTGCTCCTGGTCGCCTTCCAGGCACCGCTGGTCGCAGCGATCGGGGTCGTCACCAACCTCCTGGCGGTGGGCGCGGCCTTCGGGGTCGCCCGCCTGATCTTCCAGGAGGGGTGGCTGTCGGGGGTCCTCGGCTTCGAGTCGCAGGGATTCATCGACGCCTGGGGCCCGGTGTTCTTCTTCGCCATGATCTTCGCGATCAGCATGGACTACACCGTGTTCCTCCTGTCCTCGGCGAAGGAGCACTGGGATCGCTCCCACGATCCGCACGAGGCCATGGTCGGCGGGCTGGCCCACTCCGGGCCGGTGATCGTCGCTGCGGCCGCGGTCATGGTTGCGGTGTTCTTCACCTTCGCCCTGTCGGGCCCGCTGCCGCCCAAGGAGATGGGGATCATTCTCGGGGTCGCGGTGCTGCTCGATGCCTTGCTCGTCCGGTTGCTGCTCGTCCCGGTGGCGCTGCGGCTCGCCGGTCGGGCCGCCTGGTGGCAGCCGTCGTGGCTCGCCCGCGCGCTTCCCGAGATCCGGTTCGGACACTGAGGGAGGGGGACGTGAATCAACTACGCTCGATGCTCATGTCGACGCCGAGCCCGCTGCCGGAGCCACTCGTCGAGCGCATCGCCCAGCGGTTCAGGGCGATGGGCGAACCGATGCGGATCCGCATCCTCGACTCGCTTCGCGACGGTCCCGCGACCGCCCAGGAGTTGACGGCGCGGCTCGGCACCTCGCCCCAGAACATCTCGAAGCATCTGGGCGTGCTCCGCGCGGCGGGCCTCGTGCGCCGCGAGCGCGACGGAGCGGCGGTCCTGCACGAGATCGCCGACCCCACGGTGCTCTCGATCTGCGAGCAGGTCTGCGGTGAGCTCACGCGCGAGGTACGTGAGCTCGGCCGCCTGTTGGAGCCGCAGGCCGACACCGCGGCCTGAGGGGGCCGCCGCCGGGGCCGTCGGGCCCCGGCGGCGGCCGCCGGTCAGCCGACCCTGGCCGTGGCGGCCTGGAGCGGGATCGTCTGCGCGCCACTCTCGGTCGCGCTGGTCCATGCCAGCACGGCCTTGCCGCCGTTGCCGACCGCGAGGGCGAGGTCGGAGACGAACAGGGTGGTGGCCGAGACGTCGACCGCGTCCCCGAAGGATCCGGGCGCGTCGCGGGCCACGGCACGGGCCGTCTGGCTCCCGCCTCCGAGCTGTCCCGTGACCCAGGCCGCGACGAGCTGTGACTTGGAGTTGACCGCGAGCAGGGGTCCGTCCAGGATCGTCGCCTGCTCCAGGGGGGTCGTGGCCCAACTCGACCCGCTCGTCGACTGCGCGGCCGTCACTCCCGCGGCATCGCTCCACGCGATCGTCGCGCGTCCCTTCGGATCGACGGTCGCAACCTGGTCCAGCGCGCTCGGTGCGAGCGTCTTGGTCGCGGAGAGGGCCTTCCCCGGCGCGGTTCGGACCCGTGCCTGCAGCGAGGTGTCACCGGTGCAGTTGCCCATGTCGAATCCGGACGCGCACACGAGGTAGGCGAACGCGACCCTGCCGTTGGCGTTCATCGCCGCGACCGGGGCGAGCGCGGTCGTGGTCGAGGAGACGTTCGTGCGCTTCCATCCGTTGCTCGAGTTGCGGTCGTAGATCGCCACACGGCCCGACGCGTCGGTGGCGTCCGACGACTGGATCGTCGTCACGACGCTCGCGCGACCGGACGAGTCGATCAGCGGCACGACGCCGAGCGCGCTCGACGAGAGCTTCTTGGGGGTCCCCCACGAGGCGTTGGCCCCGTTGCGGTAGCTGACCCAGAGGCCGATCGATCCGCTCACGGCCCCGGCCTTGGTCTTGGTGCCGATCCAGGCCGAGACCGCCTTTCCGGACGATGCGTACGCGATCGCGGCCCCGCCGCCACCCGGAACCTTCGTCGTCGTGGGCGAGGTCCACTTGCCGCCCATCGGCGCGCTGGACGCGCGCCACGACCCGTTGCCGGCCAGCCACGAACCCTGCGCGCGCCCCGAGGCGATGCGAAGGCCGACGAACTCGGCGTTCTGCGACGCGACCGTCTTGCGCGAACCGAATCCGCTCGACGACGATGACGAGCGCGCGAACACCTTCCCGGTTCCGGTCTGGCACGTGCCCTCGCCCGGGGTGCACGAGGCCCAGATGAGCGCGACCCGGTTCGAGGAGTCGACCGCGACCGCCGGCTGGTCGGCCCAAAGGCCCGTCGGCGAGAGTGTGGTGGGGGTCGACCAGGCCGGGGTCGGACGGGCGAGCGCGGCCGGAGCCACGACCGCGAGTGCGACGCTCCCCGCGATTGCCGATGTGATCAGGCGCATGCAAAGCCTCCGGGGTCGGGTCCGCCGCTCGCCGGGGTGTCGGCACGGCCCGCTCCGGTGGACGGTCCGCAGGGCGGTCAGGCTACCCGGGCTGGGCGACGAACATGGCGATCAGGACGATCAGCCACCAGAGCGCGGCACCGGCGACGCCCACGATGAACCCGGCGAGCGCCAGTCCGCGTGCCTGCGTCGACGGCGCGCCGCCGCGCAGGCCGCCGGTGCCCATGAGGCCGAAGGCGATCGCGATCGCCTGGACCATCGGGAGCAGGACACCGACGATCGCGAGGACGAGCGATGCCACCCCCCGCTCCGGATCCGGACGGGAGGGGGCGGCCGCGGGCGATCCACGCGACGCCCACCAGCGACACGACCATGCCGACGAACCCGACGACGGTCGCCGCGACGAGGATCCACCCGCCCGCACCGAGCACGACGTCCGGCCCGCCGGTGTCGAACCGATCCGACAGGCGGGTGGTCAGGACGCTCAGGCCGAGCGTGATCGCCAGCGCTCCGGCGACCCCGACGCCGGTGAGTCGCGCCCACAGCATCGGCAGGGCGGCGGCGACGGCGAGCACGACCGCGGCGAAGGCGGCGATCCACACCCCCGGCTCGACGTCGATCACGAGGTCCGCGCCGTCGGCGAAGGGGCCCGGCTCCTGCGAGACGAACACGCGACCGAGGGCCGAGGTCGCCACAACGCCCGAGACGGCGGCGATGCCGATGCCGACGCGCGTCAGGATGTCGGCGTCCTTGGCCGCCGCGCCGGCCGCACGCTCGCGCGGGCGCCTCGAGCCCGCACCAGCGATCTCGCCCACCTGGTCGGGCGCCGGTGGCGGATACGAGAGCGGGTTCACCGGAGCCGAGCGCGTCTCGCCGTGCTGGCTGACCCAGGCGGTCCAGGAGGAACCGTCCCAGTAGCGGAGCCGCCCCGGCTCGGCAGGATCCGGGTACCAGTCAGGGCTCGTGCTCACGACACCGCCACAGGAGTGAAGCGAGGCTCGCGTGTCGCGGCGGGGCATGCGAGTCTTCCCATGTTGGCTGGAAGACTGCCAGACGCGCCCGGCGCGCGGTTCCGTGTCCTTCGACGCGACGAACGCGGCGCGGCGGTCACGCGCGGTGGCGTCGAGGTCGTCCCGATCGCCCGTGTCTACGGCGTCGGCGCGGTGACGCCGTGGGGCACGTTCGGCGGCTCGTTGACCCGGCCGCGCCGTGTCGAGGTGCGCCGCGGCGGCGTGCTCCACGGGCGGCACACCGTCCCCGACTGGGGGCTTCGCACGATGCTCGCGGCCGTGACGCTCGTCGCGTTCGCGACCCTCGCCCATCTTCGACGACGGAGCAGATGATGCGCACTGACGACAGCGGCGGCCCGCGCGACGCGATCGACGGGATCGGCACGCGGGTGGAGTCCGGGCTCGCCCGGCTGATGGAGGGCGTCGGCGTCGAGGGGGTCTTCGGCGCCCCCGAGCAGGCGGGTGACCGGACGGTGATCACCGCCGCCTCCGTCATGCGAAGCGGCGGCTTCGGCTTCGGCGGCGGGGTCGACCTCGAGGAGGACGAGCAGGAGGTCGGCGGCGGCGGCGGCGGCGGCGGTCACTCGCTGGCCCGCCCGGTCGCCGTGATCGTGGTCGGGCCCGAGGGTGTCGAGGTCAAGCCGGTGATCGACTTCACCCACATCGGGGTCACCCTGCTCGCGACCGCGGTCACGATGATCCGCGCGCTGCGCTAGCGGCGACGGCGACCGGCCTCGCCGGCCGGTCGGAGGGAGAACTCGGGCGGGGCGCCTCACGCCCCCCGGGTGCGGCGATCCCCGCCCGATGTCGAGGATGACGCTCGCCGCCCCGTGGGGGCAATGGGTGATTGCTCTAGTCGGGCCGCCTCAGGCCACCGCACGAGCGGCGCCCGTCGCCTCGGCGTCGCCCGCGTTCTCGGGGGCCGAGCGGCCGGGGTAGATCCCGCCGATCGCGGCACCGGCGGCCGAGACGATCAGGTTGAAGCCAAGGGCGGCCACGAAGGCCAGGACGAAGGCGTCGTCGACGATGCCGCTCGCCTGGTCGGCGATCGACGGCGCCTGCGCGGCCACCGTCTCGCGCGCCGCCTCCGATCCCGAGAGCAGGCCGTCGACGTCGCCGCGGACGGTGGGCGTGACGCTCGAGAGGTCGCTCGCGATGCGGTCGCTCTCGACCGCCTTGAACACGGCGCCGGTCAGGGCGATCCCGGCGGCGCCGATCGCGAACCGGGCCGCGTTCAGGATGCCGGAGGCGATCCCCGCCTTGCTCTCTGGGATCGCGCTCATGCCGGCGACGACGGAGATGTTGTACGCGAGCGACGCACCGTGGCCGAAGATGAAGAATCCGACCCCGAGCGCGATCAGGCTCTCGGTCGTCGAGGTCCCGACGAGCATCATCGGGAGGATCGAGATCGATTGGAGCACCATCCCGAGCACCATGCCGTTGCGCTCGCCGACCAGCTCGATGATGCGGCCGGTGAAGGGCGAGGTCCAGACGAACGGGATCGTGAGCGTCAGGAACATGAGCCCGGTCGTCCCGGCGCTCAGATCGAGGACGTTCTGCATGTAGAGCGTGGCGAAGAACGCGATCGCGAGGAAGTTCGCCGCCTGGAGGCCTCCGACGAGCGCCGCCGACATGTACCCGCGCTGCTGGAACAGGCGGAGGTCCATCAGCGGCTCGCGGGCGCGCAGCTCCAGCCAGACGAACAGCGCGAGCGTCGCCACGCCGAGCGCGAGTGCGCCCAGCACCTCCGGCGACCCCCATCCGGCCGTGTCGCTCTGCTGGATGCCGAAGATCAGGGCGACCATCCCGATCGTGACGGTGAGAAAGCCGTTCACGTCGAGCCTGCGGCTGGCGGTCTCGTCGCGCTCCTCGTCCACGACCATGAGCACGAGGACCACCGTGATGATGCTGACGGGCACGTTGATGAAGAAGAACCACCGCCAGTCGAGGAACTGCGTCAGCGCACCGCCAAGGAGCGGTCCGACCGCCGCGCCCGTGGCCCCGACGGCGGTCCAGATGCCGATCGCCCGTCCGCGCTCGGCCTGGTCGAAGGCGTTGCTCACGATCGAGAGCGAGGTCGCGTAGAAGAGCGCGGCGCCCGCGCCCTGGAGTGTGCGCCCCACGATCAGGATCTCGTCGGTCGCGGCGAGCCCGCACAGGAGCGATGCGGCGCCGAACACGACCGAGCCGACCAGGAGGACCAGGCGCCGCCCGATGATGTCCGCGATCCGTCCGGCGGGGATGAGGAGCGCCGCGAGCGCCAGCATGTAGGCGTTCATCACCCACTGCAGGCTGTTGGTCGAGGCGTCCAGGTCGTCGCCGAGGTCCGGAAGCGCCACCGACACGCCGTTGATGTCGACGGTGAGCATGAACACGGGCAGCGACATCGCCACCAGCACCCACCATCGGTTGCGGACCGTCGGCATCGTCCTGTCTCCCCCGTCACCCGTCCGGTGCTGCGATCATCCACGGATCGTCACCGTCACGCATTTCAGCGACCCGGCGTGCCCGTGGGATTTCGCGGCCGAGCCGATCCGGCTGCGCCTCGAGGCCACCTTCGGCGATGCGCTTCGCTGGCAGCGTCGCATGATCGTGCTGACCGAGGACGCCTCGCAGGCCCCCGATCCGCGCCGGCTCGTCGATCCGCACGCGATGATCCGTGCTCGATACGGGCAGCCGGCGTCCCTGGTCGCCAAGCCACGTCGGAGCGCGACCCGGCCCGCGTGTCTCGCCGTCGTGGCGGCCCGGCGGCAGGGGCTGGGGGACGCGCTCCTTCGCGCGCTCCGCCTGCTGGTGGTCGGGGAGGGGCGGTTGATCGATCTCCCCGAGACGCTGGCCGAAGCCGCGGACCGCGCCGGCGCCGATCGCGTGCGACTCGAGGCGGACGTGCGCGACCCCGCCGTCGACGCCGAGCTCCGGGCGGACATGGAGTCCGCGCGCACGACCTCCGCCGCCGCGCGCGCCATCCCGGGCGCGACCCGCACGTGGCACGACGGGCGGGAGCGGTACACGGCGCCGAGCTACGTCTACCGGCGCGGCGACCTCGAGATCGCGCTGCCAGGGATGCGGACGTGGGATGCGCACCAGGCGGTCGTCGCGAACCTCGCGCCCGAGGCGCCACGTGCGCCCGCGCCGTCCGTCGCGGACGTGCTTCGCGCCGAGCCGCTCACCACGGCCGAGATCGCCATGGTCTGCGACCTGTCGATCGACGAGGCGCGTGGGCGTCTCGTCGCCCTCGCCGAAGCCGGCCGGGCGGTCCGCACCCCGCTCGCCCAGGACGCGACCTGGCGCCTGCGGGCGGACTGACGGGCCGGCGAGCCGTCCGCCGTCCTCGCGACGATGGTGAGGTGGCGGCGATCGACGACGATGCGCGACGGCCGGGAACGGGACCGTCGCGGCGCGTGCAAGCGCTGGCGCTCCTGCTCTTTGGGATCGGCGTGCTCGGGCTGGTGGTGGCCGCGGTGGCAAGTGTGTTCGGCGGCGCGTCATCACCGACGGGGACGGCCATCGGCACCGACTACGTCACCGTCGAGGCCAGCGCCTACGGGGGCGTCTTCGTCGGTCGCGAAACGGCGTGTGGCGAGACCCTCACGAACGGCGCACGGATCGTCGCGCACCGCACCCTCGCCTGCGGGACCCCGCTCGATCTGCGACTCGACGGCACGACGGTCTCGGTGACGGTGGGTGACCGCGGCCCGTTCGTGGACGGTCGCGAACTCGACCTGGCTCCGGCCGTCTGGAGCGCGTTCGGATATCCGTCGATCACCGCGTTCGGCGTTCGGCCGCTCGGGGTGCGGCTCGCCGAGTGAGCGCGAGGTCCCGCCGGCCGGGTCGCCCGCGTCGATATGCGCGAGCGGCGGATGCCATCTCACTCCTCCGCACGGTCGAACGCGGATGGATCGCTTGACCGGCGCCGGCGTCTCCTCGGGCCACGCGGCGCCGCGCCGACGCCTGACGGGCGATCGGTCGCGGGCGACCGATCGCGGCAGCGCGATCAGCACGTGAGCTGGGTCTGGAATCCGGAGTCGACGAGCAGGCCGACCGGGGTGCGCAGCGTGACGATGAGCCGTGTCGCATCGGCCGGGTCGACGAGGGTGGCGATCTGCGATGCCGACGGAACCGCGGCCCCGTCTGTCGCGGGGACGGCGTTCCACGAGCACTCACGAAGGTCGCGGTCACCGAAGTCCACTCGGTAGATGCCCTCCCCGGTTCGCTCGACCGTCAGCGCCGGCGAGGACGCGCGAAACGCGGGTGCGGCACCGTTCCCGGTCTTCGCGAGCCAGCTCGTGGCCGACCCGGGGCCCCCCTTCGGGCCGACGGGTCCGGGCACGCCCTGGGGGCCGCCCGCGTCGATCTTGGCACGGAGTTCTGGCGACAGGCTGTCCTCTGTCCAGCCCGTCCCCGCCCCCGGAAGCACTCCCTTGGCGGCCTGGGGGTCGGCGGTCCCCGGTGCGGGGCGGATGGACCGGAGCAGGTTGAGCGCGTCGTTGCTCCGGCGCACCGCCGCCTGGCTGATTCGCTGGTTGACCTGGAGCTGGCCCTCGGTGACCTTGAACCCGGCCTGCGCGTCGGCCTGCGCGCCGCCGCCGTCGAGCACCGCGACACTCGTGAGCCCGAGGCAGACTCCGGCCAGCGCGCCTGCGAGCGCGGATCGTTCCCATCTCATGGTGCCTCCAGTCGCGGTCGGTGCGCTCGACCGTACCCGCGCGCCCTGTCTCGGGGGGGCGTGGTGAGCGCTCCCCCCGCTCAGCCCGGCGACTCGCTGGCGGCGCTCACCTGGGCTCTTCGAGCGTGAAGGCCGTTGCCGCGGCGACCACCCCGTTCACCATCACCTCCACCCGATGGAGGCCCGGGTGATGCGTGCGCGTGGAGTGCTGGCGTAGCGAGATCCGCTTTCGAACCGTCACCCGCTCGCCTGCGGCCAACTCGAGCGTCCGCACCTTGAACACTTTCGGACCGCTCGTGCCGCGCGCCTTGACGAAGTGGACTCGCAGGTCCACCACCAGGCGTGCCGTCGTCTGGCTGGGGTTCCCGACCTCGGCCCGCACGTCCACCGACCCCCCGATCCGAGCCTCGGCGGGCGCCACGACCAGATCCGTGACGTCGGCGGGCGCGCCGGGCACGAACCCGAGCGCGCCGAGCGCGGCTGGATCCCCCGCCTTGACGAGCGTCCGCAGTCCGTGGGAGACGAGCCGACGCCGGTCTGGTCCCGCGTCGTGCATCCACCGTCTCGCGGTCGCGACCGCGAGATCGGGGTGGTCCTTCGAGATGTCGTTGAGGTTGTTCGCGACCGAGCGCCGCACGTGCTCGCTTCGGTCGTCCTTCAGCGCATCGAGCAACTCGATGACCGGCGTCGGATCCTCCATGAACGCGCGCAGGCGAGGCGCCCACGGCAGTCGCGGCCGCGTGCCCTCCGAGACGAGGCGGCGGACGTGCTCGCTGGGGTCGCGCGTCCACTCTCCGAGGCGCGGTATCGTCTGCGTCGGCGCGCGTTCGATGAATGTGCGGATGCTGAACTCGCACGAGAAGCGCTGCGTGATGGCGTGCTGCGCGCGAAGCGACGCCTCGACGCACGCAAGGCCGTGGTCGCGGACGAAGAACACGTACGGCAGGTACACGAACTGCGCCATGCCTGCGCTCGGCCGCTCCTCGAGGGTCGGCCCGAGCGAGTCCACCAGCACGCCGATGGCGGCCTCGGGGTCCGGCGGCAGCGCGCGCGCCAGGGCCGCCGCGATCCGTCGTGCCCGCGGCGTCAGCTCCAACGCCTCGTATCCGTCCAGCGCATCCGCGATGAACGCCTCGCGGGGGAATGCGTCGGCGACGGGCGCGATCATGTCGGCGACGCGGAGCACGACGTCCGCTCCGAAGGTATTCTTGAGCGGCTCCGCCACGTCTACCCGCCGGTCGTGGTCCCCCCGCCCTCCACCTCGACGTTCGTGGGCCGATAGCTGAAGGAATCCTCGCCCGTCATCGTCACGGACAGCGTGTAGGTGACGTCTTGGCCGCCCTCGACGCCCGTGATCGTGCAGTCGAACTCCTCGCCTTCGGCCACCGACTGCCCGTCGGGGCAGGCCACCGAGTCGCCGTCGAACTCGACGCCCGGGAGCGCACCCTGAAGCTCGCCGGGCGCCTCCTCGGCAAGCTTGTCCTGCACGTCCCCGATGTCCGGGTCGCCGCCGCAGCCGGTGAGCAGGAGGCCGCCCGCCACGGCGAGCGCGCCGATGGCTGCGTGGAAGGGGCGAAGATGGTGGTGGACGGGCATCGGGCCTCCGTTCGTGGTGCGTCAGCGGGTGGCCCGGGCACCCTACCCGGCGCCGGTCAGCGCGAGATCCGCGCCACCTCGGACGCCTGCTCGGCGAGTACGAGGGCGTGTTGGAGGCGCCCCGGCGGCCAGGTGCGGTGTACGGGGAGGAGTATCGGGCGGAGGACGCCGCCGGGGTCCTCACCGCGATGGCCGAGGACCGACCGATCCCACCCACCCCGGTCCACTGAGCGCGCGACGTGCGCGGCCGGGTGTGGAGGGATCCCGCCGGGTGCCTATCATCGGTCCGTCAGTCGGGGACGACGAATCGGGAGGCTTGAGATGGCGCGCGGATTCACCCTGTCGGGGATCGGGCACGAGCGGGCGGACGACATCGAGCGGCTGCTCCAGGACCGCCTGGTGGCGCTGATCGACCTGCAGCTCACCCTCAAGCACATCCACTGGAACGTCGTCGGCCCCCAGTTCATCGCCGTGCACGAGATGCTCGACGACGGCGTCGACCAGGTGCGGGAGATGTCCGACGAGGTGGCGGAGCGAATCGCCGCCCTCGGGGGCGTCCCGGTCGGAACCCCGGGTCACGTCTCGGCGAACCGGGCCTGGGAGGACTATCCGGTCGGTCGCGCCGACACGCAGGTGCACCTGGCCAAGCTCGACCGCGTGCTCGCGGGCGTGAACACGTCGCATCGCGACGCCGTGGGACGGCTCGACGAGCTGGACCTCGTCACGCAGGACCTGCTGATCGGCCAGCTCTCCAAGCTGGAGAAGCTGCAGTGGTTCGTGCGCGCGCACCTGAGCGACGCCGGCGGGAACCTGCCGGAGGGCGCGAGCGACTGAGCGCCTCCGTCCGCCGGATCGTGTGGAATCGATCGGCCGGCGACGCGAGGATCGATCCGATGAGCGTGCAGACCTGTCCGGGATGTGGTGCCCCGTGCCGAGACGAGCACGGGCACCTGCGGTGCACCGGCTGCGGCCGGGTCACCGAGAGCTGTTGCGAGGGAGCCCCCGTCTCCTGCACCGCGCCGCGATCGGCATGAGCGGCCCCCGGATGCGGTACACCCGCCTGTTCAACGACGTCGAGGGCGGGTCGCATTTCGAAGAGCTCTCGGTCCCCTTCGAGGAGCGCGACTTCGCCCCGCCCACGGCGCCCGTGCTGATCGCGCCGTTCCTCGACACGGCCCACGGCTTCTTCTTTCGCGCCGACCCCTCGTGGGCCGGTGACGTCCCGCACCCCTCGCCCCAGCGGCAGGTGTTCTGCGTCCTCAGCGGCGCGGTCGAGGCGACCACGAGCGACGGTGCGTCGCGCGTCTTGCGCCCCGGGGACGTCGTCGTGGTGGACGACACCGAGGGTGTCGGGCATTCGACGCGCGTCGTCGGCGACACGCCGCTGCTCATGTTCGGCGCCGCGCTCTCGGACCAGACGCCGCACCCCGGTCCGACCCCGCTCGCATGATCGACAGGAGGAATCGATGGACACGCTGAGCGAGCCGCTCCCCATCCCGGTCTCGACGACCTTCACGATCGACGGGCGCACGATCGACCGCCACATCGGCCCCGTCTTCGGGCTGATCGCGCGCTCCACCGGCTTCGCCCGGGGGGTGAAGGGCTCCTTCAAGGCATTCCGCCGCGGCGAGGTCTCCGAGTTCACCCAGACGCTCGAGGACGCCCGGCGCACCGCGATCGAGCGTCTGGTCGCGAACGCCCAGGACATGGGCGCCGACGCCGTGGTCGGGTTGCGCTTCGACTCGACCGACATGGGTCAGCAGCAGGGGATGGCGGAGATCGTGGCCTACGGGACCGCGGTGCGCCTCGGTCGCTGACGAACGGGCCTTGGCGGCGCGATGACACAGTCCGGGTTCGCCCCGTGAGCGGGGATTCCCCGCCGGGACCCGAACGCGCGCGGGCCCAGCACCGTGCGCGCTCGACGGCCAACCTGGTCGCCGCCGTCGTGCTGGTGCCGGTGGCGCTCATCTGGGTCCTGTTGTTCGCCCTCGTCGGCCTGGTCAACGGCAGCGTCACCCAGGTGGGGCTCGGTGTGCTCGGCGGTGCGGGCCTGCTTGTGCTGGCCTGGCGGTCGTTCCGTCGGTCGCGCCCTCGTGGGCTCCCGATGGGCGTGGTGCTCGATCGGACCGATGTGAGCCGGGGGCAGCGGGTCGAGATGCGCGTCCACGCGCCGCCGGTCGGCGACGAGTTCGGTGACCTCGAGGTCGGGCTCGTGGCGGTGGAGCGCTATGCGCTGCGGCGCAGGGGCAGCGACGGCAAGCGCACCCGACGCACGCGCGAGGCGAACGCGTACGAGCGCTGGCAGGTGCTGCCCGTGCGCTCGCACGACGCGAGCCTCGTGCTCGAGATCCCCGCCGACGGCCCCTACTCGTACGATGGCGACTGCCTGGCGTACCACTGGCGAGTGGAGGCGAGGATTCGCAAGGGCGCGGGCGCCGGCAGTCGCGAGGTCATCCCGATCTGGGTCCGTCCGTGACGCTCCGGGTCTCGCTCGATGAGTCCGCTCACGCGCCGGGCGGGACCGTGCGCGGGCGTGTGCTCGTCACCGAGTCGGCCGAGGCACGGTCGCTCAACGTCGCGCTTCGGTTCTGGGAGAAGAGCCCCGACTACTCGCACTGCGCGATCGAGGTGCCCGGGCCGTCGTTCGGCCCGGGGGCGATCACCGCAGGGCTCGAGCATGCCTTTGCGCTCGTGCTGCCGGACGGCGCGATGCCGGGGTTCGCGTCGCCCCACGGGCGCCTCTACTGGGAGGTCGACGTCTGGCTCGACCGCTTCGGCTCCGATCACCACGAGCGGGTGGAGTTCCAGGTCGTTCCCGGTGGCGTGCGGAGGGACGACTGAGGGCGGCGACGCGGCGACGCCCCCGCTCCGCGGCGTGGCGCAGGTGCGTGTCGCGTCGAGGCCGTCGTCGGAGGACCGGACCTGGCGCCGATCGTGCCGCGGTCCGACACGGGGCACGGGCCGGCGACCTCGGGGCACGCGCTCAGACGTCCCGCGGCGGCAGGACGTGCCGCGCGATGCGCGCGTGGACGCCCTTCGTGCCGTTGACCACCTGCGTCACCGCGAAGTCGACCGCAACGCTCATGAGCGAGTAGGCGTCCGGGCACGAGAGTCCGTGGGCGGCGGTGAGGAACTCGAGCATGTGGCGCGCGGCCGCGTGCATGGCCCCGTCCAGGTCGTCGCCGAACCCGTGCACGATCCAGTCGTCGGCCGTCTGTATCAGCGGCGAGGGCAACGCGATGTCCGGCCGCGCCACCAGCTGCATGCGCACGTCGAGCGACCCTTCGATCGCCGTGCCGCAGAGCTCGCCGTCGCCCTGGCCGAGGTGCGGGTCGCCGACCGAAAAGCGCGCCCCGGGCACCTCGACGGGGTAGAAGACGGTCGCGCCGGCACCGATGCGCCGGTCGTCGACGTTCCCGCCGTGGCGCCCCGGGGGAACGCTGCTGACGCGCCCCGGTGCGTCCGGGGCGACGCCCGCGACGCCCAGGTGCGGTCGGACGGGCACCCGGACACCCGCCAGCGCGGGCTCGCGCTCGGTCTCCGGCACGTCGGCGACGGTGCCAGGCGGCGCCGTCGGGTCGGGCACGTCGTAGGCGTAGCGACCACGCGCGACGAGGCCGCCGGGGTCCAGCTCGTAGATCGTCACGCGCGTGCGCCGGCCGGTCGCCTCGAACAGCTCGCCCCACGCCGCCGCCACGTTCGACCCGTGGCGGCGGCGTGGCGTCATCCGCAGGTAGCGGACCTCGAGCACCCCGCCCGGCACCGCGCCGTCGACGTGGATCGGGCCGGTGAGGATGTGGCCGCCCGGGCCGCGGTCCGACGGGGGAACGCCGCGGTAGATCGCCTCGATACCGGCATCCATCATCAGCTCGGGCGCGTCCCCCGCGTGGTGGGTGACGGCCCGGACGTCGACGAGGTCGCCGCTCGCCACATGGAGCACGGGCGCTCGCGAGGCGTCGAAGTAGCCCCAGTGGACCGTTCTCGGCGTCGCGTCCAGGCGATGCGGACGATCCTGACCGCCCGTGTGGGCCTCCGGCGCGCCGGTCATCGCCGGCGCCACCGCGCGCCACGACACCGAGTCCGTCCGAGGCTGGTGCAAGTATCAATAGTCACGAGATCCCATCCACTCACGGAGGCGTTCGTGGGCACCTTCGCAAGTACCGAGGCTCCAACGGCGGCGAGCACGGCGCACGAGGCTCAGGTGGAGCATTTCGAGACGACGAACGACGACGACGAGCGACTCGACTGGTCCGAGACGCTCTCGTGGTTCGCGGCGCTACTCGTGGGCGCCGCCGTCTGGGGCGGATTCGTGCTGCTCGTGCTCTACCTGCTCTGACGACCATCTCGTGACAATGGGGTGGCCCCCTCGCCGTGGCCGCCCGCAGGTCGTCGAGGCGGCCTTGATCCGCAGTGCGGGGCCGGCCACCGCCACCGCGACCCCGCACTTCGGGCACCCGGGTCTCGCGGCCGTCGGGGTCCGGGAGCGGTCCGTTCGCCCAATCGCCCGCGCCAGGGGGTCGCCTCATCGCCTCCCTGTGATCGACCGATACATTCGGGAGGAGGTGGCATGACCGCACCGCCGTCATCGTGCCCTCGCCGCATCGGAAAGCTCTCAAACGCTCAGGAGGTCAGATGACACCACCGGCACTGATGCTCTTGGTCCGCTTCCGCTCGCGCCTGACGCTCGATCAGGTCATGCGGGTCGTCGACGAGCGGGCATCCGAGTTCGAGGCGCTCGCGGGCCTGGAGCAGAAGTACTACCTGCAGGACGCGGAGTCGGGTGAGTACGCGGGCTGCTACCTGTGGGCGTCGGCAGAGGCGCTCGACGAGTATCGGTCCTCCGAGCTTCGCGCGAGCATCGGCGTCGCCTACGAGACCGATGGGGACCCCCGGGTCGAGGTCTATCGGATCCTGAAGCTCCTCCGGGACTAGGGCCGGGATGCGCCGTCAGACGCCCGCCGCGCGCACGCGCCGCCGCCTTTTCCTGGCCCTCGGCGTGCTCGGCGCCACCCTCGCTGTCGCGGGTCCGTCCGCCGCCGCACCCGACGCGCGCGTGATCGGGAACGGGACCCCGTCGAGCTGCACGTCCGCCGCCGTGGTCGGGGCGGTCGCCGCCGGCGGGCGGGTGACCTTCGACTGCGGGTCGGACCCGGTCACCATCCGGATGCGGCGGACGGCGAAGGTCCGCAACACGAACCCGGTGCTCGTGCTCGACGGGGGTGGCAAGGTCACGCTGAGCGGCATGGGCCGGCGGCGCATCCTCTACCAGAACACCTGCGACCGAGCGCAGGTGTGGACGACGCCCCGCTGCCAGAACCAGGCGTCACCCAGGCTGATCGTGAAGGGCCTCACCTTCGCCGACGGCAACTCCACCGGACAGCGCACCGACGGCGGCGGGGGCGGCGCGATCTTCGTCCGCGGCGGCCGCCTGACGGTCGCGGATTCCCGGTTCGTCCGAAACCGCTGCGAGCGGACCGGTCCGGACGTGGGCGGCGCGGCGATCCGCGCGCTCAGCCAGTACCGGAACCGGCCGGTGCGGGTCGTGCGCACCACGTTCACGGGCGGGCGGTGCGCCAACGGCGGCGCGATCAGCAGCATCGGCGTGTCGTGGTCGATCGTCGGGAGCGAGTTCCGCGGCAACCGTGCGATCGGGCGCGGCGCCAACCCCGCCCGCACGGGCACCCCCGGAGGCGGCAACGGCGGGGCGATCTACCTCGACGGCAACCGCTTCACGCTGTCGATGCGCGGCACGCGCATCGAGGGCAACACGGCCCGTGAGGGTGGCGGCGCGATCTTCTTCGTCAGCAACGACCGCTCCGGGACCGCCACGCTCGCGTCGTCGACGCTTCGGCGCAACCGGAGCCTCGGATTCGAGACACGTGGCCTGCCGGGCATCTTCTTCCTCGGCGCGCGCCCACCACGGCTCACGGCGGGGACCACGCTCACCCGCTAGCTCCGCGCGCCCGGCTGATGAACTGCCGGCGCGCGACGGTTCGCGTCTCCGACGTGCCGGCGAACTCGCGGGTCGACGCGCGGCGACGTCGGATGTGCGTCTCGACCACCGTTCGCGGCGGCGTGGCCGGGTGGCGTGCCCCGGACGCACCGCCCGGCGATCCGGTCCCGTCGCGCCGACGGTCGGCTCGCTCGCTCAAGTCGAGGGCCGCGGGTCCGACACACACACCGGACCGACCCCGCCGAGGAAGGGTGCGCACCCATGTCGAGAACGATCAACACCGGGTCGGTGCTCGCCGCCGCGGCGATGCTGGGCGGAGCGGCGACCGGTGCCGTCGCGGCCGACGCGCACCAGAGCGGCTCGCCGCCGCCGGCGAGCGTGGTCGCCGAGTACGACACCCCCTCGGCTCCGGGTGCGGTGCGGTACGCGTACGGCGCCGCGTGGGTCACCGCACCGGCGGCCCGCGCGGTGCTCAGGATCGCGCCGGGCGCGGAGAGGCCGACCGCCACGCGCCTTCCTGGCAGGATCCTCGACATCACCGAGGGCTACGGACGGATCTGGGTGCTCTGGTCCTCGGGGTCGCGGTCCTACCTCGCGGCCCTCGATCCACGCACCGGCAGGCTCGTCGGTTCAGCCCGGCGGTCGAAGCTCGCAGGGCGGCCGGTCGACATCGAGGCGGGCGCGGGAGCGGTCTGGGCGAGCCGGCTCGGCGAGCGCTTCCGTACGCGGACGGTGCTCTCGCGCATCCATCCCTCGACGAGGCGGGTCACCGCTCGCACGTGGCCCACGCCGGCCGGCTTCTTCGTCGAGAAGGGGCTGCTCTGGTCCTTCACCGGCCAGCGCCTGGTCAAGCGCGCGCCCGCGACGCTTCGGACGCGCGGAAGCGTCCGCGCCTTCAGCGGCTACAACGCGGTCACGTACGGGATCGGGAACTTCTGGACCTCGTCTCTGGGCCCAACCGCCAACGGCGGGGTCACGCGCGTCTCGCCGACCAAGGGACGCGGGGAGGTCTTCGAGTTCCCGGGCTCTTCGGACGTGAACGACGCCGGTGGCATCGTCACGGGCGCGGGGACGATCTGGGTCGCCTGGCAGACCGACGAGAGCTCCGGCGGGGGCCCCTGGGACCTCGTCGGCTTCAGCCCCGCCGGCGACGCCGGCCAGATCGTGCAGCTGCCGACCAGTGCGCCGCCGGAGATCGCCTACGGCGCCGGCTCGCTGTGGGTGACGGACACGGCAGGCACGCGTGTCCTTGTGGTCACGCCGCCGACCACCTGAGCGATGCATGACCCGGCCCCCGCCCGAGCACGGGCCGGGGGTCGGTGTCGACGGTCGGCCCGCCGTCGTGACGGCGAGACGCCTCCGGCCGCCGGCGATGTAGCTCCACGACGGGCGCCGTCGCCGAACCTCCCCCACGCGGGCGGCTCGGCGAGCAGCGCGTCGATCTGCCCGAGCGCCTGCCGCACACCCTCCTCCATGCCCATCGCCTCGGGCGAGGGGAAGCGGGACGTGATCTCCGCGCCGCCGCCGCCGCCCGGCCTCCGGGGGTGGCGAGGGAGCCTTCGAACCGCAACCCGCCTCGCGAACCGACCGGCGCCCGAGGGCCGCCGCGGCGTCGCGCCGCCCCGGGCGAGGCGCTTCCGGCCTGCACGCGCGGGTCGTCCGGGTTGCGATCCCGGCGGTTCGCGGTGAGCATGCCGACTCCAAGGCATCCAGGAGGACACATGAAGGCCGTCGGACTCACCCGCTATCTCCCTGTCGACGACACGGAGGCGCTGCTCGACCTCGATCTACCAGAGCCGAGCCCCGGCGCGAGGGACCTGCTGGTCGCCGTCCGGGCGGTCGCGGTGAATCCCGTCGACACGAAGGTCCGCGCTCCGAAGGACAAGACGGAGGATCCCCCCAAGGTCCTCGGCTGGGATGCGAGCGGCGTCGTCGAGGCGGTCGGGTCCGACGTGACGCTGTTCGAGGCGGGCGACGAGGTCTACTACGCGGGTGACCTCAAGCGCCCCGGCTCGAACTCCGAGTACCAGCTCGTCGACGAGCGGATCGTCGGCCGCAAGCCGTCGTCGCTGAGCCACGCCGAGGCGGCCGCGCTGCCGCTGACGACGATCACGGCCTACGAGTCGTTCTTCGATCGGCTCGGAATCGACCCCGACGGCGCGAACGCCGGCGAGTCGATCCTGCTGATCGGCGCCGGGGGCGGCGTCGGCTCGATCGGGATCCAGCTCGCGAAGCTCGCGGGCCTCGTCGTGATCGCGACCGCCTCGCGTCCGGAGACGACCGAGTGGGTCCGCGAACTCGGGGCGGACCACGTCGTCAACCACCGCGAGGACATCGTCGCGCAGGTGCGCGCCGCGGGCTTTCGGAACGTCGATCACGTCGCCGTCTTCAACGACATGGGCCACTGGCAGGCGGCGGTGGAGCTCATCCGTCCGCAGGGCGGGATCGTCTCGATCGACGACACGAACCAGCCCATGCCGATGGCGGTGCTCAAGACCAAGTCCGCGAGCCTCCACTGGGAGCTGATGTTCACCCGCGCGATGAACGAGACCCCCGACATGATCGAGCAGCACCGCCTGCTCACCCGGGTCGCCGACGAGATCGACGCCGGGAGGATCCGGACCACCGTGAGCGAGGTGCTCGGCCCCATCAACGCCGCGAACCTCCTGCGCGCCCACGCGATGCTCGAGACGCGCGCCGCGCGCGGGAAGATCGTCGTCGAGGGGTTCTGACCGTGCCCGTCGTGTCTCCCCGACCGAGGACGCCGGGCGCGCGTTCGCGCACCACCGGCCCCGACGCGACGCGCGATCACGCCGCCCAGCGGTGTGTCCCGGCCCGCTCGAGACTCACGGGGCGCGTACGTGAACGCGCCTGATCCGACCCCGGCCCGGCCGGTGTCCGAGCTGATCGACGAGCGGATCGCCGCGCTCGGGGACTGGCGTGGGGAGACCCTTCGCAGGATGCGGGCCCTCATCAAGGAGGCGGAGTCGGAGGTCCTCGAGGAGCTCAAGTGGCGCGGGACCCCGACGTGGTCCCGCGACGGGATCATCTGCACCGGCCAGGCCTATGCGTCGAAGGTGAAGCTCACCTTCTTTCGGGGGGCGTCGTTGGAGGATCCTGCCCGGCTCTTCAACGCGAGCCTCGATGGGAACGCCCGGCGCGCGATCGACATCCACGAGGGTGACGAGGTCGACGCGGCCGCGTTCAGGGCGCTCGTCCGCGCGGCGGTCGCCCGCAACAGGTCCGGCACGACGGCCTGAGTCGAGCGCCCGTCGGGCGGGCATGGCGAGGCCGCGAGCGTGCCGGGGCGTCTGCACCAGCGGTGCGCGGACCCGGTCGGGGTCTTGCGCGACGAGTCGCCTTTCCCGGAGACTCGGTCCACGAACCCCGGCGCGGAGGTCACGATGGATCTCAACGGAAACTCGGTCACCTGGCTCGGGCACGGCACGTGGCTCTGGACCACGAGCGAGGGGAAGCGGATCCTGGTCGACCCCTTCCTCGAGAACAACCCGCAGTGCCCCGAGGAGCTGAAGCAGCCCGGGCCGGTTGACGGGGTGCTGGTGACGCATGGGCACATCGACCACATCGCCGACTTGGCGGGCTTCGTGGGCGACAGCGAGACCCCGGTGATCGCGAGCTGGGAGGTCGGCGCCTATCTCAAGGGAGAGGGCGTTGGCGCGATCAACCAGATCGGCATCGGTGGCACCGTCGAGATCGCCGGCATCAGGGCGACGATGGTGTTCGCCAACCACGGCAGCGGCATCGGCGACCCGGGCGGCGCGATGATCGAGGGCGGCGGCGCGGCGGGGTACATGCTCCACTTTCCCGACGGACTGGTCGCCTACCAGGCCGGTGACACCGACGTCTTCGGCGACATGGCGTTGCTCGCTGAGATCCACTCGCCGGACGTCGCGATCCTCCCGATCGGCGATCACTTCACCATGGGTCCGGAGCGGGCGGTGCACGCCGTGCGCCTGCTGGGCGTCGAGAAGGTGCTCTGCGGGCACTGGGGCACCTTCCCCGTGCTGACCGGCAGGCCGAAGGCGCTGCGACGGCTCGTCCCCGACGACGTCGAGGTGCCGGATCTCGCGCCGGGCGACACGTTCGGGGGCTGACGGCGCCACGATGCGAATGGCCGCGGGCCGCGCGGAGCGTTCCTTCCAGCCATCGGCGTCGATCCGGCCGTCCAGGGGCGGGGCGCCGGCGCCGCGCTCATGGCCCGCTCGCTCGAGAGTGTCGACGCCGAGCACGCCCTCGCGTACCTCGAGTCGAGCAACCCGCGCAACGTCGCCTTCTACGAACGACTCGGCTTCGAGGTCGTCGGGCGCATGCAGATCGGCGATTCGCCCACCCTCACCGCGATGCGGCGTCCTGCCCGCCGATGCATCGCCCGGCGCGCGGAACCCGAGGCGGGGCCTGGCCCCCGCGATCTCGGCCTCTATCTACCCGAAAGCTGCGCATAGAGCTGTCGAAGACGACCGATGTTCGCGCCGGCGGTCGCGCGCTCCCGTATCTCGATCGCCGACGTCGCGAGAGCGGTTCGGTCGGCGCCCGCGATGGCCTCGGCGGCGTCCTCGGGCCGGTCCACCACCAGGCCGACTCCCCAGTCGCGTGCCATGTCGGCGAGCGCGGTGTGTGGCAGGCAGAGAAACGGGACCCCGCATGCGACGTACTCGAATGCCTTGTTGGGCAGCGCCGTGTCGAGGTGGGGTCCGTTCAGGGAGGAGTTGAATCCGGCCCACCCCCAGCCGTACCGGCCGAGGACGTGCATCAGGCCCGACGGCGTCAGGGGTGGGCGAAGGCGAATGCGCCGACCGAGCGCCCGGTAGGAGCCCCCCCCGCGACGCGAGTAGACGTCGAGCGCCAGGCCGCCCTCTCCGAGTGTGCGAAAGATCGAGCGCAGGTCGTAGTGACCACCGTTTGTGGTCAACGTGCCCTCGTAGACCAACCGGTCGCGTCGCGGGTCGGCGACCGGCGGCGGGCCGACGCGGGTGGCGTAATTGCCATAGGTCAACAGCGGGCCGGACACCCGATGGCGGGCGCGGATCTCGCGGGCCATCTGGTCCGAGACCGCGACCACGGCGCTGGCACCCTCGATCGCGCGCTTCTCGTCGGTGGCTGGATCGACGGCCTCGGGCAGCCCGTCCTCGTACTCGGTGCGCCGAAGGCTCCACATGTCGTGGACGTCATGGACGACGGGGATCGCCCCTTGGACGAGATCGATCGCGAGGACGGCGAGCGTGTCCGGCAGATTGTGGTGGTGGATGACGTCGGGGCGCCAGCGTTCGATCGCCGCGTCCAGCCCCTCCCGGGCACCGATGGTGGGGACGCGGAACCACTGCTCGAAGAGCTCGTCGCCCTCCCCATAGAAGCCATCGAGCGTGAGGCCCTGATAGGCGAAGGCCAGCCGGACCTCGGGGTGGCGTTCCGCCAGCGCCGAGGCGTACTTGAGGGTGCGGGCGCAGGGCTGGCCCTGGACGAAGAGCACGCGCACGCTACTTGCGCGACCTGATCGCCTTCGCCGGGTTGCCCACGGCGATCGACCAAGCGGGGATGTCCTTGGCGACCACGCTGCCTCCCCCCACGACGACGCCCTCACCGATGGTGACACCGGGCATGATCGAGACGCCCATGCCGATCCAGCAGTCGGGGCCGATCTCGACGCGCGAGCTGTTCCATCCCTGATCCTGGAAGGAGTGAGAGGTGTCCATCTCGTGGTTCGCCGTGTGGATCATCGAGTAGGGCCCGATGATGGTCCGGTCACCGATCACGAGGCCGCCGTAGCCGTTGACGTAACAGCCGAAGTTGAAGCCCACGCGATCCCCGAGCTCGATCGCGGACCGGTTGAGCCAGATGATCTGGTCGAGGTAGAAACAGCCCTCGCCGACGCGCTTCGCGTCGCCCGGTCGAAAGGGGATCACACTCTTCGATTCCTCGGTGATCATCATCGGTGGGATCTCCATCGTTGGTGGCGTGACGCTCGGAAGGTCGTCCGAACCGTAGCCGCCGCCCGGGCGCCACAGGCGCGAGGATCGATCATCGGAGGCCCGGCGCCCCGGTCCGGGCGGCGAGCGGAGCCTCTGGGTGGCCGTCTACCGGCGGGGTCGATTTCACGGCGGCTCGGCGGTCTCGCGTCGGCGGCGAACGTGCCGACCAGTCGGAGGTGGCGCAGTGGCCTTGGTCGGTGCGCTTCCCCCGCGTTCGCCCGGGACCGGCAGCGGTCACCGGGGCGGGCGCGCGGCCCTGCCGGTCGGCACTCTGCGCGGTTACGCTCGTCGCCCGGGCCCGGATGGAGCCCTGGGTCGGGTTGGTCTTCGTCGTGGTGCGGGGGCCACGGCACCTCGTGCCTGGTCCCTTCGAGGAGACTCCCGGCGCACCGAGCGGAGCCAACACCGTGAATGAGTTCGAACTCCTCGTTGAACTGCATCTCGCCGGACGGCGGCAGGGACCCGGAAGCGACGACACAACCCGTCGCGCGATAGCCCTGTCAGGCCTCGGCGACGCCAACCGCCTGAGCATCGCCGACATCGGCTGCGGAACCGGCGCGTCCACCCTGGTCCTCGCCCGCGCCCTCGACGCCCACATCGCCGCCGCCGACCTCCTCCCCCAGTTCCTCGCCCAGCTCGACGACACCGCCGAACGCCGCGGCCTCGGCGACCGCATCACCAGCCTGGCCGCACCGATGGACGAGCTCACGTTCGACGAGCAATCCCTCGACGCCATCTGGTCCGAGGGGGCCATCTACAACATCGGCTTCGAACGCGGCGTCCGCACATGGCAGCGCTTCCTCAAACCGGGCGGCGTCCTGGCCGTGTCCGAGCTGACCTGGCTGACCCGTGACAGGCCGGCCGAACTCGAACAGCATTGGGTGCAGGAATACCCGGAGGTCGCCACCGCCTCGGCCAAGATCGCCCTGCTCGAAGGGGGCGGCTACTCGCCGATCGGGTACTTCGCCTTGCCGGAGCAGTGCTGGCTGGACAACTACTACCGCCCGATGCAGGAGCGCTTCGCCGGTTTCCTCGATCGTCACGAGCACTCGGAGGCCGCTCGGCGCATCGTCGACGCCGAGAGGCACGAGATCGCGCTCTACGAGCGCTTCTCTTCGTTCTTCAGCTACGGCTACTACGTGGCAAGACGAATGGAGAACTGACGACGGCCGCGACGTGCGGCGGCCGAGTAACGCGTCTGGGCGTCCACGTGCTTCGCGTTCGCCGGCGCCGCGGCCTCAGGGCACCACGATCGGATAGCCGGACTCCTGCCAGGTGCCGACACCCCCGGGGCGCACGACCCGCACATCGGTTGCACCTGCCGAGACCAGCGCGTCGCCGGCGGTCGTCGCCCGATTGCCCGACCGGCAGATCGCCGCAATCGGTTGGTCGAGGTCGAGCCCCTCGGTGTCCCCGGCCTCGACCTCGTCGTGCGGGATGTTCAGCGCGCCGGGAATCGTGCCCTCGGCGACCTCCTCGGGCGTGCGAACGTCGAGGATCTGCAGGCCTTGGACCTCATCGCGCTGTGCGGCGAGGGTGTCGACGTCGATCACCTGAACGGCCTCGGGGGCGGCCGGGCGCTCCGCGTCGCCCGAATCGCCTCCGCAGCCTGCGATGAGCGCGAAGGCGGCGACGAGCAGCAGCAGGAGCGCGAGCGGGAACCGGACGGATCTCATGGTGGCCTCGGGTGCGTCGGTGCGCGGGTGTCGTGTGACGACGTACGGCGCCCCACGGGTGGGTCGGGCGCCGACTCCGAAGTGTGCCTGGCCGGGGCGCGCCCGCGGGGCGTGAGGGGCGAGCGCGACAGCCGCCGGAGCGCCGCGGTGGTCGTCGGCGCGCGATCCCGGGACGGATGCGGCGTCAGCCCCTGCCGGTCGAGCGTCTCATCGGGGCGACACCTGCGCCCACCGCCAAGCCGCCTGACAAGCCGAGCGAGAGGCCGATCCCCGCCGCACCCGCGATCGCGCCGACGACTCCGCCGATCAGGGTGCCTGCCGCCATTCCGAGGGCCATGTGCCGGGCATACGAGGACGACGTCGAGTTCCTCTGGCCGGGTCTCGCGGTCCATGGGCGCTCCCTCCCCGGGGTCGACTGCCGGTTCCCGCGGGCACGTCGCGATCCGCCCGATCGGGACATGGATCCGTGGGTCCGCGGGGACGTGCGGATACCGCTGAGGTGTACCCGCCGGGTGGGTGCGGTAGTCGCCCCCTCGTCAGCGTGAGCACGACGGGCTCGCGCGAATCGACGAGGTCCACGATCGAGCGTCTTGACCGGAGCTCGACGTCGAGGATGGGATGCGCTTTGGCGGCGAGCTCTCGGGAAACGGGCTCGGGAACTCGGGGAGGCGCGGCACGACCGAGCCGTTGGCCGCGTCCATCATCTGGGCGGGCGGGCGCACCCGGGTTCCCGCGGACCGAGCGCGAGCACGACGGGGAACCGTCTCCGGGCACGACACCTTCATCGATGCGCCGTCCTGCGGGGGACCTGGTGTCCGGGGGCAAGCGGCGGCCCCCGATCAGGGGGTCAGGTTCCCCCCGGTGATCGTTGCGTGACGCAGATCGTCGCCCGAGATCCCATCGAGGAGGCGACCTCGGACCTCATTCAGCCGTCGGATGGCCGCCTGTCCGATCCGCTGGTTGATCCTCAGCTGCGCGGCGCTCAGGGTGAACACGACCCCGGTCTTCTCGGCCGCCGGCGCGATCACCGTCCGGGTCGGCGCGGGGGGCGCCGTCGCGTCGGCGCGGATCGCGGCGATCGTCGCGCCGATCCGGTCGGCGCTCACCGCGCCCGGACGGACGTCGCCGCCCGAGAGTCCGCCGTCGAGGCGGGCGACGAGCGCGTTGGCCCGGCGCAGCGCCGCCGAGGCGATCCGCTGGTTGATCTGGAGCTGATCCACGTCGAGGGTGAACCGCACGTCGTCCTTGTCGGCCGCCGGACGGATCGTGAGCGCGCGCGGTGTCGGCACCGGCGCGGCGCGGGGCCCGGGCGCCGGGACGATCTCGACGCCCGCGCCCAGTGCCGTCGCGCCGATGCCTCCGCCGCAGAGGTCCTGCGTGGCGATGCCCGCTCGAAGCCAGTCCTCGAGCGCGTCGGCCCGGCGCAGGGCGGCCGAGTAGATCCGCTGGTTGATCCGAAGCTGGGCGGCGCTCAGCGTGATCGTGTCGGCGGTGGCCGGGGGTGGCGACTGCGGCGCGGCGGCGCAGGCGGCGGCCGGGACGCGATCCGACCACAGGTTGAGCGACCCCACGACCCCGCAACATCCCATATCCTCACCCACCCATATCCTCGCCGCGTCGCCGCGCCCCGAGGGCGCAAGCGCGACCTGCTCCATGGTCGCGGTTGCGAACTTGGGGTAGTTGCTGGCCGGCGGGAAGGGCGCGGCGGCGGGCGCGGCGGTGGCCCAGAGCGCCGGCATGCCGTAAGGGTGCTGTGCCAGGCCAGCAGGGTCGTTCCGAGGGAGTCGACGGCCGCCACCACGTCGTTCGCGCGCTGGTAGGTGGGCTTCCGTCCGTCCTGGACGGCAAACACGGTCTCCTCGGCGCCCCAGGCGCCGGAGGGCGCTCGCCGGCGCGCGCGCATGATGTCGCCGAGTGGATAGGTCGGGTCGAACGGCCCCGCCGGAGGGCGGGTGAAGTCCGGGTCCGGCGGATCCAGCGTATCGAGGTTCACCCCGTAGGCGACCAGCGCATGGCCGGCCGGACCGACGGCGGCGACCGGCAGGAATCCCGCCGGCGCGAGCGTCTCCGCGGGTGACCAGGCCTCGGAGAGCGCGGACCTCGTGGCGACGACGATCTCCCCCCTGGCCGCCCCACGGACCCAGGCCGCCACGACCGGCCCGCCGTCGGCGATGGCGATCCTCGCCTGGCTTCCCGCCGGATCGAGGGTCACGGGCGCCTCCCAGCCCGCGGCGCGGGCCGCCCGGCTCGTCACGACCACCGGCGCGGTCGCCCCGCCCGCCGAGACCCCGTCGCCCGCCGGGCCGATGGCGACGACGTCACCCTGCGGGTTCACGGCCAGCGCCGGTTGGATGCCGAGCACCTGGGGCTCCTCGAACGACCAGCCCCCAGCCGCTGGCGCGTCGAGGTCGTAGACGGCGCGGCGGACCTGCCAGCCCCCGGACGCGACCTCGCCCCACGCGAAGGTGGCGCGTCCCCGGGAGAACGCGAGCACGGGTGACGAGAGCGCTCCTCCGGCGATCGGTCGCGACGGTATCTCTCCGGCGTTCCGCCAGGCCCCCGTGGCGGTCGCTCGGAGTGCCGACTGCAGGTCGGCGCGCGAGGCCGGAAGCACCCGGCGCCAGACCACCATCGCCCGCCCGCGCTCGTCCACCGCGACCGTGATCTGATCCGGGCGCCGCCCGGTCACCTTCGAGATCCGGGCGCGAGGGCCCCATGGTCCGCCGGCCCGCGTGCGCGAGCGCACGAACACGGCGAACCCGTCACCGACGGGAGCCTCGTAGGCCGCCACGCTCTCGCCCCTCGCGTTCATCGCGATACCCGAGCTCGCCGGGTCCGGTGCGGGAGCGGTCGCGACGATGTCCAACGCGCCCGCCGAGGCGGCGGCGAGCGACAGCGCCACGGCGAAGAGCGCGAGCACCAGGGTCCGTTGGATGGTCGTCATCAACCGACCATCCTCCTCTGCGCCTCCCGGCGTGCCGGTGGAATCCCTCATTTCGAGCGCGGATAGGCCGCACCGGGCTGGGGAACCTCGGGGCCGGTGCCGGGAGGCGTACCGTGCGGGGGTCCGGATGTGACGCAGGCCACGGAGGGTCGACAACGGAGCGGGTGGGATTCGAACCACGGTCCGGCGTGACCGGACAGCGGTTCTCGAGACTGCGAAGGCGGCGACGATGCGTCAGTAGGACCGCGAGCCGGAAGCGAACGGATGTCATGGGGGCCCCGGGCGAGTCGGTGCGCGGGTGTCGTGTGGAGACGTGCGCCGTGCCGGTGTGTCGGCGCCTGCGCCGAAGTGCGCCTGGCCGGGTCGCACCCGCGGGTGAGACGCGCGCGAGCGTCACACCCGCCGGAGCGTCGCCGCCGATGGTGATCGCGATCCCCTGATGGATGCGGCGCCACGCCATCGCCGGTCGAGCCGCCCGGTCATCACGGCGCCCGCGACCGAGGGCCTGTGACGGAGCGCCCGCGACCGAGCGCGAGGGGCGCTCCGGCGTCGCCCTTCCGGTTCGCTCGTGTGTCTCCCGGCGGGCGCCGTGCGACGCCGGGGCGCATGGAATCCCAAGGCCACGTCCTCGACCGCCCACGGGTTCCGAAGGCGACGGCGCCCGACCTGCTCCCCGAGTCGGCCCGAGCTAGGAGTCCGCGTTCGCGCCGTTCGCCTCCGACGCCTGGTCGAGCACGTGGATCGCGTGGCCCCACGCATCCGCGTAGACGACCATGGAGCCGCCGGGAATCGGGTGCGGCTCCTGCTCGACCACGAGTGCTGACGGCCGGTCGGCGTGGAACCTCTCGACGCTCTCGACGACGAAGATCGGCCCCGCGCCACTCCCCGGCTCCGCCTCGTCGAGCATCAGCTGAACCTCTGTGCCCGGCAGCTTGAGGCTCACGGTCGACTCGCCCTCCCGCCATGCCTCTTCCCAGCCGAGCGCATCCCGGTAGAGGGCGAGCGCGGCCTGGAGATCGGGGACCGGCCTGTAGAGAAACTCGAGCGTCATGGTGCGCCTCCGTAAACGCGTTATGTCATAGCGTAACGCTACTCTAGCCGGGTGCGCGAGTGGGTTCCAGTCTCGACGTCCGCCAAGGGGCGACTCGCGCTCCGGGCGCTCGAGGAGTTCGGCCGGCGCGGCTTCGATGAGGTCGGTGTGACCGAGCTGGCGGCGGCCGCCGGGGTGACCACGGGCTCCCTCTACCACCACTTCGGCAGCAAGCTCGGTCTCTACGACTTCGTGCGTGCCGAGGCGGAGCAGCGCTTGATCGACCGGATGGAGGGAGCGGCGGCCGCGAGCCGGCCGACCGGCCCGTGGAGCGCGGTCCACAGCGCCCTCCTCGTCGGCTTCGACTTCGCCCTGGACCAGGACTTCCTGCGGCTCGTCGGCGAGCCCCGGCCCAACGGGGGCGACGACCCGGTCGAGCGGCTTCTCGCCCAGATCGCCGACGAAGGCCGGACTCCGACCGGCAGGATCCTCGCCGCGGCGTGGCGCGCCGCGCTCCTGGCCGTCGCCGATCGAGCGCCACCCGCGCAGGTGCGAGCGGCCCTGGCCTCGCTCGGCCCGCATGAGGTGGACGCGTGAGGACGGCGGCCGGACTCGGACACGGCGGGCGGGGACGACCCGCCGCCCGCGGCGAACGCGCGCCGCTCGCCAGATGCACCGGCGTCGCGCCCCTGACGCTGCATCTGGCCCCGGACTGGAGGGCACCCGCCGCGGCTCTCGACGAGCGCCCCTGAGTGCTTCGACGAGGCGGCGTCGCGACCATCGATCGAATGCGCCCGGTCGCGAACGAGTCGTGCTCGGCCCCGGCCGCGGAGATCCGTTCAGGTTTACCGCCTAGCATCGACGGGACATGACCATCCGCGGTCCGGGCACCCCTTGCCCGGGCGTCGCGGAACCCCTCCGGAGGTGTGCCGTGCCCTTCTTGTCCAGGCGCCGACTGACCGTCGCTCTTGCGATCGCGGTGGCGTCGCTCGGGTTGATCGCCGCGGGATGCGGTGACGACGACGATGATTCCAACGGCGGGGCGGAGGCCACGACCGAGCAGGTCGAGACGATGGCCGAGCCGACCACCGAGCAGGAGACCGAGGCCGCGCCCGCGGAGGCCACGGTCGTCGACATCCCCGTCGCGGAGGCGGGCCTCGCCTACGCCGTCACCGAGGTGACGGCTCCCGCCGGCGAGATCACCCTCCGGTCGGTCAACGACCAGAGCGTGCCCCACAACATCGCGATCGACGACCCGGAGACGACGCTCGGCGAGGTCGTCAGCGACGGTGGCACGTCCGAGATCACGGTGACCCTGGAACCGGGAACCTACGAGTACTACTGCTCGGTCCCCGGACACCGCGAGGCCGGGATGGTCGGGACGCTCACCGTCGAGTAGCCCCGTCCACGCCCTGCCGGTGAGGTGGCCGTCGTTCGTCCGCGATCAACGGCGAGCCTCGCGGGACCGGAGTCGAACCCCAAGCCCCCTGCGGCGGGACGATACGCAGGGGGAGGGGGCTCGAACAGCCGCGACCTCGGTGGCGCGGACCGAGGGCCGGATCGACGCCACCGCCACCGGCCGAGGTGCGTCGCCCCCGATCGGTCGACGGCCTGACACCGCGGCCGCCCATCAGGCCGCGACAGAAACGTGTGCTCCCCGGACGAGACGGTACCTCGCCTCTGCGGCCGAGCGGTGCTCGGACGCGGCGCCGTCAGGGCCTCGGCATCCCCCGCATCGGAGCGGTCATCGGCAGCTGCTGGACCGGCGGACGGGCGCCCGGCGGGGCCGGGATCCGCGTCATGCCGCCCGGCCCGCTCTTGTCGAGGCCCGGAGGGGACGTCAGCGGTGCCGAGAAGACGCGGTCGGACTTCTCGCCGCATTCCGGGCACGGTGTGTCCGACGGGGCGGTGCCGAGCGGCAGGGTCAGCTCGAAGACGCCGTCGTGCTCGCATCGGTAGTCGTATCTCGCCACGGGCGGCAGTGTACCCCACCACCACCGCCCTCCATCGGGGGACCCGTGCGGTGCCGGAGTGACCGCTGTGCGTCGGCTGCACCCCGGAGCATCGCGGGCCACCGGCCCGGCGGGGCGCAACGTGCCCCGGTTCCCCGGGACCTCGATCCTGCCCTCACTGGAGGCCAACGATCCTCAACCCTTTTGCACGGGCCTGACCCAGCCGAGGGTATCGCTGCGTTTCAGGAAGGTCGTCCTCCCGACTGGCGACCGGCTCGCGCGGGCCAAGGCCCCGCCCCGGCCGCCGATTGATCGAATGACCCCACTCAGGGCTGCGAGATCGTCGTCCTTCCTGCTTCATCGGGGCTCACGCCCAAGAGCGCCGCAGGTCGCCGCACGCTCGGACTCGACCCGGCACTCCGTGACGTGCTCGCCGACCGCAAGGCGGCGGGGATCGGCCCGTACGTGTTCGGCCGGGACGGCGGGGCGCGCCCGTTCAACGCGACGACCGTCGCCCAGCGGGCGCGGAAGGCGTGGAAGGCCGCCGAGGTGCCGCCGCTCGCGTGCGACCGTGCCGCCGGTCGGCCCGCCACGGACGGCGACCTCGGGCTGCAAGAGGTCCGGCACACGTTCGCCAGCCTCGCGCTCTCGGAAGGGGTGACACTCTTTGAGGTGTCGCGCCGCATCGGGCATTCCAGCATCGCGATCACGGCCGACCGTTACGGCCACCTGATTCCCGACCGCGACGACGCGGCGTCGGCGGCGGTCGGCGCGCTCATCGCGCACGCTCGGGCCGAGGCCCGATCGAGGACTGAGCCGCAGGCCCCCTCGCGGGGCACGTGAGCGGTTCGGAGCCCCGGACGGCCGGAGCCGGTCGCCGGGGCTCTTTCGTGCCCGGAGAGCGTGCCCCCCCCTGTACGTGCCCCGGTACCCCCGAGCACCCTGGCCCGCGCTCGCATGATGCCGTTCCCACCGCCCGCAGCGTCCACGACGTAGTCGATGCCGCCGAGCGAAAAGCGCAGTCCGCTCGAGTAGCGGAGCCGCTGCTTTGTGCCGGACTTGTCGGGGCCCTCCACCTCGACATCACGCAGGGTGCCGAGGGTGGTCCTGGTGGTGTTCCCGAGCGAGATCCGCCCGACAAAGCGTGTCCGCCGATCGAGTCGGCGGACGTTGACGGCGACACGGCCCGAGAGCTCCTCGCCGAGAAGGCTCGGCGACTTTGCCCCGGCCGCCGGGACCCGGAACCTGGCCACCCCGCTGAAGCGAAGCCCCCCCCCCCCCCCCCCCCCCCCCTTCCCCCCCCCCCCCCCCCTCCCGTGAACTCGTTGCCGGCCGCGTCGTGACCGCAAGCGGAGCCGACACCTCGGCCGTCGCGACATCGAAGCGTCGGTTCGTGGCGAGCACGTCGTCGACCTCGCCCTCGACCTCGACCACCGTGATCGGCGAGCCGCCCTTCGCGGCAGCGCCGCCCACACCGCCCACCCAGAGCGCCGCCAGCATGACGCTGACCACCAAGACCGATCCACCCGAGCCATTCGAGAACCTCCGGACACCGCGCGCCCCGCCGCCTGAGTGGTCGACCGGAATCACTCCACCGCACCTGAGCCGCGCGCGAGCCACCGAGAAGGTTTGCGAAATCCGGCAACAGGCCTCACCTCTTCGGGTATCGAGCGCGATCGGCGATGCGCGGTGGCACACCGGCGGCACGACTACCTGCGCGGCTTCGTGCGTCTGACCGAGTTTGAGCGGGATTGGCCGGGACGTCGTGATCCGCCTGGAATGGCCGAAAAAGCGGAGGGGTGGGATTCGAACCCACGGTCCGGCGTGACCGGACAGCGGTTTTCAAGACCGCCGCATTCGACCGCTCTGCCACCCCTCCTGGCGGTCCCAAGGCTGCCACAGGCCGGTGGCGGGTGCGGCTCCTCGGCCGTCCTGGCGATCCGACCGGCGCTCGCTACGATACGGCCGCTTCGTGGAGAGGTGGCCGAGTGGCCGAAGGCGCCCGCCTGCTAAGCGGGTCTCCGGGGAAACTTGGAGCGAGGGTTCGAATCCCTCCCTCTCCGTCTCGATCGCCCGCGTGCGCGCCGTGCCCGACGGCGCGGCGCGCGGCGTCACCTAGTAGTTGCCGCTCAGCAGGTCCCATGCCCGGCGCAGGCGCGCCTGCAGGCCGTGATCCGGCGGCTCGGCCGGGTCCAAGGCCACGGCGACCGGGTTCTCGGACGGGCGGTGAAGCGCGCGAACGCCCTCCCGGTCGACCGCGAGCAGCACCCCCCGTTCGTGGATCTCGGCGACGTCGTCGCGGTCGGCATAGCGCGGGTCGTCGTCCTCGAGCGTGATCACGAGTCCCTCGAAGATGTCCTCTGAGTCGGAGGCCAGCACGTGGGCCAGCCAGCCGACCCGGCTTCCGTCGCTCGCGTGGACGGGCAGGCCCGCCGTGGCGACCAGGTAGCTGATCGGCGGGCCGAGATCGGGATGCGGGTCGGTCACGTCGGCTGTCCTCTCAGGCCGGGATGCCCTGTGCGAAGCGGAACACCTCGTCGGGATCGTATCGGCGCTTGACCGCCACGAGGCGGCCGTAGTTCTGCGCGTAGTACGCGCGTCGCCAGTCCTTGAGGGTCGGGTCGATGTAGTTCTGGTACGCCTGGCGGGACACGTACGGCGCGGTCGCCCGGTACGCCCCCTGCAGCCAGGCGATGCTCTGGCGCTGGCTGGAGGGCCGGGTCCACTGGGTGAAGTACTGGATCGAGCAGATGTTGTCCCGGTGGACGAAGGCGGTCGCGGTCGGCGAGGGCTCGTTGAGCGCTCCGCCGTAGGAGTCGAGGAGGAAGGCGCCGGACCCGATCGCGCTCTGCGTCTGGCGCAGGTTGATCTGGCGCACCATCTCGCGAGCGCCCTCGTCGGGCATGGGCCGATGCACGTAGGCCGACTTGGCGAAGAAGGCGTCTCGCGGGAGCGTGCCGCGCCGGGTGGTGCCGCCCAGGTGGCACTGGGCGACGCTCAGGCCGAGGCACCCGGCCCAGCGCTTCATCAGGTCGAGGTAGCCCTCCGTCCCGATCGTCACGCCGGTCGGGCGTACCTCGCCGGTCAGCCCGTGGAGCTCGCGCCGAAGCGCGTCCTCGGTCCCGAACCACTGTCCGAAGACCCGCACCTGGGGCGCGTCGGCGCCGGTCTCGACGGCGCAGATCGAATACAGCTCCGGCGGCGCCTCGGGCGCCCAGCGCTGCCACCGGCGCACGACCGCGACCGCCTCGGACCACGGGAAGTCGAGGAAGAAGTAGCTCGCCGCGCGGACCGGGTGGGTGCGGAACCGAAAGCTCGTGGCGATGCCGAAGTTGCCCCCACCACCACCGCGCGAGGCCCAGTAGAGGTCGGCGTTGCGGCGCGAGTCCGCGGTCCGGACGCGACCGTCGGCCGTGACGATGCGAAGGCTGAGCAGGTTGTCCGACGTGGTGCCCCACCGCCGCGCGGCCATGCCGACGCCGCCGCCGAGCGTGAGCCCGGCGATCCCGACCGTCGGGCACGACCCGCCGGGCACGGTCACGCCGCGACGGGCGAGGGCCGCGTAGAAGTCGATCAGCTGCATGCCCGCCCCGATGCGGGCGCTTCGGGTGCGCACGTCGACCGACGCGTGGTCCAGGGCGCTCAGGTCGACCACCAGCCCGTTGCGGACGGTGGAGTAGCCGCCGTAGCTGTGCCCGCCGGATCGGGCCGCGATCGGGATGGAGTTGGTTGCGGCCCACCTGACCGCCGCGATGACGTCCGCCTCGTTCGCGGCGCGGAGGACCGCGAGTGGCCGGATGCCGTCGAAGCGCGTGTTGAAGACCTGGGAGACCGTGCGGTAGCCGCGATCACCGCGGGTCGTCAGCCGCCCGCGGGTCTCGCCCGCGAGCTGGCGCAGGAGGCGCGAGGTCCGGGAGGCGCGCGCGCCGGCGGCGGGACTGAGAAGCGGCAGCCCTCCGGCGACGGCCGCGGTCCCGGCCCCGAGGGCCATCAGGAAGGCGCGTCGGTCGCGCCCGTGATCGGGCCGATCGGCTGGGGGGTCCTCGTCCATCGTCGCCTCCGGGATCGCGTTCGGATGATCGTACCCCGCGTCCGCAGGCGTCCCCGGATGCGCGACCTGCCAGACTCGCCCCACGGACATGCGTCGAGCCCAGGGGGTGGATGTGTCGGCCAAGATCGTTGCGGTCGCGTACGACGACGTCGGGATGGCGGACCGTGCGCTCGAGCGCATCCGCGGCCTCGAGGAGGGCAACCAGCTGGCGCTCGAGGACGCGGCGGTCGTCGTCCGCGCGGAGGACGGCTCGATCAGCGAGAGCTCGCTCGGCGACCAGCCCGGCGACCGCGTGCAGGGCGGCGCGATCGGCGCGCTCACGGGCACGCTCGTCGGCATGCTGTTCGGCCCGGTCGGCGCCGTCGTCGGGATGCTCGGCGGGGGCGCGATCGGCGCGCAGCACTGGCACGAGGTCGCGATCACCGAGTCCTTCGTGGAGGAGCTCGCCAACGGGCTGCAACCGGGGTCGTCGGCGATCGTCGTGCTGGGCGAGGAGGAGGAGCTCACGTTCCTCGCGAGCAAGGTCCCCGCCGACATCCGCGGGCGCATCATCAGCACCGACCTCGACGACGAGCAGGTGACGCGCCTTCGCAAGGTCGCCGGGAGGTAGCCGCCGGTTCGTCCCCGAGGGGGCCGAGCGGCCGGTGACGGGGGCCGCGGTCGTGCCTCGGGCGTCAACCGGGGGGCGCGGTCGTCACCGCGCTCCCCGGTGTTCCATCGAGTACCGCAAGGTGAGAAAGGACGTCGATCCGAGGCTGAAGCGGTGGTCGGCTCCGAGTTTGCCGTCGCGAACGTGGACGACGATCTCTTCTCCGAAGGGCATGAGCTTCAGCACGCTCAGCGACTCCCGCGTCCCCTCGAGGGCGCTCAGGTAGTGGCCGGTCGCCGTCCGCTCCGAGTTCGAGCGAAGGACGAGGTCGTGCCGTCCATGGTTCGATGGAACGAGCGTCGCCGTGAAGTTCGCGTCCGGCAGCGGGAACCCGACGCTGACATAGCCGACGCCCTCGCTCCGATATGTCGTGTAGATGCCGACGTAGATCGGCTCGCCGCTGTCTTCGAAGACGCGAATCCACCCACGCAGGTCGGCCCGCCCCGATCCATCGATCTCGATGGTGTCGATGATGCTCCGCATCCCGCGCTCCGCATCGCGCTGGTTGAACGGGAGGTTGGCCTGGCCGAGGGGCCGCGCCAGCAGCGTTCGGTAGAGAAGGTAGGGCGGGCGCATCCACCACCGCCACTCCGGGACGATCGAGAGCGAGAACCGAGCGGTGTGCTCATAGAACTCCCGAATCAGCGGATGCACGAGTCCGGGGTCGAAGGTCGGACCCGCGAGTTCATCGAGCGACGCGATAATCCCCACGTCGAGGGGGTCCCGCTCGTGCCGCCCACCGAGTTCGTCGGCGAGATCCTTCAGGTAGTCGCCGCCGACGTAACGCCTGCGCGCGGCGTACGGAACCACCTCGGGAACCTGCGCCGACGGGACGCGTTCGCCCAGGATCGTCAGACGCGGGTCGTCCCGAAGGACTGCGACGGACGCGAGTCGAGCGCCGATGCTCGCACCGGCCGCCACGAGTCCGGGGCCGACGCGGCGTCCTGCGACGGCGCCGATGAGCGCGCCCGTGGCGGCTCCGAGGAGCACCTTTTCGCGTCGAAGCCCGAGTGCTCCCCCGGCCGCCCCGACGATCGCGCCGAGCGGTGCCGGCGGCAGCCGCGGGATCGCGCGAGCGAGCGCCCACCCCGCAACGGCTGCGGGCATCGACGACGAGGCGATGCGCCATGGCAAGGGCTTGAGGGAACCGCGCGCGCGGGTGGCGTCGGTGATCGCCTCGCCGAGCCCCACCAGCGTCGCCCCGAGAAGCGCACCGCGCCGCCATCGCAGACCCGGCGTTCGGTCGCCGATCGCCGCACCCCCGAGGGCGCCGATGACACCGCCCGCGACACCGGCCTCGAGCGCCTTTCGTGTCGGCGACGCCGGCACGGCTCCTCCCCCGCTCGCGCGGCGCCCTTGTGCGGCGCGACTCCTCGTGCGCCGACCGATCGCCGACCGGACCGCGCGACCGTACCAGCGTCGTCGCCCCTCCGATGTTCGCGTCGCGGGACGGACGGGGGGCGCCCACGGGTTCACTCCGCCACGACGTCGGGGGTCGTCCGTGGTCCCGCCCCTCCGCGGCACGGGATTGTTGATTCCACGTAAGTGCTGCCCCCCGAGGGGTCCTCGCGGCGCCGGGAGGTCTCTAGGCTCGCCGCGCTCCGGGCGCGCGACGTCCGGTGGCGGCCCCGCCGTCGGACGAAGGACGCCCGACCGATGCCCGACCATTCAGGCCGAGCGCCCGTGCCCCGACGTGCTCGGACCCGCGCCGCGCGGGGAGCGATCCGCGCGTCGGTCGCGGTCGTCGTCGTGCTCGCCGGCGCCTCTCAGGCCCAGGCGGCGGCCTTTGCGCCCCCGGACGGCACCATCCTCTCGGGTGCGGCGGTCGAGTGGCCGCCGAGCAACCACGACGTCTTCGCCGCTCGGACCGGGCAACCGAGGCTGGCGATCCACCACCGCTTCTCCGGGTGGATGGAGCCGCTCGCGGCCCTCGCCAGATCGTCCAGGCGGGTCGACGCCGCGCTCATGATCAGCTGGCGCCCGCTCGCGTCCAAGGCATCGGCCAGGGGCGGGACCGTCGCGAAGGTCGCCGACGGAGAGATCGACCGCTACCTGGTCCGCTCGGCTCGGACCGTCAGGGCCCATCCGCGGCCGGTCTACCTGCGCCCGTACTGGGAGATGAACGGCGACTGGTTCCCCTGGTCGAGCTTCGACGGTTCGCGCGTGCGCCCGGGAAGCTCGACCGCCGACTTCCGGCGCGCCTGGCGGCGGATCCACATCATCTTCCGGGGCGGACCCCGCGCGAGGGTCGATGCGCGGCTGCGGTCCGCCGGTCTTCCGCGGCTGGCGGCGCCCGGGTCCTCGTTCGCCAGGGCGACCGACAACGCGGCGTTCGTCTGGTCGCTCACGAAGGGGCATGCCAAGCCGCGCGGCACGGTGCGAAACGCCGACTACTACCCCGGCGACGCCTACGTCGACTGGGTCGGCATGACCTTCCACCCCTGGAAGGACCGGCCGGTGTCCCACTGGATGGCGTCGCTCCCGAACTCGAGCGACCCGCTCGCCCGCGGCAACGACCTCTATAGGTGGGCCGTGGCGCGCGGCAAGCCGTTCATGTTGAGCGAGTGGTCCGTCGCCGAGCGCCCCAGTGGAAACGGTGACGACCCCGCCTGGGTCGACGACGCCCTCGCCTGGATGGAACGGCGCCCGAAGGCGAAGGCGCAGGTCTACTTCGAGCGCGACCACAGGGGGAAGAGCCACCTGCTGGCCGACCATCCGAAGGCCCGGAGCGCCTTCGCGGCACGGGTCCGGGCGGGGCGCTACGAGACCGACTGGCGTGCGGTACGGCCCGCCTCGGGTCGACCCACGCGCGGCTGACCCACGGCCCGACCCGGAGAGCGGACTCCCCGAGTCGGGCGGAGGTCAGTTGGGCATCGCGCAGGTGACGTACGCCGTGACCGGCGCCGGCGCCTTGGCGATCTGGCCGTCGGCGGTGTGGAAGGTGAGTTTCCACCCGCGGCGGCCGTTGGGCTGCGAGCCGCTCACGAACGGCACCACGCGCTGGTTGGCGATCCCGGGCTCCGAGTAGCCGTTCTGCGGCATGTCGGGCAGCGTGTACCCCCACGCCACCGGGCGGCGCGGGGCGCGACAGGTCGCTTTCACGGTGAGGCTGGTGCGGCCGACCACCCAGGTCTTCGTGCGCTTGACCGTCTGGACGCGCGTGAGCTTGTTGCGCGCCACGCAGAGCGCGGTCGCGCGGGCGTCCTCCAGGGTCGACCGCCAGCGGGCGCGCGAGACCGGCGACGCCGTGACCGAGGACTCCTGGTACGGGCCGCGAGCGGTCTGGGGGATGCCGATCGCGGTCCGCGACCCGCAGCTCACGACCTCCGAGCCCGACGACTTGATCGAGACCCGGCCGAGTCCCTTCGCGCAGATGGCGAGCGGACGGAGTTGGCCGCGGGTGATCGAGCCACGCGGGCGAAGCTGCATCCAGTTGTTGACGCGGTCGAACCGGGGTGCCGCGTCGGGCACGAAGGTTGCCGGCCCGCGCCAGCCGGCGGCGAGCGGGACCTGGCCCTCGCCGCAAAAGGCGGTGAGCGAGCCACCGACGCGGGAGACGTCCTCGATCGGCGCGGCCCGCACTGTCTCGGGGAAACCGGTCTTGACCGAGATCTTCACCTTGGCGGCGGCGGGTGAGGCCGTGAGCCCCCCGACGCCCGCCGCGATCAGGCCGATCGCGAGTGTCCGACGTGTGATCCGCATGCCGACCGTCCCCAGATTCCGGGGAAGGGTGTGCGCGAACCTATTCGACGGAATCGCAATCTGAACACCCCCGAGATGGACCGGTCACTGGAAGGGCGGGGTTGCGGGAACGCAGACCGGCGGAGTGGTTCGGGTCGATCTGAACGCGGTCGAGGGGGCGACCCGCTGGTCGTTCGCAGCGCGAACTCGGCCGATCCTCCGGTCGCTCGCGGTCACGCGCGCGACGTCGGTCGCGGCCCCTCATGGGCCCGTGCCGGCGGCCGATCGCGCTGGGAGAGCCGACCGACGACTCCACACGACCCAGCACGCATCGGAGGCGCCCAGCATGAGAACGCTCCTGGTCTCGCTCGCCGTCGCCCTGGCGGCCCCAGCGCTCGCCGCCGCCTCGCCCAGCGTGGTCTTCTCCCAGTCGGCGGAGGCCGCCTGGGCATCGCCCGCGAAGGACGATCGCGCGACCCTGGCGCTCCGAACCGGGCACGCCCCCGTGCTTGCGCTCGAAGAGCGACCCGGCCGACGCGTCGGCACGATCGCGGAACGCAACGTCGGCCTCTGGCGCGGCACCTTCCGCGCGGATCCACCCAACGCCGTGCTGACGGGCGTCGACCAGCTCGGGCGCAAGCGCCGCGCTGTCGTGGTGATCGAGCGGGCGTCGCGCACGCGACGCGGTGTGCGCTACGGCGTGCGTGTGCTCCGAGGCCGGCTGCCGCGCGCCATGCGCACCGCCGAGCTGATGGTGGACGGCGTTCCGTGGCAATCGGTCGCCAACCGCGTGAGCTTCCCCACGCGGTTGGCCTTCGCGGCCGAGGACTTCACCGTGACGGCGGCGCAGCCGCTCACGTTCACGGCGCCGGCAGTCATCCAGGCGGGGACGATCACGCTGCTTCCCGGCGCCTCGCTCGTCATGCGCGGGACAGGCTCTGCAGAGATCCTGGGAGGGATCAGCGGTGAGGGAGCGGGCGACTGTGGGGATCTCCGGCCGCTGAACGGTCTCGACCTCGTCCAGTCGGCGGACGGGCGCTGCCGGCTCGTTTGGCGGGCGCTCCCGGCGACACTCACCAACCGGGGCTCCGTCCCCGTGGCGATCTCCGGCGCGCGGGTGAGCCTCGGCTGACCCGCGTCGACCGTTCCGACGCCGTCGCCGCCCGGCGCGGCGGGCTCGCGTTCGCGGACTCGCCGGGCGGGACGTGGCGGATCGGGCCTCGGGCGCCCGCCCGACGCGCGCGTCACACCGCGTTTGCCGGGACAGATCGGCTGCTACCATCGCCCCCTCGCGCGCCAGTAGCTCAGTCGGATAGAGCGTCGGTCTACGAAACCGAAGGTCAGAGGTTCGAGTCCTCTCTGGCGCATCCCCGAGACCCCCTCCAATCCGGGAGGGTCCCGTCGCTCTTGGGAGCAAGCCCATCGGTTGTGGGCGCCCCGCGCCACACCAGCGACCTACGTCGCTTCTCGGCGCCGTCGAGTCCGGGTGGAAGCCGACTCCTTCGGGGCACCACCGCGGCGAGCGCACAACGGCCACGGTGACCGCCGCCTCGTGTGACTGAGCGGCTCCCAGTCGTTGCGGAAGGCGCCGTGTCCTCGCCCTCGTCGCACTTGTCCGCCGCAGGCGGGGCGACCTCGATGCGCAGGGAGCCCGCGTACTGCGGGCCCGGTGCGCATCCGGGTTGAATCTGCGTGCCGGCCTCGTCGCCGAGGCGCTTCGCCCTTGGCGGGACGGCCATCGCCTAGGCGGCGTCTTCCTGGAAGACGCTCAGCAGGTTGCCCTCGCTGTCCTTGAACCAGGCGCCGCGGAGCGATCCCAGGGTCGCGATGCCATCCTCCTGCTCGAGGTCCGGGATGTCCTCGAAGACCACGCCGCGAGCGCGGAGCGCCGAGGCTTCGGACTCCACGTCGGCGACGAGGAAGCCCATCTGCGTATGGGCGCCGGACGGCCTCCCGGCCGAGACGTACAGGACGAACGACCCGTCGGCCACCTCATAGCGGAGGGAGGCGGCCTCTCGCATTGCTTCGACCGGCTCCAGTCCCAGCTTCTCGGAATAGAACTGGCGCGCTCGGTCCAGGTCTTGGGCAGGAAGCGCTGTTGCGGCCGCTGCGCTCGTAAGCATCTCGCGTCTCCATTCGGTGCTGGTGGCCGGGCGACACTATCCGGCTCGGGGAACCCGTCGTCGACTCGCGCGATCGACTCGCCCGGTTCAAGGGCCACCGCGAGCCCGCGCGAGCAGGCGCGCGGCTCGTCCGCCCTGGAGAGCGACGTTCCGAGCATGCGCGGACCCGCTGCACCGGTGCTCTTCGCCGCGCTCATGGGCAGCGCGTCCGATCGCGAGGCTCGAGGACCGCAGCGCACGGGAAGCGGCGAGGAATACCGCCGGTCGTACGACGCCTCGCGACCGCGCGCGGTTTCCGCGCCGCTCGATCGGGCGCCTCCGCGAGCGGGGCCATACGCTCAGGGAGCGGTGGCGAGCGGACGAACGCCACGCCATCTGCGCTGCGATGGGGAAACGGCGAACCCATGACGAGTTCCGACGACACGGTCGTCTTCATTCCCGCATGGAACGAGGAGGACAACCTCCCCGACGTCCTGGCTGAGCTCTCGGACGAGCTCCCGGGTGTGGATGTGCTGGTGATCGACGACGGCTCGACGGACGCGACGGCCGAGGTGGCGCGGGCACACGGGGCCACGGTCGTCTCCTTCCCGGAAAACCGTGGGCTGCGCGCCGGGATCGCGGCGGGCTACGAGGAGGCCCATCGCCGGGGATACGCCTTCTGCGGGCGCGTCGACGCCGACGGGCAGCACCCCGCGCGCGAGCTCGGCCGACTCCTCGAGCTCGTCCGGTCCGGTGCATGCGACGTCGCCGTCGGCTCGCGGTTCGCGGGCGGCGACGGGTATGACGACGAGCGCTACTCGCCGAGCCCGTCTCGACGCCTCGGGATCGGCCTGCTGCAGGCCGCGATGCGCGTGCGTCTCGGGCGGCGTTTCCACGACCCGACGTCCGGCATGGCGGCGGCGAACGCGACCGCGATGGAGATCATGGCCCGGCCGTACACGAGCGGCGCACCCGAGGTCGAGGCGCTCATGCGACTGCACGAGGCCGGACTCCGCGTCGAGGAGGTGGCCGTCGACATGCGTGAGCGCGCGAGCGGGACGTCGAAGCTCCGCGGCGCGACGGCAGCCAGGCTTGTGGTGACGGTCATCGGTGTCCTCGTGTTCTTCGAATGGATCCGTCGCCGCCGATCGTGAGCCCGGGTGGTCGCCTGCTCGTGGTACTCGGCTACTCCGATGGTGGGCGGGGGCGCCTGCACCCCGTCTGCGCCCGGCGCCTCGCGCACGCGGCTCGCGTCTCGACGCCGAGCGACGTCGTCGTGCTCTCGGGCTGGGCCCGTGTTCCGGGCACCCGTCCGGAGGCGGAGCTGATGGCGGAGGCCTGGAACGGCCCCGCGCGCGAGCTGGTCGCGGACCCCACCGCCCGCACGACCGTCGGCAACGCCACGAACGCCCTCGACGACATCCGCCGCGCGCGGCCATCCCTGGTCGTGGTCGTCACCTCGCGCTGGCACGCACCCCGTGCCGCGGCGGCCTTCCGTTGGCGACTGCGGGGAACCGGCATCCGGGTGGCGACGACGTCGCCCCGCGAACCTCGATCCATCAGGGCGTCGCTGTCGGAGGTGCTCCTCTGGCTGGCGCTGCCGATTCAGCTCGCGACGAAGGCCTACTGACCCGGTGCGCTCGCGCCGGGGCGGCGTGCGCTGCCCGAGGCCGACGGCGCGGATCGGCGAGTGCGCAACTCCGAGGCGACGCGCGCCGGATGTGGCACGGCGGAGTGGGTGATGCGACGCTGTCGAGGGTCCGCCGTTCGATTCAGACGCCACGCGAGGGGAGGTGCGGCGGTGCCCAACGCCACCGAGGACGAGGTCCTGTTCTGGGAACTGATCGAGGAGCTCCGCGCCGACGATCCGCGGGTGCAGGAGGGCACCATCATGGGGGGGCGTTGCGCGCGGGTCGCCGGGGAGTTCCTCGCGCTGGTCGACTTCAAGGTGTCGGGCCTCGTCGTGAAGCTCCCCGCGGACCGGGTCGACGAACTGGTGGCCGGCGGGCGGGGCCGGCCCTTCGCTCCGGCGGGCCGGGTCTTCAGGGAATGGGTCTCGGTGCCAGAACGTGATCGAGGATCGTGGCGGTCCCTGCTGCGCGAGGGCGTCGCATTCGTTGGCGGGTGAGACGTTCGCCCTGCTCGGGCTGCCGGCCGCGCCGAGCGCCGGACGAGTCCGCACCAGGGGCGCTCACGACGGCGAAATCGACGGTCAGAGGTTCGAGTCCGCTCTGGCGCATCGACGAAACCCCCTCCGGCGAGGGGGTTTCGTCGTTCTGAGGAAGCGCTCCGGACCCGCCCGAGACCGGCGGTGTCAGCAGGCGTCGCAACCAGTCGACCGCGGTCGAGGGCGATCCTGCGCCCTCAGGCCCGTCGCCCTCGTTCGCGAGCGGGACCGGCCCGAGTTCATTTCGAGCAGCGACAGAGACCCAGCCAGCGCCGACCGCCGCTGTTGTCCTTGGCCTTCGCGTCCTTGGTCTTGGCCTTCTTCCCCTTCTCGTCCTCGGTGGTCCGCTCGCCGGCCTTCTTCTTGACGACGGCCGCGGTTGCGACGGCCGCCGAAGCCGCCGCAAGTGATCCGATGATCTTCATGTTGGGCATCGCGGGCTGTCCTCTCGTCGGGCGGAAGGTGATGATCACACGAACTCCGACGCCACGCACGAGTCCGTCCCCGGGGTGAGCGACGGGTCCGGGGGTCGGGTCGCGGCCGCTGCCGCCGATCTTCGCGTCGAGCATCGGCGCGAACGCCACGTCGAGGGGGCCCGGGCGGAGCACGCTCCTTCACCCGGGTGAAACCCCATTCCATCGCCTGACCGAGCGAGGTTCCCGTCGACACTCGCGCTCGAGCCCTCGGTGAACACGGGGCAATCATCCCATCGGGAGGATGTGCGGGCTCTCGGGCCCCCGGTACGTTCGCGACGTTGTTGTTCGCCAACCGCGCGCCGCCGGCGTGCGGCGACCGCACTCGTGGGGGAACGCAGAATGCTGGAGATGGCCGCAATCAGGTACGACGGTGCACATGCTGCCGAGCGTGCGCTGAGCGACATGCGCGCGTCGCGCGATGACGAATGGCTCGAGGATGTCGGCGTGATCGAGCACGGCCGCGACGGCCGCTACTCGGTGAAGGCGAAGAACCCTCAGGTCGCCAAGGGCAAGGCCGGCTCGGGGGCCGCGATCGGCGGTCTGACGGGTCTTTTCATCGGTGCCATCGGCGGGCCGCTCGGGATGCTCTTCTGGGGCACGATCGGGGCACTCACCGGGGGCGGGGTCGGCGCATCCGCGGAGAGCTCGTTCAAGCCGATGGTCGACGCGCTCGAGGACGCGCTGGCACCGGACGCGTCGATGCTCGTGCTCGTGGGGGAGACCGACACGCTCGATGCGTTCGTCGGGGCCGCGGACGCCGGCGCGGACGCGCTCATTCGTAACCCGCTCACCAGCGAGCAGGCCGCCGAGCTCACCAAGGCCGCCGGCGGCTGATCTCGTCGGTGTGAGGCCGCGAGCTGGCGAGAGAGGCCCGCGGCCTTACCGGGGCGGGGTCGAGCGCATCGGCGGAGGAGATCCTTCAGGCCGATGGTCGACGCGCTCGAGGACGCGCTGGCACCGGACGCGTCGATGCTCGTGCTCGTGGGGGAGACCGACACGCTCGATGCGTTCGTCGGGGCCGCGGACGCCGGCGCGGACTCGCCAATTCGCCACGCGCGCACCGGCGAGCAGGCCGCCGAGCTCACCATGACGGCCGGTCACGCGTCACGAATCGCTCCACCGGCGATGCCGGTGGCCAGATTGGACCCCGAGGATCCTGCGGCGCGGTCCTCTCAACGCCGTGAGCGTTGCTCTTGGCGAGCCGAGGACCGGCGCGCCGCCGACTCCGCGATCGGTGCGATGGCCGGCGAGGCCCCATCGTCACGCCGTCGCCGTGTGCTCCGTCGCGAACGCGCCACGCGGGCGTCGCGGCGTGGTCACGACGAGCCGCTTTTTGCGGCATGCGAGCGCGCCACCTCCGCGTTGACCCGCGCACCCAGCAGAATCGCCAGAGCGCTCAGCCACAGCCACGTGAGCAGCACGATCACCGCCGACAGGGAGCCCCAGGCCGCGTCGTAGCTCCCGAAGTTGGCGACGTAGAGCGAGAAGAGCCCGGAGAGCAAAAGCCAGAGCACGGCGCTGAACAGCGCGCCCGGCATCACCCCTCGCCGGGTTGGGTGCGCGACATCGGGTCCGACGTAGTGGATTCCGGCGAGGGCGACGACGAGGCCGATGATCGCGAGCGGCCACTGGAGGGTCCGCCAGAGCGTGTCGACCACCCCGGGCTGCCCGGCGGCGTCGCCGACCCGGTCGGCGAGGACCGGACCGAGCGCGATCACGCCGATCGCGACGACCAGGGCCAACAAAAGCCACCCGACCAGCATGAGCGCGACGACCCGCTGGCGGACCGGGCTTCGCGACTCGGTTCGCGAGTACGCCGAGTTGAGCCCGCGCATGAGCGCGGTCGCGGCCCCGGTGGCGCTCCACAGCGCAAAGAGACTCCCCACCGCGATGAGGCTGATGCCGCTCCCGCCGGAGCCCGCGACCTGATCGAGCACGTCCTGGAGCAGTTGGATGGCCGACTCGGGGGCGAACGACGAGAGGCGGTCCACGAGGTCCTCGACCCGGTCGGGGTCGACGACCAGGCCGGTGACGCCGAGGGCGACGACGAGGAGCGAGGGGACGGCGAGAAAGCCGTAGTAGGCGAGTCCCGCGGCCTGGTCGGTCACCCCCGACTTGAGCGCCCCGCGCACGGCGCGCACGACGAGGGCGCCGTGCGCGGCGATCCGGCGCCAGGCGGGCTCGCTCGTCCCCGGCGCAACCGCCTGTGCGCCCCCGCCGCCGCCGGCCGGCGATCCCGGCGCGGGCGGGCGGTGGCTCGTACCGGGGCCCGGCCCCCCAGCGCGGAGTGGAGTTGGGGCGCGCCGGTCCCCGAGCAGTACGCGGGCGACCGCGATCCCCAGCGCGATCGCGATGAGGTTCCGGAGCCCTGCCCTCATCGCACGGTCCGGCGGCGGGACCCGTACGGCGCCTGGTCGTGCATGTCGCGCAACCTAGCGGCTCGCGCAGGCCGCATCGGCCCCGGGCGTCACCACGCGCCTGGGCCGGTTGCGCGCCCATCTGGTGGCACGCGACATCCCGCTCGTCGGATCGGGCGGCCGGGCGCGATCGGGGCCGAACCGGCGCCGGCTGGAGCCCTGCGTCTCGACTCACGAAATCCGTACGGCAACGCCATCCGACGTGGACGCAGCCAGCGATCCCGCATGTCTTCGAGCGCCTTGCGTGGCCGAGGGTGCGAATGATACTGCTATCGCATAACAAGACAAACATCTCATAATGAGATACGAGAATCACGGGAGGCACACGAGATGCACAGCGAGCACAGCGCCGACAAGCTCCTCATCCTCGGCCACGAGGTGACCCCGATCGTGGTGGGCGGTCGCATCGCCGCGGTCGACGTCGTCGTCACGCCTCACGTCCCCGGGCCTCCGCCCCACCACCACGTCGACTCGGACGAGTTCTTCTACATGCTGGACGGCGAGCTGGAGATCATGTGCGACGGCGAGTGGCACTCGGTCGGCGCGGGTGACCACTTCGTCGTTCAGGGCAACGCCGTCGACATTCCGCGTGCCGGGGGACCGCGCGGTTCATCACCGGGGTGGGAGCCGCAGGGCTTCGAGCAGTTCTTCGTCGAGGTCGGCATCGGCGCCGACGAGCCGGACGCGTTCGAGCGCTCGACCGCCGAGGAGATGATCCCGGCGATCCTCGAGAGCTTCGTGCGCAACGGCGCGGTTCCGGCCGAGGCGGCGGCGGCGGCCCCGTGAGCGCCGGCGACGCGACGTCCCAGCTCCGCAGGGGGAGCGGACGTGCGGCACAGAAGCGGCGGACCCGGCAGGCGCTCCTCGACGCGGCCAACGCGCTGCTCGACGAGGGCCGGCGGCCGTCGCTCGACGACGTCGCAGAACGCGCCGAGGTCTCCCGAGCCACCGCGTACCGATACTTCACGTCGAGCGATGACCTCCTGACCGACGCGGTGATCGACCGGTCGCTCGTCCCGGCCGCGGTGCTGTTCCCCGAGCGCGAGGGCAGCCTCCTCGAGCGCGTGCTCGCGGTCGAGAAGGCTGCGAATCCGCTGCTGCTCGCCGACGAGGTGGCCGTGCACGTGATCAGCCGCGTGATGAGCGAGGCGTGGCTGG
>CALNYH010000015.1:0-101197 GCA_942490795.1 uncultured Thermoleophilia bacterium | reverse complement strand
CGGGCCACCGGTGGGCGGGTCGAGGTGTTGATCCTCGAGCGCCACGGCACGCGGTGTCGCGGCTTCACCGGGCCGGCGCGCAAGGTGCGGCCCGGTGATCGCGTGCCGCTGGAGGATGGGCAGCCGGATCTGGTCGCCGGTCGCCCGAAGCGGGGATCCTCGAGTTCGAGCTGGCCCTGCCCGAGGCTCCCGGCGCGACGGCGGCGCAGATCGAAGCGCGTCTGCTGCAGGTCGGGCGCCGCTGCCACCCTATATCGCGCGCGATGGCACCGAGGACGCCGCCGCTGACCGGGCCCGCTACCAGACGGTGTTCGCCGCGGTGGCGGGTGCGGTGGCGGCGCCGACGGCGGTGTTGCACTTCACCCCCGAGCTCCTGGCGACGATCCGCGCCGGCGGGGTGGAGACCGCCGAAGTCACCCTGCACGTCGGCGTCGGCACTTTTGCGCCGGTGCGCGTCGAGCAGGTCGAGGCGCACGAGATGCATGCCGAGCACTACGAGCTGTCGCCGGCGGTCGCCGCGGCGGTGACCCGCACGCGGGCGCGCGGTGGCCGGGTCGTCGCTGTCGGCACCACTTCGGCGCGGACCCTGGAGGCGTGCGCCGACGATCAGCGCTCGGTGATCCCCGGCGAGGGGGCGACCGACATCTTCTGTATCCAGGCCGACCGCCACGCGTCGTCGATGCGCTGGTCACCAATCTCCACCTGCCGGAGTCGACCCTGCTGATGCTGGTCGCGGCGATGACCGCGCGAGGCGATCCTCGAGGTCTACCGCGAGGCCGTGCAGCGCCGCTACCGCTTCTATTCCGTTCGGCGATGCGATGCTGGTCGAGACCGCCGGTTGCGCCGTGGATCGTCGGGGCCGAGCGGCTCGGCATCGGTATGCAGCCCGGCGAGGCACTGCAGCACCAACTTCAGGCGCTCGGCGAGGTCGAGCTCGGCGAACATGTAGAGCTTGGCGTTGAGTTCGACCGGCAGGGCGACCGCGTCGATCACCCGCGCCGGCGGTAGCTGATCGAGCTGGGCCTCGGCGCCGGGGTGGGTCACGTAGAGGGCCTGCCGGACCTGGGTCACGCCCGCCGCGAACTCGTCGGCGTCGGCCGGGTGCTCGACGGGCACCCGGCTGCGGCTCGGCCCTGGACGATGCGGAAGTCCCAGGCTCGCGGCAGCTCCTCGACGATCCGCACCCGGCCGATGCCGTGCAGCTCGATGTTGGCGTGGCCGTTGTCCAGGGTCTCGTGGGCGACGATCTGACCGAGGCCGGCGATCGGAAACACCGGCGGCTCGGCCTCGCTCTGGATCGAATGCCCCGGCGCCGGCACCGCGACCGCGATCCGTCGATCGTGCTCGAGCGCCCAGTTCAGCATCTGCTGGTAGCGCGGTTCACCACGTAGAACCGCATCGGAAAGCCCGGGTACCAGCAGGACGCCGTCGAGGGGGAAGATCGGCACCGTCATCGTCGACGCGCTACTCATGCGTCCTGATACGTCTGGATCTCCGCCGCAGGCGCCGCCGGATCGACCGGGTGCTGGCCCGGTTCGGCCGGGGGGCGCTCGTCGATCGGCGGCAGTTCGCCGGTCACGCCGGTGATCAGCCGGGCGCCGCGTTGGAACGTCAGCATGACCAGGCCCAGCTGGAATAACACCAGGAACCGGTTCCGGAAGCTGATCAGGAACAGGATGTGGATCAGCCACCAGAACACCTCCACGCCGCCGCGAGGCCCGAGAACCGCAGGCGTCCGACGTGGGCGATCGCCCTGGAACGGCCGACGGTGGCCAGCGACCCCTTGTCCCGGTAGCGAAACGGCACGGTCGGCGCGCCGGCCACCAGGCGGCGGATGTTGCCGGCGGCATGCCGGTCGGCTTGCGCGGCGGCCGGAGCGACGCCGAAGTACCCGAGCCGTCTGGCCGGCGCAGGTCAGGTGCATCAGGTCGCCGACCACGAAGGCCTCGGGGTGGCCCGGCACCGACAGGTCGGGCGCGACCTCGACCCGGCCCGCCGGATCGGTCGGCACCCCGAGGCTCCGGGCCGGACGCGGCGGTCGTCCTCGCCAACCTCCGGGCGGACCTCAGCTGATGGCCACGGCGGCCCGGGCCTCGGCGGGCCCCGGGCCCGCCCCGCCGCCCGGGCCGCCATTCGGCGGCGCGGCCCCTGACCCCTGGCCGTGCCTACCGCCGCCGCCGGCGCCCGGCCCCGGCCGTCTCGCCGCGCCCATCGCAGCCCTGCCCGGGGTCGGCGCCGCGACGGGCGATCGCGCCGCGCAACTCGGGATCACCAGCATCGAGGAGCTCCTCCTGCGGCTCCCGAACCGCTACGAGGACTTTGCGGACGGGGTCCTGGCCGTCCGAGACCTTCCGGTCGGCGGCGACGCCACCGTCGAGGTCGACCTGGTCTCGATCGCGGTGATCCCCACCCGTCGGCGCGGCCTGCGGCTCGTCCGGGCGCGCGTGCGCGACGCGACGGGGCCGCTGACGGCGGTCTGGTTCAACCGCGACTACCTCGCCAGGACGCTGACGCCCGGCGATCGGCTCCTGCTGCGGGGCCGGGTCAAGGCGGGTGCCCCGCCGGAGATGGTGGTGGGCACGCACGAGGTGATCGGCGCCGGGCCGTCCGACGGAATCCACACGCGGGGGCTGGTGCCGGTCCATCCGGCCGGCGAGGCCCTGACACCCCGTCGCATCCGTGAGCTCGTCGCGCTCGCGGCACCCTACGCGCGGGCGCTCCGGGATCCGCTCCCCCTCTGGGCGCGCGCCCGGCTGGGCCTGCCGACCCGTTCGGACGCGATCGCGGCCGCGCAGTTCCCCCGCTCGCGCGACGAGGCGCGGGCCGGCCGTCGGCGTCTCGTGCTCGAGGAGCTGATCGTGCTCCAGATCGGCCTGCTCGCGCTGCGCCGCCGCGAGCAGGAGCGCGCCGAGGCGCCGTCGCTGCGCGGTGACGGCAGGCTGGCCGGGGCGGTGCGCGCGGCCCTTCCGTTCACGCTCACCGACGAGCAGGAGCGCACCCTCGCCGAGATCGGCCGCGACCTGTCGGGGACGCTGCCCATGCGGCGGCTCCTCCAGGGGGAGGTCGGGGCGGGCAAGACGGTGGTCGCGGCGCTCGCGATCTGTCGCGCGGTCGAGGCGGACGTCCAGGCCGCCATGCTCGTCCCGACCGAGACCCTGGCCGAGCAGCACCTGCGAAGCCTGGATGCGCTGCTCGCGCCGGCCGGGATCACCCCGGTCCTGCTCACGGGGCGCGTCCCGCGCGCCGAGCGCGAGCGGCGCCTGCTCGCGCTCTCGAGCGGGACGGCGGCCGTGGCCGTCGGCACCCAGGCGCTCCTGACCGAGGGCGTGACCTTCCGCCGCCTCGGCCTGGTCGTGGTGGACGAGCAGCACCGGTTCGGCGTCGAGCAGCGCAGCCGGCTCGCGGAGCGGGCCGAGGGTGGCGCCGCCCACCTGCTCTACATGACGGCGACGCCGATCCCGCGCACGCTCGCCCTGACCGCCTTCGGGGACCTCTCGGTGTCGTCGATCCGCGGCCGCCCCCCCGGACGGGCGCCGGTCGAGACGCGGTGGGTCCGCGAGGACGAGCGCGAGGACGCCTACGACCTGGTCCGGGCCGAGGTGCGCGCGGGGCGCCAGGCCTACGTGATCTGCCCACGCGTGAGCGAGGGGGAGGAGGGTGCGGGACGGGCCGCGATCCAGGAGGCCGAGCGCCTGGCGGCGGGTCCGTTCGCGGCGCTTCGCGTCGGGCTGGCCCACGGCGCCCAGGGCGGGGACGAGCGCAGGCGGGTCATGGCGGACTTCGGCGCGGGTGCCGTCGACGTCCTCGTCGCCACGACCGTCGTGGAGGTGGGGATCGACGTCCCGAACGCCACGGTGATGCTCGTCGAGGACGCGGACCGGTTCGGCCTCGCCCAGCTCCATCAGCTCCGCGGCCGCGTCGGGCGTGGCGAGTCCCCGGGATCCTGCATCGTGTTCGGCGAGCCGCCGACGCCGGAGGGCGCGCGCCGCCTCGAGGCGCTGACGCAGGTCTCGGACGGCTTCCGGCTGGCCGAGCTCGACCTCGAGATCAGGGGCGAGGGCAGCGTGATGGGCCTGCGCCAGTCTGGGCCCACCGATCTGCGCTTCGCCCGCCTGGCGCGCGACCGCCGCGAGCTGGCCCAGGCACGGCAGATCGCCCGCCGCGCCCTCCGCGAGGACCACCGGCTGTCCGAGGCCCGCCACGGGCCGCTCCGCGCGGCGGTGCTCGAGCGCTTCGCGGACATCCCGAGGCTGCTGGACGCCTGATGCGGATCGTCGCCGGGGAGTTCGGAGGCCGTCGGCTGCGGGCCCCGCGGGGCACGGACACGCGTCCGACCGCCGACCGTGTCCGGGAGTCCATGTTCGCGGTGATCGGCCCCGTGGAGGGCGCCGAGGTGCTCGACCTGTTCGCGGGCTCCGGTGCCCTGGCGCTCGAGGCGCTGTCGCGCGGCGCCGCCCGGGCGACGCTCGTCGACCGTTCGGCCACGGCGCTCGCCGCGGCTCGCGCGAACGTCGCGGCCCTCGGGCTCGAGGAACGCACGCGCCTGATCCGCGCGGACTGGCAACACGCGTTGCGCCTGCTGACCCGCGAGCGCGACCGCGCGTCGGGCGCGCAGGCGTGCCCGCCGGGCGTCGGCTTGTGCCTGCTGGACCCCCCGTATACCCTCCTGCCCCGCATCGCGGGGCGGCTCGGAGCCGCCCTCGCGCCCCTCCTCGCTCCGGGAGCGATGGTGGTGATCGAGCACGACGCGGGCATCGCGTGCAGTCTTGAGGGCCTCGCGGTCGCGACGGCCGAACGTCGCGCCTATGGCGACACCGCCGTGACCGTCCTGCGTGGGGAGGGGTGTTGAGCCGCGAGGAGTGCCGCCACATCACGGCGGTTTGCCCAGGGACCTACGATCCCATCACCAACGGGCATCTCGACATCATCGAGCGTGCGGCGCGGGTGTTCGACGCCGTCGTCGTGTCGGTGACCGGGCCATCGGTCAAGAAGGTCCCGCTGTTCGACGCGGACGAGCGGATCGCCCTCTGCGAGCGCGCCGTCCGCCATCTGGACAACGTCCGGGTGGCGAGCTTGAATAGCCTCGTCACCGAGCATGCACGCGCCGTGGGCGCGGTCGTGATGGTCAAGGGACTGCGCGCGATCTCGGACTTCGACTACGAGTTCCAGATGGCCCAGATCAACCGGCATCTCGCCGCCGAGATCGAGACCGTCTACATTCCCGCCTCGCCGCAGTACAGCTTCATCAGTTCGAGCGGTGTTCGGGAAATTGCAGCGTGGGGCGGTAACGTGGACGGGTGGGTTCCTCCGCACGTCGCGGAGGCGCTTCGCGGCCGGGGCGCCCGGCTCGACCGGTCGACAGGCTGAGGAGGGGTTGTGGACGTACTGGAGTTGATCGACAAGCTGGACGACCTCGTGCACAACGCGAAGGCGGTTCCGCTCACCGATCAGGTCCGCATCGACCGCGACGCGATCTACGAGCTGCTCGACGAGATGCGCTCGACGATCCCCGAAGAGGTCAAGCAGGCCCGGTGGATCGTCAAGGAGCGGCAGGAGATGCTCGCCGAGGCCAAGCGGGAGTCCGAGCGGATCCTGGCCGAGGCCCGTGAGCAGGTCGCGCACGAGTCCTCACAGCAGGAGGTCGTCAAGCGCGCCGAGCGCGAGGCGGCACAGGTCCTCGAGCAGGCGCGCCAGCGCGAGCGCGAGGTCCGCCTCGGAGCGGAGGACTACGCCGACGAGGTCCTCGGAACGCTCGAGGTGAACCTGGGCAAGTTCCTGTCCGCGGTCCAGCGCGGCCGGGAGCGGCTGCAGGGGCGCGGCGAGGAACTGGACGAGGGCGACGAGGTCGTCCCCGAGCCGATCGAGTCCTGACGGCCGGCGGGCCGCCGGGCATGCACCTCGACCTCGGGAGCCTCGACCTCCGGGCCGGGGCGACCACGGCGCTTCGGCTGCGCGTCCCGGTCGAGGACTTCGCGTTGGCCGGGCAGGAGTACCGGGTGATCCCGCGGGAGCCGGAGCTCTCGGTCGAGATCACGCGCTCGGCCGGCGGGAAGAGCCTGCGCGTGCGGGGGCGGATCGAGCTCGAGGGGCCCTGCTGGCGGTGCCTCGAGCCGGTTCGGATCGACGTGCCGATCGACGCGCGCGAGTTCGCCGGCCGGGGCGCGGCCGACGGTGAGCCCGACGACGAGATGGCGAGCGAGTACGTCGAGGGCGAGGTGCTCGACGTCGGGCAATGGGCCCGCGACGCCATCGCGGAGGCGCTCCCGCCCCGCCTGATCCACCCCGACGACGCGTGCGCCTCCCTCGTCGCGGATCCGGCGGATGTCGGGGAGCACAAGGCCGACGACCCGCGCTGGGCCCCGCTCGCGCGGCTCGCGGACGAGCTTCGGGCGCGCGAGGGCGACTGACGCGGCCGCATCGGCGCCGTGCCTGCTACCTTTCTGCGGCCAGGCGCACGAGCGAGGATTCCACATGGCCGTTCCCAAGCGAAAGACATCCCGACAGCGGCGCGACACGCGTCGTTCGACGCATGTCGCCCAGCCCGTCGCCCTGACCCGCTGCCCGAACTGCACGGCGCCGACGCGCCCGCACCACGTCTGCGGGGTGTGTGGGCACTACCGCGGGCGCCAGCGCGTCGAGATCGAGGCCTAGCCGCCCCCGCGCGAGCCGACCGGGGCGCCGCCACGGTGGGACGTGAGTCGAATCGGGTCGCCGTCGCGCTGGACGCGATGGGGGGCGACGCGGCGCCGCTCGAGCCGGTCCGCGGCGCGCTCCTCGCGGCCGGACCCGAGTTGTCGGTGCTCCTCGTCGGCGACGCCGCGCAGATCGAGGCCGAGGTGGTCCGCCAGGCCGGTTCCGTGCCCGCCTCGATCGAGATCGTGCACGCCGCCGAGCACATCGCCTCAGAGGAGGACGGTGCCCGGGCCGTGCGTGCGAAGCCGGACTCGTCGGTCGCGCTCGCGTGCCGGCTCGTCGGCGAGGGGCGCGCCCAGGCGGCGGTCTCGGCCGGCCACACCGGGGCGATGCTCGCCGCGGCGACGCTCTACATGCGGCGCGTGCCGGGGGTGATCCGCCCGGCGATCGCGGTCGTGATCCCGTCGGTCCGCGGCCAGGTCGTGCTGCTCGACGCGGGGGCCAGCGCCGAGGCCCGGCCGGAGCACTACCCGCAGTACGCGATGATGGGCCGGCTGTTCGCCCAGGACGTCCTCGGCATCCCCGAGCCCCGGGTGGGGCTGCTGTCGATCGGCGAGGAGGAGGGCCGCGGCAACGAGACCGTCCAGGCGGCGTACGCCCTGCTTCGCGATACGCCGGGGTTCGTCGGCAACGTCGAGGGGCGCGACATCAACCGAGGCCTGTCCGACGTCGTGGTGACGGACGGGTTCACCGGCAACGTCGTCCTCAAGGCCCTCGAGGGGGCCGCCTGGTACCTCATGACCGAGATGCGGTCGGCCGTCACGCGCACCCTGCCCGGTCGCGTCGGGGCGCTCCTGGTGCGTCCGTCGCTTCGGCGGATGCGCCAGCACGTCGATCCGGAGAACTACGGTGGCGCGTACCTTCTGGGCGTCCGCGGGCTCGCCGTCATCGGGCACGGGAACTCCACCGGCGAGGGGATCGCGAACGCCGTCCGGCTCGCCGCGCAGGGGGCCCGCGAGGACCTCGTCACGCATTTCGCGGCCGCGCTGGGTGCCGAGCGCGCGCCGTCCGCGTAGGATCCCGGCACGCGGGCGCTGCGCGTCCGAAGGCACATGTAGTGTCGCCGACGTCCTGAACCGATCGCGTCGGCGCGATCACTCTGGGGGGCTGTATTGGAACGTCAGCAGGCCGTCGATGAAGTGCGCGCGATCCTGGTCGAGCAGCTCGGGGTCGACCCGGGCGACGTCAGCGAGAACGCCTCCTTCCAGGAGGACCTCAACGCCGACTCGCTCGATCTCGTGGAGTTGATCATGGAGATGGAGGACCGCTTCAAGGTCAAGATCCCCGACGAGGAAGCGGAGAAGATCTCCACCGTCGGCCAGGCGGTCGACTTCGTGCTGCAGAACTCCGAGTGACGGGGCGCGCGGCCCGCGTTGCGGCAGCTGCTGGAGCAGCTCGGGCGCGACCGGCGTCGTGAGGCGCTGACCCACCGTTCCTGGGCGCGACCCGGCCGGCCGTCGTACGAGCGACTCGAGTTGCTCGGTGACGCGGTGCTCGACCTCGTCGCGACCGAGGAGCTCCTGTCGCGTCACCCCGACGCCGACGAGGGTCAGGTCACCTTCATGCGACAGGCGGTCGTCTCGCGCGCCTCGTGCGCGCGAGTTGCCCGCGCGTGCGACCTCCCGGCCAGGATGGCCGAGCAGTCCCCCCGCCAGGGGAGCGAGCTCGCCGCGCAGGTCGCGTCGGAGGCCGTCGCCGCCGCCCTCGCGGAATCGGTGATCGGGGCCGCCTGGCTCGACCTGGGTCCCGAGGCGACCCGTGGCGCTGTTTGCGAGGCGTTCGCGGCGGAGCTCGACGCCGTCGCGCCCGGGCACAGGGACGCCAAGTCCAGGCTGCAGGAGCTCGCCGCTGAGCGTCGTGCACCGCTCGCGTACGAGCTCCTCGCCGAGGAGGGGCCGCCCCAGGACCGGCGGTTCGTCAGCCGGGCCCTGCTCGACGGCGCCGAGCGCGGACGGGGCAGGGGCAGCTCGAAGCAGGCGGCCGAGCAATCGGCCGCGCAGGCGGCGCTCGCCGCGCTGGAGGACGCGCCGTGCTGAGCAGGATCGCCGTCCGCGGCTTCAAGTCGTTCGCCGAGCCGGTCGTGATCGACCTGGTCCCCGGTGTCAACGTCGTGGTGGGTCCGAACGGATCGGGCAAGAGCAACGTCGTCGAGGCGGTCCTCTGGGCGCTCGGCGAGCAGCGCGCCACGCGGCTTCGCGCGGGCGCGATGGGCGATGTCCTCTTCTCCGGCGGTGCGGGGCGCGGCCCGGCGGCGCTCGCCCAGGTGAGCCTGACCCTCGCGCCGGTCGGTGAGGACGGGGCGGAGATCGAGACCACCCGGCGGCTGACGGCCGACGGCGAGTCCCGATACAGGCTCTCGGGCGCCGCGTGCCGGCTGATGGACGTGCAGGAGGCGCTCGCCGCCCGGGGCCTCGGCCCCGACGCCCTCGCGATCGTCCGGCAGGGGCAGGTCGAGTCGGTCTGCACGGCACGGCCGGCGGACCTTCGCGCCGTGGTCGACGAGGCCGCGGGCATCGCCGGCGCGAAGCGCCGCCGCCGCCGGGCGCTCCGGCGTCTGGGGCAGACGCGCGAGCGGATCGCCCGCGCCGAGGACATCCACCAGGAGCTGCGGACGCAGACGCGGCGCCTGGAGCGCCAGGCACGCGCGGCGGGTCGCGCGGCCGAGCTCGACGAGGCCATCCGCGCCGCACGGGTCGAGTTGGAGCACGCCAGGATGCTGGACGCGCTCGATGACGCCCGCGCAGCCGAGCTGACTCGGCGCGCGCGCGCCGACGAGCTCGCGACGGCGCGCGCGGCGCGCGCCGAGGCCGACGCGTCCGCCGCGGACGCCGCCCGCGCCGCCGAGGCCGTGGCGTCGGGAATCGACGGGGCGAACGCGGCCCTCGAGCGGATGCGGCGCGCCGCTGAGCGGGTCGGCACCCGGGCCGAGGTCGTGGCCGAGCGCCTCGATACCGTGCGCCAGGCGACCGAGCGGGCCGAGCGGGCACGTGGACACCTTCGAGCGCTCGAGGCGGCGGATCGGCGCGCGGCCGAGGCCGCCGCCGCAGCGGATGCATCGGCCGATCTCGCGGAGCGCACACGCGAGGCCCGCGAGCGCGAGGCCGCCGACGCGAGCGCCGCCGCCACGGCGGCTCGAGATGCGGTGGAGGCCGACGCGCGGGCGCGCACCGCCGACGAGCGCGACCGGCGTGCGAACGTCCGCCGACTCGACGCCGCACGGGCCGAGCTGGCGCGGCTGGAGGCCGCCGCCGAGGGCGGGCCGCCACCACCGGATCTGGAGCGTCGCGCGCGTCGCGAGGAGGTGGCGGCGGCGCGCGCGGAGCGCCACCGTGGGCACGAGCGCGACGCGGCGGCCCGCGCCGACGAGGCGCGCGCGCGCAGAGGCGACCGCCGAGCGCGCCCGCGCCGCGGCGGCGCGGGCCGCGGCGATCCGGCCGCCCGCCCGAGGGGACGACCTGGCCCTCGGGTCCGGGCTCGAGGTGGACGACGGTGCGGAGGCGGCGGTCGCGGCGGCGCTCGGCGTGCTCGCCGAGGCGCGTCCGGCCGGCGATCTGCGGGGCGCGGTCCGGGCGCTGGCCGACGGCGCGCCGACCGCCGCCGTCCCCGGGAACCCGCCCGGCGACGAGGGCGCGCCCGGCGTACCGGCGTGGTCGGTGGTCCGGGCCTGCCCCGAGGCGCACGCCGACCTGCTTCGCACGGTGCTCGGCGGGGTTCGTATCGTCGACGATCTGGCCGAGGTGCCGGCCGGCGTGGTGGGGACCTATGTCACGCGGGACGGGATCGCCTTCCGCGGCGCGGACGGCTCGGTCGCGCGGGTGGGGGAGGAGTGGGCGCTTCGTGCCCGTCACGCGCGCTTGCGCGCGGAGGCCGAGCAGGCGCGGACGGTTGCGGACGTCGACCGCGAGGCGGTCCGCGTGTGCGAGGCCGCGCACGTGACCGCGGGCGCGCGCCGCCGCGCGGCCGAGCGCGCCGCCGCCCGGGCGGCCGCGGCGCTCACGGCGGCACGGGCCACGGCGGCGCGACGTGCCGGTGACGCGGCCGAGCGCGCGACGCGCGCCGACTCGCTACGAGGCGAGGTGACCGACCTCGAGGCCGCGCACGCACGCGGTTCCCGACGCGTCGGCCGCGACGGGAGTCCCTGGCGCGCGCCGCCGCCGCCTCCGAGCGGCGCCTCGAGGGTGCGGCGGCGGCCGCCGCGGCCGCCAGGAGCGCCGCTCGGGAGGCGTGGTCGGCGGCGACCGCGGCGCGGGCGGCGGCGGAAGAGGCGGCCTCGCGTCTGGCCCGCGCGCGCGGTCTGGCCGAGTCCGCGCCGCGTGTCGAGCTCGACGACGTCGAGCGCGCCGGCGCGGTCCTGTCCCGGATCGCGGCCGCGATCGGCGAGCGAGCGTCCGCCCTCGGTCGCGCGCTCGAGGAGCGGCGCCGGGTGGCGGGCGCCGCCGTCGAGCGCGCGAGGTCGTCGGACGCGGCCGCGGGGCGGGCGCGCGACGCCGAGTCGCAGGCCGCCGCGTCGGCCGCCGGCGCGGACGCGCTCGCCGGTGCGGCCGCGGAACGGTACGTGGCCATCGGCGGCGACCCCGAGGACATCGTCCGCGACGCCACCTCCGCTGCGCGCCCGGGCGAGCCGACGACCGAGACCGTCGCGCGACTCGAGCAGCTCGAGCGGAATCGGGCCGCGATCGGCGCGGTCAACGAGCTTGCGGAGTCCGAGCGTGAGGAGCTCGCGGCGCGTGAGTCCGAGATCGCCCAGCAGATGGCGGATCTCGAGGCCGCCGCGGTGTCCCTTGACGCCCGCCTGGCCGCGCTCGAGACTGCGGTCGCCGAGGGCTTCGGCGCCACGTTCGACGCGCTGGCCGAGCGCTTCTCCGAGTCGATCGGCACGCTGTTCCCCGGCGGCCGGGGGGTCCTCCGGCAGGTCGACGACGACGGAGAGCCCGGCGTCGTGATCGAGGTCGTCCCGGCGGGCAAACGGCCCCGGGGCCTGGCGCTTCTGTCCGGTGGCGAGCGCTCGCTCGTCGCGCTCGCCTTCTGCCTGGCCCTCGCCCAGACCCGGCCTGCGCCGGTGTACATGCTGGACGAGGTCGAGGCGGCGCTCGACGACGTCAACCTCCGTCGCTTCCTCGACCTCGTGCGGTCGCTGTCGGCGGGGACCCAGTTCGTCCTGATCACCCACCAGCAGCCGACCGTCGAGATCGCCGACGCCATCTACGGCGTGACGATGCGCGACGGGGTCTCGCAGCTGGTGTCGCGCCGACTCGACGGGCGGGTCGAGGGCCCGGCCCGCCCCTTCGTCCGGCGCAGGCTGCGCGCGGTCGCGGGCGGGGGCGAGGGATGAGCGAGGCGGGTGACGCGCGCGCCGCATGGGCCGAGTTGTTCGGTCTTCGGCCACCGCCCCCGGAGGAGGACGCCGAGCCCCGGCGCAGGGGGCTCCTCGGCCGCTTGCGCGAGAGCCTCAGCAAGCCTCGACAGACCGTCTCGCCGCAGCTCGCCGGGATCTTCGCGGGCAAGCTCGTGACCGAGGAGGACTGGGAGTCGCTCGAGGAGGCGCTGATCTCGGCCGACTGCGGCATGGAGACGTCGCTTGCCCTCGTCGAAGAGCTCCGCGGCGAGGCCGCCGAGGGTCGCATCATCGACGGGGCGAGCCTCGCACGCGGGTTGTGGGACGCCGTCGCGCGCCGCATGGCGCCGGAGCCGCCACGGCTGCCCCTCGACGCGACGCCCACCGTGATCGCCATCTGCGGCGTGAACGGGAGCGGGAAGACCACCACGGTGGGAAAGATCGCCCATCGGCTCGCGGAACTCGATCAGACCGTCGTCATCGGCGCGGCCGACACGTTCCGTGCCGCCGCGGTGGAGCAGCTCGCCACTTGGGCCGATCGGGCGGGCGCCCAGCTCGTCCGCCAGTCCCCGGGCGCCGATCCGGGGGCGGTCGCCTACGACGCCGTCGCGGCGGGCGTCGCGCGATCCGCGGACGTCGTCCTCGTGGACACGGCCGGTCGCCTGCAGACCCAGCACAACCTCATGGAGGAGCTCCGGAAGGTGATGGCGGTGATGGGGAAGGTCGACCCCGCGGCGCCGCACGAGACGCTTCTCGTGCTCGACGCGTCCACGGGGCAGAACGGGATCAGCCAGGCGCGGCTGTTCGGTGAGGCGGTGCCGCTCACCGGGATCGTCCTGACCAAGCTCGATGGCGCGGCGAAGGGCGGGGTCGCCCTGGCCATCAACGCCGAGCTCGGCCTCCCGGTGAAGCTGATCGGCACCGGTGAGCGCGTCGAGGACCTCCAGCCCTTCGACGCGCGCGCGTTCGCCCAGGCGATCTTCGCCGCCTGACGCCACGCGCCCCGGCCGGGCCCCGCACCGCCCGCGCTGCGCGAGCCCACCCACACGGCTACGATAGGCGGTCGCTCCGGCGACTCTCATGTTCGACGCGCTCTCCGACAGACTGAACGGCGTCTTCTCGGGCCTCAAGGGCCGCGGGAAGCTCACCGAGTCCGACATCGACAAGGCGATGCGGGCGATCCGGCTCTCGTTGCTCGAGGCCGACGTCAGCCTGCCCGTGGTCAAGCAGGTCACGAGCGCGATCGCCGAGCGGGCCAGGGGCGAGGAGGTCATGTCCTCGCTCACGCCCGACCAGCAGGTGATCAAGATCGTGAGCGAGGAGCTCGCGACGCTGATGGGCGAGGAGAACGTGGGGCTCTCCATGGCTCCGCAGCCCCCGACGATCATCTTGATGGCCGGTCTCCAGGGGTCGGGCAAGACCACGCACGCGGCCAAGCTCGCGCGCCATCTCGCCGCCAAGGGGCGCGCACCGATGCTCGTTGCGTGCGACGTCCACCGTCCCGCCGCCGCCGATCAGCTCGCGGTGCTCGGGGCCCAGATCGACGTGCCGGTCCACCGTGAGGACGGCACGGATCCGGTGGCGATCGCGCGAAACGGCGTCGCGGCGGGCGCGCGGACCGCCCGCGACGTGGTGATCGTCGACACGGCGGGGCGGACGACGCTCGACACCGAGATGATGGACGAGCTCGTCGCGATCCGCGACGCGGTCCAGCCGACGAGCGTGCTGCTCGTGGTGGACGCGATGACCGGCCAGACCGCGGTCGACGTCGCGAAGGCCTTCTCGGACGCGGTGGCCTTCGACGGCGTGGTGCTCACCAAGCTCGACGGCGACGCCAGGGGGGGCGCCGCCCTGTCGGTGCGCGCCGTGACCGGGACACCGATCATGTTCATCGGGACCGGGGAGAAGCTCGAGGCGCTCGAGCCGTTCCATCCCGACCGCATGGCCTCGCGCATCCTCGGCATGGGCGACGTGCTCAGCCTGATCGAGAAGGCGCAGGAGACCGTCGACGAGGACGACGCCAAGCGCATCGAGGAGCGCATGAAGGCCGGGTCGCTCACGCTGGAGGACTTCCTCCAGCAGATGCGCCAGGTCCGCAAGATGGGCCCCGTGGGCCAGATCCTCGGCATGGTGCCCGGACTCAACAAGATCACCAAGGGCAAGGAACTGGACGTCGACGAGGGGCGGCTCAACCGCGTCGAGGCGATCATCCAGAGCATGACCCCCGACGAGCGCCGCCGGCCCGAGATCATCAACGGCAGCCGGCGCCGTCGGATCGCCATCGGGAGCGGCACCTCCGTCCAGGAGGTCAACCAGCTCCTCGCGCAGTTCAAGCAGATGCGAAAGCTGATGAAGCAGATCGGGCAGGGCCGGATCCCGTCGGTCCTCGGCACGTAAACGCAGGTCCATCCGCGCCGGACGACCGTCCGGCGGCAGCAGTCTCGAGGGAGTCACATGGTCAAGATCCGCCTCGCCCGCGTGGGCGCAAAGAAGAACCCCATCTACCGCGTCGTCGTCGCCGACTCGCGCTCGCCGCGCGACGGCCGAAACATCGAGACCGTCGGCCGGTACAACCCCCAGCCCGACCCGTCGTTCGTCGAGATCGACCTCGAGCGGGTCAACCACTGGATCGGCACCGGTGCCCAGCCGACGCCGGCCGTGCGCAAGCTGATCAAGATCGCCGAGGCCTCCAGCTGACCCCGGCCGCGGACACGGCGATCGGCGAGATGGTCGCCGAGCTCGCCCGTGGACTCGCCTCGCAGCCCGACCAGGTCCGCGTCGTCGCGGAGGACGAGGGCGCCACGACGGTCCTGTGCCTGTATGTCGCCGACGAGGACCTCGGGCGCGTGATCGGCCGCGGCGGTCGCATCGCGCACGCCTTTCGCACGCTCGTGCGCGCCGCCGCGGGCGCCCGCGGCGAGCGCATGTCGCTGGAGATCGTGGACTGAGCCCCTCGTCCGAGGCCGAGCGGCACGTCGTCATCGGGGCGATCGAGCGACCGCACGGCCTGGGCGGTGAGCTTCGCGTCCGGGCGACCGGGCCGACCCTCCCGGGGCTCTCGCCCCCCGTCCGCGTCCGCCTGGGTCCGCCGGTCGACGGCGAGCGCACGATCGTGTCCCTTCGCGGTGACGCGCCCCGCATGTTCGCCCGCGTCGAAGGGGTCGAGGACCGCGACGCGGCCGCCCGACTCGCCCGCGCCACGATCGAGATCGCCGAGTCCGCGCTCCCGCGGCTCGACGAGGACCGGTTCTACGTCCGGGACCTGGTCGGGCTCGAGGTCAGGGTGGACGGCCGGGCCGTCGGGCGGGTCGCCGACGTGCTCGACATGCCGGCCAACGACGTCATCGTCGTCGCCCTGGACGACGGGGAGCAGGTGATGGTCCCCTTCGTCGCCGACGCGGTGGCATCGGTCGCGCCCGGGTCGGGTGTCCTCAACATTCAGGCCTGGGTGTTCGAGCGGCGATGAGGTTCGACGTCTTCACGCTCTTCCCGTCGTGGTTCGATTGGATGCGCGAGGCCCGACACGTCGTCAACGCGGCCGAGAGCGTGGAGCTCGAGCTCCGCTGCCACGACATGCGCGCCCACACTCCGCTCCGGGCCGGCCATGTGGACGATGCGCCCTACGGGGGAGGCCCCGGGATGGTGATCCGCGTCGACGTGGTCGCCGCGGCGCTCGAGGGTGTGTTCGGCGTCTCCGCCGAGCGCGTGCGCGAGGACCGTCGCGTCTGCGTCCTGACGCCGCGGGGGCGGTCGCTCAGCGACACGGTCGCCAGAGCGCTCGCCGAGGACGAGGGGATCGTGCTCCTGTGTGGCCGCTACGAGGGTTTCGACGAGCGCGTCCACGATCACCTGGCGAACGACGCGATCTCGATCGGCCCGTACGTGCTCGCGGGCGGCGAGGTGGCGGCGATGGTGGTCGTCGACGCCGTCACCAGGCGGCTTCCCGGGGCGCTCGGCAACGCCGCGAGCTTGGACCGCGAATCGTTCTCCGAGGCGCTCGCGGGCGGGACGGAGCACCCGCACTACACCCGGCCGCCGGAGTTCCGCGGCTGGGCGGTGCCGGAGGTGCTCCGCTCCGGCGACCATGGCGCCGTGGAGCGCTGGCGGATCGCCAACGCGGGGCCGCCGCCGAGCGATCGGGGCGACCCCGCCGCGGACGGCGCCTGGCCGCCGCGGCCGCCCTCGTGAGCGGTCCCGCACCCACCGGGCACCCGCCGCCGCGCCGCGTGAGCGGGTCCCGTCGGGGTGGCCCCGGCGCCGTCGCGGCCCGCCGGGTCCGGGATCCCGTGCCCCGCGGGCGACCCCCGGGCGGACGCCCGGCGTCCTGCTATCCTCCGCGGTCGGTTTCGGGCGGATCTGGGAGTCCATCATGAGCGTCATCGAGGGCATCGAGCGCGAGCAGCTTCGCGAGGGCATCCCCGCCTTCTCACCGGGGGACACGGTTCGGGTCCACTTCAAGGTGATCGAGGGGACGCGCCAGCGGGTGCAGGCCTTCGAGGGCACCGTGCTCAAGCGCCAGGGCGGCGGCGCGCGCGAGACCTTCACGGTCCGCAAGCAGAGCTTCGGTGTTGGGGTCGAGCGGACGTTCCCGGTGCACTCGCCCAAGATCGAGCGCATCGAGCGCCTGATGGAGGGCGACGTCAACCGGGCCAAGCTCTACTACCTGCGCGGCAAGGTCGGCAAGAAGGCGCGGATCCGCGAGAAGCAGCGCGGCTGACGCCCATGCGGCGTCGCGTGGGCGGCCGCGGCGCCGGCCACGGACGCCGGTGACGTCGGCCGCCCCCTCTCGGCGGTCGCGGCCGAGCGCGCGCGTTCGCGCGCTCCGTCGTCGGACCGCCCGGCTGTTCGCGTTCGACCGGGCGCTCGAGGTCCGGACGGTGGCCGGCGCGGACGAGGCCGGGCGCGGCTGCCTGGCGGGCCCGCTCGTGTGCGCGGCCGTCTGTCTGGACCTCGCCGCGCTCCGGGGGCGGCCCCGTCGCCTGCTGTACGACCTGGACGACTCCAAGCGCCTCGACGGCCCGGCGCGAGCGCGCCTGGCAGACGTCCTTTTCACGCACGCGCCGCAGGTGGTCGTCCGGGTGGCATCGCCCGCCACCATCGACCGGGACGGACTGCACGTGACGAACCTGCGCCTCCTGGGCGAGGCGCTCGCGGCACTCGACCCGTGTCCGGACGTCGCGCTGGTCGACGGCTTTCGGCTGGGCCCGTCGGCGCCGGCGCACCGTGCCGTGCCGGGCGGGGACCGCCGGAGCGCGGCCATCGCCGCCGCGTCGATCATCGCCAAGACGACGCGGGACCGACTCATGGCGGGACCTGTCGCAGAGGCCCATCCGGACTACGGGTTCGAGCGCAACGTCGGCTACGCGACGGCCGACCATCGCGAGGCGATCCTGCGCGTCGGTCCGTCGACGATGCACAGACGCTCGTTCCGCTCGCCCTCGTATCCGTGGGTGGCCGGCGAGGCCACCGGTGGCGTCGGGCAGCCGGGCGGTCGTCCGTCATCGCCGGAGAGGTGACGGGGCCCGCCCCGGCCGTGCCCGTGGCGACGGGCCGAGGTCGATCGCCTCGATCCGGCGCACGCGCATCCGCCCCAGCCGACCCGGTCTGACGAGGATCAGATCCAGGCGCACGCAGTCGATCTCCGGGGCGGCGTGACGGGCGTGGAACGCCTCGGCCGTCCGGAGCAGCCGAGGACGCTGCGCCGACGGGATCGGGTCCGCCAGCGCCGCCTCCGACCGACGTGTCTTGACCTCGCAGAGGGCGAGCACCCCCTCCACGCAACGCCGCGATGTCGATCTCGCCCGATGCGCAGCGCCACCGACGGGCGATGATGCGCCAGCCGCGCCGGCGCAGATGGCGGGCGGCGGCGTCTTCTCCCCGTGTCCCGAGCGAGTCCACGGGCGGAGCGTCCCGCGCCGCGGCGCACCGATGGCGCGCAGCCGGTGCCGGATGGGTCGCGGATGTGTGCCGTCTGGCGCTCAGCGCCCCCAGCGGAAGCCGGTCGCCGCCTGCTGCGGGCGCATCGGGCTGACCGGCAGGTCGCTCGGCGGCTGCGGCAGGTTGTACTCACGCGGGGCGACGTCGTTCGGTCCGTCCGGGTGGAACAGCGCGGCGAGGTACTGGATCTGCCCCCGCCCGGCTCCCAGCTCGGTCTGGCCCCCGCCGTACGCCGGGATGCCGGCATCGGCGAGTCCCCCGTAGAGCTCGAGCAGTCGCCGCAGTCCGCCGACACGTGACGGCTTGACGTTGATCGCCGCGGGCGTCTGGCCGAGCGCCGCGACGTCGTCGAGCGAGTGGATCGGCGCGTCCCAGCTCACGCGCCGAACGCCGTCGCCGAGGGCCGCCCGGGTCTCGTCGTTGAGGCGCGGGTCCTCGAGGATCGCGTCCGGGAAGTGCCTCGCGACGCGCGAGTAGAGGGCGGGGTCCGCCCCCCGGTCGACGATCGTCCCCTCGTAGGCGCCCTTGAGGTCGAGGATGCGGACGGCTCCGGTGCGCGCGACGACCTCGACGAAGTCGTCGTCCCAATCCGGGGTCGGGTCCAGCTTGGCCTCCATCTCCGGGAGCATCCGCAGCATGTGCAGCATCCGTGCGGCGTCCGGCGGCTCGGGGAAGCGCATGGACGCGACGAAGCGCACGGGGCGGGGCACGATTCCGAGGGTCTCGGCGAGCGACGAGCCGGCCTGGCGGAGCGCCAGATCGAGTCCGGCGCTCTCGAACGCCCAGCGGCGATAGTTGCGGAAGACCTCCATCCCGGGCGGGGCCGGGAACAGGTCGAGGCCGTCCAGCATCTCGCCGAGATCGCCCACGGTCCGGACGCGCGTGAGGTCGTGGACGGCGCCGGCCTCCTGGAGGTGGTCGTGGTCGTCCGCCTCGTACGTCACGTCTTCTCCGGCCCCCTCGGCGCCGCCGCCGTGGAGCTCGATCAGGGTCGTCACGCGCACGAAGTCGTCGTCCATGGGAAGCTCGAGCCGCCGGAGCCCGTAGCGCTCGATGCGAAGGGGAAGGGCGGCGAGCCGGTCGTAGTGGTCGGGCATGGGGAGAGCGTCGCACATCGACCGGGCAGGGATCCGGGGACGCGACGGATGTGATCCTGACGACGCACTCACGGCACGGTTCCGTGGTGATCCGCCACGCCGCCCCGCCCATCATCACTCCCGTGGTCGCATCGATCCTCGCCCCGGCCGTCCTCGGCCTCGAGACCTCGACGGTCAGGGTCGAGGTCGACCTCCGGGCCGGCCTCCCGGCGTTCGCCGTGGTCGGACTGCCGGACGCGGCGGTGCAGGAGTCGCGCGAGCGTGTGCGCTCGGCGCTCGCCAACCAGGGCTTCGCGATCCCGCCTCGGCGGGTCGTCGTGAACCTCGCCCCGGCGGACCTCAGGAAGGCCGGGCCCCAGTACGACCTGCCGATGGCGCTGGCGCTCCTTCGGGCGTCCGGCCAGCTCGAGGGCGGCGGCGGCGTCGCGGCCGTCGGGGAACTCGCGCTCGACGGCGCGCTGCGGCCGGTGGCGGGGGTGCTGGCCCTGGCGGAGCACGCGCGCCGCCGCGGCTGGTCGCAGCTGCTCGTCCCCGAGGCGAACGTCCGTGAGGCGGCGCTCGTCGGCGGTCTGCGCTCGGTCGGGGTTCGCTCGCTCCGGCACGCGGTCGACGTGCTGGAGGGGCGCGTCGAGGTGCCGGCCTGCGAGAGCGACGCCGAGCGCCTCCTGGCGGCGGCCGGTCGCGGACCGCTCCCCGACATGGCCGACGTGCGGGGGCAGGCCTCCGCGCGGCGAGCGCTCGAGATCGCGGCCGCCGGCCGCCACTCGATCCTCATGCTCGGCCCCCCGGGCGCGGGCAAGACGATGCTCGCGCGCCGCCTCGTGGGGCTGTTGCCGCCCCTCACGGTGGAGGAGGCCATCGAGGTGACGAGGGTGCATTCGGTCGCCGGCCTCCTCGAGCCGGGTGCGTCGCTCGTGACAGAGCGCCCCTTTCGCGCGCCACACCACACCGTGTCCACCTCCGGGCTGATCGGGGGCGGGCGCCTCCCGCGGCCGGGGGAGGTGTCGCTCGCGCACCGCGGGGTCCTGTTCCTCGACGAGGTCTGCGCGTTCGCCCCGTCCGCGCTGGACGGGCTCCGCCAGCCGCTCGAGGAGGGGCGGGTCCTCGTCGCGCGGGCCATGGCGTCGGCCGTCTTCCCGGCCGGGCCCGTGCTCGTCTGCGCCGGCAACCCCTGCCCCTGCGGGTTCGACGGCGAGCCCGATGCGCGGTGCACCTGCGGACCCGGGCGGGCGGAGGCCTATCGGGCGCGCATCAGGGGCCCGGTGGCCGACCGCATCGACATCCACGTCCGGCTGGCGCGGCTCAGTCGCGACGAGCTGATGCAGCGGGAGGCGGCCGAGGCGTCGGCCCCGGTCCGGGCGCGGGTGGCCGCCGCCGAGGCGGTTCGCATCGCGCGACGCCAGGAGGTGCCCAACGCGCTTCTCGGCGCCTCGGCGATCCGCCGCCAGGTGGATCTGGACGCCGCGGGGCGTGCCCTGCTGGCGCGGGCCGTGGAGCGCCTCGGTCTCAGCGGGCGCGGCTACGACCGCACGCTTCGCGTCGCACGGACCATCGCCGATCTGGCCGGCTCCGGGCGTGTGGCATCGGCGCATCTGGCCGAGGCCCTCGCCTATCGCGCCGAATCCGTTCGGGTGGGGCGATGACCGCACCGTCGGACGCGGCGCTCGGGGTCGCCTGGCTCGGCATGCGGCTCGGCCGAGACCCCGCCCGGGCCGCGCGGCTCGCGGGCGGGGCCGAGGCGCCTCTGGCGTGCCGCCCGCACCGACGCGTCGCGTGTCTCGTGGGCTCGACGCCGATCCCGGACGCGCATGGCGCGCGCGCGGTCCGCCTATCGACCGGCCGCGGTCCGTGGCCAGGCTCGGCGGCGGTGGACGTGCACGTCGGCCGGCCGCGAGCGGCGCCGGCGCTCCACGGGGTCTCAGCGGCCGCGACGATCCGCCGTTCGGTGCTGTTCGCGCGCGGCGCCCTCCGCGATCGTGCTCGCGGCCGCTGGCGCGCCGCCCGGTGGTCGCGGTCGTCGGCAGCCGGCGGGCCGGTTCGGCCGCCCTCGCGTTCACACGCGCGCTCTGCGGTGCGCTCGCCGGGCGCGGTGCCGTCGTGGTGAGCGGCCTCGCCCTCGGCGTCGACGCCGCCGCACACGAGGGGGCGCTGGAGGTCGGTGGAACGACCGTCGCCGTGCTCGGCGGCGGGGTCGACGACCCGACGCCGCGTCGAAACGCGGCCCTCGCGACGCGGATGCTCGACGCGGGCAACCTCGTCGTGTCCGAGTACTGGCCGGGCACATCGGCGGCGTCCTGGCGTTTCCCGGCCCGCAACCGGATCGTCGCGGCCCTCGCGGACGCCGTCGTGGTGGTCGAGGCGGGGGAGCGCTCGGGGGCGCTGATCACCGCCGACTTCGCGCTCGAGCTGGGCCGGTCCGTGCTCGCCGTGCCCGGGGCGCCGTGGCTCGCGTCCGCGCGCGGGTGCAACGAGCTGCTCCGCACCGGCGCGGTCCTCTGCGAGGGGGCCGACGACGTGGTGGCCGAGATCCCCAGGCGCGAGTGGCCGCCGCGCGACGACGTGCGGCGGTCGGACCCCGCGGCGGCGGGGGAGTCGGCGATCGTCGACGAGCTGGCGCGGTCCCCCGCGCGGGCGGACGAGCTGGCCGAGACGCTCGGACGCACGGCCTCCGAGATCGCCACCGAGTTGGCTGTGCTCGAGCTCGACGGGCGCGTCCTGCGCGGGGAGGGGCAGCGCTACTGGGCGGCCCCGTCGGCCGGACCCCGCCGCCCGCTCAGCCCGTGCGGGCCCGGCTCAGCGACGTCGGCGGCGGATGCGCGCCGTACCGGGCCAGCACGTGCTCGGCGCGCTCCGCCACGACCCGACGAAGCGCAACCGGCTCGAACAGGACCGCCTCCCCCTGGTGCTTGAGGAGTTCCTTGACGAGCCACTCCTCGCTCGCGTACGGGATCTCGACCAGGGCCGAGCCGTCGGCGTAGCGCTCCTGCGAGCGGTGCTCCTCGACCATCCACCGGGCGAGCTGCGGCGAGCACCAGACCGACGCCGTCTGCGCCACCGTTCCGCGTTCCCCATGTTCGCCGAAGGGAAGGTACGGACCCGGGTTCGCGACGCCGCTCCTGCGGGTGAAGTGCTCCTCGGTGAGCGTCGCGGACCGGATCCGATCGAGGCGGAAGGTCCGGCGCGCCTCGGCCCTGCGGCAGAACGCGTCCACGTACCAGGCGTCGCGCGCGTTGGCGAGCAGGTGCGGCTCGATCGCGCGCTGGGTGATCGTGCCGCGGGACTCGGTCCAGTACTGGATCTCCAGCACCCGGTCCTCCCGGATCGCGCGGCTGACGGCCTCGGTCACGGCCTCGTTGGCGACCTGGACGCGGTTGAGCTCCACGGTCGGGCGCTGCTCGCCGATCGCCGCCTCGATCTTCGAGTCGGCCGAGCGGAGCGCCTGGGACGCCTCGCTCGGAAGTCGGTCGCGCACGAACTCCACCGCCCACGAGAGCGCCTTCGCCTCGAGCGGCGAGAGCCGTGCCGGGCGCGCGAACCCGTCCCCGTAGGCGTCGCGCTGGACGAGCACGGTCCCATCTTCGATCTGGGCGTACAGCGCGTAGCACCCGCCCCCGAAGTTGATCAGGTTCAGGAGCCCCAAATCCTCCTCGAGTGTCATCTTGCTGACGTTGAGCTCGCGCCGCAGCTCGGTGACCGGGATGTGTGCCTCCGCCGACTCACCGCACGCCGCGAGCAGTCGCGTCATCAGCGCGAGCAGGCGCGTGAAGCGATCCACGGGCACGAAGGGCTCGGACGAGTGACCGGACCCGCGCGCGGGTCGCTCGTCGTCGTCCGCGTCCGCCGGCGCGTGCGCCGGGGGGCCAGCCGTCGCCCGTGGCGTCGGCGTCTCGACGGTGCCCTCCCCGCGGTGGCGCGCCCGGGTCAGAAGCAGGGCGTCGACCACGGCGGTGCGCACCTCGGGTGGGTCGACGACCTCCGCCTCGGCTCCCAGGCTGAGCACCCACGCGACGAGTTGGGACCCGTTCGCATACGGGGTCGTGAAGCGCGCCGAGCCGTCGGCGGCGATGTCGACGTCGCCGTAGGTGCCGAACATCTGCTCCACCCACCACGCGATCGTCGGGCTGAGCGCGATGGTGGCGGAGCCGACGGGGTCGTCGAGCTGCCACGGCGCCCGGTCCCGATACCGAGACAGGTCCAGCTCCTGCGGCGACTGGAAGTCGTGTTCGGCGCGCGTCTTGAAGGTGACACGGCCCTTGATCCGCGAGAGACGAAAGAGGCGGGCGTCCTCGCGCTCGTGCGCGTAGCCCACGACGTACCAGCTCCCGCCCGAGTAGATCAGGCTGTAGGGGTCGACCTCTCGGTCGGACAGCTCGTCCCGGCCGATCGAGTAGTAGGTGAAGCGCACCGTCTTGCGGCGGCTGATCGCCGACTCGATCTTGGTCAGGTGGGCCGCGACGTCGGGTGAGTAGTCGCCCCCCAGCAGGTTCACCGACACCGTCCGCGCGGCATGGTCGTCGAGCGGGCTGGGCCGACCGAGGGTCAGGTGCTGCAGGGCCAGACGAAGGGGCTCCGCGTAGGCGAACTGACCTTCGAGGAGGTACAGACACGTCTGCAGCGCAGACAACTCGGCCTCGTCGAAGTCGAGCGCGGGCAGGTAGTAGTTCTCGGGCGGCAGGGCGTAGAGGTCGCCCTGGAACGGATCGTCGCTGGGGCGCTCGACCGCGAGCGAGATCCCCTTGGACTCGATCTCCGCGCGATCGGCGTAGAAGCGTCGCAGGAACGCCTGCTCGCTCATCCCGCCGTACCCCTCGACGGCCTCGTGGATCTCGTCGGCGGTCACGGGGCGCTGCTGCGCCATCAGGAACGCGATCAGCGAGAGCTGGCGGACCAGCTTGTCGTCATCCCTCATGGCCATTCGAACGAAGCTCCGGGCGCGTGGTTTGGCGCCCACCGATGATAGAGCAGCACCCCTCGACGAGCGCGGCTTCGACGCGCGCGATGGCCGCTCGGAGCGCACCGGCGTCCCGGACACGGGGACGTCGGCGGCCGGCGACGCCTCCGCGCGGGACGGCGTCCGGCGCGGGGAACGCGGCTGCTACCCTCCCGCGCGTGCCCGTCTTCGAGCACGACTACGGGATCCCCGACGAGGACGAGCTCGCACAGCTCGTCGGCGCGGCGACACCCCACTTCTCGCACCAGATCCTCGGGCGCGTCGCCGGCTTCGCGCGCACGTTGCCGCCGGATCACCCGCGTCAGCCGGAGCTCGAGCGCCACATCGCCCACCTCGAGGTGATCGGCGCTGGTGGAGAGACCGGGGGCATCCCGAGGTCCGACCTCCCGCCGCGCGCCTCGCTCTCGCGTCTCGGTGCGCCGGTCGACGGCGACAGCGGACCCCCGATCCCGCACAACTAGTCCGCGGGCCCGCCCCGGTCGGCCGGGAGCGCGCGGCGCACGACGGCCACGAAGTCTCTGAGGATCCGCGCGGTCGCGCCCCAGACGTCCTCGCCGTCGAGCGGGTACCGCAGCGTCCGCACGCCCGCGTCGCGGGGGACGAGCGCGTCGGCGTCCACGAGGGCGAACAGGGGGATCTCCATCACGCGCGCGACCTCGAAGTGATCTCGCACCGAGGGGCGGGCGTCGCCGACGATGCGCCCGACGTATGGCGACACCCGGTAGCCCGAGGCCATCGTCTCGACATCGTCGAGGCGCCCGAGCAACTCGACGTCCTCGGCGGCGACGCCGACCTCCTCCGAGGTCTCACGCAGGGCCGTCGCCGCCAGGTCGACGTCGTGCGCCTCGCGGCGACCGCCCGGCAGCGAGATCTGCCCGCCGTGCAGCGCGAGCTGCTCGGAGCGCTTGGTCAGCGTCAGGTGGGCGGCGCCGTCCAGGTCGTGGAGCAACACGAGGACCGCGGCCCGCCGCCCGACGTCTGGGAGCAGGAGCGGCGTGCGCGCCCCGAGCGCCCGCCGGATCGGCGGCGCGATCTGGGCCGTGGACAGCTGTCGGGCGGCACCGCGAGGCATTCTGGCGGACGAGTGTACGGGGTGCCGCGCGGCCTGACGGTCGGCGGCGGCGCCCGCGCCATCGCGAGCTACGCTCCCGCCGTGGCCGAGCCCCCGTCGACGGAGTCCGCGCGCCTCGAGGCGCTGGTCGAGGCCCTTGGGTCGGCCCGTGATCGCGCCGAGGCGATCGCCGGCGACGCCCCACTCGGCGTTCGGGCGGTCGAGGTCGTCCCGGGCCGCCGCGGCTACCTGGTTGGGTTCGCCGGCCCACGGTTCCTCTGTCTCGATGCGACGCTGGCACCCGAGCGGAGCGGCCGTCGCGCGCGCGAGACGGCCAGCGCCGGCCTGCTCGCCGAGCACGCGGAGTCCGCGGTGGCCGGTGACCCGCTCCGCGCGCTCGCCACGGCGGTCGGCCGCGCCCTCTCGGTCGGGATCGACGATCCCCCCGACGTCACCGACGCGCTCGCCGACGTCGCCCAGCGGGCCCTCGACCTGGCGAGTTGGTCGGACGCTCCGGAGCGTGCGATCGCCTCGGTGCCGGCGCTCGATGAGGCGGTCGCCCTGCAGGCCCTGCTGCTCAGGGCCTGGCGGCGATACGTCGTCGCGACGCAGCCGCTTGCCGACGCCCAGGACGGCCTGGACGAGCAGGTGCTGTCGGCGCTCCGGGCGGTCGAGGAGGCGGGCGCGGAGGCGGGTGCGGCACTCCCGCTGACCGACGTGCTCGCCCAGGCCATGAGCGGGTGCGACGCGGCGGCGGACGAGATCGTCGCCGACCACGTCACGCACCTGCGCGACGACGACCTCTAGCCCACGTCGCCCACCGGGCGACGGGCGGCGCGGGCGGTCTACGCCTCGACCGGCGTCACGTCGAAGTTGCGCGCGTAGAGGTCGGAGATGCGTCCGAGGTCCTCCGGCGTGAGGTCGGGAAGATCCGGCGCCGCAGCGAACTCGTCGAGTTGTTCCTGCGAGTAGATGTTGGGCAGCGTGACCATCACCGAGGGCTCGGCGAGCAGCCATTTGAGCGCCGCCTGGGCGAGCGTGTACGGGCGCTGGTCGGTCAGGAACCGAAGGGACTCGATCTTCTGGAGCCCTTCGACGAGCCACGAGCGCGGGCGGTGGCTGCGGTGGTCGTTGGGCGGGAAGGTGGTCTCGGGCGTGTACTTGCCCTCCAGCATCCCCGAGGAGTGCGGCACGCGCACGAACAGGCCGGTGCCGGTCTCGTCGGCCACGGGCAGGAAGTCGCGGCCGGGGTCCTGCTCGAGCATGTTGTGGATGACCTGGAGCATCGCGACGTCGCGATCGCGCATGGCCGCGACACCCTCCTCGCGCCACCCGATGGCGGGGCCGAGCGCGACGCCGTAGGCGCGGATCTTCCCCTCCGTGCGCAGATCGTCGAGGGTGCCGAACAGCTCGTCGTCACGGATCGCGTTCATGCGCGGGTTGTGCAGCTGGTAGACGTCGATCGTGTCCGTCTCCAGGCGCCGCAGGCTCTCCTCGCAGGCGAAGCGGATGTGCGCCGGAGACCAGTCGTGGGGCAGCTCGCGCTGACCCCGCGGGCGGTCGTGGTTGTAGAAGTCGTAGCCGAACTTGGTCGCGTACACGACCTGGTCGCGGCGCCCGGCAAAGGCCTTGGCGAGCAGGGTCTCGCCGCGGCCGTTGCCGTAGGAGTCGGCCGTGTCGAAGGTCGTGACGCCCTGATCGAGAGCCGCCCGCAAGAGCGTCACGGCCTCGTCGTCGCTCCGGTCCCCCCACCATCCGGTGGAGAGGGTCCAAACGCCGAAGCCGACCTCCGAGACGTCGATGTCGGTTCCGGGAAGCGTGCGATAGCGCATACGGCTCGGTCTCCTGGCGCGTTCCGGGTCGTGCGCAGACTAGCGCCGCCGCCGGGTTCCGACGCCGCTACGCTCCATCGTGATGGCCGAACGTCATGGCACCGAGATCTCCTTCCGTCTCGGACCGGGCACGCTCGACGAGGCACGGGCGATCGCCGCGCGCCTCGCCCTCGCCGCCGCCGGATGCCGCCGCCACGTGCTCTTCGTGGACGCCGAGCGGGGCGAGTACGGCTGCCTGGCGGAATGGGACGCCGCCGCCGATGCGCGCGAGTTCTCCAGGAGCCCCGCGGTCGCCCGAGAGCTCGAGCGCATCGGCGCGGCCGCCGAGCGCCCGGTCCGCGTCCGGCGCTACACCATGGAGGAACAGATCCCCGGCTGATCGTCGCGCCGCCGCGGTCGGATATCATCGGCCGCGTGGATCCGATGACGCTTGTCGTCATGGAGGGCGACGAGACCGGACAGGAGCTGCTCGAGGAGTCGCTCCGGGTCATCGACCCCGACGTGACCGGGCTGCCGCTTCGCGTCGAGCGGTACGACCTGTCCCTGGCCAACCGGCGCGAGACCGGGAACGCCGTCGTGTTCGAGGCCGCGCAGGCCATGGTCGAGCACGGCGTCGGGCTCAAGGCGGCGACCGTCACGCCCGAGGCGTCCGACGACGTCGGCAGCCCGAACGCCCTGCTGCGCGAGGCGATCGGCGGGAAGGTGATCATCCGGACCGGCCGGCGCCTGTCCGGTGTGCGCCCGATCGGTGGCATCCACGCACCGATCTCGGTCGTCCGGATGGCCGTCGACGACGCCTACAACGCGCGAGAGCACCGGGAGGGAGAGGGGGACGACGAGACCGCCTGGCGGCTCGAGCACATCTCGCGCCGCACCTGCCGGGCCGTCGCCGACGTCGCCTTCTCGCAGGCGCGCCGGCTCGGGGCGACCGTGACCGGTGGTCCCAAGTGGACCGTCTCGCCGATCTACGAGGGCATGTTCAAGGAGGAACTCGACGCGGCCGCGGCGCGGCATCCCGACGTGCGGTACCGCCCGATGCTGATCGATGCGACCTACGCGATGCTGATCGCACACACCGGCGACGCGCTGGTCGTGCCGTCGCTCAACCGCGACGGCGATCTGCTCTCGGACATGGTCCTCCAGCTCTTCGGCTCGATCGCCGGGGCCGAGTCGCTCCTGCTGGCGCTCGACGATGATCTCCGGGTCACCGTGGCCATGGCCGAGGCTCCGCACGGCACGGCGCCCACGCTCGCGGGCAAGAACGTCGCGAACCCGCTCGCGATGATCCTGGCGGCGGCGTCGGTGCTCCCCTACGCCGACGAGCCCCGGGCGGCGCTCGTCTCGCGGGGCATCTACGAGTCGGCGCTCGAGGCCGTGGCCGAGGGGATGCGGACCGCCGACCTCGGAGGCCACTGCGTCACGGACGAGTTCACCGACGAGGTCATCAAGCGCCTGCGGACCAAGCTCGACGTCTGGGAGGCGCTCGGAACGAGCGGGCCCGGTGTCGCGCCCGCGACCCGCGGCTGACCGGGGCGCGGGCGCCCTCAGGCGGCGACGCGTGGACGGCGCGACGCTCGGTCGTCAGCCCCCGGCGGCCTCCTCGTCGCCCTCGTTGATGAACTCGATCAGGTCCTCGACGGTGAACCGGCCGGACTGCATCGACGCCACGAGACCGTAGACGGTGGCGGTGTGGGGTCGCTCCAGGACGTACTCGCGCATGGCCTCGTTGGCCTCCTGGTCCAGCGTCCCGGCCCGCGCGACGCCGGCCTCGGTTGCCGCCACGCCCGCGGGGCGCACCTCGGCCAGCCCCGCGGTCACCAGGCGCCCCGACACCTCCACGACCTCCTCCGGCGAGGCGTTCATCGCCCGCGCGAGGTCGGTCACCGCGTGCGGCTCCCCGTCGCCGGCGAGCTCTCGGAGCACCAGATACTGCCCCGCGCTGAGCCCCGCCGCGGTCACCGTCTGGTCGAGGACCCCGGCGAGCTCGGCGAGGAGCTCGAGATCCGCCTGGTCCCGGTACACGGCCCCTAGGGTCCGTACCGGTGTGCCGGGTGCGGGCGCACGGCGGTCGTCGTGCGCCCGCCCCAGGTCCTGCCGGTGATCCCGAGCTCGTCGAGGACGCGAAGCGCAGACCGGACGACGCCCACGCGGGCGCCGCGCCCCCAGGTGTTGGCCACCGTGATCTCGAAGTCGACCTCGCCCGGGCCCTTGACCGGGCGGGCGTTGGCGCGTGCCAGCGCCACGCGGGCCTCCGCCAGGCGCACCGCGTCGTCCAGGGTCACGAACACCTCGAAGAAGGACCAGTCTTCGGGCTGTTCCGCCATGAGGGCGTCGAAGGACTCCGCGTGCGTCACGAGGGCCAGGCTAGCGACCCGCACCGACGCCCGCCAGCGCGTCCCCGACCCGTTCCGCCGCGGTGTGGAAGGCGGCGTCATCGAGCACCGGAGTCCGCGTGCCGGGGGCGATCCCGTCGGGCGTCGCGACCCAGCTCACGCAACCGCCGTGCTCGGGCAGGACCCGGAGCATCGGGGGGTGCTCGATCCGGGACACGCGTAGCACGGCGGCCCAGAGCGGCTGCGTCCGGCGCCAGCGGAGGCGCTCGACGGCGTAGGCGGGCGCGAGGATGTGGAGGTCCTGCATCGCCTCGAGGCCCTCGGGGCCCTCGATCGGGAACGCCTCGTGGAGTCGCGCCCACGCGCGGAGGGGCAACTCGTCGGGCTCCTCGGACCTCGGCCGCAGGATCGTCGCGTATCGCGTGCGCGCCTGATCGACCACGAGCTCGGGCCGCTGGTGCAGGTACGTGGGGACCAAGAAGAACTCGCGATGCGGGAGCTCGAACCGCTTCTCCCCGATTCCGCCCTTTCGGAGGATCACGACCTGGTCGCCCGCCAGGAGGGCCTCGATCGTGACCGCCCACTCCTTGAGTGCGTGCTCCGGCATCCCGAGAAGGGTAGCGCCCCCATCCGCATCCGAGCCGTCCCCGGACGCCCGCGTCGGGGGCGATCGTCATGGTCCGACGGGGACGGGTCGATCGGGGGCGCTTGATAGTCTCACCACCGATGATCGACCAGATCCTCTCCCGCGCCGCCGACGGCGAGCGCATCACGCCCGACGAGGCCGTCACCATCTTCGAGGGCGCGCCGCTCGAAGACCTCGGTGCGGCGGCGGACGCGGCGACCCGCCGCAGGACCGGCGACGTCGTCACCTACAACGTCAACGCGCACCTGAACCCGACGAACATCTGCGTCGTGGGGTGCGGCTTTTGCGCCTTCGCCGTCTGGACGGACACCGACGAGCGGGCCTACGCGTACAGCGTCGAGCAGCTCGTCGACCGGGCGTGCCAGCTCGCGGAGCTCGGCATCACGGAGCTCCACATCGTGGGCGGGATGACCAAGGAATACGACCTCGCCTACTACGAGGAGCTCTTCCGCGAGCTCAAGGCGACGCTCCCGCACGTCGCGCTGACGGCCCTCACCGCCGTCGAGATCGACTTCGTCGCCCGGGTCGACAAGCTCAGCCACCGCGAGGTGCTCGAGCGCCTGCGCGCCGTCGGGCACGACACGATGCCGGGTGGCGGCGCGGAGGTCTTCAGCCCGCGCGTGCGCAAGATCATCGCCGATCGCAAGGTTCCGGCCGACGTGTGGCTCGAGGTGCACCGCCAGGCGCACGCCATCGACTACCGGACCAACGCGACCCTGCTCTTCGGTCACTTCGAGACGCAGGCCGAGCAGGTGGACCACATGAGCCGCCTGCGCGATCTGCAGGACGAGACCGGTGGGTTCCAGGCCTTCATTCCGCTCCCCTTCCTTCCGGGGAACACCGAGTTCGCCTACCTGCCGGGTCCGACGCGCGAGGAGAAGCTCCGCACGATCGCCGTCTCGCGGCTCTTCCTGGACAACTTCCCGCACATCAAGGGCCACTGGGTCATGCTCGGCGAGGAGATCACCTCCGAGGCGCTGTCGTACGGACTCGACGACCTGTCGGGCACGCTGACCGAGGAGCGGATCGCGCACGCGACCACCGTCGAGACGCCGCTGGGCCTCTCGCAGTCGCGGATGCGTAACCTGATCGACGCCGGCGGACGCGTCTCGCAGGAGCGCGACACGCTCTACAACCCGGTCGACCGCGGGGCGCTCGCCGCCTGAGCACGCCGCCCCCGCGACGCGGGCGGCCGAACCTCAGCGCACGCCGCGTCGGCGCAAGCCGACGACCACGATCCACGCGATCACACCGCACCAGACGAGCGTCCAGGCGATGGTGTCCCACTCGCTCGCCGGGACCGTGACGATGTTCTGGTTGATGTCGATCTGCGGGGCGGCCGGGCCCGCGGCGTCGCGCACCTGCAGCTCCGCGATCATGGGGCTCGTGATCGCCCGGGGCCAGAGGAAGTAGAACGCGCTCGCCAGGGCGTCCGCGGTGCCGAGGGCGCCGGCGTCCGCCGCGGCCTTCAGGTTGACCGCCGCCTGGGCGAGCACGTTCACGAACAGCCCGAAGACCCAGGCGGCGACCGGCCCCACCGACGTCGCGGCCATCAGGGCCGCCAGCATCGAGACCAGAAGCGTCTCGTACCCGGCCGCGACGTGGACCGCGAGAGGTCCGTCGAGTCCCTCGCCGACGAGGAGGCTCCCGAGTTGGAGCGCGACCAGCCAGACGGCCAGCACGCCCATCAGGGCGAGGCCGCGGGCGCCCACCAACCCGAGCGCGAGCCGTGTTCGGCCGGCGCCGGCCCCGAGCAGGACCCCGAAGCGCCCCGAGTCGATCCCGGCACGGACGGGTGTCGCCCCGAGCGTGAGCGCGACGACGAGCCCGCCGAGCAGGAGCAGGCTCGCCGCCCCCGCGCGGTAGGTGTCCTGTCGCTCCATCCCGGCGTCCGACCCCAGTGCGGCGATGATGATCGCGATCGTGGCGGCGGGGCCGAGCGCCACCGCCGCCCAGCTCCAGCGACTGCGCCCGAGCACCCGCAGGTCGAGCCGCGCCAGCCGCACGACGTCCCGTGCCGGGTTCATTCGGGGGTTCCGTCGGCGGCTAGCGTCACGACCGGTCCGACGGCGGCGGGGAACCCCGCGGGCTCGTCGGTCGCGACCAGGACACCCGCCCCGCGGGCGCGGGCGTCCGCGATCTGGCGCATGGTCTCGGGGAACTCCCACGGGTCGTCCAGCACGATCAGGCGCGGCGTGGCGGCGATCGCCATCGCGAGGCCGAGGCGCCGCGCCCCCTCCACGTCCAGGCGCTCCGTGCGGACGCCCGCCGATGCGGCCCCGAGGCCCGCACGACGGAGGGCCGCGGCGACCTCGCCCGCGGCCCCGCCGCGGAGCGCAACGACCGCCCCGAGCACCTCCTCGCACGTGAGCGTCGCGGCGATCGGTCGCCCCTGCGGCGCGTAGCCGACGGCCCGCAGCGCGAGGGGATCTCCCGCGGGTGCGCCGAGCACGCGGATGTCGCCGCCGGCCGGCACCAGTCCCAGCAGCCCTCTCAGCGCCGTCGTCTTGCCGGCCCCGCTTGGCCCCGCAAGCACGAGGCCCTCGCCCGGCGCGATCGTCAGGTCGAGGCCCGCGACCGCCGGTTGCTCGCCGCCCTCGTACCTGACCTCGAGCGCGCGGACCTCGAGCGGCGCGCTCCCCGCGGCCTCGCTCAGCGGTGACCTCTCACGCGCGGATGATCTCGAGGACCTCGTCGCGACGCCGGGCCATGTCGTCCTCGGAGACCAGCGATTCGAGATTGAGTCGCAGGAGCGGCTCGGTGTTGGAGGGGCGCACGTTGAAGTGCCAGTCGTCGTACCCCACCGACAGGCCGTCCATCTCGGTCTGCGTCCCGTCGGCGTACCGCGCCCGCAGGCGCTCGATCGCGGCGCCGGGATCGTCCACCGTCGAGTTGATCTCGCCCGAGATGTGGTAGCGCTCGCGATACCCGGCGATCAGCTCGGCGAGCGACGCGCCGCGCTCGCAGAGCATCTCCAGGACGAGGAGCGCCGGGATGAGCCCCGTGTCGGCGTAGGAGAAGTCCTTGAAGTAGTAGTGCCCGCTCACCTCACCCGCGAAAAGGGCGTCCTCCTCACGCATGCGGCGCTTGATGAAGGCGTGTCCGACGCGGTTCTCGAGCGGCGTCCCGCCGGCGGCGAGGATCGTGTCGCGGACGGCCCACGACGCGCGCAGGTCGTAGACGATCGGCGCGGGCCCGTGCCTGCGGAGCAGGTGCTCGGCGAGCAGGGCGGTCAGGAAGTCGCCGGGGACGAACGCACCGGTGTCGTCGATGAAAAAGCACCGGTCGGCGTCCCCGTCCCACGCCATGCCCAGGTCGGCGCGGTCCTCTTTGGTGACCCGCTCGATGAACTCGCGGTTCTCCGGCAGGAGCGGGTTCGGCTCGTGGTTGGGGAAGCGGCCGTCGGGGTCGAGGAAGTAGGGGACGGCGTCGATCGCGAGGCGGTCGAGCACCGGTGGCAGGTACACGCCCGCCATGCCGTTCGCCGCGTCCAGCGTCACCCGCAGTCCCGTGATCGAATCGGCGTCGACCATGCCCAGGCAATGGTCGACGAAGCGCGGGAGGAGGCCCTCGTCGCGCGTCCTCGTGCCGGGGCGGGCCGCCGCCGTCGGTGCCGCGCCCATCGCGACGCGCCCCACCTCGCCGATGCCGGTGTCGCCCGAGAGCGGCAGGGCGCCCGCGAGGACCAGCTTCATGCCCGTGTACTCGGGGGGGTTGTGGCTGGCCGTGATGATCGCGCCGGCCTCGAAGCCGCCGTCGGCGACCGCGAAGTAGATCATCTCGGTCGCCGTCAGCCCGAACTCGACGACGTCCGCGCCCGCCGCCGCGACCCCGGCCGCGAAGCGATCGGCGATCGCCGGGGAGCTCAGGCGCACGTCATGGCCCACCGCCACCCGCGTTGCGCCGGTGACGGCCACGAACGCCGCACCGATGCGCTCGGCCGCCTCCTCGTCCAATTGGGAGGGGTAGAGGCCCCGGATGTCGTAGGCCTTGAAGACCGCGGAGTCGAGGTTCATCGGCCGAACCCCGGCGCGAGCACGCCGTACGTCTCGTCCAGGTTCTGCGGCATGACGCGGACGTCCCCGGTCGCGGGCATGAAGTTCGTGTCGCCGACCCAGCGTGGGACGACGTGGAGATGGAGGTGGTCGGCGATACCGGCTCCCGCCGCCCGCCCCTGGTTCATTCCGAGGTTGAATCCGTGTGGGTGCATCCGCTCCTCGATCACGCGCTGCGACCGCTGGGTCAACGACATCATCTCCGTCATCGTCTCGGTGTCCAAGCTCCCCAACGAGTCGACGTGGTCGTACGGGACGATCATCAGGTGGCCGTTGTTGTACGGGTAGAGGTTCAGGATCACGTAGGACCGGCTGCCGCGGGCGAGGATGTAGGTCGCGGGGTCGTCATCGGCCGCCGGGAGGTCGCAGAAGACGCAGCCGCCGCCGACGTACCCGTCCGCGTGCTCGCGCTCGATGTAGCGCATGCGCCACGGCGCCCACATGATGTCGTGTCGGCCGGCGCCGGCGCCGCCGGGCGTGTTCATCGGCCCATCGGCGGGTTGTGGCGTGACCTCGGCATCCGGGGTCGATTCTAGGGGGGCGGCGTGCCACGTGCGCCCGAGGCGCGCGTCCGGGACCGGTCCTCGGTCGCCGGGCGGTTCCGTCGCGGCGTGGTGTGGGAACGTCGCCGTCGGCGCTCGACCGGCGATCCGCGCTCGGGTGGCGCGTGAGGGGGCCGGGTCGCAGGGGCGGGAAGGGCGCCGGGTCGCACGTCGCCCCACAACCGGGTGATTCACCGTTCGGGGAGGGATTGGGGCGGACGAGCGGTGCTCGTCCGCACGGACGACGGACCGAGCGGTACTCCACCCTCTCGCCGCCGGGTCCCTCCGGGGCGGCTCACGATGGGCGCGGGTCGCACTCGCCCCTCAACCGGGTGATTCACCGTTCGGGGAAGGATTGGCGCGGACGAGCGGTGCTCGTCCGCACGGACGACGGACCGAGCGGTACTCCACCCTCTCGCCGCCGGTTCCCTCCGGGGCGGCTCACTTAGTCGATCAAGCCGTTCCGGTAGGCGTACCGTGTGGCCTCGGTGCGGTTGGCCACGCCGAGCTTGCGGTAGATGTTCGAGAGGTGGAACTTCACGGTCTGCTCGGTCACGTAGAGCTTGCTGGCGATGTCGAGGTTCGACATCCCCTCGGCGACGAGGCGCAGGATCGCGAGCTCGCGCTCGGTCAGCCCGCCCGGCGCGGGGGTCGGCGTGGCGCCCGCCCCGTCGCCACCACCGCCGCGCCCCGCGGGGTGGTAGACCGTGCCCTCGACCACCTGGCGGATGGTCGACGGCAGGTCGAGCGGGTTGATCGACTTCACCACGTACCCGGCCGCGCCCTGGCTCAGCGCCTGGTCGATGTGCTCGGAGTCCTCGAACATCGAGAGGACGATCACCTTCAGGTCCGGGTAGTCCTTGCGCAGCTTGCCGAGGGTCGACAGCCCGTCGCCGCGCGGCATCCGCAGGTCGAGGATCACGACGTCCGGATTGACCTTCGGGACGATCGTGAGCATCTCGTCGCCGCTCATGGCCTCGCCGACGACGCGGATGTCGGGGGCGGTCTCGAGCGCACGCTTGATCCCGTCGAGCATCAGGCGATGATCGTCGGCGATGGCCACCCTGAGGGGCTGCTTCGTGGTCGAGGCGGTCTCGGACACTGAGGTCGTCGTCACGCTGCGCATATCGACATCCGTCGAGGCGCGCTTGAGGCGCGGTTCCCCGACAGTATTGCGCGAGACCCGCCCGGGGGCCAGGGGTCCCGCGGTGGAGCGCTACCCCGCGGGACCGTGGCGCTTGATCGCGGCCGCGATCTCGACCGCCGGCATGTCCTTGATCAGGTACTCGGAGGCGCCGTTGGCCATCGCCGCGGCCAGGTCGACGTCCTTGTCCTGGATGGACAGCATGAGGACCGCGGTCTCCGGATGACTCTCGGTCAGGGCGTAGGTCGCCTCGAAGCCCGAGAGTCCCGGCATCGACACGTCCATCAGGACCACGTCGGGGGAGTGGAGATCGGCTTCGAGGATCGCCTCCTCGCCGTCGCCGGCCTCACCGACGACCTCGATCTCTCCGTCGCGTTCGAGCAGTCGGCGCAGGAGCGCGCGGAACCGCGTGTTGTCATCGACGAGCAGAACCCGAACCATGTGACCGGGAGGCTCCTTCATGGGTCAGATCGGGCATCCGTGCAGAGGGCGCGCGTCCAGCGCTGTTCACAACACTATGGCGTTCGGCGCCAGGAGGACCCTAGACGCCTTGGTAGTTCCGTCAGGGAGAGGTATAGGTGAAGCGATCGCGCCCGCAGAACCTTCGGGAATCGAAGAGCGGTTCCTCCACGTCGCTCGCATCGCTCGACTACGATGCCGCCGTGGAGTCTGGCTCGACGACCGGAGCGGGTGCCGCCGTCGAGGCGCTCGCGTCCCTCGGCCCGTCCGAGATGTCGCGCGGGCCGATCGACGGGGTGCTGGCAGACCTCCTCGAGCGCCTGTGCGCCGCGGTCGGTGGCGCGGAGGCCGGGCTCGACCGGATCGACCCGACCGGGGCGCTCGTACCGGAGGGGCGACACCCGTCGGACGCGGGGACCCCCGCCGACGCCTGCCGCGCGGCGCTCGCGTCGCCGGGCGCCTCGGCCCACGCCGGGGGCTGGGACGCGCGCGCCGTGATCGGGCCCTCCGGGGTGCACGCGGTGCTCTGGACGCGCCCGGGCCCGGGCGGGACCGCCGAGCCGGCGCTCTCGATCGCGGCCGCGGCGGTGGGCTGGGCACTCGAGAACGCGCGGTTGCGCGACGGTCTGGAGCGGGCCATGGGGCAGGTGCTCGAGGACGACGAGCGGATGCTCGGGCGCATGGGCCTCGACATCCACGACGGACCGACGCAGCAGCTGTCGGTCGCCCTCCTCGAGGTGCAGCTCCTCGAGGCCGAGATCGAGGACGCCGACGAGCCCGACGGGGGGGTGGCCCGAGGGTCTGCGCGCCGGCCTCGGGCGCATCTACGAGACGCTCGGCGGCGCGCTGCACGAGATGCGCGAGCTGATCGGCCATCTGCGCCCCGCCCAGTTCAAGGACCGCGCGCTCGACGACATCCTCGGAGACGCGATCGGTGGGTTCGAGGCGCGCTCGGACATCCCGGTGGAGCGCCGGGTCCGCGGTGAGTTCCAGGTCAACGGCGTGAGCGTCTCGCAGCGCATCACCTTCTACCGGATCCTGCAGGAGGCCCTCGCGAACGCCCATCGCCACGGCCACGCCTCGGGAGTCGTCGTGGACCTCGAGTCGGATGCCCGTGGCACGCGTCTGGTCGTGTCCGACGATGGCGAGGGGTTCGATCCCGGTACGATCATGCGCGACCGGGAGCGCGCGCCCTCCGCGCGCCACGGGTTGCGCGGCATGGAGGATCGGGCCCGGCTGCTGGGCGGCTCGTTCAGCGTCGAGAGCACCCCCGGCGAGGGGACGACGGTGTCGGTGTTCCTGCCGCCGTGGAATCCGCCTGAATCGTTGGAGGACGCGGTCGGTGACGAGTGAGCCAGGGGTCAAGGTCTGCGGCGTCACGCGACCCGAGGACGCGGTCCGCGCCTGGTCGGCGGGGGCCTGGGCGATCGGCGTCGTGCTGAGCCCGGGGGGGCCGCGCTCGCTCGACACGTCGCGTGCCTCGACGGTGCTCGCGGCACTGCCCGACGGCGCACGACGCGTCGGCGTCTTCGTGGCGCCGAGCGCGGACGAGGTGGTCGGCGCGGTCGCCGCGCTGCGGCTGACCCACGTCCAGGTGCGCGGCGACGACGCCGCGTGAGGTCGCGGCGCTCGTGAGCGCGGCGGGCGTACCCGTGATCGAGGCGGTCGGCGTCGCCGGGGAGGCCTCACTCGCCCGCGCGGAGGCGTCGCCCGCGGCGCACGTCCTTCTCGATGCGGCCGGTCCCGGCGGGCGCGGCGGCACCGGACGGGTGATCGACTGGGAGCTCGTCGCCCGCAGGCGTCCGGCGCGGCCGTTCGGGCTCGCGGGGGGCCTCACGCCCGCCAACGTGGCCGAGGCCGTCGCTCGCGTGCGCCCGGCGTACGTCGACGTCTCGAGCGGCGTCGAGTCCGCGCCCGGCGTCAAGGACCACCGCATGATCGACGCGTTCATCGCCGCGGCGGTGGCGGTCGGGACGCCGGCGTGAGCGAGATCCGGACCAGATTCGGGGCGTATGGCGGCCGCTACGTGCCGGAGACGGTGATCTCGGCGCTCGACGAGCTGGCCGAGGCGTACGAGCGCCACCACGACGACGTCACCTTCACCGCGGAGCTGACCGGGCTCTCGGAGCGTTTCGCCGGGCGACCGACACCGCTCTACCGCGCTCGCGGACTCGAGGCCGAGCATGGGGCGGGCCCGATCTACCTCAAGCGTGAGGATCTCTGCCACACGGGCGCGCACAAGATCAACAACGCGCTCGGGCAGGTGCTGCTGGCCTCGCGGATGGGCAAGCGACGGATCATCGCCGAGACCGGCGCCGGGCAACACGGCGTCGCGACCGCGACCGCGGCGGCCCTCATGGGGCTCGAGTGCCGCGTCTACATGGGGCGCACGGACATGGCCCGCCAGCGCCTGAACGTCGTGCGCATGCGCACGCTGGGCGCCGAGGTGCACCCGGTCGACTCGGGGAGCGCGACCCTCAAGGACGCCACGAGCGAGGCCATCCGGGACTGGGTCACGAACGTCGAGTCGACCCACTACGTGATCGGGTCGGTCGTGGGGCCGGCGCCCTACCCCGAGATCGTCGCCGACCTCCAGAGCGTCATCGGCGTCGAGGCGCGCGCGCAGATCCTCGCCGAGGAGGGGCGGCTGCCCGGCTCGGTCGTCGCCTGCGTGGGTGGCGGCTCGAACGCGATCGGCATCTTCCGGGCCTTCGTCGGCGATGCCGAGGTCGAGTTGGTGGGCGTGGAGGCGGCGGGCGAGGGGCTCGACAGCGGCCGCCATTCGGCGTCGCTTGTCAGGGGCACGCCGGGCGTGCTCCACGGCTCGCTCTCATACCTGCTGCAGGACCCGGACGGCCAGGTGATCGAGCCCCACTCGATCTCGGCGGGGCTCGACTACCCGGGCGTCGGCCCCGAGCACAGCCACCTTCGCGATACGGGCCGTGTCCGCTACACGGCCGTCGACGACACGAGCGCCCTGGCGGCGTTCTCGTTGCTCGCCCGCCGAGAGGGGATCATCCCGGCACTGGAGACGGCCCATGCGCTGGCGCTCCTCGCGGACGAGGGGGCCGCGCTCGCGGCCCGCGGCCCAGTCCTGATCTGCCTTTCCGGCCGGGGCGACAAGGACGTCGAGGCGGCCGGCGCCGCGCTGGGTCTCGATGGCTGAGGGGCCCAGCCGACTCGAGCGGGCGTTCCGCGACGCGGGCCGGCCGCTGTACATCCCGTACGTGATGGGGGGCTATCCGGACCTCGCCACGAGCGCCGAGCGGGCGGGCCGCCTCGCCGCCCACGCGGACGTGCTCGAGCTCGGCATCCCGTTCTCGGACCCCCTGGCCGACGGGCCCACGATCCAGGCGGCGGGCCAGCGGGCGCTCGAGGGCGGGACGCGCCCCGAGGACGTGATCGAGATCGCCGAGGGTCTCGCCGGCGGCCCGCCGGTCGTGCTGATGACGTACGTCAACATCATCCTCGCCGCCGGAGAGCGGGCCTTTTGTGAGCGCGCCGCCCGGGCCGGGGTGGCCGGCGTCATCGTCCCGGACCTCCCGATCGACGAGGGGGAGTCGCTGCGCGCCCACGCCGCGCGCGCCGGTGTCGCGATCGTGCCCCTCGCCGCGCCGACGACGTCGGATGCGCGGCTGGCGCTGATCGATCGCCGCGGCGAGGGGTTCCTCTACTGCGTGACGGTCACCGGCGTGACCGGCGGGGAGGTCAGGGTCGACGCCGCGCTGTCGGACTTCCTGGCGCGCGCCCGACGCATCGTCGCCATGCCCCTCGCGGTCGGATTCGGGGTCCGCACGCCCGACCATGCCGCCGCGATCGGAGCGATGGCCGACGGGGTCGTGATCGCGAGCGAGTTGATCCGATTGGCCGAGGCCGCGCAGGGGGACCCCGGCGCCGCGGTCGACGACTTCAGTCGGGGGGTCCTCGACGCGCTCTCGGGGGTCACGCCGGCCGGGGCGGGCGCCGGCCGCTGACGCGGGGGTGGCCGACGACCCGGCTCCGTCGGTGATTCCGCCCCGCCGGGGTACCCTCCGGCGGTTCCGATGATCGCCGACCGCTACGAGATCCTTGACGAGATCGGCCACGGCGCCATGGGCGTCGTGCACCGTGCCCGCGACCTCCAACTCGGCCGGACGGTGGCCATCAAGCTCGTCGCCCCCCACGTGGCGGCCGATCCTGACCTGCGGGCACGCTTCGTCCGCGAGGCCCACGCGCTCGGGCGCGTCGGGCACCCTGGCGTCGTCGGCATCTACGACGTCGGCGCGGACGGAGAGCGTCCCTGGCTCGTCATGGAGCTGTGCCCCGGCGGCTCCCTGGCCGACCGCCTGGCCAAGGGTCCCATGTCGCCGCCCGAGGTCCGCGCGCTCGTCACCGAGGTGGCCGCCGCGCTGGCCGCGATCCACGCGGCCGGCATCGTCCACCGCGATCTCACCCCCGGCAACGTGTTGCGCGGCCAGGACGGATGGATGGTCGGCGACTTCGGCGTCGCCGCCGCGAGCGGCGAGACGGCCATCACCCGGACCGGCGTCGTCCTCGGCACGCCCGAGTACTGGGCGCCGGAGGTCATGGGCGAGTCGCGCGTGGGTCCCGCCGCCGACGTCTATTCGCTCGGGTGCGTGGCGTTCCACGCGCTCACCGGGCACCCGCCGTACTCGGGGGTCGAACCCGCTGCGGGTGGGGATGCTGCATGTCACCGCGCCGCGCCCGATCGTCCCCGACGGGCTGCGGGCCGAGGTCCCGGAGCTCGCGGCGCTGGTCGAGCGGATGTGCGCGAAGGACCCCGTCGAGCGACCCACGGCGGCCGAGATCTCCGCCGCCCCGACGCGTGTCCTCGCGCGTTCGTCCGCCCCGTCGGTCGCGTCACGCGGTCGGACCGCGATCACCCGGCTGGCCGGCCGCAGGCCGAGTGCCGGCCGCCGCCGCCGTCGTGCGGGTGTGCCCGCGATGACCGTGCTGGTGGCGGCCGTCCTCGGGGGGGTCGCCACCGCCGTCGGTCTCGGCGTCGGCGGGTTCGTCGGCGGCGGGTCCGCCACGACGTTCGTCGCGCCGGTCGTCCGTGGCCTGCCGCCCGAGGTCGCCGAGGAGCGTCTGGCGGAGGCGGCGTCCTCGGCCGGCGCGGACGCCCCGAGCGTCCGGATCGCGGAGCGCCGCTACTCGGCTCGCGTCGCCGGGGGGCGCGTCGCCGCGCAAAAGCCCGCCGCCGGTCGTGACGTCCGCTCCGGCGGTGTCGTCTCGCTCGTGATCAGCCGGGGCAGCCCCACCACGACCATCCCGGCGGTCGACCCGGGCGGTGCCCCCGCGACGGCGATCAGGGCCGTCAAGGCGCGAGATCTCCGCGTCCGTGTGGTGGACGAGCCGAGCTTCGACGTTCCCGCCGGCGCCGTGATCGGCACGGATCCCGACGCCGGTGCAACCGTCGACCGTCCCGCGACCGTCGTCGTCCGGGTGTCGTCCGGGGTGCCGACGACGTCGGTCCCCGCGCTCGGCGACCTCGACGTCGACGCCGCCCTCCGCGAGATCGACGCCGCCGGGCTCGAGGCGCGTGTGGTCGAGGAGGAGACCGATCGCGCCCAGCCGGGCCGGGTGATCGGGCAGGACCCGGCGCCGGGCGCGACTGTGGAGCAGCGGACCGAGGTCACCCTCACGATCGCGCGGGCCGCGGACCTGGAGTGGCGGGAGGTCTACCGGCTTCGCGGTGACGACGCGACGAGCACCCCCCAGTTGTTCGTCGACGACGAGTGGCGCATCGCCTACCGCGGTGGCGACGACTCCTTCTTTCGGTCGTCGTCGGTCGAGGTGCGCGTTTACGCCGGGCGGGAGCAGGTCGACGGCTTCACCTTCGACACGGACGACGAGGGGGAGTGGACCGCCCCGTCGGGCGACGGGCCCTACGTCGTCGAGGTCACACCCGGGAGCGGCGCCTCCTTCGACGTCTCCGTCGAGGCGCTCGGCTAGTCAGACCGCGGCCGCGAGGTGCGCGCGGGCGCGTGCGGGCGCAGGACCCCGCGCCATCGTCCGAAGGCGCCCCTCGACGTCTCTCACAAGCCGCATCCGTCAGTCGCGGTCCTCGAGGAGCGCGGTGCACGACTCACGCCAGTCGCCGGTGTTCTAGTACGTCGTGCCCCCAGGGGCGGGTGCCGGCACGATCGCGGGGATGTGGACGTGGCCGCAGACGACGCCGTCGAAGCCGTGGGCGGCCCCCTCGCGCTGCAGGGTCCGCTCGAAGTTGCTGAGCGACGTCGCCACGCGCTTGCTGCCCATCTTGACGGCGTGGGCGAGCGAGGTCGGCCGCATGCCGAGCATGCGCCGGATGCGCTTGTAGGCCAGGTCCACCTCGACGAGCGTCTCGTACGCGGTCGATCCGACCATCGCGGCCATGCGGCTGTGCCGGATCGCCAGGTCGTACTCGTCGCCGTGGAGGATCCAGAGGCGCTCGCCCGCGGCGGTGACGTGGGTCGCCGAGCGCTCGATCGCGACCCCGGCGAACGAGCTCCCGACGTAGTCGCGCATCAGGTCGTCGTGGTTGCCCGGGATGTAGACCACCCGGGTGCCGGACTCGGCCAGCGCGAGGATGCGGCGGACGACCCGGTTCGCATCGCGCGGCCAGTGGACGCGCTGGCGCATGCGCCACAGGTCGATCATGTCGCCCACGAGGAACAGCGTCGCCGGCTCGACCCGGTTGAGGATCCGCAGCAGCTCGCTGCACTTGGCGGCGCGGGCGCCCATGTGGACGTCGGAGACGAAGACCGTGCGCGCCTGCCCGAGCAGCAGATCGCCCTCGCCGTCCAGCGGGGCGCTCGGCGGTGGTTCGCCGAGGCGCCGTCGAGCGCGCGAGCCGAGCGGCGGCCGGGCGGTGGCCGTTCCCCCCGGTCCGTCATGTGGCGGACCCCGAAGGGCGGATCCGCCCAGCGCCCACCGGAATCGCTCGACCATCATCGCCCCCGTCGCTCGTCACCGCGTCGATCCCCAGTTTCGTCGCCGAGGGGGGTCGACCGTGTCACCGGACTGACACCTCGCGCGGACCTGCGTGCGGCCGGTGTCATCCGTCAGCGCCCCGAGGCGGCGCGTCGGGCCCCGATCGCCGCCGAGCGCCGCGACCGGCGAGCGACGGGGCACGCGAGCGGGACGATGGTGCCGATCCCCGCCGACGCGACGATCCACCCGCGGTCGGCGCGGCGGCCCGTCGATGCGATCAGCCCGTCGCGGGCTCCTCGCGGATCGTGACCGAGCGTTGCGGGAAGGGGATCTCGATGCCCTCGGCGCCGAAGTCGGCCAGGACCCGGCGGCGGAACTCGCGCCCGACCTCCCACTGGTGGCCCGGCGTGGTCTCGAGGAAGACGCGGAGCATCACGGCGGAGTCGGCGAACGCGTCGACGCCGAGCACCTGCACCGGGGTGAGCATGTGCGCGCGCCAGCGCGCATCTCCGCGCATCCGCTCACCGGTCCGTTCGGCCAGGCGCGACGCCGCCTCGGGATCGGTGTCGTAGGGGATGGGCAGATCCAGCAGGTAGCGGGACCGGTCGCGGGTCATGTTGCTGGAGGCGTTGATCTGGCCGTTCGGGATCACGTGGCGGGTCGCGTCGAGCGCCCGGAGGGTCGTCGTGCGGAGCGCGACGCCCTCCACCTCGCCGGTCAGGACCAGGCTGCTCGGCCCGTGCAACTCGATCACGTCGCCGACGTCGTATTGCCGCTCGGCCAGGATGAACAGGCCCGCGATCAGGTCACGGATGAGCGACTGGGCCCCGAGGCCGATCACGATCCCGCCGATACCCGCCGCCGCAAGCAACGGTCCGACCGCGACGCCGGCCTCGGCCAGGGCGGTCAGGCCGAGCACGATCCACACGGTGATCACCGCGCTGACCCGCAGCACGCCGGTGATCGTCTTGGCGCGCTTCGTCGAGAGGGCCGCCTGCCCGCCCTCCATGTGCCGCTCCACGCGGCGAGAGACGCGCCCGATCACGATCGTCGCGACGATCGCGAGGATCGCGAGTGCGACGACGACCGCCGCCGTCCTGAGATCGATCTCCATGCAGACGCCTCCCTGACCAACGGGGACGTGGCCTCCGTTCGCCGTCAGGTGGCGCCCACCTTCCCGGCCCGCCGGCGCGAATCGGGTAGTGTCAAGCTGTTGCCTGACAGCCCCCTGACGAGCCACGTGGCGCTCGTCGTCGAGGACGACCACGACTTCGCAGCCGAGCTCGTGGGGATCCTGGCCGCTGAGGGATGGAGCGCGGCGTCGACCTCCGAGGGGGCGGCGGCGGTCGACCATGTCCGAGAGCGATGCCCGGACCTCGTCCTCCTCGACCTGATGCTCCCCGACATCGACGGAGTCGACGTGCTCCGTCAGATCCGCGCGTTCAGTGACGCCTACGTGCTCGTCGTCAGCCGTCGCGACGGGGAGCAGTCGAAGGTCGACGCCTTGCGCGCGGGCGCCGACGACTACCTCACCAGACCCGCCTCCATGCCAGGGAACTCGCGGCCCGCGTGGAGGCTCTGATGCGCCGGCCGCGGACAACGGCGGCCCCCTGGCGGGATGCTGGAGTTCGGGGCGCTGGCGGTGATGAGTGGGCGCCCGGCGCGTGACCCTCGGCGGGGACGAGGTCGACCTCACGCGGATCGAGTTCGAGGTGCTCCGCCGCGTGGCGCTCGCGGGCGGTGACGCGGTGACCCGCAGGGAGCTCTTCGCCGATGTGTGGGACCCCGACGTCGACCACGACGACCATCTCCTGGACGTCCATGTGTCGAATCTGCGCCGAAAGATCGAATCGGACCCCGGGCGCCCGGCGCGACTGCGCACGATCCGAGGGGTCGGCTTCCGCCTGGACGCCTGAGCGGCGCCCGGGGGCCCCGACCGGGAAGATCCTCCGCATCGCCCCGGGCGCTCCGCGACGGCGCCCCGTGTGCCACGTCCCGGCCATCGCGGCTCAAGCCGCCGAAGTTCACGCCGACAAACCCTCGGCCGATCGTGCCGAAACCGTTTCGCAACGGTGGAATCGCCGGTTTCGGGATGACACCCCGCCGGGGGCGCTGGCATGCTGCCGGAACCAACCGACCGTGAGATGCCCATGAATCCCCGTCTGCGCCCGCTCGTGTGGATCGGCCTGGTGGCCGCGCTGGTCCTCGGACTGGTCGGGACCGCAACCGCCGCACCCGTCATCAACGTGACGAAGTCGACCTCGGGGCAGGTGCTCGCGGGGAAGGATTCGGCGGTCACCGTGCAGGCGACCAACGCGGGTGACCAGTTCGGGTTCAACGCCTCCGTCCGCGACGTGCTCCCCGCCGGCGTGAGCTACGTGCCCGGCTCCGCGGATCCCGCCGTCGGCAACCCCACGATCCTCGCCAACCAGCCCGCCGCCGGCCAGACGACGCTCCTCTGGGTCAACGTCGCCGACATCTCGCCCGCCTCGACGCTGTCGTTCGGCTACTCCGTGTCGCACGACCCGGCGGTCCTCGAGGTCGGCGACAGCTACTCGAACACGGCCGACGTCTACGTCAACACCGACCCGCGCGTGGAGCCCACGTTCTCCGGGTCCGGCGCACCGTCGAACTTCACGCAGTCGGGCTCCGACAGCGCCTCCACGGACATCGCCCCGTTCGAGCTGACCATCTCCGAGCCGAGCCCCGAAGGCGAGCTCCTTCGCGGCCTTCACGACCATCAGACGGTCTACACGCTCACGCTCGAGAACAACGCGGTGGCGACGACGACGAACGTCGGCCTCGAGGCGTGGTTCCCCGCCGGCCTCGAGTTCCTCGGGTGCGCCACCGCCGACAACACCACCGACGCACCGACCAATCCGGGCAGCACCGAGGAGTACCCGGGCTCCGGCGCGATCAACCCGGGCAACGCGCCCGGCGGATTCGATCCCGCGGCGTGTCCGTCGATCGCGAGCGTCGAGACCGTGTCGGTCGACCCGCCCGGGCCGCCGCCCGCGGGTGTCTACACCAAGGTGGTCTTCAGCGGCATCGCCGACCTGGGGATCGGCGAGACGCGCGCGTATCAGGTCGTGGCGGCCGTTCCGCTCCGCGAGAACACCCTCACCTGGACGACGGCGGGCGGTGCGCCGACCGCGGCCTCGGGGCTCCAGGCGTCGAACCTCGACAACAACTCCGGCCCGTCGACGGCCGAGGGCGCCGGCGGGGCCGAGGTGTCGCTCCCTGTCGCCGGCACCCTGACGGGCGACTATCAGGGTCCGATCGGGGCCGGTTCCAACCCGTTCTCCGACGACGCGTCGAACACGCGGGTCGCCGAGGACCTGCGCATGCGCAAGAGCGTCGACGGCGGCGGGATCGCGGGCGACCGGCTCTCGGACTGGACCCTCAAGATCGACACGAGCGAGTACCGGTTCTCGACCGGGCTGACGGTCACGGACACGGTGCCGGACGGCCTGTGCCCGGTCGGCGTCGGCCTGCGATGCCCCGACGCGGGGCCGCCCCCCGACCCCTACGCGAGCGCGACCGAGGCCGCTGACGGATCGTGGACGGTCACCTGGAACCAGACGAGCACACCCGCGCTCGCTCAGATCGGCCCGTCCGGCACGACGACGATCACGCTTCGGACCTACACGCGCGACTTCTACCAGGAGGACTTCGCCGACGACGCGCCGATCCTCGCGAACGACAGCTGGTCGAACTCGGTCGCGCTGACCGGCACCACCAACAACATCTGCACCGGTGGCACCGGCCCCACCGACTGCGCGGGCGGGTCCGAGATCGACGGCGGACCGAGCCCCACCGCGGCCGTGTCCGACTCCTCGAGCGCCGGCCAGAGCGCCCCCGGTCCGACCATCGACAAGCAGATCGGGACGCCCGGCCTGGCGCCCGGGGCCGACCCGGCGGACCGGTGCGACCCGGCCAACGCCACCTACGGCGCCGGCCCGCTCAACTTCGGTCCCTCCGACCTGGTCTGCTACCGGCTCACGGTCAACTTCCCCGCCTCGGTCTTCACCGGCCAGGAGCTCGGCCCACCCGCGGTCAGCCCGGCCGTCGAGCTCCCGGTGGCGGACTTCCTTCCGACGATCTCCGGCTTCGTCGCCGCGTCGCAACGATCGACCGCCGCGAACACGGTGACCATCACCGACACCGCCGGGAACGTCGACGGGGCGACCGACCTGCTCTGGAACGTCTCCTCGCCGGCCGCACCGGCCGGAACGGTCGCCAAGGGCGGCGTGTTCGACGTGACCATCGGCGCGCAGCTCGACGCCCAGCCGGACGCCGCCGCGGCGGGCCTCCAGCTGGGGAACCTCATGAAGTACGCGAACGTCAACTCGGGCGGACAGGCGTTCACGAAGCGCGATCAGGTCTTCCTCACCTGGTCGTCGCCGCTCGAGATCGTCAAGGGCGTGGCCCTGATCAACGGCAATCCCGTGGGGGGCTACCCGCCGCCGCAGGACAACAAGCTGGTCGAGCCCGGCGACGTGGTCACGTACGAGATCGACCTCACGGCCACCGGCGGCAAGACCGCCGAGGCCGTGCAGGTCTGGGACGTGCTGCCGCCGCAGATCGGGTGTGGCCAGGTCGGTGTGATCAGCGACTCGGGCGTGTGCAACGCGTCCGTGACGCCGAACCGCATCGAGTGGAACCCGGCCTCGGCGCCGCCGGGCCTCTCGGTTCCGCCCGGAACTCCGAAGAAGCTCCGGTACGACGTGCTGATCCCCGAAGGCCTCGGGTCGGGCACCAACCTCGACAACACCGCAGGTGTGCGCCAGTACCGCGAGACCTCCAACACGGGCACGCCCATCGACTTCATCCCCTCGATGAACATCGACCCGAGCCTGAACCCGAGCGCGAACACGGTCCCGATCAAGGACCCCTCCCGGGTCCGGCTCGTCCGGGCGAAGATCGCCAAGTCGCGGACGACGTCGGTCGTCGAGCCCGGCAACTCGATCTCACAGGCGACGATCGGCGAGCGGATCGACTACACGCTGACGACCACCGTCCCGGCCAATACGACGCTGTTCGTCCCCGGGATCCGCGACGCGCTCAGCGCGCGCAACACGTACGTCGCCGGCTCCGCCAAGGTCACCCTGCCCTCGGGCACGACGATCAGCGGGGACGCGGGAAGCGCGGAGGGGTGGACGCTCTCGACGGCAGGCGGCGTCATCCTGCTGCAGAACCCCACGTCCTACGCGAACAGCAATCCCACCGACGAGATCATCACGATCACCTTCAGCGCCACGGTCGATGACGAGGCCGCGAACGTGCGCGGTGGCTCCCCGGTACCCAACGCCACATCCCTGACCTGGTTCGTGGAGGCGGGCGGTGCGAAGCGCACGAAGAACGCGAACGTCTCGACCCCGATCGTCGAGCCGAACGTCGCGATCGCCAAGGGGAACTCCGCGGCCGGCCCGCTGCAGCCGGGCGGGGCCGTCGACTTCACCGTCACGGCGAGCAACCCGAGCGGCCCCAGCGTCTCCGTCGCGCACGACCTCGTGGTCACGGACGTGCTCCCGAGCGGTGTGACGGCGCCGACGGCGATCTCCGGTGGCGGCCTGTACGACGCGCCCAGCAGGACGATCACCTGGAACGCGGGCAAGCTCGACCCGGGCGCGTCGGTGGCGTTCACCTATTCGACGACCGTGGGTCCGTCGAGTGCGCTCAGCCAGGGGCTCGTCCTGCAGAACACCGCGACGGCGACGGTGACGAGCCTCGCGGGGGCCTCGCCGGGCGAGCGGACCGCGACGACGGCGGCCGCCCTGGGTGTTCCGGGCTACTCGGCGACGGCCAAGTCGTCGATCACGGTCTCGCTGCCCGCGCCGGCGATCGCCAAGTCGCTCCAGACACCGCCGCCCGCCGAGGTCGGACAGCCGGTCACCTGGGCCGTCGACATCGGGAACACCGCATCCGTGGCGACCGCCTTCGGCGTCGACCTGATCGACACGCTGCCCCCCAACTGGAGCTATGTCCCGGGGAGCGCCGGGCTCGACGGCGCGCCGCTCGCCGACCCGATCGTCGGCGGCTCCGCGGTGCCGGGGGTCGTGTTGACCTGGGCGAACCTCAAGGACCTCGGTCCCGGCGCGTCGCTCAGGGTGACCTTCCGTGCGACACCGGACGTCGCCGCGGGGTCGAACCCGGGGACGGGGACGACCAACCCGCACATCAACTCGGCGCGCACGACCGCGGAGGATGCGCTCGGCGCGAGCGGCAGCTCCGGCGGTCCGTACGCGGCGGGTCCTGCCACGGCCGAGACCATTCTCGAGGTCCCGATCCTCGAGCTCGACAAGACACCGGACGGTCTCCAGGTCGACGCGGGCGACCAGGCCGTGTACCGGATCACCATCCGGAACACGGGCGTCGTCCCCGCCCGGGATCTCGTCATCCGCGACGCCTTCCCGGCCGGTGTGACCTACACCCCGGGCACCGCCAGGGCGGGCGACCCCGACGACAACACACCCGTCGCGATGGGCGAGGACGCCTCCGGGCTGCCGAACGTCGTCTGGACGATCCCGTCGCTTGCGCCCGGCGACCGCATCCTGATCTCGGTCCCGGTGCGCGTGAACTCGCCCCAGGACGACGGCACCGTGCTGATCAACGAGGCATCGGTGACCTCGAAGGAGATCCCCAACGAGGTGACCGACACGGGTGAGCTCATCGTGAGCGCGTCGCCCGAGTGGAACACCTCCGTGAAGTCCTCGCTTCCCGGACCCGGTCAGCCGGTGGTCCCGGGCGGGACGATCAAGTATGCGATCGGGTACCGCAACACCGGCGACGAGACCGCGCGGGACGTCCGGATCCTCGATCGCATCCCGGCGCGGACGCGCTACAAGGCGCGCTCGGCGACCGAGCCCGGCGGCGTGCAGCGCGAGTTCACGACGGTGGCGTCGCCGAACGTCGACGACGATGCCCAGTGGTCGTCCACCGAGCCGGCCGACCCGGCGGCGGTGACCGCGATCAGGTGGCTGGCGGGCGACGTCTCGCCGGGCACCCAGGCGATCGTGGTGCGCTACTCCGTGGTCGTCGACGCCGACGTTCCCGACAGCACCCAGATCGTCAACAACGCCGAGATCACGTCGAAGGAGACGGACAAGCCGATCACGATCGGCCCGACCTTCGAGACAGTCGACGAGGGCGGCGGGGCGCTCGTCGCGGCGGCGTGCATCGACGGTGGCCGCGTGGTCGCCACGCCGCGGAATCTGAAGGTCGGCGTCCCGACGAGGATCAGGATCCGCGTGACCGGCAAGGGCGGCGTCGCGATCCCGAACCAGCGGGTCGTGATCACCGACTCGAGCGGGTCCACGCGTCGCAGGTCGACGGTGACCAACCGACAGGGGCGGGCGACGATCACGATCACCGCGCGCAGGCCCGGCTCCCGGTTCATCGTGTCGGCGGGCAACTGTGGCACCGCGAAGCGCATCGTGGCCGTGCGGACGCAGGTCTGCCGGGACATCAGGGTGACCCCGCGGTCCTTGACCGTCGGCGTCCGAGACCGGATCCGGGTGTCGCTTCGGAGCAACGGCCGCGCCGTCCGCGGTGCGCGCGTGCTCGTCCGGGGCGCCGGTGACTCCGACTCGGCCCGGACCAACAACAAGGGCGCGGCGGTCCTGACGATCCGCCCGACCCGTACGGGTGTGGTCCTGCTCAGGGCGCCGGAGGCGTTCAGGTGCCGGGTCCGAATGGGGGTCGCCGCGGCGAGTGCCGGTGGTGGCGCGCTCACGGGGTAGCGTCGCGCGCCGTGTGGGCGTGTCCGGCGTCGGCGTCGTGGCCCTGGCCATGTTCGCCGGGTCGGGCGCCCACGCGGCCGCCGCGCCGCCGCCCCCGACCGTCGCGCACCTGACCGTCGATGCGACGACGGTGCGTGCGCGCCCGAACGAGCGCGCCCGGGTGGTCGGGCGCCTTCGCGACCTGCGGCCCGACTTCCGGCCGCGAATCGTCCGCGTGCTCGGGCGAAGCGGCGATCGGGCCGGGGGAACCTGGTACCGGGTCGCGTTGCCGGGGCGACCCAACGGCCGCAGCGGCTTCGTCCGGGCCGAGGCGCTGCGACTGCGGACCCGCCCGCGTGCGGTCGTGATCGTCCGTCGCGGCGCGCGCCGGCTCGAGGTGCGCATCGACGGCCGGCGCGTGCTCCGGACGCGCGTCGCCGTCGGCAAGCCGGGTGCGGAGACGCCGCTCGGGCGCTTCCACGTCACGGCCTCATTCCGCCCCACGGCAGCCGTCCTCGGTCGCTGGGCGATCGAGACCAGCGCCTACTCGCGCATCTCCGACTGGCCGGGTGGCGGCATCGTCGGCATCCACGGGACCCGCTCCCCGGAGCTTCTCGGCCAGGCGGTCTCGCACGGCTGCGTGCGCGTCGCCGACCCCGTGATCCGCCGCGTCGCGCACCTGGCACCACCGGGGACACCGGTGGTGATCGTGCGGTGAACGGCCCGGCGGAAACGCCGCGCGCGCGAAATGCGGCTACCATGCACGTGCCTCGACGGCGAACGATCGCCGTCGACCCTCCCACCGCCCAGTGCGTCAACCGCGTCGGCCGGAGCGAGGACCCCGACGACGCCGGCCACCGAACGGCCGGAGGAAGGCTTCACAATTACATCGCATGAAAGCTTCGCGGAGCTCCAAGTCTCCGCGCCCCTCGTCCGTGCGCTCGACGCGCAGGGCGTCACGACACCGTTTCCCATCCAGTCCCTCGTCATCCCCGCCGCGTCGGCGGGCGAGGACGTCCTTGCCAAGAGCCCGACCGGATCGGGCAAGACGCTGGCGTTCCTCCTCCCGATGCTCGACGCGCTCGCCGAGGTCCCGGCGACGCCCTCGGCGCTGATCCTCGCGCCGACCCGTGAGCTCGCGAGCCAGATCCAGGAGCAGGCCGCCCCGCTCGCGAAGGCCGTCGGCCTTCGCACGCAGGTGGTGCTCGGCGGAACGCCGATCGACAAACAGGTGCGCTCGATCCGCGGCGCGCACATCGTGGTCGCGACGCCCGGCCGCCTGATCGACCTGATCGGTCGACGGGCCCTCGACATCTCGGCGGTCGAGATCCTCGTCCTCGACGAGGCCGACCGGATGCTCGACATGGGCTTTCGCCCGCAGACCGACCGCATCGTGGCCCGGCTGCCGAAGGACCGCCAGACGATGCTGTTCTCGGCGACGCTCGACGGCGCCGTCGGAGACCTTGCGCGCTCGTACACGCACGACCCGGCGCGCCTCGAGGCCGGGGCGCTCAGCGAGGATGTCGGCGAGGTGGCCCACACCTTCGCCCCGGTGCCGGACTCCGGTGCCAAGCTGGACGTCCTGATGGAGATCCTCGCCTCAGAGGATCGTGATCTCGCCTTGGTGTTCTCGCGCACGCGCCACGGCGCGAAGCGACTGAAGCGCCGTCTGGAGCAGCGTGGCGTCGACGCGGCGGCCCTCCACGGCGACATGACCCAGCCGGCCCGCCAGAAGGCGCTCGCCGCCTTCGGCCGCGGTGACGTGGACGTCCTCGTCGCGACCGACGTCGCCGCACGCGGCATCGATCTGGACGACGTCACGCACGTGATCCACTACGACGCGCCCACGACGCGCGAGGACTTCGTCCACCGCTCGGGCCGCACCGGCCGGGCCGGTCGCGCGGGGACCTGCATCACGATGGTGATGTCGTCCGAGGAGGCGGATGTCTCGCGCCTCGCCGCGGTCTGCGGGCTCGAGGACGAGTACCGCGCCGCCGGGCTCAGCATGGCGGCTCCCCGGGTCGTCCACACGACCCGCCGTCGACGCCGCGGAGGTGGCGCCCCCCCGGCGCGATCCCGTCCCGTCCCTGCGGCGCCGCAGAACCGTGGCAACCGCGTCGCTCGGCAGAGCGCGCCGCCCCAGGGCTGAACCGAGGTCAGCCGACCCCGTACACGAGGAGCCACACCCCCACGTTCTGGGTCGCGAAGGCGATCACCGTGAGGATGTGGAAGACCTCGTGGAACCCCAGCACGCGTGGGGCGGGGTTCGGCCGGCGCCAGACGTAGACGAGGGCCCCCAGGCTGTAGAGGCCGCCCCCGACGAGGGCGAGCACCACCGCCGGGGGCCCGGCGCCGCCGAGGAGGGCCGGGAGCACCGACACGGCCGTCCAGCCGAGTGCCAGGTAGAGCACGACGAACAGCCACGTCGGGGCGGGTCGGGCGAGCAGTCGCACCGTCGCGCCGCCGACCGCGGCGATCCAGACCGACGCGAGGACCGCCACCCGCGTGGCGCCGTCGAGCCCGAGGACCATGAACGGCGTGTACGTGCCGGCGATGACGAGAAAGATCGCCGCGTGGTCGGCGCGCTGCGCGAGCCGCGACGGTCGCCCGGCGCACGACAGCAGGTGATGGGCGCTGCTCGCCGCGAACAGCGCCACCGCGCACACTCCGTAGACGGCGACGGACGCGCGCGCCCCCGCGCCCGACGCCAGGACCGTGAGGACGACGGCCACGGCGACGACGAGCGGAAGGGACGCCGCGTGGACCATGCCTCGCAAAAGCGGCGGCCGCGGATCCACCGAAAGGGCGCCCATCGCATGGGCCGTACCGATGGACATTCGGGCTCCTTGTCCGCGTGGGCCCGAGCGCATCGGACGAACGTCGACCGTAGCGCCTGCCACGTCCCACCACATCCGCTACCGTTCCGGGGAGGTGCCCGCACGACAGGCGGGCGTGACCGCGAGGGTCGCTGGTGACATCTCGGGCGACCGCCCGGTACGTGCGCCGGAGTCCGCGCACGAGCGATAGGGGAGCGCGATGCCCGAAGGCGTCGTCAAGTGGTTCTCGTCGGAGAAGGGGTACGGCTTCATCACCCCCGACGGCGGGGGCAAGGATCTGTTCGTCCACTTCTCGGAGATCCAGGGGTCCGGCTACAAGACCCTCGATGAGGGGCAGCGGGTGAGCTTCGAGGAGAAGGAAGGCCAGAAGGGTCCGCAGGCGTCGGGCGTGACCGCGGTCGAAGCCGGCTGATGGGGGCGCGCCGCCGCAGACGGTCGTCATCCGGAGGGCCTCGTACCCCGCAGCCCGGGGGAGGGGCCGAGAAGGAAGAGGGGATCGAGGTCGAGGGGGACGTCACACAGGCGCTTCCCAACACCTTCTTCCGGGTCGAGGTCGCCGAGGGCCATGAGGTTCTCGCCAAGCTCGCCGGCAAGATGCGCCGCCGTCGGATCCGGGTGAACCCGGGCGACCGCGTGCGTGTCGAGCTCTCGCCCTACGACCTGACGCGGGGCCGGATCACCTACCGGCTGCGCTCCGACTCGGACGCGCCGCCGCCGCCTCCACCGACCTGAGTGATCGCGCCGGGGCCCCCAGGGGCCCCGGCCGCATCGCCGCGCTGCCGCGTCGACTTGGCGTGGACGTGGGTCGGCTCGGCGATCGCCCCCCAGTCGTAGATGACCGCGGTGCGCAACAGCAGGTCCTGCACCGATGCCTCCTTGCGGCTGACGACGGCCCACAGCAGGCCGATCGGAAACAGGCTATAGAGCACGGCGCGCCAGAACGCCCGCCCGAAGGGCAGGTCCGATCCATCGTCGCGGACGACGCGCAGGCCGATGATGAGCTTTCCGAGTGTGCGCCCGTTCAGTCCCCAGCCGTAGGTCAGGTAGGCGACGAGCAGGACGAGCATGAAGAACACCCGGCCCGACGGGTCGGGCAGGACGACTTCGAGCCGCCCACCGAGTACCGCGCGTATCAACGCGCTCGCCCCGGCGATCAACCAGGCGATTCCGAGCACCACGAGCAGATCGATGAGGTCGGCGAGGGTGCGCGAGACGATTCCGGCGCGCCGTCGTTGGCGGGCCCGCACCTTCGGATCGACCGCTGGGCGCGTCATCGGGCGCCGCCCCCGAGGACATCGTCCCGCGGCCGTCCCCGGCGAAACAAGAGCGCGTCGGCGATGCGTGTGACCAATGCGTCCGCCCCCATGGCCTGCTGGCGGAACTCCTCGATGGCCTCGGTTCCGAGGCTGGCGGTCGACTCCGTGATGACATCCCCGATGTCCACCGCATCGAGTGCCTCGGCCGCGAGTTCGCCGACGTCGACCCGGCTCACCACGGCCTGGACGTCCACGCGATCGAGCAGGTGGTCGACGTCGACGCCGTCGATGATCTCGTCCACGTCGACCCGGTTCACCACGGCCTGGACGTCGACGCGGTCGACGACCGCGTCGACGTCGATGCGTGAGATCAGGCGATTCACGTCGACCTGGTCGAGCAGGGCGTTCACATCGATGCGGTCGAGCACCGCCGGAACCAGTCGCCCGGCCGCCGCGCCTGCGAGCGACGAGACGGCGTCGACCGACCTCGACGCGGCCGCCTCGACGCGCTCGACCGACCTCGACGCGGTCGCCTCGACTCGTTCGCGCGGCACGTCCGGACGCTGATCGGGCGGGGTGTGTGTCGGACCCGACGGGTGCGCCGCCGTTTCGGCGCGCGGCACGTCCACGATCCGGGCGAGTCGCCCGAGCACGGCGTCGGAGACCATGAGACCCGCCTCCTTGGCGGTCTCGATCGGATCCCCACCACGCGCCTCGGCCATCTCCTCAGTCCCCGCTCGTCCGCCCGCGCTCCGACCGTAGTCTGGCAGCCCGCACGGCGGTCCGTACTGCGCGTCGACATCGGGGGCAGGGTTCGCCATTGTGGACCGGTGTCCACAGCTGGACATGACATCGACGAGGGGGATGGATGATGGCCCGCGAGGACGACGTGTTCCTGCTGATCGGCGCCTATTCGGATGAGGCGGGTGCCCAGGCCGACTACGACGTGGTCAAGGCGCTCCATGCGGAGAGGGTCATCGGCGGCTTCGACGCTGCGGTGATCACGAAGGACGCGGACGGCAAGGTCCGGGTCAAGAAGGACGAGACATCCACTCGGAAGGGTGCGTGGGGCGGTCTCGGTGTCGGAGCGGTTCTCCGGGATCCTCTTCCCGCCCTCCCTCATCGCGAGCGCCGCGGTCGGCGCCGCCGTGGGCGGGGTCGGCGGTCACCTCTGGAACGGGATGTCCCGGGGGGACATGAAAGACCTCGGTGAGGTGCTGGACGAGGGGACGGCGGCGCTCGTGGTGATCGGGGACTGGCGTCTCGAGGAGCGGATCGAGGAGTTGCTCACCCACGCCGTGCGGCGCGAGGCGAAGGAGCTCCGGGACCTCGACAAGGCCGAGACCGAGCGGCAGATCGGCGCCCTCATGTCGGGCGAGGCCGGCTGAACGGCGCACTTCTCATGGAGGGGTGGATCAGGGTGGGCGCGACGCCGCCCGGATCCGCCGTCGGACCCGTTGCGGTCACCACGACCGCACCATCAAATCGCCGTTGTGGGGCTCACCCAGACCGCGCCCCTGAGGGACGATGTCCTTGTGGACGCCGAGGCGTCCTCAGGCCTTGCGGCGACTGAGAGGGGCGGTCATGGATTGGACGACGTTCTGGGCGTGGATGGGGTTTTTCTTCCTGTTCATCCCCCTGATGATGCTGTGGATTTACACGATGGTCGACATCTTCGCGCGCCCGGATATCGGGGCCCTCGCGAAGTTCCTCTGGCTGCTCCTCATTCTCTTCCTCCCGTTCATCGGGATGCTCATCTACTTCATCGCCAGACCCGACGTCTTCGAGATGGTCGAGGGCTAGGCGACGGCATCCGCGGCCCCCTGCTTGCCGGGGGTCGCGGGTCTGAGGAACGGTGAGCCTGGATGCGCACGTACTTCGTGGTCGCCGCCCATCGGGACCGGGCGGCTGCCGAGGGGGACTTCCACCGGCTCGAAGCGCTCCGGGACGACCCGGCGTTCGGTGCGCTCGACGCGGTCGTGCTCGTGCGGACCGGGACGGAGGAGTTCAGGTTCACGATCGCGGCCGACGGCGACCCCCGTGAGGGGGTCGCTTGCGGCTTGGCACGCGGCCTTGCCCTCGCGGTGAGCCCCGGCCTCGCGTCCCGATGGGAGGCCGGCGGCGACGCGGCCCGGGTCGGGGTCGGCGTGGTCGTCGACCGAGTCGCCGCCGCCGTCGGGCGGGGGGGGCTACGGCGCTACGGTCTGTTGATCGACTCGGCGCCCGCCGCGCTTTTCGCCGCCCTGGCCTCCGGCCGGGCGGATGCGGTCGCGGCTGCGCTGTCGCCATCGAGTGCGCTCGCCTCGGAGCATGTCGGCATCGATCGAGCGCACCTCGTCGACGAGGTGCGCCGCGCCGTGCGGGCCGCCGGCGGGAGTGGCGCATGAGCCGCGCTCACGCGGACCGAAACCCACCCTGCACCGATCCAACGAAGAAGCTCCACCATCGGGCATCGCCGGGGTATCCACCTTCACTGCGATCTGCGTCGTCGGTGCGCTTGCGCTCGTCACATGCGGTCGATGACGACCCCGCCACGACCGCGGCGTCCAGCGAGCGGTCAGAGCACGGTGCCGCCAGCGATCTCGGCGGCGCGTCTTCCGGGCGGGCGGCGCTCGACTCGCTGAGCTCACCACTGGGCGAAGGCGAGAGAGGTCGGCTCGGGTTGGTCGGCTCGCGCGGGTCATGGGAGGCGCCTGCATGACGGTTGTGGCGATGGCGCAACGGCACCGGTGACCCGCTCGGTGGTGTCGCCGGCCGGGGGGGGCGAGAGCTGCCCACCCTCGGGGCACCATTTCGGATGTGCCGACGACGGGCACCGTCAGCGAGGATCAACACACATCCGTTCCCGACCCTCGAGGAAAGTGGCCGATGTCAACCGACTTCGCACAGAAGGCGTCGACGTGGAGCGGCTGGGTGATCTTCGCCGGTGTCGTGCTGTTCACCATCGGCTGCCTCAACGTCATCCAGGGGCTCGCCGCGCTCTTCAAGGACAACGTCTATGCGGTGACCGAGTCAGGCCTTCTCGTGACCGCCGACTTCACGACGTGGGGATGGTCCCTCCTCATCTGGGGTGTCCTCATGATTCTCGCGGGAGTGGGCCTCTTCTCCGGCAGCGAGATCGCCCGCTGGTTCGGGATCGTGGTGGTGGTCATCAACCTGATCGCCCAGTTCGCCTACTTCTCGGCCTTCCCGCTCTGGTCGCTCGTGGTGATCGCACTCGACGTGGCGATCCTGTTCGCACTGACCGCGCGGTGGCAGTACGCGAAGGCCGCGCTCACGGACTGAGTCGATATCGCCACAATCCGGTCGGTCGGCGTGCTGATGCCGCGCGCTACTCGCGGGCGAGGGGGAGGGTGATCTGGCGATGTGGGAGCGCGTGCGGGAGTTGCTGGCCCTCGACCTCGCGAAGGTCGACCTCCGCAGGGGTGCGCTCGGCCTAGTCGCAGTCGTCCTCGCGATCATCTTCATCGCGGCGTTCGGGACAGTCGGGATGGCCGCGGGTCTGGCGGCACTGTTCGCGTTCGCTGCGGACGCACCCGGTCCGACCGGGGACCGGGTGCGCGGTGTCCTGATCATGAGCGTGGTCGGCGCCGCGATCGCGTACGCCGCCGTCTGGGCCGGGGTCGAGCACGTCTGGGTCGCGGCGCTCCTGACGTTCGGGATCACAGTTGTCGCGACGCTGGCCGCTGGCTATGGCCACGCCGCCGCCATCCGTGGCCTTCTCCTCTCGCTGTGGGCAGTGATCGCGCTGAGCTTCGCTGGCGGCGACGAGCCCGCACTCGAGTTCTCAGCCGCGTACCTGCTGGGCGGAGTGGCCGCGGCAGCGATCATGCTTGTGAAGACCCGGCTCCCCGGTGACGTCGGGCGCGCGGATGCCGCCGCACCGCCGCAGTCCGCCCCCCGGGCGCTCGCCGAGATCGTCCGTTCGAAGCTCGGGGTGTTCGCCCTCGTGCGAGCCGTCGCCGTGGGGTTGGCGACGGTGCTCGGGATCGAGTTCTTCCCGGACCACCCGATCTGGCCCGCGCTCACGGTACTCATCGTGCTCCGCGCGCAGCCGGGCGAGGCCTTCAGTATCGGAGCCCTCCGGACGCTCGGCACGCTGGCCGGGGTTCTCGCGGCGGAGGCGGTCATCTCGGTCGCGAATGGGGCGAGCAGTGTCGTCGTGGCCGCCTTCCTCGCCGCCGCATTCCTCATGCTCGCCCTGCAGAAGGTCAACTACGCGGTGTTCGCGCTGTTTCTGACCATGGTCCTCGTCCTGTCCCAGGAACTGCTCGGCGACGCCGCCGCCGCGGCGGCCTCCGACCGCTTTCTCGCGACGCTTCTCGGGTCCGCCATCGCCTTCCTGGGGATCGGGATCGGGCTCTGGACGGTGCGCCGCCACGGGGCCGGGCCGTCCCCGTCGTCCTGACGCCTCCACCGACCTCGCCTCAGCCGGCGCGCCCTTTGACGTAGGCCTGCCTGCCGATCCGCGCCGACAGGTCGCCGAGCGCAGCCGTCTCGGCTGCGGTGGGTTGGTCTCCGGGGGGGTTTGGTGCGGGGCCCAGGTGCGCTTCGAGCCATGCGTCGATCTGCATGGCGGGCCCGCCTCCGGGCCGGCTCGCGATCGCCTCGCCGTCGGCAAGCAGCGTCAGCGTTGGCATCGATGACCGGCTGACATGGACACCCCTCGGCCAGAGCAGGCGCTCGCGTTCCATCCAGTCCGCGGGCCCGGCGAACTCGCCCATCGCGATCGCGAGATCGGGTCTTGCCCGCCCGAGCTCGTCGAGCGATGGAGGAAGCAGCATGCAGGCGGCGCAGCCCGGTATCCCCAAGGCGAGTAGCCCGTGCGGGGCCGTCGCCACGGCGGCGAGCGCCTCGGCCACCGGCACCGGCCTCACGTTCAGCTGGGGTGTCTCCGGCACGCCCCAACTCTAGCGCCGGGCGCCGCCCGGGGGCATCGGAGGGGGGGTGGGATCGCCGATCGAGTGACGCCGGACTCGTTCCCCTCTTTCTCCATACGGAGGCAGGCGGGGTGCCCGTCGGGGAGCCATTGGGGGGGTGGCCGCCTGGACCCGCCGTTGCGAGCTTGAGGTGAGCAGGCACCTTTGCGCCCGTCACCACACAAGGAGCCATCAGATGAGCGACCCAGACGTCCCCGTCGATTCCTATATCGCCTACTACGGTGACGCCACCGCGGCCCAGCAGGACTGGGGCACTTTGAAGGATCTGGCCTCGGCCAAGACCGTGAAGATCGAGGCGATGGTCCTCGCCAGCCGTGGGTCCGACGGCAAGATCGACGTCAAGGACACCTTCCACACCGGCATGAAAGGCGCCGGGTGGGGCGCCGCGGTCGGCCTGGTGGTCGGCGCGATCTTCCCGCCCAGCCTGCTCGCCGGCGCCGCTGCGGGCGGCCTCGTGGGCGGGGGCATCGGCAGTCTGGTCTCCCACGCCGACAAGAACGAGATCAAGGCCGATCTCGACGACTCAATGCCGCTGAACAGTTCCGCGGTCGTCGCGGTCTTCGACGAGATCTGGGTCGATCAGGTCCGCACGGCGCTCAAGAACGCCACGAAGGCCGACGAGAAGCAACACGACAAGGACAGCACGGACGCCATCAAGAAGGCGTCCAAGGCGGCATGACCTCGACGCCCGCCCCGCATCCGCGGGGCGGGCGTCGGTCGCCCTTCGGACGAGCCGCCACGAGACATCGCCTGATCCTGACCTGCGTCCTTCTCGTTGCGCACTGGCGGTAGGCCTCACCGCCTGCGGCGACGATTCGGACACCGTCGACCCGACCACGGCGGTGACCGCGGCGCAGTCACCCGAGTCCGTCTACGCCACGGCCCTGGAGGACGCCGGGGCCGCCTTCGTCGATCTGGGCGGCGCCGTCGTCTCGGGCGACGAGCCCGCCACCGTGGCGTCGTCGATTCGGGAATCGCTCGCGGCCTGGGAGCAGGCGATCGATTCGGCCGAGCTCGCCGACGAGGCACTGATCGAGCAGCGGAACGCGCTGGTCGCGTCCTCCGGGGACTTCGTGGCGGGCTGGTTCGCGGTCGCGGACCAGTGGGACCGCAGCACCGGCGACGGGATCCTGGAGCTCGTGCAGCGGCGCGCGGCGATCGCGGGCGGCGCCGAGGCGCTCGGGACGGCGGTGGAGGGGGCGCTTCGATCCGCCGGAGAGGAGGCGAAGGCCCGACTCGAGGGGCTTCAGGAGCAGATCCAGACCGGACTCGACGAGATCCAGTCGCGGGTATGAGGGCGCCGGTCCGGGCGGCATGGCGCCCGGTGCCGCTCGCGATCGTCCTCGCGGCCACCACGCGGGGTTTCCTGATCTCCCCGCGCCTGATGGGAGGCGTTCAGCCCGCTCGTCGCTGTCTGCTCGTGGCGCACGTGCCGGCCCTGGCCGCTCGGCACTCGCGCCCCAAGTGGCCACGCCCCCGGGTCGACCGGCCAGTACGCGACTCGTGTGCACCTGTCAGGTCGAGTGACGACTTGCCCGACGACGAGCGGAACCACCCGAAGAAGCATGAACGTCGCCGCCCCGGCGATCGACCAGAGCCGGCGCCCCGGCGAGATCGTGCCTCGGTCGTGTTCGACACCCCGGCGCGAGCCCCCATGGTTTCCGGGCCTTCGGCTGCTGGCCGATGGTCGGCGAGGCACACGGCCGCCCGGTCGCTGCCGTCCTGCGCCGGTACGGGGCAGCCGGGGGCCGGCCCCGCTCCGGCGTCACCCTGGGTGAGACGTTCACATCCGGGCGGCCGGGCAAGGATCGGAACGGGGTGCTCGGGGGGCGGGGGCAACTCACGCGCCCCCGGGGGCGGGGTGTGCCCGGGCGTCCTCCAGGTAGCCGAGCGCCCGCGCTTTGTCGGCTGCGGCCCGGCGGCCTGGCACGTGGAGCTTGCGATAGATCGAGATCGTGTTCTTCTTCACGGTCGCTGGGGACACCAGGAGTTCCCGGGCGATCTCCTTGTTCGACATCCGGCGGTCGAGCAGGACCAGGACCTGGGCCTCGCGATCGGTGAGCATGTCGTCCCCACCGGCGGCGAAGCGCGTAGCGGCGACGCCGTCACCCGGCAGCCCGGAGAGGTGCGTGTCCCGCTGCTCCGGGGACGCCGCGAGGATGCGCGCCACGTGGTCGAGTCGGCCGCCGGTCACGTCGAGTCGACTCAAGAGTCCCGAGAGGTGGGGTCCGGCATCGGCGACGAGGCGAACCGTCTGCCCGGGCTCGGTGATGTCGACGGCTCGCATGAGCGCGGCGCGCGCGGCGTCGTCGTGCCCGCGGGCCTCGTGGACCCGCGCGAGGAGCGCGAGGAGTTGCGCCAACCGCGGGCGGTTGTGCACTCGTCCGGCAAATGCGAGGCGGCCCGAGAGCACGTCCTCGGCGAGCGTGAGCGCGTCGTTGCTCTCGGCGGCCAGCAGGGCGCGCACGAGCGAGGTCGCGGGGGCGTGCCGGTACCACTCCTGGCGCGGCGATCCGATATCGGCGCGTGCAGCCCAGCGCGCGGCCGTCGGCGTCAAGCCCCCCGCGAGGGCGACCTCAGCGCCGAAGGAGTCCGCGAGCAGGACAAGTCTCGGATTGGCGGAGCGTCGTGTGAACAGGGTCAGGTCGTCGGCGATCCGCTCCGCGTCCTCGACGCGTCCACGCGCGATGTGCGCGAGCCCGAGGACCACCTCGGTCTCGACGTAGACGACCGGTCGGAGCCGCTCGCGGTGGCCGCGTGGAACCTCCAGGAATCGCTCCGCGGTGTCGAGGTCGTTGCGCTCGTAGGCCGCGATCCCCTGGAAGTACCGGCCGGTCGCCTGCGTGTCGACCAGGCCCGACTCGCGCCCCCTGGATTCAAGGACCTCGCCCCAGTGCTGCACCTCGGCGATGTCGGCCTCGAGCCAGTGCACGTACGGGAGAGCCCAGGTCCACGGCTCGAAGGGCGTCTCTCGAGGACGACGAGCGGTCATCGAGGCGAACGCGCACGACAGGCCGTTCCGGACGTCCCCGGACGCCTGAAGCGCGGCGCACTCCAGGACCACGGTGAAGGTCAGATGGCGATGCAGGTCGGTCGGCATGTGGGCGCCGCCACGCTGCGCACGTCGAATCGCCTCGTGTGGATCGCCCTCGATGAACGCGAGGAGTCCGCGGAGTGCCTCGATCGAGGCGGAGGTTGCCGGGAGGACCGCGAGGCCCGGGCGGGCCGAGGCGATCAGCGATTCGGCGCGGGTCAGCCGATCCCGCATCTCGACAGGATTCTCCAACAGCTCCCCGGCGACCCATGCCTCCAGCACCAGGAGGTCGGGGCTCGACTCGACCACGTCGCGGGGGAGGAGGGCGAGCCAGGCCTCGAGGCGTCGCCAGTCATCGCGCTCGGCCAGGTGGCTCCCGTGGCGCGCGACCACCTCGGCGAGGCGCTCTGGGGACCCCATGCCAGCGGCGATCTCGATGGCATCCTCGAGCATCCCCCGTTTCTCAAGCGACCGGATCGCCCGAGCGCGAAGCGCGTCGGCGGCGGCGTCTCCGTGCTCACGGGCGAGCTGACCGCGGAGAAGGTCGGCGAAAAGGTCGTGATATCGCAGCCGGCCCGTGCCGTCGCGGAGACGCACCGCGAACAGATCCCGACGTGCGACGTACTCGACGAATGCCCGTCCGGCGCCGTCGTCCGAGTCGGGTTCGTCGAGTACGTCGACCAGCTCGTCGCATAGCGACGCATCGAAGCTCGGGGCCACCGATGTTGCGAGAAGCCGCGCGCGGACCCACGGCGGCTGACGTTCCAGGACCTCTGCGATCAGGTAGTCGTGGATCGCCCGTGCGTCCAGCGGGTGAGCCGTGGAGGGGGGCTCGGGTTCACCAGCGGTGTGCCGCCGCGCCTCCGCGGCGAGGCGCAGCCCGGCCGCCCATCCTTCGGTGGCTTCGATGAACGAGCTCCCGGTCGCCTCGGAGACAGGCGTCTCGAGCACGTTCGCCAGCAGCGCCGATGCCTCCGGGGGCGTGAAGCACAGATCGGCTGCTCTGATCTCGGTGACCCGCCCGCTGCCCCGCAGCTGGGCGAGCGGCAGGGCGGGATCGTGCCGGGTCAGGATGGCGAACACCACGTTTGCCGGTGCATGCATCAGGACGCCGGCCAGCAGCTCGTTGATCTCGACTGATCGCACGCGGTGATAGTCCTCGAGCACCACCGCGAGCGGTCCGTCGAGCGCGTCGAGATCATTCGCCAGGCACCGTGCGATGTCCGCCGCGGACGCCGCCCGCCACCCTCCGAGCAGCTCCTCGGTGGGCGCGAGCGCGCCCGGGGCGAGCGCGTGGACGGCGGCGACGATGTAGGAGCCGAACGTCTTGGGGTCGGAGTCTCGCCCGTCGAGCTCGACCCAGGCGACGCGGCCCTGATGGGCCGCGGCCCACTGGGTGACGAGCACGCTCTTGCCGTACCCGGCGGGGGCCGACACGAGCGCCAGCGGCGTGTGCCAGCACGCCTCCAGCGCGTCGACGAGTCGGGGCCTCCACACCCAGTCGGGTGCAGTCGCCGCGGGGTGGAGCTTGGTCGTGAGCACCTCCGGCCCCGTCATCGGTCGCTCGCGCCGTCGGCGCATTCGGTGCTATCGACAGCCTTCCCCGGCCGCCCGGAGGTCGCATCGGGGAAACCCCGCATCGACACGAGTCGATGTCTGGCCATCACCTGACAGGGGTGGTCGCTCCGTCGAAGGCGCCCCGAGCCGCGCGAACCGCACCGGTGGACGCGCACGCACGATGGCGCCCTCGGTGTCACCGAGCCGGCCTCTGCGGGGGGCGCGGCCCGCGCGTCCCCGAGCCGATGTCCGCGAGGTGGCCGTCGCCGTCGTCCGCGGGGTGGGCCACGAGCGCGATGAGTCTGTCACCGGCACCCGGTGTGCGCGCCCCGGGCTGGAGGTTCGCGGTGCCGTCCGGTGCGACGGCCACCAGCGGGATGTCGCCCGGGCCCGCCGGTCCCGGGAGGATCGCGACGGTGGCGCCGGCGGAGAGGCGATCATCGATGTCCGCGAGTGTCAGGCCTGGCACGAACGCGTGCGCACTCGCGTCTCGCACGACGCGATGGCCGACACCGCTCGTGGCGGCCGAATCGGGGACGCGGAACACGTGGCGATGGCCAAGTCGCTGGATCAGGCGCCCGTCGAGCAGGTCGACGCCGAGGCCGGCCGGCGCGCAGGTCACCACCTGGCCGACGTCCGCCGCGTGTCCCGCTCGCGCGATGCGTGCCGCATGGTCGTTCAGCGAGACCACCTCGACGCCGTGGTCCTGCGCGCGCGCCGTGTCCGCGCCGGGCGTCGTCGCCGAGAGCACCAGGACGGGAACCCCGAGATCTCCGAGCGCTCGGCCGAGATCCAGCACCCAGGGTGCGTGCCCGACGAGCGCGACGCCCTTTGCCGTGGGTTTCCTGACGCGAAGCAGGCCGGCCACCGGCTTTGCTCCCAGGCCGTACACGATCCCGGTTCCGAGGATGACTCCGAAGGTGACCGGAAGGAGGAAGCCGCTCTCGACGCCGGCGGCCGCGAGGCTTCCCGAGAAGGTCGCCGCGGTGGACGCGGCGACGATGCCGCGTGGATCGATCGAACCGATCAGCGCGCGGTCACGCCAGCCGAGGTCGGTGCGAAGGAGCGCCACCAGTGCCGTGAGCGGGCGTACGACCACGATGAGCACGACCACCAGCAGCACGATCTGCCATGCGTACTCGCGCAGCCCGTCGATCGGGACCAGGGCACCGAGGAGAATGAAGAGCGTCCCGATGATCACGACCTCGAGGGTTCCACCGAACGCTCGGATCGGCCGGAGGCTGACAATGCGCTGGTTGGCGACCGCCACTCCGAGGGTCAGGGTCGCGAACAGGCCGGCTTCCGTGAGCACGAGATCACTCGCCGTGAAGGCGACCACCGCGAACATCACCGCGACCGCCGCTTCCATTCGGTAGTTCAGGAGAAACCGCGACATCACGAAGACCAGCAGCGCGGCCGTGACCAGCCCGACGGCGACGCCGATCCCGGCGGTGGCGAGGACCTGCGCCACCGGGTGCACGTCGCTTGCATCGTCGGCCAGCACGAGGCTCAGCATCACGACGCCGAGCGTGGCGCCGAGCGGGTCGAGGAACGTCCCCTCGTACTCCAGCACCGAGCTCGCCGGCTCTCGCGCCCGCACCGTCGACATGAGGGGCCCGACGACCGTCGGCCCCGACACCACGACGATCGCGCCGAGCAGGAATGCCAGGTCGGTGTCGATGTCGAGGATCACGAGCGCCGCCAGCGACGCGCCGAGGAACGTGATGACGAGGCCGGCCGTGAGCAGCCGGATCACGGGTATCCGTGCCGCATCCGGGAGGTCGGCGAGGCGCAGCTGGAGCCCGCTCTGGAACAGCAGCAGGGCGACCAGGAGCGTGACCAGCGGGAACAGCAGGTCGCCGAGGAGTTCCTCCGGCTCGACCAGCCCGAGCACGTCGCCCGCGAGAAGACCGGCGGGGAGCAGCAGAAGGAGGGAGGGGACCCGCAGGCGACGCCCGATCCACTGCGCGCCGATGCCAAAGACGGCGATCGTCGCCAGCGAGACGTAGATCTCCGCTTCGGTCAGCACGAGGCCACGTCGCGACCCATCAGTCTCTGGCTTTGGTGTGCTGAAATCGTGGTCGGAGAGAGTCGCGGTGCACCGATTGCTTTGCGGGCGCGGTGTCGTCCTGCCTGGCGGCCCAGTCGGCGAAGCGCTGGGAGCCCGGGTACGCCGTGAGCCCGTGGACCAGCACGCTCAGGCCGACGGTTGCGGCCGCGACCGTCACGATCGTGCCGGTGCCGGGGAGGTCCGCCTGCTCGACGACGAGCGCGGCGAACACGATCGTCGCGAGGCCGCGCGGGCCGAACCAGCCGAGGTAGAGCAGCGTCGGTGCGCGGAGGTGTTCCCCCCACATGGACACCGCGACCGGCAGGACCCGGGTGACCGTGAGCGCGAGCACCGCCATCACGAGCACCTGCCACGTCAGGTTGCCGAGCGCGGGTTCGAGCACCAGTGCTCCGAACGCGAGGAAGCTGACCTGCACGAGACCGGAACCGAGGTCTGCGGCCAGTTGCTCGCTCTCTTGAATGCGTCCTCGGGTGGCCTCGCCGTAGGCGAGCCCGGCCGAGAAGGTCGCGATGAAGCCGCTTCCCCCGCCCACGTCGGCCAGAACGAATGCGAGCGTGGCGATGGCGATCACCGCGATGGAGCCCCAGGTGCGCCCCATCCACCCGGCCTTCGACGCGCGAACGAGGAGCCATCCGCCGACCAGGCCGACGCCGACGCCGACGCCGACCGCGACGCCGATCTCCCGGAGGAACGTCCCGACCGCGCTGATGTCGCTGCTCGACCCCGCCAGCGCGATGAAGATCACCACGAACGGAAGGCTGACGCCGTCGTTGAGCCCCGACTCGACATCCAGTGCCTGCCGGATACGCGCCGGAACCCTGGGATTCGAGATGACCGCCTGGCCCAGGGCGGCGTCGGTCGGGGCGATGATCGCCCCGATGATCCCCGCCTCCCAGATGCTGAGGTCGGTGAACAGGACCGCGGCGCACAGCGTGCCGAGCGCGATCGTCAGCGGGAGACCGATTCCGAGAAGCCGCCCGGGAAGCGCCGCGTCCTTGCGCCACGACGAGATCCGGAGCGCTGCGGCGTCGGTGAAGAGCACGAGCACGAGGGTTCCCTGGAACAGGAGGTCGACCACCGAGAGGACGTCGGTGGACTCCGCCTCGATGATCCCAAGGCCGCCGGAGCTGGCGAGGAGGCCGAGCGCCACGAACACGATGGGTCCGGTGATCGGGGTGGTCGACAGACGCCTCGAGACCACCGCGAAGAGCACGACGCAGGCGGCGATGTAGACGATCGCGCCGGTCACGAGCGCCGATTCCCGATGTCCGTCGGAGACATGGGGTGGACCGTGCCACAAGGGCGCCCGGAGGGCATCGGTGGTTCCCCGTACCGCGGATGGGGAGGCTCCCTGAACCACACGGGTCTGCGCGCGCCCATGCCCAGATGCCGCTGTGGTGGGCTGATGTCAGTCGACGCGGATGGTGCGCGCCACGGCTCGCCGCCTCAGATTGCGCCGCGCCGAGGGGCCGCCACCGGCCGAGCTTGCGAGACGGCCTCCATGTCGCGATCAGAGCGAGTGGCTCCCCGGCCGGGTGACGATCGCGTCCCCGATCCGCTCGGGCGCGTCGATCGAGGGCCAACGACCGACGTCCGGGTACTTGTGCGCGACGGAACCGTCTGCGGCGTGCGCTCCTCCTCGGCGCCGGCGAGTGCGACGAGCGGTTGCTGGTACGGCTGGGCCGCGCCCGCGCGAGGCTATGCCACCCGACGTGGAGGGTCTATCCGCTCGCCGCAGGGAATCCGGCCTGCGTCCTCGAACGAGTCCTGCTCGCACGCGCCTTCCGGTGGACGCCATCCCCCCCCCCCCCCCCCCCGACGACCGGCCGCTCGCCGCCCCCCGGCCCCTCTCTCTCGTGCGTGGGCCCCCCCGGGGGGGCGCGCGTCGCGGCGCGCCAGGCGCGTCTCCCCGTCGGCGGCGCGTCTCGCCATGCCCAGCGGATCAGGTCGTGACGGCGACCTTCCCGCGGGCGCGCCCCGACTCCAGGTGGCGGATGGCGTCCGCGGCGGCGTCGAGCGGGAAGGCGCGGTCGACGACCGGCGTCACCTGTCCGGCCTCGATCAGCTCACGCAGCCGTTCGAGGTCCTCGTGGCGCTCCTTCGAGACGAACGTGGTCAGCCGCTGCCCGACGAACGGCGACAGCGCGAGGGCTCTGAGCTGGCGGTCGACCCCGCCGATCCACCTGCCGCCCTCCTCGCCGCCGACGATGACGAGCGTCCCGCGAGGCGTGAGCGCCCGCCGCAGGCGCCGAAGGGGGGCGTTGCCGCCGATGTCGAGCACGAGGTCGTACGTGCGGCGGCCGTCGGCGAAGTCCTCCCGCGCGTAGTCGACGACCTGGGCCGCGCCCAGCGCCGCGGACCATGTCCGCCTTGGCGGCGCTGCAGACGCCGGTGACCTCGGCGCCGAGGGCCGCGGCGATCTGGACGGCGAACGTGCCGACGCCCCCCGATGCGCCCACGATCAGCACGCGCTGCCCCGACCGCGCGCCTCCGACGTCGGTGAGGGCCTGGAGCGCGGTCAGCCCCGACACGGCGGTCACCGCGGCCTGGGCCGGATCGAGCCCCGCGGGAGCCGAGGCGAGCTTGTCCTCGCGGGCGAGGGCGTATTCGGCGAGCGTCCCGCGGCCGATCCCGAACACCGCGTCTCCGGCGGCGAACCGGCTCACGCCCGGCCCGACCGCGACGACGGTGCCCGACAGGTCGAGTCCCGGCACCGGCTGCCTGGGCGCGCGCAGGCCGAAGCCGAGCGCGCGGATCAGATACGGCGTCCCGCGCATGAGGTGCGCCGTGCCGCGATCGACGCCTGCCGCGTCGATGCGGACGAGCACGTCGCCCTCACCCGGCGAGGGGACGGCGATCCGGTCGAGCCGCAGCACGTCGGCGGATCCGTAGACCTCCTGGGTGACGGCGCGCATCGTCGCCGGTGCGGCCCCGTTCGCCGGGCGGTCCGGTGTGGTGCGGGGGGCGTCGGTGGGGGGCATCGGTCGCTCCTTGCGCGTGGGGTGGGTGAGGTCGGCGGGCTCTATGAGAACGAAACGTACAAAGTACGGTATGCTTCGTCGGCGACGCTACGCGGGCCGTCGGCGGTTGTCAAACTGCGGACGACGTCGAGGGGAGTCGGTGGATGGCCACATCAGCGAATGCGGACGGGCGGACGCGCGTGCCGCTGACCCGCGCGAGGGTGCTCGAGGGCGCGATGACGCTGGCGGATCGCGATGGCGTCGGCGCCCTGACGATGCGGGCGCTGGCCTCGGAGCTCGGGGTCAAGCCGATGGCCGTCTACCACCACGTCGCCGGGAAGGAGGAGATCCTCGACGGCATCGTCGACGAGGTCTTCGCGCGGATCGAGTTGCCGCCCCCAGGGCTGCCCTGGCGCAAGGCGATCCGCGTCCGCGCGGTGTCGGCCCGGGTCGTCCTCCGCCGCCATCCCTGGGCGACGGCGCTCATGGACTCACGCACCAGCCCCGGTCCGGCCACGTTGCGCCAGCACGATGCCGTGATCGGCACATTTCGGCGGGGCGGCTTCTCGATCGCGCAGACGGCCCACGCCTATTCGCTCCTCGACAGCTACGTCTTCGGGTTCGCGCTCCAGGAGGCGGCCCTGCCGTTCGACGGCCCGGACGACGCCGCGGTGGTCGCCGAGCAGATGCTGGCCCACCTCCCGGCCGACGCGTATCCGCATCTCGCGGAACTGACCGTCGACCACGTCCTGCAGCCTGGCTACGACTTCGGCGACGAGTTCGAGTTCGGCCTGGAGCTGATCCTGGACGGGCTGGAGCGCGCCCAGGCGGTCGGCTGAGGCGCCGGCTCCGTGTGATCAGCCCGGCCGGGCGCCCCGTGTCCCCGGCAGCGGGATGCTCTGGGCGAATCGGAAGACGTTGTCCGGGTCGTAGCGGCCCTTCACGTCCACCAGGCGGGCGAAGTTCCGTCCGTAGTAGGCCCGCTGCCAGTCGGGCTGGCGGCTGTCGATGTAGTTCACGTATGCCGAGCCGGTCACGTGCGGCCGCATCGCGCCGTGCACGCCGCCGAGCCAGTCGAGCGTCGGGCGCTGCCCCTCCGGGACGGTCCACTCCGCGTCGTACTGGATCGAGTAGTGCATGTCGCGGTGGGCGAAGGCGGTCGCGGTGGGGGAGACCTCGTTGATCGCGCCGCCGTAGGCGTCGCAGATGACGTTCCCGGGGCCGACGGTCTCCCGTTGCGCCTGGCGGACCTCGATCCACCGCTTGATCGCGGCGATCCCGGCCGCGGGCAGCGGGCGTCGCACGTAGTCGGACTTGGCGCCGAACGACGGCCGTCCGATGCGCCCGTCGGGGTTCTCCTTGGCGCGAAGGCACTGCTCGGCGGTGAACTCGGTGCACTGCGCCCAGTACTTGACCGCCTCGATGTACTTCTTGGTCTCCATGTTGAAGGCCGTCGGCGCGGCCACGGCCGTGACCGGTCGGACCAGGGCCGCCACGTCGTCCGCCGGGCCGAAGTACTGACCCGAGATCTCGATCCGGGGCTCGCCCCCCTTGGTGCCCATCGTGCAGAGCGAGAACACGTCGGGTGTGGCGAAGGGGGCCCAGCGCTGCCACGCGTCGAGCACCGCCGGCATGTCCTCCCACGCATACGCGATCTGGAACAGGGTGGCCGGGTCGGCCGGGTAGGTGCGGAACAGGAACGCCGTGACGACGCCGAAGTTGCCACCTCCGCCACCACGGCATGCCCAGTAGAGGTCCTCGTCGCGGGTTCGGTCGATCGTGCGGATGCGTCCGTCGGGGGTCACGATCCGGGCCGCGAGCAGGTTGTCGGATGTCGTGCCCCAGCGCCGCCCCGCGAACCCGAGGCCGCCGCCCAGGGTCAGGCCCGCGATCCCCACGGTCGGACAGCTCCCGCCCGGGATCGTCTGCCCGTCGTTGGCGAGCGTGTTGTAGACGTTGACCAGCTGCGCCCCGCCGCCGATCGAGGCCTTGCGCTCGCGCGCGTTGACCTCGATCCGCGAGAGGTCGCTGATGTCGAGGATCACGCCGGAGGTCGTCGTCGAGTAGCCCTCGTAGGAGTGCCCGCCCGCGCGCGTCGCCAGCCGTGTGCCGGTGCGCGCCGCCCAGCGCACCGTCTGCTGGACGTCCCGCTCGTCGATCGCGTAGACGACCGCTTTGGGGCGCACGCGGTCGAACCGCGAGTTCCAGAGCTGGGCCGCGACCGGGAGGCCCGGGTCGTCACCCATGACCACCGGCCCACGGACCGACCGCGCGAGGTCGCGAAGCTGTCGCGACGAGACGGAGCTCGCCGCGGCACGCGCCCGCGACCACCACGGGGTGGCGGCGGCGGCGCCGATCGCCGCGGCACCGAGGAGGAACGTCCGGCGCGTGAACTGGTGTCGCGCTTCCCGGTCCATGTCGTCCCCCGGCTCGGTCACCCGGTGGCCGATTCGACGCCCTCGACCGCGCGGCCCCTCACGGGAGACGCATCGCGATGATCGCGACGATCACCCAGAACGAGATGCAGGCGACGCCGAGCGCCGCCCAGACCGCGACCAGGCCCCACCGTATCCGCGCGAGGGGCCGCTCGTCGGCCTCGACGCGGTGCGCAGGTCGGTCCCGATCGCCGGGAAACCCCTTCGAAGTGCCACTGGAACTCACTTTGTTCGGAAATTGTGATGATCCGTACGTGGCGCGGTGCCCGGCTCCTTCGCGGCACGTGCGGCTACAACACCGTTTCGTCCAGGTGTTGCGGCGCCATCCGTGCCCGACGCGGGCGAGGCCGCCCTCGGCGCGGCCCGTCGGAGCGAGGGCGGATATCCCGCGGGGCACCATTTCGGGGGTGGTCCACAACGATGGCGGTTGCGAGCCTGAGCCGACAGGGCACAAGGCCCGCGACCGACGAAGGAGCCGTCAGATGAGCGATCCGGACGTTCCCCTCGACCTCTACATCGCCTACTACGGCGATGCCACCGCTGCCCAGGGCGACTGGGACGCGCTCAAGGGGCTGGCCTCGGACAAGACCGTGAAGATCGAGACGATGGTCCTCGCCAGCCGCGACGCCGACGGCAAGATCGACGTCAAGGACAACTTCCACACCGGCATGAAGGGCGCCGGATGGGGCGCGGCGGTCGGCCTCGTGGTCGGCGCGATCTTCCCGCCCAGCCTGCTCGCCGGCGCCGCCGCGGGCGGCCTCGTCGGCGGGGGCATCGGCAGCCTCGTGTCGCACGCCGACAAGAACGACATCAAGGCCGACCTCGACGACTCGATGCCGCCGAACAGCTCCGCGGTCGTCGCGGTCTTCGACGAGATCTGGGTCGATCAGGTCCGCACGGCGTTGAAGAACGCCGCGAAGGCCGACGAGAAGCAGTTGGACAAGGACAGCAAGGACGCCGTCAAGGAGGCGTCCGACGCGGCATGACCCGGTGCCCCGGCCTCGCATGCGTCGGCCGGGCAGCCGTGGGTCGCGACTCGGAGGAGCAGCAATGAACCATCGACTTATTCTCGCGTTCGTGCTCGTCTTTACGGCGCTCGCGGTTGGCCTTGTCGCCTGCGGCGACGACTCGGACGATGGCGATGCGGCGACGACGGCGCCGGCGACCGCGGCGCAGTCACCCGAGGTCGCGTACGCCACCGCGCTCGATGACGCCGGCATGGCGTTCGTCGACCTGGGCGCCGCGGTCGTCTCGGGCGACGAGGCCGCCGCCGTCGCATCCTCGATCCGGGACTCCGTCGCGGCATGGGAGGAGGCGATCGCCGCCGCCTCGGCGGCCGAACTCACGGACGATGCGCTCGCCGACCAGCGGGACGCCCTGGTCGCGTCCTCGCCTGACTTCGTCGCGGCATGGTCGGCGGTCGCCGACCAGTGGGAGCGGAGCACGGGCGACGGCGTCCTCGAGCTGGTGCAGCAGCGGACACCGATCACCGGCGGCGCACAGGCCCTCGGGACCGCGGTGGAGGGGGCGCTCCAGTCCGCCGGCGAGGAGGCGAAGGCGCAACTCGAGGGGCTCGAGGAGCAGATCCAGGACGGACTCGACGAGATCGAGTCGCAGGGCTGACGGGGGGCCTGGTTCGACGGGCCAGCGCCCACTCAAGGCGTCGACGGGGGGGGGGTTCGAAATGCTGAGTCTGTCCGGTCTCGGAAGGGCGAGCTGGTACATCCTTGGCATCACAGCGGTGATCGCCCTTGCGATCGTGCTCGTGGCGGCGACCCGGAGCGTCTCGATCCCCCTGCTCCTGGCCGTCGTCGCGGGGGTCGTGTTCAACCCGCTGGTCGACGTCTTCGCACGGCACATGGGACGCGGGGCGGCCGCCGGCGCCGTGCTCCTGATCATCGTCGCCGCGATCACGGGCGTCACAGCCCTCTTCATCGCCGCCATCGTCGACCAGGGTGATGAGATCGTGGACGGCATCAGGGACGGCGTCGCCCAACTCGAGGACGCGCTCGAAGGCGCCCTCGGTGCGGACCGCCTCGATCAGGCGAGGGGCAGCGTGGAGAGCCTCGCCGACGTGGGGACGGACGGAGTCGCCGCATGGCTCGTCGACGAGCTCAACAGCTTCGCCGGCGTCGTCGGCGGCGTCGTGCTCGGACTCGTGCTGCTCTATTACCTTCTCGCCGACTACGCGGCGATCGACCGGTGGCTCGTCGGCGCGCTCTCCGGAGGCCGCCGGGTCGCGCTGGTCCAGCGGATCTTCGATGACGGGACCCGGACCCTCCAGGGGTACTTCAAGGGCCAGACGATCATCGCCGCCGCGGATGCCGCCGTGGTCGGGATCGGTGCGCTCGTGATCGGGGTCCCGCTCCCACTGACGATTGCGCTGATCACCTTCTTCTTCGCCTACATCCCGTACGTGGGGGCATTCCTGAGCGGTGCGCTGGCGGTGCTGCTTGCGATGTCGACCGGTGACTCGTGGCGTGCCATTGCGATGCTGGCGATCTTTCTCCTCGCCAACACGGTCATCGACAACATCCTCAGCCCCAAGCTGCAGGGCGCCGAGATCGGCCTGAACCCGATCGTGGTGCTCCTCGCGGTCGCCGTCGGTGGTGGGGCCGCCGGGATCGTGGGCGCGATCCTCGGTGCGCCGGTCGTCGCGATCGCCTACCGCACGCTTCGCCTCCTCCGCGAGGACGACGACGGCCCGGGCCCGGCCGAATCGACACCCGCGGCAAAGGGGCCCGCGCCACCCGGTCGACCGGCCGAGACATGACAGGGCATCCGGGGGGGAGAGGCCGGCGATCCAACCACGACGAGGGGGGCATCTCGCGATGCGCATGACAACGGACATCCCGGCGAGCATCACCACGCCGGACACGGTCGAGACGTCGATCGGCATCCTGGAGTACTTCGACGGCGTGCCGACCGCTGCGACGGTGGCCAAGGTCTACGAGGAACTCGACCGCTCGCGTGCCATCCAGGTATTCCTCAACAGCATCCCGGCGATGTCGATGGCATCGCTTCGCGACGGCCAGGCGCGCGCGGGTGCGGACGCCAGCAACAAGGTCTGCATCTTCGACACGCTCATGGATTCGACGTCGCTCGTTCTGACCGGCAACACGTCGACGATGTACGCGATCGGCTTCCTCGACCTCGCCAAGGACGGCCCGACCGTGATCGACCTCCCGCCCGGAATGCTCGGGATCCTGGACGACATGGCGTTCCTCTACATGACCGACCTGGGCGTCGCGGGACCCGACAAGGGCGAGGGCGGAAGGTATCTCGTGCTCCCACCCGGTCACACCGGCGACGTGCCCGATGGCGTCTTCGTCGTGCGATCCAACACCAACGGCGTGTGGCTGTTCATGCGCGGGTACCTCGACCACGGGATCAAGGCCGCATCGGACAACATCCGCGACAACCTGAAGGTCTATCCGCTCGCGGCCCAGGGCGACCCTCCTCCGATGGAGTTCATCAACGTCTCGGGCCGGCAGATGAACACGGTCCTCCCCAACGACGCCAGCTTCTTCGCAGGGCTCCACGAGTTGATCCAGGACGAGCCTGACGACTACCTGGGACCCGAGGCCAAGGGCATGATGGCCGCGATTGGCATCGAGAAGGGAAGCGAGTTCACGCCCGACGACCGGATGACGCGGATCCTCACCGACGCCGCGGCGATCGGGAACGCCGCGGCCCGCACGATCAGCTACTCCCCGCGTGACCCCGGTCAGTTCGTCTACGACTCCTCGCCCACATGGGTGATGGGCTACGCCGACAAGGACACGACCTACACCCGACGCGGTGCGCGCAGGCTCGAGGCGCGGATCTTCTTCCACTTCGGCTACATCTGCGTGTCTCCGGCCATGGCGGTGACGGTCCCGGGGAAGGGGTCCGACTACGCCATGGCCGCAAAGGACTCCCGCGGGAAGCCCCTCGACGGCGCGAAGGCCTACCGGCTGCGCCTGCCGCCCGACCCTCCCGTCAAGGACTTCTGGGCGATCACGATGTACGACACGCAGACCCGCTCCCAGCTGCAGACCGATCAGCAGTTCCCGACTCTGGGCAGCCAGGACGACGGGTTGCAGATGAACGCCGACGGGTCGTGCGACATCTACTTCGCGCCGAAGGCGCCCGCGGGGCAGGAGCGCAACTGGCTCCAGTCGATCCCCGGCAAGAGCTGGTTCATCGCGTTCCGCGTCTACGGGCCGACGACGCCCTGGATCGACCAGACCTGGCGACCGGGCGAGATCGAGCCGCTGGACTGAGGCGCGTCGGACTCCGAAGCGATCCCTCGGTCATCGGAAGACGACGGTGGGGCGCCGGGTGCCGCGGATCCGATCGTCCGTTCCGGACGCAGGTGCGCCGTGTCGCCGGCGATCGACCGGGCGGGCGGCGCGCTGCCGCGCCCTGGTCACGGAGGCGGCGCCGTCGGCGGCCGTGTGCCGCCGGCGGTCTGCCGGCGCCTCCGTGAGGCGACGGGCCGGCGCCCGCGGGTGAATCGAGCGGCCGAGCGGAAGGTCGGTTCAGCCGCCGCGCGGGCGGCCCGGAGCCCCGGACGCGCGCGGCGTGCGACGGATCGAGTGCGGGTGCCGCTCGACGGTGCGGGGGGCGCATCTGGCATCGGGCGTCCCTGCGGTCGCATTGCTCGACGGGGGGCGGTGACCCGAGCGGCGCGGTGGCGGTCGACAGTCCGGGCCGGAAGGATGCGGCGGGCAGAACTGGAACCTCTCCACGAATGACCGCCGACCGTCAGCATCGCGACCCGTTCTCGATGGACCGGACGGCACGCACCTTCGTGGTGATGGTCGCGGGCGGCTCGATCCCCGCCTTCATGGTCGGCTTCAACCTGGGTGCGTTCGGAGCGGTCTTCTTCGATCAGTTCCTTGCGGTCTGGGCGGTCTCGACGGCGACGCTCCTCGCCGCGCTCATGCTCCGGTCCCGGTGGCGCCTGCCGATCTGGGGGCTCGCCGTCCTGGCGCTCCCGACCGCCTGGGTTGCCACCGACATCGTCTACGACCTCGACACCGGCAGTGCGTTCGGCCGAGTCCTCATGGACACGCTGCTGGTCGTCTCCCTCCTGGCGCTCCCGTATCTGGTGTACGTGATCGCCAAGCTCATCAGCCCGGAGTTCTTCGCGTTGCGAGGCTTTCGTCTCAAGGTCGGAGCGGTCGTCGTCGGCGTCGCGCTGCTTGCCGCGGGTGTGCTGATCGGGTCGCAGAACCAGCGGATCCTCACGTGCGACGACTTCCGACTCAGCGGGAACGATCTTCCGGCGAACTGCGCGGAGGGCGCTCCCACGACCCAGCTCTGGGAGCCGTCGCCGTGACGGGCCGCGCCGTGCGGGGTCATGCTGGTGGAGTCGGCCGTTCGATGCGTCGAGCTCCCGGGGCGGCGCGGCGAGGACCGGAGCGGCGGGAGGCCGCCTCGCCGGCGCGTGCTGTCACGGCCGGGCTCAGTCGTCCTGCAGGTAGCCGAGCGCCCGGGCCTTGTCCGCGGCGTCTCGGCGACCCGAGACGTGGAGCTTGCGATAGATGGAGATCGTGTACTTCTTCACTGTCGCGGGTGACACGATGAGCTCCCGTGCGATCTCCTTGTTCGACAGGCGGCGGTCGAGCAGGACGAGGACCTCGGTCTCGCGCCCCGTCAGCAAGTCGTCGCCGCCCGGAACGTAGCGCGCCGCGCCGGCGCCGGGCGTGGAATGCGCCGAGGCATGCTCGTCTCGCTGTTCGCGAAGCGCCGCGATGATCCGCGCCACGTGGGCGAGTTGACCGCCGGTCGCGTCGAGTCGGCTCAGCAGCCCCGAAAGGTGCGGTCCGGCATCGGCGACCAGGCGAACGGCCCGCCCCGGCTCGGTGACCTTCACTGCTCGCTCGAGCGCGGCGCGCGCGGCGTCGTCCCGCCCGCGGGCCTGGTGGACCCGGGCGAGTAGCGCGGCCCCCTGCGCGAGGCGTGGACGGTTGTGCATCCGCTCGGCGAGGGAGAGGCGGCCGGTGAGTACGTCTTCCGCCCGCGAGAGTGCCGAATCGCTCTCGGCGGCCAGCAGGGTCCGGACCAACGAGGTGGCCGGTGCGTGGCGGTACCACTCCTGGCGCGGCGGTCCGATGCTGGCGCGCTCGGCCCACCGCATCGCGGCCGCCGTGGCGCCGCCGGCGAGCTCGACCTCCGCGCTGAACGAGTCGGCCAGGAGGATGAGCCGCGGGTTGGCGGCGCGTCGGGTGAACTGTGTGAGCTCATGGGCGATCCGCTCTGCGCCCTCGACTCGCCCCCGTGCCAGATGTGCGAGTCCCCGCACGATCTCGCTCTCGACGTAGACGATCGGCCGCACCTGGAAGCGGCGCTGGCGGGAGACCTCGAGGAACTGCTCCGCGGCGTCGAGGTCGTCGTGCTCGTACGCCGCGACGCCCTGGAAGTACCGCCCCGTGGCCTCGGTGTCGGGGAGGGCGAGCTCGCGACCCCTGGACTCGAGCACCTCCCCCCAGCGCTGGACCTCGCCGATGTCGGCATCGAGCCAGAACACGTACGGAAGGGTCCAGGTCCACGGCTCGAAAGGCGTGTCCACGAAGCGCTGATCGGTCATTGTGGCGAGTGCGCGGGCGACGCTGGCCCGGAGGTCTCCCGTCGCTTGGTGGGCGGCGCTCTCCAGCACGACCGTGAACGTCAGATGACGTCGCAGGTAGCTGGGCATGTTCGTGTTCGCCCGATGTGCGCGCCCGAGCGCCTCGTGCGCGTCGCCTTCGATGAATGCGAGGAGGCCACGTAGCGTCTCGATCGAGGCGCGGGTGGCGGGGGTGACCGTCACCTCGGGGCCCGCCGAGGCGATCAGCGCCTCGGCGCGCGTCAGCCGGTCCCGCATCTCGACGGGGTTCTCCAGCAGCTCGCCGACCACCCAGGCTTCGAGCATCAGCAGATCGGGGCTCGCTTCGACGGTCGCCCGGGGGAGCAGCGCCAGCCATGCCTCGAGGCGCCGCCACTCCTCGCGCTCGACGAGTTCGCTCCCCCGGCGTCCGATGATCTCGGCGAGCGTGTCCGCAGCGCCCATCTTGGACGCCAGCTCGATGGCCTCCGCGACGCGCTCGCGTGTCTCGAGCGAGGCGACCGCTCGGCGCCGGATCGCGTCGACGGACTCCTCGCCGTGCTCGCGGCGGAGCCGTCGCAGGAGTAGGTCGCCGAAGAGGTGGTGGTACCTGAGCCACTCCGCGTCGGCGGTCGACCGGGTCGTGAACAGGGAGTGGTCGGACACGAAGTCGACGAACGCGCCGCCGGTGCCCCCCGCGTCGCCACCGAAGCCCTCCACCAGCTGGTCCGCGAGCGTGGCGTCGAACCAGGAGACCGCCGAGGTCGCGAGCAGATATCGCCGAACCCAGGCGGGCTGGCGATCGAGCACCTCGCTCGCCAGGTAGTCGAGGGCCCCCTGAGCATCCATCGGTCGATCGGCCGGGACCTCGTCGGTCGTATCCGGCGCATCGCGACGTGCCAGGGCGGTCAGGCGCAGCCCCGCCGCCCAGCCCTCGGTCGCGTGGACGAACGAGGCCGCGGTCGCATCGGACACCGGGGCTGCGAATACGCTTTCGAGGAGCGACGATGCCTCGGACGCCTCGAAGCACAGCCCGGCCTCGCGAATCTCGTTCACATCCCCGTGGCCTCGCAGCAGCGCGAGCGGAAGGGCGGGATCGTGCCGCGTCACGATGGCGAACGTGACCTCGGCCGGCGCGTGCAGGAGGAGCGCGGCCATCAGCTCGTCGACCTCGGCTGCGTCGACGAGATGGTAGTCCTCGAGCACGATCATCAGGGGGGTCTCGAGCGCGTCGAGATCGTTTGCGAGGCTCGGCACGAGGTCCGCGACCGCCGCCCCCTGCTGACCCCCGAGCAGCCCATCGGTCGAGGTGAGCGCGTTCGGGGCGACCGTCCTGACGGCCGCCACCAGGTAGGCGGTAAACGCCTCGAGGTCGGAATCCCACTCGTCGAGCGCGATCCACGCCACCCGGTCCGCGTGCCGCGCGGCCCACTGCGCGACAAGCACGCTCTTGCCGTACCCGGCCGGTGCCGAGACCAGCGTGAGGGGCTTGTGTGCCCCCGACTCGAGGGCGTCCAAGAGCCGCGGTCGCGCGACCCAGTCGGGTGCCTCCGCAGGGGGATGAAGCTTCGTCGTCAGGACACGCGAACCCACGGTGCGTCGCACCACCCGTTCGTCGCAGACTGCGGGCAATACTGTCACGCGTCGTGCATGGGGGCGTGGGCCCCACCGGCCGGCGAGGGCGGCGACGGGCGTCCGGCGATGAGGGAGAAACCGCGCGCCACGTCGCTCGCCCGACGCCGCGCGACGGCCCTCCTGCGGGGGCGGGGGCGTGCCCGTGCCGACCGCGACCGCCGTCCCGCCGCACCGGTCCTCCGCGTCGTGCGAGCGCCGGTGGCCTCGAGGCCGTGACCCACGTCGACTCCCCATCGCGCCGGGGGCGGGTGCGATCGCTCCGGTGCCGGCCGCCGTGTCCCGATCGGGGTGCCATGACCCGGGTCGCGCACGGGCGGCGGGCGAGCGAGGGAGAGGTCGTGTCGACATTCGGTCGGTACCCGCTGGTGGGTCGCCGTTCCGGTCGCGACGCTCGTCGCCGTCGCCGCGGTGGTCGCGCTCGACCGCGCCTCGGTCTCGGCCGACGCGAGGGGCGAGGCGGCGGCGTTCGAGCTGAGCGTCCAGCAGCTCCGCATCAACCAGCGCATCTCGCAGGCCGGGGTCCGGCGTGCCAATCGTGCGAACGAACGACTCGACGCGCTCACCACCACGACGGGCGCCGTGGGGGCGTCTGCCGGCGCACCCGGTCCTGCGGGTCCTGCGGGTCCTGCGGGTCCTGCGGGTCGCCGCCGCCCGGTCCCGCCGCCGCTCAGCCGCCTGCCTCGGGGAACGTGCCCGGGGCCGTGCGGGTGGACGTCTCTGCTCCAGAGGGCGGTCCGGTGGGCCCGGTGCTCGACCTCCCCGGCTTCGCGATGCGCGTCCGCTGCGAGGCCGACGGAGGCGGAACCAATCTCGTCATCGAAACCGACACCACCGAACCGCTCACGGTGCAGGGCACGTCGACCGAGGACCAGGGCGTCGATCCGGACACCCCGGCCTCGACCGAGTCGAGCAACTTCTCGTCGACTGCCTCGGCGGGGCAGGGGCAGGTCGTGGGAGTGATCTCGGCCCCCGCCGGCGAGTACCGTCGCTCCCGCGCGAGCGTCCTGTTCATCACCCCGACGCGAACCGTGAGCGTCTTCGTCGCGATCATGAGCGACGCCACCGCGAAGCGATGCGACCTCCAGGGGGTTGCGATTCCGACCTGACGCGGGAGCACCGAGCTGACCCCGAGCGATCGTCCGCGAGCTCGGCGGCGCGCCGTGCCGCCGCGGACCCGAGGTCGTCGATCACGTCGGACACGGTGGAGCGGGGGCGGTCGCCTCCGATCTCGCGTGGAAGTCCTCCGGACCCGAGCCTGTCCGTGGGCGAGGTGCGGAGCCAAGCGAACACCAGGACGGGTGCGTTCTCTGGGTTTTGGCGGTTTGCGTCGCCGCTGGAGACGGCGAGCCCAGCCTGCGTCCGCTCCCCCCGGGGCGCCGTCCTCGCGCTTCGGCGGATGGGTCGCCATGCTCGGGGCCGCCATCCCGCGCCAGTCGGGGCGGGTCTGAACCGACGGCCCCGACGAGCACCCCGTTCGGTCTGCGTACGCGGCTCGCCTCGATCATCCGCATCGACGGAAGTCTTGTTCGATCCGCCACCGCACCGTCTCGACGACGGCCGCCCCTTGCGTCTCAGCGGCCCGACGAGCCTTGGCGTTCGCCCATGGAGCGTTCCGCCTCGGTCGAGCGTCCCCGCCGCGGCTTCGCCGACCCTCCGAGAGGGGCAGCCTCGAACCCGCGCGTCGCGTCGACCCGGACACGCCCGCGTCCGATCGATCTCCGCCGCCCGCCCCGCGATCACGCGCGGCAGGGGCGTGGAGTTCGACCTCGCCCGACGAGATCGCCGGCAATGGGCGCCCGTCGGGCGGATCGAATGGGAAGGCCGTCGGCCAGGTGAACGGTCGCGAAGGTCCCGAGACGGTGACCGCTGGGCGCCGAGCGACCCACGCCGCCGGGGGCGCGATCGTCGCGCCCTCACTCGTGGAGGTTGACGACCATGGAGCGTGCACCCCCGCCGAGTGACCATTTTGGGGATGTCCGACGTCGACTGCACCTAAGACCCTCGGACCGGTCGAGGCGAGAGCCTCCGATCCTCAGATAACTCAGCGGAGGGCCTTCAATGACCCCATCGAGCATCCCGCCCGGTCTCACAACCCCCGACACCCTCGACTCCTCGTTCGGGAAGCTGACGTTCACCGACGGTGCGCCGTCGGATGCGAGGCCGGCTCGCGCGATGCGTTGCCGTCGACCCTCGTTGTCGACTGCGAAGCGATGACCTATTTCGACACCACCGGGGCCGCCGCGTTGACCTCAACGCTCAGATACGCGCAGCGCTACGGCGTCGACCTCGCGCTCGCCCGCCTGCATCTCGGCGCCAGAAAGATCCTCGAGACGACCGGCGATCTCGACGAGATCGGCGATCACCGGCTCTTCGACAACGTCCACGACGCCGTCGACGCGAGCACCGCGAGGCGCTGAGTGACGCGCCGCGGCGCCCCGTCGAAGCAGCGGTGCCGGAAACGCATCATGAGACAGGAAGGAATGGCGATGTCATCGACCGACGACACGACCAACCTCGTCGCCTCGGCCGGTCCGACGCAGACGGCGTGCGACTTCACGCCGGCCCCCGCGACGATCAGGACCGGCTTCGGCACCCTGGAGTTCGTCGGCGGGGCATTCCCGACCGAGGAATCGGCGCGGAAGATCTTCGACGAGCTCGATCTCCAGCGGGCCACCCAGGCCTACATGGACTTCTACCCGGCGCTGTCGGTCTTCAGCATCGTGAGGGCCCAGATCCGCGACTTCCAGTTCGCCACGTCGTCGGACATCGGCGTGATGGCCGACTTCATGAAGCCCAGCGAGAACTACCTCACCGGAAACAACAGCACGGTCTACGCCGTTGCCTCTCTCGACCTCAAGCTGGATGGCCCCACGGTGGTGGAGATTCCGGCGGGAATGATGGGCAACGCAAACGACGCCGTCTTCAAGTTCCTGACGGACTTCGGCCCGACCGGACCCGACGAGGGCAAGGGCGGCAAGTACCTCTTCCTGCCCCCCGGGTACACGGGCGACGAACCGAGCGGCCACTTCGCGGTCCACTCGCCGAGCTATCGGGTCTGGGTGATGATGCGCGGCTTCGACGTCGGCACCGGCGACGCGGCCGTCCAATGGTTCAAGGATCGGCTCGAGGTGTATCCGCTTGCGAGCGGACCTCGTGACCACACGGCCACGAACGTCTCCGGGGCGGGCACCAACACGCTGGCTCCCGAGGACGGCACGGCCTACGAGGTGCTCCACGAAATCATCCAGTACGAGCCGACCGAGCTGTTCGACGACCAACTCCTCGGCCGGTTGGCCACCCTCGGTATCGAGCGCGGCAAGCCGTTCGCCCCCGACGCCCGGATGAAGCGCATCTTCGACCAGGCCGCCAGTCAGGGCGTCGCCATGTCGCGGGCCATCGTGTACGCGTCCCGCGACCCCGAGATCCGCTACTGGCCCAACCGGCACTGGGAGAAGATGTTCATCCGCAACACCGAGTTCACGGTCGACGGCATCGCCGACATCGACGCCCAGACCCTCTGGCTCTATCAGGCGATCTGCGTCTCGCCGAGCTTGCTCTCGACGACTCCCGGCGTGGGGACCTCATACCTCACGGCGTTCCGCGACAGGGGCGGCGACTTCCTGCTCGGCGACAGGCAGTACCGCCTGCGCGTTCCGGCGCACCCCCCGGTCGAGCGCTTCTGGGCGGTCACGGCCTACGACCCGGTCAGTCGTAGCCTGCTCGACTCGGGCGGCAACATCACCGTCAGCAGCCTTGGGGACCCCGACGCCAACGACGACGGCTCGGTGGACGTCCATTTCGGGACCAGCCGGCCCGATGGAAGTGAGAAGAACTGGATCAGGACCGCCCCGGGCAAGGGGTTCTTCGTCGTGTTTCGCTTCTACGGTCCGCTCCAGGGATACATCGACAAGACCTGGGTGCTCGATGACTTCGAGTCGCTCGCATGATGCCAAGGGGCACGCGGACCGCTCCGCCACAGGAGGTCGCGACCGGGCGCGCGACCACCTCAGTGAGGAGATGAGCGATGGGCGCGGCGATTGGCGCGATCCTGGCACCGGCCGTCGGCGTGGCGATCAGCCCGGTCCCGATCATCGCCGTCATCCTGATGCTGTTCTCGAAGCGGTCGACGGCCAACAGCCTGGCGTTCTTGTCCGGCTGGGTTCTCGGCCTGCTCGGTGCCGGGCTCATCGTGCTGGCACTGGGGCTGACCGACTCCGGCGGGGCCCCGTCGACGACCAGCGGTGTGGTGAAGATCGCCATCGGCGTGTTGTTCATCATCCTGGGCATCCGGCAGTGGAGGGGCCGACCGAAAGACGCGGCCGAGGCGAAGCCGCCGGGATGGATGGAGGCGATCGACGATTTCAGCAGTGCCAAGTCGTTCGGGATCGGCGTCCTGCTGTCGGCGATCAACCCGAAGAACCTCGGTCTGACGATCGCAGCGGCGGCGAGCATCACGGCCGCCGGATTGAGCTCCGCCGACGAAGTGATCGTGCTCGGAGTGTTCGTGCTGATCGCCTCGCTCACGATCGCCGCGCCAGTCGCGCTCAATCTGGCGCTCGGGGCACGGGCCGAGGCGACCCTCAATGAGATGAAGGTCTGGCTGGTGGCCAACAATGCCACCGTGATGTCCGTCCTGTTCCTCGTGCTCGGCGCCAAGGTGCTCGGCGACGGCATCGCGATCGTGTTCTGACGAGCGGCGGCGGGCCCGGCGGCACGTGGTCGGAGCGAGCGCCCGGCACCGTCAGGGGGTTTCCGCGCCGGTGTTGCCGGCATGAGAGGTCCCTTCTCGTTGGCCTTGGCCGGAGCATCTCCGGCGCTCCGCTCGCATGCACCGCGACCGGGAAAGTCCACCGGGATGAACGTCCCCGACCCTTGAACCGCCCTGGGAAATCTGGAGGCTCAGGTCCGCCCCGGGTTCGGCGGAGTGCGGACACTTGACTCACGCGGCCGGCCGGCCGGCTCGATAGAGCATCTCGAACTCGACCGGTGTGCGCATCCCGAGGGCCGAGTGCCGTCGCTGGTCGGTTGTGGAAGATCTCGAGGCACCCGAAGACCGCAGTCTCGATGCGGCCCGGCGGGGATTGTGCCGGCGACCTGGACCCCGTCTCGAGCTGATCCGCCGGGGTGTCGCTCCGGGCCGCGGGGCGATACCGATGGTGCACCCTCGGATCACCATCGTGGTGCTCACGGTCGACCGTGCATCCAGGCGAGTATCCAGACCTCGGACGTGCAGCGCGTCCGATACGACAACCGAGCGAAACGGGTGCCCCATGGATTGGACGACGTTCTGGGCGTGGATGGGCTTCTTTTTCGTGTTCATCCCTTTGATGATGCTGTGGATCTACACGATGGTGGATATCTTCGGGCGGCCCGACATCGGGGGTCTGGCGAAGTTCCTGTGGCTGCTGTTGATCCTCTTTTTGCCCCTGCTCGGCATGCTCATCTACTTCATCGCGCGACCCGACGTGTTCGAGGAGGTCGCGTAGCGGCCAGAGCCGGTGTCGTCCCGTCCCCGGGCCAGTTCGTGGCGGGGGACGGGACCGAGCAGCCTGGAGACCGATTCGATGTGTGTCTTGATGGTGGTCGCCGCCTACGTCGACCGGGCGGCCGCCGAGGGTGACGTCCACAAGCTCGAGGCGATCGCCCGGGATCCCGCGCAGGGAGCGCTCGATGCGGTCGCCCTGGCGAGGACCGGCGGCGGCGAGCTGCGGGTGAGCCGGGCATCGGTCGGCGCGTGGCCGACTCCGGTCACGTGCGGCCTGGCGATGGGGCTCGTGTTCGCCCTCAGCCCGGGCGTCGCGCTTCGGCGCGAGCGCATGAGCGACCAGGAACGCTCGGACGCGTCAGCCGTCGTTGATCACATCGCGACCGTGCTGGGGCGCAGGGAGCTCGTGCGGATCGGTTGGCCCCTCGATGCCGCCGACGCCACGGTGGTCGCGGCGACCGAGACGACCCGGGCGGACGAGGTGCTCGCGGCGTTCGCACCCACCACGGCGCTCGCGTCGCGTCGGGCACGAATCGACTGGCGCGCCCTCGAGGCGCAGATCGGACGGGCGCGGCATGCGGCGTAAGGACCGGCGTCAACGTGCCGATCGACCTGCGGCCCACCGCCACAGGCGACGGTGCATAGCTGCAGGACCACTTTGGGGCTGTCGCGCGCGCGGGCGCCCGAGGAGGCTCCCTGACGCCGGGCGGGCGGACCCAGGTCGTGACTGCGCGCGACCCCATTCGCCCGGGGCCGGGCCAGGTCGTGATCTGGCGTTGGCCGGACCAGTGCGCCCGCCGATCACAAAGGAGCCGGATTCGTGTGGCCGCTCTCACGTGGAGTTGGATGGCCTGACTCGCGACCGGGACTGCGCATGCAAGGCAACTTGCCCATGACTGCGAGAAGTTCGTCGCGCCCCGAGCCTCCGCGGGCCGGTGTTCGAAGCCGGAGCGCTCCGCCGCCCCGACCTTCGCCAACTGCCAGACGCACGTCGTGCGTGGTCAGGCGGAGCGCTTGGCGGTCATCGCGATGTCGCCCCAGCATCAGGGCCTCGCGACGAGGTGCAAGGCGATCTCGGGGAGCCTCGAGTGCGCCACCTGCGACGTCGGGGATTCGGTCGACACCCCCTGGCAGGCGATTGGCAGACCGTCGAGACGATCGAGGAATTGCTCCGTGCGGTCCACCCGGCGGGGAAATCAACAGAAGCGAGAGAAGGAGCGAGTGATGGGAACCAAGAGCATCTTCGACGCCACTGGCGCACCACAGTCGAGTGACTTCACTCCCGCCGCAGGGCAGGTCAAGACCCGGTTCGGAGAGCTGGACTTCGTCGGCGGCTACCCGACCGACGACACGGTGCAAAAGGTCTACGACGAGCTCGATCTACAGCGGGCCACCCAGCTCTACCTTGACATGTATCCAGCCCTCTCCATGCACGGCATGCTGACCGGCGTCGTACGCGACTACGGCGTTGCCAGTTGCTCGGATGTCGGCGTAACGGCGGACCGCCTCGACTCGAAGGCACTCTTTCTCACGGGCAATACCGAGAGCATCTACGCCTTCATCGTGGTCGACACGAGAGTCGACGGACCGACCGTCTTGGAGGTACCGCCAGGCGTGATGGGACCGGTCGACGATCACACCTTCAAGTTCATGTTCGACATCGGCCCGACCGGCAAGGACGAGGGCAAGGGCGGGAAGTACCTCGTGCTCCCTCCGGGCTACGACGGCGACGTACCCGACGGCTACTTCGTGTTCCGTTCACCGACCTACGTCAGCTTCTCGTTCATCCGTGCCAACGCCGCCGAGGTCGGATTCGGCGACAAGGCGATGAAGTTCCTTCGTGAGAACTGCCGCGTGTATCCGCTGTCGACCGGCCCACGGGATGGGCGCTTCACGAACGTCTCCGGCGTTCCCATCAACACACTGGTTCCCGAGGACGGTTCGGCGTTCGAGTGGATGCATCAGGTCATCAGCTACGAACCGGCAGACGCCTTCGGCAGGGAACTGCTCGGGAGGCTTGCGTCGCTCGGCATCGAGAGCGGCAAACCGTTCAGCCCCGACGCTCGGATGCAGAAGATCTTCGACCAGGCCGCCGTCGAGGGCGTGGCGATGTCCCGCGTCATCGCCTTCAACTGCCGCGAGGACCAGGCCACCGTCTATGCGGATCGACGGTGGGAGAGTCCCTACGTCACCAACAACTCGACCTTCTACCAGGACGACCACATCAACCTCGAGGCCCGCACCGTCTTTCACTTCTGCGCCGACGGCATCACGCCGGCGATGGCGGCCCAGATGCCCGAGGGCAAGGGATCCAGATACCAGACGACCTACAAAGACCGCGAGGGCGAGTTCCTCGACGGCAACAAGACCTACAAGGTCAACGTGCCGCCCAAGGTGCCTGTCGCGCTCTTCTGGGCCGTGACCGTGTACGACCCCTGGACGCGTTGCGAGATTCAGAGTCAGCCGTACCCGAGCATCAGCAGCCAGCAGGACCCGCCACCTGCGACAAACGCGGACGGCTCCGTGGACATCTACTTCGCGACGGACGTGCCCGACGGCGTTCCGGAGCAGAACGTGGTCAAGACGCTGCCCGGTCGAGGTTTCTTCGTGTACATCCGCTACTACGGCCCACTCAACGCCTTCAACGACAAGACGTGGGTGCCGAATGACGTGGAGCTCGCCGAGTAGCAGCAACGCCGGGAACAAACCGGGCGACAACGACAGGGAAATCGAGCAACGGCAGTGTCCTCAACCGAACCCACGACCAGCCCCTTCGGGGTCGCTGGGCCGATGCGGCCTGCGTCCCGCTTCATACAGGCGGTCCACACGATCGTGACCAGCTTCGGGACCATGGAGTTCGTCGGCGGAGCGTCCCCGGCAGAGGGGTCGGCGAAGATCTCCGTCGGGCTCGATCTGGAACGTGCCACCAAGGCATACATGGGCCTCTACCCGACTCCGTCGTTCCACCGCATCCGACCTCGCCGGCGCGTCGAGGGTCGAGGCGCAGTTCGACGCCCAAGTCGATCGCGAGCACGACGATCCAGGGACCACGCTCGAGACGTGGTCGTGGAAGACGCGTGTTCCGATGTCGATCCGTGCGCTCGAGGAGATGTCCCGCCGCGAGCTTTCCTGGGCGACCATGCGCTGCAGTGGGAGAGTCCACGCCGAAGGGGCACCGGGCCGGAGGGCCGAACCGCGGTTCGTCGGGCGCCGCGCGATGGTCACGCGCGCAGAGCAGTGGGGCGAGCGCCGTCCTGTGACGCGCATGGTTGCGATCGGGCGCGTGGGCGGAGTGGGCGGACAGGGCTTCGCCGCCCGGTCAGACGCCGGCCTCTCGACCCCCACTGCGTGCCGCGAGGTGGTGCTGGGCGGCTCCCGCGCGGAGTGGCACGTGGCGAGGCCCGCCGACCCACGAGGTCCACCTGGCTCGCGGCCGGGAGAGGGCCGTGCGCCTCCCGGGTGACCGTGCGCCGGACGTGAGCCACGGCCGCACCCCGCGGGGTCTGGCCGCGGCGGTCCCGATCCTCGGCTGGCTTCCGGGCTACGCCCGCAGGTGGCTGCGCGCGGACCTGATCGCGGGGCTCTCGGTCTGGGCCGTGCTCGTGCCCGAAGGCATGGCGTACGCCGACCTAGCCGGCGTGCCGCCCGAGGCCGGTCTGTACGCAGCGATGTCGGCGATGCTGCTGTTCGGAATCTTCGCGACCAGCAAGCGGCTCTCGGTGGGGCCCAGCTCGACGATCGCGGTCCTCTCGTTCTCGACCGTCGCGGGCGTCGCCGGCTCGAGCGGCGACGTCGTGGCGCTCTCGGCCGCGCTCGCGATCCTGGTGGGCGCGTTCCTGATCGTCGGCGGCCTCGCCCGCCTGGGCTTCATCGCCGAGCTTCTCGGCCGGCCGGTCATCAAGGGCTTCACAATCGGCGCCGCGGCGATCATCGTGGTCGGCCAGCTTCCGAAGCTCTTCGGCGTCGAGACCGAGGGCGACAACTTCTTCGAGGACGTCGCGTCGCTGGTCCGACACCTCGGCGAGACCGACGGTCTGACGATCCTGGTGGGGGCCGCGTCGGTCGCGCTCATCGTCGGTCTTGAGCGCTTCTCCCCGCGTGTCCCGGCGTCTCTCGCCGCCCTCGTGGGCTTCATCGCCATCTCGGCGCTGTTCGACCTCGAGTCGCGCGGCGTTCACGTCGTCGGCGACATCCCGGCTGGCCTCCCCTCGCCCGAGATCCCCGACGTGACGCTTCGCGAGTGGGGCGAGCTCGCCCTCGGGGCGCTCGCGGTCGCGTTCGTGGCATATGCCGAGACCATCGCGATCGCCCGCTCGATCGCCGGGCGGCACAAGGACGAGGACGTCGATACCAACCGCGAGATGATCGCGCTCGGGACGGCGAACCTCGGCGCCGGCGTGTTCCAGTCGTTCGCCGTCGACGGCAGCCTCTCTCGCTCGTCCGTCAACGAGGCCGGCGGGGCGCGCACGCAGCTTTCGGGGCTCGCGGCCGCTGTCCTGATCGTCGTGACGGCGATCGCGCTCACCCCGCTTTTTCGTTCGCTCCCGGAGGCGACGCTCGGCGCGATCGTGATCGTCGCCGTCTGGCACCTGCTGAGCTTCGCCCCGATCGGTCGCCTCTCGCGGCTGGATCCGGTCGAGGCGGGGCTCGCGCTGGCGTGCCTGCTCGGGATCCTGGCGCTCGGAATCCTCGAGGGCATCGTCATCGCGATCGGACTCTCGTTCCTCGTGGTGCTCTACCGGGCGGCCCGGCCGCGCTCGGCCGAGCTCGGGCGCGTGCCCGGAAGCGACACCTTTCGAAGCGTCGAGGCAGGAGGGCCGGGGGAGACGACCTACCCGGGGCTCCTGGTCTTCCGATACGACGCCGACCTCTTCTTCGCCAACGCGAACGACTTCGCCGGCCAGATACGCCGGCGCGTCAGGGCGGCGGAGGCTCCGCTCGCCGCGGTCGTCGTCGACGCCGAGGCCATCGGCGACATCGACTCCACCTCGTTGGCGATGCTCCGCGACCTCGACGCCGAACTCGCCGCGGACGACATCACGCTCGTGTTCGCGCGCGTTCGCACGAGCCTCCTCGAGAAGCTGCGTCGCTCGGGCCTGCCCCACGAACGCCCGGGCGACCGGCTGTACTTCTCAGTCTCCGAGGCAGTCGACGCGCTCGCCGAGTCGGCGCGCGCGCCGCTCGGCAAGGTCGTCGACCCTGAGACGGCCTTTGAGTGGGGCAGCCGCCGTTCTGAGGGGTGCGGCTCCGACTCGTGCAGACGGCCTTGTGCCGCGAGGTGCCGGGCGTTCAGCGGCGGCCTCGGGGTCGCCGAGCTGGGGCAACCGGGCCGCGCGTACCCGGCGATCACGTCCGCTTTTGGGCGCGGACATGATCGCCGGGGGCTCAGATCGAGGCGAGGAGCTTCAGGCGGACCGTGGGCGTCACCGTGATCGTGCCGATGGGCGTCCTGCCCGCCCGCACGGCGCACGAGCCTGCTTCGTCGAAGTATCCATGAGTCATATGACGCCGCTCAGCACCGCGAGGTGGGGGTGCGTTGCGCGCTCGAGGGCCGGGTTCTCGCCGATGTGCTTCAGCTGCTGGTAGCTCTCGAAGCCCCACCGCCCGAGCTCGCGCCCGATCCCCGACTGCTTGTAGCCGCCGAACGGCGCGCGCAGGTCGAACGCGTGCCAGTCGTTGATCCAGACCGTCCCGGCCTGGAGCCGGCGGGCGATGGCGCGCGCGCGCTCGAGGTCACTCGATTGCACGCCGGCTGCGAGGCCGTAGATGGTGTCGTTGGCCAGCGTGATCGCCTCGTCGTCGGTATCGAATGGGACCAGCGCGATCACCGGGCCGAAGATCTCCTCCTGGCAGAGGCGAGACCCGTTGTCGACGTCCGAGAAGATCGTCGGCGGGTAGAAGGCGGCGGGGTCGAGACCCTTCGGCAGGTACTCCGGCGACGTGCCGCCGCAGATGGGCTCCCCCGCCTCGGACCGGCCGATCGCCGCATATCGGGCCACGTGCTCCGCGCGGCCGGCGGAGGCGAGCGGACCAAGGTCGGTCGCGGGGTCGAGCGGGTCCCCGAGTCGGATCGCGGCGGCGCGCGCGGCGAGTAGCTCGCGGAGTTCGTCGTAGATGGGACGCTGGATCAGCACCCGCGTCCCGGCCTCGCAGATCTGGCCCGAGTGGGTGAAGGCTGCCCAGAGCACGGCGCCGGCGGCGACGTCGAGGTTCGCGTCGTCGAGCACGATGTTGGCCGACTTGCCCCCGAGCTCGAGGGTCAGGGGCTTCACCGTGGGCGCCGCGAGCGCCATGAGGCGCCGCCCGACCTCGGTCGAGCCCGTGAACGCCACCTTGTCGACGGAAGGGTGCGATGCGAGGTGCTCGCCGATGACCTCACCGGGCCCCGGCAGGACGTTGAGCACGCCTGGCGGCAGGCCGGCCTCCTGGGCGACATCGGCGAGCGCGAGAGCGCTCAGCGGTGTGAGCGAGGCTGGTTTCAGCACGACCGAGTTGCCGGCCGCGATGGCCGGGGCGACCTTCCAGGAGGCCATCAGCAGCGGCACGTTCCAGGGGATGATCGCGGCACAGACACCGATCGGCTCACGCCGGACAACGTGGCGGCCGGGGGCGCGCTCGTCGAGCGGCAGCTCGACCTCCTCGGGAGCCTGCTCGGCGATCTGGGCGAAGGTGCGGAAGGTGCCCGCCGACCAAGGGACGTCCATCACCGAGATGCGGCGGATCGTGCCGCCGCTGTCGCGGACCTCGAGTTCGGCCAGGTCGTCGCGCGCCTCGAGCCCGTCCGCGATCGCGCGCATCACCTCTGCGCGCTCAGTGGGACTCATTCGCGGCCAGGGGCCATCATCGAACGCCTGTCGGGCGGCGACGAGCGCCCGCTCGACGTCCTGCGGCCCCGCCTTCGCTATCCGGGCAATCTCAGTCCCCCGCGCCGGATCGTGGGTGGCGAAGGTCTCTCCTGAGGCCGCATCGCGAAACTCTCCGTCGAAAAAGAGCTGAGTTCTCATCGCCTGCCCCCGTGACAGTGGCCTGCCGGATCTCCCGACCCTCGCCTACTGCGAGGAAGCGGGCGACCGCGTGCGGCCGAATCCCCGCTGCGGCAAAGCACCGACCGCCGGCTGCGCAGGTCGCCGTAATCGTGTCGTTGCGACTGCCCGGCTCGGCGAGGCCCCTGGCGCTGCGGCGTAGATGGGGCCGCGGCGACCCCCGGGCTGCAGCGGCATCTGGCGGCGTCCTGGTCGCTCCGGAAGCACGGGAAGACCGCGCCGCAACGGGCTTTCGATGAACTGCTCGGGCAGGATTCGAACCTGCACCCCCGGGCTCGGGCTCCGTCCGCGCGGACGTGCGTGGGGTGGCCGGATCGGCTCTGGCGGCGGAGGTCGCCTTCGTGGTCTCGATCTCGGCTGTTGCCCGCATCGCGCACCCAGTCCGTCTGAGGTGCCCTGGCATGGTGCCCGTCGTTCAGCCGGGGCAGCGATCGAGGGCGCGCGACCAGGGCGACGTCGACGGTCGAGGCTTCAGGGGCTCGCGCGGCACCTCCTCGGCACCGCTCGCGCACGCGGCACGAGCGCTGCTGTGCAGTTCGTCGAGCTGTTCGACCGCCCCGATCGCGAGAGTGGCCGGTCGACGTCGCCTCGCGCGGAACTCTGTCGATCGCCCGCCGGTGCTGGGCGCCGGCTTGTCGATCGTCAGTTCCGCCGCGCCCGGATCATGCGTGGACGCGCGGCACCGTGGCCCGAGTGCGGAGCATCCCGAGGATCATCGCGGTGATCAGGTACGCCGTCGCGACGGCGACGACCACCGGAGCGGTCGTGACGGGGCCCAGCCCGATCGACAGTGTGGCGATCGCGGTGAGGCCGATCGGGGCCTTGATGAAGGCCCCGGGCACGGCGGCGAGCATGCACCCGACCGCGATCGCGTAGGGGATGCCGGGGAAGAGGAGATGGACCACGGTACCGGCGGTGCCGCCGACGAAGAGCATGGGCAGGACGTTGCCGCCGATGAAGCCCGCCGACAGGCTCAGCGCCATCGCGACCATCTTGCCGACGAGCACGGCGAGAAGGAGGCCGATGCCGATCGACGACGAGTTGTCGATGACCGCGGTGAGCTGGCTGTTGCCCGCGCCGACAGTCAGCGGCAGCGCGAACGCGAGGACACCCACCAGACCGCCGGCGACCAGCCCGCGCAGACGATCGTCCCGGAGCTTCGCCGCCGCGAGTTGAACCGCCTTCACGATGATGACGAAGAGCAGCAGGACCGCGCTCGATGCCGCGCCGAGCGCCACGCCGATCAGGAGCTGACTCGGAGCGAAGTCCTCGATCGGGATCGCGAAGCTGTCGAGGAACGTGGTGCCGACGACCCCGAAGAAGAGGCCGAAGGCCACGGTCGCCGCGATCAGCTGCGGCAGGATCGCCTCGACGTACTTCGGGCGAGGGGTCGGGGCGAGCTCGGTGACCAGGATCGTTCCGAGAAGCGGCGAGGTGAACGCGCCACCGAAGCCGCCGGCGATGCCCGCCATCGTGGCCTCCAGGCGCGCGTCCTCGTTGCCGGACCATCGGCGAGACGCGATCCACGAGGCCAGACCGCCGCCCATCATCACCAACGCGAACGAGGGGCCGAGGCTCGCCCCGGCGACCGCGGAGACGAGGGCCAGCACCACCCACCGGGGCGCCACTCGGTGGTCGACCGTGCCCGACTCGATCACGGCGACGCCGCCGGGGACGTGCTCGGGCACGTTCCACGACCTGCGCAGGAACGCGACGAGAAGCCCGCCTGCCGCGGTGACCGGGATCCACCACCACTCGCCCGACCATGCGGCCGTGCGTGGATCGCCGAAGATCGCGTCGGACATCGCACCGGTCACGCCGAGATAGGCCAAGCCGAGCAGGCCGATCGCAAGACCGAGCACCGCCGCCACGACGAGGAGCTCTCGGTACCAGCGTCGATCGAGCGGAAGCGGCGTCGTCATGGAGTTTCGCCTCTCGGTTTCGTGACAGCGTCGCGGGCGCCCCACCGCAACTCGGCGCGGGGCTCAGCCGAGGTCGCGCTCGTCGAGCGCGACCTCGCGGGTGAAGCTGCGCCCGTCGCCCATCGGCCTGTAGATCTCGCGGAAGTCGAACTCGTAGTCGAAGTCCGCCCGCTCCTCCTCGAGCGCGGTCCTGAAGTCGACGTTGTGGACGATGAGCAGCTCCTCCTGGCGGTGGGAGGCCTGCACGAGCCTGATCCCGGACGGCGCCCAGATGCCCGAGCCGCCCCAGAACGCCGCGCCGCTGATCGGGTGACGCCCGACGGCGTTGCACGCGATCGTCCAGACCTGGTTGACGGCCGAGTAGGTCGCCATGACCGAGTCCCAGAGCGCCCCGTAGTAGAGGTCGGAGCGCACGTTCATGCCGGGATAGTCCCTCGATGCCACGCCGCGCCATGATGCGAGCTGGACGATCGCCCCGACCTGATCGTGCATCTTGTACTCGGCCAGCAGGCTGCCGAAGAGGTAGTCGTAGCAGGTGGTGAAGCCCAACTTGCTCCCGCGCCTACTCTCGATCACCAGCCGGTCGTCGCGCCCGCTCTCGGTGTAGACCTTCTCGATCCCCGGCAGGAACACCTTCGTGTAGGCGAACCTCGGGTCGAGGACCTCGTGCTCGTGGCCGTAGGCGAGCAGGAAGGTGTTGTTGAGGAACTTCCGACCCGGTCCGCGGCACAGGTTGTTCATGACCACCACTCGCAAGGACTCGTCGAGCAGCGGCCTGACCTCGTTCTCGATCCAGTCGAGATGGTTCTCGGTGACGGCCGATTCCATGTAGTCCCAGCAGTCGGGGCCGTCCCAGAAGTAGCCGGACAGGGAGAACTCGGGGAAGATCACCACGTTGGCGCCATGCTCCTTGAACGTCTGGAGCGCGCGGATGATCTTCGCCTTGTTTGCCTCGACGTCGGGCACCTCGGCGGCGATGTTGGCGAGTCCGATCGACGGATGACGTTCCTCGTCGGAGAACCTGCGCTCGAGGATCGCGAATCCATCGAGTGCGTCCGCGGCCGCGCCGGTGCCCGGAGCGGTGGGGTTCGTGTCCGGCGTCATAAAAGCGCTCCCGTCGTGGTTTTCGCCTCGTGCACGCCGCCGCGCCCGGGCCGCGCCGGAACCGGCGTTTGGCGGATTCGGCGCGGGCGGACCTCCACCCGAGCCGCGCTCGCCGTCGGGTGGACGGCGCGCGCGGCGGACGAGGCTCGGTGTCCGCGCTCGGTCGGGGTGTCGATGGTTCTCGCCGAGGTCACGCCGTCTCGGCGGCGTCCTTCTGGAGGTCGTCGACGTCGGCCTCGAGCTGCTTCTCCTGGATCTTCTCGGCCCGGGCCATCGCGGACTCGATCTTCGCGCCCATGTCGGAGACGCCCACGACCACCAGACCGGCCTGGCCCCTGTCGAGCTGCTCGCCGAGCTCCTTCAGGTCTCCGCGGCTCATCCCCGCCGCGGCATGGCCGGCGGCCGCGCCGAGGGCCGCGCCGCCGGCGGTCGTCGCGGCGAGAAGGCCGCCGCCGATGGCCGCGGCCGGAAAGAGCGCGATCACGAGACCGGTGGCCAGGCCGAGGGTGCCCCCGCCGACGCCGCCGACCCGGGTCGGGGTCTCGTGCTTCTTGACGATCTTGACCTTGCCGTTTTCCTTGCGCTCGATCACCGCGGCGTCGTACGCGTCGATCAGGTTGTCCTTGGTGTGGAGGTCGTGGACCACCTGATAGTCGGCCTTCGCGTCCTCGACGCTGCCGTAGACGCCGGCGTATGCCATGAACGTGTCCATTGCCATGAGTCACCACCCGCCCTTCTGGCCCCTGGGGTCATCACTCGCGTTCGGTCGGCTGCGCGGCGCGCCGGATTTCTTGCGCCTCGTCCTCGGCCTCGAGTTCGGCCTCGAGCGCGATGACGGCGACCCCGAGGGCCTCCGCGATCTTCGCCGCGGCGCTCAGCGTGCGCGCCGTGCCGATGATCGGCGCGACGGCGATCAGGATTGCCTGGACCTGCTCCAGCGTGACGCCGGCTTCCATCGCGGCGCCGATGTGCATGAGATAGGAGCCCGTCGGAGCATCGACCGAGGCCAGTGCCGCGAGCCGCGCGGCGATCAGCGCATTGTCGTCGAGGTCGCAGCGCGCGACCGACTCGGCGGTCATCGCGGCGAGGGCCTCGAGCACCGGGTTGTCTGATGAGGGGTCGGGCATCGGGGTCCCTTCTGGTCGACCACGACAAGATTATCTCCGGCGCTCCGCGCGCGCGCACCGCTGTGGGCGACGTTCACCCGGGTGAACGTCGCGTGCCTTCGTCTCCGTGGGCAGAGCAGGTCGTCGGAGTGGGGTGCCGTGAGGCGAGACCCCGCGTTGCCATGCGATCTGAGGTTCGTTCATGGCGGGAGCGGTCGGTTGGGGCCAAGCGTCCATGCTGGCCCGATCGGGCCGTTCGATGGGCAGGAGTCCCGGTGACCCGCTCGATGACGACGCCGAGGATGAAATTGGTTGGGATTCGAGCAGTTCCCACCTTTTCCGGGAGTGAAGGTGGGTGAGGCCTTGCGCGCGCGAGCAGTTCTTGCGGGCTCGGCCGCCACACTGGATCGCCGATGCGCCGGCCGGGCGCGAAGATCGGGTGACGCAGGCTCACGTGGTTGACGATGGTCTTCGGCGCGAGCGCGCGGCCCTTCGCTGTGCGGGGTCCTATTGGTCGGCGACGATGGCGTTCACGGTCATCTCCTCGATCCGCACGGTCGCGCCGCCGCGGCAGTAGATCACGACGTCGTACGTCCCGGGGTCTCGTTCGATCGTTCCGGCCAGGGGCATTCGGACCGTGCTCAGGGAGGGCACCGTGATCGCCCCCTGGGGAGTCGTGAACGAGCTGATGCCACCCCCTTGCCGGGCTCCGAAGAAACACAGCGCGATTGAGTTCGCTCCGCCGGTGTTGCGCACGTCGACGAAGCCGTTGGCGACGATCCGTCGCGGGACTCCGAAGGCCACGGGTCCGGTTCCCCGCTTGCCGCCGGAGTCGTCGGCGGTGCTGAGGACGACCTGGCTGGTGCCCCCCGACGGGATCGGCTCGCCCACATAGCTCCCGGCGGTCGACGCGTCGGCCGACGAGACCGCGGCATCGAGCTGGTCGCGGACCTCGGTCGAGAGCTGCTGCCTGCCCACGGCCTCGTCGGCGACCTGTGCGGACCCGACCGCCTTTCCGGCGATCTTCGCGCCGGTGATGGCCTCGTCGGCGATCTGTGCGGTGGTCCAGCCCTGACCGCTGCCGGGCACCCGCGCGAGCGCCGGCACGCCGCTCCTGCCGTCGTCGGCGCCATCGGTCGTCGCCGTGCGGATCGGTGCCAGATAGTTCAGCGACCGGTTGCTGCGGCGAACCGCCGCCTGGCTGATCCTCTGGTTGATCTGAAGCTGGCCCGGCGTGACCGAGAATCCGCCCTGCGCCCTCGCCGGGCCCGTCCCCGCGTCGACCGCGACAACGCCGCCGAGTCCAAGCGCCACGCCGCATGCTGCGGCCGCCCAGAGTGTTCGCGTCGTGATCAACCGTCCACCCCCATGGTGTTCATACCCACGCTCGCCCCCCTGGGGCAGGACGCATCGGGGAAAGCCCGGGGCATGGTGCGGGTGATCCACGTCAAAGGCAGACGCTGACGGCTGGCTCGCGGCTGTTGGGGGCGGCGGGTTGCGGCCCGAGGGGGGCAGTTCTCGACCGTTGACGGTGGATGACTACTCGACCGTCGTTGACAGGCCGGATTGGCTCGCGCAGGCGCGATCTCCATCACGGAGGTGATCTCACCACTCGAACCTCCTTGTCGGCTGAGCCCGTTTGGAGTGGTTTGCGGTGCTGCTCGTTCGGTCTGCTGGGGCCACGGCGGGCCACGAGGGCCGTCATGGGGGGCGCATGGCGAGGGCCACCCCGCCGGCGGGCCTCCGCTAGGCTCGGTCGTCCGTGCGCGTCCTACTCATGCGGACCTGCCTGGTCGATCACGTCGCGCCCTCCGTGAGTCGGGCGACGACGACGTTGCTGGAGCGCTCCGGCGTCGAGGTCGTGGCACCGCGCGGCCAGACGTGCTGCGGCCAGCCGGCCTGGTCGGCGGGGCATCCCAAGCAGGCCCGGCCGGTGGCGCGGCGCACGCTCCGCGCCTTTCGAGGTGACGACCCGGTCGTGGTCCCGTCGGGCTCTTGCGCCGCGATGATCCGCCACGGCTATTCGGGGCTGTTCGAGGGGACGCCGCAGGAGGCCGAGGCCCGGGAGCTCGCCGAGCGCACCCGGGAGCTGAGCCAGTTCCTCGCCGAGCACGGCGCCCGCCCCCGTCGGAGCGGCGAGGGCTCGGTGACCTACCACGACTCGTGCCACATGCTGCGGCTGCTCGGCGAGCGCGACAGCCCGCGGGCTGCCATCGCCGGCGTCGAGGGCCTCGAGCTCCGCGAGATGGAGGGCACCGAGGTCTGCTGCGGCTTCGGCGGCACGTTCAGCGTCGGCTACCCCGAGGTGTCGGGGCGACTCGGCGAGGAGAAGGCCCGCAACGCCGCCGCGAGCGGCGCGGACGAGCTGGTCGCCTGCGATCTGTCCTGCCTGCTCCACATCGCCGGGTGCGCCCATCGCACGGGGATCCCCCTGCGCGTGCGCCACCTGGCCGAGTTGCTCGCCGAGTGACGCGCCCTCGGCGGCCGGTCAGCTATCGGGACGTGACGGGGACGCTCCGCGAGCGCGCACGCGAGGCGCTCGCGGATCCGCAGCTCGGTGGCAACCTGAGGGCGTCGTCGTCGAGCTGGGCGGCGGGTCGCGCCCGCGTCGGGCGCGAGCACCCATTCGCCGACATGCGCGAGCGCGCGCGGGCCATCCGCACGGAGGCGGTGCACGACCTCCCGGCGCTCCTCGATCGGCTCCAGGGGCGGGTCGAGGCCGCCGGTGGGATCGTCTACCGGGCTGCGGACGGGGCGGCGGCCTGCGAGTACGTCGTCCGCCTGGCCCGCGAGCGTGAGGCGCGCTTGGTCGCCAAGTCGAAGTCGATGGCCACCGAGGAGATCAAGCTCAACGAGGCGCTCGAGGCGGCCGGGCTGGAGGTGGTCGAAACCGACCTCGGCGAATGGATCATCCAGCTCGCGGGGCAGCACCCGAGCCACATCATCGCGCCCGCCGTTCACCTCAACCGCGCTCAGGTCGCCGAACTGTTCGCGAACGAGGCCGGTGCAGAGGTGGTCGACGAGCGCGAGGCGCTCGTCGCGCATGCGCGCCGACGCCTGCGCGAGGTGTTCGCGGCGGCCGACATCGGGGTGTCGGGCGTGAACCTCGCGGTTGCCGAGACCGGGACCATCTGCATCGTGGAGAACGAGGGCAACGGACGCCTGGTCACCGCCCTCCCGCGGATTCACGTCGCCGTGATGGGGATGGAGCGCGTGGTCGCCGACTGGGAGGACGCCGCCCACATTCTGCAGTTGCTGCCGATGGCGGCCATCGGTGACGACGCGGCCGGCTACGTCAACCTGATCACGGGTCCTCGCCGCCCGGACGAGGCGGACGGGCCCGAGGAGCTGCACCTGGTGATCGTCGACGGCGGCCGCTCCGCGCTGCGCGGCACCGAGTTCGAGGAGATCCTCAACTGCATCCGCTGCGGCGCGTGCCTGTACTCATGTCCGATGTGGCGCTCCGTCGGCGGCCAGGCCTATGGGTCTCCTTACTCAGGGCCAATCGGCGCGGTGCTGACGCCGCTTCTGGAGGGCCCGAGCGCCAAGAGCGCGACCGAGTTGCCGTACTTCTCCTCGCTGTGCGGTGCCTGTCACGAGGCCTGCCCGGTCGGGATCCCGCTCCACGACCTGCTCGTGCGAGCCCGCGGCCGCGTCGCGGATCGGCGACCGCGCGCAGAGCGCATTGGCATCCGCATCTGGAGTGCTCTCTGGCGCACGCGGATCGGCTATGCCCTCACGCGGCACCTCACGCGGGTCGCGCTGCCCCTGCTCGGTCGCCGCGGCTGGATGCGGCGGCTGCCCGGTCCGGGGGCCGGCTGGACCTCCCAGCGCGATCTGCCGACCACGTGGCCGCCGAGCGCCTGATCGCAGCGCTGACGCGCCGCCGCGCCTCTGGCGAGGTCGTCGCTCCCGACGCCGCGGCCGAGGCGGTCGTCGGTCGGCTACGCGCCTGGGGCGTCGAACGCGCCGTGCTCGCGGACGACCCGGTACTCGCGGAGCTCAGGCTGCCCGAGGCGCTCGAGGAGGCGGGCGTCGAGGTGCTCACCTGGCCCACCGGTCGGGGCCCGCGCGAGCTGCTCGGCCTCGAGGGGCCCGAGGTCACCTGCGGCATCTCGGTTCCGCTCGCCGCGGTCGCCGAGCGCGGGACCCTGATGCTCGAGGCGAGGGCGGGCCAGGGCAGGGCGCTCGACGCCGCCGCCGCGTACCACGTCGCGGTGCTGCCGGCCGATCGCGTGCGCGAGACGCTTTCAGAGGCGCTCGCGGAAGCGTACCGCGGGCGCACGATTCCCTCGGCGCTCTCGCTGGTCTCGGCGCCGAGCCGCACCTCGGACATCGAGAAGATCTCCACGCTTGGGGCCCACGGTGCGCTCGGCCTGCACGCGCTCGTGGTCGAGCCGGAGGGGTGAGGATGCCCGCCCGCCCAGTTGCGGGCCGGATCGATCGAGCGCGCACGGGTCGGCTGAGGCACGACCCAAGAAGGCCCCGTCACGCGATGATGAGCAGGGGCCAAGCTGACGGGCCGTC
>CALNYH010000014.1:0-208373 GCA_942490795.1 uncultured Thermoleophilia bacterium | reverse complement strand
CAGAGCGCCCCGGACGGGTGGATCGGGGTCGACATCGGCGGAACCGGGATCAAGGCGGGGCTCGTGGACACTGCCGCGGGCACCGTGCTCGTGGGCGAGCGGGTCCGCGTGCCGACGCCGCAGCCGTCGACACCGGCTGCGGTCGTCGCCGCGACCGCGGAGCTCATCTCGACCCTCGGGTCGGATCATCCCGTGGGGATCGGATTTCCGGCGCCGTTCGTGGACGGGGTCCCGATGATGGCCGCGAACATCGACCGCTCCTGGGTGGGCGTCGACGCGAGGGAGGCGTTCTCCGCGAAGATCGGGCGCCCCTGCGCCATCCTCAACGACGCCGACGCCGCGGGCCTGGCCGAGATCGGATTCGGGGCGGGGCGCGATCAGCCGGGGGTCACGTTGCTGCTGACGCTCGGAACGGGGATCGGATCCGCGCTCTTCTGGACGGCAGGCTCGTGCCCAACATGGAGCTCGGCCACATCGAGGTCCGTGGGCAAGGCCGGGAGCGCTGCGCGGCCGCGAGCGTCCGCGAGAACAAGGGGCTCTCCTGGAAGCAGTGGGCCGCGCGCCCTCAACGAGTACATCGACACCGTCGACCGCGGTGATCTGGCCCGACCTCGTGATCCTCGGCGGAGGGGTCTCGAAGCACGCCGACAAGTGGCTCGATCACCTGGCGGTGCGTCCGCCGGTCGTTCCCGCCCAGCACAAGAACGAGGCGGGCTGGGTCGGCGCCGCCCTTCACGCGCACGCGGCGTTCGCGACCTCCGGCGCCGCCTGACGACGGGGACGTCTAGGGCTGGGGCAGGACCCGGGCGCGCACGGGCTGGATCCCCCGCAGGTCGAGGGCCACGGCGGCGGCGTCCGACACGGCGAGGTCCTGCGCGCGCCCGAACGGGCCGCGGTCGTTGACGCGCACGGTCACGGTGCGGCCGTTGCGCTCCAGCCGCAGCAGCGTTCCGAACGGCAGCGTGCGCGACGCGGCGCTCAGCGCCTTCGGGTCGTAGCGCTCGCCCGCCGCGGTGGTCGCCCCGTCGTAGCCCGGCCCGATCCAGGCCGCGGCAAGGGCGACGACGACGCCGGGTCGAGGGGCGGTGTCGGGCGTTCCGAGGTAGGGCCGGGCGACCAGGGGCGGCGGGGCGGCCGGGGCGCTCGAGGTCGATGGCGGTGCCGGTCGTCGCGTCCTCCGGCGCACGTCCGGGGAGGCTCTGTTCGGCGACGAGGCGCGCGAGCTTGCCGCGCTCGTCCTCGGCGCTCGGGACGCCGCTCGGCGCGCCCGACGTGTTCTCAGGGTCGTCCCCCGGTGCCGCGACGCCCCCCCGGCGGGCCGGGCCGGACACCGACGCACCGGTGCTCGTCGGCGCCTGCACGCGCGCGAGCGCCACCCCGCCGCGCCCGCACCCGGGCGAGGCGGGCGACCGAGGCCTCCTGGTCGGCGAGCGCCACGCGGAACCGCGCGAGCGTCGCCGCGTCCTCGCCGGAGGTCGCGCGCAGGAGGTCCATCTGGGCGAGCGCGTCGGTCGCGTCGCCGCTCAGCAGGCCCACGAGGCCGCCCGGCGCGGGCGCCACGTAGGCCTGGACGAGCCGCCGCTCGAGCTCGGCCTCGGCCTCGGCGTGATGATCGATCGGCCTCCTCGAAGCGCGGCCTGGGCGCTCGCGAGGCGCGCCTGCGCCCGCTCGAGCCGGTCGTCGGCCACCGTCGCGGCCGCGCGCGCGCGCGCTCCGCGACGGCGTCGGGACGGGCCGACGCGACCGGGGCCACGGCGAGGACGACGCACGCGAGGGCGCCCGCGACGAGACGACGCGAGGAAGAGGGCACACCCCGGGTATCGGCCGTCCCGGCCCCGGAGTGAGGCCCCGTCATCCTCCGGCGTAGGTGCGGCTCAGGTGGGCGATGAGCGCCTCCTCGTCCAGATCGCGCTCCGGTCGCCGCGCGCATGGAGGTCCGCGGTGGACATCGTCGCGCCGTGGCGGTGCACCCGATCGCGCATCCAGGCGAGGATCTCGTCGAGGCGGCCGTCCGCGATCGTGTCGTGCAGCGGACCCAGGTCCTCCGCCATCGCCTCCGCCAGCTGGGCGGAGTAGAGGTTGCCGAGGGTGTAGGTCGGGAAGTAGCCGATCAGGCCGTCGTGCCAGTGGATGTCCTGCATCGCCCCGTCGCGCGCGTCCGGCGGACGGACACCGAGGAGGGTCTCCATGCCCTCGTCCCATGCCCCGGGCAGGTCGGCGACAGCGAGGTCTCCGCGGATCAGCGCAAGCTCCAGCCTGAACCGAAGCACGATGTGGAGGTTGTAGGTCACCTCGTCGGCCTCGACGCGGATCAGGGACGGGCGCACGGCCCGCGCGGCCTGCGCGAGGGTCGCGGGAGCGAGGCCCGCCATCGCCGCCGGGAACAGCTCGCGAAGGGTCGGACCGATTCGCTCCCAGAAGGCATCGGTCCTGCCGACGTGGTTCTCCCAGAAGCGCGACTGGGACTCGTGGGCGCCGAGCGACGGGGCGTCGGCCAGTGGACCGCGGGCCAGGTCGTCGGCGAAGCCCTGCTCGTAGAGGGCGTGACCGAGCTCGTGCATCGTCGCGAGCGCGCCGGGGAGAGGGGTGTCGTCGTCGAGGCGTGTGGTCAGCCGCACATCACCGACACCTGGTGACGCGGTGAACGGATGGGCGGACTCGGCGATCCGGCCGCGGTTCATGTCGAAGCCGGTGAGCTCGGCCAGTCTCGCGGCGAGGGTCATCTGCGCCGCGCGCGGCCAGCGCCGCCCGCCGAGGTCCGGTCCATCTGTGCGCGCCCGCTCGACCAGGGGGGTCAATCGTCCGGCGAGACGGTCGAAGACCGGTTCGAGCGCCCGCGCGCGGGCGCCGGGCTCGAACTCCTCGAGGAGCGCGTCGTACGGCTCGTCGCCGCCCGCATCGAGCAGCGCGGTGGCCTCCTGGCGACGGAGCGCCACGACGCGCTCCAGGTGCGGCGCCACCGCCGCGAAGTCCGCCCGCGGCCGTGCCTCGATCCATGCGGTCACGCAGCGCGATCCCGCTTCGGACGACGCCCGCACGAGGTCCTCCGGCACCAGCATCGTGCGTCGCCGCTCCCGCGCGGCCCGCGCGAGCGCGGCGGCGCGCCCGCGCGGCAGGTCGGTGGCGGTCAGCTGCGCGATCGCCTCGGACATGTCCGTACGCGTCAGCTCGCGATGGCGGATCGCGGCAAGCGTCCCCAGTTGCGCGGCGCGCCCCTCCGCGCCCCCCGCCGGCATCCCGGTCTCCCGGTCCCACCCGAGCAGCGACGTCGCGCCGCCGAGATCGGCGATCGTGGCCCACCAGGCGCCGAAGCTCTCCCATGCGGTGTCGGTCGTCACCGGGAGGATGCTAGACCCCCGCTATCCTCGGCGGCCGTGGAACCGAACCAAGACCGGCCGACGCCGGTGGAGCGATGGGAGCGCCTGCGGCTCGGCGTCCAGATCGCCATCGTGCTTCCGGTGAGCGTCGTGGCGCTGTACGTCGCCCACGTCACGGTGCTCAACCAGCCTCAGGACAGGGCGATCCTCTACGGCGTGTTCTGGGGGCTCCTCGCGACGTTCGCGATCGTCGCCGCCACGCGCGCGGAGCGCGCGCGACGTGAGGCCGGCCGTCGGCCGCCCCCACGTCGCGGCGCGCCCTGACGCGCCCCTCGCTCAGCCGCCGCCGCTCGCGGCGTTCTGGAAGCTGGTGAGCGCCTGCGTGACCTCGGGGACGAGCTCCTGGATCCTGGCCGTGTCACCCTCACGAGCGGCGTCGACGAACTCGCCCAGGGACGAGCTCACCTCGTCCGCCGTGTCGACCAGCGCGGCGCGCTGCTGCTCGAGCTGCGCGTTGTCCAGCGTGTACGTGCTCATCTCGGCGATCGCCGCGTCGAACTTGTCGAGCTCGGCCTCCGCCTGCCCCGCCTGCGACTGAAGCTCCTCGGAGCTGCTCACGTTCTGGAGGATGGTTCCGAACGAGACGAGCGCCTGCGCGGCCTCGCCGACGTCACCGACATAGGTCTGGATGTCGGCCGTGCCGGTCGGCGTGTCGGGCGGTGCGGAATCGGTCGTCGCGTCGTCGGTCGTGCCCAGCGTGTCATCGGCCGTGGTCGTGTCCGTGGTCGTGTCCGAGTCACCGCTCGTGCCGTCCCCGCCGCCACAGCGCTGGAGTCCGATGTCGGCCGCGAGCTCGTCGAGCCGCTCACCGTTCGACGAGAGCTCGGTGAGTGCGGTCGCGGCCTCCTCGGGAGGCGTCCCCGAATCGATGTCCGCGACGACCTCGTTCGCCGTGTCGATCTGGGTCTGCAGCAGTCCGAGGGCCTCCTCGTACGGCTCCGCGAGCTCCTCGGGGGGGTCGAGCGCCTCGAGCTCGTCGAGCTGCTCCTGCTGGAGCGCCGCGGTCTGCTCCAGGAAGGGCTTGATCCCATCCGCGGAGGTGGGCTCGGCGATCGCCTCGGACTCCGCGTCGAAGCGTTCACAGATCGCGTCGGCCTGGCTTCGAAGCTCGTCGGCACTCAGCGCATCCGATCCCGAGCTGCCGCCGCACCCGGCGCCGATGGCGATCGCGCCGATTACGAGGACCGCGAGGGCCCCTCGGCGCCGTGAAGCACGCATCTCATACCTCCTGGAGGTTTCGTGGCATCGGCACGTTATCGGCTCGCTCGTGCCGGACGTGACATGCGCGACGCGTTCTGAGGCGGCCGGGGTACTGTGAGCAGTGATGTCGAGCGATGCGACGGCCGCAGACGAAGGTGTCGTCCGGGCCCTTCGGGCGGACGACTTCCACGCTGCCCGTGCGGTCGCGGACCGATGGATGGGACGGCCGGTCGGCCTGGTGATGCATCGACTCTTCTTCGACCAGCTCGGACCCTCGGGCGTCTGGATCGAGGCGGGTGGCACACCGGTCGGGTTCCTGCTCGGGCTCGCCAGCGAGTCCGAGCAGGACCTCGCGTACATCCACTTCCACGCGGTCGATCCCGCCCGACGGCGGGCCGGGATCGGGTCGGAGCTCTACCGGGCCTTCGGCGACCGGATGGCGGCGCGCGGGCGGACGCGGGTGAGGGCGCTGGCGCCGATCTGGAACACGACCTCACAGGCCTTCCACGAGCGCCTCGGGTTCGTTGGGCGACGGGAGTCGGGGTACGTCGGCCCCGGCGAGGACCGGATCGTCTACGAGCGGTCCCTGCCGATCGCACCCTGACCCCGGACGCGAAGGGTCGAGGGCGACGACCGGTCATCGCGATCAGGCGGTGAGGTCCACCCGGCCGCCGCGCCCCTCCTCGGGTGGGCGCTCCCGATCGGCCCGGCCGTCGTCGCGTCCGGTCTGGCTCTCACGGGCCTCGCCCGAGGGCGGGACGCGCCGCCCCTCGATCCGGTCCGCGCGGCCGCCCGCCGCCGCGACCATGAAGGTCGCCACCTCTCGGGTCTGCGCCTGCGCGTGGCGCAGCCCCTCCTGGATCGCGGCCTTGGCTTCGATGTATGGCATCGGGTTCCACCCGTCGGATGTGGATGCTCGGTTCGTGTATCGGACGACGACGTGCGGATCACGAGCCCGCCGTCGTCGAATCGCATTCACGGAACATCCTCCGCAGGCCGATTCATCCCCTGAACGGGGGATGTCGGCCCGGCATCCCGCAGAGGACGGATGGACCCGGAGGCCCCGGTGGTGCCCGCACTCACTGGCCCCCGCCGAGCCCGTGCGCGGTGGGTCGGCGCCATGGTGCTCGTCGCATGGCTCGCGGTCGCGTGCGCCCAGGGTGCGGCGGCCGAGCGCGTGCTGGTCGCGGTGGATGGGCCCGGCGGCGCGTCGGACGCGCTGATCGCGGCTAGCCTCGGCGGCGACGAGCAGCGCCTGCCGGGTGGTTGGCGGTCGGTCGCGCTCGACGAGTCCCGTCCCTCGGAGCGGCCCGCCGGAAGGTCGACGGGCTTCCCGGCCGGGTCAGGGTCCTCCCCGATCCGGTCCACCGACCGGCGCTCAACCCGGACGACCCGCTGTTCGCTCCGGGTCCGTCCGGCGACCAGTGAATGCTCCGCAACACCGGCGCGGCGGCCGGGAGCGTGCTGGGCGCCGACATCGACGCGGTCGACGGCTGGGACGCGGCGGGCGATCCGGCCGAGGTCGTGGTCGCCGTGGTCGACTCCGGCATGCACGAGACGCACCCCGACCTGGCCGCGCAGACGTGGTCCAACCTGGGTGAGGTGCCGGCCAACGGCGTGGACGACGACGCCAACGGGTACGTGGACGACGTGCGCGGCTGGGACTTCCTGGGCGACGACGCCGGCGTCGACGACCATCCGATCGTCGATGCCCACGGCACCCACGTCGCGGGATCATCGGTGCGGCCCGGTGGCGACGGGGTGGGGGTGGGCGGGGGTCGCGCGAACGCCCGGATCATGCCCCTCAAGTTCATCGGTGCGGGCGGCGGCTTCACCTCGGATGCCATTGCGGCGATCGAGTACGCGGTCGCCGAGAAACGCGCAAGGGTCGTGAACATGTCCTTCGGGGGCGATGCGTACAGCCCGGCGCTTTGCGACGCCATCGCCTGGGCCGCCGAGCGCGGCGTCATCTCGATCGTCGCGGCCGGCAACGACGGGGCCGACACCGACGTGGTCCCGACCTGGCCCGCCGCGTGTCCGGAGCCCTCGCTCGTCTCGGTCGCCGCGACCGACGACGCCGACGCCCTCGCCGGGTTCTCCAACCGGGGTTCCCAATCGGTCGACGTGGGCGCGCCGGGCGACGCGATCCTCAGCACCGTCCCGGGCCCGGGGTACGCCCACAAGAGCGGGACGTCGATGGCGGCGCCGCACGTCAGCGGCGTGGCGGCGATCCTGGCCGGGCGCGTCCCGTCTCTCGCGCCCTGGCAGCTCGCGCGCGCCATCGTGGACGGCGGAGACGCCCTGCCGACCCTCGCGTCAACGACCTCCGGCGGCCGACGGCTGAGCCTGCTCGGGGCGCTCGCGCAGACGGGCGCGGCGTCGCCCGACACCGTCGCGCCGAGCCCTCCGAGGGGCGTGCGTCCGGGCGCGGGGACCGGCGTCACCGAGCAGCGCCCGTCGTTTGCGTGGGTGCCCGGCACCGATGCGCAGAGCGGGATCGACCGCCACGAACTGGTCGTCGACGGAGTCGCCGTCGCGACCGTGGCCGGCAGCGGATCGTCCGCGCGCCCGGCGGTGGATCTCGCGCCCGGTCGTCGCACCTGGCACGTCGTCGCGGTCGACCGGGCGGGCAACCGAACGGCGGGCGCCGACATGGCCGTGACGGTGATCGTCCCCGGCGCACCGCCCCCCGCCGGCGCACCGCCCCCCCCGCCGGCGCACCGCCCCCCGCCGGCGCACCGCCCCCCGCCGGCGCACCGCCCCCCGCCGGCGCACTGCCCCCCGCCGGCGCACCGCCCCCCGCCGGCGCACCGCCCGAGTCCGGGCTCACGTTGCGTGTGCCCACCGCCGTGCGCATGGGTGTCAGGCCCGTCCTTCGCATCCACTCCGCCATCGCCGCGACGGGCACCGTGACCCTGCGCCGCGGGTCGCGCCGTCGCGGCGCGTTCGACTTCCGGGCCCGGGTCGGCTGGAACGTCGTGCGCGTCCCCGCGGGCCTCGCGCGAGCGCTGCGGCCGGGGACACACGTCGTCCGCGTCGGTCTCGCGGGCACCTCCGCCCAGGCGTCCATGCGCGTGCGCCCGGCCACCGCGGGTCGCGCCCGCCCGTCTGTCCGGCTCCGCATCCCCGTGGACCGCGTCGGCGGCCGGGCGCCGCGCCTGCGGGTGCGCTCCACCCGCGCCGCCCGCGCCACGGTCACGCTTCGTCGCGCGACCCACGTCGGGCGCTTCGCCGTCAGCGCCCGACGTGGCTGGACGACCGTCCGAGTTCCCGGCCGGATCGCACGACGGCTCTCCGCGGGGCGCTATTCGGTCCGGGTGCGCCTGGCGGGTCGCTCGGTGGTCGGCGTGCTGCGGGTCGCGCCGCGCGCGCGGCGCTGAACCGGGGGGCGAAGGACAAGAGGAGGGCAGCGGTGCCCCCGCGGCCCTCCTCCGATTGCCGGCGCGGATCCGGGTGCCCCTCCGGATGGCGCGCGCTGTCGCAGTGGACCGGGTGCCCACCCGGTCGCTGCCCCGCAGGGCCCAGCACACGACGCTTCGGCGGGCATCAGACTCCGTGCATCACCCGATCGGGTGATCTACGCCCTCGGGGCCTCGCGCGACGCGGTCCGCCGCGCCGGGCCGTGGGGCGCTCCACGCGGGGTGGCGGCGCCGGTGCCGCGTTGCGAGAGTACGCGGCCATGGACGGAGAGGGCGCACTCGACGACGAGGCGATTCCGCGTGCGGCGAAGGACCCGCCCGTCGGCGCGGCTCCAAATGTTCCCGAGGTCCTCCCCCCGGCTGGTCGAGGCCAAGCTGGCGGCCCCCGGTGTGCGTCGCGGCATCGTCGCGCGACCGCGCGTCGTCCACGCACTCGATGCCGGTGCCGACGCGACGCTGACCCTCGTCGCGGCGCCGCTGCGGGCCTTCGGCCTCCACCTCGGCACCGCGGTCGACGGACGCGACGCGACGTCGCTGGTCGGGTCCGACCACACCCTCCCTGGACCGGCTTGGGGCTGGCGGGCACGCACGCGCGGGCAGATGATGGCCTCCGACGCGTCGGGTGATCCGACATCCGCATTCCGAACTCGGGAAGACGAGCTGACATGAACACGTCCAAGATGATCACCCAGCAGCCGGTGATGAAGATGACCACCCCGATCCCGGTGAACCGCACCACGCCGGACAAGGTGGAGAGCTCTATCGGGACGTTGGAGTTCTTCGACGGGGTGCCCGTCGGGAGCACCAAGGACACGCTGGTCGACTTCGTCCAGCGCGGCCGGGCGGTCGAGGCCTTCATCAACATGACCCCGGCGGCATCGATGTACTCACTCCGACAGGGTCACCGCGATGAGGGGCTCACCAGGAGCAACCAGATCCTGATCGCCGAGCAGATGGGCGACTCCAAGCCGCTCGTCCTCACATGGAACAACACCTCGCTCTACACGTGGGGCTTCCTGGACCTGAAGAACGACGGCCCCACCGTCATCGAAGTGCCGCCCGACGTGCTGGGCATCCTCGACGACATGTACTTCCGCTACATCAGCGACATGGGCGCCGCCGGTCCGGACCACGGCAAGGGCGGCAAGTACCTGGTCCTACCTCCCGACTACGACGGCGACGTGCCCGACGGCTACCACGTGGTGAAGTCGCAGACCTACTGCGTGTGGAACTTCATGCGTGGACGCGTCCACGGCAGCACCCAGGATCCGGACAATGTCGAGAAGGCGACCGAGAACATCAAGCACAACCTCAAGGTGTACCCGCTCGGCGAGGCGAACGATCCGCCCGCGATGGAGTTCAAGAACATGTCGGGCCTGGCGGGCTACAACACGATCATGCCCAACGACGTCAGCTTCTTCGAGATCGTGAATGAGATCGTCCAGGAGGAGGCGGACGGCTGGCTCGACCCGGAGCTCGCCGGCCAGCTGCGTGCCATCGGCATCACCAAGGGCCAGCCCTTCGAGCCGGACGAGCGCATGGCCGGAATCCTCACCGACGCGGTCGCCATCGGCAACGGGTATGCGCGGGTGAATACCGTCTATCCGCAGGACCCGGGCCAGTACATCTACCACGACGAGCACACCGAGTGGGTGATGGCCTATCCCGACAAGGACACCTACTTCCTGGAAGCCGGAGCGCGGCGTATGGACGGCCGGCTCTGGATGCACTACAACGCCGTCTGCGTGACCCCCGCCATGGCCTTGACCACGCCCGGTGCGGGATCGGACTACATGATCATCGGCTTGGACAAGGAAAGCCGGCCACTCGATGGTGCCAAGACCTACAAGCTGCACCTGCCGGCGAACTTCCCCGTGAAGGACAACTGGTCGGTGACCATCTACGACCCGCAGACGCGAAGCATGTTGCAGACGGATCAGACGTTCGCCGGAATCAACAGCTTGAGCGCCGATCAGACGCACAACGACGACGGCTCCATCGACGTGACCTTCGCGCCGAAACCGCCGGAGGGCATGGAGAAGAACTGGATCCAGACGATCCCGGGCAAGAGCTGGCTCATCCTCCTGCGCGCCTATGGGCCCCTGGAGCCGTGGATCGACAAGACATGGCGGCCGAGCCAGCTCGAGTTGGTGCGCTGATCGGGGGTCCCCGGCCGTAGGCGACGAGCTGGGGCTCGGTGCCTGGAGCGCCAGGACCATCACCGATCGAAAAGCGATGGGCCGCGCTCCAGGGCCGGTGCTCGACGAGCGCTAGCTGTCCTTCGCCATGACGTTGTTCATCCGGGTGCTCCGGGAGGATCGGGGTTGCGAAGCCTCGCGACCCAAGGAGCACCCGGATGAAGGTCCACGCTAACGCCAAGCTGACCCCGCAGGGAAGGGGCGCTCCTTGTGGAGCGCATCGAGACCCAGGGCCGCTCGGTGACGCAGGCGGCCGAGGCCGCCGGAGTCAGCGAGCAAACGGCCCGCAAGTGGCTTCACCGCCACCGCGCCGAGGGGCCGAGGGGCCTTTGGGACCGATCGAGCCGTCCTCGGCGGATGCCCACGCGCACCGCCCCGGAGCGTGAGCGGGCGATCCTCGCCCTGCGTGCGACGAGGATGACGGCGTGGGAGATCGCCGATTGTCTTGCGATCCCCCGCGCGGACGGTCTCGCGTGTCCTTGCCCGTGCGGGCGAGGGCCGACTTCGCCGATCCGAGCCGCCTGTCGGTGATCCGGTGCGGATCGTGAGCACCCGCCCGGGTCAGCTCGTGCACATCGACGTCAAAAAGCTCGGGCGGATCGAGGGAGGCGCCGGCCATCGCGCACACGGCGACAGAAGGGCCCGCGCCCGCGGGGCCGGATGGGAGTGCGCGCACGTGGCCGTCGACGGCGCCACACGCCTGGCATACGTGGAGGTGCTCCCCGATGAGCGAAAGGCGACCGTGATCGGCTTCTTTCGGCGTGCCGTCGCGCACTACGCCGCACACGGGATCACCGTCGAGCGGATCCTCACCGACAACGGATCGGCCTATCGCTCCCACGCCCACCGCGACGCGGTGCGAGCGCTCGGGATCCGTCACACCAGAACCCGGGCCTACACCCCGCGCACCAACGGAAAGGCCGAGCGCTTCATCGGGACCTTGACCGAGCGGTGGGCCTACGGGGCGATCTACCGCTCCTCAGCCGAGCGCGCCGACGCACTCCCGGCGTGGCTCTGGCACTACAATCACCGCAGACCCCACGCAGGCCTCGGTCTCCAGACACCCACCAAGCGGCTCAGCGAGCTGCTTCGGAACAACGTGGTGGCGAACAACAGCTAGCGCTCGATCACCCCCCCGGTGCGCGATCACCCGGATCCGGCGGTCGTGTCGATCGGCAGCGCCGCCGCCGCTCCCAAGGCGCGCGCGAGTGGGCGTGACGTGTCCTCCACTTGGGCATGTCGCCCCCTCTGGAGCGCCACCGGCCGGCCGGGAAGGCGGGCCGCATCGGCCCGGCGGGGATCCGACCGAGCCCGAGCCGTCCTGGGGCTCAGAGCCGCTGCCTGGACTTTCCATCGTCCGTGGTGGCAACAGAAAACCCCGCCGGAGCGGGGTTTTCGTGGTGACGCGATGAGTAGCGCATACGGGATTTGAACCCGTGTTACCGCCGTGAGAGGGCGGCGTCCTAGGCCCCTAGACGAATGCGCCACGGTGGCCTGATGTACGACACCGACCTGCGGGCCGCTCAGGCTGGGGGAGGAGGATTCGAACCCCCGCTACCGGGGCCAGAACCCGGCGTCCTACCGCTAGACGATCCCCCATCGGGCTCGCAAGCCGCGAGAAAAGGTAGCACCTGCGCCCCGTCGGTGTCCGTCCGGCGGGTGTCGATGCTCGGGCGGCTACCCGGCGGCGAGCGTCACGCGCGCGTCGTGCATCGTGAACCGGACGGCCCCGCTCCTGACCTTCTTGCGCAGATGCTCGGACTTGCCGCCGCGCGGGCACACCGAGATCGTGATCTCCTCGCCGAGGAGCGCCGCGACCCTCGCGAGCGTGTCGAGGTTCGGCGGATCGACGGCGCGCTCGATGCGTGCGATGCGGGTCGGGTGCACCTCCATCCGCGCCGCCAGTTCCTGGCGGCTCAGCCCGTTCGCCTCGCGGTAGGCGATCAGCCGGTCCGCGACCACGCGCGCGGCCGCCCCCGGGTCGTCGTCCTTGCCCATGTGGACTCTCCTCATCGTTCACCAGACGTTCACATTCTGGCGCGAGATCCGGACGTCCGCGCTCCGCGACGACGTCGCCCCGTCAGGCGGCCGTCGCAAGCCAGGCGCCGTACAGGCGGGCGTAGCGCCCGCCGGGCGCGCCGATCAACTGGTCGTGGGTGCCGTATTCGACGATCCGGCCGTCGTCCACGACGGCGATCCGATCGGCGCGCACGATGGTCGAGAGCCGGTGGGCGATCACGACCGACGTCCGACCCTGCATGAGCTCCGCGAGCGCCTGCTCGATCCGTCCCTCGGTCCGGAGGTCGATCGAGGAGGTGGCCTCGTCCAGGACGAGGACGCGCGGATCGGTGAGCAGCGCGCGCGCGAACGCGACGAGTTGACGCTGGCCCGCCGACAGATCGGCGCCGCGCTCCGAGAGCTCGGTGTCGAGGCCGTCGGGCAGGCCGTCGACGAAGTCGGCGCCGACCGCGGCGAGCGCGGCACGCACGGCGTCGTCGTCGGCGCCGGGGCGCCCGAAGCTGACGTTGTCGCGGAGGGTCCCCGCGAACAGGTGGCCCTCCTGTGGGACGACCGCCATCTGACTGCGGAGCGACGCCTGTCGCACGTGCCGCAGGTCGTGACCGTCGACGAGCACCCGGCCGCCGCCGGGGTCGTAGAAGCGGGCGATCAACTTGGCGATCGTCGACTTGCCGGCGCCGGTCGGACCGACGAGCGCCAGCGTCTCACCGGCGGCGATCGAGAGGTCGACGTCGTGGATGACGGGCTCGTCGCCGTAGCCGAACGTAACCGACTCGAGCACGATGTCGCCTCGGATCGGCGGCAGGTCGACCGCGTCGGGGGCGTCATCGAGCCGGGGCTCGGTCTCCAGCACGCCCAGGATCTTCTCGAGCGCGGCCATCGCCGACTGGAAGGTGTTGTAGAGCTGCGAGAGCTGCTGGATGGGGTCGAAGAAGCTCGACAGATAGCCGATGAACGCCACCATGACGCCGACCGTGAGGGCGTCGTCGAGCACCATCTGGGAGCCGAAGTAGAGGATCACCACGGTGGCGACGCCGGCCATCGCCTCGACGCCCGGGAAGAACAGCCCGGAGAGCCGCACGGTCGAGTAGTTGGCCTGCTGGTAGCGCTCGTTGGCCTCTGCGAGCCGGCGGGAGGTCGACTCCTGGCGGCCGAACCCCTGGACCACGCGGATCCCGCTGAGCGACTCCTGGAGCGTCGCCAGGACATCCGCGACCCGCTCGCGCACACGCCGGTATCGGCGGGCCGAGTAGACGCGGAAGGCCGCCGTCGCGAGCGCCAGCGGCGGGAAGATCACGAACGCGATCAGCGCGAGGCGCCAGTCGTAGAGGAACAGGATCACCACGACGCCGACGAGGGTCAGCCCGTTGACCACGAGGGAGGTCACGCCGTCGGTGACGAGCTGGAGGAGCGCTTCGATGTCGCTCGTCAGCCGGCTGACGCTGCGCCCGGTGGGCGTGCGCTCGTGGTACCCGAGCTCGAGGTCCATGAGATGGCGGAAGGTGTCCTCGCGAAGGTCGAGGAGCACCCGCTCTCCGACCCAGCTCGCCAGGTAGCTCTGTCCGAGGCCGGCGATCCAGCCGACCGCCCCGGCCACGACGAACAGCCCGACGACGATCGTGAGGACGGTCTTGTCCTTGTCCTGGATCCCGTGGTCGATTCCGATCTGCGCGAGCGCCGGGACCGACAGCCCCGCGGCCGTGACCACGAGCATCAGCGCGAGCGTCGCGAGCGTGCGCCACAGATACGGCCGGAAGTAGGGGACGAGCCGCCGGAGCAGCCCGCGCTGGGCGGGGCGGGCGCCGTCGCCGACCCAGGAGGGCACGTTGCCCCCCGGTCGTCCGCCGCCCATCGGTCCGCCGCGGGCGCTCACGCGACCTCCTCGGCCAGCCGTGGGCGCGTGAGGCCGTGGTCGTGGATCTCGCGGTAGAGCGCGTTGTGCTCGTAGAGCTCCGCGTGCGTCCCGGTCGCGACCACGCGGCCGTCCTCCACGACCGCGAGCTCGTCCGCGAGCGTCAGCGTGGAGAGCCGGTGCGCGATCAGGATCGTCGTCCGGCCCGCCGTCGCCCGGCCGAGCGCCGCATGGATGTCGGCCTCCGTGGCCGCGTCCACCGAAGCGGTCGCCTCGTCCAGCACCAGGATCCGGGGGTCGGCGAGGATGGCCCGGGCGATCGCGATCCGCTGCCGCTGGCCGCCCGAGAGGGTGTATCCGCGCTCGCCGACGAGCGTCTCGTACCCCTCGGGGAGCTCGCGGACGAACCCGTCCGCCTGCGCCGCCCGCGCCGCCTCCTCGACCTCGGCGTCGCTCGCGTCGGGTCGTCCGTAGGCGATGTTCTCGCGGACGCTCGTGGAGAACAGGAACGGCTCCTGGGGCACCAGCGCCACCGCCCGGCGCAGATCGGTCAGGCCGACGTCGCGGACGTCCTGGCCGTCGATCACGACCCGACCGCGCTCGGGGTCGTAAAAGCGCGGCAGCAGCTGCGTGAGTGCCGTCTTGCCCGACCCCGTCGGCCCGATGATGGCGATCGTGCGGCCGGCCGCGACCTCGAGGTCGACCCCGTCGAGCGCCGGCCGGGCATCCGGGCCGAAGCGGAAGGTCACGCCATCGAGGCGGATCGCGCCGCCGCCGTCCGGGAGCGGGACCGGGTCCTCCGGCTCGCGCACGTCGGTCTCGGCGTCCAGCACCTCGAAGATCCGCCGACCGCCCGCGAGCGCACGCTGGGCGTTGCCGACCAGCATCCCCAGCGAGCGGAAGGGCCCGGTCAGAAGGGTCAGGTAGAGATAGAACTGAACGAACTCGCCGAGCGTGATCGCGCCGTCGATCGTCTGGAACCCGCCATAGAGGAGGACCAGCGCCAGTCCGACGAGCGGCACGAACCCCATGAACGGCTGATAGCTGGCCCGGATCCACGCGGCGTCCATGCTGCGCCCGAACGCGCCGCGCGCGGTCGTGGCGAAGCGCTCACCGCGCGGCACCTCCTGGCCGAAGGCCTTGACGACGCGGATGCCCGCGATGCTCTCCTCGGCCATGGAGGTCACGTCGCCGATCCGCTGCTGGACGTCGAGCAGCACCGGGCTGGAGACGTGGCTGTAGCGCCAGGCGACGGCGATCAGGACCGGGCCGACGATCAGGCTGAGCAGCGCGAGCGGCACGTCGATCCAAAAGAGCAGCCCCGAGACCAAGAGCATGGTGAAGGCGTTCATGAACAGGAACACCAGGCCGTAGCCCAGGAAGAAGCGGACCGCCTGGAGGTCGCTGGTCGCGCGCGACATGAGCTGGCCGACCGGCATGCGGTCGAAATAGCCGACCGACAGCCGCTGGACGTGCGCGAACAGCCGGGCGCGGAGATCCGTCTCGACGCTCAGCGACACGTGGCCGGCCAGGGTTCGCCGGACGTAGCCGAGCCCGAACCGCAGTGCCACCACCAGGACGAAGGCCGCCGCGATCGGGACGAGCAGCCCTTCGCGGCCGTCGCCGAGGACATCGTCGATCACCAGGCGCGTCAGGTATGGCAAGGTGACGGAGCACGCCATGAGCCCTGCGGCGGCAAGCGCGGTGATGGCGACCTGGGTCCGGTAGGGACGCAGGAACGTGAGTAGGCGGAAGAGGATGCGCAAGGTAGTTCACTGGTGAACGTTAGGGAAGCCCCGGGAGCCCCACAAGCGGGGGTCGTCGACGCCGGGCCGCCGGCCGGCGAGCGTTCGCTGGTCGCGGTGCCGAACGTGAGCGAGGGCCGCGATCCGGATCGGATCGAGGCGCTCGTGGCCGCGGCCCGTGCCCCGGGCGTCCGGGTGCTCGACGTCCACTCCGACGCCGACCATGATCGCACCGTGCTGACGCTGGCGGGTCGCCCGGCGGCCCTGTTGGAGGGTCTCGGCGGCCTCGCCGAGGCGAGCCTCGACCTGATCGACCTGCGACGCGCGCGCGGCGTGCACCCGCGCGTCGGCGCGCTCGACGTCGCGCCCATCGTCGTGCGTGCGCCCGGCGACGCGCCCGACGCGCGGGCGGTCGCCACGGCGCTGGCCGAGCGCATCGGCGTGAACCTCGCGATCCCCGTGTTCTTGTACGGCGACATCGCGAGCGATCCCGAACGCGCCCGCCCACACGCCTTTCGCACGGGGGGATCGGACGAGCTCGAGCGGCGCATCGACGACGGCGAGCTCGAGCCGGACGTCGGCCCCCCGCGCCTGCATCCGACCGCCGGCGCCACGCTCGTGGGCGTGCGCCCGCCGTTGATCGCGTGGAACGTGTGGCTCCCCGAGGCGAGCCTGTCCGAGGCCAGGGCGCTCGCCGCGCGCATCCGCGAATCCGGGGGCGGGCTCCCGGGCGTGCGTGCGCTCGGGGTCTGGCTGCCGGAGCCGGGCGTCGCCCAGTTGACCATGAACATGGAGCAGCCCCGGCTCGCGGGCCCCGTCGAGGTGATGGCCCGCGCGCGCGAGGAGGCCGCCCGGCTCAGCGTGACGCTCGGCGAGAGCGAGTTGGTGGGGCTCGTGCCGCGGGCCGCCTTGGCGCGCGAGACGCCCACCGCGCTCGGTCTGCGCGCGTTTCGCCCCGGGCAGCTGCTCGAGGCGCACCTGCCACACGGAAGGGGGTGAGGTGGCCAAGCGCAAGCGTCGCCGGCCGACGGCCGGACCACCTCCCGCGCCGCAACGACGGACCGAGACCAAGGTCGTCGAGTCGTCCGAGAAGCGCGACCGGCGTCGCGGCGCGCCCGCGCCGCCGTCGTTCAAGAGCGTGCTGATCCGCGCGGCGATCGTGCTCGCGGGTTTCATGGCCTACCTGCTCCTGATCGCTCAGGAGTCGCTCGCCACGTCGCTGTTGATCGCGGCGATCGCCGCCGCCCTGATGCTGCCCCTCGGGCTCGCGCTCGACCGGCTGCGCTACCGCATGCAGATGCGCCGCTGGGAGCGGAGCCGGCAGTGAGCGCATGAGCGCGCGCGTCCACGCGCCGCGGGGCACCCGCGACGTGCTCCCGGCCGAGAGCGGCGTGCGGGCGCTGATCGAGGCGGCCGCGCGCGAGAGCTTCGCACGACATGCCTACGGCCGCGTGACGACCCCGACCTTCGAGGACCTCGAGCTGTTCGTGCGGGGGGTGGGCACCAGCACCGACATCGTCCGCAAGGAGATGTACGTGCTGGAGGACCAGGGCGGACGCCGCCTCGCCCTGCGCCCCGAGGGCACGGCCGGCGTCGCCCGTGCGTACGTCGAGCACGGCATGCACAAGCTGCCCCAGCCCGTGAAGCTCTGGTACCTGGCGCCGATGTTCCGCCAGGAGGCGCCGCAGTCCGGCCGCTACCGCGAGCACTGGCAGGTGGGGGCCGAGGCGATCGGCTCCGAAGATCCCTTGCTGGACGCCGAGGTCGTCTCGCTGCTCGCCGGCCTGTACGAGACGCTCGGGGTTCCCGGCGTCCGCCTCCGGCTCGGCACGCTCGGGGACGCGGCCAGCAGGGCCGCCCATCGTCAGGAGTTGGCCGCGTTCCTCGTCCGTCACGCGGACGATCTGCCCGAGGACGCCCGTGTCCGCGCCGAGGAGAACCCGCTGCGGCTGTTCGACCACAAGGACCCCGCGGTCGCGGCCGTCATGGCCGAGGCCCCGCGGCTCGTGTCCTTCCTGACCCCCGAGGCCGCCCTGCACATCGACACCGTCGAGCGCGTCCTCGACGCGATGGGGATCGCCTACGTCCGCGACGACACGCTCGTGCGAGGGCTCGACTACTACACGCACACGGTCTTCGAGTTCACGTGCGACGCGCTCGGCGCACAGAGCGGCATCGGCGGCGGCGGGCGCTACGACGGCCTCGTCGAGCAGATCGGGGGGCCGCCCGCGCCGGGGGTCGGCTTCGGCACCGGCGTCGAGCGCATCACGCTGGCGCTCGGCTCGACCCCGCCCGAGCGCGCCGGGCTCGACTGCTACGTCGCGATCCCGGATCCGGAGCTTCGCATCACGCTGGCGCCGCTCGTGGCGACGCTTCGGGCCGCGGGGCTGCGCTGCGAGACCGATCTGCGAGGACGCAGCATGAAGGCGATGATGCGACACGCCAACGGGCTCGGCGCCCGACAGGTGGTGATCATCGGCCCACGTGAGATCGACGAGGGGGTTGCGACGGTGCGCGACATGTCCGACGGATCCGAGCGGCGGGTCGGCATCGCCGCGCTCGCCGAGGCGCTCGCATGATCGGGTCCGCCAGATATCGCACTCACACTTGCCTGGGCGCGGCCGAGGAGGACGGCGCACGGGTGCGCGTGGCGGGGTGGGTCCACCGGCGCCGCGACCACGGCGGGCTCGTCTTCGTCGACCTCCGCGACCGGAGCGGCCTGCTGCAGCTGGTGTTCCATCCGGAGGACGCACCCGCCGCCCACGCGCTCGCGCACGAGCTCCGGGCCGAGGACGTGGTGAGCGCGACCGGCCGCGTCGTCGCGCGGGCGCCCGAGACGGTCAACGAGCGCATTCCGACCGGTCGCGTCGAGCTCCGCGTCGAGACCGCCGAGCGGCTCGCGGACTCCGATCCGCTCCCGTTCCCGATCGACGACGAGGGCGTCGAGGTCAACGAGGAGCTGCGGCTCCATCACCGTTACCTCGATCTCCGCGATCCGCGGCGGCTGGCCGCGCTCGAGCTGCGGGGCAGGGTCGTCGGCGCGATGCGACGCGTCATGGACGACGAGGGGTTCCTCGAGGTCGAGACCCCGTACCTCACGCGGTCGACCCCCGAGGGCGCGCGCGACTTCCTGGTCCCGAGCCGGTTCCGTCACGGGAGCTTCTACGCGCTGCCCCAGAGCCCGCAGCTGTTCAAGCAGCTCCTCATGGTGGGAGGGGTCGAGCGCTACTACCAACTCGCCCGGTGCTTTCGGGACGAGGACATGCGCGCCGACCGTCAGCCCGAGTTCACCCAGCTCGACGTGGAGGCCTCGTTCGTCGAGTCCGAGGACGTCATCACCCTGATCGAGCGCGTACTCGTCGCCTCCGCGGCTGCGGCGGGGGTCACGCTGACGGCGCCGTTCCCACGGATGCCCTACGGCGAGGCGCTCGCCCGGTTCGGGACCGACCGACCAGATCTCCGGGTCGGGCTGGAGATCCAGGACTGGTCCGAGTCCGCGGCGCGGACCGGCTTCAAGGTGTTCGAGGCGGCGGTCGAGGCCGGCGGGGTCGTTCGCGCGATCGTCGTCCCCGGTGCGGGCGAGGGGCTGTCGCGCAAGGACGGCGACGACCTGATGGCCGAGGCCCAGGAGCTCGGGGCCAAGGGGCTCGTCTGGGCGTCGGTCGGCGACGACGGCGCGCTCCGCTCACCGGTCGCGAAGTTCCTGGGCGGTGCCGCCGAGGAGCTCGGCGCCTCGGCCGGAGACCTCATCGCGATGGTCGCCGACCTGGAGGACGTCGCCGCCCACGTGCTCGGCGAGCTGCGCGTGCGCTACGCGGAGCGCTACGGCGTGGCGCGCGAGCGGGAGTGGGCGCCGCTGTGGGTGGTGGACTTCCCGATGGTCGGCTGGAACGCGGACGAGGGTCGCTGGGACCCCCTGCACCACCCGTTCACGGCACCGGCGCCCGAGGACCTGCCGCTGCTCGAGACCGATCCCGGCGCGGTGCGCTCGCTCGCCTACGACGTGGTGCTCAACGGCGTCGAGGTCGGCGGCGGCTCGATCCGCATCCACGACCGAGACCTCCAGCGGCGCGTGTTCGAGCTCATCGGCGTCGGCGACGAGGAGGCCGACGATCGCTTCGGGTTCCTCCTTCGCGCGCTGCGCCTCGGGGCCCCGCCACACGGCGGGATCGCCCTGGGGCTCGACCGTCTGGTCATGCTGCTCGGAGGAGAGCGATCGATCCGTGACGTGATCGCCTTTCCGAAGAGCGCCACCGGTGGCGACCCCCTGACCGGGGCCCCGGGGCCCGTCGACGCCCTCCAGTTGCGCGAGCTGGCCATCCGGACCGCACCCCGTGCCTCGGAGGCGTCGCCCGGCGGCTGAGGCTCACGCCGACGGCACGCCGACGTCGAGCAGTTCCTCGACCCGCTCGACGAGGATCCGCCCCACGGCCTCGTGGCCATGGGCGGCGTGGACGGCCGCGCGGGCCGCGGCGGCCCTGGTGGCCGCGGCGAGCGGCTCCTCGCGGAGGGCGCGGAGGGCCTGGCGGAGGTCCGCGACCGCGGGTCCGGATCCGCCGTCGGCCTCGGGCCGCGCGCCGCCGAGCACCAGCGCCAGCTCCGGTCGCATCAGGGACTCGTGGTCCCCGGCGGGTGTGGCGATCACGGGCGTGCCCGCCGCCATCGCCTCGAGCACCGCCACGCCGCCGCCCACCTCGCGGGCGGCCAGGACGAACACGTCGGCCTCGCGCAGCATCCGGATCCGCTCGCGTTCGCTCATCTCGGTCGCGACCAGCTCGATGTCCGGGATCGCATCGGGCGCGCGCCCGAGGTCCTCGAGCAGGTGCGTGACCTTCGCCATGACGTCGTCTGCGCGCACGGCGCCTGCGCCACCCCGCGTGACCAGTCGCAGCGTGACCGCCTCTCCAGGCGCGAACTCCTCGACCCACGCCCGCAACAGCAGATCCCACCCGGAGCCGTGCGACCAGTCCATCGCCGACGTCGCGAGGAAGCGATCGTGTCGGCGCCCGGCCTCGTCCGGCGCGGGTGTGAAACGGCCCGTGTCGATCGGCGGCGGCACGAGCCGGAGCCGCTCGAGCGGGATGCCGGCGGCGGTCAGGGTGCGCAGGTCGCCCGGTCCGGGCACCCAGACCTGCTCGGCGATCGCAAGCGCGGAGCGCATCTGCTCGGAGGGGGCCCGGTCCCCGCATGCGAGGGCGACGACGAGTTGCCCGTCGAGACGCGTGCCGGCGGATGACGCGACCTCGGGCCGGCCCGTGGCGTGCACCACGGTCGCGGTCGGCGAGATCGGCGCGGGCGCGCGGTCGTCCGGCCCGCCCACGTCGCCGCCCGGCGTCCCGTCGAGTGAGATCAGCTCGAACGACAGTCCGGACCCGCGCCCCGCGCGCACGAGCGCCCTGGACGCGGCCGCGGTCTCGGAGCGACCCGCCAGCGGACCCATCCATCGCACGCCGATCCGCGGCCGCCCCAGGCCCATTCGCAGGCGCGCATGCGCGTCGGGGGTCTCGGTCGTCAACGCATCCTCGGCGACGTCGGCCGGCACCGCCACGCCCGCGTCGACGCCGACGCCCGGCTCGCCCGCCCACACCAGGGGGTCGGCGCACGGGACGTAGAGGCGGTTGAGGGCGGCGAGCACCTCGGGCGGACAGGCGACGGCGTCGGGTCCGTCGCGGACCGGGCGCTCGACGGCGTAGGGGCGACGCCCCTCGCGCGCCAGGGCGACGATGGCCCGCTGACCGGCGGCGGCCGCGTCGGATCCGTCGAACAGCGGCCCGACCCAGATCGTGTCGGCCCACGTCACCGGCCCCGCGGCGTCCTCGGCCACGACCGCCGCGAAGTCCGCCGGCCACTGGCGCCAACGTTCGCGGAACCGGATCGTGTTCGGCGTCGTGTGCTCGTAGCGGCCGGAGGTCTGGCTCTCGTGGTGCATGACGACCGAGTCGCCCGCGTAGCGCACTCGTCGACCCATCCGTATCGCACGCAGGCACAGGTCGGTGTCCTCGAATCCGTTGCGATACCCCGTGTCGAAGCCGCCGAGGGCGACCACGAGCTCGCGGCGCATGCCCATGCAGGCGGCGGTGACCATCTGGAGGTCGCGCCGTCGCGTCACGGCCGGGTGGTCCCCGGGCGCACCGCGATGGATGTGCAGCGGGCTCGCGCCCGGCGCCATGGCCATGCCGGCGTGCTGGACGCGACCGGTGGGGTAGAGCAGGCGTGCGCCCACGGCGCCGACGGTGGGGTCCTCGAGCTCCTCGAGGATCGGGTCCAACCACCCCCGGGTCACCTCGGTGTCGTTGTTCAGGAACACGACCACCGGCGACTCCGCCGCGAGCGCGCCCTGATTGCTCGCCGTGGCGAAGCCCAGGTTCGCCGGGTTGCGGATCACGCGCGCATCCGGCGCCATCCGATCGAGCAGCGCGGCCGTCCCGTCCGTCGATCCGTTGTCGACCAGCACGAGCTCGACCTCGTCCCCGGCGGCGTCCAGGCTCGCCAGGCATCGCTCGGTGAGGTCGGCCCGCCCATGGAGCGGGATGACGATCGCGGCGCGCGTCACGCCCGTCCTGTCGGCGCCGGGCATCGGCGCATGAGCGCCGACGCCCGGCTCACGCCGGTCGGCCCAGGCGAAGCGTCGCGCCGAGCGTCGCGGTCGTGTTGCCGGCGTTGACCAGCTGGATCTCGCATGCGCCGACCGGAAGGCGACCACGGGCGATGCGGGCCGGGCGCGACGACGCCCCGACCGCCCGCTGCATGACCCGTCCCGCGCACCGGAGCGTCGCGTGGACCACGCCGCCGTCGACGACGATCGCGGCGTTGATGTGGCGCCCGGGGCCGGCCGTCTCGAACGGGATCGCGGCATCGGAGCCCGGTGCGAGCCGACCGCCCCGCCGCCAGGTCCGGCCGGTGGGCGCGCCCTCGCGCCGACCGGTGCGGCCGACGATGTCCCGCCGGATGGCCGCGAGCACGGGGCCCGACGGCGGACGCAGCCATTCGATTCCGTAGCGCGCGCGGAGGTTCAGCTGCACGTAGTCCTCGGCGAAGATCTCCGCGATCGACCGGCTCCAGCCGCGCTCGTACCCGGGGGCGACCTCACCCGTCGCGAGTCGATTCGCCATGCCGCGGGCGCGCCACCAGCGCGGCGTCCCGTCGCCGGTCCCGATCGGCCCCCGGATCGCCGCGTCGACGTGGTGCGCGTACTCGTGGAGCACGGTGTGCGCGACCTCGGCCCGGGGGCCGGCCGGCACCCTCATGACGCCCGCGCGGCCGTTGCCCGAGTAACAGCCGGCGGCCTCACGTCGCCCGCACGCTCGGGCGACGTCCTTCGCGGGGATGACCCGGATCGTCACGCGCCGGACCTCGTCGCCGTGGACCGCGCGGGCGATGATCGCGGCGTAGCGCGCCGCGGGCACGCCGTCGACGCGCATGTCGACCGCCACCGTGCGACCGCCGCCGACGTCGTGACGGGTCACGTCCGCGCTCGCCGCGGTCGGGAGCGCCGCCGCCGCGGCCACGACGAGGGCGATCACGCGAGAGCTCATCGGATCGAAGCCTACTCCCACCCGGCCGGACGTCCTCAGCCGCGGGCCCGGCTCGTCAGGCGCCGAACAGCCGGCGGGCGTCGCGGCGGACGTCGGGCGCGAGCGTGATGCGCGCATCCCCACCCGGGCCACCCGGCCACGAGACGTCGACGACCCCGCGCTCCTCGAGGCGCCCCAGCGCGCCCATCACCTCGAGCACCGACTCTCGGTCGTCGGCCAGCCCGAGCTCAGCCGCGGCGTCCGAAATCGAGATCGACAGCGCGCCGTCGTCGGGGCGCGCGGCGTCGAGCCAGCGCACGACCAGCAGCATCTCGAGTCGCTCCTCGGACAGTGGCTCCACCACACGAGCCTAGCCGCATCGGGGGCCGCACCGCGTGTCAGTCCCGCAGCAGCGCGGCGCTCGAGTCGAGGAGCATCACCTGGCCGTCCTCGGTCGCCAGCTCGATCACGCGGACCCCGGCGGCCTCGGCGATCGCGACGACGACAACGCCGTCGAAGTGGCCGGTCAGCGTCGAGAGCGTGCGCTCGAGGCCGGCCAGGTCCTCGGGGGGCATGTCGGTCAGGTCCGGCGCCAGCGTGTAGGGCAGGGGGGGCGGTGGAACGAGCATCGGGCGTCGCCTCTCATCGTGGGTCTCGCGTCTTGTGTCGCCAGCGGGGCGCCGGTGGGGGAGGGCGCATGGACGACCTGCCCAGACCCGCGTCCACGTTGCCACCGTCGTTCGGGGGGTATCGCGAAGGTGATGTTGCGAGCACACGAAGCGGCGCCGGCGCGTCGAGGCGCCTGGCGCGACGAGCACGTTGCCCGCGTCCCCCTGTGGCGCTACTCTCAAGTCAACCCTGCCGTGTGCGCCACCGGCGCAGCTGCGTGAGCCAACACCAGACACTCGGGAGGCGGGCGAAACGGCGCCGAGGTGCCGTGACACCGCGTCCCACCTTTTCACACAGGTTCAGAGTCAACTGCCGGAACGGCACGGCGGGGTCACGATTCGGCCCGGTGGGTTCGCCCACCGGGCCGCATTTCGTCTCACACCAGCACGTGCCCCCGCTCCCGCCAGCCGCCACGGCCCACATCACCGCCCCGGTCGGCGCCGGCGGTGTCGCTGATCCCGATGCATACGGGGAGGCCGGCGGTGCCGAGTGCGGCGACCTCGTCCGCGTCGAGTTGTCCCTGGACGACGGTGTCATCCGGAAGACCGGGTTCCGGGCGAACGGCTGCCCCGCCGTGACCGCCGCGGCGTCGGCGGCCTGCGCCCTCCTGGCGGGCGCGCAGGTCGACGACGCCCTGTCGCTGACACCGGCCGCGCTCGACGCCGCCCTCGGCGGACTGCGACCGGCCCACAGACACGGGCCCGACCTGGTCGCCGAAGCCGTCGCGAGGGCCCTGGAGCGGTGGTTCTCGGACCGCCTGGGCGAGGCTGCCCGCGTTCCCGCCGCGGCGAGACGTGTCGCCGTGGCGATGAGCGGCGGGGTCGACAGCGCGGTCGCGGCGTTCCTCCTGCACGAGGCGGGCTTCGAGGTGATCGGCGTCACGATGCGGCTCTGGCACGATCCCGGGGCCACGCTCGCCGAGCGCTCGTGCTGCGCGCCCGAGACCGTGCGGCTGGCGCGGGCCAGCGCCCAGACGATCGGTGTCCCACACCTCACGCTCGACGTGGCCGAGCGATTCCGGCGCGTCGTCGTCGACGACTTCGTCTCGGGCTATGCCGCCGGGCGCACGCCCAACCCGTGCGTCACGTGCAACGGCGAGGCCCGGTTCTCGATCCTCGCCGACGCCGCGGCCCTGCTGGGCGCGCACTGGCTCGCGAGCGGCCACTACGCGCGCATCGACCGGTCGGGGCCCGAGCCCGCGGTCGCCCGCGCGCGCGACCGCGGCAAGGATCAGAGCTACATGCTGGCCCGCCTGCCAGCGGATCTCCTGGCCCGGATGCGATTCCCGCTCGGCGGGCTCACCAAGGACGCGGTGCGGGCGCGCGCGCGGGCCGCGGCGATGCCCGCGGCAGACGCCGTGGAGAGCCAGGAGATCTGCTTCGTCGGCGCCGACGGCTACGCGCCGTTTCTCGAGCGCGCCGGCCTGGACGCCCGCCGTGGCGCGATCCTCGACGAGTCGGGCACGGTGCTCGGCGAGCACTCGGGGCATTGGCGCTTCACCGTTGGGCAGCGACGGGGCCTCGGTCTGTCCGGTCCCGCGCCGCGGTACGTGACGCGTATCGACGCCGAGCGCAACACGGTTACGGTGGGCCCGCCGGAGTCGCTCTCGGTGACGCGTCTCGGCCTCGAGCGGGTGGTCGTCCGGGAGGACATCGGGCACGAACCGGTCGAGATCCGGGTCCGCTATCGCGGGGCGTCGGTCGACGGCGTCGCCCGTCCCGACGGGCCCGGCCGGCTCGTCGTCGACCTCGCCGAACCGGCGCGCGGCGTGGCGCCCGGGCAGACCGCCGCGCTGTATCGCGACGACCGACTTGTCGCGGCCGGTAGCATCGCCGAGTACCCGCGGTCCAGCGAGACGGAGGTTCCCTGAGTGGACTGGTCGGATGCAGTACGGGCCGCACTTGCCCTGTTCCTTGTCCTGACGGGGATCGGCCTCAGCTACATGCTGCTCCGGTTGGCCGGCGTGTTCGGTCGCCTGGGCACGGCGCTCACGCGCGTGACGGACGAGGTGGTCCCGATCCTCGGCAAGGCCCAGACGACCGTCGACGGGGTCAACCAGCAACTCGACCACGTCGACGACATCATGGTCAGCGCCGTCGGGGCGACGAAGGGCGCCGAGAAGGCGGTCGGCAGCGTGTCGCGAGCCATCACGACGCCGGTCCGCAAGCTCGCCGCGCTCGGGGCGGGGCTACAGCAGGGGCTGGCCACCTTCCGGGCCCGCACGGCCGCGGATCGTGCCGACCGCGCGCCGGGCGCGACCGGCGCCGCTCGGGCCGAGGCGGCGTGGAAGGCGAAGGTCGAGGCCTCCGCACCCGCCGACAGACCCACGTCGTCCGCCTCGCCGCCCGCGGGACCCGCTGAGACGACGATCCCGAAGACGGTCCCGGGCCCGCCACAGGAGGGAGCGGACTCGTGAGGCTCGCGTTGCTCGCCGCCGCGGGCGCGGCGGCCTACTGGGTGGTCACCCGCTGCCCGCCCGATCCGCGCGAATGGCCGGGGCAGGCCCAGCACGACCTCGCGCGACTCAAGGGCCACCTGGCCGAGGCCTTCGCCGCCGGCCGTCGCGCCGCCGCGGAGCGCGACCAGGAGTTGCTGGACGAGCTCGAAGCGCTGTGAGCGTGCGCGCAGAACGCGCTCCGCGATGAGCGGAGCGGGTTCGAGCGCATCAGCGCGAGAGGACGCCGCCGCCGGGACGCGGGCAGAACCCCTCGATGGACGACGGGACCACCCTGGTCGCGTCCCGGTGGACCGTCCGGGTGAGGGGCGAGCCAACCCGAGGCGGAGGGGTTCGGCGCCTCGCGCCGGACGCCCTCGCCGAGGATCCGAAACGACCGGGATTGACCCGCCCTGTTTCTCGATACGTGACCGGGCAGCCCCCAAGAACCCCGCCAACCTCAGCGCAACGAAGGACACCCGCCCCGTCCCCAGCGGGGCCACGACCGGCGCATCACCACCACGCGCCCCGCGAACACGACCCCCACGGACATGTCTGCCTGGGGACGGCCGACACCCGGACCTTGGACGGCCCTTCGGCCCGCCCACATGACCACGGGCCGATCACGGATGTCGGATCCAACGACACCGGTGAACGACGCCGCCCCCGAGGGTCGGCAACGACCGGGATCGAGCGCGCCGCGTTTTCGCCATGCGTCCCGAACCGGGGCCCACCCGCCTCCGGGCCGCCACACTCTGCGGCGTGACCGACTGACCGACTGACCGACCAGGGGGCCCGATGAGCGTCGTCCGGATCAACGCGATCTCCGTGGACCGAGAGAAGGCCGACCAACTGGAGGCGCGGTTCGCCGCGCGTGCGGGTGAGGTGTCCGGCATGGCGGGCTTCGAGGGCTTCGAGCTCCTGCGCCCGAGCGACGGCCGCGACGTCTACCTCGTCGTCACGCATTGGCGCAGCGCGGAGGACTTCGAGGCGTGGGTGGGAAGCGACGCCTTCCAGCGGGGGCACAAGGAGGCCCGTTCGGGCCCGCCAGTCGCGCGCTCGAGCGAGTTGTGGGCCTACGACGTGGTCGAGCGCGAGGGGGTCTCGGGCTGAGCGCGTCGCGACCGTCCGAGCGGCTGCGACGCCGCCCGTTGGTACCATCGGCGCGCCCATGACCACATCCGAGATCAGGCGCGCGTTCCTCGACTACTTCGTCCGGAACGGCCACAAAGAGCTTCCCTCGTCCTCGCTCGTCCCGTACGAGGACGACGCGACGGTCCTGCTGACGATCGCGGGCATGCAGCCGCTCAAGTCCTACTTCCTCGGGACGGCGGATCCGCCGGCGCCGCGTCTGACGAGTGCCCAGAAGTGCTTCCGCACGCTGGACATCGATCAGGTCGGCCACACGGCGCGCCATCTCACCTTCTTCGAGATGCTCGGCAACTTCTCGATCGGCGACTACTTCAAGCAGGACGCGATCACATTCGCGTGGGAGCTGTCGACGGAGGTCCTGAACCTCGACCCCGCGCACATCTGGATCACGGTCTTCGAGGGCATGGAGGGGGTGCCGGGCGACGACGAGGCCGTCGAGCGCTGGGTCGAGGTCGGCGTCCCGCGCGAGCGCATCCAGGCGCTCGGCGAGGCCGACAACTTCTGGAAGGCCGGTCCGACGGGGCCGTGCGGCCCCAATACGGAGCTGTACCTCGACCGCGGCGAGTCGTTCGGCCCCGGGGGCGGGCCGGTGGTCGGCGGCGATCGGTTCCTCGAGTTCTGGAACCTCGTCTTCATGCAGTACGACCGCGCCGAGGACGGCACGCTCAACTCGCTCCCGGCGAAGAACATCGACACCGGGGCCGGCCTCGAGCGCATCGCCGCAATTCTCCAGGGCGTCCCGTCGGTCTACGAGACCGACGCCTTTCGACCGCTGATCGAGTGGGTGGAGGGCGCGAGCGGCCACCGCTACGGGGCCGACGCGCGCACCGACCGGGCGCTCCGCGTGATGGCCGACCACGGACGGGGCATGAGCTTCCTCGCCGCCGACGGCGTCCGGCCCGGAAACGAGGGCCGCGGGTACGTGATGCGCCGCATCGTGCGTCGCGCCGTCTCCGAGGCCGGCCGGCTCGGCCTCCGCCCGGACCAGGTCGCCGACCTCACGGACGTCGTGGTCGCGGGCTGGGGGGAGGCGTACCCCGGACTGCGGGAGCGATCGGCCGAGATCCGCGACGTGGTCGGTGCCGAGGCGGAGCAGTTCGCACGCACGCTCGAGCAGGGCCGCCGCCTCCTCGCGGAGGTGCTCGAGCGCAGCCGCGGCGCCGGCCGCGTCTCCGGCGACGACGCGTTTCGCCTCTACGACACCTACGGTTTTCCGCTCGACCTCACATCGGAGGCCGCGACGGACGCCGGCCTCGACATCGACGTGGGTGCCTTCGAGCGGCTGATGCAGGGCCAGCGCGAGCGATCGCGTGGAACGGGCGCCCAGACGGTGGACCGGGCCCGGGATCTGGCGGCGGAGGTGGCCGCCGACGCGCCGCAGACGGAGTTCGTCGGCTACGACCTGCTCGACGTCGAGACCGAGGTGACCGCCGTCCGCGGGATCGATGACGGCCAGGCGCTCGTCAAGGTCGACCGGTCGCCGTTCTACCCCAAGGGCGGTGGCCAGGTCTCGGACGGCGGCTGGCTCGAGGGCGAGGCGGGACGGGTCGAGGTCGTCGAGGTCCACCGACTGGGGGACGACCAGGTCCTCCAGGTCACGGGCGGGGCGGTTCCGTCGGTCGGGGCGACGGTGGCCGCCCACGTGAACGCCCCGATCCGCCGGGCGACACAGGCCAACCACACCGCCACGCACGTCCTCAACTGGGCCCTCCGGACGCGACTCGGCGACGGCGTTCGCCAGGCCGGCTCGTACGTCGGCCCCGACAAGCTCAGGTTCGACTTCACCCACCAGGGCAAGGTTCCCGCCGACGAGATCACGAGCATCGAGTACCTCGTCAACGAGCGCATCCGCGAGGACGCGGCGGTGACCTGGCGCGAGATGCCGCGCGACCGGGCGGCCGCCGAGGGCGCCATCGGCCTGTTCGAGGAGAAGTACGGCGAGCGCGTGCGCGTGCTCTCGACGGGGGACTACAGCCGCGAGCTCTGCGGTGGCACGCACGTGGCACACACCGGCGAGATCGGTTCCTTCAAGATCGTCTCCGAGGGGAGCACCGGCGCCGGGGCCCGGCGCATCGAGGCGCTCACGGGGCCCGAGGCGGTCGAGTGGATGCGCCGCCGCGCCGAGCAGCTCGAAGCCGACGTGACGGCTCGCGACGCCCGGATCGTCGAACTCGAGGCGGACCTCAAGCGCGCGCGGTCGGCGACCGTCGACATCGGCGAGCTCGTCGAGGCCGCGGAGGACGTTGGCCCGATCCGCGCCGTGGTGCGGGAGGTGGAGGCCGCCGAGATGGACGAGCTCCTGGCGATCGCCGACCAGTTGCGCGCCCGGCTGGGCGATGGCGCGACGATCGTGCTCGGCGCGCGCGGTGACGAGAAGGCGATGATCGTCGGCAACCTGGGTCCGACGGCCGTCGCGGCCGGGCTCTCGGCGGCCGCGCTCGTCGGGTCGGCGGCACCGCTGGTCGGCGGCGGGGGGGGCGGCAAGCCCGCGATGGCCCGGGCCGGCGGCAAGCGCCCGGAGGGGCTCCCGGAGGCGCTGATCGCCGCGCGGTCGGCCATCGATCGCGGGCTCGAGGGGAACGGGGGCGCGTGAAGGTCATGGCGCTCGACCACGGCGTCGCGCGCACGGGCGTCGCGGTGAGCGACCCCACCGGGACGCTCGTGCGGCCGCTTCCGGCGATCCGCCGGGTCGACGACGCGGCGGGCCGCGCCGCGCTCGAGCGCGTCATCGCCGACGAGGCACCCGAGCGGATCGTCGTCGGCGATCCGCGCCTGCTCGACGGGACCCATGGCGCGCAGTCGCGGATCGCCCGTCGCTTCGCGTCCCGCCTGCGGCAGTGGACCGGTGCCACGGTCGAGTTGCACGACGAGCGGCTCACGACCGCGGAGGCCGAGCGCCGTCGTCGTGACACCGGCTCCCGCGCCGATGTCGACAGCCTGGCCGCCTGCGTCCTGCTCGAGGCGTATCTGTCGTCGGCGACCACGGGGCCGCCCGCCACGTGAGCACGCGTCGACCGCCCCGTGACCGCCACCCGCACCGGCGCGCGTCCGGGGCCAGGACGGTCCTCTGGCTGGCCGCGTTCCTCGGACTCGCCGTCCTGGTGGGCTGGGCGTTCGGCGGACAGGTCATCCGCGATCAGATCGGCCGCGAGGAGCAGGCCGTCCAGCCGGCCGAGACCGAGCCGCCGCCGACGCCGTTCACCATTCCGGAGGGGCTGCGCCGTGAGGACGTCGCCGAGTTGATCGACGCGGAGATCCCGGCCACGGGCAAGGGGGCCGGACTGACCGGCGCGGCGTATCTCGACGCCACCGCGCCCGGTCCGCGGGGGCGCAGGCTGGCGGACACCGGACGACCCACGTCACTCGAGGGCTTCCTGTTCCCGGCGACCTACGACATCGGCGCGCAGACGACCGCCGAGATCCTCGTCGACGCCCAGGTCGCGGCGTACGAACGGGCCAGCGCCGGCATCAACTACCGACCCGCCGCCCGGAAGAACCTCACCGAGTACGACGTGCTCATCATCGCGTCCATGATCGAGCGCGAGACGGCGATCCCGGCTGAGCGGGCACTGGTCGCGAGCGTGATCTACAACCGCCTGCGGGTCGGGATGCCGCTGCAGATCGACGCCACCGTGCAGTTCGCGATCGGCGAGTGGAAGAAGGAGCTCACCGTCAGCGACCTCGCGGTCGACTCGCCGTACAACACGCGGGTCGAGTTCGGGCTGCCGCCAGGCCCGATCGCCAGCCCGGGCGAGGCGGCGCTCCGCGCGGCGGCGCGTCCCCGGACGACGGACTACCTCTTCTACGTCGCGCGCAACGACGGCACCGGTCGGCACCACTTCTCCACCAACGCGGCGGACTTCGAGGCCGATGTCGCGCGTGCGCGCGCAAACGGCGGGGAGCAGTAGGTGACGCCGTCGGCGGGGCCGCGTCCACCCATCTCCGGATCGACGCGCGTCGCGGGGATCATCGGCATGCCGGTCGACCACTCGCTCTCGCCCGCGATGCACAACGCCGCGTTCGCGGCGATGGCGCTCGACTGGTGCTACGTCGCGTTCCCCGTTGAGGCCGGCCGGGTCGAGACGGCCCTCGCGGGCCTGGCGGCGGCGGGCGTCGCCGGGCTCAACGTGACGATTCCCCACAAGGGCGCGGCGCTCGCCGCGGCATCCTCGGCGTCGGACGCCGCGAAGGCGATCGGCGCAGCGAACACGCTCGTCCCCGACGGGCAGGGGGGGTTCCGGGCGGACAACACCGACGCGGCCGGGTTCCTGCGGGCCCTCGACGAACAGGCCCCGCTCGACCTGGACGGCGCGCCCGCGCTCGTCATCGGGGCCGGCGGCGCGGCGCGAGCGATCGTGTGGGCGCTTCGCGGACGCGGCGCGGAGGTCCGGGTGGCGAACCGTTCGCCCGCCCGCGCCGCCGAACTCGGCACGCCCGTGCCGTTCACGCGTTCGGCGCTCGAGGTGGCGGCATCGCAATCGGCCATCGTGGTCAACGCGACCAGCCTGGGCCTGCACGGCGACGACCCTCCGGCTGACCTTCCGCGCGCGGCCCTCGGTCCGACGACGGTCGTCGTCGACGTGGTCTACCGGCGCGGCGGCACACCGTGGCTCACCGCGGCCGGGACCCGGGGGTGTCCGACGGTCGACGGGCTCGGAATGCTGCTGCACCAGGGCGCGGCGGCGCTCGCCCAGTGGACGGGTCGCGAGCCGCCGATCGATGCGATGCGGGCGGCGCTCGCCGGCTGACGCGCCGGCGGCCGCCGGGCAGCCCCGTCGCTCAAGGCGAGGCGAGCGGGCTCCGATACTCCACCGTGCCCCACCCGAGGTCCGCCCGTGCCCCTGTTCTCCCGGCGCAACGACGATCAGCAGGCGCCGCCCGCGCCCGCGCCGCCCGCTGCCCCGCCGACGGTCGTGCCCCCCGTCCCACCTGCGCCTGCAGCCCGCGCCCGGGCGGTCGCGCCCGCGCCACCCGGCGGCACCGACGCGCGCCCCCACCGCCCCGGCGGCACCGGTGTCGCCGGCACCGGCCGGGGGCGGCCCCCCGGCGCTCAGCCCGCGCCGACCGCGACCGGCCCAGCGATCCGACGGAGAGCCGCTCGGACGGTCGCTCATGCGCCTCGGCCTCGTGACGCCCGAGCAGCTCTCGGCGGCGATGGAGCGCCAGCGCGCCCTCGGGCGCCCGCTCGGCGAGGTCCTCGTGACCGACCGCGTGATCACGCCCGAGCAGCTGCAGACCGCGCTCGCGGCACGGCTCGGCGTGGAACCGTTCGACATCTCGGCCGGCGTGGATCCGAGCGCGCTCGCGATGATCGACGAGCGGACGGCGCGCCGCTACGAGGCGGCACCGATCCGCCAGGACCCCGATGGCCGGCTCGTCGTCGCGATGACCGACCCGAGCAACATCTTCGCCCTCGACGACCTGCGAATCCTGACGCGCCGGGAGATCCGGCCGGTCCTGGCCACCAAGGAGGACCTGGGTCGTGTGCTCGGGTCCGCCACCAGGATCGACCAGGTCGTCGCCGACCTCGTCGGCCAGGCCGACGAGGCCGGTGGCCGCGGCGCGGAGCCCGACGTCGCCGACATCATCCCGACCGAGAGCGATGCGCCGGTCGTCCGGCTCGTCAACTCGCTGCTCGCCCGAGCGGTCGACGAGCGCGCGTCGGACGTGCACTTCGAGCCGCAGGCCAAGGAGATGATGGTCCGCATGCGGGTGGACGGCGTGCTCAAGACGGTCGCGTCGGTGCCCTACCGCCTGGCCAACGGCGTCTCCAGCCGGATCAAGGTCATGGCCAACCTCGACATCGCCGAGAAGCGCCTGCCGCAGGACGGCCGGTTCGGGCTCAGCATCTCCGGACGGGGCCTCGACCTGCGGGTGGCGACCCTCCCGACGGTGTACGGCGAGAAGGTCGTCATCCGGGTGCTCGACAAGTCCAACGTGATGATGGAGCTGGCCGACCTCGGGTTCGCGAACGATCTGCTCGAGCGGTACCGCTCCTGCTGGTCGCGCCCGCACGGCGCCGTGCTCGTCACCGGTCCGACCGGCTCCGGTAAGTCGACCACGCTCTACGCGACGCTCAATCAGCTCAACTCGGTCGAGCGCAACGTCATCACGGTGGAGGATCCGGTCGAGTACCGCCTGGCCGGGATCAACCAGGTCCAGGTCAACCCGAAGGCGGGCCTGTCGTTCGCCGCGGGCCTGCGCTCGATCCTCCGCTGTGACCCCGACGTCGTGATGATCGGCGAGGTCCGCGACGCCGAGACCGCCAAGATCGCCATCGAGTCGGCGCTGACCGGGCACCTCGTGCTCGCCACGCTCCACACCAACGACGCCGCGGCGGCCCTCACCCGCCTCGACGAGATGGGCGTCGAGCCGTTCCTGTTCGCGAGCGCCGTCACCGGCATCCTGGCCCAGCGGCTCGCGCGGCGGCTGTGTCGCCACTGTCGGCGCGAGGGACGGGTCAACCACACGACGCTCGCGACCCTCATCGACCCTCGCCGACTGCCGCGGACGCTCCCAGACCCCTGCCCGGTCTTTCACGCCGTCGGATGCGCCAACTGCGGCGGGACGGGGTACTCGGGGAGGGTCGGCGTGTACGAGATGCTCGTCATGTCAGAGACCATCGCCCGCATGGTGGTCGAGGGGACCACCTCCGACGCGATCACCGCCCAGGCGATGTCCGAGGGCATGCGCACCCTGCGCGAGGACGGCCTGGTCAAGGTCTTGCGGGGCGAGACCACGCTCGAGGAGCTCGCCCGGGCGGTGGGGTGAGCGGGCAGCGCTCCGCGCTGACACCCGGCGGCGCGCGCGGCATGATCCCGGGCGAGCCGGCCCGTCGCGTGCCGGTCGACACGTCGTCGAGAGGGAGCGCATGAGCGAGCTGATCGTGATCGGGTATCCCGACAAGGACACCGCCCATCAGGCCGCGGGCAAGGTCGGGGAGCTGCAGAAGGACCATCTGATCGAGCTTGAGCAGGTGGCCGTCGTCTACCGCGAGAACGACGGCAAGCTGAAGTCCGAGGCGGCCCAGGGGATCGTCGGGGTGGGCGCGTTCGGCGGCATGTTCTGGGGCGCGCTGTTCGGCATCCTGTTCCTCATGCCGCTCGCGGGCATGGCCATCGGGGCCGGTGTCGGCGCGCTCACGGGCAAGTTCGCCCAGATGGGGATCAAGAAGGACTTCCAGGACAAGGTCGGCGACCTGCTGACCCCGGGCAAGGCGGCGCTGTTCATGGTGGTCACGAAGGTCACCGAGGACCGCGTCCTGCCCGAGCTGTCGGCGTTCGGCGGCGAGATCCTCCGGACCTCGCTCTCGGTCGAGGACGAGGAGGAGCTGGCGGCGGAGCTCCAGAAGGACTGAGACGCGCCGCGCGGGTCCGCGTCGTCCCGGACCCGCGCCTCTCGCCGGGGCCCTCGCCGTCGGACGTGGGATTCCCGGTTGCGCCCGCGGCGGGCGCCGCGCAGTGTGCACGTGGTGACGGTCGTCGTGACGATTCTCGGGCTCGCGCTGGTGGTGCTGGCGTCGTGGGACGCCGCGCTCACGGTGCTCCATCCCGGCAGGCGCGGTCCCTCGTCACGCCCCCACCCGCCGGCTGCCGTGCTTGGGACGGCGGTGCGAAACGGCGGCGGGCGCCCCCGCGGGCCGCGTGGCGACGCACTTCGTGGCGTGGATCGGCGGCGCCTGGCTGGCTTCGCGCTCGTCTACGCGGCCAACATCGACGACCTCGTGTTCCAGCGCGAGGTGCCCTTCGGCGCCTCCGGCGCCCGAGGCGCCTATGTCTCGGGGTCGCGCTGGTGGTGTTGGCGGCGACATCGTCGCGAGCTCCGACATCCTGCGGACGATCGTCCCCCCCCCCCCCCCCCCCCCGCGGCGCGCGCACGGTGCTGCATATCGACATGCACGAGCAGCTCCAGCGCGTTCCCGGTCGTCGACTTCGACCCGCCGCACTCGCTCTCTTACCCGCTCGCGTTGACTCGGCGGACGCCGACGTCATCTCGGGCCGGCCCTCTCCACCGCCGCCCGCCGAGGCCGCCGATTGGGCCACCGCCGCGCCCTCGGCAGGACCCTCCGTCGTATCGGACGTGTCGAGGTGGGCGACGACCACGCGCCCGGCGCCGCGGGGCCGATGTCCGCGGGTCGAGAGAGAGACTCTGGAGCGCCTGCGCGCCGGGGTGGCCGACGCGCTCGGGGCGGTGCCGGCCCCGGCCCGGACGGGTCCCGACGACCTGGCGCGCGACCTCGGCCGGATGCAGCGCCTCGTCGACGCGCTGGCCGAGGCACACGGATACCCGCCGCCTCCCCCCCCCCCGATTTCTCCCAACTGGTCACGACCGTCATCGCGAGTGGCGCCAGCGACCTCCATCTGTCCGTCGGCGCCCCACCGGTGATGCGCCTGAACGGGGACCTGGTCGCGCTCGGCAAGCATCCGCTCACCCCGCAGCAGACGCGCGACCTCGTGTACGGGCTGCTGACCCAGGACCAGCGCCAGCGCCTCGAGACGGACCTCGAGATCGACTTCTCCTACGCGGTCCCCGGCCGCGTGCGGTTCCGGGTGAACGCCTACCACCAGCGGGCATCGCTCGGCGCCGCATTCCGGGTCGTCCCGAGTCAGATCCGGTCGCTCGAGGAGCTGCGCCTGCCGCCGATCCTCCGGGAGTGGACGACCAAGCCGCGCGGGCTCGTCCTCGTCACCGGTCCGACGGGGTCGGGCAAGTCGACGACCCTCGCGGCGCTGATCGACGAGATCAACAGCCGGCGCGCCTGCCACATCGTGACGGTCGAGGATCCGATCGAGTTCCTCCACCGCCACAAGCGCTCGCTGATCAACCAGCGCGAGGTCGGCGGGGACACGCATTCGTTCGCCGCGGCGCTCCGAAGCGCCCTGCGCCAGGACCCGGACGTGATCCTCGTCGGCGAGATGCGCGACCTGGAGACGATCCAGATCGCGCTGACGGCCGCAGAGACCGGCCACCTCGTGTTCGGGACGCTCCACACCTCGGACGCGCCGCAGACGGTCGATCGCGTGATCGACGTGTTCCCGCCGCACCAGCAGGAGCAGGTGCGGATCATGCTGGCGAACGGGCTGCAGGGGATCTGCACCCAGCAGCTGCTGCCGACGCTCTCGGGGAGCCGCGTGGCGGCGTGCGAGGTGCTGATGCCGACCCCGGCGGTCCGGAACCTGATCCGCGAGGGCAAGACGCACCAGATCTACTCGATGCTGCAGACCGGGTCGGCGCACGGCATGCAGTCGATGGACTCGCAGCTCGCGAGCCTCTTCCGCGAGGGGGTCGTCGACATGGACCTGTGCCTGGAGCGCGCGAGCAACCCCGAGGAGCTGCGGCGGATCCTCGGCGTGACCCGGGCGGCCGCCTGATGCCGAGCTTCACCTACAAAGCGCTCGACCGCCAGGGCGGTCACATGAACGGCGAGATCGGGGGCGAGTCGAAGGCGGCCGCCGCTGCGCAGCTCCGGCTGCGCGGGCTGACCGTCCTCGACATCGACGCCAACTCCGCGCCGCCCACCGTGGGCGAGCTGATGGACAAGGTCCGACCCATCAAGGGCCGCGAGATGACCGTCATGGCGCGCCAGCTCGCGACGATGGTGTCGTCCGGGTTGTCGCTCCTGCGGGCGCTGTACGTCCTCGAGGACCAGACCGAGGCCCCCAAGCTGCGCCGTGCGATCGGAGAGGTGCGCCAGGACGTGGAGGCCGGCCTGTCGCTCTCGCAGGCGATGAGCAAGCATCCGCGGGTGTTCAACGACCTGTTCGTCGCGATGGTGCAGGCGGGGGAGACCGGCGGGAACCTCGAGGAGGTCCTCGGCCGGGTCGCCGTCCAGTTCGAGAAGGACGACAGCCTCAAGCGCACCGTCCGCTCGGCGATGGTCTATCCGCTCCTGATCGGGACCTTCGCCGTCGCCGTGCTGATCGGGATGGTCACCTTCATCATCCCGATCTTCGCCGACATGTTCTCCGATCTCGGGGGCGAGCTCCCGACGATGACCAAGGTCATGATCGGCGTCTCGGACGCCTTCCGGGCCTACTGGTGGGCGTTCCTCCTGGCGCCGGTCGTGCTCGGGTTCGTGTTCGTCCGCTGGAAGCGCACGGACCGCGGCAGGCTCGCCTGGGACGCGTTCAAGCTCCGGCTGCCGGTCAAGATCGGCGCGATCATCCGCAAGATCGCCGTCGCCCGGTTCGCGCGGACGCTCGGGACGCTGACCGCGTCGGGCGTCCCGATCCTGCAGGCGCTCGCGATCACCGCGCGCACCTCGGGGAACCGGATGATCTCCGACCCGATGGCCGAGGTCGCCGAGCGCGTCCGCGAGGGGCAGTCGCTCGCGGCCCCGCTGGCGAGGACGGGTGTGTTCCCGGTCATGCTCACCCAGATGCTCGCCGTGGGCGAGGAGACCGGCGCCATGGACTCGATGCTCCACAAGCTGGCCGACTTCTACGAGGACGAGGTGGCGACGCAGCTCAAGGCCATCACGTCGATCATCGAGCCGGTCATGATGATCTTCGTGGGCGCCATCGTCGGCCTGGTCGTGATCTCCATGTACCTCCCGATGTTCTCGATCTTCGACCAGATCCAGTAGCAGCACGTTGAGGGCCGTAAACGGCCCGGAAAACGGTCAAAATACATATAAAGGCCGTATGTGGCCTTCAGTATCGGGCGATGAGGCGCTATGGTTCGTCGCACCCCTCGGCCCCCCACCGGCCCGCCCGGGGCCGGGGGGGGGCCGCGGCGGCCCGCCATGCGGATCACCTCCCTCACCACCGACGATGCGCTCCTCGCGGAGATCGGCGCCCGCGTCGAGCGCGCCCGCCTCGACCGAGACTGGACGCAGGCACGGCTCGCCGAGGAGGCGGGGATCGGCGAGCGCACGCTCAAGCGCCTCGAGGCCGGGCAGGGTGCCACGCTGGTCAACTTTCTCCGTGTCCTCCGCGTCCTCGGTCTGCTGGACGGACTGGAGGTCCTCGTCCCCGAGGCCGGCCCGAGCCCGGTCCAGCAGGCGGCGCTCGCGGGCCGGCGGCGCCGGCGGGCGTCGGGGTCGACGCCGGTCACGCCCCCCGACCCGACCCGGGAGAGTGGTCGTGGGGTGACGGGCGGTGAGCACGATCGCCCGCGTGCGCCTGTGGGGGACCACCATCGGCGTCGCGAGCCTGGGTGAGGACGACGCGGTCGCCGCCTTCGAGTACGACCCGGCCTTCCTTCGCAGCGGCATCGAGGTGGCACCGCTCACGATGCCGCTCGGCCCGGGCGTGCTTCGCTTCCCCGGCCTCCCGGCCCCGGCGTTCCATGGGTTGCCGGGCCTGCTCGCGGACTCGCTCCCCGACCGGTTCGGCGACTCCCTCATCGACCTCTGGCTGGCCGAGCAGGGCCGTGACCCATCGGGCTTCGACGCGCTCGAGCGGCTCTGCTACGTCGGGACCCGGGGGATGGGGGCGCTCGAGTTCGCCCCCGCGCTCGGGCCGCGCTCGCGTCGCGCGGAGCGCCTCCACCTGGGAGCGCTCGTCGAGCTCGCCTCAGAGGTCATGAGTCGCCGGGCGAAGCTCTCCACGTCGTTCGACGGCGAGTCCCGCGACGCGGCGCTCGCCGAGATCCTCCGCGTCGGGACGTCGGCGGGCGGCGCCCGGGCCAAGGCCGTGATCGCGTGGAACCCGACGACCGAGGAGGTCCGCTCGGGGCAGGCGGCGGCGCCGCCCGGCTTCGAGCACTGGCTGCTCAAGTTCGACGGCGTCCGAGGCAACCGCGACCGGGAGGTGCTCGCCGACCCGCAGGGCTTCGGTGCCCTCGAGTACGCCTACTCGCGCATGGCGCGCGCCGCGGGCATCGAGATGCGCGAGACGCGCCTGCTGGCCGAGGACGGCCGGCGCCACTTCATGACCCGGCGGTTCGACCGAGCCGACGATGGCGACCGGATCCACATGCAGTCGCTCGGGGCGCTGGCGCACCTGGACTACAACGATCCGATGGCCAACTCCTACGAGCAGGCGTTCGCGACCATCCGGGCGCTCGGGCTGGCGATGGCGGCGATCGAGGAGCAGTTCCGGCGCACCGCCTTCAACGTGATGGCGCGCAACCAGGACGATCACGTCAAGAACATCGCGTTCCTCATGGACCGCCGCGGCGAGTGGTCGCTCGCGCCCGCCTTCGATCTGACCTACGCCTACAACCCGACGGGTGTCTGGACGGCCCGCCACCAGATGTCCGTCAACGGGCGTCGCGAGGGCATCACGCCCGACGATCTGCGCGCGCTGGCGGCGACGGCGACGATGAAGCGCGGACGCGCCGACGCGATCCTCGACCAGGTGCGCTCGGCGGTGATGCGCTGGCGCGAGTTCGCGGACGCCGCGGGGGTCGAGGAGTCACAGGCCGCGGGCGTCGCCGCGGCCCATCGGCGCGACCCCTGAGCGCCCGCGCCCGGTCGTCAGTCCCGCGTCCGGTACAGGTGGACGGTGATCGGGGCGAAGACCGCCGTCAGCACGGCCGCCGCGCCCAGCACGAGCCCGATCTCGGTGCCGCTCGGCGTTCCGGCCATGAGGTCTCGCGACGCCGTCGCGAGGTGACTCACGGGGTTCGCGTCGACGAAGGACTCGAGCCACCCCGGAAGCGTCTCGGGCTCGACGAACACGTTGCTGAGGAAGGTCAGCGGGAAGAGCACCATGAAGCCGGTGTTCATCACGGCGCTCGGCGAGCGCATCAGGAGGCCCACCGTCGTGAACACCCACGCCAGGCCGCAGGCGAACACCACGACGAGCGCGATCGCCCCGATCACGCCGATCGCGCCCCCCTCGGGGCGGAACCCGATCGCGAGCCCGACGACAACGACCACGACGCCACCGATCGTGTACCGCACGCTGTCGCCGAGCACCGAGCCGATCAGGGGCGCGGAGCGCGAGACCGGAAGCGCGCGGAAGCGGTCGACCACGCCCTTGGTCATGTCCGTGTTGAGCGCCACACCGGAGTAGACGGTGGTGAACAGGACCGACATGACCACGATCCCGGGAAGGATGTACTGCAGATAGTCGCTGGTGGAGCCGGCCACCGCGCCGCCGAACAGGAACGTGAACATCAGGACGAACAGGACCGGCGTCACGGTCACGTCGAGCAGCTGCTCGGGCACGTGCTTGATCTTGAGCATGCCGCGCCAGCCGAAGGTGAGCGCCGCCCGGAGCGGGCCCGCGGGCGTTGGGCGCTCACCCGAGGCGAGGGCGGCGTGGCGACGACGTGCCTCCGCGCTCGACGATCGTGTGTCGCTCGTGACCGTGCTCATGCCGCCTCCGTCGTCGTCGCGCCGTCGCCGGCCACCTCGTCCGGCGATGCGGAGTGCCCCGTCAGCGCGAGGAACACCTCGTCGAGGCTCGGCTGGCCGAGTGCGAACTCCGCGACCGCGACCCCGGCCGTGGCGAGCCCGCCGAGCACCTCCGAGGCCTCCGACGGTCCTCGAACGCCCGCGGTCAGGGCGGCGGGATCGGCGTCGAGCGTGACCTGCCCGCCGACGACGCGCCGGAGCACGTCCGCCGCCGCCGTGCGCTGCCCGGGGTCGAGCAGGCGCACGTGGAGCGACCCGGACCCCACGGAGGCCTTCAGGCGGCTCGGCGTCCCCTCGGCGATCACGCGCCCACTGTCGATCACGGCGACCCGTTCGGCGAGCTGGTCTGCCTCGTCGAGGTATTGGGTGCACAGCAGCACGGTCGTCCCATCCGCCGCGAGCGCGCGGACGATGTCCCAGACCTGGTTGCGCGACCGCGGGTCGAGTCCCGTCGTCGGCTCGTCCAGGAACATGAGCCGCGGCGTCACCACGAGGCTCGCCGCGATGTCGAGCCGGCGCCGCATGCCCCCGGAGTAGTTCTTGGCCTGGCGCCCCGCGGCCTCCGCGAGGTCGAACGCCTCGAGCAGCTCGTCGGCGCGCGAGCGCGCCCGGGCACGGGTGTGGCCGAGCAGGCGGGCGATCAGCACCAGGTTCTCGCGCCCGGTCAGGTCCTCGTCGACCGAGGCGAACTGCCCGGTCAGGCCGACCGACCCGCGCACCGCGTCGGCGTCGGTCACGACGTCGTGACCGAGCACGCGTGCGTGGCCGGCGTCCGGCCGCAGGAGCGTCGCGAGCATGCGGATCGTCGTCGTCTTCCCGGCGCCGTTCGGGCCGAGCACGCCGTAGACCGTCCCGGCGGCGACGGTCAGGTCCAGCTCGTCGACGGCGCGGGTCTTGCCGAAGGTCTTGACGAGGCCGACGGCCTCGATGGCGGGTGGTGAGGGGGGCATGGGCGCTCCGGGAGTGGCTCTCGGGGCAGGGTAGGCTGTCGAGGGACCGGCGTCATGCAACAGACCGCCCGGGATGGCGGAGCTCGCCGGTTCACCGGGCTCCCGGAACCCGGTCCGGCATCGACCAGGCATCCGGCGCGCGGCCTCGCGCTCGCGGACCGATGCATCGTTCCCCTCCCCGCCCTCGGGGGGCCGTCGCCGATCGACGCCATCACCACGCCGCCGAGGCGCGTGGGGATCGTGGATGGATTCCGGCACCGCGCGGTGATACGCATAGGCGATGCATAGTGAGACACTCAGCGCCAGCCAGGCGGCGCGGGCTCTCGGCATCAGCCTGGACACGCTCCGCCGATGGGATCGTGCCGGTCGCATCCGGACCGAGCGAGACGCGGCGAACCGGCGTCGCGTCCCGACCACCGAGATCGCCCGCCTCCGCGGATCCGATCCGGGCGGGGGGTCCGCGCGCAATCGGCTGGCCGGCGTCGTGCGCGAGGTCCGCGTCGACGGGCTGCTCGCGCAGGTCGAGCTCGACGTCGTCGCGCCGGCCCGCGTCGTGGCGGTGATCACCCGCGAGGCGGCCGAGGAGATGGGGCTCGCGGTCGGCGACGCCGCGACCGCGGTCGTCAAGGCGACCTCGGTCATGATCGCGCGGTGAGAGCGAGGGTCCTGGGCGCGGCGGCCCTGCTCGCCGCCGCCACGCTCGCGGCCGCCGGCTGCGCCGGCGCGCGCGGCTCCGACTCGGTCACCGTGCTCGGCGCCGTATCGCTCGCCGACGTGCTCCCCCGCGTCGACCCCGCCGCACGGCACTCGTTCGCCGGGTCCGACACCCTCGTCGCGCAGGTCAGAGAGGGGGCACCGGCGGACGTGATCGCGGCGGCGGACGTGCGCCTCGTCCGGAGGCTCCACGACGAGGGCCTCGTCGAGCGCCCGCGGGTGTTCGCGACGAACCTCCTCGTCCTGCTCGTCCCGCGGGGCAACCCGGCGCGCGTCACGGGCGTCGGGGATCTCGACCGGCCCGGGGTCGTGTTCGTGATGGCCGACGCCGGTGTCCCCGCGGGGGACTCCGCCCGCCGCCTCCTGGCCGCCCTCGGCCGCGCGGACCTCGCCGGTGCGGCCGCCAGTCAGGAGCCCGACGTGCGCGCCGTCACCCAGAAGGTCGCGCTGGGGGAGGCCGACGCCGGATTCGCATATGCGACCGACGCCGCAGCCACGGACGACGTGGTCGCGATCGAGTTGCCGGCCGCCGCGGTGCCGCCGATCGAGTACGGGGTCGCCGTGCTGCGGGACTCGCCCCGCCGCGAGGCGGCCGCCGCCCACATCGCCCGCCTCGCCGGCCCCGAGGGGCGCGCGGTCCTGGCGCGCGCCGGCTTCGGCCCACCGTGACGCGACGCCTCCTGGTCGTGGCCGGGGTCATGTCCGTGGCGCTCGCGGTCGCGTTCCTCGTGCTTCCGGTGCTCGCGATCTTCGCCCGCGTGGGCCCGCTCGAGATCGTTCGCCAGCTCGGAAGTCCCGTGGCCCTCGACGCCCTGCGCGTGACCGTCGTCACCAGCCTCGTCGCGCACGCGATCGTCCTGGCGGTCGGGACGCCGTGCGCCTACACCCTGGCCACGCGACGCTTCCCCGGACGGCGCGCGCTCGTCACGCTCCTCGAGCTGCCGCTCGTCCTGCCGCCCGCGGTGGCCGGGGTGGGGCTGCTGGCCGCCTTCGGCGCGCAGGGGCTCCTCGGAGACGCGCTCGAGGTCGCGGGGATCAGGATCCCCTTCACGCAGACCGCCGTGGTGATGGCGATCGTGTTCGTGTCCAGCCCGTTCTACGTCCGCGCCGCGATCGCCGCCTTCGAGGCCGTCGACGCCGACCTGCGCGACGCGGCCAGGACCCTCGGCGCAGGTCCGGGGCGCGTGTTCGCCCGTGTGGCGCTGCCGCTCGCGGCCGGGGGCCTCGGCGCGGGGTCCACGCTCGCGTTCGCCCGGGGCCTCGGCGAGTTCGGCGCGACGATCCTGTTCGCCGGCAGCCTCGCCGGCGTGACCCAGACGCTCTCGCTCGCGATCTACGCGGAGTTCGATCGCGACTTCGACACGGCCCTCGCGATCGGCGCCCTGCTCATCGTCGCGAGCATCGTGCTCCTCGGATCGGTCAAGCTGCTCTCGGCGTGGACGAGCTCCAGATCGACATCAGGCGCCGGCTGAGGGGGCAAGTGCTCGCCGTGGCGCTCCGCACGGCCGGCCCGCTCGCGGTGGTGGGCCCCTCCGGTGCGGGCAAGTCGACCATCCTGCGGGTCGTCGCCGGGCTCGCGGACGTCGACGCGGGGCGCGTCGCGGTGGGTTCCTCGGTGTGGCTCGACACCGCGGCCGGTGTGCGCCTGCGTCCCGAGCAGCGATCCGTCGGCTACCTCTTCCAGGACTTCGCGCTCTTTCCCCACCTCAGCGTGCGGGGCAACGTCGCATTCGGCGCCCGCGGCCGTGCGGACGAGATGCTCGCGCGCTTCGGGATCGCGCACCTGGCGTCGGCGCGGCCGGGGGCGCTCTCGGGCGGCGAGCGTCAGCGGGTCGCCCTCGCGCGGGCGCTCGCCCGGGACCCCGCCGTCCTGCTGCTCGACGAACCGACCGCGTCGCTCGACGCCGTGACCAGCGGCGAGGTCCGCGGCGAGCTCGCGGCGGTGCTCGCGCAGGCCGCGCGTCCGAGCATCGTGGTCACGCACGACTTCGGCGAGGCGGCCGCGCTCGCGCCCCGTGTCGCCGTCGTGGTGGAGGGGGTCGTGCGCCAGCTCGGGACACCGGCGGAGCTCGTGGCGGCGCCCGCGGACCCGTTCGTCGCAGGGCTCACCGGGGCGAGCGTGGTGCGGGGGTGGGCGCGCCGAGTCCCCGGCGGGCTCACGGTCGTGGACCTCGACGAGGGGGGTGAGATCCACTCCACCGATCCGGCCACGGGGCCCGTCGCGGTGGCGGTGCACCCGTGGGAGGTGACGATCGAGCCGCCGGGCGCCGAGCCGCACGGCTCGGCCCGAAACCGGGTGCGCGGGCGGGTCACCTCGGTCCATCCGGTCGGCGATCGGGTCCGCGTGGCCGTCGGGCCGATCGTCGGCGAGATCACCGCGGAGTCGGCCGCGCGGCTCGCCGTGGCGCGCGGCGACCACGCGACCGCCGCGTTCAAGGCCGTCGGCACCCGGCTGATCCCGCTGGCACCGACCACCCCGTCCGGGGACGGGGTGTAGCCATGACCGAGCGCAACGTCGCGTTCGCGCGACTGCTCGCGATCGCGCGGGCCAACGCCGTCCGGCCGCATCCCGAGACCGTCGCCCTCGATGACGCGCTCGGCCGGATCCTGGCCGAGCCGGTGCGCGCGCGCGCCGACCACCCCCGATTCGACAACTCCGCCATGGACGGGTGGGCGCTTCGCGCCGCCGAGACGCCGGGACGGTTCGAGGTCGCCGGCGAGTCGGCCGCCGGTGCGCCGTTCGTCGGCCGGCTGCGCCCTCGGGGGGCGATCCGCATCGCGACCGGGGCGCAGATGCCACCCGACGCCGACGCGGTCGTCCCGGTCGAGCACGCGGGTGAATCGGGGGGCGCGATCGACGCCGGCCGCGTGGCGGCGGGCGCTCACGTCCGCCGCGCGGGCGAGGACCTTCGCGCCGGTGCCGTCGTCCTGCCCGCCGGTGCGCGGCTGGCCGCCCACCACCTCGCGGTGGCGGCGGGCGCCGGCGCGGCCGTCGTTGACGTGCGGCGACGACCGCGGGTCGCCCTGCTCCTGACCGGCGACGAGATCGTGCCGGTGGCCGCCGATCCGTCTCCCGGCCAGATCTGGGACATCGCGGGGCACGCGCTCCCGGCGCTCCTTCGGGCATCGGGCGCGGAGGTGGTCACCCGCGTCCACGTGCCCGACGATCGGCGCCGGACCGAGGCGGCCGTCGCCTCCGCGCTCGAGGACGCGGACCTCGTGGTGACCGTCGGCGGCGTGTCGGCGGGTGTCCACGACCACGTGGGTCCGGCGATCGAGGCGTCGGGCGCCCGCACGCTGGTGGCCGGCGCCCGCATCCGCCCGGGGCACCCGATCCGACTCGCCCTCGGTGCCGGGACGCCGGTCCTGGCGCTCCCGGGGAACCCCGTCAGCGCGCTCGTCTGCCTCGCGGTGATCGGGAGGCCCCTCCTCGGCGTCCCCGACCCCTGGTCCGAGCGGGCCCTCGCCGCCGACTACGAGTCGCCGACGCCGAGGACCGACCTGATCCGGTGCACCGAGGCACCCGGCGGGCTGGTCCCGGCCGCGCGGCAGGCGTCACATGACATCAGCGGCCTTGCGACGGCCACGCACATCGCCGTCGTGCCGGAGAGGCCGGGGACGGGTCGCGGCCGGCGAGTCGCTCGCGGCCCTCCCGCTCCCGTGATCGTCAGGGATCGGTCACGGGGGTGATCTCGATCCCCACGCGCCCAGGCTTTTCCGAGCGCGTGGCGAGGCGCCTGAGCGCATACATCGCGGGGACGATCCTGGTCGCCACCACCCCGTAGCGCCCGTCGATCATTCGCGCGACGTCGGCGGTGTCGTCGGGATCGAGGAGCCTGGCCGTCCCGGTGTGCACGGGTGTGCCCGGGGCGACCCGGCCGCGCATGTCGCAGGCCGCGAACTGCACGTCCGGGCGGTTGCGCAATCGCTTGACCTTCCAACTCGTCTCCTCGGTGACGACCAGGAGCCGCCCGTCGTCCTCGACGAACCACACCGGCGTCGGCTTCGGCCGGCCGTCGCGCGTGTACGTGGCGAGCGCGATGTACGTCGCGTCGCCGAGCAGATCGGACCCCATCCCAAGCCTCCCCGTCCCCCCCGACATCCCGTCGCCCCCGCCGGGATTCTCGCACGCCGGGCACGGCGACTGTTCGCGGCCGCCGGGATCCGGCAGGATGCCGGACGAACGGAGGTTGGACGATGGCGGCACCGGGCGACGGACTCGATGTGATCGGACTGCGCGAGCGGGTCCGCTACGTGCTGACCGACAAGCTCGGGCCCGTGGAGGTCGACCGCGACGGAGACTTCAGCTTTCCCTTCGAGTCGACGCGCGTGTTCATCAGCGTCCGGCCCTTCGGCGCGGACGGCGCCGTGGTCGCGATCGACGCGCCGGTCGTCTTCGGCGCCGCACCGGGACCGGAGCTGTACGAGTGGGTCGCGACACACGCGAACGACTACATCGTGGGCCATCTGGGGTGCGAGCTCCGCGAGGAGGGGGCGCTCGTGCTCGTCAGCCATCGACTGCTCGGCCGGTTCTTCGACCCCGAGGAGCTGCTTGCGGTGGTCGCCGCGGTCGCCGGTACCGCGGATCGCCTCGACGACGAGCTCAAGGCGCGCTTCGGGGGCGAGCGGTTCGTCGATTGACGGGTCCCGGCGGCGTCCGCGGGGCGCCGGCGCGCCGGATCGCGTGAGGCGATGATCGACCGCGACGCACCCGGGCGCACCGCGGGGCCGACGGTCGAGGGCGCCGCGGCGGTGTCCGGCCGGCGCGGGCGCGGGACGGTGGGACGCGCTCGCCGCGCTTCGCGCCCCCTGGGCGCTCGTCGCCCTCGGCGCCATTCTCGTGGGCGCGCTCGTCCTCAGGGCGTGGGATCTCGGGCAGGTGGACGAGCGCGCGGGTGAGGTGCTCACCGAGGAGCGCGCCCGCGGCCCGTGGGGCGACGCGATCCGCTCGATGGCCGAGCCGCGCAACCAGGGCCCGCTCTACTACCTCATGCTCCGCGCCCTCCCGGGCGACGGCGTCACCGCGCTCCGGATCCCCTCGGTCGTCCTCGGCGTCCTGGCGGTCGGCCTCCTCGTTGCGTTCGTCGCGGTCGTGTTCCGGGATCGCGGGCTGGCGCTCTGGAGCGGTCTCCTGCTCGCGGTCTCGCCCCTGCACGTCCTGCTCTCGCGTCTCGCCCGCCCGTACGGCCTCCTGGTCGTGCTGTCGCTGCTCGTCACGGCGGCCTTCCTGGCGCTGGTGTCAGGACGGCGCGGCACATGGTGGTGGGGTGGGTTCGTCGCGCTCTCAGCGCTGGCATATCTGACCCACTTCACGGCGCTCGTGCTGCCCGTCGCGCAGGCGCTCGTGCTGCTCGTCCGACGGCCCGGGCGTCCGCTGTGGTGGCGCTGGACCGGTGCGCAGGCCCTCGCCCTCGCACCGCTCGCGGCCTGGGTGGCCTACGCGCTCGGGCAGACGCGCGAGCCGTCCGAGGGCTCGATCCCCGGCCCCACCCTCGCGACCGTCCCGCGGGCCGTGTGGAACCTCCTGGTCGGCGCCGGCATCGACACCGGCGCCTGGATGACACCCGCGATCGTGCTCGCGACCGTCGGGCTCGCCGGCGGCGTCGTGTGGGGGATCAGGCGCCGCGACGCCGGCGCGGTCACGATGCTGGCGCTCGTCGCGGCGGCCTCGATCCCGACCTTCGTCGCCGTCCTCACGATCACGACCAAGTACAGCGACCGCTATCTCGCCGTCGCGCTCCCCGCGTTCATGATCCTCGTGGCCGCCGGATGGACGAGGACCGGGTTCGCCCGCGTCGGCGTCGTCGCCCTGGCGGTGATCGTCGCGAGCGCGGCCGTGGTCTCCGCCCGGTCCACCTTCGACGACCGCGAGCCCGGCGAGGACTGGAGCGGTGCCGCGCGGGTCGTCGGGGCGGAGGCCGGCGCGGGTGACCTCGTCGTGTTCCAGCGCTCGACCACCCGCCGGGCGTTCGAGGACGCATCGCCCAGCGGGGCCGATCCGCCGTTCGAGGTGGTCGAGCTCGACGCGACCGCGGACACGACCGCCGCCGAGCGGCGGGCCGAGGAGGTGTGGGTCGTCTATCGGAACCCGATCGAGGACTTCCACACGGGGGCATATCGTGACTTCACGCCGCTCGAGCCCGGCCTGTCGGAGATGTCCGACTGGCTGATCGCGCGCCGCGAGCGGATTGTCGACGAGCAGGTGCTGGAGGGGATGCGCATCTTCCGTCTGCGCCCGGAGGGCTCCTGACGGGACCGGGGTCGGGCCCCGGCCCGAGGCCGCGGCGGTCTTCGTGCGCGACCGCCCCCGCCGGGTCAGGGGAAGCGCCGCGAGGAACCCCGGTGGCCCGGCCATCAGCTCGACGATCGCCGCGGCGTGCGCGACGACCTGGAGGAGATCGGCCGCGACGAGGCGATCTCCCGGATGATGTCTCACACCTTCGGTGCGGCTCGAACTCTGGTGCGCTCGAGCGCGTGCAGGCGCCGCGCGGACTCCAGGCGATCGTCCTCATCGGGGGCGGCCGCACCCCGAGTGGCCCGCGTCGCGGCGAGGAGGGCGGCGATCGCCTCCCGCCCGAGGCCCCCGATCTGACGCGCGCCTTCGCGCCGCGAGTCGACCGGCGTCGTTCGGGCGTTGTCGGCGATGCGACGGGATGCATCGACGACCTCGAGCGCCTCCATGGGCGACCGCGGCGATCGGCCTGGTGTGCGGGCTCGGCTTGCTCGCGCCCGCGCTGATCACGGTCGCCGCCGTCCGCGGTGCGCTCATCGGCCTGCGGCACGCTCGCGTCGTGGCACGGCGGTGCGCGGGTCGGGCGTCCGGGTGGACGTCCTGCTCGTCCCCGGGGCACCGCCGGACGGGCGCCGGAGCACGGCGCCGACGGCGGGGCCCGCGTGAGCGCGACCGCCGGCGCGCCGTCTCAGGGTGGACGGGCTCGCGGACGGGACCCCCCGCCCGTCCGAGGGCTGAACTCGCGCTCAGTCCCCCTGTCCGCCGCCGACGATGAGCCGGTAGGCCCCGAGGATCACGACACCGCCCCCGACGGCGATCAGGAAGCTCGGTAGGTCGAAGCCCTCGAGATCGCCCCACCCGGCCGCGGCCGCGACCAGCCCGCCGAGGACGGCGCCACCGATCCCCAGGCCGATGGTCATCAGGATCCCGAGCCCGCGGTCGCCGGGGACGACCAGGCGCGCAAGCGCGCCGGCGGCGAGCCCGAACAGGATCCAGCTGAGCAGTCCCATGGCGTGCCCCTCAGGTCGGCGACGGGTGCATCGCCCCGGCGCGCGATCGGCCGATCATGAATGCGTCGCCGGGGAAGGGGTCGGCGGGCCGACGCCGAACGTGGGGACGTGAACGGCGGCTCGCTCGCATACGACGACTCGGAGCGCTACGGGAAGGTCATCCCGCTCGCGCGCCAGATGCTCGTCCAGATCTCCCACCCGCGCAGCTTCAACGACGCCCAGGCGATCGGCGACCGGCTCAAGGGCGGTGCGGTCGTGATCGTGGTGCTCCACGACGCCGACCGCGACCTCGCCGGGCGTATCCGAGACTTCGCCTTCGGCCTGGCCGCGGCGCGTGAAGGGGCCGTGGCCCAGGGCGGCGAGGGGATCCTGGTGCTGACGCCCCCGGGGGTGGCGGTGACCGGCGTGCACGAGGATCAACCCGCCACGGTCTGAGTCGCCGCGTCTCCGCCGTCCGCGCCGATCGGCGCCGGCGCTCGTTCCGGCGGCCTCGGCCGCTGGAGCAGCAGGTCCCAGGTGCGACCGTCGACGACGCCGCGCGCGGGGAGCCCCCGCGCGCGCTGGAAGGCGGTCACCGCGGCCCGTGTTCGTGATCGGAAGAATCCCGTCCGGGGGATCGGCGCCCCCCACGTCCTCAGCCGCGATTGCAGCCAGACGACGGGATCTCCGCTCGCGCCTCGGCCGAGCCGGGCATACCGGCTCGAGAGCGTACGCTCGGCGAGCGCCGCCGCGCGCCGGCGGGCCGGCGGGCAGTCGGTCGGCAGCCCGAGGGCCGGGAGCTGTGCGGCCCGGGTGTGCTGCAGGCTCCAGTAGCTCACGCCGTCGGCGCCGAGCTCCGCCGCCAGGCACCGGAAGGCGCGCAGATCGGCGGGGCGCTCCCCGCGGTAGGTCCCGGCGACCGGGGCCACCGGCACCCCGTAGACGGCGTTCCAGCGCATCGCCCTTCGAAGCGCCGACGCCATCCCGACGCCGAAGTCGCGCCAGTAGACCTGGGGCATGAAGACGTCGACGGCGTCCGGTCCCTCCGCGAACGCCGAGTACGGGAAGGAGCGATGGGCGTCGACGTACGCGAAGCTGGTCATCGCGATCGGGATCCGCCACCCGACCCGCCGGCGCAGCTCGCGCAGGTACCGGCGCGCGGCCCGATGCCCCGCGCTGCCGATGCCCGGCCGCCCCTCGAACTCGCCCTCCGCGTCGATGACGAGGCACTCCGCGCCGCGCGCCGCCGCGCGGGCGAGCACCCGCGCCTCCCGGACCGGCGCACGGCCGTAGACGTACTGCCACGCGCAGACCCGACGGCCGGCCGCCTCCAGCGTGGCCCGCGCCGCGTCGAACTGGCGCCAGTAGCGGAGACCGTCGCCGGACTTCACGAAGACCGTCGAGACCCCGGCCGCGGCCGCGTCGGCCGCGATTCGCCCGGGCCCTCCCGCGGCATCGACCTCCCACACCCACACGCCCGGTCCGTGGAAGGGCGAGAGGTCCGCCCCGCCCGCGTCGGGGTCGTCGGGGCGCGTGACCGGGGACGCGCCGGTCGGGCAGGCGTCGGAGAGGCCCCACACCGCGCGGACTGGCGCGGGGATCCGGGGGCATCCCGGTCCGCCGGGGTCGCCGATCGCGCGCCAGCGGCCGGCTGATACCCGCCGGAACAGCTCGAGGTCACCCCGGCGGCCGGAGAACGCCGCGAGGGCCCATTCGACTCCAAGGTGCGAGGCGGCCAGCACGGACCCGGGGGCCGGTGCGTCTCGGGACCCGCGTGCGCCACGCCCGCCTGCGCGGGCGCCCGCCAGCTCGACGCGGAGTGCGCGAGTGACGCCCACCAGCCGTGGCGCGCCGGCCACGTCCGCCCGGGGAATCCTGGCGCTCAGACGTTCCACGAGATCGAGTACGCGGCCCGGATCCGTCGCGGGATCGGCCGAGGACTCGATGCCGTAGAGCCAGTCATCGATCGCGAACACCGCGGCCGTCCTCGTCGCCCCGGCGGCGGCGTCGCGAATGAGCACGAGTCCGCCGGCGGGCCGCTCGAGCTCCGCCACGCGAAGCCGTTTCGCACCGGCCCGAAGGGCCCAGCGGGTCAGATCGACGCCGGCCTGCGGACCGCCCTCGGCCGAGAGCTGGGCCGCCCAGGCTCGGACCGCCGGCCGCCCGGCGGCGTCGGTGTACGTGGTGCCGACGCCACCCACGACCCCGAGCCGCGCGGCGCGCTCGGCGCCATCGCCCGGTTCCACGCGACCGTCCGCGCGCATCTCGCCGAGCAGGTCCGCCGGGCCGGCGATCCCGCGGGCCGGGCCGGCCTGGAGCCCCGGCATCCAGGCGGCGTCCGGCAGGCGGAGCGCCAGCCCGGCGGGCGCCGCGACGGGGTCGGGTGGCGCCGGGTCCTGGGCGCCCGCCGCGCCCGCGCAGACGGCGAGCATCGCGAGGGCCACGGCCAGCGGTCGTCGGGTGTGGGCCACAGCCATCCGGGGCGCGACGCTACCAGCGCCGGCCGCCGACATCGTCCCTCGGCGGGGTGCCCTCAGGCGTCGGCGGACGCGCGTCGAAGCCGGTCGAGGACCGCCGCGCCGATGCCGCCCGGTGCGGGCGGCACCGCGAGGACGACGTCGACGCCCGCGGCGTCCGCCGCACGCAGCTGTGCATAGAGCTCGTGGGCATAGTCCGCCGGGGACACGGGTGATGCGAGCTGGAGCGCGCCCTCCGGGAGTCCTCGGTCGCCGCCCGCACCCAGGACGGCGACGCGCCGGCCGGCGTCGAGCAACGCCCGCGCCCGCCCGCCGGCCTCGTCGAGGGTCGTCAGCTCGACCCTCGCGGACGGACGGTAGTGGGCGGCGAGCATGCCGGACGCCCGGGCGGGCCCCAGGTCGTCCTCGACCGCGGCGCCCAGCGTCTCGGCGAGCATCCGCGCGGTGACGGCGCCCCGGCGAAGGAGCGTGGGGCGCGGGCCGGTGCAGTCCACGATCGTCGACTCGACGCCGATACGACTGCGCCCGCCGTCCAGCACGACCGAGACCGCATCGCCCAGCTCGGTCCGGACGTCGGCCGCACTGGTCGGGCTCACCCGTCCGAAGCGATTGGCCGACGGGGCCGCCACGCCGCGACCGAACGCCGCCAGGAGCGCGAGGGCGACCGGCTGGTCGGGGACCCTGAGCCCAACGGTGTCACGTCCGCCGGTGACGATGTCGGGGACCGCGGGGCTCCGGGCGACGACGATCGTGAGCGGCGCGGGCCAGAGCGCGGCGAGCCGCGTCGCCGCGTCGCCCGGGGTGCGCCCGTAGCGCTCGAGCAGCCCCGCGTCCGCCCCGTGGACGATCAGCGGATGCCAATCCGGTCGCCCCTTGGCGGCGAAGACCCGGGCGACGGCCTCGGGCCGCTCGGCGTCGGCGCCCAGTCCGTAGACCGTCTCGGTGGGGAATGCGACGAGCGCGCCGGCCTCCAGTGCGGCCACGGCCGCGGCGATCTCCGGCGCGCCGCCGCCATCCGTTCGGGGGGCGCTCAGCGGATGTTCACCACGGGCGTCCCGACCGGGACGCGCGGCCAGAGCCACCTGATGTTCGCGTTGTAGTTGCGAGTGCATCCGTGGGAGTAATAGCGCCATGTGCGCGACAGCAGGTGCTCCTCGTTCGTGCCGTGGATCCCGTAGCCGCGGTGGTACCAGAGGACGAGCGGCCCGAACGCCGCGCGCGGGCCGGGGCCCTTCGCGTACACGCGGTAGCGCCCGCTGGGCGTCGGCGTGCCGGGCGCCCCGAACACCACGGGAAGGACACGCCGCAACCGGCCGTCCTCGTAGTAGTACAGGCGCATCTCGTCGATCATCTGGACGATGTAGTGCGAGGCCTCCCGGGGAACGCCGTGCGGGTTGCGCCCGAACACCGTCACGCGGGCGGGGGCGCCGGCGGCGGCCACGCGACCCCGGTCGCGTGGCGCACGCGTGCGGACCTGCCAGGCGCCGCCGGCGGGGAGCCGCACCCGCGTCGTGACCCGGCCGCCCACCGCCGCCGCCGGGCGTGCGAGGGGACGCCACGCGCCGCCGGCGCGACGTGCCTCGACCACCACCCGCTCGCCCGGGTGTGCGGGGCGCGCGATCGCGCTGACGCGGACCGGTCGTCCGGCGATCGCCTCGGTGGGATCGACGTGGACCCGGGTCGCCGACACGGCTCGGCGAACGGTCACGGACCGCGCCCTGCCCGCAGACGCCTCACCGGAGCCGAGCACCAGCGCCCGGACCGATGCGCTGGCGCGGAGCGGGACGTCCGCCGAGAAGCGGCCACGGGCATCCGCCGTGAGCGTCGCCCAGGGCGTCCACGATCCGCCCGGCGCGCGCCGCTGGAGTCGGACGCGCGCCCGCGATGCCGGCGCGACGCGTCCGGTGACCGACACCCTCGCGCCGGCGGCGATCGCCCCCTGAGCTCGAAACGCGACCACGCGCTCGAGGGCCCCCGCGTCCGCTCCAGCCCCGGGGGCGGGATCGGCGCCCTGCGCGGTCCCCGCCGCGGCCAGGGTCGCCACCACGAGTGCGATCACACCGGTGCCACGGGTGCGACTCCGCGGATGCATGGTCCTCACCAGATCCTCTCCGACCGCCGGCGCACTCGTGCACCGCGCGATCCGGAGGCGCCGGCGGTGCGTGCGACCGGCTGGAACGACGCGAGTCTCGTCGATGCGCGTCCCCGAGGACAAGATGGTTTCCAACCAGCGGGGCTCGGTAGTTCCCCGCAGCGCCCGGCGGGTCGGCCCGGATGGGCGGCGCGAGGGGCGGTCCTACCGTCCGGTCTGCTGACGACCTCGGAGCGAGAGATGCTTGCCGGTGTGGTGTTCCTCTATGTGATCTGGGTGGCGCTCGCCGTGCTCAGCGTCTGGATCATGGTGGCCGCGACCCGTCACGCGGACGACGACTCGCACAAGGACTCGCACCGCACGGCCTGAGCATCGGCGCGACCCGCCACCCGGCGCGAGTGCGCGGGCGGCGGGGCGACGGCTGCCGCCGTCAGGCCGCGATGCTGCCGAGCTCGTCCTGCGGGGCGAGGAGAATCTCCCCCGGCACGGGGCCCTGCGGGTCGAGCCGGTCGAGCAGCGCCTCGATCCGGTTCCGCTCTGCGTTGCTCAGCGCCGGAGCGTCGTCCGTGTGCTTGAGACCGATCACGTGAGTCATCGACGCCCTCCCTTGGTTCGACGTCCGTTGATGTGGGCGGCATCCTCTCCCGTCCAGATTCCGGGGGGGTTGCGCCTCCGTTAGCGGCGCGTGAAGGTGCCCGACCGCACCCCGTACGGGGCGGATGGGGTGCGGTCACGCCCGCGGGCGGCCGATACCCGGAGAGGCGCCCCCGCACCGCCGCGGACGGACGAGGTCATGGACGAACCCACGCCTGAGGACATCGCGGAGCTCGCCCGCCTTCGGCGCCACCTGCACGAGGGGGGCTCGGCGCGACTGCCGGAGGCCGCCGCGGCGTGCGGGCTTCGCATCAGCGCCCTCGTCCGCTGGCTGGCGGACGGGCGGCTGCGTCGCGTCGCGCCGACCACCGGGACCGCGCCGCTCGCCTGCGTGGTCTGCACGAACGCCGCTCCGCGCGATCTGTGCGACGGCTGCCGCCGTCGGCTCGTGGCCGCGGGCGAGGGCGGCGTCGCCATGCCAGGGCCGTCCGCGTCGCGGGCGCCCGCCCCGGGGAACGCCACGCCGCCCAGGCGCCACTCCCATCGCCGGACGTAGGGGTTCTCCCGCACCCGCTCGTCGGGGACGGCGCGGATCCGGTGCGCCCGCGCGGGCGAGATGATCGAAGGAGAGGGGCGCGCCCGGCGCCCCACGCGAAGGAGGTCCGCCATGGGCGACATCACGACGAGGGCGGACGCCGTGCTCGACAGCGTCGCCGTCGGCGACGCCATGCATGCCGGGGTGCTCACGTGCGCCGGCGACGCGCCCCTGCTCCAGGTCGCGGCGACGATGGCCGAGAACGGCATCCACAGCGTCATCGTCAGCGACCTGAACGCCGCGGGTCCCAAATGGGGCGTCGTCTCGGACCTCGACCTGGTCTCCGCCGCGGTCGGCGGCGCCGGCGCGCGGACGGCGCGCGAGGTGGCGGCGACCCCGGTGGTCCGCGTCACGAGTGGCGACAGCCTCCAGCACGCCGCGCAGCTCATGGCCGAATACCAGACGAGCCACCTCGTGGTGGTCGACACGGCCGGCGACGAGCCGGTCGGGATCGTCTCGACGCTCGACGTCGCGCAGGTGCTCGCGCGCGAGTGAGGGTTCGGGCCCGCCCCGCCGAGTTCGCGCGGGGCGGGTATCGTTCGGCCATGCCGCAGCGGAGCGACGATCTGCGCCGTCTCGAGGGCCACATGGACCGGCTCGTGATGGAGCTGTGGGGTGGTGGCCGCGGCCCGTCGACGTTCCGCCCGGCCGTCGACGTGTACGTGGCGGGCGACCCCCCGGTGCTCACCGTCGAGCTCGAACTCGCCGGCGTCGCCGTGGACGAGGTCGACGTCGTCGTCGAGGGCGACGTCGTGGCCATTCGCGGCGTCCGACGCCCTCCCGCCAACGAGCGGCGCGCCTACCAGCACGCCGAGATCGAGTGGGGACGCTTCGAGCGTCGCGTCCAGCTCCCCGACCGCGTCGACGTCGACGCCGCGCGGGCCGACTACCGAGGCGGTCTGCTCTCGATCAGCATGCCGCTGGCACCGGCGCCCCAGCCCAGGCGGCGCTCGATCGCGGTGCGACGCGACGAGGACTCGGGATGAGCGGCGGCGAGCCGGGCGAATCCGCTCCGCCGGGCGAAGGTGGCGGACGCGGCGCGGAGGAGGTGGCCGTGTCGGGAGCCACCGAGGACGACGCGGGGACCGAGGTCCGGCTCCCCGTGCTCCCGCTCCGCGGGACCGTCGTGTTCCCCCAGGCGGTCGCGCCCCTCTCCATCGGGCAGGCGCGGTCGATGCGCCTGGTCGACGAGGTCATGAACCGCCCCGAGCGGATGCTCGTGCTGGTCGCGGCGCGCGATCCCGACGTCGAGGAGCCGGACGCCGACGACCTCTACGAGATCGGGACCGTCGGCACCATCCAGCGCATGCTCAAGGCGCCCGACGGCACGGTGCGAGTCCTGGTCGAGGGTGCGCGACGTGTCCGGGTGGACGAGTTCGTCGCCACCGAGCCGTTCCTCGAGGCCGACGTGGTCGACCTGCCCGACGCGGTCTCCGAGACGCCGGAGCTCGCGGCGCTCGCGCGAAACCTGCAGGGCGCGTTCAGTCGCGTGATCGAGCTCGTGCCGTACCTTCCCGACGAGCTCCAGGTCGCGGCCGCGAACGTCGTCGACCCCAGCGTGCTCTCGTACCTCGTGGCCTCGTCGATGCGCCTCTCGACCGAAGAGCAACAGGAACTGCTCGCCGAGCCCGACGTCGAGGTGCGGTTGCGCCGCCTGACCGCGCTCGTGACCCGCGAGCTCGAGGTGCTCGAGCTCGGGGCCAAGATCCAGCGGGACGTGCGCGAGGACATGGAGCAGGGGCAGCGAGAGTTCTTCCTGCGCCAGCAGCTCCGGGCCATCCAGGAGGAGCTGGGCGAGGCCGACGAGGCGCAGGCCGAGGTGAACGAGCTTCGGGAGCGGCTCGCCGAGGTGGATCCGCCTGAGCCCGTCCGGGTCGCGGCCGACCGCGAGCTCGGCCGGCTCGAGCGGCTTCCGACCGCCTCGGCCGAGCACGGGGTGATCCGGACCTATCTCGACTGGATCCTCACCATCCCCTGGAGTGCCGCCACCGAGGACGACCTGGACCTGGCGCACGCCGCGGAGGTGCTCGACGAGGACCACTACGGGATCCAGCGCGTGAAGGACCGGATCCTGGAGTTCCTCGCCGTCGGCCGGTTGCGCGGCGATGCCGCCGGACCGGTGCTCTGCCTGGTCGGACCCCCGGGCGTCGGCAAGACCTCGCTCGGTCGCTCGGTCGCCCGGGCGCTCGGGCGCGAGTTCGCGCGGATCTCGGTCGGCGGGGTGCGCGACGAGGCCGAGATCCGCGGGCACCGCCGCACCTACGTCGGGGCGATGCCCGGCACGATCGTGCGCGCGATCCGGGATGCGGGCTCGGTGAACCCCGTCCTGATGATCGACGAGATCGACAAGATGGGCGCGGACTTCCGCGGCGACCCGGCGTCGGCGATGCTCGAGGTGCTCGACCCCGCACAGCACGACGAGTACCGGGACCACTACCTCGACCTCCCGCTCGATCTCTCCCGGGTGCTCTTCATCTGCACCGCGAACGTGCTCGAGACGATCCCGCCCGCGCTCCTCGACCGGATGGAGGTGCTCCGGCTCTCGGGCTACACCGACGAGGAGAAGCTCCACATCGCGCGACGGTTCCTCCTGCCTCGCCAGGTGGAGGAGAACGGGCTCGGCGAGGACCTGATCGAGGTGACCGACGACGGATTGCGGACGGTCATCTCCGAGTACACGCGCGAGGCGGGCGTTCGCGGGCTCGAGCGCCGCCTCGGAGCCGTCTGCCGGAAGATCGCCCGCGAGGTCGCGGAGTCCGAGGAACCCCCGGTGATCCGAGTCGTGGACGCCGAGGTCGCCCGTGAGCTGCTCGGCCCCGATCGCGTCCACAGCGAGGTCCGTCGCCGGACGAGCGCCCCGGGGGTCGCCACCGGGCTGGCGGTCACGGGCGCCGGTGGCGAGGTGCTCTTCGTCGAGGCTCAGGTCATGCCCGGAAGCGGACGCCTGACCGTGACCGGCCAGCTCGGCGACGTCATGCGCGAGTCGGCCCAGGCGGCGCTGTCGTTCGTGCGCGCGGAGGCGCCACGGCTGGGGTTGGAGTTGGCGGACGACCACTTCACCACCCACGACGTCCACGTCCACGTGCCGGCCGGGGCGGTCCCCAAGGACGGCCCGTCGGCGGGGATCACGATCGCCACCGCCCTCGTGTCCGCGCTCTCGCGGCGACCGGTGGCCGCCGACGTCGCCATGACCGGCGAGATCACCCTGACCGGGCAGGTCCTGCCAATCGGCGGGGTCAAGGAGAAGGTGCTCGCGGCCGGCCGCGCGGAGATCACGACGGTCGTGTTGCCGCGCCAGAACGAGGATCAGCTGGGCGAGGTGCCCGAGGAGCTGCGCACCCACATCCGCATCGTCCTCGCGGACCGACTTGAGGACGTGCTCGAGGTCGCGCTCGAGCCGTCGGCGCCGGCCGTGACGACCGGTTGACACCCGACCCCCGCCTCCGTACCGTTTCCGGGGTTTTGCTGCCGGATTAGCGGGGTTTTTTCGGCCCGCACCGGCGCCGTCACGACGCGAGGGGACTTGAGGACACATGAGCGACACCGACCAGGCCGCGGCCCAGCGGGCCGAGACGATCTCGATCCACGGCGGGCAGACGCCCGATCCGACGACGAACGCCCGCGCCGTCCCGATCTACCAGACGACGTCGTACACCTTCGACGACACCCAGCACGCTGCCGACCTCTTCGGTCTCGCGGTGCCGGGGAACATCTACACGCGGATCATGAACCCGACGTGGAACGTCCTCGAGGAGCGCGTGACGGCGCTCGAGGGCGGGGTCGCGGCGTGCGCGATCGCCTCCGGTCAGGCGGCCGTCACGTACTCGGTGCTCAACATCGCCCGCGCCGGCGACAACATCGTCTCGATCTCGACGCTCTACGGCGGTACGTACAACCTGTTCGCGCACACGCTGCCCCAGTTCGGCGTCGAGGTCCGCTTCGTCGACCCCGGCGACCCCGGCGCGCTGGAGGCGCTGGTCGACGAGCGCACGAAGCTGGTCTTCGCCGAGACCGTCGGCAACCCGCGCGTCAACGTGGTCGACCTCGACGCCTGGTCGGCCGCCGCACACGCGCTCGGGCTCCCGCTCGTGGTCGACAACACGATCCCCACGCCGGTGCTCTGCAGGGTGTTCGACCACGGCGTGGACGTCGCGGTCCACTCGCTGACCAAGTTCATCGGCGGTCACGGCACGTCGATCGGCGGCATGGTCGTGGATTCGGGGAGGTTCGACTGGACGGCCCACGCCGACCGCTACCCGGGCCTGACGGCGCCCGACCCGAGCTACCACGGCGTGGTGTGGTCCGACGCGCTCGGCCCGGCGGCCTACATCGGTCGCGTGCGGACCGTGCTCCTTCGCAACACCGGCGCGGCGATGTCGCCCTTCAACGCCTTCATGTTCCTGCAGGGCATCGAGACGCTGCCGCTTCGCATGGAGCGTCACTGCCAGAACGCGATGGCGGTCGCGGAGCACCTGCAGGGCCACGACAAGGTCGAGTGGGTGGACTACCCCGGCCTGGCGTCGGCGCCGACCCACGAGGTCGCGACCCGGATCATGTCGGGGGGCTTCGGGGCCATCCTGACCTTCGGCATCGCGGGCGGGCAGGAGGCCGGGCGCAGGTTCATCGAGGGACTCGAGCTGTTCAGCCACCTCGCCAACATCGGCGACGCCAAGTCGCTGGCGATCCACCCGGCGACGACGACGCACAGCCAGCTGGACGAGGGCGAGCTGGCATCGGCGGGGGTCACCCCGGACATGGTCCGGCTGTCGGTCGGCATCGAGCACATCGACGACATCCTGGCCGACGTCGATCAGGCGCTCGCGAAGGCCTGAGTGGCGACGGCGAGGACCCCTGGGACCGCCGACGGATCCGACCCGACGCCCGGATCCGTCGGGCTCGTCGAGACGCGCCGCGCGACGCTCTTCGACGCGGCGGCCCCGCTCCGCCTTGATTCCGGGGCGGAGTTGGCGCCGGTCGACGTCGCGTACGAGACCTACGGGACGCTCGACGCCGAGGCCGCCAACACGGTGGTCATCTGCCATGCCCTGACCGGCGACGCGCACGCCGCGGGCCTCCACGAGGGCGCGACCCGCCCCGGCTGGTGGGACAACATGATCGGCCCGGGGAAGCCGATCGACACGGAGCGGCTGCACGTGGTGTGCGCGAATCTCCTCGGAGGGTGCCGGGGGACGACCGGGCCCTCGTCGATCGATCCGGCGACCGGGCGCCCGTACGGCCTGCGCTTCCCGCTGTTCACGGTGGGGGACCTCGTGCGGGTCCAGCGCGCCCTCATGGCGCACCTCGGCGTGCCACGGGTCCTGGCGGTCGTGGGGGGGAGCCTCGGCGGCATGCAGGCGCTCGAATGGCTGCTCGAGGCCCCCGAGGAGCTCGGGGCCGCGGTGGTCGTCTGCGCGTCGTCACGCCTCTCGGCCCAGAACATCGCCTTCTCGGCGGTCGCGCGGCAGGCGATCATGGCGGACCCCGACTTCCTGGGCGGCGACTACGCGGCGTCGGATGCGACCCCGGACCGGGGGCTGGCCCTGGCCCGGATGATCGCCCACATCACCTACCTGTCGGAGGAGTCGATGCGTCGTCGCTTCGGCCGTCGCATCCAGGACCGCGAGGAGCCCCGCTTCGGGTTCGACGTCGACTTCCAGGTCGAGAGCTACCTGCGCCACCAGGGCGAGTCGTTCCTGCGCCGCTTCGACGCCAACTCCTACCTGTACCTGACCCGCGTGATGGACTACTTCGACGCCTTCGCCGACACCGCCCGCACCGGCGAGCGCCTGGAGCGCGCGCGGCGGGCCGGGACGAAGGCGCTGGTGGTCTCGTTCGACACCGACTGGCGGTTCGACACCGCCCACTCCAGGGAGATCGTGCGGACCCTGTCGGCCGCGCATCTGCCCGTCACCTTCCGGGAGATCGCCTCGCCGCACGGCCACGACTCCTTCCTGCTCGAGGCCCCCGAGTACCACCGCACGATGGCGACCTTCATGTCCCGGCTGCGCGACGAGGCAGCGGGCGGCTCGTCATCGGCATGAGGCCGGACCTCGACGTGGTCGCCGGCATGGTGCCCGTGGGCGCGCGGGTCCTCGACCTCGGGTGCGGCGACGGGGGCCTGCTCGACGAGCTGATCCACCACAGGCGCTGCGTCGGCCAGGGGGTGGAGGTCTCGAGCGAGGCGTTCCACGCCTGCATGGCTCGAGGCATTCCCGTGATGGAGGCGGACATCGACCTGGGTCTGCCGGACTTCGCCGACGACGCCTACGACGTCGTCGTGCTCAGCCAGACGCTGCAGGCGACCCACCGGCCGGCCGTCGTGTTGCGCGAGATGACGCGGGTGGGGAGGACCGGGATCGTGTCGTTCCCGAACTTCGGCCACTGGAAGCTACGCGCCCGTCTCGTCTTGCGCGGCCGCATGCCCCGCTCGCGGGTGCTTCCGCTGTCCTGGTATGAGACGCCGAACATCCACCTGTGCACGCTGCTGGACTTCGAGGACCTCGTCCGGCGCATGGGGCTCCGGGTCGTCGAACGTCGGCTGCTCGACGGGCGATGGGCGCCCGCGCGTGGCGCCGAGCGGCTGCCGAACCTGCTGGCGGCGGGGGCCGTCTACCGGTTGGAGGGCTGAGAGGGGACCGGCGCGGAGGGGTCGCCGCCCTTTGCGCGCCGCACCTCCATGACCCGCATGACGTCGGTCGGGGAGAGCATCCCGATCAGCTCGCCGCGGAACACGACCAGCGCCCGGTTGAGGTCGGTGGCCGACATGCGCTCGACGGCATCGAGGAGGTCCTCCTCGGGCGCCGCGACCGCGACCTCCGACAGCGGCACCATGTGGTCGAGCACGCGGTCGGTCTCCCACCGCTCGCGGGGCACCTCGGCGACGCGCTTGAAGGCGACCATGCCCACCGGGACGCCCGCGTTGAGCACGGGATACGCGGTGTGGCGGGTCATCCATACGAGCTCGTCCATGAACCGGCCGATCGTGCTGTGCGCATCGGCGGTGACCGGGTTGCGCAGCATGAGATCGCGGACGTGGAGGCCCGCGAGCGCCGCCCTCGCGAGCGACGCTCGCGACTCCGAGCCCGCGGCGTTCAGCAGGAACCAGCCGATGAAGGCCAGCCACGCACCGCTGAAGCTCCCCAGGAAGATCAGCGCGACGACGCCGAGGCCGATCATGCCGAACGCGATCACGCGCCCGGCCCCGGCCGCGATCTCCGTCGCGCGGCCGAAGTCGCCGCGCCGCATCCACAAGAGCGCCCGAAGCACGCGTCCCCCGTCGAGCGGTAGGGCGGGCAGCATGTTGAAGACCAGCAGCAAGACGTTGATGTAGCCGATGTAGGCCAGCACGGCGTCGGCCTCGCCTGGGATCGCGGGGACGAGCGCCGCTCCGATGAACACGACCCCGAGTGCCAGCGACACGGCGGGCCCGGCGATCGCGATGCGCAACTCGGCGCCCGCGCTGGGAAAGCCGCCCTTGAACCGGGCGACGCCGCCCAGGAGCCAGAGCGTGATGCCGTCGATCTCGACGCCGTCGCGACGGGCCTGGAGCGCGTGGCCGAGCTCGTGAAGGAGGATCGACAGGAGAAAGAGCGCCGCCGCGATGACACCGAGCGTCACGTAGAGCGCCTGGGACCGATCGGGGAGCGTGTCGGGGAACACCCCGACCGCGAGCGTCCAGATCAGGAGCGCCGAGAGCACGAGGACGCTCCAGTTGACCCCGATGCGGATGCCGGCGATCCGGCCCAGATAGATGCTGTCGCTCATCCTGAGACCCAGGGTGACAGACCTCGCCGCCCGGCGACGCCGCTACGTCGCCGCGGCGACGATCCCGGCCATCACCACGGCGCGCGCGGTCCAAAGAAGCGTCCGGGGGGTGCTCCACCGCACGAGGGCGCGGTGGGTCGCCGGGTCGAATCCGCGCTGCAGGCGGGCGTGGTGCGGCATCTGCACGAGCGCCGTGGACGCCCAGACGCCGGCGAGGAGCGCCGCCGCGAGCCAGGCCGACCAGGCGGGCACGCCATCGGGTCGCACGACGAGGAGCGCGATGGCGCTCGCGGCCTCGACGAGCATGACGGGTCCCACGATCCAGCCGGTCCGGCGGGCGTGCTCGACCGCCGCGTCGCCGGATCCGTCGCCCGCGCTCAGCCGCAGCATGGGGTAGTGGACGACCTGGGTGAACCACGCGATGCCGACCATGACCCACGTGGCCGCCGCCCCCACGATCGCGATCCACACGGCCATCGGGCTCAGCTCGGCCGGTGGGCTCCTGCGACGCGCTGGGCCGCGTCGACGGGCCCGCCCTCGAGGTGCGTCGCCCCGACCGAGGTCGCGAGGCGCGGGGTCGCGCCGGGCCCCGTCAAAAGGAGGGTCGCGAGCCGCGCGAGCACGGCGAGCTCGACGTGGCGGTCGGCGAGCCGGGCGGGATCCATCGTGGCCAGGACGACCGTGTCCGGCTCGAGCTCCTCCGCCACGTGTCCGATCGTGTCGAGCGGCGTGTCCGGACCGAGGAAGGTGATCCGCCAGCCGCGCGCGCGGAGGGCGAGCCCGAAGCAGATGAGCCCGATGTCGTGCCGCTCGCCCGACGGACAGGCGAGCACGGCCCGGGGGCCGCGGCCCGTGTCCCACCCCCGGGCGAGGCCGAGCAGGCGCGAGCGGAGCACGCTGCTCGCAAAGTGCTCCTGCGCGATCGTCGCGTCGCCGTCGTGCCAACGCTGGCCGAGGTCGCGAAGGTACGGCAGGACGAGTTCCTGGAGCACGATGTCGATCCCGTGGACCGCCAGGACGCGATCCAGCACCCGTTGCCCGCCGAGCTCGTCGAAGGACTCGAGCGCGTCTCCGAGCTCCGCCCGCGTCGTGGCCATCGGCGTGCGCGCCGGGTCGGGCGCCGGATTCGCGGGGCGCGCGGGGGCCGGGTCGGAGCGGGCGAGCCGCGCCGCCGCGGCGGGCGAGTAGCCCTGCTCGATCAGGCGCTGCATCAGGCGCACGCGACGCTCGTCGTCGAGCGAGTAGAGCCGGAAGCCGCCCGACGTCCGGGTCGGCTGCAGCACGCCGTAGCGGCGCTCCCACACGCGGAGCAGGTGCGGGCTCGCCCCGACCCGACGGCTGAGTTCTCCGATGCGGATCAGCTCGCTCGGGGGTGGGTTCTCGCCTGAAACGACGTTCACGGGCGCAAGTTTGACACGTCGTCAAGGTTTATGCGGGCCTTGCGGGCGATCAGGCGCGTCGTTCCCGTGCGGTCCTTGACTTATGTAGACATGGTGTCTAGAAATCGTCTAGACAAAGGAGGAAGCATGGTGGCAGTCGACGAGGGGCTTCAAGCCGAGGTCGAGCGGGCGCGGTCGGATTACCTGGCCGTGTCGCGCAACGGCGCGCTGTACGGAGATGCCCACGCGCACGAGGTCGCGGAGGAGCGGGCATGGGACCGTCTCCAGGCGGCCCTGCGGGCGCTCGAGGGCGAGAACACCGAGGCGGCCCCCAAGGCCGCGTGAGGAGACGGGCATGTACGAGCACAGTCGCGGGCTGTTCAGGCTCCTCAAGCCTGAGCTGTTGCCCGACCCGGGGCACCCCGGCCGGCCGGTACGGCTGCTCCGGGACGCATGCGAGGGCAGCGTGGAGCGGATGGCCATGGACCCGCGCTTTCGCCCCTACGCGGCACGCGCGCTTTTTCGTCAGGTGCGGTTCCTGTTCCCGTTGCACCGCCAGCTGTCTGCGTTCCGCCTGATCGAGGGCGGCGTGGTCGAGGTCGCAGACGAACTCGACGCCGAGCGCGTGAGCGACGGGCGGCAGAATCTGCTTCGATGCGCTGCGGCCAACCGCAAGGGCAAGCCGTGTGGGCGCGAGCCGATGCGCGGCAGCCGCTACTGCCCTTCCCACCGCCATCTCGAGGTTCGGGACACACGTCGCGGCGCGCCGGCGGTCGGCATCGCCGCCTGATCGAACGGAATCGACCGACATGGACGACAACGCCTCCACCACCGCGCAGCCGCTGATCCTGGTCACGGGCTCGTCCGGCTACGTGGGGGGGCGCCTCCTCGGACGCCTCGAAGGTGACGGGCGCCGGGTCCGATGCATGACTCGGCGCCCTGATGAGCTTCGTCCACGCGTCGCGGAGGCGACCGAGATCGTCGGCGGCGACGCACGCGAGCCGGCCGCCCTCGAGGCGGCGATGGTCGGCGTCGACACCGCGTTCTTCCTGATCCACTCGATGCACGAGGCCAACGGGTACGCCGCCGACCGCGTGGTCGCGCGGCGCTTCGCCGCCGCGGCCCGCGAAGCCGGCGTGCGCCGGATCGTCTACCTGGGCGGGCTGGGCGACGGGACGCGGCTGTCGCCGCACCTCGCGAGCCGTCAGGAGGTGGGCGCCATCCTCCGCTCGAGCGGGGTCGAGGCGATCGAGCTCCGGGCGTCGATCGTGATGGGCTCCGGGAGCTTCTCGTTCGAGATGGTGAGGGCCCTGGTCGACAGGCTGCCCGCGATGGTCACGCCCCGATGGGTGGGGACCCGCACCCAGCCGATCGCGATCGAGGACGTCATCGCATACCTCGTGGCCGCGATCGACACCCCGACCGAGCACCTCCGGGACGCCCTCGGGGCGGGGCCCGACGCCGAGTCGTTCATCATCGAGATCGGCGGGCCGGACGTCGTGAGCTACGGCGACGTCATGCGCGAGTACGCCCGCCAGCGGGGCCTGCACCGTCTGATGGTGCCGGTGCCGGTGCTCACGCCGCGACTGTCGAGCCTGTGGCTGGGGCTCGTCACGCCGGTCTACGCCCGCGTCGGGCGAGAACTGCTCGAGGGGCTCCGAAACGAAACGGTCGTGCGCGACGACGGCGCGCTCCGCGCGTTCGACGTCCGCCCGCGGGGCATCAAGGACGCGATCGCGAGGGCGCTCTCCAACGAGGACCACGAGTTCGCGCAGACGCGCTGGTCGGACGCGCTCAGCTCCGGGGCGCACCAGCGCTCGTACGGCGGGGTCCGCTTCGGGAACCGGCTCGTCGATTCCCGTACGACCTGGGTCTCGGCGTCGCCCAACCGAGCCTTCCGGCCCATCCGGCGCATCGGTGGGCGCACGGGGTGGTACTACGCCAACTCGCTCTGGCGCCTGCGCGGGCTCATGGACCTCGCCGTCGGCGGCCCGGGGCTCCGGCGCGGGCGCCGCGACCCGTCGTATCTCGTGCCTGGCGACACCCTCGATTGGTGGCGGGTCGAGGAGTTCCACCCAGACCACCTCCTGCGGCTCCGGGCAGAGATGCGCCTGCCCGGCCGGGCGTGGCTGCAGTTCGAGGTCGACCCCGTGGACGGGGGGTCGAGCATCCGGCAGACCGCCCTGTTCGATCCGATCGGACTCGGCGGGCTGGCCTACTGGTACGCCCTCTGGCCTGCGCACCAGCTCATTTTCGGACAGATGCTGACGCGCATCGCGGCGGCGGCCGTCGCCGCGGACGAGGGCGCGCCGGCGCCGGGGCAGGGGTCGCCGACGCCGGCCGACGCGCGTGTCTGAGTCACCCGCGGCGCTGGTCCTCGGCGCGACCGGCGGCGTCGGCACGGCGCTCGTGCGGCGCCTGGCGGGCGACGGCTGGCGGGTCGCCGTCGCGGGCCGGGACGCCGCGCGCGCCGACGCGCTCGCAGCCGAGGTCGGCGGCGTTCCAGTGGTCGTGGATGCCCGGGACGTGCATGCCGTGGAGGCCGCCGCCGCCGCCGCCGCCGCGGCGTTCGGGCGTCTGGACGCGGTCGCCGACTGCGTCGGGTCGCTGCTGCTCAAGCCCGCGCACGCCACCTCGGTCGAGGAGTGGGACGAGGTCGTCGCCACCAACCTGACATCGGCCTTCGGGGCGGTCCGCGCCGGGGCGCGGCACCTCGGTCCGGACGGAGGGTCCGTGGTGCTCGTGTCGTCGGCCGCCGCCGGCTACGGCATGCCCAACCACGAGGCGATCGCCGCGGCCAAAGCGGGTGTCGCCGGGCTGACCGTCTCCGCGGCGGCGAGCTATGCGTCGCGCGGGATCCGGGTCAACGCGGTCGCGCCGGGCCTGGTCGAGACGCCCCTGACCGAGCGACTTCGGGGTGGGGATGCGAGTCGGGCAGCGTCGCTCGCCATGCACGCGCTCGGCCGTTTCGGCACCCCCGACGACGTCGCGGCCGCGATGGCGTTTCTGGCCGGCGCCGATTCGGGCTGGATCACCGGGCAGGTGCTGGGCGTGGACGGAGGCCTGTCCTCGGTGCGCCCGCGCCCCGCCCCCGCGCGCGCCCCCGACCCGTCGGCGGCTGAGCCGCCCGGGCCGACCCGTCGCCCGCTGAGCCGCCCGGGCTGACCCAGCCGGGCGGGAGCGGACCCCGCGAAGGTCCAGTGCCCGAACCATCCTCGCGCCCGTGTCGGCGCGTGCCGAGGCGAGGGACGATCCCTCCCGGTACGAGCGGGGAGGGCCGGGATGCGGCGTGTGATCGGGATCGTGGCGGGGCTCGTCGGGGCGGCGCTCCTCGGGGGTCTCGCGACGCTCGCCGTCGCGGGCATCCGCGCGGAGGCGCCCGTCGATCCGGTCGACCGTGCGTACCGGGTCGCCGCGCCGGGGGTGGTGACGATCCACGCGGGCGACGGCGCCCGCCAGGGCTCCGGATTCGTCGTCGACGCGGCGGGCCACATCGTCACCAACGCGCATGTCGTGGGCACGGCCGGACGGGTGCGGGTGTCGGTGCCGGGCGGTCCGCCACGGCCGGCGCGAGTGGTGGCGAGCCGGGCCGACGCGGACCTCGCGCTGGTGGCGCTCGAGGGCGTCGGGGGCGGACTGCCCGACGGGCTTCGCCCGCTCGAGCTCGGCGATGCGGGGGCGCTCCGGGTCGGTGCGCCCGCGGTGGCGATCGGAAGCCCGTTCGGGTTGGAGCGCACGGTGACGCTCGGGATCGTCTCGGGTCTGCATCGCGCGCTCCCCGCCGGCGAGGCGATCGTCGGCGACGTCATCCAGACCGACGCCTCGGTGAACCCGGGGAGCTCCGGTGGGCCGCTGCTCGATCGGGAGGGGCGCGTGATCGGGGTCACGACGGCCATCTCGACGCTCAGCGGCTCGGATGACGGCGTCGCCTTCGCCATCCCGGTGGGGGTCGTCCGGCGCGTCGTGGACGCGACGCTGGGCGACGGCCCGGGGCTTCCGTGGATGGGCTTCGTCGGCCAGGACGTGGGCCCCGGGGCCACCGCGGGGGGCCCCGAGCCCGGCGTGCGCGTCGCCGAGGTCCGCCCGGGCGGGCCGGCCGCCGCCGCCGGCCTTCGGGTGGGTGACGTCGTCGTGGGCGTCGACGGGGCACGCGCCGCGGGCAATGCCGAGCTCGGCGCACGCGTGTCACGGCGCGCGGTCGGCGACCGGGTGGTGCTCGATCTGCGCCGCGCCGGCCGCGCCATGGAGGTGACGGTGACGCTGGGGGCCCGCCCGCCGGGCTGACCGCGAGGGCCCGTTCCGTGGTCGTCCTGGTGGGGTGGTGGGAGGTCGCCACCGGCGACGGGAGAGACGGTCGAGGGCGAGGTCCTGCCCGGCGCCGGCGTGCTCTGCGCCGGGGGGGGCGGAGGGCCCCGCGCGCCGTGGTTCCGGACGACGCCCACTCGCCCGGGGGTTTCTGAAGAGAGCGAACCAGGCGATGCGCGGGCATCGCGGCGTGGCGACAGCGGCCCCTTCCCGGCGCGCGGCCTCCACGAGCCGCGGACGCAGTCGAGAGCGGGAAGACGGTCGTGCAGCGCACGATGTGCGACGGCGCTCCCGTCGCCGTGGCCGCGTACGCGGCCTGTGCCCGGGTGGGCGTCGCGTTCGCGCCGATTCCCGACGCGGGCGAGCGCGACGAGACCGGACTCCCGACCAGGCGCGAGCCCTCGTCGGGCCACCACAACGGCAGGCGCCCGACGGCTCGCCCGCGGACCGATCGTCCACGGTCTCGATCAGCGGGATCGTGGCCGGTACGGCTAGAGCCCGGTCTCGGCCTTCACGCGCCCGTCTGCGACGGCGGCCTGGAGGAGTGCGTAGTCCCGTTCGTTGCGGTCTGCGTACGCGGCCGAGAAGGTGGCGATCGCCCGGTCGAACACGTCGCCCTTGCCGAGATACGCGGCGATCGCGACGGCATCACCGGATCTGGCGTGCGCGCGCGCGAGCGTCCAGCCGCACAACTCCGCGAAGATCCCCATGCTCGTGGGCACCATCGCGTCGATGTCGGCCGAGCCCTTCCAGTCGCGGAGCTGGCGCACGTAGTAGTCGTGCGTGCCGCCGTCGGGAGCGTCGTCGATGCTGAGCCAGCCGAGAAAGACGTCCCCGGCCGCCTGCATGAGCCGTTGTCCGGAGACGACGCGGTGGCCGGCGTTGCGGTAGCTGCTGGACCCGGCGAACTCCTCGAGTACGGAGGGCTGGGCCTCCTTGAACTGGAGGAACAGGGGGTCGCGCGAATCGCGCCCGATCAGGAGGGCGATCCACGCCCTCGTGCCGACGCTTCCGACCCCCACCACCTTGCGCGCGATCTCGACGAATCGGTACCGCTCGAGCAGGCGACGACGGTCGACCTCGAGGGTGGACCGGTACTCGCGCAGCTGGGCCCCGATCCACTCAGAGAACATGTCGGCCCGATCCGCCGGAAGGAGGTCGGCGACGGGAACGATCAGCGGTGGGTCGGACACGATCCGGGCCTCGCCGTCCAGGTCGTAGGTGAACTTTGCGAGCGCCTGCATGCTGTCCTTCGTACGGGCCTTGGCGACGTTCTTTCGTGCCCGCTTGAGGACCTTGGCCGGGACGCTGTCCTTGTACCGGGCGATCGCGGACTCGACGTCGAAGCTCGCGTAGAAGACCTCGAGGTTGGTCATCCGTGCGAAGTCGGTCATCGCGGTGCGGTAGGTCGCGACGCACCTGCGGACGATCGCGTCGCGCTCGCCGTCGTCGAATTCTCTATCGCGGCCTGCCACCTCGAGGCTCGCCGCAAGCCGCTTCACATCCCATTCGAACGGCCCCGGGAGGGTCTCGTCGAAGTCGTTGACGTCGAACACCTGGCGCCGGTCGGGGGACGCGTAGGCGCCGAAGTTGGACAGGTGCGCGTCGCCGCAGAGCTGGGTCCGCAGTCCAACCGTGGGCGTCGACGCGAGGTCGCTCGCCATGACGAGTGCCGCGCCCCGATAGAACGTGAATGGCGAGACGAGCATCCGGCCGTACCGAATCGGGACCAGTTCGGGCACGCGGCTCTCGGCCTGGCGTTCGAGCAGCGAGATCGGGTCCTGACGCGCTGAGTCCGGGCCGAGTGCGGCGTGGGCCGACCGTGGTGTGTCGGCTCGCGCCGCCCGCCCCCGGTCGGCGCGCTCCGCGACCGTGGGGTGCTCGACCCTCGGCCTCTTCGGTGTTCGGTGGTCGTCCCGTGCTCCAGTCGTCATCCGGTCTTCCTCTCGTTCACGGCCGCCCCGGTGTCGGGGCGGCATACCGCCGGTCCGGCCGAGCCCCGCGGCGGCGCGTTTCACGTCGCGGCGACCCCGGACTCAGGGCGCGAAGTTGCTGAACGCCCCGCCGACGCGGTCGTAGGTGTTCCCCAGTTCGTCCTGGGTGATCTGCACGGCGCCGTCGTCCGGCGTGAGGACCAGGTCCTGTTCCAGGGTCACGGCCCGGAAGCTCCAACCGGACGCGGGATTCAGGCGCGCACCGAGGTCTCCGAGACCCTCGTACGTCTGGGTCGGGTCGACGATGAGGCCGGCGGACTTCATGACCCACGAGTGACCCTCGGGGTCGTCCAGGATGAAGGCAGGTGAGCCCGCGTTGATCCCCATTTGGGTGTCGCGCTTTCCGCTGATCGGCTTGTAGGCGACGCTCTCGTGCTTTCGCATCTCCTTGGGCACGTCGAGCCACATGACCCATCGCGCCTTCAGGCCGTTGAAGTCGCGCTCCTTGCCGATGACCACCTCCAACCAGTCCAGGCACCAGAGCCGGGGCCCGTTCTTGAACGCGCTGATGGCGTCGTGCTCCTTCGCGAGCACCTCCACGTCGACTCCGTCCAGGACGGCCTGCGGGCAGGTGTCCCCGGTTCCGTCCGGATCGTTCAGGCCGACCGTGTTGTAGATGCCCCCGATCAGGTGTTTCGTGATGGCGTTGCCGCCGATCATGAAGATCTCCGTGTATCGCTGGCCGCGGACGTTCTCGAAGCGCATCGGTGTCGCGCCCTCGTCGTCGTGCGGGAGCTTCGCGTGGAGCTTCATTGCCTGACCTCCCTCGTCGCTCGGTTCGGGTGATGTTCCAAAGGGGGGACGCGCGCAGGTGCCGTCGGGCACGCCGTCCGAGTCCTGGCGAAGCGGGATCGTCGCGCGCAAGAGCGGCCCTTCGCGGTCGCGGGGGCCGGCGCGACTCTCCCGTCTCGCCCGGCGACGCCGTCCGGACGTCGGGATGGGCGATGGCGCTGTGGCGCTCGCCGGTGCCCGGGACGAAGGCACCTGCGGCACCTCGTCGAGTTCCGTCCACGCCATTCCGAGCGGGGTGCCACGTCCGGTTCGGCGCGGCGCCGGGAACACCCGTCCGGGTGTCCGGCCGTGGTCGAGGATCGGTACCCGGGCCCGGTGGTCTCGCCGCCGGCCGCCGCCGACGCCTCCCCGGTGAGACCGGTCGTGGCCGGGGGGCGCCGAGGACGGCCGCGGTCGCGCCTCGACGCCATGGAAAGAGCCGAACGGTCCGTCATGGCGCGCGCCGGAGTGGGGGCGGGGTCCAGGAGCCGTCGAGGATGGAGGGCGGCTCGTCCTCCGGCCAGTAGAGCCGGAGCATTGGGACGAACTTCCCCTTCGGCGCGGGCAGCCAGTTCGTCTCCAGGCCCGGGCCCGGTGACTCAGCCTGGAGGTAGAGGTCCACGGAGCCGTCCGCGTTCTCCACGAAGGAGTCCCGTTGGCTCAGGCAGTGGCGGTCGAGCGGGTTCGCGACGAAGAAGAAGTCGGCGTCGTACATGGTCAGCGACCAGAACCCCTTGACGGGTGGCAGACGCCCTGGCTCGAACCGAACGACGTAGCGGTGCTTGGCGCCGTCGTAGTCGTGACCGTCGGCGTCCTTCTCGGAGAATGCGTACACGGCGTCCTCGGCGAGGTTCATGCCGGGGCCGATCATCGTGACCATGGCCCGTTGCTCGTAGTCGGTGCCGTACCGGCCGGCGTCCTCGATCCAGTACAGCCACCCGTTGACGGCCTTCTTGGCCTTCATCGTTCGGACGAGCTCGAGGAGCGCGAGCTTCGGATCGAGTCGGCGCCCCAGTCTCGGCAGCATGCTCCGATCGAAGCCGCGTCCGGGCACCAGCCCGATCTCTTGCATCCGGGCGATCTGCGGCGCGTCCTCGGGCTTGGGCGGGTTCGTCTCGAGCAGTCTCGCCAGGTACTCGAAGAACTCCGGCAACGGCATGTCGTTGACCTGCTTGCGCACGTCGGTCGTCATGTCGAACGTCTCGTCCACCTCCCCGGGGCTGGGTGCGTACGGCGTTCCGTACGCGCTCAGGGGCGTGGAGGTGAAACGGTCCTGCAGGCGGTGGACGGCCGCGTAGTCATCAGGACCCGCGCAGTAGACGCGCCCGAGTATCCAGACGAGTCCGGTGGGGGACTCGACCCGCGTCACGCCGTCGGGCACGTCTCCTGTCCACCCCGGGCCGGCGATGGCGTACCGCTGAGCCCCCGCGCCGGTCGCGCGCGACCCGGCGACGAAGAGGATCTCGTTGAAGCCGCTCAGCATGGGCATGATGTAGAAGCGATCACCCATGTCTGGGATCTCGAACACCCATGGCTCCGACGACACGTCCAACCAGACCATCGTGTAGAGCGTGTCGGCGTTGGGCGCGGCCGCCCCGTGGTCGTCGACCGCCGGGTAGGCCCGCATCGTGATGAGCTGGCCCATCGGGGCATGGGCTCCATCGGCGGCGCGGACGTTCGTGTAGTGCCTGCGCGTCATGTCCATCGTGACGAGCGGGTAGCCGAAGACGTACGCCTCCCTGACGATCTCGTGCTTCATCACATCCTCCCGCCGGTAACCCGGTCCGCGTGTGACCCGACCATGGCTGTCACTCCTACTCGCAGCTCGCAGCGCTCTTGAGCTCCCCGAGCGAGTCGGAGACCTCGCCGAGCGACGAGCTGAGCGAATCGAGCCCCTCCTGCGCCGAGGATGCGCTTCCAATGGTCGTCGCGGCCTCGGTGAGGTCTCCGATCGACGATGAGACGTCATCGACCGCGTTCTGCAGGTCGGGGTCGCCGGACGCGGCGCTCTGAAGCGTCGCGAGGTCCGACCCGATGCTCGCCACATCGGAGACGACGTCTTGCGCGGACGCCCCCGAGCCCAGGTTCTCGAGCGCATCGACGTCTGTCTCGAGTTCGGCAACCGCTGCGCACACGGCGCTCTGGCCCGACGTGGCAGCGGTCGTGGTCGCGTCACCGTCATCGTCACCACAAGCCGTCGCCGCGAGCACGACGACGACGCACAGCGCCGCGACCTGAACACCCACACGTTTCCCGATCATGTCCTGAACCCCCGTCCGCGGTCGTCGGTCATACGGATGTCGCCTTGATGGCGTCCTTGCCCGCCTCGTCGAGCTGGCGCTCGTCGGACTTCACGGAGCCCGAGAGCGCCCTGCGGACCCGATCGACCCACACCTCGTCGAACACCGCGACGATCGCCCAGCCGTGAGGCGGCATCCCGTCTTCCAGGTCGGCCGTGATCCCGCCCTTGTCGGCGTGCGTGGCGAGGCGTCCGACCCTGTCGCCCACACGTCCTCCGGCCGCCGCGCCGCCGAGCGGGCTCGGCGGGAACATCGCGCCCACGACGGGCGCCACCGCCGCGCCCCGGCCGGTGCCCTTCCAATCGGTGTGGAAGTCGTCCGTGACGTCGATCTTGCCGTCGGCGTGGCGGCTCGCGAGGAGCATCGCATCCATCTCGATCGTCCCCGCCGAGACGAGACCCCTGAGCTCGTCGTAGTCCTGCCGGGCCGCGTCCGGGTGGTCGTAGTAGGCCAGGTACACGCTCACCGGCACGTCTGGCGTGCTCATCAGGCCCCCTCGCCCCTGTGGCCCACGACCCCCATCGGGCGGACCGGCCCCGATCGGCGGGGCTCGTCACGGAGCGTCGTCTGACGCCCGCGCCCGCGATAGCCCCAAGATGGTCCTGTGGTGGTGCACCGTGGCCGGTGGCGGTGGGCCGCAGGTCGATCGGAACGTTGACGCCGGTCCTTACGCCGCATGCCGCGCCCGTCCGATCTGCGCCTCGAGGGCGCGCCAGTCGATTCGTGCCCGACGCGACGCGAGCGCCGTGGTGGGTGCGAACGCCGCGAGCACCTCGTCCGCCCGGGTCGTCTCGGTCGCCGCGACCACCGTGGCGTCGGCCGCATCGAGGGGCCGACCGATCCGCACGAGCTCCTTGCGCCCCAGCACGGTCGCGATGTGATCGACGACGGCTGACGCGTCCGAGCGTTCCTGGTCGCTCATGCGCTCGCGCCGAAGCGCGACGCCCGGGCTGAGGGCGAACACGAGCCCCATCGCCAGGCCGCACGTGACCGGAGTCGGCCACGTGCCGACCGATGCCCGGCTCACCCGCAGCTCGCCGCCGCCGGTCCTCGCCAGGGCGACCGCATCGAGCGCCCCGTGCGTGGGATCCCGGGCGATCGCCTCGAGCTTGTGGAGGTCACCCTCGGCGGCCGCCCGGTCGACGTAGGCGGCGACCACCATCAAGACACACATCGAATCGGTCTCCAGGCTGCTCGGTCCCGTCCCCCGCCGCGACCTGGCCGGGGGACGGGACGACACCGGCTCTGGCCGCTACGCGACCTCCTCGAACACGTCGGGTCGCGCGATGAAGTAGATGAGCATGCCGAGCAGGGGCAAAAAGAGGATCAACAACAGCCACAGGAACTTCGCAAGACCCCCGATGTCAGGGCGTCCGAAGATGTCGATCATCGTGTAGATCCAGAGCATCATCAAAGGGATGAACACAAAGAAGAAGCCCATCCACGCCCAGAACGTCGTCCAATCCATGGGGCACCCGTTTCGCTCGGTTGTCGTATCGGACGCGCTGCACGTCCGAGGTCTGAATACTCGCCCGGATGCACGGTCGACCGTGAGCACCACGATGGTGATCCGAGGGTGCACCATCGGTATCGCCCCGCGGCGAGCCGGCCCGGAGCGACACCCCGGCGGATCAGCTCGAGACGGGGTCCAGGTAGCCGAGCGCGCGCGCCTTGGCGACCGCGTCGCGGCGACCGGCGACGTGCAGCTTGCGATAGATGCCCATGGTGTATTTCTTCACCGTGGCGGCCGAGATCAGCAGCTCCGCAGCGATCTCCTTGTTCGCGAGGCGGCGGTCGAGCAGTCGGAGCACCTCGAGCTCGCGCCGCGTGAGGCCGAGGTCGACACCTGACGGCGCTTCCCGGACCGCATCGGGAACGTCACGATCGTCCTCGGGTGGGCTCTCGATTGCGAGGATGATCGCGGCGACGTGGACCAGCACCTCGCCGTCCGCGTCGATCCGGTTGAGCAGCGGAACGAGCGTCGGCCCCAGATCCGCGAGCAGGCGGACGACCTGACCGGGCTGCGCGAGCGCCACCGCGCGGTGGAGCGACCGTGCGGCGTCCGCGTCCCGGCCCGAGGCGTCGAGCGCCATCGCCTGCAGCCCGAGCAGCACGATCGTGAGCGGGCGATTGTGCACACGCTCGGCGAACGCGAGCAGCCGCGCGCAGCCCGCACGGGCCGCTGCCAGGTCTCGGTCACCGACGATCAGCGCCTTCAGATAGGTCGTCGAGGTCGAGTAGTTCATCCATTCCTGGAGCTCCGCAGGTTGTGGTGCGTGTTCGGTCCACTCGAGCGCCGCACCCATCTGGCCCCGCCGGATCGCCAGCTCGGCCTGGAACGCCGAGGCCGTGGCGAGCACGAACTCGTTCCCCGACTGCAACGCGACCGCCGTGAGGGACTCCACCACATCGTCCGCGGCCCGCTCGCGCCCACGCGCCTGGAGAACCAGGGCGAGCCCGATCGACGACTGCAGGTGGACCACGGGGCGCACCGTCTGCTGCGTTCTTGACGCCGCCGCGAAGTGGTGCTCGGCCTCGGGGAGCAGGTTGCGCTGGTACGCCGAAGCCCCGCGGTGGTAGTCCCCGCTCGCGCGCGCGCCGACCAGGCCCGAGCGCTCGCCCGCCTCGCGAAGCGCGGCGGCGTGGCTGGCATAGGTCACCATGTCCCCCTCGAGCCAGTAGACACGCGACAGCGCCCATGTCCACGCGGGCAATCGCATTCTGCGGAACCGCATTTCTGACATCGCCGACCGTGCGGACGCGACGGCCGCCGCCGCGTCGCCGGTCGCCTGGAGGGCTCCCGCGAGCAGGACACGCGCGCGCGTCAGGTGGCGTTCGTATCGGCTCGGGATCAGCGCCTCGCCCCGACGGGCGAGGGCGATCCCACCTGAGAGGTCACCCCCCATGAACGCCGCATGTCCCCGCAGCACGGCGATCGAGCCCAACGTCACATCAGCCGCATCCGCGGGTCGCCCTGCGCCAACGAGATCCTCGGCGCGGTCCAGGGTCCGGATCAGCTCTCGCCGTCGGTCGAGCGCCTCGTAGGTCCACGCCTGCAGCAGCAGGATGTCCGGGTCCGCACCGACGAGTGGCTCCGGAAGCCGGGAGATCCATCGCTCGAGCTCGGCCCAGCGCTCGAGGTCGACCAGATCGTTGCCGTGTGTCGCGACGATCCGCGCCGCACGCGTGGGGTCGCCTCCCTCGAGCGCGTGCTCCAGCGCGTCATCGACACGACCCTCGGCCTCGAACCATGCGCCCGCGCATCGGTGCAACTCGATCGCCCGCTCGGGCCGCCCGCGCGCCTCCAGCTGGCCTCGAAGGAGGTCGCGGAAGATGTGGTGGTAGCGGAACCACCGCTCGTTCCCGCCGAGCGGGATGACGAACAGCTCCCTGGCGACGAGCCAACGGATGAACCGCTCGCCTGTGCCTTTCCCCGGAGCGGCGCCTTCGAGCTCGTCGCACAGCCGACGGCAGAAGCGGTCCGGGATCGAGGTGCGCAAGAGATGCTCGCGGATCCAGTCGGGTTGCGCGTCGAGCACCTCGCAGGCGAGATACTCGTGCACACGGACCGCGTCCAGCGGCGCGACGGTCGGCGGATCGTCGGCGGAGACGTCTTCGTAGCGCATCGCCTCGAGCGAGAGGCGCAGGCCCGCCGGCCACCCCTCCGTGCGCTCGAAGAGCGACCGTGCGACCGCGTCGGGCACGGGATTCCCGAGGACCGACGCGCTGAACGCGGATGTCTCGTCGATGGTGAAGCGAAGATCGCGCGCGCGCAGCTCGGCGATCTGTGCGTGGCCGCGGAGGACCGCAAGCGGGAGCGGTGGATCGTGGCGGGTCAGGAGAACGAGGCGGACCGACGGCGGGTGCTGCACGCACAGGCCCGCGACGAGCCGGTGAATCTGGGGCGAGCCGATCAGGTGATAGTCATCGATCACGATCGTGATCGGTGTCTGGAGCACATCGAGCTCGTTGAGCAGGCTCGAGGTCAATGCGCCGATCGGCGGAGTGTCGGCGCGCCCCAGCATCGTCCGGGTTCCCGCCAGGGTTCCAGGGGCGCTGGATTCGACCGCCTCGACCAGGTAGCTGGTGAACACCCCGAGCCCATCGTCGCGTGGGGCGAGCGACACCCAGGCCGAATTGGTGCTGCGGGACGCGAGCCACTGGCTGGCCAGCACGCTCTTGCCGTATCCGGCCGGGGCGGAGAGCAGCGTGAGCGGCAGATCGCGCGCATCGTCGAGACGGCGCAACAGGCGCGAACGGACGATCGACCCAGGGGCGAGCGTCGGAGCGTGCAGCTGGCTCTTGATGATCTCCGTCACCGGCATCCGAGCCGGTCCACCCCGGGCCGTGCCCGCGGCTTGCCGCCGCGGCCTAGTTCCTGGCTGGCAGCAACGCTCCGAACGCCCAGAGGACGGGAAGGAAGATTCCGAGGACGAAGAGCACGTACCTCCCCTTGAGGAGGGTCGGCACCCCGAGGAAGAACAGAACGGCGAGCCAGAGGACGAAGCCCACCAAGCCGAGTGCGAGCCACATTCTTGCTCCAAGTGTTGTGCAGGCCAGGTCGGACCTGAGTTCGACGCGAGCGTACCGGGGGCCCGAGAGCCCGCACATCCTCCCGATGGGATGATCGCCCCGTGCCCACCAAGGGCTCGAGCGCCCGCATCCCGATCAGCGCCCGGCGACGACGGCCGAGCCACCGGCTCGGGCCGCGACTCGATCGCCCAGGGCGCGGCCCTCGCCGTCAGCGCAGGAGGACGTCGTTCATTGGCGGACGCGCACCGAGCCCGTCGCAGGGGATGGGTCTACGATGACGGGTGCACGTCGGTCCGACCCCAACGCTTCATGGAGGCGGTAATGGACGACAAGCAGCGTGAGAAGGACAAGAAGCACGAGGACGACCTCACCGCGGGCCCGACGCCCGAGATCCGCCGCGCCGAGGGCCACTCGGAAGACGGCGAGGAGGTGACCAAGGGCCCGACGCCGGAGATCCGCGAGGCCGAGCACACCGAGCGCTAGCGCGACGGCGCGCGAACGGCCCGGCCGGTGACGGCCGGGCCGTCGCTCTGGGCCGGATCCCGCGCGGCGATCGGTCGGTGGCCCCGGGGTCGCCCCATGTCGCGCCGCCGCCGTTCGGGGCCGCCACCGGCGGTCAGTCGAACAGGCTGAAGCCCAGCTGCTCGTCGGGTCGGTGGCGGGCCGCGCCCCCCTCGGGGGGGTCGATAGCGGCCGCCTGTGCCAGCTTGTCGGCGCGCTCGTTCTCGGGGTGACCGGCATGCCCCTTGACGAGCGTCGGCGTCACCTCCCGCCGCCCGAGCTCCTCGATCAGAAGCTCCCACAGGTCGCGGTTGGCGACCGGCTGGCGCGAGGACGTGCGCCACGATCGCCGCCGCCATCCGTCGAACCAGCGCTCGCGGATCGCGTTGGCGACGTAGGCGGAGTCCGTCACGAGCTCCACCGCCGCGCCCTCGGGGGTGGCGGCGAGCCCCTCGATCGCGGCGGTGAGCTCCATGCGGTTGTTGGTCGTGCCCCGTGCACCGCCGCTCAGGACCTCCTCGGCGCCGTCCGGGGCGGTGAGGATGGCCGCCCAGCCGCCCCTGGCGTCGGCGGTCCCGTTTCCCGAGCAGGCACCGTCCGTGACGACGCGGAAACGATCAGGCATGCGGCCATTGTGCCCGGCGCGCCGCCCGGGCGCACGACCGACGCGGCGCGCGCGGCCTCACGCACGGTGCAGTAGAGGCATCAAGGGTCGACCCACAACGTCCCGATTGAAGACCTGACCCCGCGACATGGGGGTGACCCAACGGTCGCCACGGTGCCCGCGCCACCAGGTCCAGCGGTCGTCCATCGTCCTCATCAAGGAGAGCCACACGTGCTCCAGCGACTCCGTCGCCGTGCCCGGGAGCAGAAGGGCTTCACGCTCATCGAGCTCCTGGTCGTGGTGATCATCATCGGCCTCCTGGCCGCGATCGCCATCCCGGCGTTCCTCGGTCAGCGCGACAAGGCCAACGACGCCGCGGCCAAGTCCCTCGTCCGGAACAGCTCGACAGCGGTCGAGGCGGCCTACGCCGACACCCAGAACTACGCGACGATCACCGCCGCCGCCGTCGAGGCCATCGAGCCGAACATCGACATCGACGCCGCCGGCGCGGCCTCGTCCAACCAGGTGGTCTTCACCCCGAACGGCAACGGCTACACGCTGTCGTCGACCAGCCGCTCGGGCAAGGTCTTCACCCTCACCAAGAACATCACCGCACGTCCGACCACGACTCGGACCTGTGGGGCGGGCTGTACCTGGTAGCCGGGTACCGCACGCGCAGGACCTCGAGGGCCCGCTTCCGAGCGGGCCCTCGTCGTTCGGCGGCCGATCGCGCGTCGTGATGCGACGCCCCGATCGGCGGTTTCGGCGGCCTCGATCACGCATCCACCCCTCACGATGCGGTGCCCGCCGGCCGACACAAGAGACGAGGCGCGCGGTGCCCGCCGCCTCGTTGACGGATCCCGACGCAAGGACGCGATTGTGCCCAGCTCCCTTGCCGCACGTGACCCGTTGTCGTCCCGCGACGAACTCGGCGCGCGACGTCAGCCTCTCGTGACGAGCCCGCGCCTAGTCTCACGGGCGATGGTGCCCGTGATCGCCTTGGCCATCGGCCTGACGCCCGCCGCCGCGATCTCGGCGCAGCCGGAGGGCGTCGGGGCCCCGAACGCCCCGACGACGACGCCCGGCGAGACGCCGCCCGAGGGCGCTGCCGACGCCCGGACCCCGTTGATCCCGGCGCTCACGAACGCCAAGTCGCCGTTCCGGGCGAACCGTCTCGCCAGCAGGCCGATCGCGTTGACGCCCAACCAGGTCACGGATCCGTTCGAGTACCCGCGTGAGCCCGTCGCGCTGACCTGGGCCGGGGTCGCCGGCGCGTTGGACTACGAGGTCGAGATCGCCTCGAACCCGGGTTTCAGCCGGATCATGTACCGCACGACCACCGATCAGGCATCGCTGGTCCCCGAGGTGCTCCTGCCCGACGGCACGTACTGGTGGCGAGTGGTCGCGATCGACAAGGCCGGCACGCGGGGACTCCCGAGCGACGCCGCCCAGTTCGTCAAGACCTGGCCCAACCGGATCGGGGGGCTCCAGACCCGCGCCGACCCGCTCGGTCCCGCCGTGTCGTCGATGCGCCTGAATCCGTTCATGCGGTGGGACCCCCTTCCGGGCGCCAAGGAGTACGAGGTCGACCTGGCGCCCTCCGACAAGTTCGCGACGCCGACCTTCTTCGCGCGCCACATGCACACCGCGCTCATCACGGCGGGGGCCGGCGGCGGCCTGCCGGACGACGTGTACCGCTGGCGCGTGCGGGCGCGTGACCCCGCCGACAACCCGGGGCAGTGGGTCACCTCCGCGCCCTTCACGAAGTCCTCGGAGCGGACCGCGCTCGTCGCACCGGCCGACAACGCCGCCGTCGACAGCATCTTCCTGCGCTGGCAGCCGGTCACCGGCGCCGAGAAGTACCAGGTGCAGGTCACCCAGTGCGCCAACACCTTCACCGGCGACGACTGTCTGAAGATCAACACCGAGACCTCGAGCACGGGTTTCGCGCCGACCGACAAGGAGCGCGAGGCCCGCAACCTCACCTACGGCGACTTCTGGTGGCGCGTGCGCCACCGCGTCGACGGCGCCTTCGGCGGCTGGAGCTATCCCCAGAAGGGGAGGTGGGACCCCCAGACGTCGACGCGTCCTCCGGCGGCCATCCAGATCGCGTCGAGCGGCGACAGTGACTCCGCGCTCATGCCGCAGCTCAACTGGAGCCACGTCGCGGGCGCCCGCGTCTACCGCGTCGACATCGCCGCCGACCAGAACTTCAACCAGATCCTCGAGTCGGTCCACACGAACCAGACCGGCTGGGTCTCGCGCGTGCCGCTGCCGGACAACCAGACCGGGACCGGGTACTGGTGGCGCGTCGTCCCGGGGTCCGGCGTCAACGGCGACTCGCCCGCCTACCTGCTTGTACGAGGAGGAGGTCCCGAGCGCCACGGTCCGCAAGGAGACCCGCATCGTGCCGGCCCAGTCGGCCGAGGGGCTCGTCCAGTCGGAGCCGACCATCAGCTGGACCCAGGTCCCCGGTGCCGCGAAGTACGAGCTCCAGCTCGCCAAGGACGCGCAGTTCGCGGGCGACACCCTGCGGTCCGCCACGCTCTACAGCACCGGCGGCGCGCCGGGTGGCTTCAAGGACGACAAGACCCTCCCCGAGGGGACTTGGTACTGGCGCGTGCGCGCCATCGACGGCGGCGGCACCGGGCAGACGTGGTCACCCGTCAAGAGCTTCACGCTGACCCGACCGCGGCCCGAGATCGCGGCGCCGCGCGACGGCGAGACGGTGGTCGGGTCGCCGACACTCCGCTGGTCGCCCGAGCCGCAGGCCTGCGCGTACCAGGTCCAGGTGCGTCGCGATCGCAACTTCGAGCAGCAGGTGGCGCCCGAGATCGCCCCGCCCTCCGCCGACGGCGGGACGTCCGGCTCGGCGACCCCCCCCGGGCAGCCGACCGCAGGCGACATCCGGGCGACCTACCAGACCTCGTGGACCCCCTCGGGCGCGGTCATCAACAGGCCGGGCACCTGGTACTGGCGCGTGCGCGGTGACTACTGCGACGGCCAGTACGGGCAGTGGACGCCGCTCCGCTCGTTCAAGAGCATCCGCCCACCCGACTTCAACATGAACGCGGTCCCCTCCAAGCTCCGCTACGGGTACCGCCTGACCGTGTCGGGGCGCCTCGAGCAGAACGGCAAGCCGATCAAGAAGGCCCGGCTCGCGGTGGAGCGCCGGTTCCTCAAGGATCCGGTCCACCGCATCTACGGCACGGTCAGGACCGATGCCCGAGGCCGGTTCGCGTTCAGCCTCCCGATGCGCTCCAGCGCGTCTTGGAGGGTCGTCTGGCGCGACGACGCGACGACCGAGCGCCTCCTCGGTCCGGCGGCCAAGGCCAAGCCGAAGAAGAAGGCCAAGCCCAAGCCGAAGAAGAAGGCCCCCGCGAAGGCCAAGAAGAAGCCCGCGAAGAGGACGACGCCGAAGGCCAAGAAGGAGACGGCCGTGCGCGTCGCCCGGTCGGCGCCGATCGTCCGTCGCGCCACGGCCCGCCCGATCGCCCCCGAGGAGGGGATCCGCGGCCAGGCCCCGTTCGCCGTCACCGTCACGCCGCGCGTCACCCTCAAGCTCGACAAGAAGCGCGTGGTGCGCAACCGCAAGCTCAAGCTGACCGGGTCGATCTTCCCGCGCCGGCCGGGCCAGATCCAGATCCTGGGCTCGGACGGGTGGGAGACCATCAAGAAGGTCAAGCCCAGGAAGACCCGCTTCGGGGTCCGCGTGAGGGCGAAGCTCGCGCCGGGCAGGTACCGCGTCCGCCTCTTCGTCCCGCAGGACAAGCGGCAGCGACTCGGCAACGGAACCAGCCGCCGGTCCGGCCTGTTCGTCTACGACCGGTTCGTCGTCCGGGGCGGCGGCCGGTGATCGACGGACTCGCAGCGGCGCCGACCTGGTACTGGGCCGTCGTCGCCGGGCTGCTCGGCCTCTGCTTCGGGTCGTTCGCGACCGTGGCGGCCGCGCGCTGGCCTCGGGGCGAGTCACTCCTTCGGCCCGGCTCGCACTGTCCGCGGTGCGAGCATCGCCTGCGCCCGCACGAGCTTGTGCCGGTCGTCTCGTTCCTCGCCCAGCGGGGGCGTTGCCGGTCGTGCGCCACGTCGATCGGCTGGCGCTACCCGGTGATCGAGCTCGCCTGCGGGCTGCTCGCCGCGGCCGCGGTCCTCACCTTCGGCGCGACCTGGCAGGGTGCCGCCGCCGCGGTCCTCGCGGTGGTGCTCGTGCCGGTCGTCGCCATCGACCTCGAGCACCAGTTGATACCCGACATCCTGGTTCTCCCGGCCGCGGCCATCGGCCTGTTCGCCGCGATCGCCTCCGACCCCTCGCGGTGGTGGGTCGCGGTCGCCTCGGCGCTCGGTGCCGCGGCGTTCCTGTTCGTGCTCTGGATCGCCCACCCGGGCGGCATGGGGCTCGGCGACGTGAAGCTCGCGCTCCTCATGGGGGCCGTGCTCGGCGCATCGGTGATCCCGGCGCTCTTCGTCGCGTTCGCGCTCGGCGGCCTGCTCGGCGTCGTGCTGTTGGCCAGGTTCGGCGGCCGTGCCCGAAAGATGGCGGTGCCGTTCGGACCGTTCATGGCGGCGGGTGCCCTCGTCGCCCTCTGGTGGGGGCCGCCGATGATCGGCTGGTACCTCGACAGCTTCGCCCTCTAGAAGGAGCCCTCCCGTGCCTCCGTGCCCAAACCCGCAAGGTGACCCCCGATGAGCACGATCGTCGCCCTCGACATCGGCTCGAGCGCCGTGGCCGGCGTCGAGATGAAGCTGACCCGCGACCGCGTCACGCTGACCAGGGCCGCGGTGGAGCCGATCCCCGCCGGGCTCGTCCACGACGGCGAGATCGTGCAGCCCGACGCGCTCGCCGCGGAGCTCAAGCGGGTGTGGCGCGCGGCCAGATTCTCCGGCCGGCGCGTACGCCTCGGCGTTGCCAACCAGCGGGTCGTGCTCCGGTTGATGGAGCTGCCGGCGCTCGACGACCCCAAGGAGTTGCGCGCGGCGGTCGAGTTCGAGGCGGCCGAGTAGCTCCCCATCCCGACCGACCAGGCCGTCGTCGACTTCCAGCCGGTGATGCGCTTCGACGACGACGACGGCACCCGGGACCGGGTGGTCGTGGTCGCGGCACACCGCGCCATGGTCGACGACCGTGTCGCGGTGTTGCGAAGCGCGGGACTCCGGCCGGTGGGTCTCGACCTCGAGGCGTTCGCGCTCCTTCGCGCGCTCCTCCCGCCGCCCTCGGTGGTCGACGAGGGATCGCGCGACCTGCCGGCGCAGGTGGTCGTGCACGTCGGCGCCGAGGTCACCAACGTGATCGTCGCTGTCGAACAGAAGTGTCTGTTCACGCGCCTCGTCGGTTTCGGGGGCGGGAACCTGACCAAGGCCGTCTCCGACCGCACGGGTCTTCCGATCCCTGAGGCCGAGGCGGTCAAGGTGGCCTGCGGCCTGCTCGGAGAGCCGCTCGAGGGATGGGACCCCGACACGGTCGCCGAGGTCCGCCACGCGCTCGCCCTGGCGTGCCGGCCGCTCGTGCGCGAGGTCTCCCGCTCGATCGACTACTTCCGCGACCAGCCCTTCGCCCGCCCGATCGACCGCATCGTGCTCGCCGGCGGCACCAGCCTGTGCGCCGGTCTCGACCGGTACATGCGCCAGGCGACCGGAGTGCCGGTGGAGATCGGAAACCCGATGCGCCACATCGACGGCGGCATCCCGGTCGAGCACGACGTCGCGGCCCGCGCGGCCGTGGCCGTCGGGCTGGCCCTGGACGAGGGGAGCGGGCGATGAGGCCGGTCAACCTCCTTCCCGACGGCGGGCGGGGCGGGCGCCGACCGTTCGGTGGCGGCAAGGCCCCCCTCATCGCGGTCGGCGCCGTCGTGCTGGTCGGTGGACTCGGCTACTGGGGGTGGAGCATCCACAGTGAGTCGGCGAGCCTCGACGCCCAGATCGCGACGGCGACCGCCGAGCGCGACCAGCTCGACCAGCAGCTTGGCGCGTATCGTGCGGCGCGCGAGCGCTACGCGGCCCAGGACGTCAAGCGCGGCACCGTGGTCAGCCTGACCTCGGGGCGGGTCAACTGGGAGCGGGTCATCCGCGGGACGGCCGCGGTCGTGCCGCGCACGGTTTGGCTGGACACGGTTCGGGCCGAAGCCCCGGACGCCGCGGCGGCCGCGGCGGCCGCGACGCCCGGCGGCCAGTTGACGACGCCCAAAGGCCTCCACATCGAGGGGTTCGCCTACACGCAGCCCCAGGTGGCCCAGCTGATCGCTCGCATGAAGGTGGTTCCCGGACTGGGACCCGCTCAGCTGACGACGAGCGAGGTGGAGCGGCGTGGCGGGCGCAAGGTCGTCCGGTTCGTGATCGACGCGCCGATCGACAAGCGCGCCCAGGACCGCGCGACGCTGGAGCCGGTGCCCGGCCCCACCGACCCGGCGGGCGCGCCCGCGGCCTCGGGTGAGCAAGGAGGGACCCTGTGAGCCTTTCGCATCGCGACAAGATCCTGCTGCTGGTCGTCCTCACCGCGGCGGTGGTCGCGGGTGGATGGTACTTCCTGATCCGCCCGGCGCAGGACGACGTCTCCGTCAAGCAGGAGCAGCTCGCGGCCGTGGAGGCCGAGGTCGGCCAGCGCAACGACGAGGTGGCACGACTGTCCGCCTCCACGGAGAGCCACACGGCCAAGACGGTCGAGCGCCTCTGGCTTGCCAAGGCCGTGCCCGTGAGCGACCAGACCCCCGGCGCGGTGGTCGAGCTCCAGCGCCTGGCCGACCGCTCCGGCGTCGAGCTCGCCGCCGTCCGGACGACGACGCGGACCGCATATGGCCCGCTCGAGGGGACCAGCTACGAGGTCGACATCGTCGGGCGCTTCTACAACGTGGACGACTTCCTCTATCGGATCCATTCGCAGGTCGAGCTCGACCGTGGCGACAGCCCGGACATCGAGGGCCGCCTGTACGCCACGACGAAGGTGGACATCGGCCTCGAGGCGCAGCTGGGAAGCGGCGCCTCACCCGGCACCCAACTCGCCCCGAACGACGTGGTGCGCGCCACGGTGACCGTGGTCGCGTTCGGGGAGAGCGCGGCGCCCGCGGTCGGGGCCGACGGCACGGTCACGCAGAGCCCGACGGTCGGCGGTGACCCCGCCGGCGCGGCGGGGGACGGGAGCGCCGCCGCGGCGCCGGACTCCGGCGCCACCCAGGGCGGCTCGACGCAGAACGACTCCGGCCCGACCGGGGGCGGCGGGACGCCGCAGGGTGGCGCCGCCGACCAGCAGACGGCCACGCCGAACGGTGGAGGGGTGACCCAATGATCAGGCGACGTGCCGCCCTGGCGGCGGTGCTCGTGGCCGCGACCGTCGCGATCGCCGGATGCGGCGGTGGCGGTGGCAACGGCGGCGACGCCGGCGACGACCCGACCGCGGCCGTCCCGCCGGCCCAGGGCGTCGCGGCCGGTGACTCGTCCGGCCAGGCGGTCGCCTCGCTCGGGGCGAGCGCCGCCGCCGCGCCGAGCGAGGGCGCGGGGACGCTCGAGAGCTACGAGGCCTTCGGCACTCCGAAGGACCATTTCGAGCAGCAGGTCACCGATGGCGAGGGGGACGGGGGAGTGGGCGAGCCGGGGACCGGTGGGGCGCCGAGCGACCCGGGCGGAGTCGTTCCGAGCGTTCCGGACGTGGCGGACGCCACGCCGCTCGTTGCGGTCCCGGCGAGCGGCGAACCGGTCCCCGACCCCGGCGCCGTCGGCATCCCGCCGGCCGCCGCGCAGCCCGGCGACGGTGCCTCTGGCGAGCCGGGTGGGCCGACGGATGCGCCGCCGGAGCCTGCGCGGGCGATGGAGGCCGACTTCGACATCTCCGGCGAGCCGGTGGTGGCGCGCGAGGGAGACTCGATCCCGCCCGACACCCAGCAGTTCGTCATCGAGGCCGTCGGCGCCCGCGAGGTGCAGCTCAAGCTCAACGGCGGGCTGCTTCCCGACGGCACGGACACCGTGACCCTGGCCGAGGGCGAGTCGGTCACGCTCTACAACGCGACCGCCAAGCGCAGCTACCGCGTGAAGCTCGTGGACCTTCGGCCGGCGCGTGGGTGAGCACGCCGCCGGCCGCCCTCCGGCTCAGCTGCGCGTGAGCGCGATGACCGGGATCGTCCGGTCGGTCATCGTCTCGTACTCGGCGAAGTTCTTGAACCTGGCCGCCAGCGCCCCGTAGATCCGGTCCCGCTCCGTTCCGGTCACCTCGGTCGCGGTGGCGGTGTAGGTCTCGGTCCCCTGCTCCACGGTGACCTCGGGGTTCGCCTTGAGGTTGTGGTACCAGTCGGGGTTGTCGGGCGCTCCGGCCTTCGAGGCGAAGACGTGGACGACGCCGTCCTCCTCGAGGCAGGCGACCGGGGTGAGCCGGGGCTCACCGCTCTTCGCGCCGGTCGTCGTCAGGAGCACCAGGGGCATGCCCTCGAAGAATCCGCCGACCACGCCTGCGTTGGCGCGGAACTCCTCGACGACACGCGCATTCATCTCTGCGAAGTCGGTCACCGTGCACTCCCGTCTCGTCGTCCCCGCGCCCATCCGCGGGCACCGACAGTTGATGGTACTGGCCCGCACGAATATCGCGGCCGGGGCGCGGCCGGGCGCCGGCCGACGATCACACGGCCTGGCCCACGATGGCCCCGATGGCCGAGCTGACGACGAGCGCGGCGACCCCGAGGAGGAGCACCCGGGCCCCGGCGCGAAGGGGCGGAGCGCCACCCAGGTAGGCGCCGAGGGCACCGAGCCCGACGAGCGCGAGGAGGGTGAGGGCCCAGGTGAGCCCGACGCGGAGCGCGTCGCCGAGCGTGATGGCGAGCAGCGGGATCAGCCCCCCGAGCGTGAACGCGGTCGCCGACACCATCGCCGCCTGGAGCGGACGCGCCATGGTCAGCTCGTCGAGCCCGAGCTCGTCTCGCGCGTGCGCCTCGAGCGCATCAGCGGCGCTCAGCTGGACGGCGACCTGGCGAGCCAGGTCCGGGGCGATCCCACGCGCCACGTAGATGCTCGTGAGCTCGTCGAGCTCCTCCTGCGGGTGCGCGTCGAGCTCACGTCCTTCGCGGCGCAGATCCGCCTCCTCGGCGTCGCGCTGTGAGCTGACCGAGACATACTCGCCGGCGGCCATCGAGAGCGCACCCGCCGTCACCCCCGCGACGCCCGCGACGAGCACGGCACCGGAGGACGAGCCGGCGGCGGCGACGCCCAGCACGAGGCTCGCCGTCGAGAGGATCCCGTCGTCGGCACCGAGCACCGCCGCGCGGATCCATCCGACCCTCGTCGAGCGATGCGCCTCGGCGTGCCAGGAGCGACCCGTCCGTCCGCGATCGACCGCCATCTCGCCACCCCGCCCTCTCACACCCGCCGAAGGGGTTGGACCCCTTCGCGCCGACCCGGGCCGCCCGCGTTCTCGGTCCCGGCCATCCCCATGGTGCGCCAGTGTCCCAGACGCCCCGGGCGGTGGCCGGGATCGGAGGGGGTGCCTCGCGCGCCGTCGGCTTCCGGTCTGTGACACTTTGGCCGAGACACCGTCCGACCGAGGGGAGGCCCGGATGCGCCACGGGGTGCTCGTCCGCACGTCCGCCGACACCTATCTGACCGTCGAGTTCGACTCGGTGGACCGCGCACGCGAGTTCCACGAGCGGCTTCATCGCCATGAGCGCCTTCGCGTCGAGATGCGCGTCTCCGGCGACACCGTCGAGACCGTCGATCTCTACGCTCCCGCGATGCTCGACGACGTCCAGCCGATCGTCACGCTCGGCACCTGAGGCGTCGAACGGTGCGCCTCCTGCTCGGCTCCTCGGCGGCACCGGCGATCCTGGTCTGCCTGGTGCTCGCCGGGTGCGGTGGCGGGGGTGGCGGCGCGAGCACGGCCGAGGAACCCCAGGACCGCCTGGAGGTCACGCGAGGCGAGCCGTCAGGGCAGGCGGTCCGCTACACGCTCGACTGCGCGAGCGGTGACCGTTCGCTGTGCGCGGAGATCGCGCGGCTCCTTCCCGCGCTCGTGCCCGACCCCGAGGAGAACTGCGCCGAGGTGTACGGCGGTCCCGAGACCATCACGATCGACGGGATCCTCGGCGGCAGGGAGCTGGAGCTCGTGATCGGGCGCGAGAACAGCTGCGCGATCGACCGCTACGATCGACTCGACGAGGTCCTGAGCCCCTGAGCGCATCGTCCGCCGGGCGGCGGCGATCACCCGCCCGCCGAGGACTCCGGCGCATCGGTCGCATCGTCGGCGCCGGTCGCGTCGCTCGGCGCCGGCGGATCCGGGACCAGGAACGGCGCCATCCCCTGGATGGCGAAGATCCGCGCGCCCGGGAGGCGCCAGACCACCCCGTCGACCGGGGCGAGCCGGCGGGCGCGGATGCGCCCCTCGTCGAGCATGGAGCGGACGAGCGTGCCCTGCTCGTCCTGCATCTGCTCGGTCAGGTTGCGCAGGAACCGCATCGCCTCGCCGTGCGGCACGCCGCCCTGAGGTGCCTTCCCCGCGCGCCAGCGAAGCGCACGCGCCGCGACGTAGGCGCGTGGCGCGGAGCCCCGGATGCGCGGGACCGCCGGCCTCGCACCCTCGCCTCGCGCATCGTCCTCCTCGGTCATTGCGCCCCCCGTGTCCCGCGTTCGTCCCGGCTGCGCTGGAGGGTAGCCTGCGCGCGTGGCCCTGCCGGTGCCCTCGACCCTGGCCGTCGGTCTCGGCGGCGCGATCGGCGCGAGCCTCCGCGTCGGGCTCGACGACCTGGCCGGGGACGCGCCGGGCTGGCCGGTCGCCACGCTGGTCGCGAACCTGGTGGGGACCGCGATCCTCGCGGGCCTGATCGCGACGCTCCCACGGTTCCGGCCGTCGGGGCGGCTCGCGGCTCTCGTCGGCGGTGGGCTCTGCGGCGCGCTCACGACCTTCGCGACCCTGCAGGTCGAGGTCGTCCGCCTGGCGGGCGAGGATGGGTTCGTGCCCGCCGCCGCGTACGGCGCGGGGTCGATCGCGGCCGGCCTGGTGATCGCGTTCGGCGCCGTCCGGCTCACCGGCAGACTGCTCGGAGCGACGCGATGAGCGGGCTCGCGCTCTGGCCGGCGGTGGCGGTCGCCGGTGCGCTCGGGAGCATGGCCCGGGTCACGCTCGCGGCCTGGATCGGCGGGGCGACGGGGATCGCCATGATCAACGTGTCCGGCGGGCTCGCGCTCGGGGTCATGGCGGGCGCGGGCGTCGACGGCGACTGGATGGTCGTGCTCGGCGCCGGCCTCCTCGGCGCGTTCACGACGTTCTCCACCTGGATGGTCGACACCGTCGCCCTCCATGACGCCGGGCGACCGCGCGCGGCGGTCGCCAACGTCCTCGGCCAGGCGCTCCTCGGGCTCGCGCTGGCGGGTCTCGGGCTCGCGACGGGCGCCGCGATCGCGGGCTGAGCCGTCTGCGGGCCGCGGCGAAGGTCGGCTCGCGCTCCACTAGACTCCCGCGGTCATGGCCTTGACCTACCGGACAGCCGGGGAGTCGCACGGCCCGGCGCTCTTCGCCATGGTGGAGGGCCTTCCGGCCGGTCTCGAACTCGCCCCGGACGACATCGACACCGACCTCGCCCGGCGTCAACTCGGCTACGGCCGCGGCGGGCGGATGAAGATCGAGCGCGACCGGGTGCAGGTGATGACCGGACTCCGCCATGGTCGCACCATCGGCAGCCCGCTCACGATGGAGATCCCGAACCTCGACTTCCCGAACTGGTCGGAGGACCGGATGGCGGTCTGGGCGCCGGAGCGCGAGGTGGACCCCATCACCCTGCCGCGCCCGGGTCATGCCGACCTTGCGGGGATGCTCAAGTACCGGACCGACGATCTGCGGCCGATCCTGGAGCGCGCGAGCGCGCGCGAGACCGCCGCGCGAGTGGCGGCGGGCGGCGTCGCGAAGGCGCTCCTGCGCCGGTACGGGACCGAGTTGCGAAGCCACGTCGTGCGCATCGGCGACGTGGTCGCGGAGCCGCGACCCGACCTTCGCCTCGCCGACTTCGACGGTGTCGACGACAGCCCGGCGCGGTGCCTCGATCGCGTCACGACCGACGCGATGGTCGCCGAGATCAAGCGCGCCGGGCAGTCCCACGACAGCCTCGGCGGGGTCTTCGAGGTCTGGGCCTTCGATCCGCTCCCCGGGCTCGGGTCACACGTGAGCGGGGACCTGCGACTCGACGGGCGCATCGGTCAGGCGATGCTCGGCATCCAGGCCATCAAGGGGGTCGAGCTCGGGGCCGGATTCGAGCTCGGGGGAATGCGCGGGAGCCGCGCCCACGACGAGATCTACTGGGACGAGGAGGTCGGCTACCACCGGCGCACGAACCGTTCCGGTGGGATCGAGGGGGGCATGACACATGGCATGCCGGTGGTCGTCCGGGCCGTCATGAAGCCGATCTCGACCATCTCGCGTCCGCTCGACTCGGTCGACGTGGCGACCAAGGAACCGCGCAAGGCGTTCCGCGAGCGCGCGGACATCTGCGCGGTGCCGGCCGCGGCGGTCGTCGCGGAGGCCGCGCTCGCGTTCGTGCTGGCGCAGGCGCTCATCGACAAGTTCGGGGGCGATTCGATCGCGCAGCTCGACGAGGCCGTGAGCGCCTACCGCGCGACCGTCCGCGACTGACCCGATGCCATGGCTCGTCCTGACCGGCTACATGGGCGCCGGCAAGAGCACTGTCGGCGCCACCGTGGCCGCGCGGGTCGGCGTGCGTTTCGTCGATCTCGACGACGAGATCGCCGCGCGGTCCGAGATGACGATCCCGCAGATCTTCGCGCGCAAGGGCGAGCTGTGGTTCCGCCGCACCGAGGAGCGGGTGGTGCGCGAGCTGCTGGCCGAGGAGCCCGCCGGCGTCCTGGCCCTCGGCGGCGGGGCGCTCGAGAGCACGAAGACGAGGGGTCTGCTCGCCAGGACTCCCGCCGTCGTCTGGCTCCGCCCGAGCGCGGATGTCGCGTGGGAACGCGTGCGCGGGTCGGACCGCCCGCTCGCCACGGATCGTGATCGGTTCGAGCGACGCGCGGCGTCGCGAGAGGCCGGGTATCGCGAGGCATCGGACATCGAGATCGATGCGGACGCCCCGCTCGCGGAGGTCGTCGAGCGGGTGCTGGCGTTCGCGTCGCAGCACACCGTGGGCGTCACCGGATGACGATCGGGATGAGGCCGGCGATCGAGGCCCGGGTCGGCGACCGTGGGTACCCCGTGTACCTGGACTCCGGCGGCCTCGCGAGCCTCGGCGAACGCTGGGCCGATGGCGCCACGGGCGATGCGGTGCTCCTCGTGCACGACGCCAACGTCGCGACGATCGCGGCGCGGGCAGGGGAATCGCTGTCGGCCGCGGGGCTGCGGGTCGTGGCCGCGCCGGTCCCGCCGGGCGAGTCGTCGAAGTCGCTCTCGGAGCTCGAGCGTCTGGCTCGCCTCGCCGCGTCCGCGGGCCTTCGCCGCCGCGACGGGGTGGTCGCGCTCGGCGGGGGCGTGATCGGTGATCTGGCCGGGTTCCTGGCGGCGTCCTACCAGCGCGGGGTCCGGCTGGCGCACGTCCCCACGACCCTGCTGGCGATGGTCGACTCGGCCATCGGCGGGAAGACCGGGGTCGACATCCCCGAGGGCAAGAACTACGTCGGCGCCGTGTGGCAGCCGGACCTCGTCCTGATCGACACGGACACGCTGGCGACGCTTCCCGCCCGCGAGCTGGCCTCGGGGTTCGCCGAGGTCGTCAAGTACGGCCTGCTCGACGGACCGGACCTGTTCGCGCTCGTCGAGTCGTGGCCGGCGCTTCCCGGTCCGCAGGACCGCCTGGGGGAGCTGATCCTCCGGTGCGTCGCCCACAAGGTCGAGGTCGTCGCCGACGACGAGCACGATCACGGGCGGCGCGCGTCCCTCAACCTCGGTCATACCGTCGCGCACGGCATCGAGGCGGCGCTCGGCTACACGGGCGTGACCCACGGCGAGGCCGTCGCCGTCGGCCTGATGCCGGTCCTCCGCCTCTCGGAGGAGCTCTGCGGGCTGGATCCGTCCTGGCGGACCCGCACGGCCGAGGTCCTCTCCCGACACGGCCTCCCCACGCGGCTGGACGGCGTGGTCGCCGTCGACGACGTCCTGACCGCCGCCGCCCGCGACAAGAAGTCGGACGGCAGGTCCCTGAACATGGTCCTCATCGACGCCCCGGGCTCGGTCCGGCTCGGTGTCGACCCGCCCGCCCGGATGCTCCGAGCGGCGGTCGCCGAGGTGCTTGCGTGAGCGACCTGGACGCGCGCGACACGTGGCGGATCGCGCTCCTGCACGGGCCGAACCTCGGCCAGCTGGGGCGTCGGCCGAGCGCGCACTACGGCACCCTGACCCTGCGCGAGCTCGAGGACCGGGTCCGGGCATGGGGGGCCGAGCGCGGCATGCGGGTCGGGTGCTTCCAGACCGACGATCCCGGCGCCTTCGTCCAGCACGTGCACGGCCTGGCGGGGATCGTCGACGGGGCGGTCGTCAACCCCGGCGCCTGGACCCACTACCAGTGGTCGATCCGCGACGCGCTCGAGTTGCTCGGCGCGCCGTTCGTCGAGGTCCACCTCTCGGACATCGAGGCGCGTGAGCCCCACCGGCGCATCTCGGTGGTGCGCGACGTGGCCGCCGACGCGGTGTGGGGCAGGGGCCCCGACGGCTATCGCGACGCGCTCGACCTGCTGTCGGCGAGGCTCGCGTGAGCGAGTCGGCCTCCCGCGCCGAGCGGCTCGTCGCCGGCCTCGAGGCGCAAGGTGTCGACGCGATGCTGGTCACCTTCGATCCGAACCTCGCGTACCTGACCGGGTACTCGGGCGACAACGGCGTCGCGGTGATCGGGCCCCGCGGCGCCCGGCTCGTGACCGACGGCCGGTACGCGACCAGCGCGCGCGAGGAGGTTCGCGGTGCCGAGGTCGTGATCGGCGAGCGGGACCTTCGTGAGGCGATCGGCGTCGCGATCGCCGAGCTCGCGCCCGCGGGGCGCGTGGGCGTCGAGTCCGAGCACGTGACGCTGGCGCGCTTCGAGCGCCTCCGCGCCGTCGCAGGAGACGCCACGCTCGTCCCCGTCGCGGATCTCGTCGAGGACCTTCGCGTGGTCAAGGACGACGACGAGCTGGCGCGAATCCGGCGCGCGGCCGAGGTCGCCGACCGGGCGCTCGAGCGCGTGCTTGCGGGCGGGGTCGTCGGTCGCCGGGAGGCGGATGTCGCCACGGACGTCGTCGCGACCATGATCGACGAGGGGGCCGAGGGGGCGAGCTTCGACCCCATCGTCGCATCGGGTCCGCGGGGCGCACTGCCCCACGCCATGCCCTCGCGGGAGCCGATCCTCGCCGACACCCTGGTCACGTTCGACCTGGGTGCGCGCGTGGACGGGTACTGCTCCGACATGACCAGGACCTTCTCGACCGGCACGCCGCCGGACGCGCTCCGTGCCGCCTACGCCGCGTGCGCGCGCGCCCACCGGCTGGCGCTCGAGGCGGTGCGGCCGGGGGTGAGCGGGGCCGAGCTCGACAAGATCGCACGGGGCGTCATCACCGAAGCGGGGCTCGGGGAACACTTCGTTCACGGGCTCGGGCACGGTGTGGGGGTCCAGATCCACGAGCGCCCCGGCATCAGGCGCACGGGCACGGAGGTGCTGCGACCGGGCATGGTGATCACCGTCGAGCCCGGCGTCTACCTGGAGGGGCTCGGTGGCGTTCGCATCGAGGACCTCGTCCTGGTCACCGATGACGGCCACCGCGTGTTGAGCGGATTCCCACATGGGGCGGGCGACGAGCCGCCGATGACGGCTCGCGGCTGACGCGAGGAAGGAGGGGGCATGGCGATCACGACCAACGATCTCAAGAACGGCTACGTGCTCGACATCGACGGCGACCTGGTGTCGGTCGTCCAGTTCCAGCACGTCAAGCCCGGCAAGGGCGGGGCGTTCGTCCGCACGAAGCTGAAGAATCTCGTGAGCGGGGCGGTCGTCGATCGCACCTTCCGCGCCGGTGAGAAACTCGAACGGGTGACGACCGAGCAGCGAACGATGCAGTTCCTGTACCGCGACGGGGATGAGCTCGTCCTGATGGACAACCAGACGTACGAACAGCTCCCGGTGTCCGCGGCCAGCGTGGACAACGACGACCTGCTCGCACCGAACACCGACGTCCAGGTGCTGTTCGTGCGCGAGCGGCCCCTGCGGATCGAGCTCCCGACGTTCGTCGAGCTCGAGGTCGCCGCGACGGACCCCGGTGTTCGCGGGGATACCGTCAGCAACGTCTTCAAGCCCGCCGAGCTCGAGACCGGTGCCACCATCCAGGTGCCGCTGTTCGTCGAGCAGGGCAACCGGCTCCGGGTCGACACCCGCAGCCGCGAGTACGTGACACGCGTATGACCGCCGCCGATACGAGCGTCGCCTACGTCGACGCAACGCTTCGCGATCTGGCACCGCTCCCGTGGGGCGGCACGATCGGAACCGACGATCTCGCGGCCGTGGCGGGCAGCCTGGCCGACGTCGGCGCCTCGGTCGTCGAGGCCCTGGACCCGCGGTGCGCACGGGCGGCCATCGAGACCCGCCGCGAGAGCCCATGGGATCGTCTTCGGGCGATCGTCCGCGAGGTGGGCGCGACGCCGGTCGGGATCGTCCTGATCGCGCGGACCCTCTGGGGCGAGGAGCCGGTCGCGGCCGACGTCGCCCGTCGGTTCGTGCTCTGCGCGGTCGAGAGCGGCGCCCGTCGGGTGCGCGTCGCCGACGCGCTCAACGATGTGGCCGCGATCGAGTCGCTCGCCAAGGCGACCGCCGAAGCCGGCGCCGTGTTCGTGCCGACGCTCACGATCGGCCCGTCCCCCGAGTCGGGCGATGCGCGCTGGGTCGCCGAGGCCGAGGCGCTCGCCGCGCTTCCCGGCGCGGCGGCGTTGTGCATCAGCGATCCGGGCGGATTCCTCGCGCCGGACATGCTGGGCAGCATGATCAGGGCGGTCTCGGCGTCGATCACCGTGCCGATCGAGGTCCAGGTGCAGGCGCCGGGCGGGCTCGCCCCGCTCGCCGCGACGGCCGCGGTGCATGCGGGGGCGGCCGCCGTGCACGCATCCGCCGGACCGGTCGCGATGCTGGCGGCGCGTCCGTCAGCCGAGACGCTCCGCGCCGCGCTCGAGGGCAGCCCGCGACGCCTGGCATGTGACGCCGACGCCGTCGACCACGCCGGCCGCGTCGTCGGCCCGATGCTCGCCGCCGACCGGCTCCGGCAGGCCGCCGCCGCGGTGTTCGGGCCGGCGCTCGCGATCCCGCCGCACCTCGAGGCCGCGCTGGTGTCGCGCCTCGGCCGGCTCGGCCTCTCGCGCACCCTCCACGAGGCCGCGGACGAGGCCGCCCGGGTCGCGGCCGAGGTCGGCGGGGCCACGTTCGCGTCGCCGCTCGGCCTGCCCATCGTGGCCCAGGCGGCACGCCACGTGATCGAGGGTGAGCGCTGGGCCGAGATCGAGCCGGTCCTGGCGGCCGTGGCGCTGGGCCGTCTCGGTCCGCTCCGGGTCACGCCGAGCGACGAGGTGGTGTCGGCGGCGCGCGAGGCCGAGCCGCCCGAGTCGCCGCTCCGCGATCTCGCCGCGGTCGCCGACGCCGCGCCGGCCGGGCTCTCCGACGAGGACTCGGTGCTCTGGGCCCAGTTCGGCGAGTCGGTCGAGCCGCTCGTCGCGCGGCGCCGCTCGCTCGGGGCCGAGGCGGGGGCCGAGGTCGAGTCGCACGGGATCGACCGCCAGCTGCTCGACACGCTGGTCGAGGTCGTCGAGTCCACCCAGCGCGCCGAGGTCAGCGTCGAGGTCGCCGGTGCCCGCGTCACGGTGCGGCGGGTCGATCCCGCCGCCGCGGCCGCCCCGGGCGAGCCGGGCGAGTCGGCCGGGGGCCGCGACGCCGCCGCCGACTCGGGCCTCGAGCGGATCGAGAGCCCGATGGTCGGCACGTTCTACCGGGCGTCGTCACCCGAATCCGCGCCCTTCGTGGAGATCGGACAGCGGATCGAGCCGGGTGAGGCCGTCTGCCTGATCGAGGCCATGAAGCTCTTCAACGAGATCGTCTGCGAGGCCGGCGGGACGGTGCGCGAGATCCTCGTCGAGAACGCCGAACCGGTCGAGTTCGGACAGCCCCTGTTCCTGATCGAGCCATGAGGCTCCTGGTCGCAAACAGGGGCGAGATCGCCGTGCGGGTGATCCGGACGGCCCGCGAGATGGGGATCGAGACCGTCGCGGTGCACTCCACCGCCGACAGCGGCACGCTGGCGACCCGGCTGGCGGACCGCGCCGTCTGCATCGGCCCGGCCGCGGCCAACGAGTCGTACCTGGTCATCGATCAGGTGCTCGCGGCCGCCGAGATCACCGGGTGCGACGCGGTCCACCCCGGGTACGGGTTCCTCTCGGAGAACCCCGAGTTCGCCGAGGCGTGCGGCGCGGCCGGCATCGTGTTCGTCGGCCCGCCGCCGCAGGTGATGGCGCGCATGGGCGACAAGGTCGAGGCCAAGATCGCGGCCCGCGAGGCCGGGCTGCCGGTGCTCGACGGCTCGGACGGGCCCGTCCACGACCTGGCCGAGGCGCGGGCCGCCGCCGAGCGGGCGGGTTTCCCGATCCTCCTGAAGGCCGCGGCGGGCGGCGGCGGGCGTGGGATGCGCCGGGTCGACGGGCCCGACGAGCTCGACGGCGCCTTCTCCGTGGCCAGGAGCGAGGCGGCCGCCGCCTTCGGCGACCCCGGTGTGTACGTCGAGCGGCTGCTGGAGGGCGGGCGCCACATCGAGGTGCAGATCCTGGCCGACGGCATGGGCGGCGTCCTGATCTGCGGCGACCGGGAGTGCTCGATCCAGCGCCGGCACCAGAAACTCGTCGAAGAGGCCCCGGCACCGAACCTCCCCGCCGCGACCCGCGCCGCGATGCACGAGACCTGCGCGCGGGCGGCCAAGGCGTGGGGCTACCGCAGCGCGGGCACGGTCGAGTTCCTGGTCGACGCGGCCGGCGACTTCTACTTCCTTGAGCTCAACGCCCGGCTCCAGGTGGAGCACCCCGTCACCGAGCTCGTGACCGGTCTCGACCTCGTGGCCGAACAGCTCCGGGTCGCAGACGGCGGACTCCTCACCCGGACCGGCGTCGCCGAGGCCGTCGGGCACGCGATCGAGTGCCGGGTCAACGCCGAGGACCCCTCGCTCGGCTTCCGCCCCGGGGCCGGCGCCCTCGAGGTCTTCGAGATGCCGGGCGGGCCGGGCGTGCGCATCGACACCTACTGTCAGCCCGGGTCCGTGATCCCCCCGTACTACGACTCGATGATCGCAAAGCTGTGCGTCTGGGCACCGGACCGCGCGCGGGCGGTGAAGCGGCTCGGTCGGGCGCTCGGCGAGGCGCGGGTGGAGGGCGTGCCCACGACGCTCGGGCTGTTCCGAGAGATCGTCGAGGACGGCCCGTTCGTGGACGGGCGGTACACGACGGCGTATCTCGTGGAGCGGGCCGAACGACTGCCGGCGCTCGGGGCGGTGTGACGGCCCGCGCGCTGCCCGGCGAGCGCGGACGCCGCGCGGCCCGCCGCCAGGCGGTGTTCCTCCTCTACCAGCGTGATGTGACCGGAATGGAACTCGAGACGCTGGTGGCCAACAGCGCGCGCGCCGGTGCTCCGGTCGATCCGTTCGCGATGGCGCTCGCCGAGGGTGTGTCCGTCGACACCGGGCACATCGATCGCACGATGGCCGCCGCGAGCACGGGCTGGTCCCCGGAGCGCATCGCGCCGCTCGAGCGCAACATCATGCGCGTCGCGATCCACGAGATGCTCGACTGGCCGGAGATCCCGGCCGCGGTCTCGATCAACGAGGCGGTGGACCTGGCCAAACGGTTCTGTCAGACGGACGCCCCCGGGCTCGTGAACGGGATCCTCGGGCGGATCGAGCGCGACGCGGAGGCCGAGGGATGACGGATGCGCACGAGGCCCTGCGCGCCGCGGTGGCGCGGCTGGAGGAGGTGGAGCGGGCACTCGGGGAGGGGGGCGCGGCCGACGCGCGCCTCGGCGACCTCGCGGAGGAGGCGACCCGCCTCGCGGCGGAGGTCAGCGCGCTGATCGCCGAGTCGCTCCGAAGCGCGGACGGCCGGGAGCCGCGATGAGCAGCGACGTCCCGCTCGACCCGAGGGTGCAGGTCGCCGTCGAGCCCCCGAACGCCTCGGGGGCGGCCGGCCGCGACGAGCTCGAGGCCATCGGCACAGGTGAGGATCCCCGGTCGATGACCGAGCTGGCCGAGATGGCATGGCTCGGGGGGCGGGCGCACGTCCGGGGCGCCCGACTCGTGACCATCGGCCTGGCACCGTTCGGCCACAAGGAGCTTGCGGTCCACAACCTCCCGACGATGCTCATCGAGGGCGGTGTGCGGCTGCTCAAGGAGCTCGGGACCTACGTCCTGGCGGGCGGGCGCCTGGAGGACGGCGACGTCATGCAGATGCGGGCGGACCTGCCGTGCCTGGTCGGGTTCCATGACCCCGCGCCGGAGGATCCGGCCTCGGAGGAGCCCGTCCGTGTGGTGTTCCTGGCCTGACGCGGGTGCCGGCGTCGGCGCGCCCCTGAACTCCGCCGTGTCGACGAGGTGGCGCACGGCCGGCCGTGCGGGCGCGCCGGGGTCGATCGTCCCGACCGTCGCCCGACGTGAACGGGGTCTCGCGGGGGTAACATTCGACCCGTGGACGAACTGAACCGCCGCTACCCGCTGCTCGCGAGCCTCGACGGCCCCGGCGGCATGCGGGACATGAGCGACGACGAGCTCGAGACGCTCTGCGCCGAGGTGCGCGCCGCGATCATCGACACCGTCTCGCAGACCGGCGGCCATCTCGGTCCCAGCCTCGGCACCGTCGAGTTGTCGGTGGCGCTGCACTCCGAGCTCGATTCACCGCGGGACCGCATCCTGTGGGACGTCGGTCACCAGGCCTACGGCCACAAGCTGCTCACCGGGCGCCTCGAGGGCTTCGACACGCTCCGCACCTACGGTGGGACCAGCGGCTTCCTGCGCCGCGTCGAGAGCGAGCACGACATCATGGGCGCCGGGCACGCCTCCACCAGCATCTCCTACGCCGTCGGGCTCGCCGAGGCGCAGCGCCAGGCCGGAACCGAAGGCGACGCCGTGTTCTGCGTCATCGGCGACGGCGCGCTGACAGGTGGCATGGCCTACGAGGGCCTCAACCAGGCCGGTGCGCTCGGAAGCCCGATCAAGGTCATCCTCAACGACAACGGCTTCTCCATCTCCGAGAACGTCGGGGCCCTCTCGAAGCTCTTCCAGCGCGTCCGCGTCGACCCCAAGCTCACGCGGATCCGGGAGGACATCGAGCACGGGCTGGCCCGGGTTCCCGGCGCGTCGGGCCTCGGCTCCTCGCTTCGCGACGCGATCAAGTCCCAGTGGTTCGAGCCCGGCGCGCTGTTCGAGGCGCTGGGATTCGCGTACGTGGGCCCCATCGACGGCCACGACCTGCACGCGGTCCGCTCGGCCGTCCGCTCGGTGAAGGTCATGGATCGCCCGGTGATCGTCCATGTGAAGACGGTCAAGGGCAAGGGCTACGACCCGGCCGAGGCCCACCGCGAGGCGATGCACGGGGCGACGCCGTTCGAGGTGGACTCCGGCAAGGCCAAGAAGACCTCGTCCGGACCGGCCAGCTACACGGAGGTGTTCGGCAAGGCGCTCGTCGCCGAGGCCGAGCGGGACCCGCGGGTGGTGGGCATCACGGCGGCGATGCTCAAGGGCACGGGCATGCAGCACATGATGGACCGGTTCCCGTCGCGCACCTACGACGTCGGCATCGCCGAACAGCACGCCGTCGTGTTCGCCTGCGGGCTCGCCATCGCCGGCTACCGGCCCGTCTGCGCGATCTACTCGACCTTCCTGCAGCGGGCGTTCGACCCGATCGTGCACGACGCCTGCGTGCAGGAGCTGCCGGTGATCTTCGCGATCGACCGCGGCGGGCTGGTCGGTGACGACGGCCCGACCCACCACGGCGCCTTCGACCTGGCCTACCTTCGGGCGATTCCCGGCATCACGATCATGGCGCCGATGCACGAGGCGGAGCTCGTGGACATGCTGCACACGGCGCTCCGGATCGACGGTCCGGTCGCGATCCGGTATCCGCGTGGGGCCGGGATCGGGGCGGCGCCGCCGGCGCGTCCGAGCGTGCTCGAGATCGGCAAGGCGGAGGTGCTCGAGACCGGCCAGGGCATCGCGCTGGTGGGGTACGGCCACGGTGCGGTGCTCGCGCGCGAGGCCGCGGATCTGGTCGCGGAGGGCCTCGGGGTCCGGCCGACGGTGGTCAACGCGCGGTTCGCGAAGCCGCTCGACGGCAACCTCATGCGCCAACTGGCCGCCCGCCACGACTTGGTGGTGACGATCGAGGACCACGCACGCATCGCCGGGTTCGGAGGTGCGGTGGCCGAGGCCGTCGACGACATCCCCAGCCGCATCCTCCGGGTCGGCCTGCCGGATCGGTTCGTCGACCACGGCAAGCGGGAGCTCCTGCTGGACGAGGTCGGCCTCACCCCGTCCGAGATCGCGGCGAGGGCCCTTCGGGCGCATGCGCGAAAGCCCGTCACGGGTGTGATCAGCGCGTAGCACCCCTCGGTTCGCTCCCGTGGGGCGGGTTCCGGGGAGTATCGTCCGCCGCTGTCCGCGGCGCGCGCCCCGCGTGCCGCGCCCGATCTTCGATGCCGCACGGCGGCGGGGGCGGTGCCAATGAGGGCGTTCACGCGCTGGATCCTCCATCATCGCTGGCTGGTCGCGGGCGTCTGGGCGGTCGTGGCCGTCGCGGCGTTCGCCGCCGTGCAGCCGGCCTCGGACGCGCTCTCGAGCGAGTTCAGCCTCCCCGGTCGTGAGAGCACCGACGCGAACGTCCTGATCGCGCAGCGCTACGGGACGGGAGGACCGCGGGCGAACGGGCCGATCGTGCCGGTGGTGCAGCTTCCGGAGGGGACCACCGTCGACGCTCCGGGCGTGCGGCGCCAGATCGAGGAGGCGTTCGGGGAGATCGGCGCGGCGGTCCCGGGCGCCCGGGCCGCGAACTTCGGGACCACGGGCGACCGCGTGTTCGTGTCCGACGACGGACGGACCACCTTCGGCGTGATCTGGTATGTCCCGGCCGAGGTGGCCTTCGACCCCGCCGGCGCGTCGCTCGAGGCCGCCCGCGAGGCCGCGGCGGACGTCACGGTCGCCGGCGCGCCGGTGCTCGTCTCGGGCATCGACGCGCTCTCGTCCTCCGAGGAGGGATCCGAAGGCCCCAGCGTCCTGATCGAGACACTCATCGGCGGCGTCTTCGCGCTGATCGTGCTGACGTTCGTGTTCGGGTCCGCCATGGCGCTCGTCCCGATCCTGATCGCCGCGATCGCGATCCCCACGACCTTCCTCGCGCTGTGGCCGATCGCGGGCGCGACCGAGGTCTCGGTCGTGGTCCAGTTCCTCGTCGCGCTGATCGGCCTCGGCATCGCGATCGACTACTCCCTGCTGATCGTGATGCGCTGGCGCGAGGAGCGGGCCGCCGGGCGCGACAACCGCGAGGCCGTGGTCGAGTCCATGGACCATGCCGGGCGCGCCGTGATCTTCAGCGGCGTGGCCGTGGCGATCGGGCTCCTGGCGCTCGTCGTGCTGCCGGTGCCGTTCCTTCGGAGCATCGGCTACGGCGGGATGCTGATCCCCATCGTGAGCGTGCTGATCGGCGTCACGCTGCTCCCCGTCATCCTGGACGCGCTCGGGCCGCGACTGGACCGGATCGGCGTGGCGCGGCGCACCCGAGACACGGGGGAGGGGTGGATCCCGTGGGGCCGCTTCGTCGTGCGCCACCGCGTCATCGTCGGGGGTCTGGCGCTGCTCCTGCTCGTGGTCTTCATGGGGCCCGTGATCAACTTCTCGACCGGGACGCCCGATGCGGAGGCCCTGGCCAGCGAGGGGGCGGCGCGCACGGCCCTCGACCAGCTCAACGAGTCCGGCATCGGCTCGGCGGCCCTGCTTCCCTTCGACACCATCGTCGTCGCCGGCGATCCCGCGGAAACGGCGGCGGCGCTCGGCGCGGCGGACGGCGTTCGTGGGGCGGTCGCGCCGGGCGGCCCGTCGTGGGAGGACGCCGACACCGCGATCGTGAACGTGTTCCCGTTCGATGAGAACGCGACCGACGCCGTCGACGCGGTCCGATCGACGGCGTCGTCGCTGCCGGGCGAGGTCCTCGTCGGGGGCGCCGTGCCTGCGAACGCCGACTTCAACTCGGCCGTCTACGGCAACTTCATCTGGGTGCTCCTCGCGATCCTCGTCGTCACCTACGTGCTGCTGGCGCGGGTGCTGCGATCGCTTCTTCTGCCGCTGAAGGCGGTCGTGTTCAACATCGTCTCGATCCTCGCCGTCTGGGGCTTCCTGGTCTTCTTCTGGCAGCAGGGCAACGGGTCGGGGCTGGTGTTCGGGATCGAGCCCACGGGCACCCTGACGGTGTGGATCCCGCTGATGGTGTTCGCGTTCCTGTACGGCCTGTCCATGGACTACGAGGTCTTCATCCTCAGCCGGATGCGGGAGGAGTACGACCGGGTCGGGATCACCGACCGCGCCGTCGTCCTCGGCATCGCCCGCACCGGCCGGCTCGTGACGGCGGGCTCCCTGATCCTCTTCGGGGCCTTCGTCGCCCTGGCGTCCGGACCCGAGACCGACGTCAAGGTGTTCGCGACCGCCCTCGCGGTCGGGATCATCCTCGACGCGACGATCATCCGGGGCATGCTGCTGCCGGCTTTCGTGTCGCTGCTCGGCCGCTGGAACTGGTGGCTGCCGGTGTGGGCCGCCCGCATCCTTCGCGTCGAGCCCAGCCTGCCGGGCCCGGAGCCCCGCGTGCCGGTGGACGACATCGACCTGCGCGACCCCGAGGTGGTCGGCGCGCCGGAGGCCGCGACGGAACGAGCCTGACGCGTGCCGAGAGGGCGCCGAGCGCGCCGACCCGCGAGACGACGGGCCGCGCGGGCCGCGCGCGCGGCTATCATCGTCCGCGTATGGCCGTTCGCACCCGACTCGACGTCGCCCTCGTGGATCGGGGCCTCTTCCCCTCTCGAGCGCGCGCGCAGGCCGCGGTGATGGCCGGGAAGGTGTCGGTGGCCGGCCGCCGCGCGGACGCCCCGGGGCGCCCGGTCCGCGACGGGGACGCCATCGAGGTCGCGGCCGGGCGGGACTACGTCTCGCGCGGTGGCACCAAGCTCGCCAACGCGCTCGACGCGCTCGGGGTCGAACCCGCGGGACGACGGGCCGTCGACGTCGGGGCCTCGACCGGCGGCTTCACCGATTGCCTGCTCGTCCGGGGCGCCGCCGAGGTGGTGGCGATCGACGTCGGGTACGGGCAGCTCGACTGGCGGTTGCGCCAGGATCCCCGTGTGCACGTCCGCGAGCGGCTGAACGCCCGCGCCCTCACGCCGGACGACCTGCCGTGGCCCCCGGACCTCGTCGTGCTCGACGTCTCGTTCATCTCGATCGAGCTCGTCTGGCCCGCGGTGCACGCATGCCTGGCGCCCGGCTGGTCGGGGCTCCTCCTCGTCAAGCCCCAGTTCGAGGTCGGCCGGGAACGCGTGGGCCCCGGCGGCGTCGTCCGCGACCCCGCCCTCAGGGCCGAGGCGGCCCTGCGCGTGGCGGGCGCGCTCGCGTCGCACGGTGCGGACGTCGTGGGCGCCGCGGACTCCGGGCTGCCGGGACCGAAGGGCAACCGCGAGCTGTTCCTGCAGGCGACGGCCGCCGCGGGTCCCGTCGGAGCCGTCGACGAGGCCGCGGTCGTGCGCGCCGCGGACGCCGCATGATGCCGAGCTCCCTGCGCCCGGAAAGGCCCCGCGGCGACATCGACATCGTCGGAGCCGCCCCGACGCGGCGGGCGCTCCTATTGACCCATCGCGCGCCGGACGCGCTGCGGGGGGCGCTTCCCACCGTCCTCTCGATCCTGGACGCGGCGGGCATCGAGGTGCTCGTGCCCGCGGGCGAGGCCGAGAAGCACGCCGTGCTGGTCGATCGCCCGAGCGCCGAGGGGGTCGAGCTCTCGCCGGGTGGCGAGGACGTCGTGATGGTGCTCGGTGGCGACGGCAGCATCCTGCGGGCCCTCGCGGAGCACGCGCGAAGCGGCGCCCCGATCGTCGGCGTCAACTTCGGTCGGGTCGGTTTCCTGGCGTCGGTCGAGCGGGCCGATCTGGAACGTGGTCTGCGACGGGTGCTCGCGGGCGACTACGTGGTGATCAGCCTCCCTTCGCTCGGCGCGAGCTGGAGCGGCGGCGAGTTCCCGGCCGTCAACGACCTGGCCCTGCTGCGCGGGGGCGAGAGCCGCATCGCCGAGCTGAGCTTCGCGGTCGACGGGGACACGGTCGCGGCCGTCCGTGCGGACGGGATGGTCTGCTCGACCCCCGTCGGCTCGACCGCGTACAACCTGGCGCTCGGTGGGCCGGCGGTCTCGTGGCGGGTGCGATGCTTCGTGCTCTCGTTCCTCGCGGCCCACCACCTCGAGGCGCGCCCCCTGGTGATCGGGGCGAGCGAGGTGCTGACGGTGACCAACGACGCGCTGGTCGGCGACTGCGACGTGCTCGTCGACGGCCGCCGCGTCGGATCGCTCGCGCCCGCGCGGGCGATCACGATCGGCCTCAACGGCCCAGAGGTCCACCTGGCGACGTTTCCGGAGTCGTCGTTCTTCCGCCGCTACCGGGAAAAGTTCGGCCGCCAGGCGCCGTGATCCGCGACATCGAGATCCGTGACCTGGTGGTGATCTCCCGCGCGGAGATCGACCCGGGGCCGGGGTTGACCGCCGTCACCGGCGAGTCGGGCGCCGGAAAGAGCGTGCTGGCGAAGGCGTTCGGGCTGCTGCTCGGCGCACCCGCCGCCGCCGCCGAGGTGCGCCCCGGAGCCCGCGCAGCACTGGTCCAGGCCACGCTCGGCCTTCCCGACGGCTTCTGGGATGCGCTCCCCGACGATGATCCCGCCGCGCCGCTCGCCGACCTGGTCGACGATCCGCGCGAGGTCGTGCTCGCCCGTCGAATCCCGGCGGAGGGCCGTGCCCGTTCCCTGGTCGACGGACAGGCGGCGCCGCGGGACGCCGTGGCCGCGCTCGTCCGCGCCCGTCTGCGCCTGGTCGGTCAGGCCGAGTCCCGGCGTCTCGTGGCCCCGGCCGCCCAACTCGCCGCGCTCGATGCCTTCGCGGGCGGCGAGGCGGTGGGGCTCGCCGCGGACCTGGCCCGCGCCCGGCGCGCGGTGTCGGGGCTCGGGCGGCGGATCACCGCGGCGCGCGCCGCGGGCGAGGCCCGCGCGCGGGCGCGCGGACCTCGAGGCCCTGCTCGAGGAGGTGCGCTCGCTGGCGCCCGACGCCGACGAGGAGAGGCCGCGCTTCGCGCGGAGCGGGATCGACTTCGGCACGCGGGCCGCCTGCTCGCCGCGGCCGGCACGGTGGCCGAGTCCGTCTCGCCGGAGTCCGGAGAGGGCGGCGCGCTCGCGGCCGTGGGCGAGGCGACGCGGATCCTCGACGACGTGTTGGCGCTCGACCCCCGGCTCGATGGGCCGCGTGGCGAGCTCGCCACCGCCGAGGCGTCGCTCCAGGAGGCGGCGATCGCCCTGCGCGGGTACGCCGCCGGGCTCGAGTCCGAGCCCGGCCGCCTCGACGCCGTCGAGGGACGCCTCGACGAGTACGCCCGCCTCGCGCGGCGACACGGATCGGACGTGGAGTCGCTCGTCGCACGCGCGACGGAGGCCGCGGAGCGCCTGGCCGAGCTCGACGCGGACGCGGGGGAGGTGGACCGGCTGGCCGCCGAGCAGGCCACGGCGCTGGTGCGCGCCCGCGAGACCGCCGAGCGCCTGACGGAGCTCAGGACCGCGGCCGCGCCGCGCCTCGCCGAGGCGATGGCCGGCGAGCTCGCGGGACTCGCGATGCCCGATGCCCGGGTCGAGGTCACGCTCGCCCGTGACGACGCCGACCCGCCGGTCGAGACGTGCACGATCTCGCTCCAGGTCAACCCCGGATTGCCCGCCGCGCCCCTGTCGGACGCCGCGAGCGGGGGTGAGCTCTCGCGCACGCTCCTGGCGCTGCACTCGCTCGCCGCCGTCGCCGACGACGGCGCCTGGGTGTTCGACGAGGTGGACTCGGGCGTCGGTGGCGAGACGGCGGTCGCCGTCGCCAGGCGACTCGCCCGCCTCGCCGAGGGGCGCCAGGTGCTGGTCATCACGCACCTGCCCCAGGTGGCGGCGCTCGCGGACCGTCACTATCGGCTGGTCAAGGACGTCGACGACAAGGGCAGGGCGCGCACGTGCGTGGCGCCGGTCGCCGGCGACGAGCTGCTCGCCGAGTTGTGCCGCATGCTCGGCGCATCGCCCGAGGATGCCGGCGCGCGTCGTCATGCGCAGGAGTTGTTGTCGCGGCGCGGGGCGCACGTCTCGCGCGCCGCGTAGCGTCCGAGGAGTGGGTGGGACCCTCCGCACGGTGCTCCTGACGGGAGCGGCCGGCTTCATCGGCTCACACCTGGCCGAGGCGCTCGTGGCGGACGGGGTGCGGGTCCGTGGCGTCGATGTCTTCACCGACTACTACCCGCGTGAGCGGAAGGTCGCGAACCTGGCGGGCCTGGCCGGGGAGCCTCGGTTCACGCTCACCGAGGCGGACGTCGCGACGACGGAGCTCGCGCCGCTGCTCGAGGGGTGTGACGCGGTGATCCACCTCGCCGCCCAGCCGGGGGTCCGTGCGAGCTGGGGCACGACCTTCGATCGGTATGTGCATGACAACATCACCGCGACGCAGCGGCTCCTCGAGGCCGTCAGCGCGCGGCCGGTGCAGTTCGTGCACGCGTCCTCGTCGTCGATCTACGGGGACGCCGAGCGCCTGCCGACGGTCGAGGACGCCACCGTTCCGCGTCCCGTCTCGCCCTATGGCGTCACCAAGCTCGCGGCCGAGGGGCTCGGGCGGCTGTATGCGCGCGAGCGGGGCGTCCCGGCCGTGGCGCTCCGGTTCTTCACGGTCTACGGGCCGCGACAGCGCCCCGACATGGCCTTCACGCGCTTCCTGCGCGCGGCGGTCCGCGACGAGCCGATCACGATCTACGGGGACGGCGAGCAGAGTCGCGACTTCACCTATGTCGCCGACGCCGTCGCGGCCACGTACCGCGCCGCCCTCGCCGGGCCGGCCGGGGGCGTCTACAACGTGGGCGGCGGTCAGCGGGCGAGCGTCAACCAGGTCGTCGCGATGATCGAGGAGCTGAACGGGCGGCCCCTGAGCATCGAGCGCCGGGCGCAGCAGGCCGGCGACGCCCGCCACACGGGCGCCGACACCTCTCGCGCCGCCGAGGATCTCGGGTGGTCGCCGACGACCGGCCTGCGCGAGGGGCTGGCGCGTCATCTGGAGTGGGTGCGCGAGGTCGAGCGGGCGGCTGAGCGGATCCCCGGGGTCGCCGAGGCCGGCTGAGGCGGCGCGGTCGTGGCCGAGCCCACGACCGCGCCCGAGCGGCTCGACGAGCGTGCGCGGCCGACGGCCCTGCTCGACGACATCCCGGACGAGCATGGTCGGCGGACGCGGCCAGGGGCGGGATGCCGTGCGGGGCGTGCTCGCGCAGCGCGGGGAGTGGGGCGGACGGCGCTGGGCTTCGACGCTCGCGGCGGGCGTCGACTCCGCCTCGGCGAGGCACGACCGCCCGGCGGCACGCGGCCCCCTGATCGGCAGGCACCCCGCGGCCCGTGCCGGCGGCGCTCAGCCGGCGATGAGCCTCGCGGCGGCCGCGCGGGCATCGTCGACGAGGCGGACGGCCCCGGCCCGGTCGATCCCCGCCGCGACCATCGCGCCGTCGTGGAGCACGCCGACCTGCGACGCGAGCGCGCCGGCCGCCGGATGCCCGCCTTCCTCGGCCAGGCCGACCAGCAGTCCCGCCACCCATCCGCGGTGCTGGTCGATGATGCGACGCGCCGGGTGCTCGGGGTCGGGAAGCTCGGCCGCGGCGTTGATGAAGGGGCACCCCCGGTAATCCGGTGCGGCGACGCGTTCCGCGAGGTCGTCGAAGAGCGCCAGGATTCGCGCGTCCGGGGAGGCGAGCGGTGTCAGTCGCGCGCCGACGCGATCCCACCATGCCGCCGAGGCCTCCGCGAGGTAGGCCGCGATCAGATCGTCCTTGCCGGCGAAGTGCTTGTAGAGGGTGGCCTTCGCCGCGTCCGACTCCCGGATGATGCGGTCCACGCCCACGGCGTTGATCCCCTCGGCCGCAAAGCAATGGGCCGCGGCGTCGAGGATCCGCTCGCGCGCGGGGCCTCGCGCGCCCGCATCGGAACGCTGTCCCATTGTGCCGACGCTACACGGGCGGTCGGTCGGACGGTCGAGACAGACCGATCGGTCCCTTCGCTCGGCGCCTCAGATCGGCGGTGCGGCGAGCCGCGTCGACCGCGCGCCGGCGAGGACGCGAGCGGTCACGAGCAGGGCGAGCAGCGTCGGCACGAGGAAGACCAGGGCCAGAACGGCGGCGACCTGCGGGTCCGTGTCCACGAAGGGCACGAGCAGCAGCGGGAGCATGGGCGTGCCTCCGCCGACCGCGAGGCTGAGGCCGTACTGGCTCCACGACACCAGGAAGCCGAGGAGCGCCGCGACCGCCAGCGTCGGCCCGATCGCGGGCAGCGTGACGAGGCGGACGCGCGTCAGGGGGCCCGCCCCATGGACCTCGGCGACCTCCTCGAGCGCGCGTAGGTCGGGCGTGAAGGCGCTCGCGAGCACCAGGACGACGTACGGGACGACCGGGACAAGGTGCGCGACGACGAGCGCCGAGTACGAGTCCGCCATGCCGAAGCGGATCAACCACTCCGCGAGACCGCTCCCGATCGCGAACGGTGGCACGAGCAGCGGCAGCGCGAGCGCCAGCCAGACGATCCGCGTCCGCGCGGCACCCCGCTCGCCGATCAGGCGCGCCACCGGCCAGCCGATCGCGATCGCGATGAGCGTGGTCGCGACCCCCACGACGAGCGAGCCCTGGATGGCGGCGATCGCGCCGGTCGTGTCCGAGAAGGCGATCTCGATCCCCCTCGTCCCCAGGCGCTGCGGCCAGCGCGCGGGCGCCCGCCACTCGTCCGCCGCCGCCTGGACGACCAGGCTGAGGACGGGCACGATCGCGACGAGCGCCAGGGTCGCGCCCAGCGCGATCCCCGACAGCCGCCGCCGGCCGGTGCGCTCAGCCACGCCGGCCGAGGAGTCGGGCGAGCGGCAGCGCGATCGCCAGCGCGGCGAGGCTCGCGATCAGGAGCGCCGCGTTGGCGACGGCGCGCCCGTCGAGCGCGCCGGCGTTGCCGGCCGCGAGCGCGTACTCCGAGAGCGTCTGCGGGGCGTTCGGTCCGATCACGAGTGGGACCTCGAACGATCCGAGCACGAATGCGGCGACCACCAGCGATCCCGTGGCGAGCGGCGCCCGGATCGCCGGCCACACGACCCACACGAGTCGCTGGCGCCGCGTCGCGCCGTGGACCGCGGCGACCTCCTCGCGACGGGCGACCTCCTGGGTCCAGGCGCCGAGCACGAGCAGCGCCAGGAACGGCACCTCCTTGTAGACATAGACGAGGATGATCCCGACCCCGAGCGGGTCGCGGACGAGATCGACCGGGAGGGCTCCGAGCAGGCGGTCGGCGATTCCGCCGGGGCCGAGCCAGAGCACCCCGATGGAGGCCGCGAGCAGATGGGGCATGGGGACCGGCAGCGCCGCGAGGCCCTTCGCCATCGGCCCCCGGTGGCGAAGGGCGGCGGCCAGCGCCAGCGCCAGGGCGGCGGACGCGAGGGTCGATACCGCGACCAGCCACAGCGTGAAGCCCACGGCCTCGGCGAACAGCGGGTCGGCGGCGAGGTCGCGGTAGGCGTCGAGCGAGGCGGCCGACCATCCGCGGATCACGCTGACGCCGAGGCTCGCCCGCACCATGCCGAGGACCGCGCCGGCGAAGAGCACGAGGACCAGCGCGGCGGGCAGCAGCGCCAGGGTGGCGAGGACCCGGCCGACGACCCTGCGCCACCCGCGGCGCCTCACCGGGGCAACTGGTCGCCCGCGTGGGTCGGGTCGCGCCAGTCGGGAAAGCACCACACGCCCTCGCGCGGGGCCTCCGCGGCGACGATCTCGCCCACCTGAGGGGCGTCGGCCGGGTCGACCTGCGCCTCGACCACGAGCGCCCCGGCGCCCAGTCGCAGACGCACGTCGACGCCGAGGGACTCCCGCCCGAGGACCTGCATGCGGAGCGGGCCGTCGCCCACACGCCACCGTTCCGGCCGGATGGTGATCTGCGCCGGGCCGTCCCGGGCGTCGACGCGGATCGGCCCGGCCGGCGTGGCCATGACCCCGCCCACGACGTCGCCCGCGATCACGTTGCGGCCGCCGAAGAACCGCGCCACGACCGGGGTGGACGGGCGGTGCACCATGCCCTCCGGCGTGTCGCACTGGAGGATCCGCCCCTCGATCATGAGGGCGACGCGCTCGCCGAGGATCGCCGCCTCCTGCTGGTCGTGGGTCACGACCAGCATCGTGATCCCCCGCTCGCGCTGCACGCGCGCGATCAGCGCGCGCAGGCTCTCGCGCCGGTCGGGATCGACCGAGGCGAGCGGCTCGTCGAGCAGGAGCAGTTCGGGCTCGGCGCACAGCGCCCGGGCGAGCGCCACCCGTTGTTGCTCGCCCCCGGAGAGGCTCCGCGGGGCGCGCCCGGCGTAGCCGCCGAGGCCGACCTCGTCGAGCAGGGCGCTCGCGCGCCGTCGTCGGTCCGCTCGGCGCGCGCCGGACGCGCGCAGCGGCAGGGCGACGTTCCCAACGACGTCGAGGTGCGGCAGAAGGCGCGGCTCCTGGAAGACCATCGCGATCGGCCGCCGGTGCGGCGCCAACTCGACCAAGGACCGCCCCCCGAGCTCGACGCGCCCCTCGTCGAGCACCCCGAGGCCCGCGATGACGCGCAGCAGGGTGGTCTTCCCCGCGCCCGAGGGGCCCACCAAGGCCAGCCGACCGGCGCCGGGGATCGTCAGATCGACGCCGCGCAGCACGCCGGCGCCTCCGGGGCGGGAGACCAGCCCCTCGATCACGAGCCCGCCGATCGGAGCACCTCCCGCTGCCAGCGACGCTCGATGGGCGCGACGTCCTCGGAGGGGAGCTCGGCGAGGGGGCTGCCGAGGTCGTCCGGGCCGAGGAGATGGGGATCGTCCATGGGGGGCGCGAAGCCCGCACGCAGGTCCTCCGGGAGGCGCCCGACGTCGATGACCGTCGGCACCCCCAGCACGTCCGGGTCGGCCTTGGCCCGCTGCAGGTCCGGCGACAGGAGCAGGTTTGCGACGACCGCTGCGCCCTCCGGGGCGGCGGCGTTGGCGGGGATCGTCACGAAGCTCGCGTTCTGGAGCGTGCGCGCGAAGGCGAACGGCCGGGCCGTGTCCGGGAACCGCCCCGCCGAGACCGCCGAGCGCACGAAGCTCGGGTCGTAGCTCATGGCGATGTCCACCTGGCCGTCGCCGAAGAGCCGGTTGAGCTCCGCCTCGGTCTTCGGGTAGTTGCGCCCGCCCTCGAAGAGGTCCGGGGCGACGTCGGCGAGGGCCTCGATCGCCCGGTCGACCCCGAGTTCCTGCACGGCGAGGCGCACGAACGCGGAACCCGTGAAGTCGGGCGGCGCCGGATACGTGACCCGGCCGGGGTTGGCGCGGGCGTACTCGAGGAGCTCGTCGACGCTCCGCGGCGGGTCGGGGACCCGCGCCGGGTCGTGGGCGAAGACGAAGGCGGCGCGGCTCCAGGGTGCCTCCTGACCGTCGACCGGCACGCCGAAGTCGCTCGCAAGAGCTGGGTCCTCGAGGTCGACGAAGCGGCTGTTGGGGAGCGACCCCACCCAGTCCTGGAGCCAGAGACCGGCCTCCTTGCCGAGCGCGAAGTTCTCGCCGTTGATCCAGATCAGGTCGACCGCGCCGCCACCGGTACGTCCCGCCTGGCGCTCGGCGAGCACGCGTTGGACCGCCTCGGCCGTGTCGGCGATCGGGACCCGCTCGAGCGTGACGCCGCCCTTCGCCGCGGCGGGCACGACCTCCCGCTCCACGTAGCGGTTGATCCGCGCGTCGCCGCCGAACAACCACCAGCGCACCGTCTGGCCCTCTGCCGCGCGCGCCACATCCTCCCAGTCGGCCGAGAGCGGCGCGCTCGACCCGTCCTCGGCCTCGTCGGTGCCGCACCCGGCGGCGACGAGCAACACCATGAGCAGGCCCAGCGCGAGGGAGACGATCGGCGGTGGTGGGCGGCGTCGCATGAGCTCAGGGGCGGGGGGGTCGGGCAAGGCGGTGCCGAGCGTACCGCCCGGCCTCGCGCGGCAGGGCGGGCAGGGTGCGACGGGCGAACTCGTCCGCGATCGCGGTGATCGCACCCGAGAACGTGGGGTAGGGGACGACGAGCCCCCGCAGCCCGTGGAGCGAGATGCGCCGGCGCATCGCGAGCGAGATCGTGGTGATCGTCTCCGAGGAGGTCGGTCCGACGGCGGTCGCGGCGAGGATGCGCCCGGTCAGCCGGACCGCGGTGATCTCGACGAAACCGATCGCCACGCCGTCGGTCAGGCCCCGATCCGTGTCGGGCAGCTCGATGCCGATTGTGGTCGTCGCATCGGGGTGGATGCGACGGGCGAGCGCGTCCTCGCGGGGTCCGATCCAGGCGACCTCCGGGTCGGTGAACACCGCCGACGGGATCGGGGGCGGCCCGCCGAGCGCGGGCAGGAGCGGGAGCGCGATCCGCCGGACGATGCGTCGACCCATGGCGTTGGCCGCGTGCGTCTGGTGCGAGCCGGGCGTGACGTCACCGACCGCCCACACGCCCTCCGCGCCCGTCCGGCCCCAGGCGTCGACCCGGATTCCCTCCGGGGTCGGCCGTACTCCGACACGCTCGAGGCCGAGGTCTCGCGTCGCCGGCGTACGGCCGACGGCCATCAGCACGCGGTCGACATCGGCGAGCGTCCCCTCGCCGCTCGGGCCGGCCAGGCGGAGGGTCCGCGTCGCGCCGTCGAAGCCGGTCACGGTCGAGCCGGTCCTGAGCACGATCCCCCGGTGAGCGAGGGCGGCGGCGATCGCCGCCGCCGCCGCGGCGCCGGCGACGGCCAGCGGGCGGTCGGCCGCCTCGACGATCGTCACGCGGCTTCCAAGCCGGGCGAACGCGTCGGCCATCTCCAGGCCCACGGCCCCGGCGCCGACGATCACCAGGTGGCCGGGCGGCTGCTCGAGCTCGAAGAGGGTCTCGTTCGTGAGCGCCCGATCGCCGAGCCCAGGGATGTCGAGCGCACGTGGGCGCCCGCCGGTCGCGACGATGATGTCGCCCGTCAGGAGTCGCCGCACGCCGTCCGCGGCGCGCACTCCGACCGATCGCGGACCCGTGATCGTGGCGTGCCCGGCGATCAGTGTGATCCCGTCCATCGCCCCGAACTCGTCCCGCTCGCGCGCCTCGAGCGCGTCGCGGGTTCGGCGCACGTCGGCGAGGATCGATCGGGCGTCGTGGCGGGCGCCAGGCTTCCGCGCCAGGTGGAGCAGGCGCTTGGACGGGATGCAGCCGACGTTCGTGCAGTCGCCGCCGACACGCGCCGCCTCGATCAGGGCGACCCGGCGGCCGAAGGCCGCGAGGCCCACCGCGACGGTCATCCCGCCGGCGCCCGCGCCGATCACCGCTGCGTCGAAGCGTTCCACCTCAGCCATGCGCCCGCTCCCGTCGGCGGAGGATCTCCGCGGCGCCGATGGCGGCCAGGAGCAGCCCGACCGAGACCAGCAGCGTGGTCACATCGAGCGACGGAACCCCGCCGTCGAAGTCCTCGATCGAGGCCCCGAACAGCACGAAGGCGACCGTCGCGGGCGCCGAGCCGATCGCGGTGCCCGCGAGGAAGGGGATGGGACGGATGCGCAGGAACCCGCAGAGGTAGTTGACTAGGTCGTACGGCAGGAAGAGCAGACGCATGACCGCCACCGTCTCGAAGCTGCGCTCGCGAAGGCGCACGACGTACCGGCCCAGGCGTCTCTCCGCGTCCGGCTGCGAGTCGGTGCCGAGCCATCGTCCGACGGCGTACGCAACCATCGCGGACCCGTTCGCCGCGACGGCGACCAGCAGCACGCCCCACGTCGGGCCGAACAGGAACCCGGCCGCGACGGTGAGGACCGCCGCCGAGAACAGCAGCAGCGGGCGGACGAGGTAGACCGCGATGAAGACGAGGGCGCCCCAGGCGCTGCCCTTGATCGCATCGACTAGGTCCGTCGCCGCCTCCGCCGGCGTCACCCCGCGCGCGAGCGCCCAGGCCTGGAACGCGCCCACGATGACAAGCCACGCCCCCGCGACGGCGAAGCGCTGCCACCTGCGCCGCCGGGCACGGGCACGCTCGGCGACGAGCACGGCCGCATCGACGCCGGTCACGACCCGCCCCGCAGCTCGCGCGTCGCCCAGAGCGCTCGCTGGGCGGCCGAGACCGCCACGAGCGCCGCCATCACCGGGACGATCACGATCGCCCAGTCCGGAACCGCCAGGATCACCGCGAAGAGAAGAATCGTCTCGGCGCCCTCGATCAGGCCCCGCGGCATCGTCACGGCCGTCTGCTCGCCGCGCGCGCTCGCGCCGCGCCCGCGTCGCTCGAGCAGCGCCGACAGGTAGGTCCACGACACGGCGTTCACGTAGAACGCTCCCAGCAGGAGCGCCGTCGCCGCCCAGATGCCCTCGCCCCCGACGTTGATCGCGACGCCGAGTGGGATCGCTGTGTAGACGACGACGTCGAGCAGGAAGTCGAGGTAGCCGCCGAGATCGGATGTCCGCGTCGCCGCGACGGGCGAGCGCCCCGTCCATTCCGTCGAGCACGCGGCTGGCGAGCCAGAGGGCGACGCCGCGAGCACCCACCCACCCGCCGCGGCACCGGCGGCGGCGAGCCCCGCGACGGCCGCGCACGCGGTGATCGCGAGCGGTGGGACTCCGGAGGGGACAACCGCCACGAGCGGCCGCAGGACGGCGTCCTTGGCTGGGCGAAGCGCATGGTCGATCACCGTGAGCGAGGATGGCATGTGCCGGGCGCCGCACGCGCGTCCGACGCCGGGCGGCGGCGAGGTTTAATCGCGTCGCAAGAGACGCCCCGCCCCGCCGTGTCCGATGCCCTGGTCACCAGGTATGACGAAAGCAGTCTCCGGTCATCGATGACCTTGGAGCGTTCGTGCGCGAACATGTGCTGAGGTGGGGTTCGGACGTCGGCGTACGGTCGTTCGGCGGGAGCGCCCGCGCGGCGACGGTGGAGGGGACGCACGATCATGACGCGACGCGACGGTTGGCCCGGCGGGCGGCGCCCGGTCGGGGAGGGGTGCGCACGCGGCGGGGCGGATGCGAAGGGGGCCGCCGCGCCACTGGCGGTGGCCACGAGCGATCCCGTCGCGTGCGGCGGATGTGGCGCGACCTTCGGTCGCGGCGCCGACGCCGGCACGGTGTGCCCGTACTGCGCGGGATCGTTGGCGCGGGTCGCGCCCGGCGGCGGAGGCGCGTCGTGAGCCGGCGGGGTGTCGTGGCCGGGCGCCTGGGGGCCACGGACCTGTTGGCCGGGCTGTCGGCGCTGGAGCGCCAGGGCGCGATGGCCGTGCTCATGCGGGGCCCCATGGCGAAGTGGGACGCGGGATCCTCGGGTCCGCTCCACACCGGCTCGGCCGGGCTCTCGCTCGTCAAGTCGGGGCTCGTCGAGATGGTCGCGACGACCGAGGACGGTCGCGAGATCGTCCTCGCCGAGGCCGCGGACGGCGAGGTCCTGACCTGTCCGCCCGGCGGCCTGGAGGAGGACGCGGTCGTGATGCACGCGGTCCGCGACTCCTGGGTCTGTCCGCTCGATCACGCCCACCTGCGGGAGCTGGTCCGCTATCCGTCGGTGCTGGCGGGACTGCTGGAGCAGAGCGTGCGTCGCGTCGAGGAGGCCCAGGCGGCGGCGCTCCGCCTGGCCCATCGACGCGTCGAGGACCGTGTGCTGCTGGCGCTCCGGGCGCTCGCGGCGCGTGACGGCCGTGTGACCGCGGACGGTGTCCGCATCGGGCCGGTGCGTCACCGCGACCTCGCCCGCGTCGCGAGCGTCACGAGGCCCGGGGCGACGCAGGCCCTGGCCCACCTGGAGCGCGAGGGGCAGGTGATCCGCCGCGACGACGGATCACTTGTGCTGGTCGGAGGGAGCGGCGCGGAGACGAGTTGCCGGCGCGGGTCGCAGGTGCCGGCCGCGCTCGCGCGGGTCGTGAAGGGGATGAGCGCCGGCGATCCGCCGCGTGACCGGCCGCGGACCGAGGGGCGACGGCCCACCCACGACACCGATCTGATCGTCGTCGGGGCGGGCATGGCCGGGATGAACGCCGCCGCGCGCGCGGTCGCCGCCGGTCGGCGCGTCACCCTGATCGAGCGCGGGCGCGTCGGCGGCACCTGCCCGACGCGCGGCTGCATCCCGACGAAGGCGCTCATTCGAAGCGCCGAGGCCGCGCACGAGGTGCGGCGCGCCGGCGAGTTCGGCATCCGCGTGGGCGAGGTCGAGGTCGACTTCGCCGCGGTGATGGATCGTGTCCGCGGCATCATCGACCGCGGCTCGGCGGGTGCCCGGGCGTACCTGGAGTCGCTCGAGGGCCTCGAGCTGGTGCTGGGCGAGGCGTCCTTCGAGGACGGGCGCACCGTACGTGTCGACGGCCGCGCCGTGTCGGCGCCCGCGGTGATCGTGGCGACGGGCGCGGAGCCCGCGACCGTCCCGATCCCGGGACTCGACTCGACGCCGCACATGACGAGCGACGACGTCCTGGCGAGCTCCGAGCTCCCCGCGAGGCTGCTCGTGATCGGGGCGGGGCCGATCGCGCTCGAGCTCGGACAGGCGCTCGGCCGGCTGGGCGCGTCGGTGACGCTCGTCGAGGTCGCGCCGCGGCTCATGCCCGACGCCGACGAGGAGTTGACGGACGGACTGGGTGAGCTGCTGGCCGAGGAGGGGATCGGGATCCTGACCGGTGCCAGGATCGAGGGCGTCGAGCCGGCCGGCGACGGCGTGCGGATGCGGATCCTCGCACCGGACGGCCCGCGCGTGCTCGAGGGCGATGCGCTGCTGGTGGCGACGGGGCGGTCCGCGGCCGTCGACGCGCTCGGGCTCCCAGCCGCCGGTGTCGCCGGCGACGGCCACGGCGTGCGCGTCGACGCGCGGCTCACGACGACCGCACCCACGGTGTGGGCGGCGGGCGACGTGCTCGGGCCGGCCTCGGGGCAGTTCACCCACATCGCACGCCGTCAGGGGGCGAGCGTCGCCCAGAACGCGCTCGGCGTCGACGTCCACGACGTGCCGCGCGACCTCGGGCCGCGGGCGGTGTTCACCGATCCGGAGCTCGTCACGATCGGGAGCACGGAGGCCGCGGCACGCGAGGCGGGACACGACGTGGTGGTCGGCCGGGGCACGTTCTCGGGCGGGAAGGCGCGGGCGTGGGGGGAGGAGCGGGGCATGGTGAAGATCGTGGCCGACCGGGCGACGGGGCGGCTGCTGGGCGCGGGGGTGCTGGCGTACCACGGCGCCGATCTCATCCATCCCGTGGCGGTGGCGATGGAGGCGGGGGACGGGACCGGCGACCCCATCGCGCGGGCCCTGCACGTGCACCCCACGCTCGGCGAGGTGGTCAAGTCCGCCGTCGAGGCGACGCGCCGCGGGTGACGGCGCCGCCGGCGCGGGGCCTCAGTCGGCCCGAGCGACCGCCGTCCGCCGGGCCGCGATGTAGCCCACGCTCGAGACGACCCACGGCACCGCGTAGTCGGCGGCGATCCGTCCCAGCGTGACCGTGTCCAGGTCCCCCGCCGACAGCCTGTCGCCGAGGTTGATCAGCGTGAGCAGGGTGCCGACGATGAGGGCGATCGCGACCGTCCGCCGCATCGCCCCGCGGTCGCGACAGTGGTCGACGCACGACCTGGCGATCGATGTGCTCATGCCCTGACACGTGTCGCGCGTGGTGTGCGCGGGCGGGGCCCGGGCGCCGACGGGGTCGATCGCATGGGCACCCTTGTACACCCTCACCGGGCGCGCCCGGTTCTCCCCGCGCCGTGCGCGGACCACGATCGGGTCGCGGGCGCACGGCGACCGCGGGTGCGGGTACACTCACGGCCGTGAGGTTGCGGGGACGCCGGTGACAGACACCACGACGCGCTACGTCTTCGTGACGGGAGGCGTCGTCTCCAGCCTCGGCAAGGGGATCTCCGCCGCATCCCTTGGCACGTTGCTGAAGGCGCGCGGCGTCTCGGTGACGCTCCAAAAGTGCGACCCCTACCTCAACGTGGACCCGGGCACGATGAGCCCGTACCAGCACGGCGAGGTCTACGTCACCGACGACGGGGCCGAGACCGACCTCGACCTGGGGCACTACGAGCGGTTCACCGACGAGCGTCTGACACGCATCAGCAACGTCACGACGGGGTCGGTCTACGACTCGGTCATCAAGAAGGAGCGCCGCGGCGACTTCCTGGGGGCGACCATCCAGGTCATCCCGCACGTCACGGACGAGATCAAGGCGCGCATCCGTCAGGTGGCGGCGACGAGCGGCGCCCAGGTCGTCATCGTCGAGATCGGCGGCACCGTCGGCGACATCGAGTCGCTGCCCTTCCTCGAGGCGATCCGCCAGATGCGCAACGACGTCGGCCGCGAGCACGTCGCCTTCGTGCACGTCACGCTCGTGCCGTACCTGGACTCGGTCGGCGAGCTGAAGACGAAGACGACCCAGCACTCGGTCAACGAGCTGCGGCGCATCGGCATCGAGCCCGACATCCTGGTGCTTCGCTCGAACCGTCCGCTGACCGAGGACGTCCGCAAGAAGATCGCCCTCTACGGCGGCGTGCCCGAGGACGCGGTGATCTCCGCGACCGACGCCGACGACATCTACGAGGTGCCGCTCCGGCTGGAACAGGAGGGCTTCGACCGCGTCGTCTGCCGTCGCCTCGGCCTCTCGCCGGCGCCCTCCGACCTGGCCGACTGGCGCCGCCTCGTCGACCGCATCCACGGTCTCGACGGCCGGGTCCGGATCGCGCTGGTCGGCAAGTACGTCGCCCTCCGCGACGCCTACCTCTCCGTGGCCGAGGCGCTCAAGCACGCGGGCATCCACCTGGGCGTCGAGGTCGAGATCGACTGGCTCGACGCGGAGGAAGCCGGGCTCGAGGGCGCGCTCGAGCGCGCGGACGGCATCCTCGTCCCGGGCGGCTTCGGCGGGCGCGGCATCGAGGGCAAGATCACGGCGGCCCGCTTCGCGCGCGAGCACGGCGTCCCCTACCTGGGGATCTGCCTCGGGATGCAGATCGCCGTCGTGGAGTTCGCACGCAACGTGTGCGGGATGGAGGGCGCGAACTCCTCGGAGTTCGATCCGGAGACGCCGTATCCGGTGATCGACCTGCTTCCCGAGCAGCGCCAGATCGAGGACCGCGGGGGCACGATGCGGCTCGGGAGCGGCCCCGTGCACCTGGTCGAGGGCACGCGCGCCCATGCGGCCTACGGTGGGGCGCCGGTCGTCTACGAGCGGCATCGGCACCGGTACGAGGTCAACCCGTCGCTGCGCCCGACGCTCGAGGAGGCCGGCCTGCTGGTCTCGGGCCGCTCGCACGACACGCGGCTGGTCGAGGTGATCGAGCTGCCCACGCACCCCTTCTTCGTCGCATCCCAGTTCCACCCTGAGTTCACCAGTCGCCCGACGCGTCCGGGCCCGCTGTTCCGCGAGTTCGTGGGCGCCGCCGCCGCCGCGCTGGGCCTCGAGACCGGCATCGCGACGGCGACCGGGGGGTCGTGAGCGCCGCCGGCCTGCCCGGCGACCTCCCGTCGGTCGCACGTCTCGCGGCGCGCCTGTGCGAGATCCCGTCTCCGTCGCGCGACGAGGGTGACATCGCGCGCATGGTGCGCGACGAGGTGGCGGCCCTCGGCGCCGAGGTCAGCGAGGACGACGCCGCCGCCAGGATCGGCGCCGGGTGCGGGAACATCGTCGCGCGCTGGCCCGCGACGGCGCCGGGCGGCACGCCGGTCGCGTTCATCGCCCACCTCGACACCGTGCCGAACGTCGGCCCGATCGAGGTCGAGCTCGTCGACGGGCACCTGACCAACCGCCACCCGACGATCCTCGGCGGCGACGACAAGGCGGCGATCGCCGCCGTCATCACGGCGATGGACCGGGTGCGCCAGGAGGGCCGTCCCCATGCCGGGGTCGAGTTGGTCTTCACCCCCTGCGAGGAGATCGGACTCAGGGGGGCGGCCGCGTTCGACCCGGCGGTGCTGCGGGCCGAGGTCGGCTTCGTCTACGACCACACCGGCCGCATCGGCGACATCATCGAGGCCGCGCCCACCCTGTCGAGCCTCGATGCGACGTTCGTCGGCCGGGCCGCCCACGCCGGCCTCGCGCCGGAGCGGGGGCGAAGCGCCATCACCGCCGCGGGGCGGGCCATCGCCCGGATGCCGCTCGGGCGCATCGACCCGGTCACGACCGCCAACATCGGCACGGTCACCGGCGGAACCGCCACGAACGTCGTGGCGGATCGGTGCACCGTCACCGCCGAGGCCCGCAGCGTCGACGAGGCGCGACACGCGGCGCAGCTCACGGCGATGATGGACGCGCTCACGTGGGCGGCGAGCGAGTCGGAGGTCGATCTCGAGACCCGCGTCGACCGTCACTTCGTGGGCTACCGCCTCGGGCGCCGCGACCGCCAGGTGGTCATGGCCTGGGATGCCCTCGACGCCCTCGGTCTCGCGCCCGCCTTCGTCGTGAGCGGCGGCGGATCCGACGTGAACGCGCTCCTCGTCAACGGGTTCCCGGCGGTGAATCTGTGCAACGCCATGGAGGCGGTGCACACGCCCGACGAGCGCATCGCGGTGGAGGCGCTCGAGCGCATGGTCGACGTCACCCTGGCCATCCTGGAGCGCGCCCGCTGACCGTGGACCCGCCGCCCGAGGGCGCGCTCGACCCCCCGGTCGAGACCGAGCGCATCTTCGAGGGCGAGGTCGTCCGGCTGCGCGTCTCGCGCTACCGGCGGCCGTCGGGTGCCGTCGTGCGCCGTGAGGTCATGGACCATGACGGCGCGGTCGTGATGATCCCGGTGGAGGGCGCGCACGTGCTCATGGTCCGCCAGCCGCGCGAGGCGGTCGAGCGGAACATGCTGGAGCTGCCCGCCGGAAAGCTGGACGTCCCCGGCGAGGACCCCCTCGACTGCGCGCGCCGCGAGCTCGCCGAGGAGGTCGGCCGGGCGGCGGACACCTGGCGCTCGCTCGGGGGCTTCTACACCGCGCCGGGCCTCCTGACCGAGTTCATCCATTGCTACCTGGCCACCGACCTGCGGCCGATCGCGCACGAGCCGATCCCCGAGGAGGAGATCGAGATCGTCCCCTGGCCGCTGGCGGACCTCGATGCGCTGATCGCGCGCGTCGAGGACGCGAAGACCCTGATCGGTCTGCTGCGGCTCGCCCGCGAGGTCGGCCGCCCCGGCTGATCGACACGATCGTTTCAGCCGGAGGCGTCGTCGGCCGATGAGGCCGTGCAACGATGTCTCGCATGTCCGACACCGGTCTTCTCATGATCGACGGCGCCGTCGTCGATCCGGCGGGCGCCGTCCTTCGCCTTGACGACGGCCTCGTGCGCGGCGACGCCGTGTTCGAGGGGCTCCGCGCCTACGCGGGGCGGGTCCGGACGCCCGGGCGCCATCTGGACCGGCTTGCGCGCTCCGCCGCCGCCATCGGCATGGACCTCGATCGCGCGGCGGTCGAGGCCGATCTCGCGGCCCTCGAGGCGCGACTCGGCGACGTCGACGTCGGCGTGCGCATCATCGTCACCCGCGGCGGGCAGCGCGTCCTGCGCGACGAGCCGTTGCCCGCGACCGGCGCCCCCTGGACGCTCGCGCCCGTCGCGCATCGGATCACCCCCCTGCTGTCGGCGAGCAAGACGGTCTCCTACGCGGCCAACATGCAGGCGAATCGCGTCGCCGCGGCCGCCGGCGCCGATCAGGCGCTCCTGGTTCGGGCGGACGACGAGGCCGTGCTGGAGGGGCCGACGTTCTCGGTCGGCTGGGTCGTGGGAGAGGAGTTGCGCTTCCCGCCGCTGGCGCACGGGATCCTCGACTCGATCACGCGCCGCCTGGTGTTCGAGTGCGTCGAGGGCGTGCGCGAGGTCGACGCGCGCGTCGGCGATCTGGCGGACGCGGACGGGCTGCTCGTGGTCTCGACGGTGACCGAGTCCGTCCCGATCGCGGCGCTCGTGGGGATCGGCGCCTACGACCCCGAGGGCAGGCGGATCCGGGAGATCCGGGCCGCGCTCGCCGAGCGCGCCCGTTCCGACGTCGGCCTCGCAGGGGTCGCGTGACGGCCACGACCGCGCCGTCCGAGCCGCCCCGTAGGCTGCCCGACCCATGAGCCCAACAGCGATCATCGGCGAGACCTGGGACCTCTACAAGAGGTTCTTCGGTCACTTCGCAAGCGTCGGACTGACGGTCTACGTCGTCGTGGCGGTCATCGTCCTCCTCCTCTCGTTTCTCGGCCTCTTCGGCCTCCTCCTCGGCCAGATCGTGGTGATCGTCGGCAGTTTCCTGTTGACCGGCGCGCTGGTCACCGCGGTCGGCGACGTCCGCGACGGCCGCGTCGACCTCAGCGTCGGCGAGACCCTCTCCGCGGCGGTGCCGTTCCTCGGCGCCCTGCTCGTGGCCGGCATCCTCGCCGGCATCGCCATCGGGATCGGCCTCCTGATCCTGATCGTGCCCGGCGTCATCCTCGCGACGATCTGGTACGTCATCGCACCGGCGATCGTGCTCGAGCGCACCGGTTGGTCGGCCAGCTTCGGCCGCAGCATGGCGTTGGTGAAGGGGTACTTCCTGCCCGTCCTCGGCGTTCTGGTGCTCACGATCCTGATCGTCATCGCCGCGGGGATCGTGATCGGCCTCATCCTCGCGCCGTTGCCCGACTGGCTCGCCAGCTTCATCGCCACGATCGTGCAGGGCGCCGTGTTCGCGCCCTTCGCCGCGGTCGCCGTCACGCTGACCTACTACCGGCTGAAGGAGCTCGAGGGCGGGGCGTGAGCCCGCGGGGCGGCACGGCGAGGTGACGCCACCGGGCTACCCGCGGTGGCAGTCCGCGCCGGCCACCCTGCCCCACATCGAGCGCCAGAAGGCGAGTCGCGACGCCGCGTCCCCCCGTGATCCGCTCGCCGCGGATCCGGGGGGTCGGCGCGTCTACGCGCTCCGGCCCCGGACGAGCGCCGGTGGCGTGTCGCCCCGGCTCGCGGAGCTCCTGGATCCCGAGCAGCGGGCCGCGGTCGAGGCGCTCGGCGGTCGCACGCTCGTGCTGGCCGCTGCCGGCTCCGGGAAGACGCGGACGATCGTCGGGGCGATCGCGCATCTGGTCGAGTCCGGGACGCCACCCGGCCATGTCGCGCTGATGACCTTCACGCGCCGCGCCGCGCGGCAGATGCGAAACCGCGCCCAGCAGATCGCCGCCAGCGACCTCTCGGACATGACGGCCGGGACCTTCCACTCCGTCTGCCAGCGCCTGCTCGTCCGGCACGGCGCGGCGATCGGCCTGCCGTCACCGTTCACCGTGCTGGACGGCGAAGACCAGGCCGATCTCGTGGCGCTCGCCCGCGACCACGTGCTGCGCGGGCGCGCAACGCGTCCCTCGCTGCCGCGCCCCGGTGAGCTCGCCGGGTTCATCCAGCGCTCGGCGGAACGGGACGCCCCGCTCGCCGAGGTGGTCGTGGAGCGCAACGGCCGGCTCGTCGACCGAGTGGCGGAGATCGAGGAGATCGCCGCGGAGTACGTTCGCCGAAAGCGGGCCCTCGCGGCCCTGGACTACGCCGACCTGCTGGTCGAGGGCCGGCGCCTCCTGCGCGAGGCGGGCCCGCGGGCGCGCGGCGCGATCCACTGGGTGTTCGTCGACGAGCTCCATGACGTGAACCCGATCCAGGCGGAGCTGGCCGAGCTCCTGGCCGGGCCCGACGGGGGGCTGTTCGTGGTGGGGGACCCCGACCAGGCGATCTACGCATGGCGCGGGGCCGACCCGGACGTGGTCGATCGTTTCGCCAGGGATCCCGGCACGCGCGTGGTCAGGCTGGAGCGCAACTATCGATCACGGCCGGAGGTGGTGGCGCTGGCACAGCGCATGCTGCCGGGCGGCAACCGGTACGAGCGCCGCCTGCGCGCGGTCCGGCCCCACGGCGGGCCGCCGCCGGTGGTCGCACACCTCGCCGACGCGCACGACGAGGCGGCGTTCGTGGCGCAACGGATCGCCGACCTCATGAACGACGGCCGGGCCGCCGGCGATGTCGCCGTGCTCTACCGCGCGCACCATCACTCGGTGGATCTGCAGCTGGCGCTCGCCGAGGCGGGGGTGGAGTTCGAGCTGTACTCGGGCGCGCGATTCGTCGAGAGCGCCCACGTCAAGGACGGCCTCGCGGCGTGCCGTGTCCGGCACAACCCGCGCGACGGGCTGGCATGGGTGCGCGTGTTGCGGCTCCTGCCCGGGGTGGGCGACGCCTCGGCGGCGCGCGCCGCCGAGCTCGCCGTCGGCGCGGCCGGCATCGAGGATGTCGCCGCGCGGCTGCGGGCGGCCGGGACGAGGCCGTTGGCGCGCGCGGCCGGTCTGGTCGACCTGCTCGCCGGACTCGAGCGCCCCGAAGAGCTCATCCTGACGCTCGCCCGAAGCGAGTGGTATCGGGATTCACTGGTCTCCCGGTATCCGAATTGGCAGGACCGCGAGGCGGACCTCGCGCGCCTGGCCGAGCTCGCGGCGCGCGCGAGCGACCTCGACGGCTTCCTGGCCGACATGCAGCTGGCCGAGCGCGTCGAGGCGGACGAGGACGTGTCGGGCCCGGCCCGGCGCGTCGCGCTCTCCACGGTGCACCAGGCGAAGGGCCTCGAATGGCCGGTCGTGTTCGTCCTGCAGGTCGAATCGGGCGCGTTCCCGTCGGGCTGGGCCGTCAGTGAGGGGAATCTGGACGAGGAGGAGCGCCTGTTCTACGTCGCGCTGACCCGGGCGGCCGACGAGCTCTATCTGTGCCGTCCGATCGCCGCCCGGCGGGCATGGGACACCGGCCCCGACGCGGTGGCGATCAACTCGGGGCAGGGGTTCCTGGACGTCGACCTGCAGGGGCTGGTCGAGGAATGGTCCGTCCGGTGAGCGGTGGCGCCGATCCGGACTTCGCGCCCTTGCGCGCGGTGCTGCCGGACGCGGTGGCGGCGGGGTTCGCGTATGTGGGGCTGGTCGCGGACGTCCACGTCTACCGCAACCTGGACAACGGCCGGGAGCTCGCGCTCGATCCGCGGGGGGTCGCGCACGATGTGCTGGGCGGCGCGTACTGGCCGGTTCCGAGGGTCGCCGCGCTCCACTACGCCCTGGGCGAGACCGATCGGCGCCCCATCCCCGGGCGGGACGGCTGAGGCCACTGGATACGCTTCGGGCATGATCGTCTCCTCCCGACCCGAGGGGTTGGTGCTGGTCCGTCAGGTGGACCATCAGGCGCAGTGCGCGGAGATGGCGTCGCAATGGGGCAACGAGGTGTTCGCGCGGCCCGCCCCCTGGGGCCCGATCGCCGGCGCCGCCGCCTGGCACGACGAGGGGTGGCGTTCGTGGGAGGCCGCACCGGGGGTGGACCGGTCCGGGCGCCCGATCGACTTCGTGGACATCGATCGTGAAACGCACGTCGGCCTGTACGACGACGGGATCGCGACCTGCGTGCGCCGCGATCCCCTGGCCGGCCTGCTCGTCAGCCTGCACGGGCGCGGCCTGTACGAGCGCAGGCTCGGAATCGACGGGCCGCGACCGGACCCCGGCACGCGTCCCGCGGGAGTCGTCGCCTTCCTCGCGGCGCAAGGGCGGCTGCAGGACGACCTTCGCGAGCGGCTCCGCCCGGACCCCGACTGGGAGTGGGCCGCCTATCGCCTTGTCCAGGCGTTCGACCTGCTCAGCCTCTACCTGGTGTGGCGCGCGCACCTCGCGGGCCGCGAGGGGGCACTCGCCCGCGTGCCCAGATGGCCGGGCGACGAGGGGGTCACGATCACGCTCCGCCGAACCGGGCCATGGGGCGCGTCGGCGGACCCCTATCCGTTCGCGGTCGACGAGGTGTCGCTCGCGGTCGCCGCCCGGGTGATCCCCGACAGGCGCCACACCGGCCCTGACGACCTGTCAGCGGCCATCGCGGCGGCAGCACCGGTCACGCTTCAATACGTCGTCCATCGCCCCTGACCGTCCGTGGACGCCGGCATCGTCTGCCGGCGCCCACGGGTCCATCGCGGCTGTGAGGGCTAGTCCTCGTACTTGAACGAGAGCTGCAGGCGGGCCCGGTAGAGCTCCACCTTGCCGCCCTCGCCGACCGTCACGTCCAGCTTGGCGACCTCCGCGACCCTGAGATCGCGAAGGCTCTTCCCGGCGGTCGCGAGGGCGTCGGTCGTGGCCGCCTCCCAGCTGTCGGGGCTGGTGCCGATGACGTCGATGATCCGGTAGACGCTTCCCATCGCGATCCTCCTTGTCGGCCGCCCCACGGATGCGCCGTGGGGGGCGAATGACCAAAACGGTCCTGATCATCGCCCTCCGGGAGCGTGTGGGCAAGGCGCTGACCGATGGTCAGATCCCCGTCAGCCCCTCGGAGCGAAGGCGTGCGAGGTTGACGGCGCCCCGCATCCGCATGGCGCGGTCGGCCGCGAGGAGGATCTCGCCCCGCTCGGGCGTCCCGAGGCGGAGGGCGCGCGTCGGATCGTCGGCACGGAGCGCGGTGTAGGCGCAGATGACGGCGTCGAGCACGGCCGCGTCCTCGATCGCCCCCCAGTCGTCGGCGTCCGCCCGCGGCGCCCAGCCCCCGAGGTCCACGACGCGCGCGACGATCGCGGCCGCCGCCGCGGTGCCCGCCGGACGCGCCCTGCCGTCACCCTTCGGCCGGTAGCGCGGCGGCCGAAGCCCGAGCCATGCGCGTCGGTACTCCGCGAGCTCCATCGTTGAGGCGTCGAGACGGCCCGACTCGATCATGATCTGGCGGAGCGTCGCGTCGGGAACCGCCTCGACGACATCCCCCGCCCGTGCGGCCAGCCCGCCGCGAAGGGCCTCGCCCCGGAGTCCGCCGTGGAGCGCCGCGAGGCGCCTGCGCGAGCTGGGAAACGTGGGGATGTCGAGCCACGCGAGCAGCCGTTCGACGTCGCGCGCGCCCTCGTCGTTGACGACGACGAGCGGTGCGTCCACGCACACCCGCTCGCAGGTTGGGACCGCCGCGAGCACCTCCGCATCGCCATCGACGCGGCGGACGTCGAGCAGCGATGCGTCGGCGCCGACGAGCGCGACCACCGACGGGCGACCCGCACCGACGAGCGCGGCCCGCTGTTGGAGATGCAACCCGACGGCCGCCGGGGGATCGTGGTGCTGGTTCATCGGAGGAGTCCGCGCAGCTTGCCAGTTCCGCCGGTCGGGCTTAGGCTCCGGTTCGCCGCCGCGTGGGCGGCCTCGCCGGAGGGAAGAGGTTGAGCGGACTGCTCCTGTTGTTGATCGGCCTCGTGTCGCCGTGGGTGGTGCATCTCGCCCCCCCGCGCCAGCGGCCACTCGCGCTCGTGGGTGTCGTCGCCGTCCTCCTGCTGTTCGCCATCTTCGTGACGAACCCCATCCTGGCCTGGCAGATGTGGGCCGGCCTCGCCGCGGGCGTCGTGTCGATCCTCGCGGTGACGGCGATGTCGGGCGGCGGAGGACTGCACCTCGGCCGCGGGGCGCGCCGCCGCCCGAGCACGCGTGCGCGGCGCGATCACGAGGACCTGACCGGCGAGGTCTAGACGGTTCGGGGGCGCGGCGTCCGCGTCCCCGTGGGCCTCGGCGGCCCGACCGCCTCGCTCCCGCGGTCGGGGTGCGCCGTCGGCCGACGGATATCGTGCCGCCCACGGCAACGGAGGAGCCCGCGTGGGCCGTCGGGCCGCATCGCAGTCGGCGCCCGGCGCAGGCCTCCCGGCGGTCGGCGCCCGCGGGCGCCGTGCACGGCCCGTCCTACGGTCCGGTCGGGTCCAGGTGCTCTTCGATCAGCGGCGTCGCCCGCTCGTTGTCGTCGAGGAGCAGCAGGCCGGTCCGGAGCGCCTTGATGCCGGGGCCGCGCTGCCCCTTCGCAAGCAACGCGATCCCGAGGGGGATGTGGGCGTCGGCGTATCGCCTGTCCAGCTTGACCGCGGCCGCTGCCGCTGCGACGGCGTCGTCCGTGCGCTCGGCCCGAGACAGCACGTAGCTGCGAAACGCGGGCGCGGCGGCGTCCTTGGGATCCAGGCGGGCGGCGCGGGCGAACTCGACGGCGGCGCGCTGCGGCTGCTTGAGTCCGGCCAGGGCCACGCCCCGCCCGAACCACGCCTCGGCCATGGTGGCGTCGCGCTTGCGCGCGCGTGAGTTCGAGGCGAGGGCCTTCCGGTGCTTGTCCCGCGCCTGGTGGATGTCACCCCTGAGGAGCTCGCCCGGCGCGGTCGTGCGCCATGCGCGCGGCCACCCGTCGAGCAGTTCCTCGGCCTCGTCGAGCTCGCCGGCGTCGATCCGTTCGCGAACCTGCGCGACCGCCCATGCGAGCACCTTCCCCTGGCGCTTGCGCGCGACCTCGAGCGTCCGCGCGAAGTCGGCGGGGGTCTCCCAGTCGGGCTTCGGCTTGATCACGCCGAAGCGCGCCTCGGCCTTGCGGGTGAACTCGATCCGCACCGGCCGGTCCGCCGGGAGGCCGCGGAGGGCCGTCTTGAGCGCGCCCGGCGTCGCCGTCTCGACACCGTTGAGCTTCGTGATGACGTCGCCGCGCCGGAGCCCGGCCTGCACGGCTGGCCCCTTGGGCGCGACGGAGGCGACGAGCTGCCCGCTGCCCGGTGCGATGCCGAGCGGGCGCGCCACGGCGCGCCAGGTCGGGATGGTCACCGCGTCGAGCTGGCCGCGGGCGCGCGTCAGCTTCAGCGTGAAGTCGCCGCTGACCGGCTGGGAGACGTCGTTCGCGGCGTCGGTCGCCTGGACGCGGACCTTGTAGCTGCCGCCACCGAGCTGGAACCCGCGGTCGTCGACCGCGTCGATGAGCACGTAGGCTCGGCCGGCCTTGCGGGTCTCGTCGGCGTTGAGCGTCAGCACCGGCCGCCCGTCACGGTTGGAGCTCACGATCACCGTGAGCTTGGCCGGCTCGGAGATCCGTACGCCGACGAGGAACCGCGCGTGGCCGCGCTGGGCGGTCACGGCCTTGGCGAGCTTCAGCGAGCTCACGGTCGGGGCGCCCGGCTGCGCGCCGGCGGCGGGCCCCTGGGCGAGCGCGGGTGCCGCGATCGTCAGGGTGACGGCGCCGAGCGCCGCGGTCACCGTGGAGCGCAGTGAGATTCGTCGAGGTCCGGACACGGCGGCGACCCTACCAGCGGTCCGCGCGCCCACCACGCGGGTGTGTCGAGCCGTCACCTCGCCCGAGGCTCGACTAACGTCCGCCGTGTGCGAGTTCGCCGCGCCCCTGTCGAGGTCCTCGAGCGAGCGGCGGGCGGGTCGCCGGTCGCGTCCGACGACGTCGTCGACGTGGTTCGCGCCTGGCTCGACGGCGGCGCCGACGATGCTCAGATGGCCGCGCTCGCGGTCGTCGGCTGGGCGCCGACGGTGACGCCGGCGATCGTCGATCTGCTGCTGGCCGCCGGCGACCGGCTCGAGCTCGCCCGGCTGGAGGCGACCGGGGGCTTCGTCAGCACAGGCGCCGTCGGTGATCCGGCCGAGCTCGCGGTCGCGCCGGTGGCGGCCGCCCTGGGCGTGCGCGTCGCCGTCCTTGCCTCGGCCGCCGCGGGTGCGGTGATCGGCGGCCAGGACAAGCTCGGGTGCATCCCGGGCCTTCGCGTCGGTCGGTCGGCCGAGGAACTCGCGAGGGGCGCCCGCGACGCGGGGATCGTGGTCGGGGCGCCGGTCGGGCGCCTCGCCGGCGGCATGCGCCGGATGGCACGCCTGGCCGAGGGGGTCGGGGTGTCGCGACTGCCGCGGATCCTCGCGCCGTTGACGGCTGCGCGGGCCCTCGTGCCGGGCACTGCCGCGGTGGTCGTGGACGTGCCGACCGGGTCGGGCGGCGCGTTGTCCGGCGACGCCGCGCAGGTCGCCGACGCCGTCCGCGAGGCCCTCGTCGGGGCGGGGCGCGCCGCCCACGTCGCGACCTCGGTCGCCGATGTGCCGATCGCCCATGCGATCGGGACCGCGCTCGAGGTCGCCGCCGTCCGCGCGCTGCTGGTCGGCGAGGGCGACGCGCGGCTTCGCGACCGCGTCGCCGATCTCGCCGGACGCCTCGCCGAGCTCGCCGGCGCGCAGGAGGGCGGCGCCGGCCGCGCTGCGGCGCTCGGCGCGCTCGATCGTGGGACCGCGCTCGCCGCCGCCGAGCGGTGGGTCGAGTCGCAGGGCGGACATCCGGAGGTGTGGACCGACGACGCGCTGCTGGCCCGCGCCCCCACGCAGCGCGCGTGCACGGCGTCGCGGGACGGGGTGGTCGGCTCGCTCGACGTCGGCGCGCTGGCGGAGCTGGCGCGCTGGCTCGGCGCGGGCCGGATGCATCCGGCTCAGGCGATCGACTTCGCGGCCGGTGTCGAGATCCTCGTGCATGTCGGCGAGACGGTCTCGCGCGACCAGCCGTTGCTCGTCCTCCACGGGCGCGACGAGGCGATGGTGGAGGTCGCCCTCGCTCGCGCGGGCGCCGCCGTGCCGCTGCTCGGGGGCGACTGATGCCGGAGTTGCCCGAGGTCGAGACCATCCGCCGCCAGCTCGCCCGGCGGCTGCCCGGTCGGCGGATCGTCGCCGTCTCGGTGACCGATCCGCTCCTGGTCGCGCCGCTGACCCCGACGGACGTCGCGGCGGACCTCGAGGGACGCACGATCGTCCGGGTCCACCGCCGTGGCAAGTACCTCCTCCTCCGCCTCGACGACGGTGATGACCTGGCGGTCCACCTGCGGATGACGGGGAGGCTCCACCACTCGGACGCGGCGCCGGTGGACGAGCGCTTCCGGCGGGCGGTGATCGGCCTGGACGACGGAAGCCACCTCGCGTTCAGCGACCAGCGTCGGTTCGGGCGCCTGTGGCGGGTACCGGCCGGTCCGGCGCACTGGCGCGGCCGTGTCGGTGTCGAACCGCTCGGCGGGGCGTTCACCGCGGCCCGCCTCGAGGAACTGCTCGAGGGGCGAAGGGCGCCGGTGAAGGCGTCGCTCCTGGACCAGCGGCTGATTGCGGGCATCGGGAACATCTACGCTGACGAGGCGTTGTTCACGGCCCGCATCCATCCGCGCCGGACCGGCGGCAGCCTGTCCCCGCAGGAGGTCCGTCGCCTGCACCGGGCCATTCGCGCCAGCCTTCGCGCCGGGATCGCGGCCGGCGGGGCCTCGATCGACTCCTACCGGGACACGCTCGGACGACGAGGCACGATGCAGGACGCGCTCCGAGTCCATCTGCACGCCGGGGAGCCATGCCGGCGGTGCCGGGCGCCGATCCAGAAGATCAGGGTCGCCCAGCGCGGGACGTACGTCTGCCCACGGTGCCAGCCGGCGTGAGCGTCACGACCACGATCGGCGTCGGCGACGTCGCGGGCGTCCGGGTCGGGCACTGGACCGATGCCGTCGCGGGGACGGGGTGCACCGTGGTGATCCCGCCCGCCGGGACCGTCGGCGGCGTCGACGTCCGGGGCGGTGGTCCGAGCACGCGCGAGCTCGCGCTGTTGGAGCCGCTCGCCGGGCCGGCCTGGGCCGACGGCGGTGATCCTGACCGGGGGCAGCGCCTTCGGGTTGGCCGCCGCCGACGGCGTCGCCCACTGGTGCGAGGGGGAGGGACTCGGCCACGAGGTCCCCGGCATCGCCCGGGTGCCCATCGTGAGCGCCGCGGTCATCTTCGACCTGGGCCTGGCGGCGGAGGGTCGGCGACCCGGACCCGCCGAGGGCGAGGCAGCGTGTCGCCTCGCCGTGGAGGGTCCGCACGCGCGCGGGAGCGTCGGCGCGGGGACCGGCGCGACGGTCGGCAAGATGCTCCGCCACGAGGGGTGGTGCAAGGGGGGGCTCGGCGGCGCGGGCGTGGTCACCGCCGACGGATGCACCGTCGCCGCGATGGCGGTCGCCAACTGTTACGGCGACGTGTTGGCGCGCGACGGCGCCATCCTCTCGGGGTGCTGGATGCCGGGTGAGGGGATGGCGGGGACGGCGGCGCGCATGCTCACCGATCCGCCGCCGGACGCCCGCCTCGCCGCGACCGGGAACACGACGCTCTGCGTCGTGGTGACCGACGCCGCGCTCGACCCGGCCGGTGCGGCCTCCGTGGCCCGCATGGCCTCGTCCGGTCTCGCGCGCGCGGTGTCGCCCGTCGGCACCCGCGTGGACGGCGACGTCGTCATCTGCCTCGCGACCGGACGCCGCCCGGGCAACGTCATGATCTGCGGCGTGGCCGGCGCCGAGGCCGCGGCCGAGGCGGTCAGGGACGCGGTGCGCACCGCGACGGCCGTCCGGGGGTGCCGACGGCGGCGGATCGCCGCGGCGGCTGGACGCGCGGGGCCTAGGCGCCGACCCCGAGGATCGCGTCCAGCCGTCCGGCGTCGTCGAGGGCCTTGATGTCGTCGTACCCGCCCAGCGGCCGATCGTCGACGATGACCTGCGGGACCGTGCGTCGCCCCGTCAGCTCGACGAGCCGCACGCGGGCCTCGCCGTCCGAGAGCGAGAGGTGGATCTGCTCGTACTCGACGCCCTTGGCGTCGAGGAGCCGCTTCGCCCGGATGCAAAACGGGCAGGCGTCTGAGGTGTACATCGTGATGTCGGGCATGACTTCAAAGTGTATAGCAGTGTGACGGGGAATCGCCGCGAGCGTGCGACTACCGGAGCAGCCCCCGCGAGCGCAGATGGTCGTGCACGCCCGCGGCGATCGTCGACGCCAGGAGCCCGGTGCGCGTGAGGAACTCGTCGTCGACGCCGGCGGCGCCGGCCTCGACCACGACGCGTGCGTCCGCGCCGGTGCGGAAGAAGCCGTAGTACTCGCGAAGGTCACGCGGCGCCGCGCGGCCCGCCGGCGAGGCGAGCTCGCCGTCCGCTCCATTGTCGGGGCCGTGAACGGCGGCGTAGCGGCGATGGAGCGACAGGGCCAGGTCGCGGGACCGTGCCTCCACCGCGTCGCCGACCTGCGTCGGCGGGCGCCGTCCCGGTCGGCGCACGAGGCGCTCGTCCGGGCGCGTCGCCCAGACGATCGCCGCCCGGCCCCCCGGCGCGTCGTGGTGGATGCTCACGAAGGCCGCGCCCGGCGCGGCACGCGGCGTCACGCGACCGGGTGTCAGGCGGGCGTCGGCGCCCCAGGCGCGCAGCTGGCGCACGACGCGTCGCGCGACCGGCACCGTGAACGCCGCCTCGGTCTCGAAGGGGCCGCCCACCGGCACCGGTCCCTCGCTCGTAGCCGGGCTCCCGGGGCGTGGCGTGGCCCGCCTGCACCCACACGACCGGTCGCCCGGCGGGCCGCTCGGCGGAGCCCTCGGCCAGGACCATCGCCCCGGCGACCGATCGGCGGATGGCCCACCCCACGCCGCGCCGGGGTCGTCGCCGCTCGCCGCCATGAGCGACCCCCGCACGGCCGCCGCAAGCGCGACGCGTTCCCGCCGCGACGAGCGCACGAGCCGCCGCCGCCGTCGCCGAGCCGCCTCCTCGCGGGCGGAGGCCCATGCCGACCATGCGGCGGGGCTCACCCGATCCGGACGTCGCTCCATCGGGACGTCCTCGGCGGGGCCTCGCGGGGCTGGACCACTTCCGCCCGCCCGGTGGTCCGCGGCGGGTGTCACCATCGGCGGGTGGCGACGTTCGAGACCGATGCGCTCGTGCTCCGGGGGATCCGGTTCGGGGAGGCCGACACCGTGCTGTCGGTGCTGACGCCCGATCAGGGCCGGCTGTCGGCGATCGCGAAGGGCGCGCGGCGCCCGAAGAGTCGCCTCGGGGGCCGGTTGCAGCCCGGCGTGCGCGTCCGCCTGACGCTCCACCAGGGGCGCGGCGACATGGCCACGGTCCGGACCGCCGGTGTGCTGGAGGCCAATGCGGGATTGTGGGCGGAGGGGTATCGCCTCCTCGCCGCCGGCTCCGTCCTCGAGGGCGCCCTTCGCACGCTGCCGGAGGGCCAGCCCGACCCCGGGGCCTTCCATCTGGTGTGCCGAGGGCTCTCGTTGCTCGCGCGCGCCCCCTCGCTGGACTCGCCCCCCAGGCTCGATCCGATCGTGCTCGGCGTCCACGCCAAGCTGCTCGTCGTCGCCGGCCTCGTGCCGCGCCTCGACCCGTGCGCCGACTGTGCGCCCGGGGCGGCGATGGTGGCCTATTCCCCGGCCACCGGCGGCGCCGTGTGCCGCTCGTGCGCAGCCGGAGCCGACCCGACGACGCCGGCGGCCCTGGGCGCGCTCCGTGGCCTGCTCACCCGTCCGCTCTCCGAGGCGGCCGAGGTGCTCCCGCCCGGACGCGCGTTCGAGGTGGAGCGGCTGCTCTCGCTGACGCTGCGCGAGCACCTCGGGGTCGAGTTGCGGAGCGCGACCTCGCTGTGACGACGAGGCCGGGCGGGCACGGCCGTCTGGACCCGGAGCGGCCCTCGCCGTCGAACCCGACCACCGGCCCCACCGCACGTCGGACCGGGCGACACGTTGCCCGCCCCCTCGATCGGCGCCGGTGCGGGCGCCGCGACGCCGTTCGGACCCGCGTCTGGGATCCGGGGGAGCGGGCTCCGTGAACATCGGGACGAGCGGTGGACGCCCGACGGGGAGGACCCATCCGGCGACGGCGCAACGGTCGCCCGCCGCCGCCCCGACGGCAAGGGGTCGGGTCTCGGTGGCGTCCGGGGGCGGGCGGGCGGCCTCGACTAACATCCCGTGTCGCGTGGCCGTCCTCACCTTCCAAGACATGATCGCCCGCCTCGGCGCCTACTGGGCGGAGCGCGGGTGTGCGCTCATGACGCCGTACCACACCGAGGTCGGGGCGGGCACCTTCAACCCGGCGACGTTCCTGCGAAGCCTCGGCGCGGAACCCTGGCGGGCCGCCTACGTCGAGCCGTCGATCCGCCCGACCGACGGGCGCTACGGCGAGAACCCGTTCCGGCTCCAGCACTACTTCCAGTTCCAGGTGGTCATGAAGCCGTCGCCCGACGACGTGCAGGACCTCTACCTGGAGTCGCTCGCCGCGCTCGGCCTGCGTCCCGCCGAGCACGACGTCCGCTTCGTCGAGGACGACTGGGAGGGCCCGACGCTGGGGGCGTGGGGCCTCGGCTGGGAGGTGTGGCTCGACGGCATGGAGATCACCCAGTTCACGTACTTCCAGCAGGTCGGCGGGCTCGATCTGGCCCCCATCACGGTCGAGTTGACCTATGGGCTCGAGCGCATCGCCATGTACCTGCAGGGTGTGCGATCGGTCTACGACATCGCCTGGACCGACGACCTGACCTATGGGGACGTGTACCGCGACGCCGAACGCCAGTGGAGCGCGTACAACTTCGAGGTCGCCGACACCGACGCGCTCTTTCGCGCGTTCGCCACGCACGAGGCCGAGTGCGGGCGGGCGCTCGACGCGGGGCTGGTCCTGCCCGCGTACGACCAGGTCCTCAAGTGCAGCCACGCCTTCAACCTCCTCGACGCGCGCGGCGTCGTGAGCGTGACCGAGCGCGGGAGCTACATCCTGCGGGTCCGCGCCCTCGCGGCCCGGTGCGCCCGGGCATGGGTCGACCGGGACGCGCACGGCCGCCCGGAGGACGGTCCGGTTGCCTGACCTCCTCGTCGAGGTGGGCTGCGAGGAGCTGCCCTCGAGCGCCTGTCGCGCCGTCCTCGCGCAGGCGCCCGCGCTCGTCGCGCGGGCCCTCGCCGACGCCGAGCTGGTCTGCGACGGCGCACCGACGGTCTGGGTCGCCCCCCGGCGGATCGCCGTGGTCGTCCCGGGCCTCGCGGAGGCGCGCCCGGGCCGATCGCGCTCCCTGCGCGGGCCGGCGGCATCGGCCGCGTTCGCCGACGGCGCACCGACGCGGGCGGCGGAGGGGTTCGCCGCGCGCCACGGCCTGGCGCCCGCCGACCTGGCGGTGCGAGAGCAGGACGGACGCGAGTTCGTGTTCGCGGACCTCGAGGAGCCGAGCGTCCCCACCGACGACCTGGTGCCGGCCCTGGTCGAGCGCCTCCTCGCGGGTCTCCGGTTTCCCAAGAGCATGCGGTGGGGGGACGGCGAGGGCCTTCGCTTCTCGCGGCCGGTCCGCTGGCTGGTGGTGATGCTCGGCGAGCGCCCGCTGCCGGTCGAGGTCGCCGGACTGACGGCGACGCCCACGAGCGCCGGACACCGGTTCCTGGGCGGACCGGTGGTGATCCCCGGCGCCGCCGGGTACCGCGAGGCGCTCCGTGGCGTCGGCGCGTTGGTCGACCACGATGAGCGCCGGGCCGTGATCGTGGCGGGGCTCGACGCGGCCGCCGACGCCCTCGGGCGCCGGTGGCGCGACCCGACCGGGAAGATGGGCGAGGTCGTCCATCTGGTCGAGATGCCGAGCGTGATCGCCGGGCGCTTCGCCGAGGAGCACCTGCGACTTCCCCCCGAGGTCCTCGTCGCCGCGATGCAGGGGCATCAGCGCTACTTCCCCCTCGAGCACGAGGACGGGACCCTGGCCGCCGGGTTCCTCGCCGTGTCCAACGGTGACCCCCGCGCACGCCACGGTGATCGGTCGCGGGTACGAGGAGGTGCTCGAGGCCCGCCTCCAGGACGCCGCGTTCAGCTTCGACCGTGATCGCGAAGCGGGGCTCGGCGAGCTGGACGCTCGCCTCGAGCGGATCGTCTTCGGCGCCCGGCTCGGCACGATGGCTGCGCGCCGCGACCGGCTGGTGGCGGGGGCCGCGTCGATCGCCGCCTCGATCGGGCTGTCGGACGCCGACGTCGCGGCGGTCACCGAGGCGGCCCGCCTCGCCAAGGCCGACCAGGGCGCGGTGCTCGTCGCGGAGTTCAGCGAGCTCGAGGGCCTCGTGGGCGCCGAATACGCCCGCCTCGAGGGCGCGCCCGAGCCGGTGTGGCGCGCGATCGCCGAGCAGTACCTGCCGCTCGGGCCGGGATCGCCGACCCCGAGCGGCCCCGTCGGCGCGGCACTCGCGCTGGCCGACAAGCTCGACGCACTGACCGGCTTCTTCCTGGCGGGCGAGGCGCCGACGGGGTCTCGCGATCCCCACGGGCTGCGCCGCGCCGCCGCGGGCGTCGTGCGCATCTGCCTCGAGCACGGCATCGATCTCGACGTCCGGGCCCGCATCGCGGACGTCGCGGGGGCCTACGCCGGGCAGACGGACGACCTTCGGCCCGACGCCGGGGTGCTGGCGGCGCTCGCGGACTTCGTCGACGACCGGCTCGTGTTCCAACTCGGCGAGGAGGGCGTGGGGGAGGAGGCCGCCAGGGCGGCGATCGGCGCGGAGCTGGGCGGCCTGGCATCGACGGCGCAGTGGGCCCGGTCGATCGCGGCGGCGCGCGCGACCGACGGATTCTGGCGCTGTTGGACCGCCGCGACGAGGACCGCCAAGCTCGCGGCGCGCGGCCCGGACGACCCCGGAGGTCCGGCGCAAGAGGACGCCGAGCTGGCGCTGGCCGGTGCGATCGTGCCCGCGGCGGACGGCATCGCGGCCGCCCGGGTCGCGGGATCGCTCCCGGATGCGCTGGCCGCCGCGGATCCGCTCGCAACCGCCGTCGACGTCTTCCTGACCGAGGTGCTCGTCAACGCGGAGGACCCCGCGGCGCGCGCCCGCCGGTTCCGGCTCGTGCGCGAGGCGGCGGCGACCCTGTCGCGGATCGCGGACTTCGCGCAGGTGAGCGAGCGCCCCGACGAGCGATGATCGACGCGGCCGCCCCGCGTCCCGACGAGCGATGATCGACGCGGCCGCCCCGCGTCCCGACGAGCGATGACGGCGGATCCGGGGCGACGACGGGGTCGGACGGCGGCGGACGCCGTGGCCGGGGCGGCGGTGTGACGACCGGCGACGCGTCGGCCGCCCCAGGGGCGCCGACGTCGAGCGCGCGCGTCGCATCGGTCGGGGTGGGCGCGCTCGCCGCCTTCGGCGCCGCGGCGCTCGGCGCCGGGCTGGGCCGGTCGATCCTCACCGCCTATCTGCCGCTCATCCTCGAGGGCATCCGGGATTCCCCGCTGCTCATCGGGATCGTGATGACCGCGAATCCGATCACGGGCATCCTGGTGCCGCTGGCGGTGGGCGGACCGGCGGACCGGTTGCGCCGCCACGGTGGCGACGCCGCCCGCACGCTGGTCCTCGGCGGGGCGATCGTGGGCGCCGGGGGCATGCTCGCGGTCGCGACGCTGGTCTCGACCGGGTACCTCGAGCTCGCGCTGGCGGCGATCGTCGCATACGCCGGACTGGCGGCCGGGATGACGATGCATCGCTCGCTCGTGGCGGAGCGGTTCGCGCCGCCGTTGTGGGCGCGCGCCACGGGTGCCCAGGAGATCGGGTTGTTCGTGGGCGCCATGGTGGGGCTCGGCGTCGGCGCGACGATCGTCGTGGCCGCGCCGCTTCCGTTCGTGATCGGCGCGGTGCTCGTGGTCCTGGTCGCGCTGCCCACGCTCGGGCACCCGCTGCTGGCCTCGCGCCGTGAGGTGTCGGTCACGGGTCGGCGACCCACCCGACCACGGCTCGGGGACTACCTCTCGATCCTCACCAGGCCGGGCGCCCGCGTGGTGATCATGGTGGAGGCGCTCTGGGTGTTCGGCTACGCCGCGCTTCCGGCCTTCTTCCTGCTCTACAGCGACGCCGTGCTCGGCCTGCGCCCGGTGACGGCCTCCGGGCTCCTGCTCGGGTTCGCGGTGCTGGCCGGCGTCGCCACCGTGATCGCCGGCAACGCGCGCACGCTGGAGCACCGCCGCCGCGCCGCGCTCGCGAGCGCACTCGGACTCGGACTCGGACTCGCATGGGTGTCCGTCGGCACCACGCCCCTCGCCGTCGCGCCCGGCCTGCTGGTCGCGGCGATCGGCTTCGGGGTGATCTCGGCCCTCGGCTTCCCGCTGTTCTCGGCATTCGCCGGACGAGACGAGACCGGCACGATCACTGCCGTGTTCTTCGCGACCCGCTCGCTGGCCGCGGCCATGGCCCTCGTGGCCTCCGGGGCCTTGATCGCCCTGGTGGACGACTACCGGGCCGTCTTCGCGATGGGCGTCGTGCCCGTGCTCGCGAGCGTCGTGCTCCTCGTCGTCCTCCGCGCGCCGCCGGTGCGGCGCGGCTGACGCTCAGCCTCGGTCGGCGGCCGGGGTCGGGGTATCGGTCGCGACGGGCTCGGCGGCGCGCCCTCCGCGATCCAGCGAGGACGGCCACCAGACCTTCGATCCGATGTCGAGCACGAGCGCGGGGACGAGGACCGATCGCACGAGAAACGTGTCCAGCAAGACCCCGAAGGCGACGACGAACCCGATCTGCGTGAGCGCGACGAGCGGGAGGACTGCGAGCACGCTGAAGGTGCCCGCCAGCACGATGCCGGCCGCGGTGATCACCGACCCGGTGGCCGCGAGGGCCCGGACGGTGCCGACCCGCGTGCCGTGGTCGGCCGTCTCCTCGCGCACCCGCGCCATCAGGAAGATGTTGTAGTCGACGCCCAGGGCAACGAGGAACACGAACGCGAACAGGGCGAGCCCCGGGCTCTCGCCGGGAAAGCCGAAGACGTAGTCGAACACCAGGGACGAAACCCCGAGCGCCGCCCCGAAGCTCAGGACGACCGTCGCGACCAAGAGGAGTGGCGCGACCACCGCCCGGAGCAGCAGGGCCAGGATCGCCGCCACGACAACCAGGACCAGCGGGATGATCACGAGGTTGTCGCGCGCGCTCGCGGTCCGGAGGTCGGCCTCCTCGGCGGTCGGCCCGCCGATGAATGCGGTGTCCCCCGACGCCCCGTCGGCCACGTCACGCAGACCCGGGATCGCGTCGAACGAGGACTGGTCGTACGGAGGCGCCGTGAGGGTGAGGTCGAACTTGACGCCCGGCGGGCCCACCTCGGTCGGTCCGAGCCCGGCAACCCTCGGGTCCGCCTCGAGGGCGCGCCGCACGTCGGCCTCGCGCGCCGGGTCGACGAGGACCACGGTCGTCGGAGCGACGGCCCCGGCGGGGAAGGCGGCGGCGATGATCTCCTGTCCCTCCACCGACTCGACGTTGTTGCGGAAGTCGTCCGCCTGGGTCAGGTCGGTGTCCAGGGTCACGAGGCCGACGCACATGATCACCAGCACGGCGCCCGCGCCGATCCACACCCGGCGGGGCCCCTGTGAGATCCCGTCGCCGAGGCGCCGGAAGATCCCGCGCTGTTCGACGACCTCGCTCCCGTAGCGGGGGATGAAGGGCCAGAACGCCCGCCGCCCGGCGATCGTGAGGAGCGCCGGCAGCGCCGTGAGGATGGCCACCATCGCCACCGCGATCCCCATGGCGCCGACCGGCCCGAGCCCCTGCGTGCCGTTGACCTCCGCCACGACCAGGCACAGGAGCGCGGCGACGTTGGTGCCGGCCGAGGCGATGATCGCCGAGCCCGAGCGGCGCAGCGCGAAGGCCATGGCGTCGTGGCGGTCCTCGTGGCGCCGGAGTTCCTCCCGGTAGCGGGAGACGAGGAGCAGGGCATAGTCGGTCCCGGCGCCGAAGACGAGCACGAGGAGGATGCCCGAGGTCTGGCCGTTGACGACCACCCCCGACGACGCGATGCCGTAGCCGAGGGCGCGCACGACGAACTCCGCGAACAGCACGGCCGCGAGCGGCAGGATCCAGAAGATCGGCGACCGGTAGATCAGGATCAAGAGGACGAAGACGATCCCGATCGTCGCCAGGAGCAGCGTGCCGTTGATCGTGTCGAAGATCTTGACGGCGTCCGTCGTGAACCCGGCCGGTCCGGTGACCGCGACCTCGATACCGTCGCCGCCGGTGCCCACGACGTCCCGGATCGCGTCGACGTTGTCGATGAGGAGCTCCGAGTCCCCTCCGGCCGTGATCGGGACCGCGATGATCGCCGCGGTCCCGTCCACGGAGACGCTCGCCGGGCCGGCGGGTGCGGCGCCCTCGAGGTCGCGCGCGTCGATCTCGGCGCGATCGGCGGCGATCGTCGCCCGGTCGGCGGGGGTGAGACCGCCGTCACGGCGGTACACGATGATCGCCGGCGACACCTCCCCGGACGGGAACTCCTCCGTCAGCTGGAGGGTCTCGACCGACTCGGCGCCTCCGGGCAGAAAGCTCGACGGGCGGTTCTCCTGTGCACTCTCGAACCGGGCGGCGAACGGCGCCGACACCACGAGGAGGAGGATCCAGACTCCCAGCGCGACCCATTTCCCGCGGCGGCTCGCGGGGAAGGCGGCGAGGCGGGTCAGCCGCTCGCGCATCCCCGGCCCAGCACCCGGCACGGGCGCCGGCGAATCGCCCACGTGCTCAGGCTGCCGCCCTCGGGCTGGTCGCCCTGACCGCGCACACACCCGTGCCGGCGCAGGCCTCGCATTCGTCGGCGCGACCCTCGACGTGGGCCAGGCAGTGCTCGACGCGCGCGTTGACGACCTGCGCCATCAGGGGATGCAGGCCGAGCGGTGCCGTGACGAGGAATCGCACGTCGGGGTGCGCGGCGGCCGCCTCCTGGGCGAGCGCGGGGATGTCCTCGGTCCAGTGCTTGCCTGGGAGCAGGAAGTACGGGCTCACGACCACCATCGTCGCGCCCTGCGCCACGCAGGCGTCGAATGCGGTGGCGATCGACGGCTCGGCCAGTTCCATGTGCGCGGGCTCGACCACCGGGTAGGGGACGACCCCCCTGATCATCTCCACCATCTGCTCGAGCATGGCGTTCGACGCCGCCCGCCGGGACCCGTGGTCCACGACGATCAGACCCGTGCGTTCGGCATCCGTGGTGAGTTCTGATTCCACGCCACGATTCTACACTCGGGCACGTTACGATCGGCGGCGACCGGACCGGCTGGGGAGGCGGGAATCGTACGCGGCGACAGACATCAACTTGCGAGCCTGGGCGACCTCATGGAGCTGGTCGTTGACGGCTGGCGGATCGACGGGATGCACTACGCGGACCGTTCCGGTCAGGGCGGGGCGGACGGGGCGCCGGGCGCCTTCTTCGATCTGACCCGCGGTCCGGACGAGCGACTTCGCGTGTGCATACCGGACGACGGGCGCGCGCTCTCGCACCACAGCCTCGTCGGGATGTTCCGCGAGCGGCCGCGCATCTGGAAGTATCGCGCGCCCGGCAGCATCCCGGTCCCGAGCGACGACGAGCTTCGGCCGGTCGAGGAGTGGGGTCCTGTGCGCGAGCCGTTCCCGGCCGCCCTCGACACCGGTCCGGGCGCGGTGCGCGACGTGCTCGCGGTCCGCCAGATCCAGACGATCGATGCGGCCACCGTGGCGTTGACGAGCCTCGAGCGGTACGAGTGCGGGGCGGTCGCGCGGCTTCTGGTCGGGGGTCCCGGGCCCGACACGGCCGTGGTCGACGATCTGCTCGTGGTCGACGACGGGGGGCGGATCTACCGCACCGCGCCGCTCGAGCCGCGCCACCTGGCCACGTCGCTTGACGCCTCGGTCGCGATCGGACCGGCCATCCCGGCGGACGCGCGCTCGGTGACGGTCACGGTCGGGACGCTCCGCGACGCCGACGGCACACGACACCCCGGGCCGTGGGTCTTCCCGATCTCGCTGGCGGTCGCGGGGTGAGCCGCGCGGCGTCGCTCGGTGCCCTCGCCGAGCTCGCCGCGGTGGCGGAGGACGCTGAGCGCGAGCAGCCGGAGGATCCGGATCCGCTTCGCAACGCCTTCCAGCGCGATCGGGACCGCATCCTCCGCTCGCGCTCGTTTCGGCGTCTCAAGCACAAGACCCAGGTGTTCGTCGCCCCGCGTGGCGACCACTATCGGACCCGCCTCACCCACACGCTCGAGGTGTCGGCGCTCGCCCGGACCGTCGCGCGGGCGCTCGGCCTTCACGAGGACCTGACCGAGGCGATCGCGCTCGGCCACGACCTCGGGCACGCGCCGTTCGGCCACGCGGGGGAGGAGGCGCTCGACGCGGCCTCGCGCACGGCCGGGGGCGCCGGCTTTCGCCACAACGTCCAGGGCAGGCGAGTGGTCGAGGTGCTCGAGCGCGAGGGCCGAGGGCTCAACCTGGCGCCCGCCGTCCGCGACGGGATCGAACACCACACCGGCCCCGGCGCCCCGTCCACGCTCGAGGGCGCGGTCGTGCGGATCGTCGACCGGATCGCCTACGTCAACCACGACATCGAGGACGCCGTCCGCGCGGGCGTGATCGGCCACGGTGATCTCCCCGCGGAGGAGATCGCGGTGCTCGGCGCGACGAGCGGGGCGCGACTCTCGCGGCTGACCGCGGACCTCGTGGCGACGAGCGCCGTCGGCGGCGCCGTCGCCCTCTCCGATGAGACCGGCGCCGCGTTCGCGTCGCTCCGGCGCTTCATGTTCACCCGCGTGTACCTCGTGCCGCCGGCCAGCGAGGAGGCGGTGCGCGGTGCGCGCGTCGTGCGCGCGCTGGTCGACTGGTACCTCGAGGATCCGGCGCGGGTCCCGTCCGGGCCGACGGCCGGCCCCGTCGTGCGCGTCGTCGACTTCGTCTCCGGCATGACCGACCGGTACGCCCTGCGGGCCTACGAGGACGCGCTGATGCCACGCTCGGTGCGGGCCTAGTCGATGCCGCGGATCAGCGAACAGACGGTGCGCGCGGTGCGCGACGGGGCCGACCTCGTCGAGCTGGTCCGCGGCCGGGTGCAGCTCGCCCAGCGGGGGGGGCGGTGGACGGGGCGGTGTCCCTTCCACGATGAGAACACGCCGTCGTTCAGCCTGATCCCGCCCGAGAACGCGCGCTATTACTGCTTCGGCTGCGGGGCCACGGGGGACGCCGTGACCTGGATGATCGAGCAGGAGGGCGCCGGCGGCTTCGCCGACGCGGTCGTCGGCCTCGCCGAGCGGTTCGGCATCGAGGTCGTGTACGACGACGACTCGCCGAGCTCGCGCGCCGAGCGCGCCGCCGCGAGCGCGCGGCGTGCCCTGCTCGCCCGGGCCACCGCGTTCTTCGAGGAGTGCCTGTGGCGCTCGGAGGAGGCCGAGCAGGCGCGGGCGTATCTCGACGAGCGGGGGTTCGGCGACCAACTGCTTCGCCGGTACCGGATCGGCTGGGCGCCGCGCGACGGCGCCGCGCTGACCCGTGCGGCGCTTCGAAACGACTTCCGGCGCGCGGACCTCGAGGGCGCCGGCCTCACCCGCGCCGGCGGGGGCGACTTCTTCGTCGGGCGGATCATGTTCCCGATCGCCGACCAGCGGGGCGAGGTCAAGGGCTTCGGCGGTCGCACGCTCGACCCCAACGAGCGCGCCAAGTACGTCAACAGCCCCGAGGGGCCGCACTTCCACAAGCGTGAGCAGGTGTTCGGGCTCGATGTGGTGCGGGCCGACGCGGCCCGCCGGGGCTGGCTCGTGGTCACCGAGGGCTACACGGACGTCTTCGGGGTCGATCTGGCCGAGGCGGGTCCGGCGATCGCGTGCATGGGCACGGCCCTGACGCCCGCGCAGCTGCGAAAGCTCGCCGCGGTGGTGGACGAGGTCGCGCTCTGCTTCGACTCGGACCCGGCGGGTGAGCGGGCGGCCGCCCGGACCGTCGAGTCGGCCGAGGGGGTGCGCAAGCTGCGCCTGATGGCCGTCGAGCTTCCGCCGGGGAGCGATCCGGGCGACCTCGCCGGGACGGAGGAGGGCAGGGCGACGCTGCGTGCCGCGGTCGAGGGCCGAAAGCCGCTCGTGCCCTGGCTCGTCCGCATCCGGGCCCGTCGCGCGAGGTCCGCCGGTGAGCGCGAGGAGGCCCTTGGCGAGACCACGGACCTCCTGCGGCGCGTTCCGGACTCGGTCGACAAGGACGAGGCGGTGCGGCTCGCGGGCTCGCTGCTCGGTCTCTCACGCGGGCTGGAGGAGCGGCTGTGGGCCGAGAGTCGCGCGGGCGGCCGCGCCGAGGGCCGCGGCGCGTCGAGCGCCGGTCCTCCCAGCAAGTGGAGCCGTCGCGAGAACCGGCTCATCGGGCTGGCGGTGGCGCTGCCCGAGGCCGCGCGGCGACACCTCGCGGACCTCGTCCCCGGGACGATCACCGATCCGCGCGTCGCGCGGGCGCTGGCGCTCGCCCTCGAGGGCGACTCGCCCGATGACTGGCCCGAGGAGCTCTCGGCGGTGGCCGTGGCGGCGCGTGCCGAGGCGAGCATTCAGCCACCGGAGGAGGCGGAGCTGCGCGAGCTTGCATACCGGCTGCAGATGGAGGCGCTCGACCGGCGGCTCGCCGACCTTCGCGCGTCTGGCGACGAGGACGCGCTCCTGGCGACGATCGACCTGCGCCATCGGATGCACGAGACCCTCCGCGAGAGCGCATGAGCGCCCCGTCCCTGTCCGGGATGGACGAGGTCCGCGCCCTGGTCGACGAGGGGCGCGACGGCGGTGTGCTGGCCGTGGGTCGGATCGCCGAGGTGATCGAGGCGGCGGAGCTCTCCGACGAGCAGCAGGAGCGCCTCCTGCAGCTGCTCGCCGAGCTGGAGATCGACATCGTGGCCGATCCGGTCACACCCGCGGACCGGCCGAGGCTCGATCTGACCGTCAAGGCGCCCTCTTCCGACCCGGTGCGGATGTACCTGCGCGAGATCGGGAAGGTCAAGCTGCTGACGGGGGCGGAGGAGGTCTCGCTCGCAAAGCGTATCGAGCGCAACGACACGGGCGCCAAGGCGGCGCTGATCGAGGCGAACCTGCGCCTCGTCGTCTCGGTCGCCAAGCGCTACGTCGGTCGGGGGCTGTCCTTCCTCGACCTGATCCAGGAGGGGAACCTCGGCCTGATCCGGGCCGTCGAGAAGTTCGACTACCGCAAGGGCTACAAGTTCTCGACCTACGCGACCTGGTGGATCCGCCAGGCCATCACCCGCGCCATCGCCGATCAGGCGCGCACCATCAGGGTGCCGGTCCACATGGTCGAGACCATCAACCGCCTCTCGCGCGTCCAGCGCCAGCTCGTCCAAGATCTCGGCCGCGAGCCGACGGTCGACGAGCTGGCCAAGGAGCTGGAGACGACCGCCGAGCGCGTCCGCGAGATCCGGAAGATCGCCCAGGAGCCGGTGTCGCTCGAGACGCCCGTCGGCGAGGACGAGGACTCCGAGTTGGGCGACCTGGTGGAGGACGAGCGCGTGGTCGGCCCCGGCGACGCCGTGGCCGGACGCATTCGCCATGAGGAGCTCGAGCGGCTGCTCGACTCCCTGAACGGCCGGGAGCGCAAGATCATCGAGCTCCGCTTCGGTCTCAACGGCGAGGAGCCCCGCACGCTTGAGGAGGTGGGGCAACGCTTCGGCGTCACCCGGGAGCGCATCCGCCAGATCGAGGCCAAGACCCTCGCAAAGCTCCAGGCCGACAGCGAGAGCGAGCGACTCCGGAGCTTCCTGGACGAGTGACGTTCAGCCGGCGGGGCGCTCGACGACCGCCATGGCCGCGGCCTTGGCGGTCGCTCCGTCGACGGCGAGCCTGCAGGTCGCCGTGATCGACGCCTGCCCGGCCGCACGCTCCGGTGCACGGGCCGGCGGACCGATCCACACCACCCGGGGTGGCGCGCCCAGGAGCGCCGCCCGCTCCGCCCAGACGAGCAGGCGCGCGATCGCGAGTCCTCCGGCGCTGACCGCGTCGGGACGCCCGCGCCCCGCGGCGTAGGAACGGTGGGCCGCGATGCACGCGACGAGCGAGAGGGGGTCGGGCGCGCCCTCGCGCTCGAGATCGAGCGCTTCCAGGACCGGTGATCCCGCCTCGCCGTCGTCCGCGAGGCGGGGGCGCAGCCGCTCGAGGTGCCCGAGCGCGGCGAGACCCATGGCCTCGGCCGCGGGCCGAAGCTCGGGCTCGGCCCGGGCGAGCAACGCCTCGAACTCGTCGGACAGCCTCAGCGCCACGCGCCCCGCCCCTCCGGACCGGGGGCGCCGGTCCGGGGCACCCGCCGGGTCAGCCGGCCGGGGGCGCCTCGGGGGGCGCGTCGTCGACGGTGCCCTCGACATCTCCGACCGGCGGCGCCTCAGTGAAGACGAACTCGTCGGGCTCTCCGCCCAGGCGAGACTTCACGAGCCAGAACGCCAGCGCTGCGATGCCGATCAGGACCAAGATCTTCTTCATTGAGTGCTGTCCTTGCTCGGGTGCGTCCGGGCCGGAAAGGTATCACCGCGCCCGGCGTGCACGCGCGGCCACCACGCCATGTGTCGTCCGCCCGGCAGACGAACGGGCTCGGACATGCGCTCCGTGCGGCGGTTTCGTCGTACTCGACGTCGAGATGGAACCCCCCGCCGGGATGTCAGTGCGGCCGGGGTGATCGGGGTGAGGCGAGGTCTCGGGGGCCGTTCGGCCGCTCGTCGAGGAGGCGGCGCTCCGGAGCTGGGCCGTCGGGAGCCTCGGCGCAGGCGTCCGGCGCGAGGCGCCGAGCCCTTCGCCCCGGAGCCGTTCAGCGGAATTAACCAACTCATCGTTCGTGGTGGCGCCCGTGGTCATGTGGTCGGGCCGTCCAAGGTCCGGGTGTCGGCCGTAGGGCCGTCCCGGGTCGGCATGTCCATGGGCGTGTGGTTCGCGGAGCTCGTCGTGGTGAGGCGCTCGTCGTGGCGCCTTGGGGGCGGGGCGGGTGTCCTTCGTCGCGCTGAGGATGGCGGGGTTCTTGGGCCTGCCGGTCACATGGCGAGAAACAGGGCGGGGCACTCCCAGTCGTTGCGGATCCTCGGCTCAGCGAGTCGGCCCGAGGCGCCGCACTCCTTCGCCTCGGGTTGGGATTGCCCCTCGCCCCTCGACCGGGTGCCTTCACCGTTCGGGGACGGATGGCGCGGACGAGCGGTGCTCGTCCGTACGGACGATGGACCCGAACGGCGACTCCACCCTCTCGCCGCCGATCCCTCCGGGGCGGCTCACGAAGGACGGTCCACCGGCACGCGACCGAGGTGGTCTCGTTCGTCCGAGCGGTCTGCTCCGCGTCCCGGCGGCTGCGTCCTCTCGCGCCAATGCGCTCGAACGCGCTCCGCTGTCGCGGAGCGCGCGCGCTCACAGCGTGAGGACGATCTTCCCGGCGTTCGCATTGGATTCCATCAGGCGGTGCGCGTCGGCCACGTCGTCGATGGCCATGACCCGGTCGACGCTCGGCGCCAGCTCGCCCGCGGCGAAGCGGGGGCCGGCCCACCGCGCGAACTCCGCCACCAGCCGGGACTTCTCGTCGACGCTTCGCGCCCGCAGGGTGCTGAAGGCGACGGTCGCCTGGCGCCGCATGAGCGCGCCGAGCTCGACCGTGGCCGACGATCCGCCCAAGAGCCCGATCACCGACACCCGCGCGCCGGATGCCAGCGCGGCGACGGTCTCGGCCCAGTACGCGGCACCCACCATGTCGAGCACGACGTCCGCGCCGTGCCCCGCGGTCGCTTCGAGGACGGCGTCGGCGAATCGTCCGTCCGCGTGGACCACGATCGGCGTCACGCCGACGTCCGCGACCGCGGCGGCCTTGCCCCGGGTTCGGATCGTGCCCACCACCGTCGCCCCGAGCGCGCGGGCGATCTGGCCGGCGGCCAGCCCGACGCCGCTCGCCGCGGCGTGGATCAGGAGCGATTCGCCGGCGGCGAGCGAGGTGAGGCGCCGCAGCGAGAGCCAGGCCGTCAGGAATGCCTCGGGGAGGGCGGCCGCGTCGGTCATGGGCATGCCGTCCGGCACCGGCATGACCAGTCCGTGCGGGACCGCGACGCGCTCGGCGTAGCCGCCACCGGCGAGGAGCGCCATCACGCGGGTCCCGACGCGCGGACCCGTCGCGCCGGGTCCGACGTCCGCGACCACCCCCGCGGCCTCCAGACCGAGGATCCGGCTCGCCCCGGGCGGGGGCGGGTAGCCGCCCGCGCGCTGCAGCAGGTCGGCCCGGTTGACCCCGGTCGCGCGCACGTCGATCAGGATCTCGCCGGCGCCCGGCGCGGGGTCGTCCACCACCCCCACGCGAAGCACCTCGGGGCCACCGGGCCGGTCGGCCGTGACCGCCCTCATCGGGGCGGCGACGTCGACTCGAGCGCGACCTTCGTGCGCTCGTGGCGGATCCGGAAGGTCCTCGCGAGCAGGCGGCGCAGGACCAGGCGGTCACCGAGGCGCCCGAGCGCCCCGAGCGGCGGCCGGTAGGTGACCAGATCGGTCATGAGCGTGCGCTCCGGGCCGAGTGCCGTGAAGCGGTGCTCATGGCGCCATTCGGCGAAGGGTGAGCGCTCGGCGACGTCGATCATGCGCGTGGGCGCCTCGAGCGTCTCGACACGGACCCGCCACTCCTGGGCGGGTGCGACCGGCGCGGGCCGCATGCGCATCGTCACGACGGCACCCTGGGTGAGCGGGAACTCGCCCGTGACGTCGAGCATGCGCGCTTCGGATGGCGCGACGGCCGCCGCGTTGCGCGTGTCCAGATGGAACGCGAACACGTCGGTGATCGGCGCCCCGATCTCGACGGATCGCTCGAAGACGGATGGGTCCGGCACGATCGCTCCCTGGGGACGCGATCCGCACGGGCCCGAGGGCCCGTGCGGAACGTGTGCAGCACCGAGATCCTGACAGGCCGAGTGGCGCCTGCGGGTGCCATCCGCGGGTCCTCGCCCCGGCGTGCTCGAGGCGGGCGGGCTGAGGGGCGCCGCCGCCACTACGCTGCTTCGGTTCACGCCTGGAGGAGCGACATGCCTGACGGACTCGAGGTCGAGATCGAGGATGCGCGCCGCGCGTTGCTGGAGGCGATCGCCAGAACCGCCCGCGAGGGGTCCTCGAATGTGGTCCTGCGGTTGGCCGAGGCCTACGCCTGGGTCACGGAGCCCGACCAGCCCCATGGGGGCTCCGGGGCCGGGGAGAAGTGATCACCGCGAGCGCCGCGCGCACGGCCTCCGCGGGGTCGCCGGTCGTGTAGAGCGGCGACGCCTCGGGCCAGGGGTCGCGCCGCGCGCGGAGCGCGGCCGCGGTGCGGGGGGTCGCATCGGAGGGCGAGCGCCCCAGGCGTCTCCGCGCGACGATCCGCGCATCGGCGACACCGTCGGGCGCGCGGCATTCGATCTCGATCAGGTCGGCCCCCTCGCGCGCGGCATGCTCGCGGGCGCGCGCCCGCTCGGCGGCGCTGGTCCAGGACGCGTCGAGGACGCTGGAGCGCCCCTGCCGGGCCAGGACGACCGCGCGATCGAGCATCTCCCGGTACACGCGCGCCGACGTGCCGGCCGAGTACAGCTCCTCGTCGAGTCCCGGCGGACGACCGAGGGGTGCCCGGGGGAGCCCGACCAGGTCCTTGCGCACGGCGTCCGATTGGATCCATGTGGCGCCGAGCGCCGCCGCGACCGCCTCGGCGAGGGTCGACTTGCCCACGCCGGGACCACCTCCGATCAGGACGATTCGAAGCCGGGCCCGTTCGAGGCGGCGCAGGCAGAGGGCCAGGAGCCGCCTCGCCTCCGTGTGTGCGTCCGGGTCGTGGGGGGCGCGATAGCACGCGACCTTGGCCCGCACGCTCGCCCGATAGGCCACCCAGTGGTCCGCGAGCGATGTGGGTGCCCGGTCGCCGGACACCGCCGCGTGCTCGTCGAGGAGCGCGGCCGCGAGCGCCGGGTGCCCGAGGCGCTCCAGGTCCATGGCGAGAAAGGCGACGTCGGCGATCACGTCGCCCATCCGAAGCCGGTCGGAGAACGCCAGGCAGTCGAGGACACGCGGCCCGTCCTCCAAGCAGAACACGTCGTCGGCGAGCAGGTCCCCGTGGCCGTCGACCGCGAGGCCCTCCTCGATGCGGGCCCGCATGAGGTCCTCGTGGCCGTCGACGTACTCGATCGCGAGCGCCTCCACGGTGGCGAGGTCCTCGTCCGAGAGGACGCCCGCGGCGACGGCCCGCAACTCGCCGAGGTTCTCCCGCCAGAGCCGCCTGACGGCGTCGGGAGTGGCCGCGGCAGCCGCGGCCGCCGGGCGCTCCGCCTCGCGATGGAAGGCCGCGAGCACCCGTGCGACCCGCCGCACCTCGACCTCCGCCTCGGGGCGGTCCAGCAGGCCGCTGAGCCGCCGGTCCGCGGGCATCCGCCGCATGACCACAACGGCCTCGGGCGGATCGTCCGGGAGCCCGAAGTCCGCGAGCCCCAGGTAGACGTCGGGCGCCAGGCGGCGGTTGAGCTCCACCTCGCGCATCCCGGCGGCGCGCCGTACGGCCGGGTCGCGGTGGTCGAGGAAGCCGGTCTCGACGGGCTTCAGCGTCTTGTAGGCGCGATCGCCGACGAACACGACCACCGAGATGTGGGTCTCCACGGCCGACGGGGGCTCCCGCCAACTCGTCGGCATGGCCATCGCCGCCGGCGCTGGATCCGGCATCGGTTCCCCCCAGTCGCTGCCGTCGGCCACCACGGTATCCGAGCGCCGATGCCGGACGCCGACGCGCGCCGGGCTCATTCGGGCGGCGGCCGTGCCGATCACGGGGACGATCGGTGGTTCAGGGCGGGAGGTCCGCATGCGGGTGCTCATCGTGGGTGGCGGAATCGCCGGCCTCGCCCTGGCGGGGCTGCTCCGCCGGCAGGGGCGGGCGCCCGTGGTGGTCGAGCGGCTGACCGAGTACGGCGACGCCGGGTACAGCCTCGGTCTCAACCCCTGGGGCTCGTGCGTGCTCCACGCCCTCGGCGCGTTCGACGCGTTCATCGAGCGGGGCCGCCCGATCGCGCGCTACGAGATGGTCGACCACGCGGGGGTGAGCGTGCAGTCGATCGACATGGACGCGCTCGTCGGGCGTCGCCACGCGATGGTCTGCATCGGCAGGACCGACCTCGTGGGCCTCCTCCGGGCGGCCTGCGACGACCTGCCGGTCCGGATGGGGACCACCGTGACCGACGTCGAGCAGGATGCCGACGAGGTGCGCGTGGCACTGAGCGACGGGACCCGCGATGCATACGACCTGCTGGTCGCCTGCGACGGCATCCACTCGGAGATGAGGACGCGCGTCCTCGGGGAGGTGCCCCCCGTCGACACGGGCTGGACCGCATGGAGCTGGTGGGGGCCCGCGGGTCGGCTCCCCCCCGACGTGATCACCGAGTACTGGGGACGCGGCGTGCTCGTCGGCCACTACCCGGTGCGCGACCGCTCGAGCTACGTCGCGGCGATGCCCACCACGGCCCTCCCGCCGGAGGGAGCCGACGCCGACGACGTCCTCGGGGCCCTCCGCCGCGGCGCCGAGGAGCTCGTCGCGTCGGCGCCGGTGGTCGGGACGATCCTCGACGAGGCGCGAGCGCCGTTTCGCTGGCCCATGCGCGACGTGCGCGCCCCCGCCTGGTCGTCCGGCCGGGTCGTCTTCTGCGGCGACTCCGGGACCGCGTTCCTCCCGACCGCGGGCGTCGGAGCGGCGAATGCGCTCCGGTGCGCGGCGGTGCTGGCCGACGAGCTGTCGCGTGCGGACGCGGCCCTCGTCCCGCTTGCGATCGAGCTCTACGTCGCGCGGAGCGCGTCGACGGTGCATGCCAACCAGGACGCGTCGCGGCGACTCGCGCACGCGATGTTCGTGGAGGGACGCGTCCGGGGGAGGGTCCGCGACGAGATCATGCGCCACTACCCGCTCGAGCGCATCGTCAAGCCGATCGTGGACGCCCTGCACCGACCGATGTGACCGTGCGCCGGCCGGCGTCCGAGCCGCGGCGGCGCGGGCGCGTGGCTGGCGAGGGCGCAGGCGCAGCGAGTACGCTCGGCCCGTGGGCGACGCGAGGCAATGGGGTGTCCGGTTCGAGAACGGGACCGGCTCGTCCGCGCCCGATCAGGTCGCGGGCTCGTTGGGCGACGCGATCCTCCAGGCCACGCACAACCTGGCGGGAAACGCCGGTGGGGTCGGCTGGGTGGTCGAGCGGGCTGCGGGGGCGGTGGTCCGTGAGCACCCGGTCCGGCACCCCGACGTCCACATCGACCCGATCCCATGGGCGGCGCTGGTCCACCTGGAGTGGTCGGGGGTCGGCGTCACCGTGACGGCGACCGCCGCCGGCGCGGTGGTCGCGCTGCGTGGGCCGGATCGGGCGGTCACCGGGACCGGCGCGACGGGGACCGCCGCGGCGGAGGACGCGCTGCGCGCCTGGGCGACCGGCGCCGACTGACGCCCGTCACACCGCACCCGCTCACTCCTCGTCGGCGGTCCGGGTCGTGAGCAGGATCGCGACCCGATCCTGGAGCGCACGAGCGGTGCCGTGCGACACACCGTTGTGGAGGACGGCGAACGTCAGCATCCGGTTCGGTCCGCCCGCCGTGCCCTTCGGGACGACGTAGCCCGCGAGCGTCGACACCGCCGGCGTGAAGAGCGTCCCGGTCTTCGCCCGGACGCGACCGGCGGCGGCCGTCCCGACCATCCGTCCGCCGAGCGTGCCCGAGCGTCCCGCCACCGGGAGCCCGTCGCGAAGCCGCCGGAAGTAGGTCTGCTCGCGAAGCGCCACCAGGAGGTCCGCGACCTCGCCCGCGCTTGCCCTGTTCGCGGGTGACAGGCCGGAACCGTCTGCCAGGCGCGCGCGGGCGCCGAGTTCGGCCGCGTACCTGCGTGCCCGCGCGGTGCCCTGTGAGTTCGCCCCGCCCCCGAGGCGGTTCATCAGGACCTGGGCGCGGAAGTTGTCCGAGGGCCCGAGGATGCCGCGCGCGCTCACGGCCTCGGGCACGTACCTGAGACCAGCGGCGACGGTGAACACCTTCGTGACCGACGCGAGGACCAGCGGGCGCGTGGTGCCCTCGGAAAAGAGCGTCCGCCCGAATGCGTCGCGGACCTCGATCGCGCTCGAGCGCCCGCCCCGCGTCGCGATGTCGTCGAGCTCCTCCTCGAGGCTCGGCGGCAGGAGTTCGAGCTCGGGCACGCTCCGAAGCGACCCCGTCGGGACGTAGCCGCGTAGACCGCGGGGGTAGCGAAGGCGCGCCCACCAGCCGTCCCGGCCCTCGACCACGTCCTCGAGTTCTGCCGCGCGCTGCACGCCGGGGACCGTTCCGCGCACGGGGGCCGCCGACCGGGGTCCGGTGCGGACCTCGAGCGTCGGATCGACCGATCGGACCCAGAACTCGTCCGCGATCGCAGGCTCGGCGGGCGGCACGGGCGGCACGGGCGTCGCGGCGGCGGCGAGCGCGGCGGGGAGGGCGAGGGCGAGGGCCACGGCGGGCGCCATGAGCGCCGGAACACCAGGGCGAGGCATGGACGGGATCCTATGCATCCGGGTCGGCCGCATGGCCGTCGAGGGTCGCCCCGCCCGCGGGCCGCCGAAGAGGTGGCGCGCCCACCGGAGAAACGGCGACGCACGTCGTCCGACCCATCGGGGAAGGGACCCTCGACGAAGGGTCCGTCCGATCCGGCTCGCGCGACACGTCCGCCTGCGGCCGCGTCCCGATGATCGCGTGCGTCGGTGCGCCAGCGTCAGCGTGGGCCGGCGCGCCGACGTGCCCGTGGAGTCGGCTCCGGCCGTGGCGCCGCGCCGCCGGCCGGCCGGCTCGGGCGCTCCACGATCGCGGGTTCGCGAGGGACGCCACCTGGCGCTCCGCGGTCGAGATGTCGCCGGCGACGGGCGGCGCGACGACCCACGGGCGTGCGATTCGGCCCCCGCGGGCGAGGTCGGCCCAGATCACGCGGTCGGACGTCGCCGGGCGCCCTCGGCCCGAGGTGCCAGCCTGCGGGGGCGGCTCACCGTCACGTCGGCTCCCGCTCCACACGGATGCTCGATCGGCGAAGAGGGACCTCGGTGACCTCCACGCGCCCTCCGTGATCGACCGATGTCGCGGACCGCGCATGGAGGAGTAGCCTGCGTGGTGTTCCGGAGCTTCACCTCCGGTTCCGCGGGGTCGGCCGCTCGCACGGTGCGACCCCAGCTTTTTCGTCGGACTCGCACGGGGCCCGGCCCCGGCCGGCGGCGCCCGAGAACCGACGTCGCGCAGGGAATCCGGCTCGGACCCGCCGCCGTCACGCTCCACCTGACGCCGCCGAGGGCAGTCGGCGCGCGCGCCGGGCGTGCCCAGGCGGGTGCCCACCGCAGTGGGTGGCACGCGGACCGGTGGCGGTGGAGACTCGTCAGCCCCGCCGGGCCGGCGGGCTGAGCGTCGAATGGGAGGCCGAGGTGGAGACGACAGGCGGCGAGGACCGGGTCCTGGCCACGGAGGCGGTCGTGGCGGAGCCGGGCGGAGGGGTCACGATCCAGGGGCCGGTCGGGGGCCCGCTCACGTTCAAGGCGCGCGGCGAGGCCACCGGAGGTCGGCTCACGGCGTTCGAGAACGTGATCGCGGTCGGCGAAGGGCCACCGCTGCATCGACATGCCGACGAGGACGAGTCCTGGTACGTGATCGAGGGCGAACTGCGGTTCCGGTTCGGGGACAGGCTTCGGTCGGCGCCGGCCGGCACCTTCGTCTTCGTCCCGCGCGGCGTCCCGCACTGTTTCCAGAGCGTGGGCGCCGGCGCAGCCCGGATCCTCGTCGTCTTCACGCCCTCCGGGATGGAGCGGTTCTTCGATCGGTTCGCGCACCTCGACCCGAGCGCGGACGCAGCCGCCGCGTTCGCGAGCATCGGTCGGGAGGTGGGCATGGAGGTACTCGGCCCCCCGCTCGCCGTCTCGCACCCGCGCTGAGACTCGGGGGCGGCCGGCGCGCGCGGACCGCCGCCGCTTCGCGGCGTGCCGGGGCCCTGCCGCGCTCATCCGAGGGCGCGGTCCCGATCGGCCCCGAGAAGCGGGGCGGCGGAGTGATCCGACCCCCGCTGGAGGTGGACGCGGCCCGGCGGCGAGAGCCGCGCGCAGGGCCGTTCGGGGGCCGCGGCCGGGCGCCGGAGGAGTCGAGACCCCGCCAGCTCCGCAGGCGGGCCTCGGCGCGTGATCCGGTCTCGCCCACCCGACGCGTCCGCCTCGGCGGCGATGGGGACCAGTCCCTTGCGGGCGACGACCGGGGCCAAGCCGGCGGGCGGACGCGCTCGACCTTGGGCACCAGGGGGAGCGAGCCGGCGGCCGTCCGTGATGCCCGACCCGCCGGGCGCGGCGACGACGGCGAATCGGGCGGACGGCACGAGACCCGAAGGGCGAGAACGGCCTTCGTCCGCTCGATGCCGCCCCGATTCATGGCGGCGTCGTCGGCGCGCGATGCGACCGTTCGCCAGGTCGGGGTCCTTCGCTCGGGCGGATCGACTCCCACGCCGGCCGAGGCCGCCGCTCGGGACGGTTCGCGCGTCTGCTCGTGAGACGGCGTCCCTTCGGGGCGGCCGAGAAGCGCATGGGGACGGTGGGAGTCGAACCCACACCACCTTTCGGTGAGCGGATTTTGAGTCCGCCGCGTCTGCCGTTCCGCCACGTCCCCGGCGCGGCAGGAGTGTAGCCCCGGACGGGTCGTCCCTGGCGGCTCGGTGAGGCTCCGTCGTGCGCGCGCCGGCGTGGGCGCCGTCACCACTCCGGAGAGCTCCTCGACGAGCGCGGTCACGCCGCCCCGGCGACCTCAGCCCACTTCGGCGCCCGCGGTGCGCGATGCGTGCGCGGCGACGACGCCCGTGAGCGCCCGCAGCACCGTCGGGTCGAACGCCCCGGCGCCGAGCACCCGCAACCGCTCGAGCGCCGCGGCCGCGCCGGATGATGCGTCGCGGACGTCGAGGAAGGCGATCGTGCACGCGACGACCCGGGACTCCGCGGGGATGTGCGCGCCGACGAGGCCGTCGGGCACCCCCGTCCCGTCCCAGCGTTCGTGACGGTGCAGGGCGATCGGCACCCCGGCGCGCAGCGCCGGCGACCGCGCGAGCACGCGCGCGTCGGCCCGCGCGCACTCCGCCCGGGCACGTCGCTCGATCTCGTCGTGCCCCGCCCATCCGAGCCGCGACCCGGGGGTGCCCAGTCCGACGTCGGCCGCGAGCGCCGCGACGCGGCTTCGAGCCACCTGCCCTGTGTCGAGCCCCGCTCGTGCCGCGACGAGCCCGCTGAGCCGGGCGGCCTCCAGGGCGCGTGCGATCCGGGCGGCGTCGCCGCCGCCGACCCGCTCGACGAGCGCGAGCGCCTCGGCCTCACCGTCGTCGTCGCGATCGCCATCGGGCACATCGCGGTCGAGCGCCCACGCGCCGACCGTGCGTCCACCGCCGCCGGTGCGGGCATCCGCCAGTGCCCGTTCGGCGGCACCGACGAGGGCGGCCGGCGACGGGACCGCCGGGCCACCCAGCGCGACCCCGATCGACACGGGAATCGGCGCCGCGCCGTTCCCGGCGCCGGCCGGTCCTCGCGCCGCGGTCCGGAGCTTCTCGCAGACGCGCTCCGCCGCGGCCACGTCCGGGACGTCGACGGCGAGGACCGCAACCCGGCCGCCGTGCCAGCGGACGACCTCGTCGCTCGCCCTGAGCGATGCGCGCATGCGACTCGCGAGCGCGTCGGCGAGCGCCGTGCCCGCCGCGGGGCCGAGGGCGGCCGTCCGCGCGTCCAGCTCGTCGGGGTACACCACGAGGAGGGCCGGGGTCGTCCCCCGTCGCACGAGCTCGCGCCGGAGTGCCGCGAGCAGGTCGCTCGCGGCCCCCGTCCCGGCGCGCTCGGGCGACGTGCCGGCGCAGGCCGCGGCCCCGATCAGGGCGGCGAGCTCGTCGAGGGCCGCGACGTCCTCGTCCGTCCACCCCGAGGACGCCCGGCCGAGCACCGCGATGCGCCCGAGCTCGGCGCCGTCCCGCCCGCGGATCGGCACGCCGAGCGCGCGACGGAGGCCGCGTCCCATGACGTCGAGGCCCGACCCGCCGCTTGCGGGCCGCCCGCGGTGGTCGGTCAGCACCACGAGGCCGGTCGGCGCGCCGGCGGCGCGCGCGGCGGTACGCGCGAGTCGATCGAGATCCATGGGCGGTGGCGCTCGGGGACGGGGTGTCGCGCGCGGCGGGCACACCGCGCTCAGGACTTCATCGACCTCCGCCAGGGCCGGCGTGAGCCGCGCCCCGTCCGGTGGCTACACCGGCGCGAGCGCCTCGGTCTCGGTGGGCGTCCGCCGGGCGAGCCCCTCGCTCGAGGCCACCTCGATCACCTTCGCCGCGACGGCCGGGGCGACCCGCCGGTTGAACACGCTCGGGATGATGTAGTCGGGGTTCAGCTCGTCCTCGGGGATGCAGTCGGCGATCGCCTCGGCGGCAGCGACCTTCATGGCCTCGCTGATCTGCGTGGCCCGGCAGTCGAGCGCCCCGCGGAAGATGCCCGGGAACGCCAGCACGTTGTTGATCTGGTTCGGGTAGTCGCTCCGGCCCGTCGCCATGACCGCGACGTGCGGCGCGGCGAGCTCGGGCATGATCTCGGGAACCGGGTTCGCCATCGCGAACACGATCGGGTCCGGCGCCATCGAGCGCAGTTGCTCGACCGAGAAGGTCCCGGGCCCCGAGAGCCCCAGGAACAGGTTCGCGCCCCGGATCGCCTCGGAGAGATCGCCCCGCACGCCTTCGGGGTTGGTGTGCTCGGCGTACCACTCCTTCATGAAGTTCATGTTCTCGGTGCGCCCGCCGTAGATCGCGCCGCGCGTGTCGCAACCGATGATGTTGCGCACGCCGGCGTTCATGAGGATCTTCGAGCAGGCGACGCCCGAGGCCCCGATCCCGTTGACGACCACCTTGAGGTCTTCCATGCGGCCGCCCGTGAGCTTGAGGGCGTTGATCAGTGCGGCGAGCACCACGATCGCCGTGCCGTGCTGGTCGTCGTGGAAGACCGGGATGTCGAGCATCTCCTTGAGCCGGTCCTCGACCTCGAAGCAGACCGGGGCGGCGATGTCCTCCAGGTTGATCCCGCCCCACACCGGGGCGATCGCCGCGATCGTCTCGACGAGCTCGTCGGCGTCCTCGGAGTCGATGCAGATCGGGTAGGAGTCGACCCCGCCGAACTCCTTGAAGAGCATCGACTTTCCCTCCATCACGGGCATTCCGGCGATCGCACCGATGTTCCCGAGTCCGAGGACCGCGGTGCCGTTGGTGATCACCGCGACCATGTTGCGCTTCATGGTGAGGTCGAACGCGAGGGATGGATCGTCGTGGATCGCCCGGCACACCCGCGCGACCCCGGGCATGTAGGCGATCGAGAGGTCGTCGCGCGACTCCAGTGGGAGGCGCGTCTCCATCTCGATCTTCCCGCCCTGGTGCATGCGGAACGTGCGGTCGTCCGAGGAGTCGACCTCGACGCCGTCGACGGAACCCGCGGCGGCGACGATCGCCGCGGCGTGATCCAGGTCGGAGGCGTCGACGACCAGCTCGCGGACCACCTTCGTCGTGGTGGCCTCCACGACGTCGATCGCGCCGATGTCACCGCCGACGGTGCCGATGGCCCCCGCCAGCTCCCCGAGCAGGCCCGGCCGGCCGGCATCGATGGCGACCCTGATCGTGACGCTGTACTGCGCGCTGGGCGTGACGGCCACGCATGCCCCCTGGAGACGACGCCTGAACTGCGGCGGGGAGCATATCCGGGCGCTCGGGCGCGCGGGGTAGACTCCCGCCCGTGGCAGCCACCGCCTCCGGCCCGGAGCGCCCGGAGGGCGCCGAACCCGTCGTCGCGACCGGCGAGGCGGCGGACCGGCCGCTGCTTTTGGTGGACGGCAACAGCCTGGCCTACCGGGCCTTCTTCGCCCTCCCCGAGACGATCACGACGTCCGAGGGCTTCCCCACCAACGCCCTCTACGGGCTCGCGGCGATGATGGTCAAGGTGCTCTCGGAGGAGCATCCGGGCCGCGTCGTCGTGGCGTGGGATCCGGCCGGGGGCACGTTCCGCAACGACCTGTACGACGAGTACAAGGCCGGGCGGCGCGAGACCCCGGATCTCCTTCGCGAGCAGACTCGGCTCTTCCGGCCGCTGATGGAGGCGTTCGGGTTCGTCAACGCCGAGCTCACCGGCTACGAGGCCGACGACGTGATCGGGACGCTCGCCCGTCGCGCGGCCGAGTCCGGGGAGCGGGTGATGATCCTCACCGGCGATCGCGATGCGCTGCAGCTCGTGGACGAGCGCGTGACGGTCCTGGCGACCGGTCGGGGGGTCACCGACGTAACGCGCTACACGCCGGAGGCCGTGCGCGAGCGCTACGGGGTCGGCCCCGAGCTCATGGTCGAGTTCCGCGGACTCGTCGGGGATCCGAGCGACAACCTGCCGGGCGTGCCGGGGATCGGGGAGAAGGGCGCCGCCCAGCTGATCGCCAAGTACGGCAGCCTGGAGGAGGTGCTCGCGCACGCCGGCGAGCAGAGCCCCAAGCGGCGCGAGAGCCTCACCGTGCACGCCGAGGACGCGCGCCTGACCGCCCGTCTGGCGGCGATCGCGACCGACGCGCCCGTCGAGGTGGACCTCGCGGAGGTACCGCCGCTCGATCTCGGCCCGCCCCGCACCGCCGAGCTCGGCGCGATGTTCGACAGGCTGGAGTTCCAGAGCCTTCGGCGCCGCCTCGCCGACATCTCCGGCGGTCCCGCGCCGGAGGCCGCGGTGACCAGCTCGCTGCGCGTGGTGCTCCGGCCCACGGCGCCGGGGGGCGTGCCCGACCCGCCGGCCGGTCCCGGTCCCGTGGCGCTCGCGGTGGACGACGGCGAGGTCGCGCTCGCGGGACCCGGCGGTGACGTCGCGCTCGGGGCGATCGGCATCGACGAGGGGCACGGGATCGTGGCGGCCCTCGCTGACCGCCAACTCGCCTGTCACGACGTGAAGGGACTCCCCGCCGCGCTCCGTGACGCGGTCCTCGCGCGCGGACACGACGTCATGATCGGCGCCTACCTCCTCGAGCCGCGCCGTCGCCGTGACGCGCTGGACGAGCTCATCGAGGACGCCGGCATCGGGTTCACCGGCGACGAGGCGCCCCTGGCGCGGGCCGCCTGCGGCATCCACGAGCTCATGGTGCGCCAGGCGCCCCTGATCGCCTCCGAGGGGCTCGAGTCGCTCTTTCGGGACGTCGAGATGCCGGTGGCCGGCGTCCTCGGGGAGATGGAGCGCGTGGGCATCGGCCTCGACGTCCCCCGGCTGGGAGAGATCGCCGCCCGGGTGCGCGACAACGCGGACGAGCTTCGCGACCGGATCTGGGAGCTGGCCGGGGGCGAGTTCGTCATCGAGTCGCCCAAGCAGCTGGGCGAGGTCCTGTTCGGGCGGCTCGGCCTGCCGACCTTCCGGCGCGGCAAGACCGGCTGGTCCACCGACCGGCAGGTGCTGCGCCTGCTCGAGGACAAGCACGAGATCGTCCCCCTGATCGGGCGCTACCGCGAGCTGACCAAGCTCGACAACACCTATCTGTCGGCCCTCCCGGAGCTGGTCGACCCCCGCGACGGGCGCCTCCATACGACCTTCAAGCAGACGGTCGCCGAGACCGGACGGCTCTCGTCGACGAACCCGAACCTCCAGAACATCCCCGTGCGGACGGCCATCGGCCGCGAGATTCGCGACGCGTTCGTGCCGTCGCGCGCGTGGCGGCTCGTGAGCTTGGACTACAGCCAGGTCGAGCTGCGGATCCTTGCCCACGTCTCTGGGGAGCCGGCGCTGCGCGACGCGTTCGCGCGCGGCGAGGACGTGCACCGGGCGACGGCCGCCGAGGTGTTCGGCATCCCTCCCGACGAGGTCGACCGGGAGACGCGCGACCGTGCCAAGGCGGTCAACTTCGGGATCGTGTACGGGATCTCGGACTTCGGCCTGGCCGATCAGCTGGCGATCCCGCGCGCCGACGCGGGCCGCTACATCGCGACCTACCTCGATCGGTATCCGCGGGTGCGGAGCTTCATCGACACCACCATCGCGAGCGCGACCCAGGACGGGTTCGTCACCACGCTGCTCGGGCGGCGACGGCCGATCCCCGAGCTCGCCGGGCGCACGCGCCAGCAGCGCCAGCTCGGCGAGCGGCTGGCCGTCAACACCGTGATCCAGGGGTCCGCGGCGGACATCATCAAGGTGGCGATGGTGGCCGCCCACCGCGCCCTCGCGGACAGGGGGCTGTCGGCGCGGCTCGTGCTCCAGATCCACGACGAGTTGCTCCTCGAGGCGCCCGTCGACGAGGTGCAGGCGGCGATCGACGTGGTCCGGGCGGCCATGGTCGGCGCCTATGCGCTCGATCCGCCGCTCGAGGTGGACGCGGGCGTGGGGGAGACCTGGTTGGAGGCCAAGGCGTGAGCGTGCCGGCCGACGACGATCATCACCGGACGCTCCAGGTCCACCCCGAGGCCTGCCCCGAGGTGATCGACGCGGCCTACGCCGCGCTTCGCGAGATGGTGCTCCGCGACGAGTCCGACGATGCGCCCCGACGGCTCGCGGCGCTCATGCGGGCCCACCGTTCGCTGATCGTCGCCGCCCGAGGGGTGCCGCCGGGGCCCTCGTGAGCGCCCCGGCGCACCCGCAGCGCCCGCTTCAGCCGCGGCTGGCGGGCGCGGTGGTCGCCGTGATGGCCTTCGAGTCGCTCCTGGTCGCCAGCCCCGTCGCGCTCGGCGCCGCGGCGCTCTTTGCGGCCGTCGACGTCCTGGGCGGGCGGTCGCCGTACGCGGCGGCGGCGGCGTGGCTCGCGCCCGCCGCGCCGCCCTTCGTCCCGGGCCGTCCGGGCCGCGTGGCGGCGATCGCCCGCGCGCTGGTGCTCGCGGGGGCGACGGCGCTCCTGGCCCGGGATGCGACCGCCGCCGCGACGGTCCTCGCCGGGATCGTGGTCGCCGAGGGGCTCCTCGCCGCGGTCCTCGGCCGCAGCCCCCTCGGCGGACCCCCGTTCGTGCAGCGGCGTCAAGACTGATTCGTTGCCCACCGCGCGCGCCGTCACGCCCGCCGGCCGGGCGCCGACCGACTGGCGGATGAGGCGTCGGCGGGGTCGGCGTGCGTGTCCTCGCCGGCGGGCGCCTTCGCCGTCGGCGCGCATGGGTCCAAGTTGTCAGGAATTGGTATGCGCGGCGTTCAGGAACGCGTTTGCCCCTGCAGGAGTCGGCGGAGGGCGTCGATAGGTTGCGCGAGATGGCGCCCCCGTCCGAAGGTCCAGCCCGCGCCGCCCCGCGTGTCGCCGCCGCGCTCGGAGTGCTCGCGGTGGCCGTGCTCGTGGCGGCGCTTCCCCAGCCCGCCGACGCCAAGCGCGTCGAGCTGGGGGTCTACGAGGACGCGCCGCTGGTGAGCGTGCCCCGGCTCGCCAAGACCGTCGGACCACGTGGGACCAAGGTCATCTCGGTCTACGTCACGGCCGGCGCCACCCTCGACCCTCGCATCGTGCGCCTCGCGCGTCAGCGCAAGGCGCGCCTCATGGTGAGCTGGATGCCGGACTCCGGCCGCGACGGGGCCAAGGGGGCGCGCTTCCGGCTGCGCGCCGTCAGCGGCGGCCGCTACGACGCGTCGCTCCGCAGGCTCGTGCGCCAGATCGGCGGCCTTCGTCCGGCCGCGATCCTGCGTCCGATGCCCGAGCCGAACACGCCGTGGTACGCGTGGTCGGGCACGACCAAGGGCAACTCCGCCAAGGCCTACGTCAAGGCCTGGAACCGAGTGCGGACGGTCTCCAAGCGGGCGAACCGGCGGGTGCAACTGCTCTGGGCGCCATACGCCCGAAGCGTCCCCGAGCGCCCGGGCAACGCCATCGAGGACTACTTCCCCGGTGCCGCCAAGGTCGATCTCGTCGGGGCGAGCGCGTACAACTTCGGGAAGAAGAGCGGCCTGGCATGGACCGATCCGGAACCGCTGTTCGAGGATGCCTACCGGACGGTGTCGGCCCTGTCCGCCAAACCGTTCTGGATCGCCGAGACCGGATCGACGTCCAAGGGCGGCGACAAGGCGGCGTGGATCAGGGCGCTCTCGCGCCTCGATGACGACATGCCCCGCCTGCAGGGCATGGTCTGGTACGACGTCCGCGACCGCACCGGCGATTTCCGCATCCGCCAGAGCGCGAAGACCATGCGCGCGTTCCGGGCGCTCGCGAGGGTGTCCAAGTGAGCGCCCGCGCGCCCGCGCGCCGCCGCCACCGGCTGCGCCGCCCGAGCCCCGGCGGGGCGCAGCAGGCGATGACCGACGCCATGGTGGACCGGCTCATGTGGCGAACGGGGTTCGGCCCGACCGCCCGCGACCGCAAGCGCTTTCGCGGGCGCGGCCTGCACCAGGCCGTCGACATGCTCATGCGAGCTCCCCAGGGGCGTCTCGTCGGCCCGATCCCGACGGTCCGCGACGCCCCGCTCGACCCCAACGAGGACGACCGGCACCTCGTGCTCGCGTGGCTCGATCGCATGATCCGTACCCAGAACCCCCTCGTCGAGCGCCTGACGCTCATGTGGCACGACCACTTCGCCACGAGCCGCGCGGACGTCTCGCCGCCGCAGCTCATGACCCGCCAGAACGAGCTGCTTCGCCGCTACTCCGATCTGGCCGCCTATCCGACGTCGAACTTCCGGGCGCTCATCCGGGACGTCGGGCTCGACCCGGCGATGATGCGGTTCCTCAACAATGAGGACAACACGGCCGAGGAGATCAACGAGAACTACGGCCGTGAGCTGATGGAGCTCTTCGGCCTGGGCGTGCTCGACGCGAAGGGCAATGCGCACTACACCGAAGACGACGTGCGCGAGGTCTCCAAGTCGCTGACCGGCTGGGTTCTCGACGACGACGACCCCGAGAACCCGAAGGTCGAGTTCGATGGCTCGCGCTACTTCGACGGGACGAAGACCGTCTTCGGCCAGCCCGCGAACTACGACTACGCCGGTGTCAACGAGAAGGTGCTCGCGCACCCGAGCCACGCCCGGTTCATCGTGACCACGCTCTGGTCGGAGTTCATCCCGACGCCACCGGACGAGGTCACCGTCAAGGAGCTGGTGCGCCTCTACAGGCGCACGAAGATGCGCTTCCGCCCGGTCCTCACGCGGATCCTGACCCATCCCGACATGGTCGCCTCGCTCCGCGAGCCGAACATGATCAAGTCGCCGGTCGTCTACGGCGTCGGGATGATGCGGGCGCTGGGGCTCGGGATCACCGACGAGACCCTCCACTACTCCCTTCGGGACATGGGCCAGCTTCCGTACTTCCCGCCGACCGTGGCCGGCTGGGAGGGGGGCGACGCATGGCTGAACACGAACACCGCGCTCGCCCGTTTCCGGCTCGCCGACCGCCTGCTCCAGAAGACCTACGAGCCCCTTCCCGACAAGGAGCCGGAGGACGTCGCGTCGGAGACCTCGAGCGAGGCCTTCATGCGCGCCTGGAGCGCCGTCGGGCGGCCGTGGATCTCGCGCGGCTCGCGAAGCGCGCTGCTCTATTTCAGCCGAACGGCCAAGAGCAAGGACAAGTGGCAGCGCGTGGCCCGCCAGCGGGCCCTGCGCGCGTTCCTCCTCGGTGGCCCCGACGCCCAGGTGATGTGATGAGCGACGAGATCCACCCCCCCGAGGGTCCCGGCCTGGACCCGGGCATGGGCGACGCGGTGATCTGCGCCGACTGCGCCGCGAGCGACAGCGCGGCGCGTGACGTCGACCCGGTCGACCGGATGCCGATCCCCGGCGAGGCGCTGGCCGGGTTCCCGGACGGCGTGCCGCAGGGCGCGCGGGGGTGGCGCCGGGCGGAGTTCCTTCGCAACGCCGCGCTCGGCACGGCCGCCGTCTACGCCGCCACGCGTATCGACTGGACCCGTGCCTTCGAGGCCGCCGCGGCCGAGCCGCAGCCCGAGCGAAAGCTCGTGATGATCTTCCTCAACGGAGGCAATGACGGCCTCAACACGATCGTTCCGGTCGGGGAGTACGACGCCTACAAGAAGGCGCGCGAGCGCCTTGCGCGCGAGCGCGACCCCGTCGCCGCGGCGGCCGACGGCGGCCCCGGGGCCAACGTGGGCTCGATCCCGATGCCGGGCACCAACGGGGGGCACGCCTGGGCTCAGGTGTGCGTCGGCGGTCAGTCCAACAACGGCTTCGACCGAGGCTTCGACACGTTGTGGGGCGACGGAGGAGGTGGACCGGGCTCCGACCTGGCGGTGTTCCCGGCAGCCGACTACACACCCCCCAACCGCAGCCACTTCGACAGCCGCGACTACTGGTTCTCCGGCAACACGGAGAAGATGGACACGGGATGGCTCGGGCGCTGGCTGGACCTGTACGGCTCGAAGGAGAACCCGCTGCAGGCCGTCTCGCTCGACTCGAACATCTCGAAGCAGCTGCGGGCGGTGGGCGCCCCGGTGAGCGCGGTGACCGGGCTCAACGGCGTGCAGTTCCGCGTCAACGGCGTCTGGGACGGCCTGATCGACACCACGGAGCAGATGGCGCCGCTCTCCGCGGTGCCGACCGGCAAGGGCAACGAGGCGCTCTCCCTGGCCCGGCAGGTCTACGGCCAGACGGTCCAGGTCTCGCGTTCGCTTCGCAGCCTCGCCGGCGCTCCCGGTGGCGCGGGATACCCCAACTCGCAGATCTCCCAGCGGCTGCAGCTGGCGGCGACGCTCCTCGCGGCCGACCTCGGCACGCGCGTCGTCACCATCGACTGGGGCTCGTTCGACACGCACGGCAACCAGCTGGGAAGCCAGGATCCGCAGCTGCGCGTGCTCTCGGCCGCGCTCGCGGCCTTCCGGGACGACCTCTCGGCTCGCGGCGTCGGCGACAAGGTCGTGACGTGCGTGTTCAGCGAGTTCGGTCGCCGGGTGGAGAGCAACGGGCCGGGCACCGACCATGGCGCGGGCGGGCTCATGATGCTGATGGGACCCAGGGTCCGGGGCGGGTTCCGGGGTGAGTTCCCGGGGCTCGGGTCGCTCGACCGGGGCGACCTCCGCGTCACCACGGACTTCCGGGGCGTGTACGGCTCGCTCATCGCCGACTGGCTCGGCGGCGACCCGGGCGCAGTGATCCCCGCGGGGTCGTTCGGCACGACCCTCGGGACACCGATCCTCAAGTGAGCCGCGCCGCCAGGGTCGGCTTCGTGCTCGTGTGCGTCGCGCTCGTCGGCGCGGCGTCCACCCTGGCCACCGCACGTATCCACCGTCTGCAGTTGCCTCCTCCACCGCCGCTTCCGACCGCGACGGCCGTCGACGAGACGGAGTGGTCCGTCCGCCCGGCGCAGCGGGTGCTGGCGGCGGGGGACGTGCGACTGCGCGTCTACAACCGCGGTGAGGACGACCACGACCTCGTGTTGGTCGACTCGGACGGCCTCACGCACAAGGTCGACCTGGCCCCCGGCGAGACGCAGACCATCCGGGCGCGCCTGGCGCCTGGAACGCACCGGCTCTACTGCTCGCTGTTCGCGGGGACGCCCGAGTCCCATGAGGCCAAGGGGATGTGGGCCGACATCCGCGCGGTCCGCGACCCCGCCCGCGCACCGATCGAGGCTCTCACGAGGCAGCTCAGCCGGGCCTGGTGAGGCGCGCCGCGCGGTCGCGACGTCCGCCGGCTTCGCCCGATCCCCACGCCCCCGCGCGGACCGTGCCCGGGGGCTATACTCATCCGTTCCGGGCGCCGGTGGGTGACCCGTGCCCGTCCACCGTCGACGAAGGACCTCCACCCGCATGACCACCGAACTCGCGCAAGAGCCCGTCTTCAGCCTCGATGGACCCGAGTACATCGAGGTCGACGGAGAGCTCGTCCCGAACTACGACCTGACCATGCCCGACTTCGACGAGGGCAGCGTCGTCAACGGTCGGGTGGTGCGCATCGACAAGGACGAGGTCCTGATCGACGTGGGCTACAAGAGCGAGGGCGTGATCCCGCTCCCGGAGCTCTCGATCCGCAAGTCGGTCAAGCCCGAGGAGGAGGTCGAGCTCGGGGAGATGGTCGACGCCCTGGTCATGCAGATGGAGGACCAGGACGGGCGACTCGTGCTCTCCAAGAAGCGCGCGCGCTTCGAGAAGGCGTGGAAGCGCATCGAGGCCGCCGCAGCCGCCGGCGAGAACGTCGAGGGCAGCGTGATCGAGGTCGTCAAGGGTGGCCTCATCCTCGACCTCGGCGTCCGCGGGTTCCTCCCCGCGTCGCTGGTGGACATCCGCCGCGTCCAGGATCTGGACGAGTTCCTGGGCCGCCGCCTCGAGTGCCGGGTCATCGAGCTCAACCGGAACCGCAACAACGTCGTCCTGTCGCGTCGCGCCGTGCTCGAGGACGAGCGCCGCGAGGTGCGCCAGAAGATCCTCGACGAGCTCCAGCCCGGCCAGGTGGTCGAGGGCGTGATCTCCAACATCGTGGACTTCGGGGCCTTCGTCGACCTCGACGGTATCGACGGCCTGATCCACATCTCCGAGCTCTCGTGGAGTCACGTCAACCACCCGTCCGAGGTCCTGGAGATCGGGCAGAAGGTCAAGGTCAAGGTGCTCGACATCGACCGCGACCGCCAGCGGATCTCGCTCGGCCTCAAGCAGACCCAGGCCGACCCCTGGCAGAGCGTCATCGACGCGTACGAGGTCAACGACGTCGTCGAGGGCAAGGTCACCAAGGTGGTCACCTTCGGCGCCTTCGTCGAGATCCACGCCGGGGTCGAGGGGCTGGTCCACATCTCCGAGCTCGCCACCCATCACGTCGAGAACCCGCGTGAGATCGTCAATCAGGGCGATGTCCTGGCGGTGCGCATCATCGAGATCGACGCCGACCGCCGCCGCCTCTCGCTGAGCCTCAAGCGCGTCGCTGACGGCGACGCGGTCCAGCACCGGCTCGAGGGTCCCGGCGGCATGCCGGTCGGCGTCGGTGACGACGGCCTCGACGTCGAGGTCGTCGAGGCGCACGTCGGCCCGGACGGCGAGATCGACGAGATCGAGGTCGTCGAGGCACACGTCGGCCCGGACGGCGAGATCGACGAGATCGAGGTCGTCGAGGCACACGTCGGCCCGGACGGCGAGATCGACGAGGTCGAGGTCGTCGAGGCACACGTCGGCCCGGACGGCGAGATCGACGAGGTCGAGGTCGTCGAGGCACACGTCGGCCCGGACGGCGAGATCGACGAGGTCGTCGAGATCGACGCGCAGACCGAGCCCGACGCCGACGCGGACGCCGGAGACGACGCCCAGTAGCGACACGCCGCGGGGGGCGCCGCCGCCGCCCCCCCTGCTCGGCCTCACCGGGGGGATCGGCGCGGGCAAGTCGGCCGCGCTCGCGGCCTTCGCGGCCCACGGGGCGGCGATCCTGTCCGCCGACGAGGTGATCCACCGCCTCTACGCGGAGCCCGGTGTGCGCGACGCCGTCGCCGCCCGCTTCGGGACGGGGGTGCTGGACGCCGGCGGCGAGATCGACCGCGCCGCCCTCGGCGGCTCGGTCTTCGGGGACCCGGATGGGATGACCTTCCTCGAGGAGTTGCTGCATCCTCGGGTCGGCGCCGAGCGCAGGCGCTGGGTGGCCGCGGCGCGCCGCCGGCGGCCTGCGCCGCCGGTGATCGTCTGCGAGGTGCCGCTCCTGTTCGAGGTCGGGGCCGAGGGGGAGTTCGACGCCGTGGTGGTGGTGAGCGCACCGGACGAGATCCGCAGGGCGCGCGTGGCGGCCCGCGGCCAGGACTTCGCGGCCCGGGCGGCCCGGCAACTGCCCGAGGCCGACAAGTTGGCGCGTGCCGACGAGTCCTACGTCAACGACGGGACGCTGGACGACCTGGACGCGTGGGTGGCCGACGTCGTCGAACGACGCGGGAGCGGCGGGGCGTGAGCGCCGCCGTTCCCCCCGCCGGGCGCTCGCGCCGGCGCGTCGGCGCGCTGGTCGTGTGGCTGTTGCTGGCGAGCGTCGCGGTCGGCGGCGTCCTCGTCGTGCACGCCACGATGCCCGGGTGGTATGCCCGCATGTGGTACCCGCTCGAGCACGAGAAGGCGATCCGAGCCGAGGCCGCTCGGAGCGATCTTCCGCCGGAGCTCGTGGCGGCGGTGATCTACGCCGAGTCGGGATTCGTCCCGGATTCGCGATCGCCGAAGGGGGCGGTCGGGCTGATGCAGGTGCTTCCGTCGACCGCCGCGTGGATGGCCTCGCGGCCGACCCGCCCCAGCCCCGCCCCCGGCGATCTCGAGGACCCCGAGGTGAACATCGCCTACGGCGCGCACCTGCTCGGCGAGCACCGGCGCGAGTTCGGGTCGGTGCCGGCCGCGTTGGTCGCCTACAACGCCGGGCACGAGGCGCTTCGGCGGTGGCGACGCGACGCGCGGGCCCGGGGCGAGGTGCTCCGCATCCCCGAGGACGTCCCCTACGCCGAGACCCGCGCCTACGTGGGTCGCGTGCTCGAGATGGCGACGGTCTACCGGCGCGCGTACGGCGCCGACCTCGGGGCGTCCGGTTGACCCTGCGGCTGGACCACGTCGCGCTCACGGTGGCGGATCCGGCTCGGACCCGCGACTTCTACTCGCGGTGGTTCGGTGTCGACGAGGTCGTCCACCGGGATGGGGAGCTCACCATCGTGCGGCCGCAGGGCGGCGGACTGCTGGCCTTCCATCGCGGGGACGCCGGGGCGCCGGCGCCCGCGCGAAGCCACTTCGGGTTCCGTGTCCGCGGCGTCGAGGACGTGCTCGGCTTTCGAGCGAGGGCGCGCGACGGGGGGCTCGAGGAGGTCGCCTTCCAGCACGCGGGGGGCTTCGCCTACTGCCGCGTGCTCGACCCGGACGGCCACGCCGTCGAGGTGTACGCAGTGCGATGACGGGCGCGCGCCTCGCGGGTTCCCCGGACCGAGTGGAGGCGGGGAAGTGCGTGCTGATCCGCCTCGCACAAAGGCGCGAGCCCCGGAGCGGTGCGGGCGCGCCTGGGGCGCGGAAGATCCGAACCACCCGACCGGGGCAGCCCGGATGTGCCCACGACGGGTCATTACGAGAGTGCTGCCGTGCTCGGGCGCAAGCGCTGAGGGCTCCCGAGGGACTTCGTCGCGAACCCGGAGGTGGCAGGATGGGCTCCGAGGCCACAAGCCGTCCCGCGCTGGCAGCCGATGAGGTGCTCGCAACCACGCGGTCCGTTCGGAGGGGGCTCGACCTGTCTCGCCCGGTGGGGCGGGAGCTCGTCGAGGAGTGCATCGGGCTGGCGCTCCAGGCGCCGAGCGGTTCCAACATCCAGAACGCCCACTTCGTCGTGGTGACCGACCCCGACCAGCGCGCGGCGCTGGGGGAGGTGTACCGGCGCGGCTGGCAGGCGTACGTCGAGTCCCCCTTCTTCTACGGGAAGCTCCCGTACGACGACTATCGACAGCGCCCCGGCGAGGCCGAGCGGTTCCAGGAGTGGGCGCAGATGGCCGGGCAGCAGGCGGACTGGCTCGTGGAGCACATCCACGAGGTGCCGGCACTCGTGGTCCCATGCGTCGCCTTTGGCGAGGGGGTCGCCCGCGTCTACGCCGAGGCCGGCGTGACGCGCGACGTGCCACTTCCGTCGATCATCCAGGCCGCTACTTGGGGCAACATCCTCCCCGCTGCGCAGCAGTTCCGTCTCGCCGCGCGTGCTCGCGGCCTTGGGTCCTGCTGGACCGTCGTCCACCTGTTCTTCGAGGAGGACGCCGCGTCGGTGCTTGGCGTGCCCTACGAGACCGTTCAGCAGGCGGCCCTGATCCCGGTCGCGCACGCGAGTGACGACGAGTTCCACGTCGCGCAGCGCCCGCCGCTGTCGGACGTGGTGCACTGGGACGCCTGGTAGGGGGCCGACCGAGGCAATGGAGGGCGCTCGATGAGTGCCCTCCGGAGTCGGCGACCTCCCGATCGGTTCGGCGGATCGCGGCGGCTGGGTCCGTTCGGGTTCTTCGCGCTGGCGTCGGCCTGGCTCCGCCAGGTGCGGCGAGTCGCGGCGGTGCGGGTTGGGGCCGATGCCGATCCCGACGCTCAGGGGTAAACCGAACCTGTGTTCCGTGGACAGGCGGACGCGTTCGGGCTCGGCACGCGAAAGCCTGCGAATCCACACCTCGCCAGGAGGACGGACGGATGAGCGTCGAGACGAAGACCAACCGCGAAGTCGTCGAGTCCTATGTCGCGGCCTGGCGAGAGCGGGACCCGGCGAGGATCGCCGCCCATTTCGCCGGCGATGGGGTTCGGCGGTGGGAGATCGTCGTGCCGATTCCCATCGGTGGCCCGAACTGCTTTCACGGCCCCAAGGAGATCGCCAAGCCGATCCGGTCGCTTCTCACCGCCGTTCCCGATTTGGAGCTGGAGGTTCGCCAGCTCGTCGAGACCGACCAGGGCGCGTTACTGGAATGGGTCCACACCGGTACTCACACCGGGGCCTGGAACAGGCTCACGCCACAGGGCGAGCACATCGAGTTCTCGGGCGTCGCCGTCTACAAGGTCACCGAGGGGAAGATCGCCGAGGAGCGCCTCTACTTCGACCCGAACCTGCTCATCCGGGAGTGGGCCGTCCCGCTCGGCACCCTGATGAGCGTGGGCATGACGACGTGGACGCAGAGTCGCGCGACGAGGAAGACCCGCAAGACGGCCGAGCGGTCCTAGGAGCGGTCCGAGCGTCCGGGCCGTGCCGCTTGGGTTCGGGGGGCGGGCGTTGAACTCGGACAGCGACGGCCAGGCGGCCGGCGAGTGTGCCCCGCCGGTCAGCGCGGCGAGGTGTCCGAGCGCGCTGAGCCGTGGGTGCCGGCCGGGGCGCTTGCCCCACGGCCCCGCCGGACTCGCGGCGGCAAGACGCCCGCGCCACTACGCGCGCTCGATGATCTCGATCCGATAGCCGTCGGGGTCACGGACGAAGCAGATCCTCGACCCGCCCGGGTAGGCGGCGTAGGGCGGCTTCTCCGGCAGGATGCCGAGCGCCTCGAGCCGCGCGAGCTCCGCGTCCAGGTCGTCGGTGGTGATCGCGATGTGGCCGTAGGCCTCACCCATCTCGTACGGCTCGGTGCGGCCATCGTTGAGCGTGAGCTCGAGCTCGTTGTCGTCGCCCGGGAGGCCGAGCATGATGATCGTCGCGGTGTCCCCGCCGACGCGGTTGCGCCGCCGCTCCTGAAATCCGAGCGCGTCGTAGAACGCGATCGAGCGATCCTCGTCGAGCACCCGGATCATGGTGTGGATCAGCTTGTCGGCCATCGTGCCTCCCTCGGTGTCGGGCCGAGGGTAGCGCCCTCACGAATGCCGATGCCGGCGACGCCCGAGGACGCCGCCGACACCGGTGTTCGAAGCCCCACGTCCCGGTCGCGGGGCCATGCGCCCGACGTGCGCCGTCAGCCCTGGACGGCTCACGCCGTGCCGGGGCGCGCGCGTGCATGTCGAGACACGCACGCCGCGCCACGGACACGACACGACGCTCCCGGGGCAACGGGGGCGTCGTGCGCCGACGACTCGCGAGGGGGCGTTTCGCTGATCGAGCGGCGTCATGGGGAGAGACTAGGCCCGCCCGGGCGCGGCCGCGTTGGCCCGCGCGAGCAAATCCGGGGCGTCGCGTTTGGCCCTCGGGCGTGGCGGTCGTCGTGGCAGCGCCCGCCGGCCACGATGACCACACCGACGACGAGCGCGGCCGCGCCGATCGCCTGCACGCGGCCCGGTCGCGCTCCGGGCGTCGCCTGGGCCAGTCCGGCCGTGACGGCCGGGTACAGCGCCGCGACGGCCGCTGTCACCGCCAGATCGCCCGCCGCGGCCGCGATCGCGAAGGCGGCCCGCCCGCGGCCCTGGCCGTTCCCCGCGTCGCGCCGCATTCGCGACGAGCGCCCCGACCCCGAGCACCGACGACACGACCCGCGCGGCCGCAACGCTCCAGAGGGAAGTGTCATCGGGCGCGCTGCCGATCATGGTCCAGTAGGCGCCGAATCCGACCGCCGCGAGCCCGGCGCGCCGCGCTCGCCACGAAGAAGCGCTGGGACCGCTCCGCCGCCACCGACCTCGACCTGGTGCTGCGTGCGGGTGGCCACGACGCCGTCGTGCCCATGGGGGTCAACACGAACTCGTGCGTCCTGGCGACGGCCGTGTCGGCGTCCGTGCGGGATCTCGCGGTGATCGTCGTCCGCGACCGCGTCGACTCCATGATGGGCGCCGCCGCCCACGAGGCGGCGCTCGCGATCCTCGCTGGGTCGTTCGGGTGGGTGATGGGCTCGGCGGACGCGCTCGCGCCCGCATCGGAGGCGGCGGCCGTCCCCGGGTGAGCGCCGCGTCCCGGGCGTCGCCGACGGGGGCGGGCGCTACCCTGCGTCCGGTGAGCGTCGTCAGCCCCTACCGCCTGGCGGAGGCCTACTCGCCGACCGGCGACCAGCCCCAGGCGATCGCCGAGATCACGGAGCGCCTCGAGGCCGGCGAGCGGTTTCAGACGCTGCTCGGGGTGACGGGGAGCGGCAAGACCTTCACGATGGCCAACATCATCGCGCGCACCGGCCGCCCGGCCCTGGTGATCGCCCACAACAAGACGCTGGCGGCCCAGCTGTGCAACGAGTTCCGGGAGTTCCTGCCCGACGCCGCGGTCGAGTACTTCGTGAGCTACTACGACTACTACCAGCCCGAGGCCTACATCTCGGCCTCGGACACCTACATCGAAAAAGACGCGTCGATCAACGACGAGATCGACCGGCTGCGCCACGCCGCCACGGCCGCGCTGCTGGCGCGCCGGGACGTCGTGATCGTGGCGTCGGTCAGTTGCATCTACGGCATCGGCTCGCCCGAGGTCTACCGCGACCGGATGGTGCTGCTGACCGTCGGGGAGGAGTACCCACGCGAGCGCCTCTTCCGTCGGCTCGTGGAGATCCAGTACCAGCGCAACGACATGGTGCTCGAGCGCGGGCGCTTCCGCGTCAAGGGCGACACGATCGAGATCCAGCCGGCCTTCGCGGAGACCGCCTACCGGATCTCCACCTTCGGGGACGAGGTGGAGGGCATCATCGAGTTCGATCCGCTCACCGGTGAGGTGCACGGCGAGCTCGGGCACCTCGCCGTCTACCCGGCGACCCACTACGTGACCCCTCCGGACACGATCGAGCGGTCGGTGGAGGAGATCCGCGCCGAGCTCGACGGGCAGCTCGCGCGCTTCGAGGCCCAGGGGAAGATGGTGGAGGCGCACCGGCTGCGCCAGCGCACCGAGTACGACCTCGAGATGATCCGGGAGCTCGGCTACTGCTCCGGGATCGAGAACTACTCGCGAATCCTCGACGGCCGGGCCCCGGGGGAGGCGCCGCATGCGCTGCTCGACTTCTTCCCCGACGACTTCCTCTGCTTCATCGACGAGTCGCACAACACGATGGGCCAGCTCCGCGGCATGTACGAGGGCGACCGTTCGCGCAAGCTGTCGCTGATCGACCACGGCTTCCGCCTCCCGTCGGCGCTCGACAACCGACCCCTCCAGCTGCCCGAGTTCCTCGAGCGGGTCGATCAGGTCGTCTTCGTCTCGGCCACTCCCGGCGAGTTCGAGCGCGCGAGCTCCGGACACGTCGTCGAGCAGATCATCCGGCCGACGGGCCTGGTCGATCCCGAGGTCGAGGTGCGTCCGACGCGCAACCAGATCGACGACCTCATGCGTGAGCTCCGCGACCGCGCAGAGCGCGACCAGCGCGCCCTCGTCACCACGCTGACCAAGCGCATGGCCGAGGACCTCACCGAGTATCTCCTGGAAGCGGGGATCCGGGCCCGGTACCTGCACTCCGACATCGACACCCTGGAGCGCATCAGGGTGATCCGGGAGCTGCGGCTCGGGGAGTTCGACGTGCTCGTCGGCGTCAACCTCCTCCGGGAGGGCCTCGACCTCCCCGAGGTGACGCTGGTCGCGATCCTCGACGCGGACAAGGAGGGGTTCCTGCGCGGGACGACCTCGCTGATCCAGACCATCGGCCGGGCGGCGCGAAACGTCGAGGGCCGGGTGCTCATGTACGCGGACCGGCACACCGAGGCCATGGAGACCGCGATCGCGGAGACCGACCGCCGCCGGGCGATCCAGGTCGCCTACAACGAGGAGCACGGAATCACGCCGGAGACGATCCGAAAGGGCGTGTCCGACATCGTGGCGCTGCTGGGGCTGGGCGAGGGGGCGCTCGCGCGAAAGGCCCAGCGGGCGGAGGCGCCGGCCCTTCCGGAGGGCGTGACCGCGGCCGACGTCCAGAAGGCGATCGTCCGCAAGGAGCAGGACATGTTCGTGGCGGCCGAGGACCTGCGCTTCGAGCTCGCCGCGCGGCTGCGGGACGAGATCGCGGACCTCCGGAGCACGCTCGTCGCGCTCCAGGCCGCGGGGGCCGCCCCGCGCCGCGCCGACGCCGACGCGTCCTCATCGTCCGGGCAGGACGCCCCGGACGGCGATGTCGCGCGGCGTGCGGGCCCGCCGCCGGCGCCCCGCAAGCCCGGTCGCCGGGGTGGACGGGGCCGCCGGTGAGCCGCGAGCACGGGCAGGACCCGCCTCCACCGCCCCCGCTCCACGAGCAGTCGTTTCGCACGCTCGCCGCCCCTGGGCTCGACGAGGACGACCTGTTCGCCGCGATGCACGGGCTCCCGGGTCGCGGCGCGCTGTGGGGGGATGCGGACCATCCGCCCGCGCGGGCGTTCCCGCCGGCCCAGGATCAGACCCGCTGGGACCCCGCCGGGGAGCGCCGGCGCCGGCACGTCGAGATGCTCCGAAAGTGGCGGGTCGCGGAGGACTCACCGCCGGAGGCGGGCGACCACGAGGACCCGGGGACGACCCGCCCGCCCTGACCCCGGGCTGGCACATCGGCCCGCGTCGCCCGGATGCGGCGCGACGCGGCGGGCGGTCGCGCCGCGGATCCGCCCCTGGGCGGGGCGACGTCAGTCGGCGGGCGAGGTGCCGGGCGGGGTCGCGCCGGACTCCCGCAGCACGCGTTCGCCGAAGGCGATCCCGGCCGCGAGCGCCGCTCGCGCCTCGTCCGGCGTCCGCCCGCGGGCGCCGCTCCATCCCTCCAGCCAGCGTGCCGCGCGCGTCGGATCCCCGGCGGCGTCCGCCCCGACCCGCGCGCCGAGCAGGTACATGCGCGCGAGATCGGCGGCCTCGGGCGCGCCGATCGCGTCCGCCGCCCCGGCAAGGGCACCGGGGAGGGCCGCGGGGGTTGGCGTCGGGCCCATCTCGCGGACCACCGCCCTGAGCACCTCGAGCGCCCGACGGTGCGCCACGAGCGCAGGGTCGTCGGTCCGGCCGGCGCTCAGCGGCGCGGCGCCACGTCGCCGGGCACGATCGAGCCGCGCCGGCGCGGTGTGCTCCTCACGAGTCGCCCGGAGCCGGGGGCGCGACGCCTCGGTGCGCGCGACGGACGCGAAGGTGCAACGCCCCGGGGCGCATCGCCCGCGCGCGCCGTCGCCCCCGGGGCACGACGGCCCGGACGAGACGGTGCGCGCGCGATCCGACCGTCGGCCGCGGCGTCGCCGTCGCGTCCGCGCCGCCCGCGACGGGCCGCCGTGCGCGCCGTCGAACCGCCGGCATGCGTAGCGTCGGTGCGCGCAGTCGCCGTCGCCGCGCGCTCGGCACAGTGACGGGAGCGGGGACCTCGACGTTCGGCGGCGGTCCGGCGGCGGGCGCCGGTCCGGGGTCCGCGCCCGAGTGCCCTCGGGCTCGGGCCGCGCGGCGGGGGCGGGGCTCGCCGCCGGGACGGGCGCGGGCGCCGCCGGCATCGCCGCGACCGCGACGGGCTGGGGCTCCGGTGCTCGATCCGGCGTGGGGAGCGAGCGTCGGGTCGGACGGGTGTGCGGCTCGACGCCGTCCATGAGCGAGACGATCTCGTCGCGGTCGAGTTGCTCGTGCTCGAGCAACGCCTGGGCGATGCGCTCGAGGGCGGGTCGCTTGTCGGTCAGCAGGCGAACGGCGTCGCCGTAGGCCTCGGCGACCATGCGCGCGACCTCGCGGTCGATGTTGGTGCGCGTCTCGCCGGAGATCGGCATCTGGTGCGGGCCCGAGCTGCTCACGATCTGCCCGACGAGGTTGGAGAAGCCGAGCCGCTCGATCGCGGTGCGGGCCAACTCGTTGGCGCGCTCGAGGTCGTTGGCGGCGCCCGACGAGATCTCGCCGAGCCCCACCTGCTCGGCGGCGCGGCCCGCCATGAGGACCATCATCTGCTCGTGCAGCCGGTCCTGTCCCGTCAGGGCGCGGTCCGTGCTGCCGTAGAGGGCGAGCCCCCCCGCGTCGCCGCGCGAGAGGATCGTCACCCGCTGGGTCTTGGCATGGGTGGGACACAGCTCCGCGGCCAGGACATGTCCGGCCTCGTGCCACGCGATGGCCTCGAGCTCGTCCGAACCGAGCCTGCGGTCCTGCTTCTGGGGCCCGGCGAGCGCCCGCAGCATCCCCTCGTCGAGGTCGGCGGCGGTGACGAGCTCGCGCCCGTCCCGGGCCGCCATGATGGCCGCCTCGTTGAGCAGGTTGGCCAGGTCGGCGCCGGCGAACCCGGCCGTGACGCTCGCCACGCGCGTCAGGTCCTCCTCGCGCGCCAGGGGAATGCGCTTGGAGTGCAGCCGCATGATCGCCATCCGACCCTTCTCGGCCGGGAGCCCCACCTGGACGCGCCGGTCGAACCGGCCCGGGCGAAGAAGGGCCTTGTCGAGCATGTCGAGGCGGTTGGTGGCCGCGACGACGACGATCCGGTCGCGGTCGCTGAACCCGTCGAGCTCGACGAGCAACTGGTTGAGGGTGCCCTCGCGCTCGGAGTCCGCGCCACCGCCACCACCACTGCCGCCGCGCGCGCGGCCGACCGCGTCGATCTCGTCGAAGAAGATGATTGCGCCCTTCTTGTCCTTGCGCGCCTCGGCGAACAGGTCACGGATCCGGGATGCGCCGACACCGACGAAGGTGTCCACGAAGTCCGATCCCGAGACGGCGAAGAACGGCACGCCGGCCTCACCGGCGACGGCCTTGGCGAGGAGGGTCTTCCCGGTCCCCGGAGGTCCGTGCAGGATCACGCCGCGCGGCATCCGGGCACCGACCTTCTGGAACCGCCACGGCTCGCTGAGGAACAGGACCACCTCGCGGAGCTCTTCGACCGCCTCGTCGCAGCCGGCCACGTCCGGGAACCGGGCGTCGGGGGGCTCGACGAGCGCGTTCTTGCGCATCTTGCCGTGGCCGCCGCCCCCCCCGCGTCCGCCGAGCCCGCGGCCGTTGGGGTTGCGTCCGCGGATCACCATGAAGCCGATCACGATGAACATCGCCATAATCGCGATGCCGAGCGGGATCAGGAGGTACCGCACGAGCGACCCGGAGCGCGCGGCGCTCGCCGCCTCGGTGGGCTGGAGGATGGTCACACCGTCGGCGCGGAGCGACTCGGTCAGCTCGAAGGCGCTCGGCAGCCCGGCGCCCGGCGCCGGCCCCGCCGCGGTTCCGCCGAAGTCGCGCCCCTCCTGGGGCTGGGGGATCTCGGCGGCCACGACGTGCCCCGCGTCGTCCGCGGCGGCGACCCAGCCGTCGTCCACGTCCACGACCGCCGCGTTGAGCGACCCGCCGCCGGCCGCGCCGATGAGCTCGCCGTACGGCACCACGGCGACCTCTGCGTCACCGAAGGGGGCGGTCGTCGCCTCGGGCGGCCCGGCCGCGATCGCCGCGAACGGTGTCGTGGCGAGCACCGCCAGCGTCACGACGGTGGTCAGGAGCGCTGCCCGGGGTGTGCGACGGGGCGCGCGGGCGGGTCGTTCCAAGTCGGGCCTCGACAAGGCGGGAATGGCGTTCAGTCCGGGCGACGAGTGGATCGGCACGTCTCCGAGGACACCTGAGCGGACGGGGACGCAGTCCATGTAAGCACCGGTGGGAAGGTAGGAGCGGCCGACCGGGTCCCGTATGGACGGCTGTCCAAAGCGCGCCCGCGGCACATGGCCGTACGGCCCACGCGCCGTCGCGCGGCGGGCCGTCGCCCCCCGGGGCGCGGGCGGGCGCGACTACACTTGGTCCAGTGCCCCAGAGCAGAGCCCGTCGGCGTGGCCGCGACGCGATCGTCGTCCGCGGTGCCCGCGAACACAACCTGCGCGACGTCGACCTGGAGATCCCCCGCGACGCGCTGGTCGTGATCACCGGCCTGTCCGGAAGCGGCAAGTCCAGCCTGGCCTTCGACACCCTCTACGCCGAGGGGCAGCGGCGATACGTCGAGAGCCTGTCCGCCTACGCGCGGCAGTTCCTGGGGCAGATGGACAAGCCGGACGTGGACTCGATCGAGGGGCTCTCGCCCGCGATCTCGATCGACCAGAAGACGACCAGCCGCAACCCGCGCTCCACGGTGGCGACCGTCACCGAGGTGTACGACCACCTGCGTCTCCTGTGGGCCCGGGTGGGCACGCCCCACTGCCCGGAGTGCGGCCGGCCGATCAGCGGCCAGAGCGCCGAGCAGATCGTCGACCGGCTGCTCGAGATGCCCGAGGGGACGCGCTTCCAGTTGCTTGCGCCGGTCGTGCGCGGGCGAAAGGGCGAGCACAGGGATCTGCTGGAGCGGTTGCGCGGCGAGGGCTTCTCGCGGGTCGCGATCGACGGCGAGACGTCCACCCTGGAGGACCCGCCGCCCCTCGACGGGAAGCGCGCGCACGACATCTCGGTGGTCGTCGACCGCCTGCGGATGCGCGACGACCTCCGGCGCAGGCTCACCGAGAGCGTCGAGACCGCGCTCGCGCTGAGCGACGGGCTCGTCGTGGCCGAGGAGGTGGGTGGCGCCGATCCGCCGCGCCGCTGGGAGTACTCCGAGCGGTTCGCCTGCCCGGAGCACGGCGCCACCATGGTCGAGATGGAGCCGAGGGCCTTCTCGTTCAACTCGCCCCACGGCGCCTGCCCACGCTGCACGGGGCTCGGATACATGCCGGAGGTGGACCCCGAGCTGGTGGTCGACCCGCGCAGGAGCCTCGCCGACGGCGCGGTCCTGCCCTGGTCGGACCGCTCCACCGACTACTACGACCTGCTCCTCGCGGCGATCTCGGCCGAGTACCGGATCGATCTGGACACGCCGTGGTCGAAGCTCCCCAAGCGCCAGCGGGAGATGCTGCTCGACGGCCCGAGCGGCGGCCGCCAGCGCCTGTACATCGGACGACGCAAGAAGGGGAAGGGCACCTGGGGCTGGTTCGAGGGCGTCCTCCCGCAGCTTCGCCGCCAGCACGCGAGCTCGATCTCGCGGCCGGTGCGCGAGCACGCCGAGCAGTTCATGTCGCTGCGGCCCTGTCCCGAGTGCGACGGTGCCCGCCTTCGCCCCGCCAGCCGCGCGGTGACCGTCGGCGGCCTCGGCATCCACGAGGCGACCCACCTGTCGGTCGCCGACGCGCTGCGCTGGCTGGAGGCCGTCGAGTTGCCCCCGGGCCAGATGATGATCGCCGAGCGGGTGGTCAACGAGGCCGGGGCGCGCCTGCGCTTCCTCGACGACGTCGGGGTGGGCTATCTGACCCTCGACCGCGCGGCGGGCACGCTCTCCGGCGGCGAGGCCCAGCGGATCCGCCTGGCCACGCAGATCGGCTCCGGCCTGGTCGGCGTGCTGTACATCCTCGACGAGCCGTCGATCGGGCTGCATCAGCGCGACAACCGGCGCCTGATCGCGACCCTGGAGCGCCTTCGGGACATCGGCAACACGCTGCTGGTCGTCGAGCACGACGAGGAGACGATGCGCGCGGCCGACCACCTCATCGATATGGGCCCGGGGGCCGGGGAGCACGGCGGTGAGGTCGTGGCGCAGGGGACGCCCGCCGCGGTGGCGCGGGCCCGCGACTCGCTGACCGGGGCGTTCCTCAGCGGCCGCCGGTCGGTCCCGATCCCCGGCGAGCGCCGGCCGGCCCGGGGGTGGCTCGAGGTGCAGGGCGCCGCCGAGCACAACCTCAAGGACCTCGACGTGGCCGTCCCGCTCGGCGCGTTCACGTGCGTGACGGGCGTGTCGGGCTCCGGGAAGAGCACCCTCGTCAACGAGGTGCTCCTGAAGGCGCTCGCGGCGCGGCTCGGCCGGCGGGCGGTTCGCCCTGGGCGCCATCGTGAGCTGGTCGGCGCCGAGGAGCTCGACAAGGTGATCGCGATCGACCAGTCGCCGATCGGGCGCACGCCCCGCTCGAATCCCGCCACCTACACCGGGCTGTTCGACCAGATCCGGCAGCTGTTCGCCCGGACGCCGGAGGCGCGCTCGCGCGGCTACGGGCCGGGCCGGTTCAGCTTCAACGTCAAGGGCGGGCGCTGCGAGGCCTGCCATGGCGACGGCACGCTGCGGATCGAGATGCACTTCCTGCCGGACGTCTACGTCCCGTGCGAGGTCTGCCGCCGGCAAGCGGTACAACCGCGAGACGCTCACCGTGCACTATCGCGGCAAGAGCATCAGCGACGTCCTCGACCTCAGCGTGGAGGAGGCCCTGGAGCTGTTCTCGCCGGTGCCCAAGATCGCGCGGCGGCTGCAGACGCTGCACGATGTCGGCCTCGACTACGTCCGCCTCGGGCAGCCCGCGACGACCCTGTCGGGCGGCGAGGCCCAACGGGTCAAGCTCGCGAGCGAGCTGTCGCGGGTGGCGACCGGCCGCACCCTCTACGTCCTCGACGAGCCGACCACCGGGCTGCACTTCGCCGACGTCGAACGGCTGCTCGAGGTGCTCCAGCGCCTGGTCGACTCGGGCAACACGGTCGTCGTGATCGAGCACAACCTGGATGTGGTCAAGGCGGCCGACTGGGTGCTCGACCTCGGCCCGGAGGGCGGGGCGGCGGGCGGTCGCCTGATCGCCTGCGGGACGCCCGAGGACGTGGCGCGCGTCGCCGACTCCTACACCGGCAGGTACCTGGCCGAGGTGCTGGCGGCTCCGCGGGGCGTGGCCGTCGCCGCCGTCAACTGACGATCGAGGAGTGACGCCGTGAGCGCGCGGGCACAGTTTCCGGACGAGGCCGACGAGAAGGGGCGCTGGGTGCGCCAGCAGAGCCGGTTCCGCGAGTGGGTGCGCGCGGACGGATCGAGCGGGTTCCCCGCGGCGCCGGGTCGCTACCACCTGTACGTCTGCCTGGCCTGCCCATGGGCCCACCGGACGGTGATCGTGCGCCGGCTCAAGGGGCTCGAGGACGTGGTGTCGATGTCGGTGGTCGATCCGATCCGCGACGAGCGCGGCTGGGCCTTTCGGGAGGGCCGGGGCCACGGCCCCGACCCGGTCAACGGCTTCGGGTTCCTGGCCGAGGCGTACCTGGCGAGCGCGCCCGACTTCGACGGGAGGGTCACCGTGCCCGTGCTCTGGGATCGCGAGCGGGGTCGCATCGTCAGCAACGAGTCGGCCGACATCATCCGGATGCTCAACGCCGAGTTCGACGAGTGGGGCGACGACACGGTCGACTTGTATCCCGCCCCGCTGCGTCAGGACATCGACGAGATCAACCGGATCGTCTACGAGAACGTCAACGACGGCGTGTACCGGTCGGGCTTCGCCACGACCCAGTCCGGCCTACGACGGGGCCGTCGGCCGGCTCTTCGCCACGCTCGAGATGCTCGAGCGCCGGCTCGGCGAACGGCGGTACCTCGTCGGCGACTCGGTCACGGAGGCCGACTGGCGCCTGTTCACGACGCTCCTGCGGTTCGACCCGGTCTACGCCACCCACTTCAAGTGCAACCTGCGCAGGCTGGCCGACCACCCCAACCTGACGGGGTACCTACGCGAGCTGGCGCAATGGCCGGGTGTCGCCGAGACCATCGACATGGATCACATCAAGCGCCACTACTACGTCACCCATCGGGCGCTCAACCCGAGCGGGATCGTGCCGATCGGCTTCGAGCTGGACCTGGGCGCGCCTCATGGGCGCGCGGCGATCGGCTCCGGCGGGGGGCGGACCGCGCCGACGATCGCGTAGGGCAGACCGAACAGCGCGCCTCGCGATGCGCCGCGGACGACGAGGCCCGCGTTGGCGAGCACATCCTCGGCGGGGATCGGGCGGCAGTCCACGACCCCGGGCATGCGGCGGTGCGACCAGCCGTAGAGCAGCGAGACCGGCGACGGCCGCCCGCGGGGCGTGGCCATCGCCACCACGACCACGCGGCCCCCCGGCCGCAGGGCGTCGCGGACGTCGTGGAGCACGTGGAGCATGTCGCGCTCGTCGAGCAACTCCAAGGCGAAGCTCATGAAGGCCGCGTCGAACGGGCCGCCGAGGTCCTCCTCCACCGCGTCGCCCACCCGGAGCTCGACGCGGTCGGTGAGCCCGGCGCGGGCCAGCCGGCGCTCGGCGACGTCGCGCATGCGGGCGGAGATGTCGATCCCGACGACCCGCCCGTCCGGCCCGACCGCCCGTGCCATGTCCGCGATCGCGTGCCCGGTGCCGAAGCCGATCTCGAGCGCCCGCTCGCCCGCGTGGAGCGCCAGCGCCCGGATCCCCCGCCGCCGCGGCCCGGCCTCGAAGGTGCCCTCGAGCAGGTCGTAGACCGGCGCGATCCGATCGTAGGAGGCGCGGGCGGCGTCGCGGGGGCGACCGACGGGCGCGATCGGCGCGCGGGTCTCCATCCTCGATGAGCTGCGCGTTGAGCTTGGCATGGCCCTCCGTCCGTCGGCGTGGCCCACGCTGGCGCATGGCTAGTGCCCACCCTCATCGGCGCGGCGGGCGCGGGGTTGAGGATTCCGGCGAGCGCGGACGCCGTGCGGGACGCCGGGGTAGGGCAGCGTCATCGGCCTCGACGACCACCCGCTCGAGCGTCCGGCGATCTCCAGCCCCTCCTGGGGTCGCACCGGATCGATCGCATCACCCCGCCGCGCGTCGTCCGCGACGGCTCGTCGATCCGCCTCGAGCCGACGCCGGCGGAGCCTCGCGCTCCGACCCGGCGCCGGTAGGATCGCCGGGTGACCGCCGACGAGCGCGCACGCCTGGACGCGCTGCTGCGCGTGCCGAGCATCAGCGCCGACCCCGGGCGCGCCGCCGACATGCGCCGCGCCGCCGAACTCGTGGCAGACGAGATCCGTGCCGCGGGGGGCGCGGTCGAGGTGCGGGCCGGAGCGGGGCACCCGCTCGTGGTGGGCGAGGTCCCCGCGAGCCGCGGCGCCGACGCGCCCCGCGTGCTCCTCTACGGGCACTACGACGTGCAGCCGGTCGGCGACGCAGCGCGCTGGGAGTCGCCCCCGTTCGAGCCGACGGTGCGCGGCGAGCACCTGTACGCCCGCGGCGCGAGCGACGACAAGGGCAACCTGTTCATGCTGCTCGCGGCCGTGCGCCGGCTCGCCGCGCGCGGCGAGCTGCCCGTCCGGGCCGCCTTCGTCGTCGACGGCGAGGAGGAGAGCGGCGGCACGTCGGCCATCGACCACCTGGCCGCGGATCCGGAGCCGGCCGCCGCGGCGATCATCTTCGACGTGGCGATGCTCGCGCCGGGACACCCCGTCCTCGTCACCGGGACGCGGGGCCTCGTCTACCGGCGCGTCACCCTCCGCACGGGCGAGCGCGACGGCCACTCGGGCCTCTACGGCGGGGCGGCGCTCAACGCCGCGACCGCGCTCGCGCGCCTCCTGTCGGATCTCGGGGCCGGTGGGCCGCGGCCGCCCATGCCGCTCCGGGCCGGCCTCCCGGCGCCCGACCCGGCCGAGGTCGCCGCCTGGGGCGCGCTTCCCGACGGGGAGGGGGTGCTCGCCGAGGGCGGCCTGCGGCCGGCCGACGCGCGCGCCGCCGCCGAGTTCTACCGCCGCACGACCGCGGAGCCCGCGCTCGACGTCCACGCGCTCGAGTCGGGTGTGCCGGACGCCGTGCGTACCGCGATCCCGGCCGAGGCGAACGCGATGCTCTCGCTGCGGGTCGCGCCCGGCCAGGACGCGGACGCCCTCGCCGACGTGCTCGACGGAATGATCCGGGCCGCCGCGCCGGCGGGCGCGGAGGTGACGATCGCTCCCCATGGGACGGCGGCGCCTGCGCTCGTCGACCCGTCCGCGGCACCGATCCGCGCCGCGGCGAGGGCGCTGGAGCGGGCCGTGGGCCGGCCGCCGGCCATCGTTCGAAGCGGCGGGACGCTGCCGGTCGTCGCCGGTCTGGCGGCCCGGGGGACGCCGGTGGTCCTGACCGGCTTCGGGCTGCCCGACGACGCGATCCACGCGCCGAACGAGCGGATTTTGGTCGAGAACCTGACGATCGGCACCGCCGCGGCGGAGGAACTCCTCCGTGAACTCGGCACCGGCGCCCCGGCGCCGCCACTCCAATAGGTTTGCGACGGCACACGACGATCACGAGGGGGACAACGCATGGCTGAGCTCTGGGGCGCGGAGACGCGCAAGGCGGTCGAGAACTTCCCGGTCTCCGGCGAGCGGATCCCGCTCCCGGTCGTGCACTGGCTCGGCCGCATCAAGGCGGCGGCCGCGAGGGTCAACGCCGAGCTCGGCCTGCTCGACCCGCAGATCGCCGAGCAGATCGCGAGCGCGGGCGACGCGGTCGCGAGCGGCGCTCATGACGACCAGTTCCCGGTCGACGTCTTCCAGACCGGGTCCGGCACCTCGTCGAACATGAACGCCAACGAGGTCATCGCGAACCTCGCCGGCGACGCCGCCCACCCGAACGACCACGTCAACATGGGTCAGAGCTCCAACGACGTGTTCCCGTCGGCGGTCCATCTGGCCGCGCTCGAGCAGATCGCGACGGCGCTCCTTCCGGCGCTCGAGGTGCTCGAGGGCGCGCTCGCCGCGAAGGCCACGGAGTTCGCCGACGTCGTGAAGTCCGGGCGGACCCACCTGATGGACGCCGTGCCGGTGACGCTCGGCCAGGAGTTCTCGGGCTACGCCGCGCAGGTGCGCGAGGGTCGCGCACGGGTGGAGAGCACCATCGGTCGCCTGGGTCAGATCCCGCTCGGCGGGACCGCCACGGGTACCGGCCTGAACACGCACGCGGAGTTCGCCGCCCGGGTTCGGGCGCGCCTGTCCGCGGATACCGGCCTGACCATCAGCCCGCCCGCCGACCCGTTCGAGGGGCAGGGCGCGCGCGACGGCCTCGTCGAGGCGTCGAGCGCCTGCAAGGAGGTCGCGGTCTCGCTCACCAAGATCGCGAACGACATCCGCTGGATGGGCTCGGGGCCGCGCGCCGGGCTCGCCGAGCTGTTCCTCCCGGAGCTGCAAAAGGGCTCGTCGATCATGCCCGGGAAGGTCAACCCGGTCATCCCCGAGGTGGTCTGCCAGGTGTCGGCGCAGGCGATCGGGAACGACACCGCGATCACGGTCGGCGGCCTGCAGGGCAACTTCGAGCTGAACGTGATGATCCCGCTGATGGCGCGCAACCTGTTGCAGTCCGTGGCGCTGTTGACCTCGGCGTCGCAGCTGTTCGCCGACAAGTGCGTGTCGGGGTTGCGGGCGAACGAGGCCATGACGACCCGTCACGCCGAGAACACGCTCGCCACGGCGACCGCGCTCAACCCGCACATCGGATACGACCGCGCGAGCGCCATCGTCAAGGAGGCCACCGACTCCGGGCGGCCGCTCCGAGAGGTGGCCCGGGAGCACGGCGTCGACGAGGAGATCCTCGAGACGGCGCTCGACCTGCGCAAGATCGCCTCGGGCCGGTAGCTCCCGGCGAGGGTCGGTGCCGGCGGGTCAGGGACCCGTCGGCACCGACCCCCCGCGGACCTCGGCGCCGAACGCCTCGCCCGCTCGGACGATCTGGGCGAACAGGTCCGCCCTCGGCGTCACGAAGCGCGGCGGGTCGGGGTTCAGGCCGAGCAGGTCGGTCGAGACCAGCACCTGGCCGTCGGTCGCGTCGCCCGCGGCGATGCCGATGGTGGGCGCGCCCACCGCGTCGGTGACCCGGCGCGCCACCTCGGCGTCGGTCGCCTCGATCACGATCGCGTAGACGCCCGCGTCGTCCAGCAGCCTGGCGTCGGCCACGATCCGGGCCGCGCTCTCCGGGGTCGTCCCCTGCCGGCGGTACACCTCGGCGGTCTGCGGCAGGAGCCCCACGTGTCCCATCACGGGGATGCCGGCGGACAGTATCGCCCGCACCTCGGGGACGTGCGCGCCCTCGAGCTTGACGCTGTCGGCGCCCGCGGCGGTCAGCGCCCTCGCGGAGCGACGCGCCTCGGAAGGGTCTCGGTAGGTGTCGGCCGGCAGGTCGGCGACCAGGTGGGTCCTGCGCACGCCGTTTCGGACCGCGCGGACATGGTGCTCCATCATCGCGAGCGTCACGACGCGCGTCGTGTCGTACCCGAGCTCGACCTCACCCAGGCTGTCGCCGACGAGGATCAGATCCAGGCCGGCACGATCGAGGGCCGCCGCGACGGGGTGGTCGTAGGCGGTGAGCATCGCGAGGCGTGGCCCGCCCTTGCGGGACCGGACCTCGTCGGCGCAAAGGCTCACGCGTCCGCGTTCCACCCCGCGGGGACCGTGTCCTCGGCGACGTGATGGACCTGCCGGTTGTCCGCGTCGACGTGGACGACAAGCGGCTCGTAGCCGTCGAGGCCCTCCTCCGGGAACTGGGCGTAGGTCAGCACGATCACCAGGTCGCCCGGCTGAACGAGGCGCGCGGCGGCGCCGTTGAGGCACATCGCGCCGCTTCCGCGCTCGCCCACGATGGCGTAGGTCTCGAAGCGGGCGCCGTTGTTGATGTCGAGCACCTGGACCTGCTCGTAGGGGCGGATGTCGGCCGCCTCCAGCAGATCCAGGTCGACGGTGATGCTCCCGACGTAGTCGAGGTTCGCGTCGGTCACCGTCGCGCGGTGGATCTTGCTCTTGAGCATGGTCCGGCCGAATGGCGGCACGTCGTTCCTCCGTGGGGTGGGCTGGATCTGGACGTTGTCGATCAGGCGGGTGGTGCCGATCGACGCCGCGATGCAGAGCGTCGCGGGCCGGTCGAGCCGGCGAAGGGGCGCGAAGGTCTCGGGGTCGACCAACGCGACGTACTCGAGCCGGACCCGAGGCTCGGTCGCGACCACCTCGTTCGCGACCGCAGCCAGCCGGGCCGCGTCGTCCACGCCGTCGGCCGCACGCGCCTCGGCCGCGCGCAGCCCGCGCACGAGCGCGGTCGCCGCGGCACGCTCGGCGGGTGCGAGGTAGGCGTTGCGACTGCTCATCGCCAGGCCGTCCGGCTCGCGCACGATCGGCGCGACGGACAGCTCGATGTCGTCGAGGGCCAGGTCGCGCATCATCCTGGCGACGACGGCGACCTGCTGGGCGTCCTTGGCCCCGAGGACGAGCCGGTCCGGGCGCACCATCCCGAGCAGCCGGGCGACCACCGTGGCCACACCGTCGAAGTGCCCCGGACGCGCCGCGCCCTCGAGGCCGTTGGAGGGCCCGTCGACGGAGACCGTGGTCGCGTCACCCTCGGGGTAGACCTCCTCGACGTCGGGGAGGAACACCACCGTCGCGCCCGCCGCCGTCGCCGCCGCGACGTCGCCCGGCTGGTCGCGCGGGTACCGGGCGAAGTCCTCGTCCGGGCCGAACTGGGCCGGGTTCACGAAGACGCTCACGACGACGAGGTGGTCGTCGGTGCCCGCGTTCCGGATCAGGGTGAGGTGCCCCTCGTGGAGCGCCCCCATCGTCGGCACGAACGCGATCCGGTGGCCGTCACGACGGAGGCGCGCGATCTCCGCGCGAAGGTCCGCCGTCGATCGGACGACGGTTGCGTCGGAGGGTTCGATGGCGGGGTTCCGGGACATCGTTGCGGCCGCGACGCGGACACGGACGGACGCGCCGGCGGGGTGCCCGGCGAACCGCCCCCGAGTTGCGCTCCTGCTCCCGATGGGATGCCGGGCGCCTGCGTCGAGGTGTCCGGAATGTTACCGGGGGTCGCACCCGCCGCTCAACCCCCGCCACGGGCCGTCCGTGTGCGCGGCTAGAGTGAGTTGCGTGTCGACGGGGGATCAGGCGCGCGTCGCGGCGACGCCCGAGGGCTCCGCAGCGCGGGCCGAGGCGCTCCAGGCGTACCACCGGGCACAGGTGGTCGACTGCACCCGCTGCGCGCTCGCCGGCGAGCGCACCCAGGTCGTCGTCGGCGACGGCGATCCCGACGCCGGCCTCATGTTCGTGGGCGAGGCACCCGGCTATCACGAGGATCGCCAGGGGCGGCCGTTCGTCGGCGCCGCCGGCCAGCTGCTCGACCGCCTGCTGGGGGAGATCGGACTCGACCGCTCGCGCGTGTTCGTCGCCAACGTCCTCAAGTGCCGTCCGCCGGGCAACCGTGATCCGCAACCGGACGAGATCGCCTCCTGCGAGCCGCATCTCATGCGCCAGATCTCGCTCGTGCGCCCGCACGTCATCGCGACGCTCGGCAACTTCGCGACCAAGTTGCTCTCGGGACGACCGGACGGCATCAGCCGTGTGCACGGATGCGAGCTCCCGATCCGGCTGGGAGAGGTCGATCTGCTGCTCTATCCGCTCTTCCACCCGGCCGCGGTGCTCCGCAACCGGGGGCTGGAGGAGACGATGCGGGCCGATTTCGCCCGGCTCCCCGGGCTGCTCGGGACCACGACCGTCGGGGCGCCCGGGGCGACGCCCCCGTCCGCCGGCGCGCGCGACGACGTCGCCCCGGTCCCGCCGCCGCAGGCGCCCGCCGAGTCCGGCCAGCTGGGGCTGTTCTGAACCACCCGTCCGAGCTCGTGAGCACCGGTCCGCAGATCACCGAGGAGGTGGGCGCCGCCGTCGCCGCGATGCTTCCCGACGGCGCGACCGTGCATCTGCGCGGTGAGATCGGCGCGGGCAAGTCGACGCTCGTTCGCGGCGCGGCGCGTGCGCTCGGCGTCGAGGGGCCCGTCACGAGCCCGACCTTCGAGATCGTCCGGCGCTACGCGGGGCGGCGGGAACTCGTGCACATCGACGCGTACCGGCTGGCGACACCGGACGAGGAGGATCTGGGGCTGATCGGGGCGTCGGCCGCCGCGCACGGGCTGACCTTCATCGAATGGCCCGGTGAGGCCGCGTCCGATCTCCCGGCCCCCAGCGTCGAGATCGAACTCGGTCACCTGGCGCCCGAGCGGCGGCTTGTAGTCTTGCGTGCCGAGGGACAGGCGCTCCGCGCCGCCCTCGCCGACACCGTTGCCGACATTCGCGCTCGACACCGCCTCCCCGAGCCTGAGCCTGGCGGTCCTCGACGAGGATGAGCCGGTCGCCGAGTTGTGGCTGGGTCCGGTGCCGGGCGGTGGGCGCAGGGTCCTCGAGGCCGCCCATTCGCTGCTCGGGGCGGCCGGGGTCGGGGTCGCGGACCTGGACGGCGTCCTCGTGGGGATCGGCCCCGGCGGCTTCACCGGCCTTCGGATCGGCATCGCGACGGCGCTCGGGCTGGGTCAGGCGCGCGGCATCGAGGTTCGGGGCGCCTCGTCGCTGGAGGCCATGGCGCTGGCGCTCGCGGACGCCGCGCCCGGAGCGCACGCCGTCGTCCCGATGCTCGATGCGCGCCGCCGTGAACTGTTCACCGCGGCCTACCGTCCGCTCGGCGGATCCGGCCTGGAAGAGCTCATCCCGCCGACGGCGCTCTCGCCGGGCGCGCTCCGCGACCGGTTGCGCATGCTCGGTGACCCCTCGCGCATCGTCGTCGGCGGCGTGGGGCACGCGGCCGCGGGCGACGCCCTCGACGGGTTCCGCATCGGGGCGACGTCGGGGCCGGAGGCGACGCCGCGGGCCCGGGACCTCGGCCGCCGTGCCGGCGCGGGCGCGACGCGTCCCGTGGCGCCCGTCTACGCGCGCCTGCCCGACGCCGAGGTGAACCGGCGCGCGCGTGACGGCCAGGCGGGCGCCGCATGAGCTCGCGGTCCGACGCGCGCGGCTACGCTGGGGCGGTGTCACGCCGACGCCGCCGGCCGGAGGCCCCCAGCATCCGCATCCGCGACATGCGGGGTGGGGACGTCGCCCAGGTGGTGGCGATCGAGGCCGCCAGCTCGGCGACGCCGTGGACCCGCGCGATGTTCGTCAGCGAGCTGGGGCGGCCCAACACGCTCGACCTGGTCGCGGTCCGCGCCGAGGAGGTGATCGGCTACTGCATGACCTCCCGCTACGCCGAGGTGTGGCACGTCCTCAACCTGTGCGTGCGCTCCGGTGAGCGTGGCAACGGCCTCGGGGGGCGGCTGCTCGATTCGCTGTTCGAGCGGGGCGACCGGCGCCCGCACCTGGGGTACACGCTGGAGGTGCGCGTCTCCAACGACCCCGCGATCAGGCTCTATCGGAACAAGGGGTTCCTGGAACACGGGGTTCGCCCGGGGTATTACTCGGACAACGGTGAGGACGCCATGATCATGTGGCGTGGCGTCGATCCGGCCAGAGAGCTTCCGTGATGCGATGACCGTCCGAACCCCAGTCCTCGCGATCGAGACCTCGTGCGACGAGACCGCGGCGGCGGTCGTCGACGGCCGGGTCGTGCGGTCGAACGTGATCGCCTCCCAGGCGGCGCTGCACGAGCCCTACGGCGGCGTGGTCCCCGAGGTGGCGGCCCGCCACCACCTCGGAACGGTCAACGCGGTCGTCGACGAGGCGCTCGCGCGCGCCGGGCTGTCGCTGCGGGAGGTCGGCACGGTCGCGGTGACCCAGCGGCCCGGTCTGATCGGCGCCCTCCTGGTGGGCGTCGCGAGCGCAAAGGCGCTCGCGTACGGCATCGGCGCCCCACTCGTGATGGTCGACCATCTGCACGGGCATGTCTGCGCCGCCTGGCTCGACCCCGTCCGACTCGATCCACCCTTCGTGGCGCTCGTGGCGTCGGGCGGCCACACACGGCTCGAGCTGGTGGAGGACTATCGCGCGCCGCGCCTTCTGGGCCAGACGCTCGACGACGCGGCCGGCGAGGCACTCGACAAGGGCGCGAGGACGCTCGGCCTCGGCTACCCGGGGGGTCCGGCCCTCGAGCGCGCGGCCGCGGGCGGCGATCCCGAGGCGTTCGACTTCCCCGTCGGCCTCGCCGGCCGCGGCTCCCTCGACTTCTCGTTCGCGGGGGTCAAGACGGCGTTGCGCTACGTCGTGCGCGACCTGGGGGCGGATTCGGCCCACCACACCGCGGATCTCGCCGCCTCGTATCAGGAGGCGGTCGTCACCCCGCTCGCCGAGCGCCTCCTGGCCGCTGCGCGCGCCCACGACGTGCCGGCGGTCGCGCTCGGCGGCGGCGTGGCGGCCAACGGCCGCCTGCGGGCGCTCGTGGCCGCGGGCGCCGAGTCGGACGGCCGCCGGCTCGCGGTGCCCGAGGCCGGCTTGTGCACCGACAACGCGGCCATGATCGGCGCGGCGGCCCAGTTCGGCGAGCCGATCGAGTGGCCGGCCTACGTCGGCGTGGACGCCGCCGCGACGGCGCCCCCCGGGGGGATCGCCGCGTGAGGCGCAGACGTGCTCCCCTCGCCCTGGCCGCCGCGACCGCGCTCGCGCTGACGGGGGGTGCGCTCGCACAGACGCCCGAGCGGGCGGACCTGGCGGCCGAGCGCCAGGCGGTGCTCGCCGCGGCCGCCGGCTGGCACGACGCCCTCGAGGCGCATCGCGCGCCGGAGCGCCCGACGCCGACCGACTCGGAGTCGGCGATCCTGGTCCTCGCCGGTCCGCCCGCGGTCGACGCGGCGCCGCGCGGGCGCGCCGCCGCGGCGCGCGCCATCTCGTCCTCACAGGAGGGCGTCGCGCGCACCCTCGCCGAGCTCGGTGCGACCGTGACCTTCCGCTACCGCGTCCTGGTGAACGCCGTCGCGGTGCGGGTGCCGGCGGGGCGGCTGCCGGCGGTCGCGGCGCTCCCCGAGGTGCGCGCGGTGATCCCGGTGGGATACCTGGCCCCCGCGCAGGCGACCGAGGCGGCGCCCGACCGCGTGCCGGCCGATCCGCGGGCCCGCCCGCCAAAGGTGCCGTCGGAGGCGGCGGACGAGCCCGCCCGCCCGCCCGCGCACATCGCGCTCATCGACGCGGGGATCGATGCGGCGCACCCGTGGCTCGGGGGCGGGATCGGTCCGACCAACCTGGTCCTCGGAGGCGCGGACCTCGTCGACGGCGACGACGACCCGACCGCGGAGTCGTCCGACCGGTCCATCGAGGCGCACGGCACGCAGATGGCGAGCCTCGTCCTGAGCGCGCCGGCGCTCGCCGGGCTCCCGCCGGACGCCGCGCCGCGACTCCTCTCGTACCGCGTGGTCGCGCCGGAGGCGGTTGCGGGGCGCTGGCGTCCGCTGGCGCGCACCGATCGGGTGCTCGCGGCACTCGAGCGCGCGGTCGACCCCGATCGTGACGGCGATCCGCGCGATCGCGCCGAGGTCATCCTGCTCGGGCTGGCAGGCCGCTTCGGCGGCGGCGGGGTCGATCCGGTCGCCGAGGCGGTGGCGGCGGCCGACCGTGCGGGTGCGTTCGTCGTGGTGCCCGCCGGCAACGACGGGCCCACCAACGGCGCGGCCGGAAGCGTCGGTGCGGTGGCGTCGGTGCCCACCGCGATGACCGTCGGGGCGATGGCTGCGGACCGGACCCGGCGAGCGCGCCTCGAGATCGAGATCGGCCCCGCGCGCGCGCGACTCGATGAACTGCCGGCGCTCGGGGCGGCCTCGGCCATGCCGGTCGCGCCGGTCGTGCTCCTGCAGGGCCCGGGGGCCCCCGCCCCGGGGGACGACCCGCGCGAGTACCGCTCCCCGGACGGGCGAAGCCTCGTGCAGGGGGCGATCGCCGTCGTCGGGCGCGGCGGCGCGCCAATCGCGCGGAAGGCCGAGAGCGCCGCGGCGGCGGGCGCCGCCGGGCTGCTCGTCTGGGACCTCGAGGACCCCGCCGTGTTCCCGGGGGCGCTCTCCCGCGACGACACGATCCTCCCGGTCGCCGGCCTCGGTCCGAGGCAGGGCCAGGCGCTCGCGGATCTGCTGCGCCGAGGCGCCGACGTTCGCGGGCGCGTGGTCGAGACCGACCCCGCCGCCGGTCCCGCCGCGGTGGCCTCGTTCTCGTCACGGGGGCCGACGGCCGGCGGACGCCCGAAGCCCGACCTGGTCGCGCCCGGCGTCGCCCGACGCACCGCGTGGCCGGGGGAGGGCGGCACCGGTGTCCTGACCGGGACGAGCGCGGCCGCGGCCGACGTCGCGGCTCGGGCCCTCCGGTTGCGGGTCGACCGTCCGGAACTCGGGCCCCGCCAGGTCCATTCGCTGTTGGTGCAGGGGGCGCGCCGTCTGCGCGTCACGCCGCTCGACGCGCAGGGCGCGGGCGCGGTGGGTCCCGCGGTCGCCACGATGGCACTCGACCCGCCGCTCGTCCTCAGCGGTTCCGCTCCGCGCCGCGTCGACCATCAGGTTCGTGGATCTGGGCGGCGCCTCCGGCCGCTATCGCGTCGAGCTCCGGGCGGGGGGCGCGCCTCGCACCCTCGCCAGGGTCGACCGTGGCGGCGGGCGCACGCGCGCAGGTCGCCGTCCGGCTGCCGGCCGGCGCGCGCGGGCGGCTGGTGATCGTCCCGGCGGACGGTGGCGACGCCGTCGCCCACGCACCCGTCGTGCCGCGGCGGGCCCCTGGGACCCCGACCGACGCGCTCGGCCGGCCACGGGTCGCGACCGGCGGCGGGTCCGCGGACGTGCGGATCCGCGTCGGGACGCTGGAGCGCCGGGGGGGCCGGATCGCGTCGACGCGTCTGCACGACCTGCGGCTGGCGCTCGTCCCGGTCGGCGGCGGGGCGCCGCTCGCGCTGACCCACTCGGCGAAGGGCGGCCCCGTGGCGCAGGGGACCTACCGGTTCCTGATCGCGAGTCGCATGGCCAGCGGCCTGGAGGTCGAGCCAGGCCGGTACCGGCTGCGCGCCACCGCGAGCGGCCCGGACGGCCGGCGGCTGCGCACCGAGAGCGGCCCCTTCCGCATCGCCCGCCCGTGAGCGCATGAGCCACTCGCCGGCCCTCAGCGGGCGGCGCTGGGCCTTGCCTCACGGGCCCATGGGGACTAGCTTGCAACTGCATGTCACAAAGTCCCGACGAGACCGAGCCCGAGGCGGGTGAGGCCGACCGCCTGACGCTCGGCGTCGCGGCCCGCCTGTCCCGCTATCTGCAGGTGCTGACCCAGGCGAAGCGCATGGGGAAGACCAGCATCAGCTCACAGGCGATCTCCGAGTACACGAACGTGAACCCGACCCAGATCCGGCGCGACCTCTCCGGGTTCGGCAAGTTCGGCAAGCGCGGCGTGGGCTATGACATCGACTCGCTGATCGAGCAGATCAAGAAGATCCTGCGGACCTCGGGGCAGCACAACATCGCGCTGTTCGGCGCGGGCCACCTCGGCCAGGCGATCGCCACGTCGGGCGTGTTCGCGGACCACGGCTTTCGCATCTCGGCGATCTTCGACGCCGACAAGGCGAAGGTCGGCGAGCGCGTCGGCGATCAGGCCGTGCGCGATTACGAGGACCTGCCCCAGGTGCTCGCCGACGAGGGCGTGATGGTGGGCGTGCTGGCCGTGCCCGCCGCGGCCGCCCAGCAGGTCGCGGACGACCTGGTGGCCGGGGGGGTCAAGATCATCTTCAACTACAGCGACGCGCTGCTTTCGGTGCCGTCCGACGTGACCGTGCACACGTCCAGCCCGGCGGTCGACCTGCTGCACGCGCTCTACTTCTACTTGACCTGATCCAGTGGTTCGCGCCCGCACCGGACGTTGCGTTCGGCCCGGGCGGCCGTTGCTAGGGTAAGCATCTCTGCCGAGTCCGACGACATCCCTGCTGGCCGGCGTGTCGGAGCGCTTCGAGTCGGCGTCCGACTTCACGGTCGGGATCGAAGAGGAGTACCAGCTCCTCGATCCCGAGCGGCTCGATCTCGTCAACCGCTACGAGGAGCTCCACGCGGCCGCCGAGCCCGAGCTCGCCGAGCGGCTGGCCGGCGAGCTGATCTCGAGCGAGATCGAGTACCGGACCGGCGCCCACGCGACGTTCGGCGCGGCGGCTCGCGACCTGGTCGAGGGGCGACTGGCGACGATCGCCCTCGCCGACCGGCTGGGGATCGCCACGGCGGTGTCGGGGGTCCATCCGTGGAGCCCCTGGACCGAGCAACGGATCATCGACTCGCCGCACTACGCCAAGCGTGATCGCGAGCTCGGCTACGTGGCGTGGACGAACAACACGTGGTCGATCCACCTGCACGCCGGGGTGCGCGGCGCCAACCGCGCGATGGCGGTGTGCACCGCCCTTCGGAGCGTCCTGCCCGAACTGCTCGCGCTCTCGGCGAACTCCGCCCTTTTCATGGGCCGGGTCACCCGACTCGCGTCGACCCGGACCCAGATCTTCACGCGCAGCTTCCCCCGGTGCGGGATCCCCGAGGCCTACGCGACCTGGGACGAGTACCGGGCGTTCGTGGACCTCCTGCAGCGGACCGGTTCGATCGTCGAGGCCCGGCAGATCTGGTGGAGCGTCCGGCCGGCCCACGACTTCGGCACGATCGAGATCAGGATCTGCGACGGGCAGACCGAGATGAGCGAGGCGCTCTCGCTGGCCGCGCTGATGCTGGCCTGCATCGCGGCCTTCTGTCATGACCACGACGAGGGGCGCCCGATCCCCGCCCACCCGAGGGCGCTGATCGAGGAGAACCTCTGGCGTGCGGAGCGGTACGGGCTGGAGGGCGAGATGATCGACCTGGAGCTCGGCACGACTCGGCCGACGCGCGCGGCGATCGAGCGGCTGCTCGAATGGTCCGCGCCGGTGCACGAGCCGCTCGGTCTGCGCCGCTTCCTGGAGCGCGTGCCGGTGACGCTCGCGGAGGGCAACGGCGCGATGCGCCAGGTCGCGCGCCTCGACGAGTTGGGGGGCGTGCGCGCCGCGCACGCCGAAACCGCCGAGCGCACCCGTCGCTCGGCCGAAGAGGCGCTCGCCCTGGTGGGCGCCGTGGCGGCCACATGACCGAGCCAGACGCCCAGACCCCGCAGCCGGAGGAGCCCACGGCCGAGGAGTTCGCGGCCGCGATCGTCGCGCGCCTCGGGGCCACCCCGGTCCGCGACATCGCCCTGCAGACAATGGCCACCTTCGTCGACGTCGCGGGGATCCGCCTCGGCCTCGGGCCCGAGGGCGACCGCGTGCGCGATCTCGCCCAGGCGCGCCAGGCGATCGAGATGCTGCGGGCGATGCTGTCGGTGGCCGAGAGCGAGATCGGCGCCGCGCAGGTGCGCCCCTTCCGCGAGCCGCTGGCGCAGCTCCAGCTGGCGTACGCGCGCATGACCGAAGAGGGCGGCCCCGGCGCTCCGGCGACCGGCGGGGAGGGGCCCGCTCCCGGCACGCCCGGTCCGGACGCCCCGGCGGGCCCCGATCCGGCCAGCCGCCTCTGGGTCCCGCCGGGCTCCCGGGGCTGAGACGCCGGGCGGTCCGGAGGGGGGCCGCCCACCCGCGCGGACGCGAGCGCGCCTGCCGCCGTCGGGCGGCAGGCGCCACGCGCCGACCCCCCTGGCGGACAGTGTGCGAATCCGCACGTTGTCCGATCGGTTGTGGTAGAAACCGCGTCGGTCGCGCCCGGGCAGAGCGCCCGGACCGCGACAGGGGGAGCTGTCCCGGAGCGCGCTCCAGGAAGGTTCGAGCGTCCCCGAGGCCCAGGGACCTGGAGGGAAGTGAGTGGCCGACTTCCTGTCGGACAACACAACTTGGATCGCGGTGGTGGTGGCGCTCGTCGGCGTCGCCTACGCGATCGGCCTCGCCGCGAACCTGCTCCGCCAGCCCGCCGGCGACGAGCGGATGCGCGAGATCGCCGGTGCCATCCAGGAGGGCGCCCGGGCGTACCTCACGCGCCAGTACTCGATCATCGCCGCCGTGGCGGTGGTGCTGTTCCTCGTGATCGGCCTGCTCGGCCAGACCGTCGACTCCACGCTGCTCGGCTGGACGGCGGCGATCGGATTCCTGATCGGGGCGGTCGCGTCCGGGGCGGCCGGGTTCATCGGGATGAACGTCTCGGTGCGGGCGAACGTGCGGACCGCCGAGGCGGCCAAGCGCGGTCTGGGGCCGGCGCTCGGAGTGGCGTTCAAGGGTGGCTCCGTGACCGGGTTGCTCGTCGTGGGCCTCGGGCTGCTCGCGGTCGCCGGGTACTTCCTGATCCTCGGCGGCGACGCCGACGACGTCGAGCCGCTCGTCGGCCTGGCCTTCGGCGGCAGCCTGATCAGCGTGTTCGCCCGGCTGGGCGGCGGCATCTTCACCAAGGGCGCCGACGTCGGCGGCGACCTGGTCGGCAAGGTCGAGGCCGGGATCCCGGAGGACGACCCCCGCAACCCGGCCGTGATCGCCGACAACGTCGGCGACAACGTCGGTGACTGCGCCGGCATGGCGGCCGACCTGTTCGAGACCTACGCGGTCACGACGGTCGCCGCGATGTTCCTGGGCTCGCTGTTCTTCGTCTCGGCGGGAAGCTGGGAGCTGACCAACGCCCTGATCTACCCGCTGGCGCTCGGAGCGGTCTCGATCATCGCCTCGATCATCGGCACCTGGTTCGTGCGGGTCCGCGAGGGCGGGTCGGTCACGGCGGCGCTCTACACCGGACTCGGCGTCGCCGCCGTGCTCTCGGCGATCGGGTTCCTCCCGCTGACCTACTGGCTGATGGACGGTGTCCAGGACGCCGGTATTCCCGGCCTGTTCGGTTCCGTCGGCGCGGACTGGATCAACTACTACTGGTGTGCGCTGATCGGCATCGGCGTGACGATCGCGCTCGTTGCGATCACCGAGTACTACACCGGAACCCCGTGGCGGCCGGTCAGGAGCATCGCGAAGGCCTCGGAGACCGGCGACGGGACCAACATCATCGCGGGGCTCGCCGTCGGCATGATGTCCACCGCCCTTCCGGTGATCGTCATCGCCGGGGCGATCGCGGCGACCTTCGAGCTTGCGGGCTTCTACGGCATCGCTGTCGCCGTCATGGCGCAGCTCTCGCTGACCGGCGTGGTCGTGGCCCTCGACGCATTCGGTCCGATCACCGACAACGCGGGTGGGATCGCCGAGATGGCGGAGCTGCCCGAAAGCGTTCGCGCGGTCACCGACCCGCTCGACGCGGTCGGAAACACCACCAAGGCCGTCACGAAGGGGTACGCCATCGGATCGGCCGGTCTGGCGGCCGTGGTGCTCTTCGTGTCCTACTTCGAGGAGCTCAACGCCACCCTCGAGAAGGCCGGCAAGGACGCCGGAGAGCTCGTCAACTTCGACCTCTCGAACCCCTACGTCGTGATCGGCCTCTTCCTCGGCGGCCTCATGCCGTACCTGTTCGCCGCGCTGTCCATGCAGGCGGTCGGCCGGGCCGGGGGGCAGGTGGTCGAGGAGGTCCGCCGCCAGTTCCGCGAGAAGCCCGGCATCATGGAGGGCACCGAGCGACCCGACTACAAGCGGTGCGTCAGCATCGTGACGGCGTCGGCGCAGCGCGAGATGCTGCTGCCGGGTGCGATCCCGATCGTGTTCCCGATCGTCGTCGCCTTCATGTTCGGAGTCGGCCACGGGCGCGAGATGCTCGGCGGGTTGCTGCTGGGCGTCATCGTGACCGGCATCTTCGTCGCCATCTCGATGACCTCGGGCGGCGGTGCATGGGACAACGCCAAGAAGCTGATCGAAGACGGCGCGTACGGCGGAAAGGGGTCGGTCGCGCACAAGGCCGCCATCACCGGTGACACGGTGGGGGACCCCTACAAGGACACCGCCGGGCCGGCGATCAACCCGATGATCAAGATCGCCAACATCATGGCGCTGTTGATCATCCCCTTCCTGGATTGACGCTCGCCCCGTCGGTCCCGTCCACGACGGCGGGACCGACGGGGGTCGTCGCTACCAGTCGGCGCCCGTGATCGCCGCCGAGTCGGGGGCGATGGCGGCCACGGGGATGCGCCGTAACCCCGCACGCGAGAGCAGGCGCGTCGCGTCTTCGATGTCGCGTGCATGTTCGGACTCGTCGGCCACGATGACGACCCGCGTGTCGGTCCCCGTCCGGCTGAGGCGACCCAGGCGGGCGAGGGTCTCCTTGCGCACGAGCGCCTCCAGGACCTCGACCTCGATGCACAGGGGCGGGCTCTCGCCCCGATGGGCCTCCACGTCGACCGCCGTCCCGAAGGGCGGGGGGAACCCAGGCGCGGAGCGGGCGCGGATGCTCCAGTCGGTCCTGTTCACGAGGTCACGGGCGAGAGCGGCGACGCATTCGTCATGCCGCGCGACACGCCGATTGAAATCGGCAAGCCAGTCCTCGTAGGACCCCAACGCAACCCCTGTTCGGATTGCTCGGGAACGATAGGCGGCACCTCGGACGGATCATCGTGCCGCACGCCGCGGGCCCGCGACCGGTAATCTCCGGCGCGTGTTCGGTCGCGGTGGATCCAATGGGGAGCGTGAGACGACCCGTCTCCCACGGGGACCGCACGCCGACCGACCGCGCCCCGACGAGACCGTGCGCAAGCGCACCGGCGCGGACCTGCAAAACGGCTGGCTCGGCCGTCACGGGACGCTCTATCTGACCGACGAGCGGCTGGTGTTCGTCCCGACGCCGCTCGACACGGCGCTCCTTGCGAAGCGCCGGGAGATCTCGCTCGACACCCTGCGCGAGGTCGAGCGGTGGCCGATCAGCGCCGGGGCGATTCCGGACGGGGCCCGCAGGCCCCGCATGCGCTTGCACGCGCCCGAGTGCACGTACGAGTTCATGGTGGGCGACATGGACGCCTGGATCGACGCGCTCGAGAAGCTCTACTCGATCCGGCGCAAGCGCGGCCAGGCGCACACCCCCGCGTTCCGGCGCGAGGGGCACGACAACCTCCTGCTCGCCGACGACTGACCGCTCGGCGCCCGTCCAGCGGCCGGACGCGATAATCTGGGAATCCAGTCGGAGTTCCGGGAGATCGTCTGCAGTGATCGTCGTCACCGAGAAGAGCCGCTTCGCCGTGATGGCGCTCGCCGAGCTCGCGGGCCGCGGCGAGCGCTGTCCGGTGCCGATCCAGGAGGTCGCCACCGCCCGCGACATCCCGCTGCACCTCCTGGAGCAGCTCTTCGCGGGGCTGCGGCGGGCCGGAGTGCTGCAGAGCCAGCGTGGCGTCAAGGGCGGATACTCCTTCGCCCGGCCCCCGAGCGAGGTCAGCCTGCTCGAGGTGGTCGAGGTCGTCGACGGCCGGTTCGCGCCGCCGCCCGGCGGCCTGGACGGCTCCGACGGACCCTGGATCGAGGCACGCGACCGCCTTGTCGACCTTCTGGGCGAGGTCTCGGTCGCGGAGATCGCGGAGCGCGACTCCCGCGCCCGCGACGCGCCGATGTTCCACATCTGAAGGAGGGCGTCCGGATGGGCGAAGCGCGATCTCGGGTCAAGGAGTACACGGCGGACGGGGTCGTCGTCTCGTTCGATCCCGCCCTTTGCATCCACGCGCGCCGGTGTGTCCACGGTCTGCCCGCGGTCTTCGACGTCGCCGAGCGACCCTGGATCCAGCCCGCCGGTGCCGACGTGGACGCGGTCGTCGAGGTCGTGGCGCGATGCCCCACGGGCGCGCTCGCGGCCCGTCGCCTGGACGGCGGCCGGGACGCCCCGGTGCCGGCCGGCCTGACGATCACCGAGACGGTCGACGGACCGCTCCACGTCACGGGCGAGATCGAGGTCGTCGACGAGGCGGGCGAGGTCGTCCGCACCGACACCCGGGTCGCGCTCTGCCGCTGCGGGGGGACCGGCAACCCGCCCTACTGCGACGGCACGCACACCGAGAACGGGTTCTCGACGACGAGCTGAGGTGCCCCGGCGGACGCCGGGGCTCGGCCGGCGGGCGGTTCGCGCCCTCGTCGCTGTGCGCTGCCCCGTGGGCCCGGCGCACCGGGTGGCAGGGGTCGCCACGCGTCATATCGGGTTGGCATCCCGACGTCGCTCCGGTCGCGATGCCAGGGCCAGCACGGGAATGAGCACCATGCCGAGCACGAGGACGATCGCGCTCGCGGCGAGGAGTCGCACCTGAACGTCCGTGGCCGACTCCCAGGCGATGATGACGATCGCCTGCGCCGCGGTCAGGTAGCCGATCAGGATCGTGCTCGCCACGATCCACCTGGGGCGTCGTGCCCACGCCGCCAGGCCCGCATGCAGCCCGAAGGCGACCGCCGCGACCGCCGCGCTCGCCATGACCCGGGGAAGCCACGACCCGGCCACGCCCGCGTCGGGCCACACGACGATCAGCCCGGCCCCGGCGGCGAGGCCGCCGAGGCCGGCGGCGATCGGCCCGGCGAGCCCCCCGGCCCCCCGTGCGCGTGCGTCCGCTCCGACGGCGGCGATCCCTGTGGCGAGCAGGATCATCGCCGCGCTGGTCAGGATCTTGCCCTCGAGCTCACCGAACGAGCCGCGGACGACCGCCACGACGCTCGTCAGCGCGACGAGCGTCAGGACGAGCGCGGCCCCCCGGAGCAGCCAGGCGCGGACCCGAGGTGCACGCACGCTCCACATCCGGACAACGTGCCGGAGTCCCGGCGCCGGCGCATCGGGATCGCCCCGCATCCGGTTGCGGGGGAACCGTCGTTCAGATCGGCCGCACCAGGAGGACGGGGCAGGGGGCGTGGTGGGCGACGAAGCCCGCGAAGCTCCCGAGCGCGAACCGCTCCATCCGTCCCCGGTGGGCGCCGGCCACCAGCAGGTCGACCCCCCCGTCGGCGGCCCACGCGCACACGGCGGGAGCGGGCTCCCCGCCGTCCAGGAGGACCGTCTCCGCCTCGGGCGCGCGGGCAGCCGCCGCCGCCAGGCGCTCGCGCGCCGCGACCAGGAAGGGCGCGGGGTCGATCGGGACGCCGAGTCCGATCAGCGACGCGTCGGTCGTGTCGCCGAGCTGGGTGGGCAGTTGCGCCACGTGGACCAACACCAGGCGGCCGTCGCCGACGAGTCGTGTCGCCTCGCGGATGACGGCGGAGTCGGCGGGCGCCCCCTCGATGCAGGCGGCCACCGAGGCGTACGGCGTGGCCCGGATCATGGGGCCTACCGTCGCACACCAGGGGGCCGCCGTGGCGGGGGCCGGTAGGGTGCCGTTCTCGACCCCGACCCGGAGCAGCCCATGGCACCTCCTCCCGCACGCTTCGACGTGCTCGGCATCGGCAACGCGATCGTGGACGTCCTCGCCCACGGCGACGACGCCCTGATCGAGCGGCTCGGCCTCCACAAGGGGACGATGACCCTCATCGACGCGGAGCAGGCGGAGGCGATCTACGCGGGGATGGGCCCGGCGTCGAGGTCTCGGGCGGCTCGTGCGCCAACACGATCGCGGGGCTCGCGGCGCTCGGCGCCACGACGGCGTTCGTCGGCAAGGTGCGCGACGACCAGCTCGGGCGGATCTTCGCGCACGACATCCGCTCGATCGGGGTCGACTACGGGACGGCCCCCGGCGACGGCGGCGTCGCCACGGCCCGGTGCCTGATCGTGGTCACGCCGGACGCCGAGCGCACGATGGGCACGTTTCTCGGGGCGTCGATCGAGCTGTCGAGCGACGATCTCGACGAGGAGATGGTCACCGCCAGCCGGGTCACCTACCTGGAGGGCTACCTGTGGGACGCGCCGAAGGCGAAGGCGGCCTTCCGGCGGGCGATGGCGGCCGCCCACGCCGCCGGGCGGAAGGTGGCGCTCACCCTCTCCGATCCGTTCGTCGTGGATCGCCATCGCGACGAGCTGCGCGCTGCGGTCGAGCGCGACGTGGACATCCTGTTCGCGAACGAGGACGAGATCCGTTCCCTCTACGAGGTCGAGTCCTTCGACGAGGCGGCGGAACGCGTGCGGGCCTCATGCGAGATCGCCGCGCTGACGCGCTCCGGGGCGGGATCGGTGATCGTCTCCGGGGACCAGACCCACCGCGTGGCGGCCGACATCGTCACCGAGGTCGTCGACACGACGGGCGCCGGCGACCTGTACGCGGCCGGCTTCCTCTTCGGGTACACCCGCGGCCTCGGCCTCGAGGTCTGCGGGCGCCTCGGGAGCATCGCGGCCGCCGAGGCGATCGGGCACATGGGCCCGCGTCCCGAGGCCGACCTGGCCGCGCTCGTCGCGCCGGCGCTGGCGTGACCGGGCCGCGTCCCGACCGGTAGGCTGCGGCGCATGCCGATCGCCGATTCGATCACCGAGCTCGTCGGGCGCACGCCGATGGTGCGCCTGGGCCGGATCGACGCCGGCACGGGCGCACGCATCGTCGGCAAGCTCGAGAGTCTCAACCCGGCCGGCAGCGTCAAGGACCGGATCGGCCTGGCCATGATCGAGGCCGCCGAACGCGAGGGCCTCATCTCGCCTGGGCGGTCGGTGATCGTCGAGCCGACGAGCGGGAACACCGGGATCGCGCTCGCGTTCGTCTGCGCCGCCAAGGGGTATCGCTGCGTCCTCACGATGCCGGAGACCATGAGCGTCGAGCGGCGGTCGTTGCTGCGGGCCTACGGCGCCGAGCTCGTGCTCACCCCGGGGCCCGAGGGCATGCGCGGCGCGATCGCCCGGGCCGAGGAACTCGCCGCGGAGACCGAGAACGCGTTCGTGCCGCAACAGTTCCGGAACGCCGCCAACCCCGAGGTGCATCGGAGGACGACCGCCGAGGAGATCTGGGCCGACACGGAGGGCGAGGTCGACGTCATCGTCGCCGGCGTCGGCACCGGTGGCACGATCACCGGCGTCGCTGAGATCCTCCGGGAGCGTCGGCCCGGACTCCGGGTCGTCGCGCTGGAGCCCGCCGACTCCCCGGTCCTCTCGGGCGGCGAGCCGGGGCCGCATCGCATCCAGGGCATCGGCGCGGGCTTCGTGCCGGGCGTGCTCGACACCGCCGCCTACGACGAGGTCATCACCGTCCCGGCGGACGACGCCTTCGAGATGGCGCGGCGCGTCACGCGCGAGGAGGCGATCCTCATCGGCATCTCGGCCGGCGCGAACGTCTGGGGCGCGCTCCAGGTGGCCGAGCGCCCCGAGTCGGAGGGCCTGACGATCGTGACCTTCCTCTGTGATACGGGCGAGCGATACCTGAGCACGCCGCTGTTCACGGAGGCCCAGTAGCCTCAGCCGTCGGCGACGGTCCCGCCGCGGGTCAGGAGCAGCCTGCGCCCGCGCGGCCTGAACCCGAGCGCGGCGAGGAAGGCGGCGGACTCCGAGCCGGCCGGCACGGTGGCCGCCAGATGGGTCCCGCGTGCCGCCTGCACACGGCGGGCGACCTCCGCCACGAGCGCGTGCCCGACACCCTCCCGCCGGCGGGAGGGCACGACCCACAGCCAGTTGATCCATCCCTCGGGCAGCTGGGCCTGCGCGAAGCCGGCGAGCTCCGACTCGGTCCGTGCCGCGAGGGAGGCGTCGAACCCCTCCGAGTCCTCGTAGCCGGTCGGCTGCCCCATGCGCTCGAAGAACGGGTGGCCGGCCATCGACATCGCCTCGCCCGCGACGTAGGCGGCCGACCACTCGTTGCGATAGGGGACCACGTCGATCCCTCGGACACCGAACGACACGGGCAGCCCGCCGACCGGCCGCGCCATGACCTCGAGGTCGATCCGGTCGTCGAACCCGCGCGCAAGGAGCAGTCCTGCGATGGGGTCCTCGGGGTCCACCTCGACCTCCCACGGCGGCTCGGGCAGACGCTCGAGCAGCGCGTCGAGCGCGGCGCCGTCCCGGGCGCGGAGCCCGTCGAGGCGGAGCGCGCGGGCGGTCGGTGAGGGTCCCGGACGGCAGGTCGCGCCGGGGACCTGTACGGGTGCGGACACGGGACAGGTGGGGTCTCGCCGCGCCGTCTGCGCGGTGTGGAGGACAGCCTATACTCGCCGCATGAACCGGCGCTCGGGCCTTCGCGCATCGATCCGCTCGGCCGCCGACTCGGTGCGTCGCGGGCTCAGCACGGCCCGCCGCGACGTCGAGGCGGCCCGGGAACGCGACCCGGCGGCGCGCTCGCTGGTCGAGATCCTGACCTGCTATCCGGGCGTCCATGCGATCTGGATGCACCGCGCCGCGCACGGGCTCTACGTGCAGGGGCTGCACCTTCCGGCACGCCTCCTGAGCCAGTTCTCGCGTTTCGCCACCGGCATCGAGATCCACCCCGGGGCGCGCATCGGGCATGGCTTTTTCATCGATCACGGCATGGGCGTGGTCATCGGCGAGACGACCGAGATCGGCCAGGACGTCACCCTGTATCAGGGGGTGACGCTCGGCGGGACCGGAAAGGACTCGGGCAAGCGGCACCCCAGCCTCGGGGACTGCGTGATCGTGGGGAGCGGGGCCAGCGTGCTCGGACCGCTCGTGATCGGCGACAAGGCGAAGGTCGGCGCCGGCGCGGTCGTCGTGAAGGACGTGCCCGCCAACTCGACCGTCGTCGGGAACCCCGGCCGACCCGTCGTGATCGAGGGGCGCCGGGTCGACGACTCGAGGCGCATCGACCTGGAGCACACCCGCCTGCCCGACCCCGTCGCCGAGGCGCTGGCCTACCTCGTCGACCGCATCGAGCGCCTCGAGCGCGAATTGCACGCGGGCGAGGACGATGCGCCCGCCGCCGAGCGGG
>CALNYH010000013.1:0-198615 GCA_942490795.1 uncultured Thermoleophilia bacterium | reverse complement strand
CCGGATCGGCCTGGACTGGGAGGGTCTCGCGGACCTCGGGAAGGGGCCCGACGACGGCGAGGTCTTCGGCCTGACGCCGCTCGCGCTTCGCACCTCCGGGTTCGCGAACGGCGTGGCGCGCCTGCACGGCGAGACCTCCCGACGGATGTGGCGGGGCCTTTGGCCCGGCCTGCCCGAGCGCGAGGTCCCGATCACGAGCGTCACGAACGGCATCCACACGGCGTCGTGGCTGAGCCCCGAGATCCACGAGCTGCTGGAGCGGTACGTGGGGCCGGGTCTTCGGGACCGGCCGGACGACGCGGAGCTGTGGGAGCGCGTCGAGTCGATCCCGCCGGGCGAGCTCTGGCGCGCCCACGAGCTGCGACGCGAGGCGCTCGTCTTCTTCGCCCGCCAGCGGCTGGGGCTTCAGATCGCACGCCAGGGATCTCGTCGCGTGGCGCTCCGAGAGGCCGCGGAGGCCCTCCGGCCCGATGCGCTCACGATCTGCTTCGCCAGGCGATTCGCCACGTACAAGCGCGCCGGCCTGCTCTTCCGCGACCCCGAGCGCCTGGCCCGCCTTCTGGGCGACGACTCGCGGCCCGTGCAGGTGATCGTCGCCGGCAAGGCCCACCCCCAGGACCAGCCCGCCAAGGAGCTGATGCGCTCGATCGTGCACGTCGCGCAGGAGCCGGGGCTGCGCGAGCGGATCGTGTTCATCGAGGACTACGACATGCACGTCGCGCGCTATCTCGTCCAGGGCGCCGACGTCTGGCTGAACGTGCCCCGGCGGCCACTCGAGGCCTCCGGCACGAGCGGGATGAAGGCCGCCGCCAACGGCGTCCTCAACCTGTCGGTGCTCGACGGCTGGTGGGCCGAGGGGTATGCACCCGAGTGTGGTTGGGCGATCGGCGGCGGCGAGGAGTACGACGACCCCGACGAGCAGGACGCCGTCGAGGGCGAGGCGCTCTACTCGCTGCTCGAGCGGGAGGTCGCGCCCCTGTTCCACCAGCGCGACGCCTCGGGCAGGCCCAACGAGTGGATCCAGATGATGGCCACCGCCATCCGTCGGCTGGGCGCCGCATTCAGCACACATCGCATGGTGCGCGAGTACGCCGAGCGCGCGTACGTCCCCGCGCACCGGGCGGGGATCCTGCTCGGGGCTGATCACTGCCGCGGGGCCGCGGAGCTCGCCGCCTGGCGGTCGCGCATCAGCGCCGCGTGGCCCGAGGTGGCCATCCGGACCGAGCCGGCGCCCGACTCGGCTCAGGTCGGCGGGCGCATCCCGATCGCCGTCGAGGCGACCCTCGGCGACGTCGCCCCGCACGAGGTGCGGATCGAGGTGGTGGTCGGGACCACCGACGGCGACCGGGGCATCGTGCCCGATCGGGTCGTGACCGCCGAGCGCGCCGCGGACGGTCCGGGTGGCGAGTCGCGCTACCGGGCGGAGGTCGTCGCGGAGGCGAGCGGCGCCCTCGCGCTGGCCGCCCGGGTCGTACCGGAACCGCCGCCCGGCCTCGGCCCGATCCGCCCGTTCCTCGTCACCTGGGAGCGCTGAGGGGCGGCGCCGACACGCCGGTCAGCCGGGCGGCTGTGCCTGGGGGTGCTCGCGCACCTCGGCGTCGGCCCCGGGCGCGAACAGCCCCGGCAGCCGCTCCGAGGCGGCGAGGTCCTCGAGCGTTTCGACGAGCGCCGGATCGAACTGCGTGCCCGCGCACCGGCGCGCCTCGTCGACCGCGGCCGCGATGCTGAGTCCGGGTGAGTGGGGGCGCGCCATCACCATCGCGTCGAGGGCGTCGGCGAGCGCCAGGATGCGCGCGCCCTCGGGGATGGTCGCGCCGGCCAGGCCGTCCGGGTAGCCCTTCCCGTCCCAGCGCTCGTGGTGGCCCAGCACCCAGGACACCTGCTCGTCGCTCAGAAGTCCCTCCACCATCCGGGCGCCCAGCCGCGCGTGCGGGCGAACCTCGTCGTACTCCGCGGGCGTGAGGCGGGAGGGCTTGAGCAGGACCACGTCGCGGACGCCGATCTTGCCGACATCGTGGACGAGCGCCGCCTCGCGCAGGCGCGCGATGCGCTCGGGACCCCACCCCCGGGCGGCGGCGAGGGCCTCGGCGAGATCGGCCACGCGCTCCGAGTGGCGCTGTGTCGCGGAGTCCTTTGCATCGACCGCGTTGGCGAGCGCCCTGATGCCGCTGAGCGCCCCGGCGCGACGGATGCGGTGCGCCTGCTCCTCGGCCGAGAGCAGCTCCACGACCTCGGGCGAGTACCGGAAGACGGCGTCCCGCCCCTGCGACTTGGCCCAGTAGAGCGCGACGTCCGCGTACCGGAACAGCTCCCGTGACGTCTCGGCCTGCGTCAGGTCGCAGACCCCACCCGAGACGGTGACGTCGCCGACCGTCGAGAAGGGCACGCCGCCGATCGCCCGGCGCGCCCGCTCCGCGGCGGCGATGCCGCCCATCGCGTCGGACTCGGGGAGGATCCAGGCGAACTCCTCGCCGCCGATCCGGGCGAGCGTCTCGCCCGCCCGCGCGAGCGTGCCGAGCCGCTCGGCGAACTCGACCAGCGCCTGATCGCCGACGTCGTGGCCCCACGCGTCGTTGATCTGCTTGAAGTTGTCGATGTCGAGCACGACCAGGGCGAGCTGGCGGTCGTGGCGGCGGGCGCGGGTCACCTCCGATGCCAGCCGCTCCTCGAAGGATCGACGGTTCGGCAGGCCGGTCAGGTGGTCGGTCGATGCCAGCCGGGCGAGCTGGTGCCGCGCGTCGGCGCCGGTGAGCGCGAGACCGACCAGATCGGCGAACCGCTGAAGGCCATCCTCGGCGCCGGGCGCCAACCGGCCGGCCGCGCCGACGCCGACCACGCCCCAGAGCCGACGACCGAGCCAGACCGGCGCGACCGCCAGGCCGTCGACGCCGCTGGCGGCGCCGTGCCCGAACAACGCCATCGCCTCCGACTGCTCCGCGCTTCGCATCGCGAGGCCCGCGACGCGCACGCGGTCCAGGATGCCCTCGCGACGGACCGGGAGCCGTGCCCCGAGCTCCACCTCGTCCCCGCGCGCGCACCAGCCGCCCACGACCGTCGCCGATTCGCCCGACGCGTCGAACTGCGCGATACCGGCCGCGTACGCCTCGAGCACCTCGCCCACCTGGGCGGCGACCAACGCGAAGACGTCGGCCGGACCCGCCTCTGCCGCGAGCGCCGTGGCCACCCGCCGCAGCCCCCGCTGCTCACGCTCGCGGCGCTCGCCGTCGGAGACGTCGGTGACGGTGCCGAGGTATCCGCTGACCACACCCTGATCGTCCACGAGGGGGGCGACCCGCCCGACGACGTGCGCGACGCGCCCGTCCGGCGCCCGCAGGCGGTACTCGCAGGTGCGCGGTGCGCGGTCGGCGGTTTCCCGGGTCCACCGCTCGAGCATCTCGTCGCGGTCATCGGGGTGCAGGGCGGCGACCCAGCCGAGCCCGATCGCCTGCTCGGGCGTCAGCCCCGAGATCTCGCACCAGCGGTCGTTGACCCACAGACACGACCCGTCGGCGTCCGTCTCGAAGATGCCGACCGGCGCCTCGTCCGCAAGGCGCCGAAAGCGCTCCTCGCCGCGCCGAAGCCGTCGCTCCGCGGCCGACCGCTCGGTCACGTCGAGCATGACGCCGAGCACCCGGGCGGGACTCCCGTCGCCGGTCGGCTCCACCTCGCCCTGGGAGTCGACGATCCGCACGGTTCCGTCGGGGTGCACGACACGATGCTCCAGGCGGAAGCCCTCGTCGCCGGCGAGCGCCGGCTTTGCGACGGTCTCGAATCGCGCGCGATCGTCGGGGTGGACCCGGTCGACGAGGTCGGGCCAGGACAGGCGGGCCGCCGGCGCCGCGCCGAGGTGCCCGGTGCGCGACGGGTCGAGGCCGAGGATCCGGCGCAGCTCATCGCTGCTGGTGAGGGTGCCTGACGCCAGATCGCGCTCCCAGAGCCCCAGGTGCGCGATCTCCTGGGCACGGGCGAGGGTGCGTGCCGACTCGATCGGCTCGGTGATGTCGAGCACCGTCCCGACGACACGACCGCCGATCAGCTCCGCGCGGCCGCGGATCCAGCGGATCCTGCCGTCGCTCGCGCGGACGATCCTGTGGTCCAGGTCGAAGGGCACGCCCTCGACGCGCGTGCGCTCGATCGCACGCAACACGCGGTCGCGGTCGTCGGGGTGGATTCGCGCGCGAGCCTGTGCGGGCAGGTCGCCAGCCGCCGGGTCGAGGTCGTGGATCTCGACCGCGGTGCGCGAGAAACCGATCGCCTCACGCGTCGCGGCGTCCAGCACGAAGGCACCGACCCCCGCGACCTCCTGCGCCTGGCGCGCGAGGTCGTCGCCCTGGAGGCCGAGGTCTCCCCCGGGCGCGCCCTCGCTCACGACGCGCGGCGCCGGTCGACGGTGTGACGGCGCTCACCCATTGGCAGGCGAGTCTGCATCACGTCTCGGACGTGGACAAGCCCAGCGTCAGGGCAGCGCCTGATCTGACGCTGGGCTGTCGGACCGGATCAGGCCAGGTAGATCGGCTCCGCGGCCGTCGGCGGGGTCGAGCCGTCGGAGGACGGGTTGAACCAGACGTCCGTCGAGGGCAGGAGTCCCGCCGCCCGGTCCGGCCCCCAGGTGCCGGGCGCGTAGCCGACGACCGGCCGCGGGTCGTCGAGCACCGGGTCGACGACCCGCCAGGCCTGCTCGACGGCGTCCTGGCGGGCGAACAGGGTTGCGTCGCCCTCCATCGCCTCGCCGAGCAGCCGCTCGTACGCGCTCTCGACGTCGGGCCCCTTCGTGCGGCTCATCTCCAACTCGGTCATGTCGCCCCGCATGGCCTCGCCGGGGCGCTTGACCTGCGCCCCGATGCCGATCGCCACGCGGTCGGGGCCGAGCCGGAAGCGCACGTGGTTCGGCTGCGCCTCGGCGGCCTTGGTGCCGAACACGTCGAGCGGAGGATGGTCGAGCTCGACGACCACCTCGGTGGCGTCGACCGGAAGACACTTCCCGGCCCGGATGTAGAACGGGACCCCGGCCCAGCGCCACGAGTCGATGTGCAGCCGGACGGCCGCGAACGTCTCGACGTTCGAATCGGTCGCGACACCGTCCTCGTCGCGATAGCCGACGAACTGGCCCCGGACGAGGTCGTCCGGAGAGAGCGGGCGCATCACGTTGAACAGCGCCGCCTTGGCGTCGCGCTGGGCCCGTGCGCCGAGCCCCGCCGGCGGCTCCATCGCGATCATGCTCACCACCTGGAGCATGTGGTTCTGGACGACGTCGCGGATCGCGCCCGCCTCCTCGTAGAAGCGACCGCGCCCCTTGACGCCGAAGCTCTCCGCCATCGTGATCTGCACGCTCCGCACGTAGCGCCGGTTCCAGATCGGCTCGAGGAACGCATTCGCGAACCGGAAGAACAGGATGTTCTGGACCGACTCCTTGCCCAGGTAGTGGTCGATCCGAAAGATCGCGTCCTCGGGGAAGTGGCGGTGCAGGTCGCGGTTGAGCGCCTCGGCCGAGGCCAGGTCGTGCCCGAACGGCTTCTCGATGATGACGCGGGCGCCCCTTGCGCACCCCGAGCCGGCGAGCGCGTCCGCCACCGTCCCGAACAGGCTCGGGGGGATGGCGAGGTAATGGGCGGGCCGGGAGGCGTCGCCGAGCGCGGTGCGGAGCGCGGCGAAGGTCGCGGGGTTCGTGTAGTCCCCCCCGACGTACCCCATGAGCGCGACCAGCTTGGCGAAGGCGTCGTCGTCGACACCGCCGCCGTGCTCCTCGATCGACGCCCTGGCGCGCGTTGCGAGGTCGTCCACCGTCCAGTCGTCGAGGGCGACTCCGATCACCGGGGCCTTGAGCTCCCCCCGGCGCACCATCGCGTGCAGCGACGGGAAGATCTTCTTGTAGGCCAGGTCGCCGCTCGCTCCGAAGAAGACGAGCGCATCGGAATGCTCTTTGTCAGCCATCGCCGCTCCATGTCGCCGTTCGCGCACGCGTCGCGCGCGCCGGATCGCCCGCGGTGAGGGCGACTCGCCCCTCCCGCGGTCCCTGCTCGGCGCCGCGCGCGCCGATCTGGAGGGGTCGCGGCCGGGGCCCGGTCACCCGTCGGTCCTCCGTCGCAGCGCGGCGATGGAGGCGCCCATGAGGTCCTCGCTCGCGGCGGCGAGCGACGGGGCCGCCAGGGGGGTCATGTTGGTGAGCTGGACGTGCTCCGCGCCGGCGGCGACCATCGCCACGAGCGCGTCCGCCACCTGGTCGGGTGTCCCGTGGATCGCGGTCTCGCGAACGACGGCGTCGGGCACGGCGCGCGCCATGGCGAGCGCCTCCTCGCGCCCGTAGCGGGTCGGGAGGAAGTCGGTCAGACCGAACGCGCCGCGGCCCAGGGGGTGCTCGGCGCCGTGGGCCGCGAAGACCTCGTCCGGCCGGGTCAGGGCGATGAAGCGCATCGCAAGCGACTCGTCGATCGCCCGCCGGGCGTCCTCCTCGCGCTCGGCCAGGACCACCCGCGCGTAGAGGCCGGCGGTCACCGCGCCCTCGGCGCGCTCCGCGTCCCGCTCGGCGGCGCGCACCCGCGCGAGCATCGCCGCGTAGTCGCCGGGGTCGGTCGCCAGCGGCAGCCATCCGTCGGCGGCACGCCCGACGAAGGCGAGCCCGCGAGGGCGGTGGGCCGCCACCCACACCGGTGGGGGCGACGCGCCGAGCGGCCGCAGCCCGAGCGCCATGCCGCGCAGCGTGAAATGCCGGCCGTCGTGGTCGACGGGGTCGGGGCTCGACCAGAGACGGCGCATGATGTCCATGCCCTCCTCGAGCCGCCCGAGCGGGTGGTCGTTCGCGAGGCCGATCGGCGCGAGGTTGAGGTCCTCACCCGTTCCGACGCCGAGGACGAAGCGGCCGCCGGTCAGATGGTCGAGCGTGAGCGCCGTCTGCGCGAGCTGGGCCGGGTGGTGACGGACGAGGTCGGTGACGGCCACGCCGAGCCGGATCTCGGACGTCGCCGCCCCGGCGGCGGCGAGCACCGCGAACGGGTCCATCCAGACGTGGGGGCTCGGCTGGCGGGCCGCCTGGGGGATGAGATCGGGTGTCCAGACGGCGTCCGGGAACCAGTGCAGCAGGTGGTCGGCCCACCAGATGGCATCGAAGCCCTGCGCCTCGCGGCGGCGACAGGCATCGATGATCGCGTCGGCCGGCGGCCGCAGTGGACCCATCGCCGAGAGCTCGAGAGGCATCGGTCGAGCCTAGCCGGGCCACCGGCGGGTCCGAGCCCGACCTGGGAGACGACGCGTCGACGGACGGCGGAGGCGTGACGGCGTCGAGACGCTCCTCGCGGTGTCGTCACGAGCACACGACACCATCGCCCGTGGACCGGGATGCCGTCGCGGGCGGCCGACGGGGACCCTCCCGATCCGGGCCGGGCCGGGCCCTCGCCGTCGGGCCTCGGCCGCAGCACGCCCACGCGATTGATCGTCCACCTGACCCCCGGCGGCGGTCTCGCCACGACGCCGTTGTGCGGCGGAACACTCGCCGTACGGCCCTCCACGCAGCACCGGCGAGCGCCGATCCTGCTCACGAGCGAGTTGATGCTGGACCCCCTGAGCCCGGTCGTCAGCGGGCGCACACCGCCCGAGGTGATCGATGTGCTCGCCGACCTGGGCTGGCGAGGGCCACGCGTCGCGTCCACGCACGCCACCTGGATCCATGGGGCGGGCGTCGAGATGGAGGCCGCTGCGATCCTGGGCGACCGGGACGAGCGCGTGCACGTGCGCCTGCGGCGAGCCGGCCGGTGCACGCTCGGCGCCGTCCATCACGAGTTCCGCGGCCGCCGCGTGCGCCACCTCGTGACCGACTGGGACTCTGCACGCGAGCGCGTCGCCGCAGACCTCGTGCGCGCCGGTGTGGCGGTGGCCGCGGCGAGCGCGCCGCTGCTCCCCGGTCGGCACCGGGGCATCGCGACGGACGGGTGCCTCCGGCGCCTGTGCGCACCGCCGTCGGCGCTCGGCGCCTCGGCGGGCGTGGGTCGCCCGGCGCGCGACGACGACCTGCGCGACTCGGGTGCGGCGCCTACCGAGCGCCGATGGTGACGCCGCCGGCCGGGTCGCCGCCCATCTCGACGAGCATCTTCGTGACGGCACCGGTCCAGTTGGAGTTGAGGTCGGTGGGGTCGTTGCCCGCCCCGATCGGCGCCCACTTGCCCTGGATCTCGGCGACGGTGTCGAGCCCCTCCCCGACGTAGCCCTCGGCCAGACCGGAGGCCACCCGGGCGATGTTCGCCTCCCACGACGGGAAGGGGATCGCCGGCCCCCACCCGAAGGCGTTGTTGATGTCGCGCCCCGAGCCCGCGGTCCCGAGGACGCTCTCGTGGTACGCGACCGCCACCAGGAAGCGCGGGTCGATCCCGTTGGCGACCCCCTCCCGGACGAAGACGTCGCCCATGCCCACGAGCGGGGAGTCGGGCACCTTCTCGCGCATCCAGGCGTCGAGCTCGGCCGCGGCGACCGGTCCGCCCGCGGACGGGACGGCGCCGACGAGACCCGGCTGCAGGGATGCCCCGAGCGGGACGCCCGGTGCCATCGCCCCCAGCACGGGCGCGCCGGCGGCGGTATACGACTGCGCGCTCTTGGCGGCCGGCGGGAGCGCGGCGCCGCCCGCCGAGGCCGCGGCCAGCCTGTCGGCGAAGGCGGTCGGCGTCTGCGCGCCGGCGCCATCGCCGGCCGGGGGCGGCTGAAGCATGGCCGCGATCGCCTGGACCCGGGCCATCGCGTCGACGATCCCCGGTGGTTCGGACACCTCCATGCATCCTGGTTCGACCGAGCCGCCGACGCCTTGAGCACGCGTGGCCCGCGAGTGGCCGGCACCGGATCGATGCAGGGGCGACGCGCATGCGTCTCGTCCGCGCCTGGTGGCGCGACAGGGTGCCGGGCCACCATCCGCTCTGCAAGCGACCAGGAGGCCGAGATGTCCGCCGATCTGAACAGCGTCGCCGTCGTGGGGCGCCTCACCCGGGACCCCGAGATGCGCAGCAGGCCGAGCGGCGATCCCGTCATGTCGCTGCGGCTGGCCGTCAACAGCCGCCAGCGCGACGACGACGGCCAGTGGACCGATCGCGGGAACTTCTTCGATATCGCCGTCTTCGGGCGCCGCGCGGAGGCGCTCTCCGGGCACCTGTCCAAGGGCGCCCGCATCGGTGTCGACGGCCGGCTGAGCTGGCGGGAATGGGCGGCACGCGACGGGACGAAACGACAGACCGTCGAGATCATCGCCGCGGACGTCGTCCTTCTGGACGGGCGGGCCGCGGCGCGCGAGGCGACGGCCGGGGTCGGCGCCGATTCCGATGCGACGCCGTTCTGAGATCGCCGGGGCGGTCAGCCCGACGAGGTCGCACCCGCTCCCGTGGAGCGAGGCCCCTCGCGCACGGCCTCGCGGGCACTTCGTCGCCGCGGGTGCTCGTTGCCCCTCGGCGCCGCCGGGGTGTCGTGGTTCCGGCTGTCCATCAACCCCGCGTTCGTGGTCGCGCCCGTGGTCGTGTGGGCGGGCCGGAGGGTCGTCCAGGGTCCGGGTGTCGGCCGTCGGCCATCCCCGGGCCGGCATGTCCATGGGAGTGTGGTTCGTGGTGCGCGTGCCGGTGGATGCACCGGTCGTGGCGCCAGTCGAGGCGGGGCGAGTCCTCTGTCGCGCTGAGGATGGCGGGGGTTGCTGGGCCTGCCCGGTCAGATGGCGAGAAACGGGGCGGGTCAATCCCGATCGCCGCGGATCCTCGGCGAAGGCATCCGGCGCGAGGCGCCGAACCCCGTTGCCTCGGGTTTGCATGGCCCCGAACCGAACGATCCACCGGAACGCGACGGAGGTGGTTGTGTTCGTCGAGCGGTCTGCGCCGCGTCCCGGCGGCTGCGTCCTCTCGCGCCAATGCGCACAGAATCCGCTCCGCTGTCGCGGAGCGCGTTCTGTGCGCGCGCTCACATCGGCGAGGCGAGCTCGACCAGGATCCCATCCTCGTCACGGACGTAGGCGATCGTCTGCCCCCACGGAGTCGCGGCCGGCTCGGTCGTGGGGGTCGCGCCCGCCCCGACCGCGCGCCGGTACGCCGACTCGACGTCGTCCATGACCAGGCAGACCTCGATCGCCGCGGGCGGCACGTCGGGCCGGTTGGGTCGCGGGGGTGCGTCGAGCTGCGAGGCCGCGAACGACTCGCCCACAAAGGCGAGCGTCGTCGTGCCGGTCTCCAGCTCGGCGTAGTCGCCGGCGTCGTGGACCATGCGGGTCTCGAGGCCGAACGCGCGCTCCCAGAACGCGACCGTCGACGCGACGTCGGGGACGTGGACGATCACGTACCCGAGACGTGGTGTATTGGGCATGGGGCGCTCTCCTTGCATCACGACATGGGCGTGGTTCGCGGCCGCGCGCGTCGCTAGCTTCGTGCGTTTCGTGGATTCTGTCGAGTCGATTCCGATGGATCGCCCCTCACCGACGATCGCGGCGCGCCCGGCAGCCGATCCGCACCCGGACGCGCCGGACGCCGGCCCGTCAGCGAAACAGCGCGAGCTGCCCGGCGTCCACCAGGCCGGAGGCGCCAACGCCGAGCAACCGGAGCGGCGCCGTGCGCTCGGCCAGCGCGTCCTGGAGCAGGCGCTCGGCCACCGCCCAGATCGTCGCGGCCTCATCGGTCGGCGCGCCGAGCGTCCGCGCGCGGCTGATGGTCCGGAAATCCCGGTACCGGATCTTGACGCTCACCGTGCGCGCGGCCCGGCCGCCCCGGCGGAGCCGGTCCGACACATGGTCGGCCATCTCACGCCCACGCGCGGCGAGCGCCGCCGGGTCGGAGATGTCGTGCTCGAACGTCCGCTCGGCGCTGACCGACACACGTTCCTGTGGTGCGGCTCGCACGTCACGGCGGTCGACGCCGCGCGCGCGGGCTCGCAGGTCGCGTCCCGTCGATCCCGGGACGGCGGATGCGAGCTCCTCGTCGGTGAGCGCGGCCAGGGCGCCGATCGTCGCGACGCCCGCCGACGCGAGGCGCTCCGCGGTACGCGGCCCGGCGCCCGGGAGCGCCCGGACGGGAAGCGGCGCCAGAAAGGCCGCCTCGGCGCCGGCCGCCACGACGGTGACGCCACCCGGCTTGTCGCGATCGGACGCGATCTTCGCCACGACCTTCGACATGCCGACTCCGATCGAGCAGGAGAGCCGCACGCGCTCGGCGACGGCGTCCTTGACGGCGCGGGCCTGCCGCGCGGGGTCGCCCTCGGCGAGCGCGAGGTAGCCCTCGTCCAGGCCCACGACCTCGACCGCCGGCACCAGCGCCCGCACGACCTCCCACAGGCGCGCCGACCATTCCCGGTAGTGGGCGATGTCGGGAGGCACGAACACGACCTCCGGGCAGCGCCGCCGCGCCTCGGCCGAGCTCATGGCGCTCCGGATCCCGTATCTGCGCGCCGCATAGCTGGCGGTCGCCACGACGCCGCGACCGTCGGGGTCGCCGCCGACGACGAGCGGCCGGCCGCGAAGCTCGGGCCGACGGTGGAGCTCTGCGGCCGCGAAGAATGCGTCGAGGTCGAGGTGGGCGATCACAGCGCGACGGTAGCCAGTCGCGCCGCCGCCACGCGGGCGCCCCCACCGAGCGCGCCGTCAGCCGACCTCGGACGCCTCGAGCGACGGCCCCCGCTGCAGGCGCACCAGCGCGTCGACGACCTCGGACGCGAACCGGGGCCCGGACTCCGCGCGAAACACCTCGAGGACCGCCTCGGGCGCGAGGCCCGGCGAACCCTCGACCATCTCGTCCCACGCCTCCGCCACCGCCAGGATCGACGCCCCTGTCGGGAGCTGGTCGCCCGCCAGGTCGTCCGCACCGGCGTCGGCGTCGGCGGGCTCGTGGTGGCGGCGGATCCAATCGCACTGCTCGTCGCTCAGCGCGTCGCGGGCGATCTCGGCGCCGATCACGGCGTGGCCGTCGGGCGCGTCCGGCTCGCCGGAGGTCGCGATCTTGCCCACGTCGTGCAGCAGTCCGGCCTCGCGCACCGCGTTGGCGGCGTCGACCGGCCACCCCAGCGTGAGCGCCAGGTCACCCGCGAGCGCGGCGACGCGCTCCGCGTGAGGCCAGGCGCCGGGGATGCGCGCGTCGACGGCGTGAACGAGGGCGCGGAGCGCCGCCAGCTGGTTCGAACGCGACAGCCAGTCGGCTCGCTGCTCGGCCGACATCGGCTCGACCACGTCGGGCGAGTACAGGCAGACCTGGTTGCGGCCGTTGGCCTTCGCCCAGTAGAGCGCGCCGTCCGCCAGGCGGTACAGCTCGTCGGCCCCCGTCGCCCATGCCAGGTCGCAGACGCCCCCTGAGACGGTGATGTCCTGCCCGCCCTGGAGGGGCGAGTCTCCGACCAGCTCCCTCGCGCGGTGGACCGCCTCGAGCGCGCGGACCCCGTCGGTCTCGGGAAGAAGCCAGGCGAACTCCTCACCCCCGACGCGCGCGATCAGGTCGCCCGAGCGCGCCGCCTCGCGCAGCCGATGCGCCACCTCGACCAGCGCACGGTCGCCCTCCTGGTGCCCGTACGTGTCGTTGAGGTTCTTGAAGTGGTCGAGATCGAGCAGCGCGAGCGAGAGGGTCCGCCCGTGCCGCTGGGCGCGGGCCACCTCGCCACGAAGCCGCTCCTGGAACGCGCGGTGGTTCGCGAGCCCGGTGAGCGGGTCGGTCTCCGCCTGGGAGGCCAGGCGCCGCCGCGCGTCGGCGGCACCGACGGCGACGCCGACCACCTCGCAAAAGCGCGCGAGCCGCGGCTCGGCGCTTGGCGGCACGCGTGTGCCCGACGGCGCGAGGGCCACGACCGCCCCCCAGCGCCGGTCGTCGGCATCGACCGGGGCGGCGAGCATCGTCGCCCCGACCAGACCGCGCGGCGGCGTCTGCGTCGTGGCCGGAACCGGCCCCTGCTCCTCGGCAATCCACGAGAGCGCGGGGACGGTCGCGCTCGCGATCCAATCGCCGAGCAGGACGCCCTCGACCGTCCCGTGGAGCCCGACGACCGAGAACCCGGGTCCGTCGAGCATGCAGACGAGCGCCGCCTCGACGTCGAGCAGCCTGGCCACCTCGCGGGCGATGGTCCCCAGCACCGCGGATGGGTGGGTCTCGGTGGCCGCGGCGAGGGCCACGCGCCGGAGCGCCGCCTGCTCGGCCGCCCGCACCTGCGAGCGGCGGGCGGCGTCGCGCGCGGCGGCGCGCTCGGCGATGACGCGGCTCGTCGCGTCGCGCGCCACGCAGGTGATCGACGAGAGCGTCCCGTCGGGGTCGCGCACCGCGTGCGCGTTGGCGTCGACGGCAAGCTCGCGGCCGTCGGGTCGACGCACGCGAAACGACACCGACTCGTCGGTGCCGGCGCCGGAGCGGAGCCGCTCGAGCGTCTCGCGGAGCAACGGGCGGTCGTCGGCGACGAGCAGATCGAACGGGAGCCGGCCGATCAGGCGCTCGGGCGGGACGCCGTAGAGCGTCCGGCTCGCGTCGCTCATGAACGCGATGCGCCCGTCGGGATCGTGGACCGAGATCACGTCGCCGACGTGGCGGGCGATGAACCCGAGATCGAGTCGGCGATCGCTCGACCGGTCGCGGACGACGACGATCGCACCCCGTGGCGCGACGCCCTCGTCGGTCGCGAAACCCCGGATGTCGACCTCCACGTCCGCCGCGCCGCCCGGCGTGAGGATGCGGCCGTGCGCGCGAGCGCTCGCCGCCGCACCGGACGCGACCGCCTGAACCAGCGCTCCGAGGTCCGGCCCCTGCCACCACGGATGCGGCGCGACCGCGCCGACGCACCGCGCCGGCGGGCGCCCGACGAGGGCGGCGAAGGAGTCGTTGACCTCGACCACCGACCCCTGGTCGTCGAGGAACATCGCACCGGTCTGGAGCGCCCCGGCGAGCGTCCGGAACACGGTGCCGGCATCCGGCGTCGTCATGGGGTCAGGGTAGACCCGCCACGCCACTCCCGGTCACCGGGCATCCGTATGGAGTCTGCAAGAAACGTGCCCGGCTCGACGGCGCCCGGACGGCGGTCTCCGGCTACTGCACCGGCTCCGGCTCCGGCCGCGAGCGCGAGCGCCGCGCCACGAGGTTCTCCACCCGCGTCCCGACCGGCACCAGCCAGCCGTACGAGCGGGTCAGAAGCGGCGCGCCGAGCGCCAGGATCAGGACGTAGGCCGCCGAGAGCGGGCCGAGCTGGGACTCGACCCCGGCGGCGACGCCAAGCCCGGCGATCACGATGGAGAACTCGCCGCGCGCGACGAGCGTCGCTGCCGCGCGAGCGCGTCCGCGCGGGCCCACCCCGACCCGTGACGCCGCCCACCACCCACTGATCAGCTTGGTCACGGTGGTGACCACCGCCAGGGCGATCGCGATGGCGAGGATCGGCGGGATGCTGCCGACGTCGATCGACAGGCCGAAGAAGACGAAGAAGGTCGCCGCGAAGATGTCACGCAGGGGACCGAGGAGCAGGCGCGCGCGCTCGGCGACGGCCCCCGAGAGCGCCACTCCGACGAGGAACGCGCCGACCGCCGAGGACACGCCGAGTTGCTCCGCGACTCCTGCCACGAGCAGCAGGAGCCCGGCTGTCGCGAGCAGCACCGCCTCGTCTGAGCGATGGTCGATCGCGCGGCTGATCCGGCCGCCGAAGCGAAGCGCGATCACCAGCGCCACCGTGGCCGCGGCCAGCGCGACCGTCAGCGACCCGGCCGTGGCGAGGACCGTGCCGCCGACGAGCAGCGCGGCGACGAGCGGGAGGTACACGGCCATCGCCAGATCCTCGAGCACGAGGACCGAGAGCACCGACGGTGTCTCGCGGTTGCCCAGCCGATCGAGGTCGGCGAGCAGCTTGGCGATGATCCCCGAGCTCGAGACCCAGGTCACGCCGCCGAGCAGCACCGCGGCCACGGGATCCCACCCGAGCACAAGCCCCACCACCAGCCCCGGCGTGAAGTTCATGACGAAGTCGAGGATCCCGGCGGGGAGCCCCCGCCTGAGCTCGGTCGACAGCTCGTCGCTCGAGTACTCGAGCCCGAGCATGAACAGCAGCAGGATGACGCCGATGTTGGAGCCGAGCTCGACGGCGCCGGTACTGATGTCGAACGGGGCGAGCGCGCCCGCCGCGATGCCCACGAGCAGGTACATCGGGATCGGCGAGAAGCCCGTGCGCATCGCGAGACGGGCGAGCCCGGCCAGCAACAGCCCGGCCACCCCGAGGCCGATGAGGATGGCCGGGACGTCGGTCGTGCTGGCGGCGGCGGCCGCGGTCTGGGTCACACCCCCGGCCCGTGGTCCCGCGCGAGGATCACGCCTCCGGCCGCCCCTGGAGCAGCTCGAACAGGCGACGGACACCGTCCGCGCCGCCCACGGCGACCGCGGTGTCCCCGTCCTGCAGCACGAAATCGTCCGGCGGCGACGGAATCGTGTCGTCGTCGCGGATCACCGCCACCACCGCGGCGCCGATATCGCGGTGGGCGCCGAGCTCGGCCATGCTGGAGCCCGCGCAGCGCGATCCGCCCCGGACCGGCACCCAGTCGATGGTGAGCCCCGGGATCGACTGGATCTTGGTGACCTCCTCCATCACCTGATCCGCGCCCAGCATGTCGCCGAGCGTTCGCGCGTCATCGTCCTCCAGGCGGAGCACCACGCCACAGCTGTCGGGATCGTCCCGGTCGTAGACCAGAAGGTCCTTGTGACCGGCGCGGTGGGAGATCATCCCCAGCCGGTCGCCGCCCCTGGTCGTGAAGTCCATCCGGACCCCGACACCGGGCAGGTGCGTCTCCAGAACGTCGCTCATGTCTCCGTGCCCCCGCTCATGTCCTGTGGACGCGCGCCGAGTGCGGCGAGCGCCCCGTGGATGACCGCATCGACGAACTCCCGATCGTCGACGCGCCCGTCTCCGAGGAGACGACGATAGAACAGCGGACCCGCCAGGAGGTCCACCGCCGTCTCGACGTCGACCCGCGGCGACAGCTCACCGCGCGCGACCGCGCGCTCGAGCGCGTCGACGAAGGGCCGGCGCCGGTCACGGCACAGCGATCGGTGCGCCCGCTCGAGGTCCGGATCGCGGCTCGCCGCGTCGGCCAGCGACGGCAACACGCCGGGCCAGCGATCGTTGTCGAGGCTCTCGGCGAGGCGGCCGACGGCGTTCCGCAGATCCTCGGCCAGGCAGGTGCCCGCACGCACCGGTGACGGCCCCCCGAGCGCGCCGAGCGCGTCGGCCAGCAGCGCCTCACGCGACGCCCAATGGCGGTAGATGGTCGTCTTGGCGACGCCGGAGCGGTCGGCGACCGACTCGAGGCTCACGCCGGCGACGCCGCGCTCGCACACGAGCTCGCCGCAGGCGGCGATCACCGCCGACCGAGAACGCTCCACCCGCCTGTCCCGTCGCACCGCCACGACACCGACCCCGCTCCTTACGCTACGAAACCGTTTCGTATCGTAGCTCGTCGCGGGCGCCGGGGCCCAGTCGCGGTCGAGCCCGGGCATGACGGTGGTCGGCCTGGCCGTTGCGTGGCTCTTCCCACCGGGGCGGCCCCCAGGATCACGGTGCCCCGTGGGCCAAGACGCCTGACGGCGCCCGCGAGCGGCTACTTCGGGTCGCCGATCAGCTCGACGACGCGCTCTCGCTGCGTGACCGTCAGCCGGCGGAACCGACGGCGGATCTCGTCGAGGGCCACGCGGTAGTCCTCACCGCGGCCGTCGCCGACGCCGCGGTCGAGGATCTCCTCGACACGACGGACCTCGGACTCGGCGACCTGGTCGGACCAGGACGAGATCATCTCCGACGTGAGGTGCTGCGATTCGAACAGCGGGAGGCTTTCGGTTCGTGCGGCTGGGCTCACGGCGAGCGTACCCGGGGCACGCCCCGTCGCGCGCCAGACATCCGGGGAGGCCGCACCGGCCGTAGGGCGAGTGTCGCCCACCCCCGACGGGCGGACCCACGGCGGAATCAGCCCGGAAGGCCAGGGGCGTTCCACGCCGTGAGGGCAGGGGCGGCGTGCTCCCACCCCAGCCGGCTGACGGTTCCCGTCCCGAGGACGAAGCGCCGACCTTCGACCGGCGCCAGCTCGCACCAGCGGGCCGCGAGCACCCGCAGCAGGTGGCCATGGGCGAAGGTCAGCACGTCACCCTCGGCAGCGCGGCAGCGGGCGATCACCCGCTCGACCCTCGCCGCCACCTGCTCGATCGTCTCGCCCCCGGGCGTCACCCCGTCCCAGATCGTCCAGCCCGGGACCTCGGTGCGGATCTCGGGGGTGGTCCGGCCCTCGTAGTCGCCGTAGTCCCACTCGACCAGGTCCGGCTCGTCGACGATCCGATCGCCGAACCCCGCCAGGCGCGCGGTCTCCTGGGCCCGGGCCAGCGGGCTCGCCAGGACCAGGGCGAACCGATGGCCGGCCAGCATCGGCGCCAGCGCGCGGGCCTGGTCCTCGCCCTTCGGCGTCAGGGGGATGTCGGTCAGCCCGGTGTGCCGTCCGGTCGCGGACCACTCGGTCTCCCCGTGGCGCGCGAGCACGACGACATTCTCGGCTGTCGGGATCTGGGGCCTCCTGGGTCGGGCCTCGAGCCTATCGGCACCGGGGACGGCGTCCCCACGAGGCCAGACCAACCTCGATGGCGAGCGGCGCCCGATCTCGTCCGGGACGCGAGGTGACCGCCGGGGCCGTGCGAAGCCGGCCTCGGCGGCGAGCGGCGGGTCGGGACGAGCCGGATGCCGGGACCGACATCGACCGCGCGGGGGCCGTCCGCCGGCCCCTGGAGACGGCGCCTTGGGCGGTCGCCTAGTAGAGGGCCTGCGCCAAGCGGCGGCGAAAGCGCGAGGTGAGCGGGTGCTGCTCCCCGAGCTCGGCGAAGACACCGACCATCGTCGCCCGCAGGTCGTCGCGGCGCTCGGCGGGCGCGACGCGCACCGCATCGAGCAGATGCGTCAGCGCGGGCTCGTAGAGCCCGCTGTCGAGGGCGCTCAGGCCCGCCGCGATGTCCGGCTGATCGGCGGCCGCGAGGCGGGCCCGGGCCAGGAGCCCCGCGGCGGCGGGCTCGAAGGCCACGGGCGTGAGGACCTCCTCGATCTCGTCGGATCGCCCCTCCGCAAGCAGGAGCCGGCCGAGCGCGACGCGGGCCACGGTGTGCCCCGGCTCGCGGATCAACGCCTCCCGGAGCGAGGCCTCGTCACCGGCCTCGACCAGGCGGTCGGCCTGCGACGGGACCAGCTTCTCGAGAAACGACTCGATCTGCGGGGGCGGCTGCAGCCCGACGAACTCGGCGACCGCCTCCCCATCGCGGAATCCCTTCACGAACGGGATGCTCTGGACCCGGTACCGCCGTGCGAGATTCGGGTTGGCGTCGATGTCGACCTTGGCGAGGTCCACGGCGCCGTCGCGGCGGTCGACAGCGGACTCGAGCACCGGAGCGAGCTGACGACACGGACCGCACCATGCGGCCCAGAAGTCGACGACCACCGGCACGCTGTGCGAGCGCTCGATGACCTCCTGCTCGAAGGTCGCCTCGGTCACGTCCATCCTGGTCTCCTCCCCGGATCCGGCCGCCTTCGAGGGTAGCGCCTGCCTGTCGCCGATGGCCCCCGAGCGGGGCGGATCAGTCGCCCCCGCCGCCGGGAGGGCGGCACTCGGGGCACGGCCGCCAGTGGTGGGCCAGATAGCGCCACGGGCCGCGCACGACGCTTCGCACGTCGTCGTCGTCCAGTCGTGGCGCCCGGGAGCATCCCGGGCGGTGGTAGGCCCCCCAGCCGCCGCTCGAGCGTCGCGCGACCAGGCCGCGATCGTCGGCGGTCGGGTGGGGGGCGCCGGAGAAGATGGTCGCCATGTCCGGCCCCTCCTCGGGACCCTTGCGCGAGCCCTCGGTCCGGTCCCGCGCGCGCCTCGTGTGCTCGTCGTCGTCGTTCGAATCGACGGTAGCGCGTCACTCCGTGAGCGGTGGCGGCCACCTGTGACCCCTGGCCGCTAACCTGAAACTCGTGGCCGAGCAGTACATCTTCACGATGCACCAGCTCACCAAGGTGCACCCGCCGGACCGCGTCGTGCTCAAGGACGTGTCCCTGTCGTTCCTGCCCGGCGCGAAGATCGGCGTGCTGGGCGCCAACGGATCGGGCAAGAGCTCGCTGCTCCGGATCATGGCCGGGGTCGACACCGCGGTGCAGGGCGAGGCGCAGCTCGCGCCGGGAGCGACCGTCGGGCTCCTGGCCCAGGAGCCCGAGCTCGATCCCGCCAAGGACGTGCGCGGAAACATCGAGGACGGGATCGCCGCCCAGAAGGGGCTCGTCGACCGCTTCAACGAGATCGGGGCGCGCCTCGGCGAGGACATCGACGCCGACGAGATGACCGCCCTGCTCGAGGAGTACCAGGACGTGCAGGAGGCGATCGAGCGGGCCAACGCGTGGGATCTCGAGCGCACGCTCGAGATCGCGATGGACGCCCTGCGCGTGCCGCCGGGCGACGCCGACGTGGAATCCCTCTCGGGCGGCGAGCGCCGTCGCGTGGCCCTCTGCCGGCTGCTCCTGGCGGCGCCCGACCTGCTCCTGCTCGACGAGCCCACCAACCACCTCGACGCCGAGTCCGTCGGCTGGCTGGAGCGGTTCCTCGAGGAGTACGAGGGCACCGTCGTCGCGGTGACCCACGACCGCTACTTCCTCGACAACGTGGCGGAGTGGATCCTGGAGCTCGACCGGGGTCGCGGCATCCCCTACAAGGGCAACTACTCCGGCTGGCTCGAGCAAAAGCGCGCGCGACTGGCCCAGGAGGAGCGCGAGGAGTCCGCCCACCAGCGGGCCCTGGCACACGAGCTGGAGTGGGTCCGAAGCTCACCCCGAGCACGCCAGGCCAAGAACAAGGCCCGCATCCAGCGCTTCGAGGAGCTCCGGGCCGAGTCGACCCACGAGCGCCAGCGACGCGTCGAGATCCGCATCCCCGAGGCACCCCGGCTCGGCGATCAGGTCGTCGTCGCCGAGGGCCTGCGAAAGGGCTACGGCGACCGACTGCTGATCGACGACCTCTCGTTCACGCTGCCGCCCGGAGGGATCGTCGGGGTGATCGGCGCGAACGGTGCCGGCAAGACGACCCTGTTCCGGATGATCGCCGGCCAGGAGACACCCGACGCCGGCGCCCTTCGCATCGCCGAGGCGGTCCAGCTGCAGTACGTGGACCAGTCGCGGGCCGAGCTGGACCCCGAGAAGACCGTCTGGGAGGAGATCTCCGGGGGGCACGACCTGATCGCGCTCGGGGGCAAGGACGAGATCAACTCGCGGGCCTACGTGGCCTCGTTCAACTTCAAGGGCCCCGACCAGCAGAAGAAGGTGGGCTCCCTGTCGGGGGGGGAGCGCAACCGCGTGCACCTGGCCAAGCTGCTCGCGGGCGGGGGCAACCTGCTCCTGCTCGACGAGCCGACCAACGACCTGGACGTCGACACCCTGCGCGCGCTGGAGGAGACCCTCGTCGACTTCGCGGGCTGCGCGATGATCACGAGCCATGACCGCTGGTTCCTCGACCGGCTGGCGACCCACATCCTCTCGTTCGAGGGGGACAGCCGCGTCGTGTGGTTCGAGGGCTCGTACGCCGACTACGAGGAGCACCGGCGGCGCACGCTCGGCGACGACGCGCGCCCCAAGCGCATCACCTACCGCCGGCTGACCGTCCCAGGCTGAGGACCCGCCGCGCGGCGGTCACGGGCGGCGCCGCGCGCGGCGCGCTTCGGTAGCCTCCGGGGTCGGCAGACGACACGCACCCGAGGAGCACCACGTGGCACCGGACCCGTTCAGCGCGCGCGACACGCTCGAGGTGGACGGCACCTCGTACGTCATCTACAGGCTCGACGCCCTCGGCGCGGACCTGACACGACTCCCGTACACGATCAAGGTCCTGCTGGAGAACGTCCTCAGGAACGTGGGCCGGGGCTTCGTGACCGAGGACGACGTGCGGTTCGTGGCCGGCTGGACGCCCGGCACGGGGGTCGCGCAGGAGGTGCCCTTCCTGCCCGGACGCGTGGTGCTGCAGGACTTCACCGGGGTGCCGTGCGTGGTCGACCTCGCGGCAATGCGCGACGCGATGACCGAGCTCGGCGGCGATCCCGACCGGATCAACCCCCTCGTGCCCGCCGACCTGGTGATCGACCACTCGGTCCAGGTCGACAGCTTCGGCACGCCCGAGGCGTTCGCGGCCAACGTCGAGCGCGAGTACGAGCGCAACCGCGAGCGCTACATGCTGCTGCGGTGGGCCCAGCAGGCCTTCGACAACTTCAGCGTCGTGCCCCCCGGCACCGGCATCGTGCACCAGGTGAACCTGGAGTACCTGGCGCCGGTCGTCGCCGCGCGCGAGATCGACGGCGAGCTGGTCGCGTTTCCCGACACGCTGGTCGGCACCGACTCGCACACGACCATGATCAACGGTCTCGGGGTGCTCGGCTTCGGCGTCGGCGGGATCGAGGCCGAGGCCGTCCTGCTCGGCCAGCCGATCTCCCAGCCGACCCCCGTCGTGATCGGCCTGAAGCTGACCGGCGCGATGCGCCCCGGCGCGACCGCGACCGACCTCGTCCTCACGGTCACCGAGATGCTTCGCGCCCACGGGGTCGTCGGCAAGTTCGTCGAGCTGTTCGGCGACGGCCTGTCGTCGCTCTCGCTGGCCGACCGGGCCACGATCTCGAACATGTCGCCCGAGTTCGGCGCGACGGCGACGATGTTCCCCGTCGACGACGGCACGCTCGAGTACATGCGCCTGACGGGCCGCCCCGACGAGGTGGTCGCCCGGGCGGAGGCCTACGCGCGGACGCAGGGGATGTTCCGCGTGGACGGTGCCCCCGACCCGGCCTTCGACGAGTTGCTCGAGCTGGCGCTCGAGGACGTGGAGCCGAGCCTCGCCGGCCCGAGCCGCCCGCAGGACCGGGTCGCGCTGCCCGCGGTCCGCGAGGGCTTTCACGAGCGCTTCACCGAGGGGCTCGTCGCCAACGGCGACGGTCCCCACTATGCGCCGGTCGAGGTCACCAGCGACGGCGACACCTTCCCGCTGGCCAGCGGATCGGTCGCCATCGCGGCGATCACCAGCTGCACCAACACCTCCAACCCGAGCGTGATGGTCGGCGCCGGCCTGTTGGCCAAGAAGGCCGTCGAGCGCGGCCTCGAGACGCCGCCGTGGGTCAAGACCAGCCTGGCGCCCGGGAGCCGCGCGGTGACCGGATACCTGGAGAAGGCTGGCCTGGACGAGTACCTGGACAAGCTGAACTTCGACCTTGTCGGATACGGCTGCACGACCTGCATCGGGAACTCCGGGCCGCTCGCCGAGCCGATCGCCCAGGCGATCGAGGACAACGGCCTGGTCGCGGCCGCCGTGCTCTCCGGGAACCGCAACTTCGAGGGCCGCGTCCACCCCAACATCCGCGCCAGCTACCTGGCCTCGCCGCCGCTCGTGGTCGCGTTCGCGCTCGCCGGGCGGGTCGACATCGACCTCACCGAGGAGCCGCTCGGCATCGGATCCGACGGGACGCCGGTGTACCTGCACGAGGTCTGGCCGACCCACGAGGAGATCGCCGCGACGATCGGCAGCTCGATCGACTCGGAGCTGTTCAAGTCCAGCTACGCCACGGTCTTCGAGGGCGACGACCGCTGGAAGGCGCTGCCGGTGCCCGACGGGGGCACCTACGACTGGGCCGCCGACTCCACGTACATCCGCAAGCCCCCCTTCTTCGAGGCGCTGGCCCCCGAGCCGCCGGGCATCGACGACATCGTCGGCGCGCGGGCGCTCTGCGTCGTCGCCGACTCGGTGACGACGGACCACATCTCGCCGGCGGGCAGCATCGCGGGCGCATCGCCGGCGGGCCGCTACCTCGTCGACAACGGCGTCGAGCTGCGGGACTTCAACTCCTACGGCTCACGCCGCGGGAACCACGAGGTCATGATGCGCGGCACCTTCGCCAACATCCGCCTTCGCAACGCGCTCGCCGACGGCAAGGAGGGCAACTGGACGACACACCTTCCGTCCGGCGAGCTGACCTCGGTCTACGACGCCTCGATGCGCTATCAGGCGGACGAGACCCCGCTCGTCGTGATCGCCGGCCGCGAGTACGGGAGCGGCTCGAGCCGCGACTGGGCCGCCAAGGGCACGCTGCTCCTGGGCGTCCGGGCCGTGATCGCGCAGTCGTTCGAGCGCATCCACCGCGGCAACCTCGTCGGCATGGGCGTGCTGCCCCTCGAGTTCCTGCCGGGCGAGGGCCTGGCCGAGCTGGGCCTCACCGGGCGCGAGACGTTCGAGATCCGAGGTCTGGCCGACCTGGAGCCGCGCCAGCGCGTGAGCGTCGCCTACACCACGGAGGACGGCGGCTCGGGCACGTTCGAGACCGTCACCCGGGTCGACGGGCCGACCGAGCTGGCCTACATGCGAAACGGCGGCGTGCTGCCGACCGTCCTGCGACGCCTCTACGCGGAGTCGACGGCCGGGTAGCGATCCGGAGCGGGGCGGGGAACCCGCTGTCGAGGACGTCGCCATGACGGGCCCGGCCCGTCATGGCGACGTCGCGATCCGGTCCACGGTCATCAGTCGCGTCGGCGCATCTCGACCCCGAGCTCGCCGAAGGTGGTCCAGTTCTCCCAGTCGACGACGTCGTCCGACAGGCGCGCGTACAGGCGCGCGGACGGGTAGCCGACGACGAGAAGCACCGTGCCGGCACGGTCGAAGAGGCGGCCGATCGGACGCCCGCCTCGCCCGTCGTGCCCGGGCTTGAGCCGCCGCGCGACGCGCATGAGCACGAACCCCGCGACGAGCATGATGGTGATCGCGGCGAGCGCCACCACGCAGATCATCAGCGGCACGAGGACGATCCAGAACACGAGCGCCCCGATCACGTGCGCCTCGATCGGGCGACTCGCCGCCCCGCCGTCACGAGGGCGTCGCGTCCGGGCGCACGTCCCCGGTCACGCCCCGCACGCGGTCCATGCGATCGACCGGCGTGGGACGAGCGCCCATCCGGGCGACGGCGGATCCGCTCGGGCGACCGGCGCCGCGAACACCCGCGCGACCGCCATGCGGTCCGCCTCGCGCGTCGAGTCGCTCCAGCGCATCCGCCACCATCCGCACCGTCCGAGGGCAGTACCCGAGACGATGATGCACGGACGCTGGGCCACACGGCAAGGCCCTGCGGCGTGGCGTGTCAGGCGGGCGCCTCGCCGAACGTGCCGCACCGCTGACGGCCCACTCCTGGGCCCGCTCCAGCTCTCCCGTCGCGAAGCGGGCCCTCGGTGCCCTCGACGATGAACGACCCCCGATCGAGCGTCACACGAAACCCGGCCTTGCGAAGCGGCTCGGAGATCCCCTTGCTGGCGGCGCCGCTCAGCCACTCGGGCTTGTCCACCCGCGTGTCGAAGGCGGCGGCGGGCACACCCTGCCCCGGCGCGAGCTCCGAGAGCCACTCCCGAAGGAGCGGCCCCGTCGAGGCGTCGTCCTCGTCGACGTGCTCGGCGCCCGCACGGGAGCGCTCGCTCATCATGCCGTGCACGTGCGTCGGGCCTCCGACCACGACGAACTCGGCGTCGCTCAGGTCACGGCCGGCCTGCGAGACCTCGACGAGGTCGACGTCGAAGCGCGTCCGCAGACCCTCCGCGACGGCGCCCGCGACATCTCTCTCGTGTTTCCGTGAGCGACTCGAACACGACGATCGCGCTCATGACCCAACCCTCCCCGGGCGTTCGGCGGCGACGCACCGGGGTCAGCTGACGACCCACCAGCCGAGACCCGCGAAGACCACGCCGCCCATCGCGACGGCCATGATCGGCCGGTCGTCGGTCGCGACACCGAGGACGAAGAGACCGATCAACACAATCGCGATCACGATGATGAGCGGGTTCAGGCGCGGCAGCTCAAGCGATCGCATCGCGCCCCCGCGGGCCACCGGACCCCGTCGCGCGATCAGCCGAACTCGCCGGAGACATAGCGCTTGGTCCTCTCGTCGCTCGGGTTGTTGAAGACCTTCATGGTGTCGTCGTACTCCGCCAGCACGCCGTAGCGCTCGCCGTCCTTCGGGGACCTCGACGGTGAAGAAGGCCGTGCGGTCGGACACGCGGACGGCCTGCTGCATGTTGTGCGTCACGATCACGATCGTGTAGTCGTCTCCTTGAGCTCCTTCATCAGATCCTCGATCGCCGCCGTGGCGACGGGATCGAGGGCCGAGCAGGGCTCGTCCATCAGCAGGACGTCCGGGTTGGTCGCCAGGGCGCGCGCGATGCAAAGGCGCTGCTGCTGGCCGCCGGACATGCCGCAGCGCCGACTCGTCTTGAGGCGGTCCTTCACCTCGTCCCAGAGCGCCGCCTGGCGGAGGCTCCGCTCGACGACCTCGTCGAGGTCCACCTTCATCTTGAGCACCCGCGGACCGAAGGCCACGTTGTCGTAGATCGACTTCGGGAACGGGTTCGGCTTCTGGAAGACCATCCCGATGCGCTTGCGGACCTCGACGGCGTCGACGTTTGGCTCCCGTAGAGTCCTGGCCCTGGTAGAGCACCCGTCCGTCGATGCGGGCCGTCTTCACCAGGTCGTTCATGCGGTTGAAGCAGCGGAGGATCGTGCTCTTCCCGCAGCCGGACGGGCCGATCAGCGCCGTGATCTTGTTGGTGGGGACGGCCATCTCGACGCCCTCGACGGCGAGCTTCTTGCCGTAGTAGACGCTCAGCGACTCCGCCTTCAGGACCTCGGCCAGACCCGGCCGGACGTCGGCCTCGGCCGGTGCAGGCGCGGACGTCGCCTCGCCCGCCACCTCCGCCGCAGGGGTCGCGGGGGCCGCGTCCGCCTGCGTCTGCCGGTCGTCACTCATACCGCTCCCCTCAATCCTTCTTCGTGTAGTGGTTGCGCAGCCAGATCGCGAAGCTGTTGATGAAGACGAGCACGAACAACAGGACCACGATCGATGCCGCCGACAGGATGCGGAACTCCTCCTGTGGCCTGGTGGCCCAGTTGAAGATCTGCACCGGAAGCGTCGTGTAGCCCTCCGAGAGCGGTCCCTCCGGGTAGAAGGTGATGAAGACCGTCGCGCCGATCAGAAGCAGCGGTGCAGTTCAGCGCCGATCGCGCGCCGTCGCCAGGATGGTTCCCGTCATGATCCCGGGGATCAACGAGGGGAGCACGTTCTCCCAGATCGCCTGCCACTTGGTGGCGCCGAGCGCGACGGCACCGAGCCGCTGCGAGGGCGGCACCGCGCGGATGGCCTCGCGGGACGCGAGGATCACCGTCGGGAGCACCAGCAGCGACAGGGTGAGCGAGCCCGCGTAGATGACCGGGCCGAGGCTCAGGCCGCCGCGCACGATCAGGCCGAGGCCGAGGATGCCGAAGACGATCGAGGGCACGGCCGCGAGGTTCTGGATGTTGAGCTCGATCACTCGGTTGTACCAGCGCCTTGTCGGCGTACTCCTCGAGGTAGATGGCGGCGCCGACCGCCAGCGGCACGACCGTGATCACCGCGAGCCCGATCATCAGGTAGATCGAGCCCACCAGATCGCGACGCTGAGGCCCGCCTCGGAGGGGATGCTGGACGGCACGCCGGTGATCAGCGGGTTCCAGTTGAGGAAGTCCCAGGCCGTCGATGAGCGAGTCGACGATGAGCGTGACCAGCATCGCGATGCCGAGCACGACGCTGAACAGGAGGAACGCCAGGAAGACGAGCCCTTGCACCGACTCCATCCGCCGCCGCTCGCGGCTGTCGCGTCGAGGCCCGGCCTCGATCGACGACCCTGCGTGGAGCGTCTCGAGCGTCGCCATCAGTCGTACTTCTCCGATACTTGCGGACCAGGCGGATGCTGATCATGTTCATCATGAAGGTGAAGACGAACAGCACCGAGCCGACCGCGAAGATGGTCTTGTAGGTGATAGTGCCGACGCCGATGTCTCCGAGCCGGTCGTTCGGCGATGAAGGCGGTCATCGCCTGTATGCGGCTCGACCGGGCTGAAGGCGGTGCTGAGGTCGGAGTTCCCCGGCGACGAGCAGCACGACGATCGTCTCGCCGATCGCGCGTGAGATGCCGAGCACGAAGCCGGCGATGATCCCGGAGAGCGCCGCCGGGCACGACGATCCGGGTCGATACCTGAAGGCTCGTTCTGCCGACCCCGTACGCGCCCTGACGTAGGCTCCCGGGCACCGACGACATGCGTCCTCGGCGATCGACCCGACGGTGGGGATGATCATGATCCCGAGCACGATGCCCGCCGAGCCGTTGGCGACCGGGCGGCTCGCCGAGCACGCTCGGCGTACCAGACGTCGTGCAGCGCCGGGGTGACGAAGGTGAGTGCGAAAAAACCGTAGGCGACGGTCGGGATGCCCTCGAGCACCTCGAGGATCGGCTTGAGCGTCCGCCGGACGCGCGGGTTGGCGAACTCGCTCATCCAGATGGCTGCCCCGAGCCCGCAGGGGATGGCGATCAGCGAGCGCCCAGAAGGTGAGCGTTGAACGTCCCGACGACGATCGGCCAGCACGCCGAACTGGGCGGGCTGAAGGTCGGCGCCCATTCCTGGCGCGAAAGAAGAAGGCAGACCTCGACCTGACGGAAGAACTCGACCGTCGGCGAGATCAGCGACACGACGATCCCGATCGTCGTGACGACCGAGACAGCGCGCGGGACGAGGAAGGCCGAAGATCGATCCTTCTCGCCCGGGCGATGGCTCCTGCCGGAGATCGAGGTCGTGGCCGCTCGCGGTCACGGCGATCGCGTTTCTTGCCCGTGGATATGCGTCTCCGGGATGGACGTCCGACCTTCGGCGCCTAGTCGCCGAGTACTCCGGTGCTGCTACGGTGGTCTCGCCGCCGCCGCCGGCGCCGGAGATCAGCTCGTCGAGCTCCGTCTTCTCGGTCTCGAGCTGCTCGTCGCTCAGCGGGATGAAGCCCGCGCGGGAGGTGATCTCCTCGCTGTTGTCGAGGTAGAACTCGAGGAACGCGTCGACCTCGGGCTCTGCAGCGCCTCGCCGCTCGGGCAGACGAACAGGCTGGCGCCCGAGCGGTGTGTACTCGCCCGCGAGGACCGTGTCGAGCGTCGGCGCGGTGCAGCCGCTGCCGTCGTCGACCTCGATCGCCTTCACCTTGTCGGAGTTCTCCTCGACGAAGGAGAACGGGATGAACGCCATGCCGCCCGGCGAGCCCGACACGCCCGTGATGGCGGCGTTGTCGTCCTCACCGATGTTGTTGTAGTCGGTGCGCATGACGCCCTCCTCACCGTTGATCGCCTCGGTGAAGAAGTCGAAGGTGCCCGAGTCGGTCCCGGGGCCGTACAGCGTCAGCCGCTCGTCGGGGTAGCTCGGATCGACCTGGTTCCAGTTGTCGATGTCGGACCCGCGGTCCCAGATCGTGTTGAGCTGCTCGACCGTGAGGCACTGGGCCCAGTCGTTCTCGAGGTTGACCGCGACGGCGATCCCGTCGTTGGCGACCGAGATGCTCTCGAAGGAGATGCCCGCGGACTCACAGGCGGCGATCTCCTCCTCGTCGATCGGCCGCGAGGCGTCGGAGATGTCGGTCTCGCCACGACAGAACTTCTCGAACCCGCCGCCCGTGCCGGAGGTCCCGACGGTGACCCGGACGTCCGGGTTCTCGCCCTGGAAGAGCTCGGCGGCGGCCTCGCTCAGCGGCGCGACCGTCGACGAGCCGTCGATCGTGATCGAGCCCGACCGGTTCTCGCCGTTCCCGCTGCCGCTGTCGTCATCATCATCGCCGCAGCCTGCGACGGCGAGCGAGCCGGCGGCGAGCGCGATTGAGGCTGCCACGAGGGCCATCTTGCGTCGACGTGCCATCTGGACGCGTTCCTTTCGTGCTGGGACAAGGAGAGCCGACCGGCGGCCGGAACAACGGCGGCGACGCTAACAGCGGCGGTTCCCGGATCGGGTTTCGCGGCTGTGACTCTGTGGTGAACCTGGTGTGAACGGGGGGCCGGCGGGGCCATCGTCCTGAGACTCGCCTCCCGCCCGCGTCCAGTCATGCCCCGCAACGGCTACGCGAGGGGGGTGTCCCGAGGCGGCCAGCGCTCCTCGTCGGGCAGCGGGCCGCCGCGTGCGAGGCGGGTCCCCTCGGCCCCGACCGCCTCGTACGGTGCGACGGCGGGGCGCCGCCACCGCTCGTACTCGGACGCCGCCCGGTCGGGATCGTCGCCCGCGGACGCGACGGCGACGGCCAACGCCAGCGCGTCGCCCATGCCGAGCCCCGAGCCGATGCCGGTCTCGGGGTCGATCGCGTGCGCGGCCTCGCCGATCAGCGCCACGCCGGGGCGCCACCACGTGGCGCAGCGGACCTCGGTCACGGTCCGGTAGATGAGCTGGTCCTCCCCGCGCACGCCGGCGAGCGACGGCGCGGCCTCCGGGAGCAACCGCGCGAAGGCCGCCACGAACGCGTCGACGCCCGGTGCGAGCGCCGCGTCACGACCGACGCCCTCGATCTGCCACCAGCCGGCCGACCCGCCCGGATAGCCCAGCAACCCGACCTGGCGGCCGTCCGCCAGATACCGCATCGCGAACGGGACGTCGCTCTCGACGGGGCTGCGAAACGAGAGCGTCGCCCCCGGGACGTCGCGAAGCTCGGCCTCGAATCCGGCGAGCGACCGGACCCCGGACCGGACCCCGTCCGCGCCGACCACGAGGTCGGCGGGCAGCTCGCGCTCGCCGGAGGGGCTCCGCACCCGGACACCCGTGACGCGCGCACCGGTCCGCATCAGATCCACGACCTCGTGATCGTGGGCCACGTCGGCGCCCTCGAGGAGCGCCTCCAGGATGACCTGCCGCCGCACCGCGATCGCGACGGGCATCCCGTCCGGCCCGGGCGCGATGTCCCGCCCGGCCGCACGGATGGCCTCGAACAACCCGACGTCCTGGAGCGGATCGAACGCCTGGAAGGGCAGCATGATCGGACCGGGGATGGTCCGGCTCGCCGGACCGCGCTCGATCACCGGCGCGGCCACGCCCCGCCTCCCGAGCGCCCGGGCCAGGAGCAGTCCGGCGAACCCGCCTCCCACGATCACCACGCGCACGCGGCGATGATGACCGATCCCCGGCCCGCCGGACGGCGTACCCTCGGCGATCCGGTGGCGCTCCACGCGAACAACCGGGCGTCCGCCCTGCCCGAGCTGCTCATGCTCGACCTCGGGGGCGTCCTCTTTCCCTCCGTGATGCCCGGCATCGTCGCCGACGTCGCGTCCGACGTCGGCGTGGACCGGGAGCGGGTCCGCCGGCACGTCGACGCTGCGCTGCTCCATGCGCTTTGGGGCGGGGAGGTGTCGATCGACGTCTTCTGGGCGCGGATCGCGTCGTTGTCGGGAGCGCCCCTCTCCCCGGCGCGACGGGCGAGGTGGGAGCGTCGGGTCGCCGCCCGCATGCGCCCGCTCCCGGCGCTCCGGTGTCTCCCCGACTGGTCACGCCGTGTGCGCATCGGCGTCTTGAGCAATCACCGCGCCGAGTGGGCGCGCCCGGCGCTCGCACGGGCCGGGGTGCTCGACCTGCTGGACCCCCTCCTGATCTCGAGCGAGACCGGGTGCGTCAAGCCGGACGCGGACGCGTTCGCGCAGCTCGCGCGCCTCGGGGTCGCGCCATCGCGCATCCTCTTCGTGGACGACCGGGCGGCGGCGCGTCGGGGCGCGGCGCGCGTCGGCGTTCGGACGCGGGCGGCCGACCCCGCGGGCCGCTGGGCGCCGGACCTCGGCCTCCTGCTCGCGGGCTCGGTCCGCACCTACAGGCTGACCTCGACCCCCGCGAGCAGGAGGCCCATGATCACGAGCGGGATCAACACCGGCTGGTGGATCAGGTAGACGGGAAGCGCGTGGCGGCCGAGCCACCCGGCCGCATCGGCTCCTCGGGGCGCGGCGGCCAGGCGGGCCGTCAGCCGGCCGCGCACCCCCGACGGATAGAGCCACCGACCGAGCGCGAGCCCCATCAGAACCGGCCCGAACCAGGGCAGCAGCGGGTAGTAGTCGACCCCGATCGCGCCCGATTCGGGGACGACGCCGATCGGGAGCAGGAGCGATGTGGGCGCGCTCGCGCCGTCGATCGCGATGCCGAGCGCGATCACCGCGACGCCGAGGGGGGCGGCCCAGGCGCCGAGCGGCAGCGCGAGCGGCGCGATCAGCATCGAGACCGCGATGCACTGCAGGATCCCGAACCGGATCGCGTCGTCGGGCCCGAGCGCGACCAGCGTCACGACCGTGACGAGGATGCCCGCGGCCATGACCTGGGCCGCGCGACGCGCGTGGCGGGCGTACGCGGCGCGAAAGGACCGGCCGCGCGCGCGAGAGCGCCCGTCCGAGATCGCGAGGCTGACACCCACGAGCGCCAGGAAGCTGCTTCCGGTGGCGATCTGCAGCGCCCGCCACCCGCCCGAGAAGGGATCGATCGGGACGCTCGGCGCCAGCTCGCCGATGTCCCATCCGACGTGATAGGTCGCCATCATCAGGATGGCGACGGTGCGGGCCACGTCGACCTCCCAGAGGCGCGCCGCACCCGCCGCGGGACGGGTCGGGGCATCCACGGTGGCGGTCGTCGTCGTCACATGTCGTGCTTTAGCAGGCCCGCGATCGCCGTCGCCAGGTCGTCCGGGCCCGCGAGGATGAGCGCCGGGCCCCCGTCGTGCGACGGGATCTCGTGGACGACGCCGCCCGCCTCGCGCACCAGCAGGTCGCCCGCGGCCCAGTCCCAGGGGGCGAGCCCGGTCTCGAAGTAGGCGTCGAGGCGTCCGGCGGCCACCCATGCCAGATCGAGCGCGGCCGCGCCGAGGCGACGCAGGTCACGGACCGCCGGGAGCAGGGCGCGCAGGCGCGCCGCCTGGCGGGCACGCTCCTCGCGGGCGTAGTTGAACCCCGTGCCGACGAGCGCCTCCTGCGTCGTGGGCGGGCGCCGGACCTCGAGCCGCCGCGCGCCATGCCACGCGCCGGCGCCCCTGAGGGCCGTGAAGGTCTCGTCCCGGAGCGGATCGTGCACCACGCCGACGCGGGCGCCCGCCGCGTCGTGGGCCGCGACGCTGACGCACCATTGGGGGATGCCCCAGAGGTAGTTGGTGGTTCCGTCGAGCGGATCCACCAGCCACCGCACGCCGCTCGCGCCACCGTTGGCCGCCCCCTCCTCGGCGATGACCGCGTCGTCGGGGCGCTCCGCTCGCAGCATCGCGACGATCGCGGACTCGGCCGCACGGTCGGCGTCGCTCACGAGGTCGGTGGGGCTGGACTTGCGCGAGATCCCCGCGGCGGGCGCTCCGAATCTGCCGGTGAGCTCGACGCCGCCGGCGCGGGCGGCGCGGACCGCCAGGTCGAGGAGGGGATCGGACGGGGGCACGCGGACGGATCATGCCCGCTCGCGCGGACCGCGTCGCCGGACCTCCGTCGCACGAGTGTCACGCCACGCACGGTCCACAGCGCGCCCGCGTCCCGCTACCCTTCCGGGCGTGTCGCACGAGATGACCCTCGTCGCCCCCCGGGGCTATTGCGCCGGAGTGGACCGCGCGATCGAGACCGTCGAGCGGGTGCTCGACAGCCAGGGCGCGCCCGTGTACGTGCGCGGCGAGATCGTCCACAACCAGCACGTCGTCAGGACGCTCGCCGACCGCGGGGCGGTCTTCGTCGACAGCGAGCTGATGGTCCCCGAGGGCGAGACGATCATCCTCTCGGCCCATGGTGTGTCACCCGAGGTGCATGCCAACTGCGCGGCGCGTGGCCTGAACGTGATCGACGCGACGTGCCCCCTGGTCAGCAAGGTGCACGCGGAGGTGCGCCGGTACGCCGGGAAGGGCGCGACGGTGCTGCTGGTCGGGCACGCGTACCACGACGAGGTCATCGGCACGCGCGGCGAGGCGCCGGATCAGGTGATCCTGGTCGAGGACATCGACCAGGCGCGGACGGTCGAGGTGCCCGATCCCGACAACGTGGCGCTCACGACACAGACGACGTTGTCGCTCGACGACACCGCGGACATCATCGACGTCCTCAAGGCGCGCTTTCCGAAGGTGCAGATGCCCACCTCGAGCGACATCTGCTACGCGACACAGAATCGCCAGGATGCGGTCAAGGACGTCGTCGGCGGGGGGGCGGACCTCGTGCTCGTGGTCGGTTCGCGGAACTCGTCGAACTCGAACCGCATGGTGGAGGTCGCCATCACCGCCGGCGCGGACTCGCACCTGATCGACAACGCGGGCGAACTGGATCCTGCCTGGCTCGAGGGCAGGTCGCGCGTGGCGCTGACCGCCGGCGCATCCGCGCCCGAGGTCCTGGTCCAGGCGGTCGCGGCCCGGCTGTCGGACCTCGGCTACCTGCGATCGGGCGAAGAGACACCGAGCACCGAGGGCGTGGTCTTCGCCCTCCCCTCGCAGCTCCGGTCGTCGGCGCCCGGCTGACCGGGCCTCAGGCCCGGAACGTGACGGGCTCGCCGTCGGGCCCGAGCGCGGTCGGCCCCTCGATCGCCAATCCCGGCGGGATGCGCTCGGCGAGCGTATCGGCGTCGTCGGCCAGGCGCGGGTCGATCTCCAGGTCCACCGGCTCGCCGTCCTCGCCGTGCGCCACATGGACGCCCGCGGCCTCGAGCCATCCGGCGTAGAGGCGATTGAGGTCGCGGCGGGCCGACTCGGGCGAGTCGTCCCCGGCGGCGTTCTTGACCGGGGAGAACTCCTCGGCGCGCGCGGCCTCGACCGTGGCGGTCCGCTCCGCGAGGGGCAGCGCGTCGAACAGGAACGTCTCGAACTTGACGGCGTTGGGCGCGTCGGGTCGCACGAGCGCGCCGTCCGGACCGACGTGGGGCACGCGCTTGACGGCCCGGTGGAAGGGCAGGCCCGTCCCGTCGCCCGCGGGCCCGGCGGTCAGCCGCTCGACGAAGGACCGCTGGATGGCGTGCACGGCGATCGACCCACCCCAGAAGACGAGCTCGCCGTCGGCGGTCCGCTGCTCGGCGAGGGCGTCCGGCAGGTCGCTGTACTCGACCACCGCGGTGCGCCCGCCGACCCTGGCGACCACCCCCATCCGCTCCCCGGGCCAGCGCTTTCGCACGACCACGCTCGACATGTCGGCGCCCGCGAGCACGTGGTGGCCGAGCAACTCGGGCTTGGCGACCCGGACGAGGGGGTTGTCGACCTGGAAGGTGAAGATCGTCTCGACGCCCTCGCCGGCCATCTGATCCAGCGCACCGGAGCGACGCAGGGCGGGGAGGAGGCCGCCGTGGCCGTCGGGCGAGAGGGCCACGCGGTCCGGCGACTCGAGCAGGATCCGCCCCGATTCCAGGTCCACGGCGGGAAGCGTTCCCTGGACGACGAAACGCACCGTGGCCGGGTCGAGGCCGAAGTGCGCTCGCTCGCGAAAGTAGCGGCGGGTCTCGTCGTCGTTGACCGGCGACGTCAGGATGTACAGGGGCAGGTGGGCGCCGTGCCGTGCCCGGATGGCGGCCACCTTGGCCGTCAGGTGATCGAACAGCGTCCGCCCCGTGACCGGGGCGAAGGGAAACTCCCCCTTCGGGCCCGCGAAGCCGAGTCGCGTGCCCTGGCCGCCGGCCAAGAGGACGAGGGCGACCTTGCCCTCCGCGACCAGCCGATCACCGGCCTCCCGCGCCCGCTGGGCCTCGGCGTGGCCCGCGCGCCCCTGCGCGAGCGGGATCGCGTCGCCGGGCTCGATCGCGCCCTCGACCGGCGGCTCGCCGGACCCGACGACGAAACGGTCGATCAGCCGGCCGATCAGGTCGAGGTCCAGCTCCCGCAGCTGCGCCCCGAGCGTGCCCCTGGCATCGCCGTCGAGGGCCTCGAGCGCCCCGACCAGGTGCGACTGCCCGGCGGCGTCGAGCCGCTCCGCCAGCTCACGATCGACCGCGGTGCTCACCGGACCCTCCTCGCCGTGGACTCATCGACAGGATACGCGGCGGATCGCGCGGCGACGCCGGCGACGGACGGACACCCCCGGATGCGCACGAGCCCACGACGGCGCCGTCACGCACGCCCGCCCGCGTCGGACGTCCCCGCGCCGAGGTTCCGGCTGCGACCCGGTGGCGCGCGGTCCCTCAGGCGCGACGGCCGCGTGGCGTGGTGTTCCGGCCCCGGGCGCGGCGGGTCAAAGGCCGGCCCGGGCGAGCGCCTCGGCGGGCTCCATCACGAGGCCGGTCCAGAACGGGCCGAACTCGCCGTAGCGCGCGCTCACCGGATCGAAGCGCATCTCGTAGACGATCTCCTTGATCACGAGCGGATCGTCGGCGAGGAGGGTCACTCCCCACTCCCAGTCGTCGAGCCCCGTGGCCCCGGTGATCAGCTGGAGCACACGTCCGGCGTAGCCGCGACCGATGCGCGCGTGACCGGCCATCAGCCGCTTGCGCTCCCCGAAGTCGAGCGAGTACCAGTTGTCCTCGCCCTCGCGGCGCTTCGACATGGGATAGAAGGCGATCACGCGGCGGGCGGGCAGCCGGGGGTGGAGCCGGGCGTCGAGGTAGGCGTCGATGCGGGTCCGCCAGGTCGCAAGGGACGCCTCGACGTCCGCGTCGCCCGCGGCCTCGAGGCGGGCCCGCTCGTCCGCCTCGCTCGAGGTGTACTCACTTCGCTCGGTCAGCGACACGAACGAGGCGACCGGGTCGAGCGGGCCCGCCAGGACGCGCTTGGTCAGGAGGTCGAGCCGATCGAGGTCGGGCGAGAGCGCCATGAGCCCGACGTCGGCGCGGCCGCCGAGGACCGAGAACGCGATCACCTGCTGTGGCTCGTCGCGCACGAAGTCGGCGATGGCGGCGCGGACCGCCTTGGCGCCGTGCGCCCCGCGCCGCGCCCGCAGCATCAGGTGCACCACGCCCCAGCCCTCGGACGGGCGGACGGCGTCGTCCGCCGCGCCGCCCTCAGCGGCTGAAGCGGTAGAGCGTTCCTCCCGAGATGACATACAGGTCCCCCCCGTTCCCCTCGCCGAACGAGGTCACGTTCCGAAGATCGACGTTCAGGCGGCCGGTGTCGCGGCGGGGGCCGCCGGGACGGGGGCCTGCGCGCATCGTCCACAGCTCGCCGGTGCAAAAGTCGGCGAAGACGTAGCGGCCCCTGAGGGCCGGGGCCCGCCTGCCGCGGTAGACATACCCGCCGGTCACCGAGCAGCCGCGTGCGTGCGAGTACTGCGCGACCGGGCGGACCGGGGCGCGGCCGCGCAGCGCCGTGGGTCCGGCGAAGGCTGAGCGGCCCTCGAAGGCGTTCCAGCCGAAGTTGGTCCCCGCCCCGGTCCCCTTGCGCAGGAAGTCGATCTCCTCGACCCGGTTCTGGCCCACGTCGCCGATCCACAGGTCGCCGCGCGTCCGGTCGAACGAGAAGCGCCACGGGTTGCGAAGACCGTAGGCGAAGATCTCGGGGCGGCCGGTGGTGGTGGCGAACGGATTGCCGGGCGGGATGCCGTACTGGCGCCCGCCGTCGCGCCGATCGACGTCGATGCGGAGGATCTTCCCGAGCAGCGACGACGTGTCCTGTCCGTTGCCCTCGGGGTCGCCCGCCGAGCCGCCGTCGCCGGTCGCGATGTAGAGCAGCCCGTCGGGGCCGAACGCGATGTGGCCGCCGTTGTGGTTGGCGAACGGCTGGGAGATGCGAAGCAGCGTCCGGGCGCTGGTCGCCCGGGCCCGGTTGGCGCCGGCGCGCCGGTACTCCACGACCCGCGTGTCGCCCGACGTGTCGGTGAAGTTGACGTACAGGCGCCCGTTGCGGGCGTAGTCGGGGTGGAACGCCAGGCCGAGCAACCCCTGCTCGCCCCCGGAGCGGATCTCGCGCGAGACGTTCAGGAACGGCGTGCGGAGCATCCGGCCGCGCTGCATGATCCTGATCGTCCCCGACTGACGGACCACGTAGAGGCGGCTGGCCTGGCCCGGCGCGCCTGTCACGTAGAGCGCGTCCCGAAGGCCCCCGGCCACGCGCGTGAGCCGAAACGGCGGGCGCGTGGCGGCCTCGTCGCGGATCGCGCCGGACCGGTCCTCGGACACCGGGGCCTGCGCAGTCGTCGCGTCGTCACCGCAGGCGGTGAGCCCGATCACGCCACCCGCGAGGAGCACGACGGCGGCCAGATGTGCGAGCGGTCCGCGCACGGAGCGCACATTAGCGCGGGGACGGTGGACGGTCGCCGTCGCCGGTCATGGCGGACATCGAACGCCCCACCGCCCGGCCGACGCCGGGCGGTGGGCACGGGCTACTTGGTCGCGGTCAGCGACTCGATCGCCGGTGCGACCGCCCGACTCACCGTCACCGGGAGCAGGCGGACGAACGCATTCAGCTCGCTGGCTGGGGCATCGTCGGCGATCCCGTTGGCCAGCCGCTCGAGCACGGCGACCTCCCTCGGGCCGAGCTCGGATGAGACGGGGTCGAGCGCTCCGACGATTGTCTCGCGCAACTCGGGCTCAAGACGGCCGAAGGACTCGTGCAACTCCGGGGGGATGTCTGTCATGTGTGAAGTATCGCACACGGCTCGGATCGACGAGGCCTCCGAGCCGGTGCGAATCAGGGCGCGACAGGATCCCGTGGGGCGTCCGCCACCGGGCGCTCGTCGGACGAAGGCGCCTCGATCGTGATCCGCGGAAGGATGCGATCGAGCCAGCGCGGCATGTACCAGGCGCGCTCGCCGAGCAGATACATGATCGCCGGCACGAGCGCGAGTCGGACGATGAACGCGTCGATCAGGATCGCGACGCCGAGCGCCAGGCCGAACTCCTTGATGACGCGATCGTCGCCGAGGATGAAGGCCAGGAACACGGACGTCATGATCAGCGCCGCGGCCACCACCACCCGGCCGATCGCGGCGATCCCGTCGGTGACGGCCTGCTTGGCCGGAGTCCCGTGGACGTACTCCTCGCGCATGCGGCTGACGAGGAAGACCTCGTAGTCCATGGAGAGGCCGAACAGGATCGCGAAGACGATCGGCGGGAGGAAGGTCTCGATCGGACCGGTGGTGTCCAGGCCGACGAACTCGTTGCCCCAGCCGAACTGGAAGACGGCGATCAGGACGCCGAAGGCCGCGAAGGCCGACATGAGGGTGGTGATCGACGCCTTGATCGCGACGACGACCGACCGGAAGGCCATCGACAGGATGATGAAGGTGATCCCGATCACCGCGAGCAGGAAATAGGGCAGCCGGTCCTGGATCTGCGCGGCGATGTCGTCGAAGGCCGCCGTCGGGCCGCCCACGTAGGCGACCGCCTGGGTCCCCTCGAGCGCACCCGGGATGACGTCCGAGCGCAACTCCTCCACCAGGTCGCGCGTCGCCGCCGACTGCGGAGACGTCGTCGGGAACACGGTGACGATCGCGGTGTCCCCGGTCTCGTTCGAGATCGGGGGCGGCACGGCGGCGACACCCTCGACGGACTCGAGCTGGGTCCGCAGCCGCTCGGCGGCGCCGGTGTCGGCCCCCTGGTCGACGGTGACCAGCAACGGGCCGTTGAAGCCCGCGCCGAAGCCCTCGGCGAGCAGGTCGTACGCCTTGCGGGTGGTCGTGTCCGGCGGATTGGTGCCGGCGTCGCTGGCGCCCAGCTGGACCCAGAACACCGGCAGCGCCAGCACGCCCAGCAGGACGATCGTGGCCGTGGCGACGACCGCGGCGTTACGCGTGACGAACCGTCCCCACCGCGCGATCGGGGAGCGCTGGCGCGAGGCGAAGGAGTCGTCCCGATCGAGCCATGGGATCCTGAGCGCGTCGATGCGCGGACCGAGCAGGCTGAGGATCGCCGGCAGCAACGTGATGGCGGCGATCACCGACGTGACGACCGTGATCGCGGCGCCGAAGCCCAGCTTGGTGATGAAGTCGAGCCCGATCACGGCCAGCGCCGAGATCGAGATCGCCACGGTCACCCCGGCGAAGACGACGGCACGGCCGGCCGTGGACGCCGCCGCGGCGGCGGCGTCCTCGGCCCCCATGCCGTCGTGGATGGCCTGGCGGAAGCGCGTGAGGATGAAGAGCGAATAGTCGATCCCGACGCCGAGCCCCAGCATGACCGCGAGGGTCGGCGTGATCGTGTTGAAGTTCGTGAACTCGGCCGCGACGAACAGGAGCGACAGGCCGAGGAACACCGAGATCAGGGCCATCACGATCGGAAGACCCGCCGCGACGGCGCCGCCGAGCATGAACAGCAGGATGATGACCGCCGCGATCAGGCCGATGATCTCGGCCGCGCCGGGTTCGGGCGTCTCGGAGTTGATGATGACCGGGCCGGTGTACTCCACCTCGACGTCGGCTCCCGCGGCCTGGACGGCCGCGCTCACGGAGGACTCGAGCTCCTCCACGTCCTCCTTGGGCACGTCGAACGAGGCCAGGTCGAACTGGGCGTCGGCGAAGGCGATCCGCCCGTCCTGGGAGACGGCCCCGGCGACGTCCTCGAACGGGTCGCCGACCTCGAGCACCCCGGGCACCTCGCGCGCCGCGGCCAGGCCCGCCTCGACGGCCAGGCGCCGGTCACCGGTCAGGGACTCGCCCTCGGGTGCGGCGAAGACCAGCGTCGCGTCGTCACCCGAGCGCGACGGGAACCGGTCCTCGAGGAGGTCGGTCGCCCGCTGGGCTTCCGAGTTGGGGATCGTGAACTCGTCGACCAGCTGGCCGCCGAAGGTCTGCGCCGAGAAGACGATCGCGATCGCCGCGACGATCCACACGATGATCGTGCGCCACCGGTGGCGGGCGCAAACACGCGCGAGGCGCGCCAGGCCGCCCTCGTGGCGGGTTCGCGACGACGCGCCGCCCGGATGGTCAGATCGGGTCACGGTTCCCCCAGTGGATCCGCCGGCCGTCCCGGCTCGCGGGCCGGATGATAAGTCAACGACGAGTGACGCGCCGCGCCCGGAATACCACCGAACCGGCGTGATCCGCCGGGGTGCCCGACCCGGCGCAGCCCGTCCGAACCCCTGTCACAATCACGGCCGACGATGACCCGGAGGATCGCGTGAACGGCTTGGGCCAGCTGGCGTTCCCCGGAGCGGGCCTGTTCGAGGCCGTGGAGCGGGTCGCCGAGGGGGCGGCCGGAGTCGGCTACTGGGCCGTGCTGCTCGTGGTCGCCGGTGACGGGGTGTTCCCGCTCCTGCCCGGCGAGACCGCGATCGTGGCGGCGGGCGTGCTGGCGGCCGACGGCGGGTTGTCGCTGACGCTCGTGATCCTGGCCGGCACCGTCGGTGCGGTCATCGGTGACTCGACCGCGTACTGGATCGGCCGAGCCGGACACGGGCCCCTGCGGCGCGGGTTGATGCGCGCGGCGGGGGAGGACCGGCTGATCGCCGCCGAGCGGATGGTCCGCCGTCACGGGCCCGCGCTGGTCTTCGTGGGGAGGTTCCTGCCCGGCCTGCGGATCGCGATCAACGTCTCCTGCGGCGCGGGCCAGATGGGATACCGGCGCTTCCTGTTGTTCGACGCGCTCGGGGGTTCGTCTGGGCGACCCAGGCGGCGCTGATCGGCTTCTTCCTCGGCCAGGCGTTCGCCGACCAGCCCTGGGTGGCCTTCCTGGCCGCGTTCGCGGTCACCGGGCTGGTCGCGTTGGCGGTCGCTTGGCGCGAGCGCACGCGCGTGCGCCGCGAGCGTGCCGCGGCCGAACGCGAGCGGGCCGCGATCGAGGCGGGCGGGGACGCCGGCGCCGGGGACGCCGCTCCGACGCCGCCCGACGGGGTGCACGGCTAGCGGGGACTACGCGATCGTCATCGCGCTGCCGATATTGGTCGTGGCGGCCAACAGGCTGTGAAGAATCCATGAGCCGGCGGTGGAGTCCATGCTTTTTGCGCGGTTCGGAGCGGTGCGGCGACGCCCCACGACCTTGCGGGACGATTCGCTCGAAACCACAATCGACGTGATGCCATGGATGGTGGGTCGACGATGGACGAATCGGCGCGGGCCCTCGACGGGGCGACGATCAAGGAACGGGCGGGCGTGAGCCAGACGGTGTCCGACACCGGGATCGCCGGGCGAATGGACGACGTGGCCGGCGAGCTGCTCGCGGTGTCGGCGGCCGCGCGCATGCTCGGCGTGAGTTCCAGCTCGCTCCGGGCCTGGGCGGCGGCGGGCCGGGTTCCGCATGTGCGCACCGCGGGCGGCCACCGGCGGTTCGCGCGCCGCGAGCTGGAGCGGTGGCTGCGCGAGCGCGGCGGCGAGCCGCCGGCGACCCCGACGAGGACCGGCGAGCTGGTCCCGACGAGAAGCGAGCCGCTCCCAGAGCTCGCCGCCGCGCTCGCCGCGCGGATCGGCGACGTCCTGGCGATCCTCGAGGAAGAGGTGGCGCGCGTGGCGGGACGCCGCGGCCGGGGCGGCGCGCAGCGGCGGGCGCGGGCCCGCGACGCGGTCGAGTCGCTCGTCGAGGGGCTCGAGCAGGGCGATCTGGGGGCGCCGTACCGCGAGGCCGAGTGGGAGGGCTTCCGGCACGGCGCGAGCGGCGGCCCAGGCGACGTCCCGGTCACCGAGGCGCTCGCGCTCCGACGAGCGGTCGAGCGGTGCATGCGCGGCCACCTGGCCGGGCGGCCCGACGAGCGCCGGGCGCTTGAGCGGGCGCTCGACCGGATGGCGACGAAGGTCGCGGCGGGCTACGCCGACGGCGTGCGATCGCGGGTGCGTGCCCGTGGCGGCTGAGCGAAGCGATGTCGCGGGCGTCCGGCGGCGGCGCGGCGACGGGCCCTGGCTGTCGGTCTCCGACGCGTCGCGCGCGCTCGGGGTGAGCCCAAGCACTCTGCGCCTGTGGGCGAGCGAGGGGCGGGTCCCGCACGTGCGGACCGAGGGGGGGCACCGGCGGTTCGATCCGGAGGCGCTGCGCGAGTGGCTCGCCCAGCAGCCGGCCCGGCCGGCACGACCGTTGCCCCGGCCGAGGGCGGGCGTGCGGGTCTCCCCGGCCGCCGCCGAGGCGCTCCGCGGACGGATCGACGCCATCGGCGAGCACGTCGAGGTGTACGTCGAGGGTCCCGCCGAGGCCGCGTTCCGGCGGCTGCCGATCACCGAGCGCCGAGCCGTCGTGCGCGGCTGGATCGAGGCGCTCGCCGACGCCTTCGAATCCGGCGCACTCGCCGATGCCGGCGAGCGCGCCGAGGCCTACGGCAAGGGCCACGGGCTCGCGGGGTCGAGCGCCGAGGTGACGCTCGGCGGCAGCCTGGCCCTCGAGCGTGCGGTCGAGCGGGCGCTGGCCGAGGAGCCGGTCGCGCTCGACCGGGGCCAGATCGACGAGGTCGGGGCGGCGATGAGCCAGCTGACCGCGCGCGTGGCGACGGCCTGGGCGGCCGCGGTCGCGTCCCGGGCGCGCCGCTAGCTGTAGTCGGTCACCAGGTTGTTGACGCCCGGCTGATCGGCGGAAGGCCTCCGAGCGCGCTGTGGCGGCGTCGCTCGTTGTAGAAGCACAGCCACTCTGGCAGGGCCCGCGCCCGTTCGTCGTTTCCGGCGAACGGGCGCGCATAGGCCCACTCGCGAAGGAGCGTGCGGTTGAAGCGCTCCACCTTGCCGTTGGTCCACGGGCAGTGCGGGCGGATGAACACCTGGCGCGCCCCGAGCTCGGCGCAGGCATCGGCGAAGGCACGGCTGTTGCGGTAGGACAGATGGTTGTCGGTCATCACGCGCTCGATGCGCGTGATGCCGTGTGAGGCGAAGAACTCACCCGCCCGGGCAAGGAACGCCGCACACGTGTGCCCGCGCTCGTCGGGGTGGATCTCTGAGTAGGCAAGGCGTGTGTGGTCGTCCACGGCCGAGTGCACGTACTCAAAGCCCAGGCCGCGCGTTCGGTTCGGGCGCTCCCGGCGCCCGTGCACGCGCCAGCCTCCTCCCTCGGGGATCCGGCCGAGCTTCTTGACGTCCACGTGGATCAGCTCCCCAGGGCGCTCGCGCTCGTAGCGCACGGCGCTCACCGGGCCCGATCGCACCGGCTCTCCGGTGAGGGCATCGAGCGCCGAGAGCGCCGGAAGGCCCGCACGTGCGATCACACGACCGACCGTGCGGGCGCACACCCCGAGCTCGTCGGCGATCCAGTCCTGGCCGCGGCGCGCGCGCACGCAAAGCTCGAGGATCGCCCGCTCGATCTCGGCGCCGATGCGCCCGGGGATGCTCAGCGGGCGGCTCGAGCGATCGTGAAGGCCAGACTCGCCCTCGTCGCGAACGCGTGCGAGCCACTTGTAGACGGTCGTGCGCGAGCAACCCAGCTGTGCGGCGACATCGGCGACCCGATGGCCGGCGAGCACCCGCTCCACCGCCAGGCGCCTGCCGTGCACCGTCAGGCGCGCGTTAGCGTGCGACATGGAGGACCTCCGATCTGCGGACGGCTTCGACACCTCCACAGCACCGGGGGTCCTCCACCCCGTCAAGTCCTCAGAACGTCAACAACGTCCTGACCGACTACAGCTAGCCGACGGCCTCGCCGGAGCGCCGGGCGGGGACCCGCACGCGCTCCATGATCCGCCCGCCGGTGTCGATCGCTCGGACCTCGACACCGCCCTCGTCGACGGCCAGGCGCAGGAAATGGTGGGCCAGTCGACATGTCTCGAGCCCACGGGCGGGCCGGACGCACGGGGTGAGCGGGGCGCCGCCGCCGCCCGTGGTGACGTAGGTGACGCCGTCGACGACGAGGCGCTCGTAGGCGTGGTTGTGCCCCTGCAGGACGAGCGTGACCCCGTACCGACGAAAGAGGGGCACCCACCGGCGCCGCTGCTCGGCGCCCGGCGCATGGAGCCCCGACGTCTGGGCAGGCTGGTGGAAGGCGACCACGGTGACGGGCGTGTCGCGCGCGGCGAGCGTGTCCCGGAGGAAGGCCGTCTGGTCCGGGTCGGCCGGGTCGTTGGCGTCGAGGACGATCACCCGCATCGGCCCCTGGCGGAAGGTGTACCGGCGGCGCGACTCGCCGAGGACCCGCGCGGTCGCGTCGCCCCCGAGGTCGTGGTTGCCCCAGACGGGCCGCCATCGCACGCCCAACTCGCGAAGACAGGCCTCGGGCCGGGTCCAGTTGGCCGCCGTGGCACGTCCGTCGGGCCGGTAGAAGTTGTCGCCCGTCGTGAGCACCGTGCGGATGCCGTCGCGGCGGGCGACATCGCACATCCTGCGCGTCAGGGCCGCCTGTGCCGGACCGCCGTATCCCCAGTCGCCCTTGACCAGCAGGGTCACCGCCGGACGGGGCGGCGGCGCGGCTCGCGGGGGGTCGGCGGCGGCGGCCGTCCCGGGACCGGCCCCGCGACGGGGGTCGGCGTCGGTCCGATCACCGAGGCCGATCGCGCCCGCGCCGAGCGCCCCGGCGACGACGAGCAGGCAGGCGACGAGGGCGAGACCGCGGCCCCGCGTCACCCCTCGGCCGGCCCCTCCCGGCCGTCATCCCCGCCGTCGAGTTCGCGCGCGAGTCGCTCGGCCCGCGAGCGCAGACGGGCGCGCGCGGCGTCGAGGGCGGCCTGAGGGTCCTCGCCCGGATCCGGGGCGAGCTCGACGTCGTCGGGCATCGGGGCGGGCGGCCCCTCGCCGAGCGGCATCTCCGGTTCCCGCCCGCGGCCCCGTCGCCGCGTGGCGTACGCAACGGCGGCCCCCGCCCCGGCCGCGGCCGCGCCGACCGCCACGAACACCGATCGCTGAATCCCCATCCGTCCCCCTCGTCGCCCGATCGGACGGAGGGTAGTGCATTGCTATACTCCCCCGGCTTCGGGCACAGGTCCGTCTGCTCCGCCGTGCGGCCGGGCGACCACGACGCGCCCCAGGCCCACGCTCACCCGCCCGTCGGAGGTATCGGCATCCACCCGTACGAGATCATGCTCATCATCAATCCGGACGCCGATGAGGAACGCCAGCAGGAGATGCTCGAGCGCGTGCAGGAGCTCATCCGCGAGGGCGGCGGCGTCATCGAGCACCTCAACGACTGGGGCCGGCGCAAGATCACGTTCCCGATGGAAAAGCAGGGCGACGGGAGGTACGTGATCATCACGTGCTCCGGGCGCTCCGACTCCCTCGACGAGCTCGGGCGTGTGCTCTCCATCAACAAGGAGGTCGTCCTGCGGGCGATGTTCACGCGGCTCGGGCCGAAGGAGGCCGAGTGGGCGAAGGCGCACGGCGCGCCGGTGCCGATGGACCGTGAGCCCGAGGGCGACTCGCGACCGCAGCGGGGCCGCGGCCGCCGCCGCCGGTAGGCCGGCCGATGCCCGCCGATCTCAACCGCGTGACGCTCGTCGGCCGCCTGACGCGCGACCCCGAGCTGCGCCACACGGCCTCCGGCGACCCGGTGTGCGGCATGCGGCTCGCGGTCAGCAGCCGCTCGCGCGACGACTCCGGCAACTGGGGTGACAGGTCGAACTACTTCGACGTCACCGTGTTCGGGCGCCAGGCCGAGACCGTCACCACCTACCTCACCAAGGGGCGGCGCATCGGCGTCGACGGTCGTCTCTCCTGGCGGGAATGGCAGGACAAGGACGGCAATCGCCGCCAGTCGGTCGAGGTGATCGCCAACGACATCTTCTTCCTCGACAGCCGCTCCGACGGCGCGGGCGGCGGTCAGACCGAGGGGTGGGGCGAGCAGCGCCCCGCGTCCTCGGGCAGCGACCTCCCGGTCGACCGTTCGGACATGTCGCCGGCGCCGTCGCAGCCCTCCGACGACGACATCCCCTTCTGAACCCCACACCCGCGAGGATCCACGTATGCAGGCCATCCTTCTGAGCCCGGTCGAGACCCTCGGCGACGCCGGCGACGTGGTCGACGTCAACCGCGGCTACATGCGCAACTACCTGCTGCCGCGGGGCCTGGCCGAGATCGCCACCCCGGGCCGGATCGCCGAGGTGCGCCGACGCGAGTCCGAGCGCAAGTCCGCCGAGAAGCGGGCCGAGGCGGGCGCGATCGAGTTGGCCGACCTGCTGGGCCGGACGATCCTCACGCTGAAGGCCAAGGCCGGCGGAGACGGGCGTCTGTTCGGCTCGATCACCTCGGCCGATGTCGCCGACGCGATCCTCGAGGCGCGCGGTGCGGCGGTCGACCGGCGGCACATCCTGGTCGAGCCCCCGATCCGCGCGGTGGGCACCTACACGGTCCCGGTCGAGCTGGGCTACGGGCAGGTCGCCGAGGTCAAGACGATCGTCAGCCCGCTGATCGACTGACCGGCCGACGCGCCCCGGGGCGCCCCTCCGAGTCGCCCCCAGTCATGGCACCCCAGAGCGTCTCGCCCCCGCAGAACGTCGAGGCCGAGCAGATGCTGCTCGCGTCGTTGATGGACGTGCCGCTGCACGTGCCCGACGTGATCGGGCTGCTCCAGCCCGACGACTTCTATCGGGAGGGCCATCGCCGCATCTTCGAGGCGATCATCGACCTGTTCAACACCGGCGAGCCCGTCGAGCCGATCACGGTGATCGAGCAGCTCACCAAGAACGGCGCGATCGAGGTCGCAGGCGGCCGCCTCGGCGTGCTCGACGTGATGGAGTCGCCGTACATCGCGGCGAGCTTCAAGTCCTACGCGGAGATCGTCCGCGACACGGCGACCCAGCGGCGGCTGCTGCAGGTCGGCCAGGAGATCGAGTCGATGGTCGCGAGCCGTGAGGGCGCGGCCGGATCGATGGTGCAGGTGGCCGAGGACCTCGTGTTCGGCCTCTCCCAAAAGCGCGTGCGGGGCGACTTCGAGCGGGCCGGCGACCTGGTCGTCCGCAGCATGGAGCGGCTGGTCGAGGCGAGCGAGCGCGGATCCGAGATCACGGGCCTCCCGACAGGGTTCATCGACCTCGATCGCACCACCGGGGGCCTTCGCGCGTCCAACCTGATCGTCGTCGCGGCCCGCCCGTCGATGGGCAAGACCGCCTTCGCCCTGGGGATCGCCGAGCACGTCGCGCTCGAGGAGAACGCCTCGGTGGCCGTGTTCAGCCTCGAGATGAGCGGCGAGGAACTCGTCCAGCGGTTCCTTTCCTCGGCGGCGATGGTGGACGCCGGGCGCGTGCGCAACGGGCGCCTCGGCCCCGAGGACTGGCCGCGGATCAGCCACGCGGCCGATCGGCTGTCCAACGCACGCCTGTTCATCGACGACTCCGAGGGCATGTCGGTCGCCGAGATGCGGACCAAGGCGCGACGACTCAAGAGCCGCGAGGGGCTCGACCTCGTGATCGTGGACTACATCCAGCTGATGGAGGGCCCCCGCAACCGGCGCGACGAGAACCGCGTCCAGGAGATCTCCACCATCTCGCGAAGCCTCAAGATGCTGGCGCGCGACCTGTCCGTCCCGCTCATCTGCATCTCCCAGCTCAACCGCGGACCCGACGCCCGGGTCGACAAGCGGCCGATGCTGAGCGACCTGCGCGAGTCGGGCGCGATCGAGCAGGACGCCGACCTCGTGCTGATGATCTATCGGGACGACTACTACGACACCGAGACCGAGGAGAAGGGCGTCGCGGAGATCAACGTGGCCAAGAACCGCAACGGGCCGGTCAATCGCGTGAAGGTCACCTTCATGGCCAACTACGCCAAGTTCGGCAGCATCCCGAGGGACCACTGATGCCGGCGACCGTCGTGATCGGCGCCCAGTGGGGCGACGAGGGCAAGGGCAAGGTCGTCGACCTGCTGGCCGAGGACTCCGACGTGGTCGCCCGCTATCAGGGCGGCAACAACGCCGGCCACACGATCGTGACCGACGAGGGGGAGTTCAAGCTCCACCTCGTGCCCTCGGGCATCCTCTACCGCGGAACCATGTGCGTGATCGGCAACGGGACCGTGGTCGACCCCGGCGCCCTCTGCCGCGAGCTGACGATGCTCGACGAGCGCCAGATCCCGCTCGACGGGCTCCGGCTGTCGGGCAACGCGCACCTGATCATGCCCTGGCACGTGATGCTCGACGGCGCGCACGAGGTGCGCCTCGGGCGATTCTCGATCGGGACCACCCGGCGCGGCATCGGGCCCTGCTACCAGGACAAGGCGGCCCGGATGGGCATCCGGGCACAGGACCTGCTCGACCCGAAGATCCTCCGCCGCAAGATCGAGGTCGCACTCGAGGAGAAGAACCTCGTGCTCGATCGCATCTACGACATGCCCACGCTCGATCCGGCCGAGGTCACCGAGCAGCAGCTCGAGCACGCCGAGCGGCTGCGCCCGCACATCGCCGACGCCTCGATGCTCATCGACCAGGCACTGCGCGACGGCCGGCGCGTGCTGTTCGAGGGCGCCCAGGGGACGATGCTCGACATCGACCACGGCACCTACCCCTTCGTCACGTCCTCGAATCCCATCGCGGGCGCCGCCTGCACCGGCGTCGGCATCGGGCCCACGCGCATCGACCGCGTGCTCGGCGTGAGCAAGGCCTACGTGACGCGGGTCGGAGAGGGACCGTTCCCCACCGAGCTCGACGACGACGACGGTCGCCGGATGCTGGAGCGGGGCAACGAGTTCGGGACGACGACCGGCCGCCAGCGCCGGTGCGGGTGGCTCGATCTGGTCGCGCTCCGGTACGCGGTGCGCCTCTCGGGCATCACCGAGCTCGCCCTGACCAAGCTCGACGTGCTCTCGGGCTTTGCGCGCGTGCGCCTGTGCGTCGCCTACCGGACCCGCGAGGGCGAGGTGATCGCCGACTTCCCCTACCACCAGACGGTCTTCCACGGCTGCACACCCGTGTACGAGGACATGCCGGGCTGGGACGAGGACCTCTCTGGGTGCCGCTCGATCGACGGCCTGCCGCAGGCCGCGCGGAACTACGTGGAGCGGATCGCCGACGCCGCCGAGGCGCCGATCCGGCTGATCGGGACCGGCCAGGGCCGCCACGAGGTCATCGACCTGGTCGAGGCCTCCCCCGCCTAGCGCGGGCCGCCAGGCGTGACGCTCCCAGAGTTCCCGGCCGGCCAGGTGGCGGTGCTCGCGACCGTGGGCGCCGACGGGCCGGTGCCGATCCCGGTGAGCGCGATCCACCGGGTCGACGATCACCGCCTGCTCCTGGCGCTCGGCCGGCGCCGGGCGACCCTCACCCGGCTGCGGGCGGAGCCACGCGTCGGCCTGTCGCTGAGCGGACCGGCCTTCTCGGTCTCCGCGGTGGGACGGGCCCGGGTCGTCGCCGATCCGCTCCCGGGGGCCGCGCACGTCGCCGCGGTGCTGGTCCAGGTGTCCGCCGCATGGGACGCGCGCGGGGCCGCCACCGAGGTCGAGGCAGGGATCGAGTGGCGCTGGACGGCGCCGGACGCGGCCGGCCGCCACGCCGTCGTGCTCCACGCGCTCTCGCGCGTGGCGGAGCACGACCTGCGCGACGCGCCCTAAGCGCCCGGCTCGACCGCCGGCGCCTCGAGCTCGTCGGTCAGCACCCGCACGAGCTGGCGAGCGTCGCCCAGCTGGTCCCGGACCCGACGCTCGGCGCCGCTCGAGTCCGCGACCGAGGCCCGGACGACCTGCCCCCTGATCGCCCCGAGGGTGCTGACGACGCCGAGCGACTCGGCGTGGAAGCGCTCGAGCTGGCGGGCCAGCGAGTCGACCGTGGCGAGCTGGTCGTCGAGCGCGGACTCGGTCCGCGCGAGCGTCTGGGCCAGCTCGATGGGCGCGCCGTCCTTGCGGCGTCGCACCTCGATACGCCGCCGGCGCAGCTCGCCCGTGTCGATCGTGGCGAGGTAGTCCGAGATGCGCTGGGCCCGAAGGCAGAGCGCCTCCAGCTCGTCCTTGAGCCCCACCAGTTCCGCCTCCACGTCGTCGACCGGCATGGGGCTGGCGCGCACGGCGTCGCGGATCAGGCGCTCCTCACCGACCGCCTCCTGATAGCGGCTGACGATCGCCGGATCGCGCAGCGCGTCGGCCGGTGAGGGCGCGCGCGCGTCGTCGTCGCGCGCGTCGGCCATCACCTTTCGGGCCTCGGCGGGATTGCGAAACGTGGTCACGACGAGCACGACGTAGACGATCAGGCCGGCCAGGACGAGCCACCACAGCTCAAGCGCCAGCCCGAGCCCGGCCACGGCGGCCGCCGGCAACAGGTTGAGCGGCTTGGTCAGCGAGCGGACCGCGAGCGCCTTGATCTGGTCGTCGCGCGCCACGTCCTAGTGTCCCGCGCCGAACGTCCGACGACCGGTCCGGGGCCGCGCTCCGTCGCGATGCGTTGTCCCCGACCTCCTGAACATCGCCCGACATGCAGGGTGATCCACGTCCGCGCCCCGCTCGGAGTCCGCACCGCAGATCGTCACCGAACCTCCGAAGCGGGACACTAGAAAAAGCTCGAGATCTCGACGTAGACCTGCTCGATCGTCGCCGGATCGCCCACGTACGCGCGGCCTCCGCCGGACGTGGCGATGTCCGCCAGAAGCTCGGCCTCGGCGCCGCTTCCGTAGGCGATCGTGAAGACCCTGACCCCGTCGCCCTCGTCGCCGGACACCTCGCGCAACCGCTCTTGGAGGCGCTCGAGGGAGATGTCGCTCGCGTTGTCGGCGCCGTCGGAGAGCACCACGACGGCGTCGATCCGGTCGTCACCGGCCCGTTCCGCGATCCGCGCCACGGCCTGGTCCGTGGCGTCATAGAGCGCGGTGTCGCCTTCCGGGAAGAGCCCCTGGACGCGGCCGAGCAGGCGGGCACGGCCGGCGCGCACCGGCACCGGCTCGGCCACGACGACGGGCTCGTCCGAGAAGACCGACAGCCCGACCTCGTCCTGTGGCTGGAGCAACCGGACGAAGCCGTCGACGCCCTGCTTGGCGGCCTCCAACTTGCCCTCCTCGACCATCGAGCCCGAGACGTCGAGCACGACCTCGACGCGGGCGGGCTTGCGGTCTACCCGCCACGCCTCGATGATCGCGTTCATCACCCGGGGCTCGGGCAGCCCGAGCAGCGCGGTTGGCTCGGTCGGGTCCGCGCCGTTGGCGGCGTCGACCGGCGCGACCGGCGGCGCGTCGTCCGGCGGCCGGAAGTACGCCTCCGCCGCCACCTCGGGCGTCATGCGCGAGATCAGGCGCTCGCTCACGACCTCGGCCGCAGCCCGCGTGTCCGCGTCGACCCAGGTCGCATCGGGCACGATCAGCGGGTTGTCGGAGTAGAAGGTCCCCTCCTCGGGCGAGATCGCGACCAGGCGCGGGCCGCCCGTCCGAAGGCGCAGGTTGTAGTCGAGGACGGTGACCTCCTCCATCGCCACCGCGCTGACGTAGGTGGGTCCCCGCGCGGCCATCTGCTCGGCGAAGAAGAGGGTCGTGTCGCCGTAGTGCACGACCGATCGCTGCAGGTCGCGCACGACCTTGCGGTTCTTGGGCGCCCTGACGTCGCCGAGCGTCAGCCCCTCGCGCTTGCCCGCCGCCGCGAGGTACTCGGCGACGGTGGCCGACAGCCCGGACGTCGAGAACTCGGGGTTGGTCTGGCCGAACTTGAACGCACCCCACTCGGGGTGGCCGTAGGCCGCCCAGCCCCGCGCCGATCGCGCCTCGGCGATCAGCGTGGACCAGCCGATCGGCTTCGCGGGCCATCCGAGCGCCCGCGCGAACGGCTCCGGCATGGCGATCACGAGCGGGGTCTTGACCAGGGACGGCGACTCGTCCGGAGCGAGCGCGCGGTCGGCCCGGTAGTTGAGCAGCCGCCCCCACAGGGACGACGCCGGGCTCCAGATGGCCGGCTGTATCTCACCGGCCACGATGCGGTCGGTCGCCTCGCCCGAGGACACGACCTCCATCTCGACCCGAACGGGCCGGCCGGCGGCCTCCACGCCACCGTCGTTGATCTCGTCCACGAGCGGCGCCAGGAGGCGCTCCTTCTCGGGCGAGACCACCATGTCGACGACGATCGCGTCGCCGGACGCCCCGTCCGAGTCGCCCGCGTCGTCGCCCCGCGTCAGCGCGAAGACCAGCCCGGCCGCGATCAGCGCGACGGCGGCGACGACGGTGACGATGCGCCCGGGGCTCATGCACGCTCCAGGTTACGCCGCCTCGTGCGGGCGACCGTGATCGGAGGGCGGGCCGGGATGGTCACCCGCGCATCAGGAGCATCGGCCGACGTCGCCCGAAGATGACCGCGCGGTGGTCCGCTCGGGCGCCGCCGTCAGGAGGCGATCGTCAGCGCCAGGATCGCCGCGACCCAGATCGCCGTCACGGCGATCGCAGCCGGCCACCCGCCCGACAGGACCGCCACCACCGTGATCGTCGTCACGACCGCGGCGCCGAGCACGAGCCACAGCGTCCACTTCTTGTCGTCCTGGCCCAACGCGAGGCGCTGGCGGTCGAAGTCGGTGACCGGGGACTCCCGCGACTGCCGGGCGGGGAGCGACCCCCCGTCCTCCATGTAGGCGTCGAGGGCGCGCATCACGTCGCGCGCGGCGGCGTCGGGATCGCTGGAGGACGGAAGCTCGGCGAGCGTGTCCTGGAGCAGCGCGCGAAGCGCCTCGTGGTCGGCATGGCGGCCCTCTGGGCGGTGCGTGCTCATCGGCCTGATCGTAGCGCCGTGTCGGGCCACTCGGGAGGCGCCCCGCCGACGGGGCCCGATCGTCGTCGACGAGCCGTGGCCGCGGAGTCGCCCCGGTCCGGTCCCACCCCCCCGATCGGACGCGCCATATGACATGGTGTCGCGGTGAGTCGCACGGCGCTTGTGGTCGGGAGCGGTGGGCGTGAGCACGCCCTCGTCCGAGCCCTCACCCGGTCAGCGTCCGCACCCCGCGTGGTGTGCGCTCCGGGCAACGCCGGCATCGCCCGCGAGGTCCGGGTGCATCCTGCGGCGACACCCGAGGAGACGGTGCGCCTCGCGCGCGAGGAGTCCGTGTCCCTGGCGGTGATCGGCCCCGAGGCCCCGCTCGTGGCGGGGATGGCCGACGCGCTGCGGGCGGCCGGCGTGGCGACCGTCGGACCGAGCGCCGCGGCCGCCCGGCTCGAGGGCAGCAAGGTCTTCGCCAAACACGTCATGGAGGACGCGGGCGTGCCGACCGCGCGCTCGCGTGCCGTCGAGACGGTCGCGGACGGCATGGCGGCGGTGGCAGAGCTCGGACTGCCGGTGGCGATCAAGGCCGACGGCCTCGCGGCCGGCAAGGGCGTGACCGTCGCCCGCGACGTGGACGAAGCGCGCCGGGCACTCGTCGCCGCGCTCGAGGAGGGCGCGTTCGGAGCAGCCGGGAGCGTGTGCCTGGTCGAGGAGGGCCTGACGGGCCCCGAGGTGTCGCTGATCGCGCTGTCGGACGGCTGGCGGTGCGCCCGGTTCCCCGCGGCCCGTGACTACAAGCCGGTCGGGGAGGGCAACACCGGGCCGAACACCGGCGGCATGGGCGCGTACTCCCCGGTCCCCGACGTCTCCGAGGCCCTGGCCCGTGACCTCCTGGAGTTGGTCCACCGGCCGGTGATCGCTCGCATGGCGGAGATCGGGACGCCGTTCTCGGGCGTCCTCTACGCGGGAATCATGATGACGCCGGAGGGGCCGCGGGTGCTCGAGTTCAACGTCCGGTTCGGCGACCCGGAGACGCAGGCGATCCTGCCCCGCCTCGACGAGGACCTGTTCGACCTGCTGCTGGCGGCCGCGCGCGGTGAGCTGCCCGACCGGGCGGTGCGCGTGCGCCCCGAGACTGCCGTGGCGGTGGTCATGGCCGCGCCCGGCTACCCGGCCGCGCCGCGCACGGGCGGGGTCATCACCGGCATCGAGGACGCCGAGGCCGCCGGCGCGGACGTGCTCCATGCGGGGACGCAGGCGCGCGGCGACGCGATCGTGACGGCCGGAGGACGCGTGCTCGCCGTCGTGGGTCGCGGCGCCGACGCGACGACGGCGCGGGCCGCCGCATACTCGGCGGCGGCCCTGATCGACTTCCCCGGGGCGCACATGCGACGCGACATCGCGGCGGGCGCATGATCGGGCGCTACTCGCGACCGGCGATGGCGGCGCTCTGGACCGAGGAGGCCAAGCTCGCCCGGTGGCTCGAGGTCGAGCTCGAGGTGTGCCGCGCATGGGCGGCGCGAGGGGTGATCCCTGCCGAGGACCTGGTCCTGATCGAGGGGCGGGCGGGGTTCTCGCTCGAGCGCACGCGCGAGCTCGAGCGCACGACCAACCACGACGTGGTCGCGTTCCTGACCGACGTCGCGGAGCGGGTGGGGCCCGCATCCCGCTGGATCCACTACGGGATGACCTCGTCGGACGTGCTCGACACCGGTCTGGCGCTCGCGATCCGCCGCGCCGGCGCGTTGCTCCTGGTCGAGCAGGCGGCCCTCACGACGACGCTTCGGGACATGGCGCTCACGCACGCGGACGTCCCCTCGGTCGGGCGCACGCACGGCGTGCACGCCGAGCCGACGACCTTCGGCCTCAAGCTCGCGGGCTTCGCCTTCGAGAGCCGGCGCAACGAGGCGCGCCTGCGGATCGCGATCGAAGACGCCGCCACGGGGACGCTCTCGGGTGCCGTGGGCACCTACGCGACGCTCGACCCCGAGCTCGAGTCGGCGGTGCTCAGCGCCCTCGACCTGCGCGGAGAGCCGGCGGCGACCCAGGTCGTGGCCCGCGACCGCCACGCGCACCTGATGACCGCCCTCGCGCTCGCCGCCAGCTCGCTGGAGCGGCTGGCGGTGGAGCTCCGTCACCTTCAGCGGACCGAGGTGCGCGAGGCGGAGGAGGCGTTCACCAAGGGGCAGAAGGGCAGCTCGGCGATGCCCCACAAGCGCAACCCGATCACCGCGGAGCGCATCACCGGCCTGGCGCGGGTCGTGCGTGCCAACGCCATCCCGGCGCTCGAGGACGTGGCGCTCTGGCACGAGCGCGACATCTCGCACTCCTCGGTCGAGCGGATCATCCTCCCCGACTCGTTCCTGGCGCTCGACTACATGCTCGCGACCACCCGCACCCTGATGGAGGGGCTGGTGATCCGGCGCGATCGCATGGAGGAGGTCCTCCGCTCGTCGCACGGACTGGTCTACTCCCAGCGCGTCCTGTTGGCGCTCGTGGAGTCTGGACTGACGCGCGAGGAGGCCTACGCGGCCGTCCAGCGCAATGCGATGCGCGCATGGGACGAGCACCGCCCGCTGGCGGAGCTGTTGGCCGACGATCCCGAGGTCGCCGGGCGGGTGACGAAGGAGAACCTCTCCGAGCTGTTCGACCCCGCCTGGTACGCGCGTCACGTCACGGTCGTCATGGATCGGGTCCGGGCGCTGTGAGCCTGGTGCTTCGGGGCAAGGTGCGCGAGGTGCACGACGCGGGCCCCGGCCGCCTCGCGATCGTGGCCTCGGATCGCATCTCGGCCTACGACGTCGTGATGCCGACCGCGATCCCCGACAAGGGACGCGTGCTGACCGGCCTGTCGCTCCACTGGTTCGGACGGACCGCCGACATCGTCCCGAACCACCTGCTCGGGACCGATCTGGCCGATGCGCCCGCCGGGCTCCGCGACCCCGACAACCTGGGACGGACCATGATCGTGCGGCGCCTCGAGATGCTGCCGGTCGAGTGCGTGGCACGCGGGTACCTGGCCGGGTCGGGGTGGCGCGACTATGCGGAGGCGGGCGCGGTCTGCGGGCATGCGCTGCCGACCGGCCTCCGCGAGGCCGACCCGCTGCCCACATCGATCTTCACGCCCGCCACCAAGGCCGACGAGGGGCACGACGAGAACATCACCCGAGAGCAGGCCGCGGACCTCGTGGGCGACGACGTGCTGGCCGAGCTCGAGCGAATCACGCTGGCCGTCTACGCGCGCGCCGCCTCGGAGTGCGCGCGGGCGGGCATCGTCCTGGCCGACACCAAGCTCGAGTTCGGACGCGACGACTCCGGGCGACTCGTCCTCGGCGACGAGGTCGTCACCCCCGACTCGTCGCGTTTCTGGCCCCGGGACGAGTGGCGACCGGGCGTGAGCCCGCCCTCGTACGACAAGCAGTACGTGCGCGACTGGCTGGACGCCACGGGCTGGGACCACACCCCTCCGGGGCCGGCGCTGCCCGACGACGTCGTGGCGGGCACGCGAGCGCGCTACGTGACGGCGTTCGAGCGGATCACCGGACGGGCATTCGACGAGTACCTCAGGGAGGCGCGGGCATGAGCAAGGTGGTCGTGACGGTCATGCCCCGGGAAGGGGTGCTCGACCCACAGGGCCAGGCGGTGCGAGGTGCGCTCGTCCGCCTGGGCTTCGACGGGGTCGGCGACGTCCGCGTCGGCAAGCGGATCGAGATCGAGCTCGATGCCGAGGCACCGGCCGCGGTCGCCCAGGAGATGGTCGACCGCCTGCTCGCGAACCCCCTCGTCGAGGATGCGCACGTCGAGGTCGACGGGGCATGAGGGTGGGCGTGGTCCGCTTTCCGGGGTCGCTCGACCACGAGAGCGCCCGCCGTGCGGCCGAGGGGGCCGGCGCGCAGGTCGAGTACGCCTGGCACGCCGACACGCGGCTGCCCGACGGGGTCGACGCCGTGGTGCTGCCCGGCGGCTTCTCCTACGGGGACCACCTGCGGCCGGGTGCGATCGCGAGCCGCTCGCCGATCATGAGCGCGATCCGGCGGCACGCCGACCGCGGCGGGCCGGTCCTCGGGATCTGCAACGGCTTCCAGGTGCTGTGCGAGGCGGGCCTGTTGCCCGGCACGCTGCGACCGAACGCCGGGCTGAGCTTCGTCTGCCGGCAGGTGGAGCTGGAGGTCGTCGACCCGGAGACCCCCTGGACGGCCGGGGCGGGCGCGGGGGCGCGCCTCTCGATTCCGATCAAGAACCACGACGGCGCCTGGTACGGCGATCCCGACGAGGGTCGTGTCGTCCTGCGCTACCGCGACGATCCGCTCGGATCGACCGACGGCGTCGCCGGGATCGCCAACCGCGCCGGCAACGTGATGGGGCTGATGCCCCACCCGGAGGAGGCGTGCGATCCGCTGCTCGGCTCGACCGACGGGCGACGGCTGTTCGAGGGGCTCGCGCGATGAGCGAGACCTCCGCCCCGATCCACCGCCAGCTCGGGCTCACCGACGACGAGTTCGCGCGGATCCCGGAGCTGATCGGCCGGGAGCCACGGCCCGCCGAGCTGGTCATGTTCAGCCTCATGTGGAGCGAGCACTGCTCCTACAAGCACAGCCGGCCGCTGCTCGGCGCCTTCCCGACGGAGGGCCCGCGGGTCGTCCAGGGACCGGGCGAGAACGCGGGCGCGGTGGACGTCGGCGACGGGATCGTCGCGATCTTCAAGGTGGAGAGCCACAACCACCCCTCCGCGGTCGAGCCCTTCGAGGGCGCGGCCACCGGCGTCGGCGGGATCGTCAGGGACATCCTGGCGATGGGCGCGCGCCCGATCGCACTGCTCGACTCGCTGCGCTTCGGTCCGCTGACGAGCCCGCGCAGCAGGCATCTGTTCGCCGGGGCCGTCGACGGCATCGGCCACTACGGCAACTGCATCGGGGTCCCCACGGTCGGGGGCGAGGTCGCCTTCGAGGAGTGCTACGAGGATTCGTGCCTGGTGAACGCCATGTGCGTGGGCGTCGCCCGCGCCGACAGAATCCTGTCGGCTGCCGCCGAGGGTGTCGGCAACACCGTGGTGCTGATCGGCAACCGGACGGGACGCGACGGCATCGGCGGCGCCAGCGTGCTGGCCTCGGCCGAGCTCGGCGCGGATCGTGACCTGCGCCCCTCGGTGCAGGTGAGCGACCCGTTCACCGAGCGCAAGCTGATCGACTGCTGCCTCGAACTCGCCGATCGCGACCTGCTGGTCGCATTGCAGGACCTTGGCGCCGCGGGCCTGACCAGCGCGGCCAGCGAGATGGCCTCCAAGGGGGGCGTCGGTCTGGACCTCGATCTCGACCTGGTCCCCCTGCGCGAGCCCCTCACGCCGGCCGAGATCCTGGTCTCGGAGAGCCAGGAGCGCATGCTCGCGGTGGTCACCCCGGGGGACCTGCCCGCGGTGCTCGAGGCCTGCGCCCGATGGGAGCTCGAGGCGAGCGCCATCGGCACCGTGACCGAGCTGCGCCGGTTCGTCGCCCATGCCGGCGGCGAGATGGTCGTCGACCTGCCGGCCGAGTCGCTGACCGATCAGGCGCCGGTCTACGAGGTCCCCCTGGACCCGGCCCCGGTCGCCGCGCCGCTCGACCTGGCGGACGTCCCGCCCCCGGCGGACCTGGCGGCCGCCTGGGGGGACCTGATGGCCGAGCCCACCATCGCGAGCAAGCGCTGGGTCTACCAGCAGTACGACCACCTCGTCGGCGCCGGCACCATCGTGCGTCCGGGTGGCGACGCGGCCGTCGTCCGCATCCCCGGCACCGCGCGGGCGCTCGGCCTGACGCTGGACGGCGCGGAGCGCCACTGCCAGCTCGACCCTCGGGCGGGCGGGCGGCGGGCGGTGCTCGAGGCGGCGCGAAACCTCGCGTGCGTGGGGGCGCGACCGATCGGGGCGACGGACTGTCTCAATTTCGGGAACCCCGAGAAGCCCCCGACGGGGTGGCGGCTGGCCGAGGTGATCGGCGGCATGTCCGACGCGCTCCGTGCGCTCGGCACCCCCATCGTGTCCGGCAACGTGTCGCTCTACAATGAGAGCCGCGACCGGGTCGTGTACCCCACGCCCGTCGTCGGAATGGTGGGCCTTGTCGAGCATGCCGAGCGCAGCCTCGCGGCGGCGCTCGCGCGGGATGGGGATGCGGTCATGGTGATCGGGTGCGGCGTTCCGCGCCTCGACGGCAGCATCCACCTCGGCCCGCCCCGGGGCCGACCGCCGGAGCCCGACCTGGGGCTCGAGGCGGCGCTGTGCGACGTGCTCGCGACGAGCGCGGAGCTCGGGATGCTGCACAGCGCGCACGACGTGTCCACGGGAGGCCTCGCGGTGTCGCTCGCCGAGACGGCCATCGCCGGCGGGCGCGGGCTGTCGGTCGTGATCGACGCCGACGGGCGTGCCGACGAGGTGCTCTTCGGCGAGGGGGCGGCGTGGGTGGTCGTCAGCCTCGATCCGTCACGGGTCCGCGATCTCGAGGACCGCCTGACCGCGGCCGGCCTGACCATCGTGGGCCGCGGCGAGACCGGCGGCGACGACGTCGTCGTGCGTCTCGCCGACCAGGAGGTCCGCATGCCCGTGGCCGATGCGGCACGGCGGTACGAGCAGACCATCCCGGCAGCGCTGGAGGTGCCCGCGTGATCGGCGAGAGCCCGAACGAGGAATGCGGCGTCTTCGCCGTCCTGGCCCCCGGCCGCGAGGTGTCGCGGATCACCTACTTCGCCCTCCACGCGCTGCAGCACCGCGGACAGGAGAGCGCGGGCATCGCGACCAACGACGAGGGGCACCTCACCGTGCAGCGCGACCTGGGGCTGGTCGAGGAGGTGTTCGACGACCCCGCGCTGCGGAGCCTCACCGGCCACGCGGCCATCGGGCACGTGCGGTACTCGACCACCGGGGCCAACAAGTGGGACAACGCCCAGCCGGTGGCCCATACCCGGGGCGACGGGCTCGTGGCGATCGGCCACAACGGCAACCTCACCAATGCCGACGCGATCCGCGGGCAGCTGTCCGGCGGGCGCACGTCACTCGCGGCCACGACCGACTCGGAGCTGATCGCCGCGCTGATCGCCGAGGCCCCCGGCAGCCTCCTCGACGCGGTCTGCACGGTGATGCCGAGGATGGAGGGCGCCTACTCGGTCGTCGCCCTGTCCGAGGACGAGCTCGTGGCCTTCCGTGATCCCCACGGCGTGCGGCCACTCGTGCTGGGGCGCCTGGCGGACGACGGGTGGTGCATCGCCTCGGAGACCTGCGCGCTCGACCAGGTCGGCGCCGAGCTCGTCCGCGAGGTCCGGCCCGGCGAGGCGATCCGCCTGACCCGCCAGCGCACGGAGAGCCGCCAGGCCATGCCGCCGGCGGCCAGTCGACTGTGCTCGTTCGAGAGCATCTACTTCGCCCGCCCCGACAGCATGCTCGGGGGGCGCACGGTGTGGGAGAGCCGACGGGCGATGGGCGTCGTGCTGGCACGCGAGGCCCGGGTCGACGCCGACCTCGTGGTCGGCCTGCCCGACTCCGGCACCCCGGCCGCGATCGGCTACGCCGAGGAGTCGGGCATCCCCTACGCGGAGGCGGTCGTCCGGAACCGCTATGTGGGACGCAGCTTCATCAAGCCCGACCAGGAGATGCGCCAGCAGGGCGTGCGGCTGAAGTTCAACCCGCTGCGGTCGGTGATCGAGGGCAAGCGGCTGGTGGTGGTCGACGACTCGATCGTGCGCGGCAACACGACCCGCCAGACGGTCCGCATGCTCATGGACGCGGGCGCGGCGGCGGTCCACATGCGGATCTCCAGCCCGCCGATCCTCTGGCCCTGCTACTACGGGATCGACATGGCCGACCGCGCCGAGCTGGTCGCCGCCGGCCGGACGGTGGCCGAGATCGGGGAGCTGCTCGAGACGTCATCGCTGGCCTACCTGTCCCTCGAGGGGCTCGACGAGGCCCTCGGCCGCCCGGCGGACGGGTACTGCTCGGCGTGCTTCACGGGGGAGTACCCGATCCCGGTCCCGGACGCGCACGAGAAGCTCCGGTTCGAGGGAGCGGTCGTCGAGCCGGTGGTGGCGACCCGGTGAGCGGCGGCGGGCCGCTCTCGTACCGCGACTCGGGTGTCGACCAGGACGCGGCGCGGCGCCACACCGAGGCGATCTCGGGGATGATCTCGGCCGGGGTCACGGGCTTTGCCGGCGTGTTCGAGCTGCCGCCGGGCCGCGATCCCGTTCTCCTCGCATGCACCGACGGCGTCGGGACCAAGCTGCTCCTCGCGCTCGAGGCCGGCGACGTGTCGGGGCTGGGGCAGGACCTTGTGGCGATGTGCGTCAACGACCTGGCCACCAGCGGGGCACGCCCGATCGCGTTCCTCGACTACTTGGCGGTCGGCCGTCTGGACCCCGACGTCACCGCGCGCGTGGTCGCCTCGATCGCCGCGGCCTGCGAGGCGGTGGGCTGTCCGCTCGTGGGGGGCGAGACCGCCGAGCTGCCCGGGCTCTACGCGGCCGGGCACTTCGACCTCGCGGGGTTCGCCGTGGGGGTCGTGGAGCGGGACGAGATGCTCGGCCCGGAGCGCGTCCGGCCCGGCGACCTGATCGTCGGCATCGCCTCGTCGGGACTCCACTCGAACGGCTACTCGCTGGTCCGCGCGCTCGTCGCCGAGGGGCGGCTGGCGGCGGACCCCGCCGTGCTCCTCGCGCCGACACGGCTGTACGTCGACGACGTCCGGCGGCTGTCGTCCACGAGGACCGAGGTGCACGCGGCGGCGCACATCACCGGCGGAGGCCTCCCCGAGAACCTGCCCCGGGCGCTCCCCGCCGGACTCCGCGCCGCCCTCGACCCCGACGCGTGGAGCATCGGCGCCGCCGCGAAGGCCGTGCTCGCGACGGGGCGCGTCGGCGAGGACGAGGCGTGGCGGACGTTCAACATGGGCCTCGGCATGTGCATCGTGCTGCCCGAGCATGCCGCCGAGGCCGCGCTCGGGATCCTCGCCGACGCCACGATCGTGGGGTATGTGGAGGAGGGCCCGCCGGGGGTGCGGCTGATCGGTGGCTGAGCGGCGGCGGGCCGGGCGGGGCCGGGCGCGGGTATCGTCACCGCCCGAAGGAGCGTGAGCCCGGTGGCCGACCCGTCCCCTGATCCACACCGCCCCGAGGGCGAGTTCCGCGTCGTCGTGCTCGTCTCAGGCGCGGGGACCAACCTCCAGTCCCTGATCGACGGGGTCCATCGCGACGAGCGCTCACCCGCCCGGATCGTGCTCGTGGTCGCCTCGCGCGCGGACGCCCCGGCGCTGGCGAGGGCGTCCGAGGCCGGGATCGGGATCGGCGTGGTCGTACAGGGCGATGGCACCCGCGAGGACCGCGACCGCCGGTTGGCGGACCTTGTCGCCGAAGCCGACCCGCACCTGATCGTGATGGCGGGCTGGATGAGCATCGTGACCGGGGCGTTCCTCGACCGGTTCCCCGACCGGGTCATCAACCTGCACCCCTCCATGCTTCCCGCGTTCCCCGGCATGCACGCGATCGAGCAGGCCGTCGAGTGGGGCGTCCGGTGGACCGGCGTCACGGTGCACTACGCGGAGGAGGCCGTCGACGCGGGTCCGCCGATCCTGCAGGAGCCCGTACCGGTCAGGTACGGTGACGCCCCCGACGCCCTCCGCGAGCGCATCCGCGCCGTCGAGCACGATCTGCTGCCGCGGGCGGTGCGGGCGTTCGCACAAGGGCGCGTGCACCGTGACTCGGCGCACCCACGCCAGGTCCGCGTCGAGGAGGGGTCGTGAAGGTCACCCGCGCGCTCGTGTCTGTGTCGGACAAGTCGGGCCTCGAGGGCCTGGTGCGCGGCCTGGCCGAACTCGGCGTCGAGATCGTCTCGACGGGGGGCACGGCGAAGGCGATCGAGGCGCTCGGCATCGCCGTCACGCCGATCGACGAGGTCACCGGGCACCCCGAGATCCTCGGCGGGCGGGTCAAGACCCTCCACCCGAAGGTGCACGGCGGTATTCTCGCCCGCCTCGACGTCCCGAGCGACGTCAAGGAGCTCGAGCACGCCGAGATCACGCCCATCGGGCTCGTGGTCATCAACCTCTATCCGTTCGAGGACTGGGCCGGACGTCGCGGCGCGACGCCGGCCGAGGTCGTCGAGCAGATCGACATCGGCGGACCGGCGATGATCCGCGCCGCGGCCAAGAACCATGCCCGGGTCGGTGTGCTGACGGACACCGCGCAGTACGCCGAGGTGCTCGACGAGCTTCGCGCGGGTGACGGCGAGCTGACGCAGGCGACCCGCACGCGCCTGGCCGCGGCCGCCTTCCAGCGGACCGCGCGCTACGACGCGGCGATCGCGGACTGGATGACGACCGGCGACGAGGACTTCCCGGAGTCGATCCTGATCGGCCTGGACCGTCACCTCGAGGTCTCCTACGGCGAGAACCCGCATCAGCGCGCGGCGTACTACACCGAGCGGGGCGCGCGCACGCACCTGCTCGAGCGCGTCGAGAAGATCCACGGCAAGGATCTCTCGTTCAACAACCTCTACGACCTGGACGCCGCCCGCGGCCTGCTGGCGGAGTTCGAGCTCCCGACGTGCGTGATCGTCAAGCACAACAACCCCTGCGGCGTGGCGGTCGCGAGCGATGTGGGCGACGCCTACCGCCGCGCCCGCGACGCCGATCCGGTGTCGGCCTACGGCGGGGTGATCGCAGTCAACCGAACGGTCGACGGCGAGCTCGGGGAACTGCTGGCCGGCACCTTCGTCGAGGTGCTGCTCGCCCCGGGATACGACGAGGATGCCCTGGCGGCCCTCACCCGCAAGCCCAACACCCGCATCCTGCGCAACAACGAGCGCCGCCGGGGCAACCCCGGCGAGCGCGACCTGCGGCGCGTCATGGGCGGGATGCTGGTCCAGGACCGCGATGCCGAGAGCGAGGACCGCGACGGCATGACCGTCGCGACCTCTCGAACGCCGAGCGAGCGTGAGTGGGGCGACCTCCTGTTCGCCTGGCGCGTGGCCAAGCACGTGAAGTCGAACGCGATCGTCTTCGCCCGTGACCTGACGACGGTCGGGGTGGGAGCGGGTCAGATGAGCCGGGTCGACTCGGTGCGCCTGGCGATCGAGAAGGCGCAGGTGCCCGTCGAGGGATCGGTCGTCGCGTCGGACGCGTTCTTCCCGTTCGCCGACGGCCCCCAGGCCGCCTACGACGCCGGCGTGACCGGCGTCATCCAGCCGGGTGGCTCGATCCGCGACGACGAGGTCGTCGCGGCCTCCGAGCAGGCCGGCGTCACCATGGTCATGACCGGGCGCCGCCACTTCCGGCACTAGTTCCGCGCTCGAGGGAGACCCCACGCGCGAGAGCGAGTCGGCCGCCAGGCGATTCGGGGCGCCCGGCCCGGACTCCGTTCCGCTCGTCACCGTGAGGCCGTTCGCAGCACGCGCGGTTCGTCGAACAGCCGCGCGGGTTCGACGCTCGACCGGGCTCGAGTGGCGCTGCCGCCGGAGGCGGAGCAGACGCTGAGGGTCCAGGTCGAACCTGACAACCATCGTCGCGCTGGCTCGGGTGGATGGCGGTCGCGAAGGGCGACCTGAGCCGCCGGGGCATCTCCAGGCCCCGTTCATCGAGTCGGCCACGAGCAAATGCGTCGACCTCGAATCCGTTGCGAGCAACGTCACCGAGAGCGTCGAGCCGTCGGACTCGAAGACCACCGGCACGGTGCTCTCGGTCATCGCGGATACGCTGACCGCCGTTTCGAGACTCGACCCGGAGCCGGCCCCGGTCGGCGCTCGATCTCTGCGGGTCCGGAACGAGCGTGACGACATCGGGTGGATGGACCGTCCGGTCTCGGAACACGCACGACCTCCGCCCCCCGCGCACGCATCCGCGTGAGCGCGGATCAGCGCGGGAACGGGCGCACCGGGAAGCACCTCGCGTGCAAGCGCGTCACATCCACCGGACGGGGGCCACCGGGCGGCGGCCGTCGCCCGACCTCTCGGGATCACGAGCCCGCATCGCCGGGTGTTCCAGCTCGCCCATGGCCCCGATCCATGCCCGTGTGGCGCCCCTCCGGCGTAACCTGAACACTGTGTTCGTGCTGCGCGCCCTGCTGGCGGTCCTCGTCCTCGCCATGGGCGCCGGCTGGGCACCGCGGCGGCGGCCACGCCGCACGAGCTGTCCCAGGACCCGCTCGACCGCGCGGCCATCCTCGCCCTCCCGAGCGTCTACGCGCTGACGAGCACCGTCGAGCTTCAGGCGCTCGAGACCCGCGACGGCCGGAGGATCGAGCTCCCGCCCCAGGCCACGCGCCTGGTCGAACGCGGGACGGCGTTCGCCATCGCGCCCGACGGCATCCTGGTGACGGCCGCGCACGTGGCGGCGCCCACCAAGGCCGAGGTCGCCCGCGACGCCTACCTGATCTCGCGCGCGGTCGCCGGGCGGGGCCATTCCCTCAGCGGGGCCGCCGACTGGGTGGAGCGCACCGGTGCCCGGCCGGTCGGCATGGGCGCCGGTGCGCCTCGCGCTCGCGCCCGCCCACCGTGGGCCGGGGGCATCGCCCGATCCCTACGCCGGCCGCCTCGTGGCGGCCGAGCGCGAGCGCGACCTGGCGATCGTGGACATCGACGCACCCGGCGCGCCCGCCCTGGAGCTCGACGGGGGCAGGACCCGGGGCACGCCGGTGATGATGATCGGCTTCGGAGGTCGGGGCGACGGCGACGGCCCGCGCCTGGCGGATGGCCGGCTCGGGCTCACCGGGACCCCGCCGGGACAACCCGACCGCTTCCTCACCGAGGTCGACATCCCCGTCGAACGCGGCGACTCCGGCGGCCCGGTCGTGGACGTCGAGGGCGGGGCGCGCGGCATCGTGCTGCTGCGATTCCCGGACGGTGGCTGGGTCGCCCCCGCATCGGAGATCAGAAAGGTCGCGGACGCCGCGGGGGTGGAGCTCCGCGAGGGGGCGACCGCGGCGTCCTTCCGGTCGGCGATGCGGGACCTGTGGGCGCTCGACCTCGAGCAGGCCAAGGCGGGGCTCGACGAGACGCTCGACCGCTTCCCCCAGCACACGCTGGCCGCACGGGAGGCCGATCGCGCCGACGCGCTCGCGTCGGCCTCGTATGCGTTGGCGCCCTCGTCGCGCCGGAGCGGCTTCCTGATGGCGGTCGGCGTCATCGCGATCGTGGGCGCCCTCGCCTGTGCGCTGCGCCTCGGGATACTGTCGACCGGCCACACCGAGGAGCGATGACGGCGGCGCTGACCAGGCGGGCGTATCGGCTCGCGCGACGGGCGGGGTTCATGGTCGAGGCCGAGCGCGCCCACGACCTGGCGATCCGCGGTCTGACGGCGGCCGAGCCCGCGCTCCCGATGCTCATCCGGGCGCCGCGTGATCGCAGGCTCGCACAGCGACGCTGGGGCGTCGACTTCCCCAACCCGGTCGGCCTGGCTGCCGGCTACGACAAGCGGGCGGCCGCCATCCCCGCGTGGCGGGCGCTCGGCTTCGGGTTCGTCGAGGTGGGCACGATCACGCCGGCGCCCCAGCCGGGCAACCCACGGCCGCGGGTGTTCCGCATCCCCGAGCACGAGGCGCTCGTCAACCGCCTGGGCTTCAACAACGACGGTGCTGCGGCCACGATGGCGCGGATCGCCGCCCTGCGGGCCGCCGGGCCGGTGGGGATCCCGATCGGCGTGAACCTGGGCAAGGGGCGCGACACGCCCGCGGACCGGGCGGCGGACGACTATCGCCGGGCGGTGGCCGCCGCGTGGCCCGTGGCCGACTATCTGGTCGTGAACGTCTCATCGCCCAACACTCCGGGGCTCCGCGATCTGCAGGCAACCGGGCCGCTCGGACGGGTGATCGACGCGGCCGCCGGGGCGAACGACGAGGCCGCGGCCGCCGCGCACGGGCCGCCGAGACCGCTCCTTGTCAAGCTCGCGCCCGACCTGCGCGACGAGCAGGTGGACGCGATCGTCGACGTCTGCGCGGCCCGAGGTGTCGCGGGACTCATCCTCTGCAACACAACGATCGCCCGGCCGAGCGTGGACGGTGCGCGCAACGCGGGCGAACCCGGCGGCCTGTCCGGGCGCCCGCTCGCCGGACGGAGCTTCGCGATGCTGACACGGGTCGCCCGGCGCGCGCCCGACGTCGCGCTCGTGAGCGTCGGCGGTGTCTTCGACGCGGACGACGTCTGGGAGCGGTTGGCGGCCGGGGCCTGCCTCGTGCAGGTCTGGACCGCGCTGACCTACCGTGGCCCGACGGTGGTCGCCGACATCAACCGCGGGCTGCTCGCGCGAATGGCGCGCGAGGGGGTCCGTGACCTGGCCGAGCTCATCGGGAGCGCGCGCTGACCGCGTCGCTTGTCGACGGGCTCGGCCGCGCCCACCGCTCGCTGCGCCTGTCGGTGACCGACCGCTGCAACCTTCGCTGCCGCTACTGCATGCCCGCGGGCGGGGTGGCGTGGATCGAGGACGCACGCCTGATGCGCACCGACGAGATCCTCCGGCTGGCCCGGCTGATGGTGGGGCTCGGCGTCCACGACGTGCGGATCACCGGCGGCGAGCCGCTCGCACGTCGCGATCTGGTCGACGTCGTCGGTGCGCTCGCCGCCCTGCCGGACGTCGCGGAGGTCTCGATGACCACGAACGGGGTGCTCCTGGCCGACCACGCCGACGCCCTCGTGGCGGCGGGACTCGGCCGCGTCAACGTCAGCGTGGACAGCCTGGACCCCGTGCGCTTTCGACGCATCACGCGCCGAGACGACCTGGGCCGCGTGCTGTCGGGGCTCGCCGCGCTGGAGCGCCACCCGCGGCTCGGGCCGATCAAGGTGAACGCCGTCCTTGTGCGCGGCCTTTCCGAGGACGACGTGCTGCCCCTCGCGGATCTCGCCCGCGCCCGGCCCTACGTGGTCCGCTTCATCGAGGCGATGCCGATCGACGCGGGCCGCCAGTGGCGGCGCGACGACGTGATCGCCGGGGCCGAGGTACGGGCGATGATCGCGCGCCGCTGGCCACTCGAGCCGATGACCCGCGAGCGTCCGTCGGCCCCGGCCGAGCGGTGGCGCTTCGCGGACGGTGCCGGCGAGGTGCAGTTCGTGAGCTCGGTCACCGCGCCCTTCTGCGCGGCCTGCGACCGCCTGCGCCTGACGGCCGACGGCCGGCTTCGCACCTGCCTGTTCTCCGAGACCGAGACCGACATGCTCGGTCCGCTTCGGGCGGGCGCCGACGACGACGAGCTCGCGGCGATCGCCCGGACCGCGCTCGCCGCCAAGCCCCCCGGTCACGGCATCGGGCGCGCGGGGTGGTCGTACGACGGGCGCCCGATGAGCATGATCGGGGGCTGATGAACCCGGAGCGACGACGCGCGGGGCGCGCGGGCACCGGCGCGCGATGGGCCCACGTCGCCTGCTGCGTCGCCCGGGACGGCCGGGCGGACGAGATCCTCCGGGCCGCCCGCCAGGTCGCCGACGACGTCGGCGCGCGACTCACGGTCGTCCACGGCGCCCCGCGGCCGGTCCTGGGGGAGCCCGCGGGCCGTGGCGGCGTCGCCCGGCCCGAGGACCCCACCCGGGTCGCATCCCAGTGGCTCGCCCGTCTCGCCGAGGCATACGGGGCAGAGGCAGCGCTCATCGTCGGCACCGCGCCGACCGCCGTCTGCGCCTGGGCGGCGCGTGCCGGCCCGGACGTGCTCGTGGTCGGCGCGACCAGGGGGCCCGTCACACGTGCGCTGGCCGGGAGCTTCGCGTCCCACCTCGCATACCATGCGTCGTGCGATGTGCTCGTCGTCAGGGCCCCCGCCGCCGAGGAGGATCAGCGTTGAGGATCGCCGACATCATGACCAGGCACCCGCTCTCGGTGGGCCCGGACGAGGGCGAGGGCGACCTGCAGCGACTCGCGGCGCTCGGCCGCCTGCACCACGTGCCGCTCATCGAGGACGGGCGCCTCACCGGGATGTGGGTGCTCTCGGCCGAAGGGCGGCTCGTGATGGTCGGGCCCGAGCAGGTCCACCAGACCACCGGCGAAGCGGATGCCGAGGAGGCGTTCGGGGCGCTCCTGGCCGGCAAGGAGGCCGTGCTCGCGTGGGAGGAGGGCGCACCCGCCGGGGTCGTGACCCGCGCGGACGCGATGTCCGTGATCCGGTCCGCGCTCGCGCGCGGCATCGGCCGCCGCCATGGCCGCCCGGTGGTCATCCGCCTGGTCGGGCCCGCGGAGTCCGCCAAGGGGGCGCTCCTTCGCCGGACGATCCCGCTGATCCAGCATGTCCACTCGGGTGTCGTCCGTGCGGGCGCGCACGCGCCCGACGCCGAGCCGGAGCCGGGCCGACTGCACGGGGTCCCCGTGATCGAGGCCCCCGAGGCCCACTGGCGCGCGGGGCTCCACCGCGCACTCGAGCGGCTCTCCGACGTGCAGGTTGTGCTGGTCGAGGACGCCGACGGCCCCGCGGCCGCGACCAAGGGCGTGGGCGAGGACCATCAGGTGCTCGTCGTCGGCGCCCCGGACCTCGGGACGCTGGAGCGGCACCACCTGTCCGACGTCGCCGCGGTCGTGGTGACCCGGCTCGACACCGCACCCGAGATCGACATGGGCGACGTCCGGGCGGACCTGAACGCGAGCGACCCCGATCTGCCGGTGTTCGGGGTCGCGGTGGAACGCGACGACCGCGGACTCGACGAGTGGCGCGACTGGATGCTGGCCCAGGTGCTCCCGGCCAACCGCTGACCCCGGGCGGCGCGCGTCGTCAGTCGCGCGTGCCGAGCTCCGGGCGAAGCAACGCGACGAGGCTCTGGAAGCTGCGGGTCTGCGTGAGCAGCAGGCCCGGACCGACGAACTCGAAGACGAAGAGCTCGCCGGACTTCATGCTCGTGATGGTCTTGCCGTCCGCGGCGTGCCGGAGCGTGCAGTCGATCGACTCGGGGAAGGCGACCATGTGCCCGGTGTCGACGACCAGGCGCTCTCCGGCCGCGAGCTCGACGCGGTCGATGGCGCCGTAGCTCGCCATGACCAGCGGGCCGGCCCCGCTCGCATGCACCATGAAGCCGCCCTCGCCGCCGAACAGCGACTTGAAGCCCTTCCACTTGCTGTCGATCTCGACCGACGACGCGCAGGCGAGGAAGCTGCCCCGATCCAGCACCAGGGGCGTATCGGACTGGAGCTCGAGCGTCGTCACGTCGCCGGAAAGCTGCGGCGCCACGTCGACCCAGCCTCCGCCATCGGGCGCGGTGAAGGTGTCATGAAGAGCGACTCGCCCCCGAGCACCCCGCGCCGGAGCGACTTCATCAGCCCACCCCGCATGGACGCGTCGATCGCCACGCCGTCCGACATGGCGAGCATCGCGCCGGCCTCGGCCCTGATGGTCTCTCCCGGGCCGAGGCCGAGACGGGCGACGGCGAAGCTCGGCGAGTGGCGGACGTCGATGTTCATCGTGCGCTCCAGGTCGACGGGTGCGCGGCGGCGACGCCGGACGCGGATGTGAGGAAATGGTGTCACCTGCCCCCGCCGACCCCTCGGAGGGCGCGGGTACGGTCATGATGGGGAGGTGGCGACCGAGCCGACCGCAGAGGCCCCGACGGTCTTCCTCGGGGGCCCCGCAGAGGGCCTGACCGAGGCCGAGGCCACCCGGCGGCTGGCGCTCATGCCGGAGGAGCCGCCCGCGACGAGCCGCTCGTGGGCCAGCATCGTCCGGGCCAACGTCTTCACGGTCTTCAACGTGATCCTGGTGGTCTTCGCCGTCCTGACGCTCGCGTTCGGCGACTGGCGGGACGCCATCTTCATGGTGATCCTGTTCGTCAACGCGGGGATCGGGATCCTCCAGGAGGCCCGTGCCAAACGCGCCCTCGATCGCCTCGCGGCGCTGGTCGCGCCGACGGCGACGGTCGTCCGCGACGGACGCGATCGCGCCGTCGCGGTCCCGCAGGTGGTCCGCGACGACCTCGTGAGGATCCGCGCCGGCGACCAGATCGTCGCCGACGGGACGGTCGTCGACGCATCGGGGCTCGCGCTCGACGAGTCGATCCTCACCGGGGAGTCGGAGCCCGTGGCGCGTGGCGCGGGATCCCAGATCCGCGCCGGGGCGTTCGTGGCGGAGGGGGCGGGCTCGTACCGCGCCACGGCCGTCGGGCACGACAGCTACGCCGAGCGCCTGGTCGGGGAGGCGCGCGAGTTCCGCCACCCGCGCTCCCCCCTCGAGCAGGCGCTCGACCGGCTGCTCATCATCCTCACCGCGGCGATGATCCCGCTCGGCGTCCTGCTGGCCTGGTCCCTCTACCAGCAGCGCGTGGGCACCGAGGAGGCCCTTCAGACGGCGGTCGCCGGGGCCGTGACGATCGTGCCCGAGGGGCTCGTGCTGCTGACGGCGATCACGTTCGCGGTGGCGGCGACGGCGATCGCGCGCAAGGGCGCGCTGATCCAGCAGATGAACGCGGTCGAGTCGATCGCCTCGGCGGACGTCGTCTGCCTGGACAAGACCGGCACCCTGACCGAGGAGGCCCTCCGGGTGACCGAGCTGGTCCCCGCGGACGGTCGCGAAGAGGAGTGGCTGCGCGACCTCGTGGGTCGGTACGCGGCGAGCGCAGCCGAGCGGAACCTGACGCTCGCCGCAATCGCGGACGCCGTCTCCGGCGTCGCCGAGCCCGCCGACGAGCTGGTCCCGTTCTCGTCGCGGCGCCGCTGGAGCGGCCTGCGCGTTGCGGGCGAGAGGGTCGTGCTCGGCGCGCCCGAGCTGTTCGAGCTCGGCCGGCTGGCCGAACGCGTGGCCGCCGAGGCGGGCGCCGGGCGCCGGGTGCTCGCGGTAGCGCTCGCCACAACGCCGCTGGCCGCCCCAGAGCCCACCTCCCCACCGCCGGACGGCTGCGAGGTGGTGGGGCTCGTCGTGCTGGCCGAGCGCCTCCGGCCCGACGCCGCCGAGACGATCGGCTACCTGCTCCAAGAGGACATCCGGCCGGTGGTGATCTCGGGTGACGCGCCCGCCACCGTCGCGGCGATCGCCCGGGACGCGGGCATCCCGGTCGGGACGGTGCTCGACGGCGCGCAGCTGCCGGACGACGACCAGGCCCTCAGAGAGCTCTCGCGTGAGCTGAGCGTGGTGGGGCGCATCTCACCCGAGGGCAAGCGCCGCGTGGTCGAGGCGCTCGCCGCCGACGGCCACTACGTGGCCATGGTGGGCGACGGTGTCAACGACGTCCCGGCGCTCAAGGCCGCCCGCCTCGCGATCGTGCAGGGCTCGGGTGCCCAGATGGCGCGCTCGATCGCGGACGTCGTCCTGGTCCGCGACGGCTTCTCGGTCGTCCCGTCGATGATCTCGCAGGGACGCAAGGTGCTGCGCAATCTGCAGCGGGTCGCCAAGCTGTTCGTGGCCAAGTCGGCGCTCGCCGCGTTCCTGATCCTGACGATCGGCCTCTCGAGCGAGAGCTATCCGTTCATCCCTCGCCAGCTCTCGCTGGCGTCGGCCTTCACGCTCGGCATCCCCGCCTTCTTTTTGGCGCTCGCGCCGAGCGCCGGCCCATGGCGCACGCGGGGCTTCCTGCGCGAGCTCTCGAGCTTCGCGGTCCCCGCCGGCATCGCGACGGGCTTCGGGGTGGTCGCGAGCTACCTGGCCGCCGTCAACCTGCTCGAGATGGAGGCACTCGAGGCGCGCACGATCGCGACCAACGTGCTCGTGCTGGTCGGGCTCTACCTGATCATGCTGCTGGAGTGGTCGAGCCGCATGCGCGGGTGGCTCGTGGCCACGCTCTGCGGCTGCCTGCTCGCGCTCTACTGCGCGGTGTTCGCCTTCCCCGGCCTGCGCGACTTCTTCGAGTTGTCGGGGCTGACCCCGATCGTCGCGACCATCTCGCTCGCCGGCGCGTCGGTGGCGATCGCCGGGCTCTGGCTCACCGACGCCCGCTTCGTCCCGGGCCGGGCCCACGTCCCCACCGAGGCGGTCGACTGACCGGCGGCGGCGGTGACGGGGCCGCGCGACCCCGGACCGTCACTGGACCGAGTCGACCGCCTCCTTGATGGCGTCCACGTCCGCGCCCGGCACGGTCTCCGTCCCGCCGGGGCCGGTGACGACGTAGGTGGGGGTGGAGCTGACGCCGGCGTCGGCGGCGACCGACTGGTTGTCGAAGATCGCCTCGGCGACCTCGTCGCTCGCGAAGTCGGTCCGGAAGGCGTCCACGTCGAGGCCGATCTCCTCGGCGGTCGAGAAGACCAGGTCGTCCGACAGCCAGCCGCTGTTCTCGTCGCCCTGGGCGGCGAAGAGCGTCTCGGCCATCTCCCAGCCCTTGTCCTGCTGCGCCGCCGCCTCGACCGCGAGCGCGCCGCGCTCCGAGTCGGGCCCGATGAACGCGAGCGACACGAACTGCACGCTGGCGTCGCCCGGCCCGACCACGTCGGTCACGAGGCCCGGCGTGACCTCCTCGGAGGCCTGCTTGCAGAACGGGCACTGCATGTCGGCGAACTCGACGATCTGGACCGGCGCGTCCTCGGCGCCGAGGGTGGTCCCGCTCTGGGGGATGCCCTCGAAGAGGCCCTCGACCGATTCGGCGGTCGTCTGCGTGGCCGCGGAGTCGTCGTCGTCGTCCCCTCCGAGGCTGAGCGCCAGGCCCACCGCCACGCCGATGATCACGACCGCCGCGACGACGATCCCGATGATGAGGTTCCTGGACAACGCCCGCCCCTTGGTTGGATGCGCATCGACACCGTACGCGGGACCCTTCGGACGCGTCCGGGGCCGCCGTGAGCATGTGCGGCCTGGGTCCCTCCGGGCGTCCGTGAACGGCTCTAGAGTCTGGAGGATGCCAGGATCCTCGTCACGCCTCTCGGTTCAGGTCGTCGACCCGCGCTTCGGCGCGCCGATCGACCTCGGCGAGCGCGAGTCCGCGGCGGTCGAGCTCGACGTCGAGGGCGGTGCATGGGGGCCCCGCGACGCGGTGGCGGCCACCCCGGGACCGATCGTGTTCATCGACGGCGCCCAGCGCGTCGAGGCGTGGCTGACGGTGAGCGAGCCGGGGCGGGCGGAGCCGATCTCGGCGGTGTGCTTCGCCGTCGCGGCCGGGGCCGTGGAGACCGTCCCCGCCGGGCGCGCGACGATCACCGCCGCGCAAGTCCACCGTGGGGTGATCACCGGCGGCGACCGCGTGCTGGAGCTCGCCTCGGTCGGCGGGTTCGCATGGGAGGCGGCGACCGGCCCCGCACGCGAGCCGATGGGGATGCAGCGGCGCATCGGGCAGCTTCGCCAGCAGATCGAGCACGCCCTCGCCGAGGAGCTCGCCGCGGCGGATCGGCTCGTGGTCCTCGACGGGCGCCTCTCGTTCGTGCGCGACGCGAAGGGCCCCGTCGTGGGTGCCGTCAAGAGCCACCAGCAGACGTACCTGCCCGAAGCCGAGATGGCCTGTGTCCAGACGCTCGGCGTCGGCCAGCGCACTCCGCTGTTCGCCATCGGCGCCGATCGGCTGTCCTGGTACCAGCGCCTCCCGGGAGTGGGCGAGGAGGGCTGGGCGGGCATCCTGCGGGGCGAGGTCGCGCGCTCGGTCGGCGTCGCCCGGGCGGTCGAGCTGGCGGACCGCGCCGCCTCCGAGCTGCCCCGGTTCGCGGGCCGGGCGCATCGCGACCCGCGGGCACCCCAGAACCTCGCGCCGATCGGCGGGCTCGAGGCCCGCCTCAAGCACCGCATGGGTGACCGCCGCCTCGCCGTCCGCGCGATCCGCCGGGCCGCGCTTTCGGCGACCCTCGATCGCCGCCCCGCGACCGCCGTCGGCGTGGAGGAACCCGAGGCGCTCGCCGCGTGAGCGGCCACGACGAGACCGTCGGGGTCGTCCTCGGGCATCAGGCGGCCACCAGCCAGACCTTCTCGGTGGGGCTCGAGGAGGGCCAGACGCTCGAGGTCGACGAGCTCGTCGCCGTCACCACCCCCGATCCCGAGGGCGACGTCACGACCTTCGGCATCGTGATCGAGGCGTACGCGCAGCTCGAGGGCGCCAGCCTGCCCTCCGACTCGGCCGCGATCGCACGCGGCGAGATGCCGGGCGAGCTGGTCCGGACCGCGGAGGTGCTCGCGCTTCGTGTGGACCCGGAGCGCTGGATCGCCCCCCATCCCGGCCTGGCGGTGCGCCGCGCGCGCGGCCAGGAGCGCACCGTGGCCCTCTACGAGGACACGATGGAGCGCCCCCTCCCCATCGGCCTCGCCCGCGACGGACTGCCGGTGCGCCTCGACCTCGACTTCCTCGACGGGGCCAAGGGGGGCCACGTCTCGATCTCCGGGATCAGCGGCGTCGCGACCAAGACCAGCACCGCGCTCGCGCTGGTCCGCCTCTTGCTCGAGCACCCGGACATGCGCCGACGGGTCCGCGTGCTCGTCTTCAACGTCAAGGGCGAGGACCTGCTGCACCTGGACCGGCGCAACGCTCGCTACGACGGCCGCGAGGACAGGGACACCCTGGACGCCCAGTGGGCATCGCTCGGACTCGACGACCCCGGGCCGTTCCCCTCCGTGGGGGTGTGGGCGCCGCCGCGACCCGACGGCCTGCCCTCGTGCGAGACCCGCCAGGGCGACGTGCGTGTGTTCGGCTGGACGCCGCTCGCGTTCGCCCAGGAGGGGCTGCTCCGCTTCTGCTTCGCCGACGCGGACAGCTTCCGCAGCCAGCTGCCGTTCATGGAGGAGCGCGTCCGGAGCGAACTGCTGCGCCGCGCGGTCCCGGTGATCGGCCATCCGGGCGCGCTCGGCCTGACCGACGGGCCGGCGGGCGGCGACCCGGAGCGCCGGGAGGCACGGGCCGCCGCCGACCTGGCGGCCGGGCCGTTCCGATCGCTCGGCGAGCTGGTGGACTGGCTCTCAGACGTGCTCGACGTCGACAGCCCGCCCCGCGAGTGGAGCGGAAACCTGGCGCCGGGCACGGTGCAGGCCTTCCTGCGACGCCTCCGCGCCGCCGCCGCACGCATGCCCGGCCTGATCCGGGCCGACGCCGCGCCGATCCCGCGCGGGGCGGCCGCGGCCGAGGAGCCCCCGGTGGCCGTGGTGCACCTGACACCCCTCCACGAGTTCGCCCAGCGGTTCGTGGTCGGGACGCTCCTCGATCAGACCTTCGCCGCCAAACAGCGCGGGACGCGCGACCCGATCGAGTTCGTGGTCCTCGACGAGCTCAACAAGTACGCGCCGCGCGAGGGCGACTCGCCGCTCAAGGCGACGCTCGTCGACATCGCCCAGCGCGGCCGCTCGCTCGGCGTGATCCTCGTCGGGGCACAGCAGCAGGCGTCCCTCGTCGCGTCGGAGGTGACCCAGAACGCCGCGATCCGGATCTCGGGACGGCTCGACCCCGCCGAGGCGGAGCGGCCCGAGTACGGCTGGATGAGCCCCGCTGCCCGCGCTCGCGCGCGGCTGCTCATGCAGGGGCGGGTCCTGATCAGCCAGCCGAGCGTCCCCGCGTCGCTCGCGGTCCAGCTGCCGTTCCCGCCCTGGGCGACGTCCGCCGCCGAGGCCCGCCATCCGGCGCGTGCCGACGACGCGCTGGCGGCCTTCGGCATCACCTGACGAGGGGTCGCCGGTGCGACTGCTCCACACGGCCGACTGGCATGTCGGGCGCCGCCTGCACGGACGAGAGCGGACTCCCGAGCAACGCGACGTGCTGACCGAGCTCGCCGGGGTCGCCGCCCGCGAGGAGGTCGACGCCACGCTCGTGGCGGGCGATCTGCTCGATCGGCGGCTGCTCGACCCCGCGGCGCTGACCGCGTGCCTGGACGGGCTCGACGCGCTGGCCCGCGTCGCCCCGGTGGTGGCCGTGACCGGCAACCACGACGACCCCGCGCTCTGGCAGCGCCTGGCGCCGTACCTGGAAGGTGCGGGCGTCACCGTGGTCGCGCAGCCGCGTCGTCCGGCCGACGCGGTCCGCTCGCTCGATCTCGACGCCGGGCGGGTGCACGTGGCCTGCCTTCCATGGCTCGACGCCTGGCTGTTGCAGCACGCCGCGGGGCTGAGCGGCGCGGAGACCCGCGGCCACTACGCCGAGCAGGCGGCCGGGGTGATCCGCGCCTACGCCGAGGAGCTTCGCGCGCGCCGCGCGCCGGGCGACGCCGCGGTGCTGATGGCCCACGTCATGGTGGACCAGGCCCGCGCCGGCGGCGGTGAGCGGGAGATGACCCTGGGGATCACCTACGCCGTCACCCGATCGGCCCTCCCGTCGGACCTCGACTACATCGCGCTCGGCCACGTGCACCGCGCCCAGGCGATCCCCGGGCTGGCGGCACCCGGCAGATATGCGGGCAGCCCGATCGCGCTCGACTTCTCGGACGAGGGCGGGTCCCCGTCCGCCACGATCGTCGATCTCTCGCCGGACGGGGCCCGCACGCGCGAGGTGGCGCTCACATCGGGGCGACCGCTGATCCGCATCCGGGGTCCGCTGGGGGCCCTCGCCGAGCTCGCCGCGGCGCATCCGCGGGCGCTCTTTCGGTGCGAGGTGGAGCTCGAGGGCGTGCGGCCCGACCTCGGTCGAGCGGTGCGCGAGGAGGTGCCCGACGCCATCCGGATCGACCCGGTCTATCCGGCCGTCGAGCAGATGACGGACGCGGACAGCGACATCGATCCGGCCGCCGGACTGGCGGAGCTCTACGAGGAGTGGCACCGCACGATCGGGCGCCCGCTCGACCCCCGCCAGGCCGAGACGTTCGCGAGGGCGCTCGCCGTGCGCCGACGAGGATGACGCGTGACGAACGGACCGGGGCGAGGCCGCGGGACGGCCGACCTCGCCCGGGACGGATAGCGTTGTCGACGTGAGCGGCTACGAGACCCTCGTCCTCCTGCACATCCTCGGCGCATGCGTCTGGATCGGCGCGGGCGTGCTGGCCGCGGGGCTCGGCGTCCAGGCCGCGCGCACGAGTGACGGCGCCCAGATCGTCGCCTACGCGCGCCAGGGGCGCATCGTCGGGGTCGTGGTCGGCGTGGCGAGCCTGCTCCTGATCGTGTTCGGCGTCTGGGCGGCCCTCGACGCCGACATCGACTTCGGCGCGACCTGGATCTCGACCGGCCTCACCGCGTGGCTGGTGGCCTTCGCCATCGCGGCCCTGTTCTACGGCCCCTACGCGCGCCGCATCCGCACGGCGATCGAGGCCGACGGACCCGGCTCGCCGGCGGTCGGCCGCCTGCTCAGGATTCGGATCGGAGTGTCCGCGCTCGAGATCGTGGTGCTCCTCGTCGGTCTCTGGGCGATGGTCGCCAAGCCGGCCTAGCGCGAGCGCGGGCGTGCGTCCGCTCCTTCTCGAGCTCACCGGGTTCCGCTCCTACGACCGCGCGCGCGTCGACTGGAGCGCGCACGACCTGGTCGTGATCGGGGGCGCCACCGGGTCGGGCAAGACCTCGCTCCTCGACGCGATCGCATTCGCGCTGTTCGGCCGGACCCCCGAGTCGACCCGCACGGGCGACCTCCTGCGACTGGGTGACGAGCACGGCGAGGTTCGGCTGGAGTTCGCCCTGCGCGAGGAACGCTGGCGGGTGACGCGCCGGTTCGGTCCCGGCGCTCCGGAGCCCGCCCAGGCGCTCGAACGACTGGCGCCGGGGGAGGAGATCACGGTCGCGGTCGGGGAGGCGCCCGTCGGCGAGCGGATCGGCGAGCTGCTCGGCATGAGCTTCGACGCGTTCACGAGCACCGTGCTGCTGGCCCAGGGCCGCTTCGCCCGGTTCCTGCGCGCGCAGCCGGCCGAGCGCGACGCGATCCTCCGCGAGCTGTTCGGCGTCGCGTCGCTCGAGGGTGTGCGCGCGGCGGCCCTGGCCGCCACGGACGCGTCCCGTGCCAGCGCGACGGCGCTCGCCGAGGAGCGCGCGCGACTGGCGGCACACCGGCCCGGTGTGCTCGTGGCGTCGGCCCGCGGTGCCCGCCGCGCCGCGACACGGCGCGCGGCCGCGCGGGGACTCGCTCCGATCGCCGGACGAGGTCGCCCGCGCGACGGCCGAGGAGGCGGCCGGCGCGCGGCGACGCCGAGACATTGGACGCGACGCTCGCCCAGTTGCCGGACCGCGACGCGCGGGCGGCGCTGGCGGCGGATCTCGACGGAGGCGGCCGCCGCGCTGGCGCGCGCGAGCGCCGGCGGCGACCGGGCGGACGCGGCCCGAGCACGGGCGGCGGCGGCGTGCGAGGACGCGCGGACCCGTCACGCGGCGGACGCGGCCGGCCTCGGCGCATTGCGCGAAGCCGCCGACACGCTCACGCGGCTCGACATGCATCGCCCAGGGCTCGAGGCCCACGCCGCAGGAGACGGGGACCGAGGCGGCGGACCGCCGCGGGCATGCCGAGGCCGAGGCTCGGTCGGCCGACCGAGCCTCGGCCGGCGCCGCGGCCGCGCAGCGGCATCGCGACGCCCGAGCGCGCGCCGTGGCCGCCGAGGCCGACGTCGAGCGGACCGCAGCGCGACCGCGCGCGAGGCCGATCGGGCCGCGCGCGCGGCGCGGGCGGCCCTCGACGAGGCGCATCGGCGCGTGGCGCGCATGCGCGCCGAGTTGGACGCCGCCGAGCGGGCCCATGCGGCGGCGCACCTGCGGGCGGCCCTCGACGTCGGGGATCCATGCCCGGTCTGCGGCAATCCCGTCGGGGACCACTCGCCGGCACCGGCGCCCGAGCGCGAGCGCATGGCGCGGGCGGCGGACGACGCCGCGGCCGACCTGGTCGCGGCCCAGCGGGCGGAACGCGCCGCCGGCGAGACCGCGGCCGCGGCCCGTGCGCGCCACGAGGCGGCCGTCGCACGGGCGACCGTCGCGCACGGGCGGAGGTCCCGCCCGGCGCGGAGGACGACGACGCCGCCTCCGCGGCGGCCGTTGCCGAGGCGGCCCGCGCGGATGCGGCGCGCCGCGCCGCCGACGCGGCGGCGGCGACGGCCGGTGCGGCCGAGGCGGCCGCCGCGAGGGCGCTCGACGGATGCGGACGACGAGCGGGCACGGCTGGCGGCGCGGCTCGGCACCTGGGGCGCGGCGGCCGACCCGGCCGAGGCCATCGGCCGGGCGCAGGCCGAGGTGGCGGCCCTCGAGGACGGGCTTCGTCACGCCGAGGCGGAGGCGCGACGGACGGCCGATGCGCGCGGCAGGTGGCGGCCGCCCGCCTGGCCGAACTCGATGCCGGGCCGCTCCGCGGGCTGGCCGGGGCGGTCGCGGCGCTCACGGACCGTCTCGGGCATCGCGCGACCCGAGCCGTCACCGCTCGCGCTCCTGGCGGCCGCCGACGAGACGTCCGTCCTCGCGGCATCGAGGATCGCCGCCGCCCGCGCCCGCGCGGACGCCGCGGCCTCGCGGGCCGCTCGGGCGTCGGGCGTCCTGCGCGCCCGCGGCGCGGCGATCGGCGTGTCCGCCCCGGCCGACCTGCCGGCCGCCCTCCGCGCCGCCGACGGCGCCCTGGCCGACGCACGGGACGGGCTCCGTGACGTCCTCCATGCCATGCGCGAGGAACGCCGCCTCCTGGCCGAGGAGCGGCGGGCCGGCGACGAGGCGTCCCACGCCGACCAGGTCGCGATCGACCTGCGCGCCAACCGGTTCCCGCGCTTCCTGCTGCAGCGCTACCGCGAGCGCCTCGCGACGTCCGCATCGGCGCGGCTGGAAGAGCTCAGCCGCGGCGCCTACAGGTTCTCGGGGGTCGGCGCCGATCCGCTCACGATCGTCGACCGCCTGCATCCGAAGGCCGGCCGCCCGGCGAGCACGCTGTCCGGTGGCGAGGCGTTCCTCGCCAGCCTCGCGCTGGCGCTCGGTCTGGGGGACGTCGCGGCGGGATCGGGTGGGCGCCTGGACTGCCTGTTCCTCGACGAGGGGTTCTCGACGCTCGACGAGGACTCCCTGGAGGTCGCGCTCGCGGCGGTCGAGCGCCTCGGCGGCGGCGGTCGCCTGATCGGTGTGATCACGCACATCCCAGGCGTCGCGGATCGGCTCGGAGCGGAGATCAGGGTGCGAAAGGACGCCGCCGGCACGAGCCGCATCGTGGCGGCCGCCACCGACCTCGCGGGTGGCACAGAGGCGGCCTGATCCCTTCGGGCGCCGGGCCGCGCGGACGCCGCGGGGCGCCGCTACCGGGTCACGGGACCGCGCCGCGCCCGAGCGCGCCGTACACCGACGCCCCGGCGAGTGGCGCGAGCGCAAGGATCGCGAAGCCCGCCGGCCAGCCGGCCACCGCGACGAGCGCCCCGAAGGCCGGCGGGGCGACCACGACGGCGACGAAGACGACCGTGTTCTGAAGTCCGAGCGCGGTTCCGGCGCGCGCGGAGCCGGCGGCTTCGGCGACGGCGGCGAAGCTCACGCCGTTGCCCGCCATCGAGGCGACCGCGGCCGCCAGGAGGAGCGCCGCAGCGACGATGGGAGGACGCCCGCCCACGAGCGAGAGGGCGACGAGACCCACCGCGCAGACGAGGGCGAGTGCCCGCAGCGGCACCAGGCGCGTGGCGGTGCGATCGGACCAGACCCCGGCCAGGGGCCGTGCCACGGCACCGATCAGCTGCGTGGCGGCGAGCGCGGCGGCGGCGGCGGGAAGCGGCCAGCCTCGGATGTCGTGGAGATAGACGACGAGGAACGCGATGAGGGCGACCTGGGCCAGGACGGTCGCGGCGGCGGCGGCCGAGAGCCCCCAGACGAAGCCGTCACGAAGCGGCGCGGGGCTCGCGACGCGGGCGCGGGCGCGGGGCGGTGGCGCCGGGCCGAGCACGATCAGGGCCGCGAGCGCCGCGACGGCGACGGCGACGGCCAGCGCGGCGAGTGCGGCGGGAAGGCCCCAGAGGTAGGCGAGCGTGGGAACGAGCACGGCGGCGAGCCCGCCGCCGAGCGGCGCGGACATGTGTCGCATCCCCATCGCGAGCCCTCGCTCCGTCGGCCCGAACCAATCCGCGACCGCCCGCCCGGTCGCAGCGTTGGCGGCCGAGCCGAGGAGTCCGGCGAGGACGAGCCAGCCGGCCAGCGCGAGGGCGCTGCCGCCCGCCGACGCCGCCCCGGTCAGCGCGAGCGCGCAGCCCCCGAGGCCGATCACGAGCACCGGGCGCTCACCGATCCGGTCGGCGAGGATCCCCCAGGCGAGAAGCGTCGCGAGGGTGCCGACCGCGGGCGCGGAGATCAGCGCACCCAGCGCCGCGAGGCCGAGATCGAAGCGATCTTGCAGGAAGGGGGCCAGGGCCGGAAGCCCGAGGTGGAACGCCGAGAACGCCCCCTGCGCGACCATCCCGACCGCCAGGACCTTCCAGCGGTGGCGGGGGCCGGGGGAACGCACGGCGGCGGATTCTCGCAGGCCGTGCGCCCGGTTCGGGTCGGCGTGGCCCGCGCCGGCGCTATGCCGCTTCGCCGCCCAGGTGCTCGGCGAGGAACGACTCCATCGCGCGATACGCGTCGAGCCGGTTCTCGGGGCGGGCGAACCCGTGGCCCTCGTCGTCCTTGACCAGGTACTCCACGGGAACCCCCCGCTCGCGGAGGGCCGCCACGATCTGGTCCGACTCCCGCTGGGTCACCCGTGGGTCGTTGGCCCCCTGGATCACGAGCAGCGGGGCGCGCACCTGGTCGACGCGATTGAGCGGCGAGCGCGCCTCCATGTCCGCACGGGCCACCGGGTCGTCGGGGTCGCCCACGTACCTGAACCACGTGCTCTCGAGGAAGGGGCGCCAGTAGGCCGGGAACGAGCGCACCAGCGTCACGAGGCTCGACGGGCCGACGAAGCTGATCGCGGCCGCGAAGACGTCCGGCGTGAAGGTCGCGCCGACGAGGGCCGCGTAGCCGCCGTACGAGCCGCCGTAGATCGCGACGCGGTCACGATCGGCGATGCCTTCCGCGACGGCCCACTCGACGGCGTCGATCAGGTCGTCGTGCATCCTGCCGGCGAACTCACGCTCGGCGGCATGCGTGAACGCCTTGCCGAAACCGGTCGAGCCGCGATAGTTGACCTGCAGGACCGCGTACCCGCGGTTTGCGAGGAACTGCGCGGTCGGGTCGTAGCCCCACGTGTCACGCGACCATGGTCCGCCGTGGACGTAGAGCACCATCGGCTGCGGGGTGTCCGCCTCGGCGTCGAGCGGCACGGTCAGAAGCGAATGGAGCGCCAGCCCGTCCCGTGAGGTGATCGTGACCGGCCGCATGGGGGCGAGGGTCGCCGGGTCGAGCCATGGGCGGGAGCGGTAGAGGAACTCGTGTCTCCCCGAGCCCCTGTCGACCAGGAAGGTCGCGCCGGGATCGCGGTCGTCGTCGAAGGCCACGATCCACGCGGTCTCATCGGCGTCCTGGCCGCTCACGCGCGGATCTCCGTGGTGCAGCGCCGAGATCGTCTCCCAGTCGCCTCGGAACCGCTCGTCGTGGAACGAGATGTGCAGGCGGTCGCGCATGTAGGCGGCGCCGAGGAGCTCGCCGGTCCGATCCGAGATGATCGGTCCGGACAGGTCCACCTGATCGTCCTGATCGACCACGGTCTCCTCGCCGCTCGCCAGGTCGAGCCGGACGAGGCGGCTGAGATCCGAGTCGCGGCCGCTGCCGACCCAGAGAGCGGTGCCGTCGGCGGTGAAGGCGTACGGGGTGCCCTCGTCCTCGTTGGCGTATCCGGCCACGACACGGAGGGGATCGCCCTCGCCCTCGCGGGCGAGGATCTCGTAGTCGCCCGACGGCGTCTGCGCGTAGGCGGCGCGCACCCGACCGTCGCGGTCGGGCACCCAGCCGATCACGTTGCCGGGGTTCTCCCCCACGAGCGTGAGACGGCCGTTGGCCAGCCGGAGGCGGTACGCGTCGAACCGGTCCGGGCTGCGGAGGTTCATCGAGACGATCGCCTCGCGCGGGGCGCTTCGCGGGAGCGCCACCAGGCTCGCCCGGACGCCCGGGAAGGGCGTCAGGTCGCGAGCCCGGTCCGGGCGCGCGACCTCGGCGGCCAGGACGTGCCAGTTCTCGTCGCCGCCGTCGTCCTGCATCCAGATGATCATCCGTCCGTCCCGCGACCACGAGTAGGAGCGGATGCCGCGATGGCGATCGTCCGTCAGGGGCCACGCCTCGCCGCCCGCGCGTGGGCGCAGCCAGACGTTCAGCACGCCGTCGCGCGGCGCCAGGAAGGAGATCGTGCGCCCGTCGGGTGACAGCTTGGCCAATGCCCGCTCGGGGTTGTCGAAGAAGTGCCGAAGCGGGATCAGGGGTGCCACGGGGTCGATCGTAGAGGACCGGCGGCGGCGCCCGACCATCACCCCGCGGGTGCTGAGCGCACCGGGACGGATCGGGGTCTCGCGGGGTCTCGCGAAGGCCTCGTTCCGGCGGTCGGACGCCGCGCGCGTTCGCGGCGGCCCGCTCCGCGGCTCGGCGTGGCGCTGGACGTTCATCCGCCGGCGCTGAGGTCGGCCCCGGCCGCACCCCCTCAGGGCGTGCGGCGCCGAAGCGTCGCGGCGCCGAGCGCCAGGCCGATCAGCGAGGCGGTTGCGGTCACCGTGACATCCACCCAGAATCGCGTTCCGAGCGGGGCGGGGTCGGACACACGGGCGAGCGCGTCATAGGCGTAGGTCATGGGGAGCGCGTACGAGATGCCCTCCAGCACCGGCGTCATCTCGTCGCGGGGGACGAACAGCCCGCACAGGAGCAGTTGCGGGAAGACGAAGGCGGGCATGAACTGGACCGCCTGGAACTCGGTCTGCGCGAATGCCGACACGAACAGCCCGAAGCAGACCCCCAGGACGGCGTTGAGCAGCCCGACCGCCGCCACCGCGGCGGCCGGGCGCGCGCTGTCGAGCCCCAGGAGCCCGAAGGCGACCGCGGAGATGACGACGAGTTGCACGGCGGCGGCGATGGTGAACGCGATCGCGTAGCCCACCAGGATGTCGAGCTTGGCCGTCGGCATCGCGAGGAGGCGCTCGAGCGTGCCCGAGGTCCGCTCGCGGAGCATGGCGATGCTCGTGACCAGAAACATCGTGATCAGGGGGAACAACCCGAGCAGCGGCGCCCCGATCTGATCGAACAGCGCCGGCTGGCTGTCGAACATCCCCCGGAGGATCGTGAGCAGCAGGGCCGGCACGAGCACCAGCAGCGCGATCGTGCGGGGGTCGCGGAGCAGCTGGCGGAGAACCCGGCGGGCGACCGCGCCGGTGACGCGCGCGCTCATGTCGCGCGGTCCGCCCGCTCGATCACGCGAAGGAAGGCGTCGCTCATGCGCTCGGCGCCGGTCTCCCGCAGAAGCTCGTCCGGCGCGCAGTCCCGGATGATGCGTCCGGCGCGCATGAGCAGCAGGCCGTCGCACTCGGCCGCGTCGTCCATCACGTGGCTCGAGACGATGAGCGTGACCCCGTCGTCGCGAAGCCTGCGGAAGTCCTCCCAGAGCTGGCCGCGGACCACCGGGTCGAGACCGACCGTGGGCTCGTCCAGCACGAGCAGGCGCGGATCGCCGAGGAGCGCCACGCCGAGCGACACCCGCGACCGCTGCCCGCCGGAGAGTGCGTCGACGCGCCGCTCGGACGCGTCCGCCAGACCGAGTCGCTCGATGACCTCCGCCACGCGATCGTCGGGCGCGGCCACGATGCGCGCGAAGTGCGCGAGGTTCTCGCGGGCGGACAGGTCGGTGTAGATCGCGGGGGCCTGGGTCACGTAGCCGATCTCGGCGCGGAGGGAGGCGGTTCCGGCGGGACGCCCGAGCACGATCGTCTCGCCGCCCGCCACGCGCTGCGTGCCGACCACCGCCCGCATGAGCGTGCTCTTGCCGCACCCGCTCGGACCGAGGAGACCCGTGATCCGGCCGGCCGGGACGGCGACGGTGAGGTCATCCAGCACCGGGCGCCCACCCCGGACGACCCGCAGGCCGCGGATGTCGATCGCGGGAGACGCCGCGACGGCCGTTGTCCGATGGGGTGATTCCGAATCGGTCATCGAGAGAATGTTCGCGAACGCTCACTAACATCACCAAGCGTCCGCTCCAGGCCTCCTCCGTCCCGCGCGCTCGCCGACCTGCGACGCCGCGCTCGCACCGATGCCGACTCCCGGCCGGGGGCCTCAGGGCCCTCCGTGGTCGGGTCGCCGGACCCGCCCCGCGCGGCTAGTCGTCGCTGTCGTCCTCGGCCTCCCGCCCCGCGTCCTCACGCTCCTCGCCGTCGTCGCGCTCCGAGTCCTTCTGATCGTCGTCGCGCTCGACGTCCTCCTCGTACGACGACTCATCGTCGTCGTCATCGCGCACGCGGTCGGCGCCATCGCTCGGCGTCGCCGGCGTCCCGCTCGGCGTCTCGCCCTCCGTCGGCGTCCCGCTCGGCGTCTCGCCCTCCGTCGGCGAGGGGGGGACCGGGGTCGTCCCGGCGACGACCGTTGCCGCACCCGAGTCGAGCTGACGAAGCTGCCCCAGCGGCGTCTGCGTTTCGGCGGCGTCGAGCAACGCCAGGTTGGCGACCGTCGCCGCGACCGCCACGCAGACGACCGCGATCACCACCAGCGCGGCGCCCGCGCGTCCGCGCAGGACGCCCGGCGTCCTCATGCCCCCGGTCCCCCATGTGACGTGCTCGCCTGCGCCATCGCCCCATCCTTGCGCGTCGGGCGGCGGTGCGTCGACCGTCGGGGTCGTGGGGCCGCGGCCACCCGCCACGCCGTGAGGGCACCGACGGCACCCACGGTGCCGGCATACATCGCGAGCACCCAGGGCCGCCCGGTGTCGGTCCCGGCGGTGATTCCGTGCACCGTCGCGAGGGCGAAGGCGCCGTAGGCGAGCATGTGCAGGCGGCGCCATGCACGGACACCGATGTGCGAGCGAATCCGCGACGACAGCTGGACGACGAGCATGAGCTCCATCCCGATCACGCCGAGGGCCGTCCAGAGGGGGCGGTACGGCACGAGCCCGGGTACGACCAGTGCGAGCGGGGAGATGTCCACGAACGTGTCGGCCACGAGGGCGGCCCCGTGCACCCCCACCGCGACGAGCGCGAGGAGCGACAGCTGCCGATGCGCCGCGACGAGCTGGGCCGGCTTGAGTCCGAGCACGGGGGTCCGGGAGCGGACCATCAGCCCTGCGGCCATTGCGCCCGCCAGGAGGAGATAGGCGACGATTCCGCCCGCGCGGGCGAGGATCCACGGGAGCATGTCGGGGCTCACGCGACGCCCCCCGCGATGACCGCCGGGCCGTGGCGCGGCACGAGGACCGCCGGGACCGACCAGCCGTTCGCGAGCGCCGTGCCGGGGCCGGTGCCCGCGACGAGCAGCGCGGTTGCCATCGCCTCGGCCTCGCCGGCGCTCGGTGCGACGGCCGTCGCCCGCAGCAGGTCGGTGCGGGACGGGCTCCCCGTCCGCGGGTCGATGACGTGGTGCTGCCATCGCCCGGCACGCCGCCAGCGCCGCCGGTCCAGGCCCGACGTCGCGAGCCCGCCGTGCGGCAACGCGAGCGTGAGCGCCCCGTCGCCGGTCTCGAGCGAGACCGTCCAGGGCCCGTCCCGACGGGGCCCGCCCGCCGCGAGATCGCCGCCGACGTTCACCAGCGCCGGTCCGGCGACCGAAAGGAGCGCACAGGCCCGGTCCGCCGCAACGCCCTTTGCGACTCCGCCCAGGTCGAGCTCGACGCCTGGGGCGAGCCTGATCGATCCGTCCCCGGCGACCACGACGCCCCCTCCGCCGGGCGGACCCGCCGCGGGTGCCTCGTCTCGGTCGCCCAGCGACTCGAACGAGCGGTCGTAGCCCGCCGCGCGCACCGCCCGGCCGACGGCCGGATCGAACAGGCCCCCGGTCCGTGTCCTCAGTGCCAGCGCGAGGGCCACGATCCCGGCCATCTCCGGGCTCGGCGGCGCGGCGCCGGTCCGGTTCAGCCGGCTGAGCTCCGAGTCCGGCCGGAACCGCGACAGCCTCGCCTCCAGGCGTTCGATCTCGTCCCGTGCGCGCACCAGCGCGGCCTCGGCGGGGTCGTCCGCCTCGGCGTCGAGCAGCATCTCGACGTCGGTCCCCATCGCACGGAATCGTCGCCGCAGCATCAGGAGCTCGCGCTGCTGGTCACGGCCGGCGCCGACGTGATCGTCACCGGCGGCGGTGCGGGCTGCACCGGGACGGCCGGAGGGCGGCTCGGCGCCGCCTGCGTCACCTGCCTCGGCGGGCTCGTCGCGAGGTCGTCGAGCCGCTGCTGGACGGCGCGCGCCCGGTCGAGCACCGACCGCGCGCGCGCCGAGAGATCCGGCTCGGGGCCCCGCGTCGCGACCGCCGAGGCCGTCGTGGGCGTCGGATCGGTCCTCCACGGTGTCGGATTCGCCGCGATGGCGCCGGTCACGACGACCGACAGGACGACGCTCGCCACGGCGACGACTCGCGGGACGCCGACCATCAGTCGTCCTGCTCGTCGTCGTGGTCGTGGTCGTCGTCGTCGTGGTCATCGTGGTCGTCGCCGCGGGAGTCCCGCTCGTCGAACTGGTCGTGCTCCGCGGCCCATGAGTCGGCCTCGCGTGCCGTGGGGCTCGCGCTCCCCGTCGGCGGCGGAACCGCTCCCGGCGAAGCGATACGCGTCGTCGCGAGGGGTCGGTCGCGCTCCAGCCTGCGGGCCCTCGCCTCGGCCGCGGCGACCGCGCGCTCGGCACGCTCGACCATCCTGCGGTCCGCTTCGTCGGAGGTGCTGGTCGGGAGGACCGCGGCAGCACGGGGAGCCGGCTCCGGAGCCTGGCGATCGGGTGCGATCTCGCTGATGCCGACCACGCCCCCGACGCCGGCCAGACCCGCGAGCCCGGCCACAACGAACGCATTCATGCCGCATCCCCCCTCGTCGACATCACGCCATCGACGGTAGGACCGGCCGCGTTCGGGCGGGCGCCCGGATTCCCCAGCATTCGCCCCGGCGATGGTAAGGAATGGACCAGGCATCGCTCCCATCGGCCGTGACAGGGCATCATTGGCGCATGCGCCTGCTTGTGGTCGAGGACGACGACGGCATCGCGGAACCGCTGGTGACCGGCCTGCGACGTGAGGGCTTCGAGGTCGAGCGCGTCGCGTGCGGTCAGGACGCGCTCGATGCGGACGAGCCGGACCTGGTGCTGCTCGACCTGCGCCTCCCGGACATCGACGGCTACGCGGTCGCCCGCGCGCTTCGCGCCCGATCGGCGGTCCCGATCATCATGGTGACCGCCAAGGGCGAGGAGGTCGACCGGGTCGTGGGCCTCGAGCTCGGGGCTGACGACTACGTGGTCAAGCCGTTCGGACTGCGCGAGCTCGTGGCGCGGATCAACGCGGTCGCGCGCCGGGCATCTGCGAGTCCGGCGACGCCCTCCGACCCGACCTCGCGAATCGGTCCGCTGCGGATCGACCGCCGGGCGCACCGCGTCTCGCTCGACGACCGCCCGCTCGCGCTCACGCCGAAGGAGTTCGATCTCCTGGCGCTCCTGGCCGAGGATCCGGGTGCGGTCGTCAGCCGCCGCCGCATCCTGGAGGAGGTCTGGGGAACGCGCTGGTACGGGCCCACGAAGACGATCGACGTCCACGTCTCGGCGCTGCGCGGCAAGCTCGGCGACCCCGCCTGGATCGAGACGGTGCGCGGCGTCGGCTTCCGCCTGCGGGACACGGGGTGACCCGCCGCCTCGTCGCGACCTACCTGCTCCTGGCGGCCGTGGTCCTCGTCGCGCTCGAGGTGCCGCTCGGGGTCGTCAACCAGCGAGGCCAGATCCAGGAGTTCGAGCGCCGGGTCGAACGGGATGCCGTCGCGCTCGCCGCGCTGAGTGAGGACGTCCTCCAGGCGGGGGCGACACCCGGTGACGCGAGCCTGCGCGGGATCGCCACCTCGTACGGCGACTCCTCGGGCGCCAGGGTCGTCATGGTGGACGCCGCGGGGCGACTGGTCGCGGACTCGGACACCGCCCGCCCCCTGGGACGGTCCTTCTCGAGCCGCCCCGAGATCGCCGAGGCGCTCGTGGGCGGCGTCGCGATCGGCACGCGGCGCTCCCAGACCCTCGGCGACCGGTTGCTCTACGTGGCCGTGCCGGTCTCCTCCGGCGGGACCGTGCACGGCGCGGTCCGCGTGACGATCCCGATGTCCAGGGTGGACGCGCAGATCCGTCGATACTGGCTGGCCCTCGGCGGGATCGCGCTCGTGGTGCTGATCGCGGTGGCCATCGCGGGACGCGCGCTGGCCCAGTGGGTCAGCCGCCCGCTGACCCGTCTGCGCGACACCGCCCGCCAGGCGGGCGCCGGCGATCTCGCGGCCCGGGCCGACGTGACGCACGGTCCGGCGGAGGTGCGCGAGTTGGCACAGGACTTCGACGAGATGGTCGCGCGCCTCGAGCGACTCGTCTCCGCGCAGGAGGAGTTCGTCGCGGACGCGTCGCATCAGCTTCGCAGCCCGCTCACGGCGCTCCGCCTCCGGCTCGAGAACCTGACCGAGGAGGCGGCGACGCCCGACGAGGTCGAGGCCGCGATCAACGAGGTCGACCGGCTCAGCCGCCTGGTCGACGGGCTCCTTGCACTCGCCCGGCTGGACCGAGGACGGGCGACGCGCACGCGGGTCGACGTCGCGTCCGTCGTCGCCGAGCGCGCCGCCGCCTGGGGACCCGCCGCGGCCGAGGTCGGCGTGCGGATCGTCGCGCAGACCGCCGGCGCGGTCGAGGCCGAGCTCGGGAGCGGCTCGCTGGAGCAGGTGCTCGACAACCTGATCTCGAACGCCCTCGACGCCTCGCCACCCGGCGAGACCGTCACGCTCGGCGTGGGTCGCGAGCGGTCCCGGATCGAGATCGTCGTGGAGGATCGTGGCCCGGGAATGACCGGGGAGCAGCGCCGGCGCGCGTTCGAGCGGTTCGCGAGCTGGCGCGACTCCGGGGGGACCGGACTGGGGCTTGCGATCGTCCGGCGACTGGTCGAGACAGACGAGGGGGACGTCTCGCTGGAGCCCGTCGTCCCCCATGGCCTGCGCGTCCGGATCTCGCTTCCGCCCGCGGCCGGACCCCGGCCGGCGCCGGCGACCGATCGAGGCGCGGCACATGCGCGATGATCCCCTCCTGGTGCACCCGGGCGTGCCGACCCGGCGCGCCGGGCGCGCGACCGGACCACGATGATCGGGGGCGGCGGATCGTGCGGACGGGCGCGCTTCTCGCCGCGGGGCGGATCCGACCTCAGGAGGTGCGCGTCCGGTGAGCGCTGATCGCGGAGGGCGGCGGCGGATGTCGGCGAGCGAGCGTCGGGCGTCGATCCTCGACGCGGCCCGCGCGGAGTTCGGCCGCGCCGGCTACGACGGCACCTCGACCGCCGCGATCGCGGCCACCGCGAGCTGCGCGGAGTCGGTCCTCTATCGTCACTTCCCGTCCAAGCTGGCGATCCTCCGTGCGGTCCTCGCCGAGGCTCCCCAGGGCGTGGTCCGGCCGGCGCTCGCCGATCACGCGGGCGGGCTCGCGGGCGTGCTGACGCGCGTCCTCGACGATGCGACCGCGGCCCGCGATCTGCGGGTGCTCGTGTCGGCGATCGCCGTCGCGCACCGCGATCCCGAGGTCGCGGCGGCGATCGTCGACACCTTCGCGCGCGCGGCGATCGTGGGCGCCGCGCGCACCGCGCAGGCACAGGGCGTGGTGCGGTCCGACCTCGACCCCGAGGACATCGCCTGGATGTGGCAGGGCCTCATGCTCGGCGGCCTGTTGAGAAACGCGGTCCGCGCGGACGGGGCCGCCGAGGGCGCGGTGGCCGCGGCCCGGGCGCTCACCGGGCTGCTGCGCCCGGACGCCGCGACCGATTAGGCGGCGGGCAGCTCCACCGTCACCGTCGTCCCGCGCCCGGCCTCGGACTGGAGCGCGATCGTGCCGCCCGCCGCGGTCACGAGCTCACGCACGATCGCCAGTCCGAGGCCGGTCCCGCCCACGTCACGCGCGGCGCGGTGGAAGCGCTCGAACACCCGCTCGCGCTCGTCGTCGGGAATCCCGCGTCCGGTGTCGGCGACGACGAGGCGGATGTGCGCGCCCATGCCCTCGACGCGCGCCTGGACGCGGCCGCCGGGCCGGTTGTAGCGAACGGCGTTCTCCAGCAGGTTGCCGATCACACGATGCGCGGCCTCCCGTCCGATCGCGCAGACCGCCGCCGCGCCGGGCGCGACCGCGAGGGTGACCCCCGCGTCCTCGGCGGCCACGCGCCACTCATCGGCCGACTCACGCAGCGCCCGCTGAAGGTCGACCCGCTCCTCGACGCCCCCGCGCGACGCGGACGCGCGTTCCAGCACGAGCAGCTCGCCGACGATCCGCCCCATTCGCGTGAGCTGGCGCTCGGCCACGCCCATCACGCGCCGCAGCTCCTTCGGATCCGCCCCGTCGTCGGCGAGGGCGACCTGGAGCGACGTCTTGGCGGCCGCGATGGGCGTGCGCAGCTCGTGTGACGCGTCCGCGAGGAATCGCCGCTGCCCGTCGACGGCGCGCTGGGTCCGGTCGAGGAAGCCGTCGAGGGTGTCGGCGAGCTCGCGCAGCTCGTCGTGCGGCCCCCCGAGCGCGATCCTCCCCGAGAGGTCCGGAACCTGGTCGCCGAGCTGCCGGGCGCGGTCGGTGATCCGCGCCACGGGCGCGAGCACGCGGCCCGAGACGAACCACCCGATCACCAGCGACACGAGCGCCAGGCCGACGACGCCGGCGACGCCGGCGGTGCGGAGTCGCCGCAGCGACTCGGCGTTGACCTCCTGCTCGAACCGCGCCTGGACCTGCGCGCCGACGGCCTCGCGGAACTGCTCGCGCGGCTCGCGGCGCTCCGGGTCGGGCCGGCCGAACGCCGGCGGCCCCGGACCGACCCCGTCGACCGCCCGCGGTGGCGGGGTCCGGTCGGTCAGGGGCGTGTCGTCGACCCTCGCCGCGGCGGCGGCGTACACCCCGGCCAGAAGGAGCACACCAGCGACGAACAGCAGCGCGCTGTACCAGAGGGTCAGCCTGAGGCGGATCGACGGCCCGCGGCGGACGGATCCGTCAGGCGGTACCCCAGCCCCACCACCGTCTCGATCCGGTCCCGGCCGATCTTCTTGCGGAGTCCGCCGATCTGGACCCGGACCGCGTTCGTGAAGGGGTCCATCGCGTCGTCCCATACGTGCTCCAGGAGTTCCTCTGTGCTGACCACGGCGTCTGCCCGTCGCATGAGGTAGTGCAGCAGGGTCCATTCCTTCGCGGTCAGATCCAGGTCCCCCTGCCCGGTCCAGGCGCGCCGCGCCGCCGGGTCGAGCTGGAGGTCGCCGACGGCGAGCCGTCGGGCCCTGGCAGGCGTGTCGCGGCGGGCGAGCGCGCGAAGGCGCGCAAGCAGCTCGCGAAGGTCGAAGGGCTTGACCAGGTAGTCGTCGGCGCCCGCATCGAGGCCCGCGACGCGGTCGTCGACCGCGTCGCGGGCGGTCAGCATCAGGACGAGGGGCGGCCGGCGGCCGCGCCGGATCTCGGCGCAGACCTCGAGGCCGTCCAGTCCCGGCAGGGTGAGGTCGAGCACGACGATGTCGTACCGGACGCGCAGGCACATCCCGACCGCCGCATGGCCGTCGGCGGCCTGGTCCACGACGTAGCCGTCCCTGCGGAGGGCCGTGCGCACGGCCTCCCGCAGATCCGGCTCGTCCTCGACGACGAGAACTCTCACGCCGTCAGTCTGACGCGCGAGGCCTCAGGGGCCCAGCGGGCCGAGGCCACCCGGGCCGCCGAAGCCGCCAGGTCCGCCGCGTCCGCCGTGGCCCCTCGGACCGCGCTCGCTCGTGACGATCTCGTCCACCCGCTCGGCCAACTCGTCGCCCGTCGGCGCCGTCTCGCCCTCGGCCTCCGCTCGGATCCCGATGCTCTCGGTCACGGCGGCCTCCAGGTCGGCACGCGAGACGCCCTTCTCCTCGGCCAGCTCGAGCAGCGTGGTGCCGTCGTGACGGGCCTCGTGCAGCTCCTCGCCGGTCACACCGAGCGCGTCGACGATCGGCTGCTGCGCCGCTTCGTGGGCGGCCCGGTGCTCCTCGCGGTCCTGGGGCCCCTCGCGGAGCCGCTCGAGCATCTGGTCCGCCTGCTCCTGGGTGATGCGGCCGTCGGCGACCGCCTGGTCCAGTCGTTCAGTGACGACCTGCTCGCGTGCGGCCTGGATGTCCTCGACCGTGACGTCCGCGCCGACCCGCTCGGTGAGGGCGCTCGCGAAGCTCTCCTGCGGATCGTCGCCGCCGCTCGTGGCGGCGACCCCGATCGCGGTCCCCGCGCCCACGACCGCGACGGCGGCCGCGGTCAGCGTCGCCGCTCCCGCTCTCCCTCGAAGGCTGAAGCCCATCGGGCACCTCCAACTCGATTGCCTGACGAGAACGACCGTACGAAGCGAGGCTAAGGGCCGGATAAGCGCGGCGCGGCCTTCGCGAACCCTTAACGCCACGCACCGTCGCGACCACTCGGCGCGCGTCGACACTTGATGGGGCCGGCGCCCGAGTGCTGGCGCGAACCCGCACCGCGTGTACCATTTCGTGGTCATGAGGGTTCGCGGGCCGTCATACGGCCCCACGACGAGCAGAGGGCCAGACGTGAACATGACGAGCACGCAGCGAGCCTGCACGGGGCGCGCACGGTGATCGCGCTCCTCTTTCCTGGCCAGGGCGCGCAGCAGGTCGGCATGGGCAAAGCCCTCGTCGACGCGTACCCCGTCGCCCGGCGGACCTTCGAGGAGGCCAACGACGTCCTCGGCTACGACCTGGCGCGCATCTGCTTCGAGGGTCCGCACGAGGACCTGATGGCGACGCGCACCTGTCAGCCCGCCGTGCTGACGACGTCGGTCGCCGCCTACCGCGTGGCGCAGGCCGAGGGGATCGTCGGCGACCTGACCATGGGGCACAGCCTGGGCGAGTACTCCGCGCTGGTGGCGAGCGGTCTGCTCGAGTTCGGGGAGGCGATCAGGCTGGTCGAGGCGCGCGGCGACGTGACCCAGGAGGTCGTGGGCCGCACGCCCGGATCGATGGCCGCGATCCTCGGCGCGAGCGATCAGGACGTCGAGGAGATGTGCCTGGAGGCCGGGGACGTCTGGCCGGCCAACTTCAACTGCCCGGGCCAGGTGGTCGCGTCGGGCCTGCATCGCGGGGTCGAGCGACTGCTCGATCTGGCGCACGCCCGGGGGCTGCGCGCGCGCCTGCTCGACGTCGACGGGGCGTTCCACTCCTCGCTCATGGCGCCCGCGGCCGAGAAGCTCCGCGGGGTGCTCGAGAGCGTCAAGCTCCCCGACACCCAGACCATGCCGTTCCTCTCGGCCACGACGGCCGCCTTCGAGCAGGGTGAGCGGCTCCGGGCGCTCCTCGCCCAGCAGCTGACCGCCCCCGTGCGCTTCACCCAGACGGTCCGCTTCGCGCTCGATCACGGCGCCGACCAGTTCGTGGAGTTCGGCCCCCGAAGCGTCCTGATCGGCCTGGTCAGGCGCATCCGAAGCGACGTCGAGACACACCACGTCGGCACGCCCGGCGACCTGCCCGCGATCGCAGCGCTCAGCCGCCAGCGCTGATGCCCGCGGCGCTGGTGACGGGCGCCTCCCGGGGGATCGGCGCCGCATGCGCCGAGCGGCTGGCGCGTGACGGCTGGGATGTGGCGGTCGGCTATGGGACCGACGCGGATGCGGCCGAGGCGGTCGCGGAGCGGGTCCGCGCGATCGGCCGCCACGCGGTGATCGTCGGGGGTGACGCCAGGGAACCGGAGACCCACACCCGCGCGGTGGCACGCGCCGAGGCGGCGCTCGGCCCCCTCGAGGCGGTGGTATCGAACGCCGGCCTGACGCGGGATGCGCTGGCGGTCCGCATGGATCCCGCCACGTGGGCCGAGCCGCTCGCGGTCAACCTCGAGGGCGCCTTCCTCTCGCTTCGCACGGCCCTCGCGGGCATGGCGGCCCGCGGCAGGGGCTGCGCGGTCGCCGTGGGCTCGGTCGTCGGTCGCACGGGCAACGCCGGGCAGGCCAACTACGCCGCGTCCAAGAGCGGGCTCGTCGCGCTGGTCCGGAGCCTGGCGCGCGAGCTCGGCCCGTCGGGCGTGCGCGTGAACGCGGTCGCCCCCGGATTCATCGCCACCCGGCTGACCGACGCCCTCGACGACGCGCAGCGCGATGCCCTGCTCGAGCGGACGGCGCTCGCGCGTTTCGGCGAACCCCAGGACGTGGCGGGCCCGGTCGCATACCTCTGCTCGCCGCGGGCGGGCTACGTCTCGGGCGCGGTGCTCGCGGTGGACGGTGGCCTTGCGCTCTGAGCGGCGCGTGGTGGTGACCGGCGTGGGGCTCGTCACGGCGCTCGGCGTCGGGCGCGCCGACAACTGGCGCGCGGCGCTCGCCGGCACGCCCGGCGCGCGCGAGATCACCCGCTTCGACGCCTCCGCACACGCGTGCCGGATCGCCTGCGAGGCCTGGGACTTCCGCCCGGAGGACTTCGTCGACCGGCGCGGCGCACGGCGTATGGACCGCGTCTCGCAACTCGCGGTCGCCGCGGCCCGACTCGCGGTCGAGGACGCCGCCATCCCCGACTCGGAGCTCGGCGAGCGCGCCGGGGCCGTCATCGCCAGCGGCAGCGGCGGCAACGAGACCTATGAGCAGGGCTGGCGCACGCTGTCCGAACGCGGCCCCGACCGCGTGCTTCCGACGATGCTCCCGGCGGCGATCGTGAACATGGCCGCCGGCATGGTGTCGGTGGAGATCGGGCTCGGGGGTCCGCTCTCGGTGCACGCGACCGCCTGCGCCTCGGGGACGCACGCGATCGGCGAGGCCCTGGAGGTGCTCCGGCGCGGCGAGGCCGATGTGATGCTGGCGGGTGGGAGCGAAGCCGGGATCACGCCGCTCACGATGGCCGCGCTCGACGCGACGCGCGCGCTCTCGCGGCGCAACGACGATCCCGCGGCCGCCAGCCGCCCGTTCGACATGGCCCGCGACGGCTTCGTCGCGGCCGAGGGCGCCGGTGTGCTCGTGCTCGAGGACCTCGAGCGGGCGCGCGCGCGCGGCGCGCGCCCCCTGTGCGAGCTGGCGGGATACGCCACGACCGCCGACGCCTACCACCTCACCGATCCGGAGCCCTCCGGCCGACGCCAGACCGCGGCGGTGCTCCAGGCGCTGGCCGACGCCGGGATCGCCCCCGACGCGCTGGACTACGTGAACGCGCACGGCACCTCGACGCCGCTTGGCGATCAGGTCGAGATCCGCTCCCTCCGGGCGGCGGTCGGCGACGACGCGGCGCAGCGGGTCGCGGTCAGCTCGACCAAGTCGATGCACGGCCACGCGATGGGCGCCGCCGGCGGCATCGAGGGCGCGCTCGCGGCGCTCGCGATCGCGGAGGGGGCGCTCCCGCCGACGATCAACCTCGATGATCTCGATCCCGCCTGCGCGGGGGTGGACCACGTCGCCGGGACGGCACGACACACCCGCGTGGACACCGCGATCTCGAGCTCGTTCGGGTTCGGCGGGCACAACGCGGTGGTCGCGTTTCGCGCCGTGGGCGCATGAGCGAGAACGGACGAGCCCGCGTGGTCGTGACCGGCATCGGGGTCGTGTCGCCGCTCGGCATCGGCATCGAGGACACCTGGCGACGCCTGGTGGCCGGCGAGTCCGGCGCGGGGCCGATCACGCTCTTCGACACGGACGGGTTCGACGTGCGGGTCGCCTGCGAGGCCGACGCGTTCGACCCGTCGGACTTCATCGAGCACAGGGCGGCGCGGCGGATGGACCGCTTCGCCCAGATGGCCGTGGCGGCCGCCCGCATGGCGATGGCGGACGCGGGAGTCGCCGACGACTCCGACCGGATGGGGGTCGTGGTCGCGAGCGGCGCCGGCGGCGGCGCCACCCGCGAGGCGCAGATGCGGGTGCTGACGGAACGGGGTCCCGACCGGGTCTCGCCGCTCACGATTCCGGCGAGCGTGCCGAACATGGCCGCGGCCCAGGTCTCGATGACCGTCGGCGCCCGGGGGCCGGTCACGGCGACCTGCACGGCCTGCGCGGCCGGAACCGACGCCATCGGCCTGTCGGCCGCGATGCTCCGCCGCGGCTCGGCCGACGTGATGCTGGCGGGCGGAGCGGACACCATGATCACGCCGCTGTGGGTCGCGGGCTTCGACGCCATGCGGGTCCTGACCCACCCCGCCGAGGATCCCGCCGACGCGCCGCGCCCCTTCGACGCGGAGCGCGACGGCTTCCTGATCGGCGAGGCCGGGGCGGTCATGGTCCTCGAGCGCCTCGAGGACGCCCTCGCACGCGGCGCGCGCCCGATCGTCGAGGTCCTGGGCTACGGGGCGAGCGCCGACGCCTTCCACATGACCGACCCGGACCCCCGCGGCAAGCCGCAGTCGCGGGCGATCGCCGCCGCGATCGCTGACGCCGGGATCACGCCGGACCGGGTCGGCTACGTCAACGCACACGGCGGCGGCAGCCGCGCTGGCGACCCGGCCGAGGTGCGCGCCCTGCGGACCGCCCTCGGCGGCGACGTGGCGTCCGGCGTCGCGATCAGCGGCACCAAGGCCTCACACGGTCACTGCATGGGTGCGGCGGGGGCCCTCGAGGGTGCCATCGCCGCCATGGCCGTCGCCACGGACACGGTCCCGGCGACGCGCAACCTCCGAAACGTCGACGACGCATGCACCGGAATCGACCATGTGATCGGCGCCTCGCGGCGCTCCGAGGTGGGGGTGGCGCTCTCGTGCTCGTTCGGACTCGGCGGACACAACGCGTGCCTTGCCCTCGGGCGGAGCGACGACGCATGAGCGGCGCCCGGCGGCGGCCCTCGGCCCGGACCGAGAAGGCCGTCCGTCTGACCTCGGCCAGCCTGGTCGCGGCCGTCTTCGGGATCACCGCGGTCGCGACCGATGACGAGACGCTCGGCTTCGTGGGCCTGGGGATCGTGCTGGCTGCGATACTCCTCGGACCGATCGTGACCCGCGCCCTGGGCATCGGGCGCTGACCCGGCGGGGACCCGCGGCCCCGACAGCACCGGTGGAGGTTGAGATGGCGGATGCACGTGCAGCGCTCGAGCGCCTGCTCGATCAGCGCATCGTTTTCCTGGACGGCGCGATGGGGACGATGATCCAGGGGTACGGCCTCGAGGAGGCCGACTTCCGGGGCACGCGCCTGGCCGAGCACGGCAGCCCGCTCAAGGGCAACAACGACCTGCTCACGCTGACGCGACCCGACATCATCCGCGACATCCACGTCGAGTTCCTCCGCGCGGGCGCGGACATGGTGGAGACCAACACCTTCAGCTCGACGCGGATCGCGCAGGCCGACTACGCGACGGAGCACCTCTCGCGCGAGCTCAACGAGGCGTCCGCGCGGATCGCGCGCGAGGCCGCGGACATCGTCGGCACACCCGAGCACCCGCGGTTCGTGGCGGGGGCGGTCGGGCCGACCAACCGCACGCTGTCGATCTCGCCGCGCGTCGAGGACTCCGCCTACCGGGCCGTGACCTTCGACGAGGTCCGCGAGGCCTACGCCGAGCAGGTCGAGGGGCTGCTCGACGGGGGCGTCGACGTGCTCCTCATCGAGACGATCTTCGACACCCTGAACGCGAAGGCGGCGATCGTCGCCGCCAGGGACGTGATGGAGGCCCGCGGCGTCGACCTCCCGCTGATGCTCTCGGTCACGATCACCGACCGCAGCGGACGGACGCTCTCGGGTCAGACGATCGAGGCCTTCTGGACGTCGGTCGCCCACGCCAAGCCGTTCAGCGTCGGCCTCAACTGCGCGCTCGGCGCCCACGAGATGCGCCCGTACCTGGCGGCGCTGTCGGAGATCGCCGACTGCTACACGAGCGTCTACCCGAACGCGGGCCTGCCGAACGCCTTCGGCGGCTACGACGAGACGCCCGAGGTGACGAGCGGCGAGCTGCGCGAGTTCGCCGAGAGCGGCCTGGTCAACATCATGGGCGGCTGCTGCGGGACGACCCCGGCCCACATCGCCGCCATCGTGAACGCGGCCAAGGACGCCGCGCCGCGCCGCATCCCGACGATCGCGCCCGAGCTCTGGCTCTCGGGGCTCGAGCCGCTCGAGGTCGGCCCGGAGACCGGCTTCCTCATGATCGGCGAGCGCACGAACGTGACCGGGTCGCGCCGGTTCGCGGAGCTGATCAAGGCCGGCGACTTCCAGACGGCGATCGACGTGGCGTCCGAGCAGGTCCGCGGGGGCGCGAACATCATCGACGTCAACATGGACGAGGGCATGCTCGACTCGGTCGCGGCGATGCGCACGTTCCTCAACATGGTCGCGACCGAGCCCGAGGTCGCCCGGGTCCCGATCATGATCGACTCGTCCCGCTGGGAGGCCATCGAGGCCGGCCTCGAGTGCGTGCAGGGAAAGCCGGTCGTGAACTCGATCAGCATGAAGGAGGGCGAGGCCGAGTTCATCGAACGCGCGCGTGCCGCGCGGCGCTTCGGGGCGGCGCTCGTCGTCATGGCCTTCGATGAGGACGGCCAGGCCGACACCGTCGAGCGCAAGGTCTCGATCTGCCAGCGGGCGTATCGCATCCTGACCGAGCAGGTCGGGGTGCCCGGACACGAGATCATCTTCGACCCGAACGTCTTCGCGGTCGCGACCGGGATCGAGGAGCACAACACCTACGCGATGGCGTTCATCGAGGCCGCCGGGCAGATCAAGGCGACATGCCCCGGCGCCAAGATCTCAGGTGGCATCAGCAACCTCTCGTTCTCGTTTCGCGGCAACGACGTCGTCCGGGAGGCGATGCACTCGGCGTTCCTCTACCGCGCGATCCAGGCCGGTCTCGACATGGGGATCGTCAACGCGGGCCAGCTCGCCGTCTACGAGGACATCGACCCCGAGCTCCGCGAGCGGGTCGAGGACGTCCTGCTCGACCGACGCGAGGACGCGACCGAGCGCCTGGTCGAGATGGCCGAGTCGGTCAAGGGCAGCGGCGCCCGGCGCGAGCACGACACCGCCTGGCGCGAGGGCACCGTGTCCGAACGGCTGCAGCATGCGCTCATCAACGGGATCGTCGAGCACGTCGAGGAGGACGCCGAGGAGGCGCGACTCGAGCTCGGCGCACCGCTCTCGGTGATCGAGGGGCCGCTCATGGACGGCATGGGGATCGTCGGCGAGCGCTTCGGCGAGGGGAAGATGTTCCTGCCGCAGGTCGTCAAGAGCGCGCGGGTCATGAAGCGCGCGGTCGCCTACCTCGAGCCGTTCATGGAAGCCGAGCGCCAGGCGACCGGAGCCGAGCGGGAGGCGGCCGGCAGGATCGTGATGGCCACCGTCAAGGGCGACGTGCACGACATCGGCAAGAACATCGTGGGCGTGGTGCTCGGGTGCAACGACTACGAGGTGGTCGACCTCGGCGTGATGGTGCCGGCCGACAAGATCCTCGACGCCGCCGAGGAGCACGGGGCCGACATGATCGGCCTGTCGGGCCTGATCACGCCCTCGCTCGACGAGATGGTCGGTGTGGCGCGCGAGATGGAGCGTCGCGACATGGCCATGCCGCTGCTCATCGGTGGTGCCACCACCTCCAAGCAGCACACCGCCGTCAAGATCGCGCCCACCTACTCCGGGGCTGGTCACCCACGTGCTCGACGCATCGCGGGCAGTCGGCGTGGTCTCGGCGTTGCTCGACGACGAGCGCGGCGCGACGATGGCCCGGGAGGTCGCCGATGAGCAGGAGCGCCTTCGCGAGGTCCACGAGGGCCGCGCCACGCGCGCGCTCCTCGCCTACGAGGACGCTCGCGAGCGACGCCTGCGAACCGACTGGACCGCACAGCGCCTGCCCACACCCGAGTTCACGGGACGACGGGTGCTCGAGGACGTGCCGCTCGAGGAGCTCATCCCGTACATCGACTGGACGTTCTTCTTCACCGCCTGGGAGCTCAAGGGCAAATTCCCCGAGGTGCTGGACCACCCGCGCTACGGCGAGGCGGCCCGGGAGCTCCACGCCAACGCCACCAAGATGCTCGAGGAGCTCGTCGCGGGCGGGCGCCTGACGGCGCGTGCCGTCTACGGCTTCTGGCCGGCCCACGCCGACGGGGACGACATCGTCCTGTTCGAGGACGAGGCGCGCACGATCGAGGTCGCGCGGTTCCCGATGCTCCGCCAGCAGCGCGAGCGCCCAGACGGCAAGCCCCAGCTCTCGCTGGCCGACTACGTGGCACCCGCGGACGCGGGCGTGCCCGACCACGTCGGCGCGTTCGCCGTGACCGCCGGGATCGGGGCGGAGGAGATCGCCCGGGAGCGCGAGGCCGCGCACGACGACTACGAGTCGATCATGGTCAAGGCGCTCGCGGACCGGCTCGCCGAGGCGTTCGCCGAGATGCTCCACCAACGTGCCCGGCGCGAATGGGGCTACGGCGCCGACGAGATGCTCTCCAACGAGCAGCTGATCGCCGAGGAGTACCGCGGGATCCGCCCCGCGTTCGGCTACCCGGCGTGCCCCGACCACCTCCCCAAGCGCGCGCTGTTCGATCTGCTGGGCGCCCGGGAGATCGGGATGGAGCTCTCGGAGAGCATGGCGATGCTCCCGGCGGCGTCGGTGAGCGGCATCTACCTGTCGCACCCCGAGAGCCAGTACTTCGCGATCGGTCGGATCGACGCCGACCAGGTCGCGGACTATGCGGAGCGCATGGGCCTCTCCGTCGAGGAGGTCGAGCGCTGGCTCGCGCCGAGCCTGGGCTACGAGCCGGCGACCGTGCGCGCCTGAGCGGCACCCCGGGCCGCGGCCCGGCGGCGCATCGGCGCTGCTCGGCCGCGGCCCGGTGGATCAGGGTCCGAGTGCAGCCCGCCGAGCAGGTTGGGCGGGACCCCCTCCGCGCGTCTCGTCGCCGCCGATCACCACCGAGACGTCGTGGACCGTCCGGGCGAACACCGCTCGCCACGACGTTCAGGTCCGGTCGAGCTCGGCCACCAGCGCGTCGACCCTCGCGGCGATGTCGTCCCTGATCCCGCGCACCCGCTCCACGGGCAAGCCCTTCGGGTCCTCGAGATCCCAGTCGACGTAGCGCTTGCCGGGGATGTAGGGACACGAGTCGCCGCAGCCCATGGTGACCACCACGTCCGCCAGCCGGGCGAGTTCCTCGGTGAGCCGGGCCGGGCGACGGCCGGAGAGGTCGACGCCGAGCTCGGACATGACCTCCACGACCTCGGGATGCACCGATCCCTCGGGGTCGGCCAGCGTGCCGGCGGAGAGCGCTCGGTGGCGCCCGGCGGCGGCGCGCGCGAGGAGCGCCGCGCTCATCTGCGAGCGGCCGGCGTTGTGCAGACAGACGAAGAGGGCGGTCGCCATGGTCACATGCTCCCCGACCCGGCCGCCGCCCGCCCGGCGCGAGATGTCACATCTGGGGCGTCCTCACGCGTCCGGATCGTCCCCGCCATCGCCCGGATCGTCGAGGGCGTCCGGGTCCTCGTCGTCCTCACCGTCCTCGCCGCCCGCGGAGAGTCCGCAGTCGACGCCACCTCGTGCGCCCGCCACGGCGTGGACGCGGGTGACCGTCGTGGCCGGGTCGTCGACGAGCGTGGCGACGACCCGCACGGGCCCGACGAACGGGATCTCGGGCCCCAGGTCATCGAGTTCGAGGGCGATGAGAAGATCGCCCTCCTCGCCGATCTCGTCCTCTCCCCGCACGGGCGGCCGTCCGTCGTCGAACGTGACCGCGACGCGCGCGCCCGCCGGACCGGTGACGACCGCGCAGACGGTCGTGAAGCCGTCGATCTCGTGCCCGACGCGCAGATCGAATGCCGCACCTGCGCCGGGCGTGGCCGGTCCGCCCGGAGCGCCGCCCGGCGTGGCCCGCCCGCTCGTGGAGCGGCGCGTGACCCGTTCGCAGCCCGGCGCGATCCGGTCGCGCCGGTCGGCGACGACCCGGTCGCGGCCCGGACCGCAGAAGATCCGGTCACGCGTCCCATCGCGCGCGAGGATCACGTCCGGCCCCGGGCCACCCGCCAGCAGGTCCGCACCCGGGCCGCCGTCGAGGCGATCGCGGCCCCTGCCGCCCATCAGCACGTCCCGGCCGCCGCCGCCGCGCAGACGGTCGGCGCCGCGTCCCGCGAGCAGACGGTCGCGACCACGTCGCCCGACGAGCAGGTCGTCCCCCGCGAACCCTCGGAGCACCTCCGACCGCGCAGTCCCGATGAGCCGGTCGTCCCCACCACCGCCGGCCGTGCGTCCTGCCGCGACGGCCACGAGCGCCGCGAGCAGGAGCACCACCACCCCGCAGATGGTCAGTCGACGCAAAGCGATGGTCGCGCGGGGATGCATTCGAATCAGGATACGACGCGCGGCCCGGCAGCGGTTCGATCCACCGAGCCGGCGCGGGCGCCGTGGGCTACGCCGCCACGGGGCTGTTGACCTCGAGCTCGGTCACGATCTCGATCGACGGCGAGACGCTCCGGGCGTTCGGGCACCGTCCGGCGTGGACCGCGTGGACCTCCTCGGCGGCCGCGCGGTGCTCCTCGTCGAGCTCCAGCGTGTAGCTCACGACGACCTTCCGGAGAACCAGGACGCCGTCCTCGTCCGGCTCCACGAAACCGGTCGCGGTGCCCGTGAGGGCCTCGGCCGGGACGACCGGCACCCGGGCGCGCAGGAGCGAGCCCGCGAACGTGCCGATCAGGCACCCGCCGATCGACGCCGCCAGGTAGTCGAGCGTCGAGGGCTGCGGATCGCGCGCCGTCGCCTTGTAGTGCTCGGCCACGCCGCCGTGCATGCCGAAGCGAAGGACGTCACCGTTCGGCTCGAGCACCGCCTCCCGGTCGAGGCTCTTGGAGCCTGGGACGAGCGAGAGCGGAGCGGTCGTCTGGAATGCGGGCATGTCGGTCCTCGGTCGGGTGGCGATAGTGTCGCGTATGCGACAGAATCGCCCGGCGACGACCCGACGTCAAGGAGCCAGGACCGATGCGCAGGGGGCGACCACGCACGTTCGACGCCGATGAGGCCCTCGACCGGGCGATGCGGGTCTTCTGGCGCCGGGGGTACCGGGCGACCACGACGCGGGATCTCGAGCGGGCCATCGGCATCGGGCAATCGAGCATCACGCACGCCTTCGGGCCGAAGGAGCACCTGCTCGAGCGGGCGCTCGAGCGCTACGAGGCGCGCCTCGAGCGAGAGCTCCTTCGGCCCCTCCGCGACGGGGACGAGGGGCTGATCGCCGTGGACGCGTTCCTCGAGGGGCTGTCCGACTGGCTGACCGCCGACGGGACCCGCGGCTGCCTGATCGGGCGCATGCTCGCCGAGACCGATCCGCCGGAGCCCGTCGTGTCGTCGCACCTTCGCGCGTACCGGGCCGATCTGCGCGCGGCGCTCGGCGCGGCGCTCGGACGCGCCGCGGCCGCGGGGCAGATCGGATCGGAGCAGGTGGCCTCGCGGGTCGATCTGCTCGTGGGGACGGTGCTCGGATGCAACCTGGCCGTCCAGGCAGGCTTCGGCGCCGACGAGGTCCGGGCGCTCATCATGGGTGCCCGCGCCGAGGTGGGTCGATGGGACGCGCGCGGCGGATGATCGCCGCGCGCCATCGGCGCGTCAGAGCCTGCCGGCGCCGACCGACCCGGGCTGGAACTGCGACTCGGTCAGACCCGCCTCGATCCGGTCCGTGACTCGGTTGGCCAGCCGGATCGCGCGCTGGCTCTGGCGCTGGGTCCGCCGAAGCTGCGCCGCCGAGAGCGTGACCTTCCCGATGCCCTTCGACCTCGGCACGACAAGGCGGGTCGCGGCGCCGTCGCGTGAGGGCGGCATGGCGCCCGCCGACGCGAGCCCCGGGATCAACGGCCGCCCGGCGAGCGTGGTCTCCGGTGCGAGGTTGCCACCGGTCAGCCCGTTGACGCGCCGCCAGGTCGCCTGCGCGCGCGCGACGAGCGCTTTCGAGATCCGCTCGTTGATGCGGACCTGACGCAGACTCACGGTGAACTCGGCGGACGAGCGGCGCGTGCGGGGCAGCCTGAGCGGCCGGGGCGATGGTGGTGTCTGCGCGGTCGCCGCTGCCCCTCCCATCCACGGGATCCCGGCCTGGAACGCCGACGGCCCGAACCCGCCCGCACACAGATCGGTCGCGACCACACCGGCGTCGATCCAGTCGTTGACGGCGTCGAGGCGGCGGAGGGCGGCGCTGTCGATGCGCTGCTGGATGCGGAGCGCGCGCTCGGAGAGGGTGATCGTGCCCTTGTCGCCCGCCGTACGACGCGGCGTCGCGTCGCAGACGGGCGCCACGGCGCTCGGCGCGGGCGGCACCGACGTCGGCGATGGCGCGGGGGGCGGCGGCGCCCCCGGAGTCGGTGGCGGATCGCAGGACGAGGGCTCGGACGCCTGGTCGTTCAGGATCGTGACGCGGAGGGTCCCTCCCACGGGGAGCCCGGCCTGCGGGGTGAACGGGAGCGAGTCCGAGAACGGGAAGCCGTACGCCTGCGCCGTGCGCGCGATGACCGACGCGTAGGCCGAGTAGGCGGGGAAGGGTGCGGGGGTGGTCCGGGCCGCCGCGAACGCCTCCTGTCCCCACCACCCGGGTGTCGGCGTGCCGGGTCGGTCGTCGAGCGCGTTCCCGTAGCGGCCACCCCAGTAGCCGAGCCCGAAGCCCGAGACGACCCGGTTGTAGATCTGGCCGTAGACGTCGTTTTGCAGCGTGGTCGCGGGGCCGGCCCCGACGGTGTACGGGCCGTTCGCCCCGTAGATGCCGTCGCTCGTGAGCGGGATCGCGATCGGCTGCGCCCCGCCGCCGGGCGGCGCGGTCATCGTGCCGCTCAGCGTGATCGCGCCGCCCTGGACGGCGCCGCTGTAGGTGGCGACGTTGCCCCCGACGAACACGGTCGTCACCGAGAGCGTCTGCCCCTCGAGCGACGCGACGTACGGGGCGAGCGAGGGGTACGTCTGCGGGAACTGAGGGCTCACGCCCAGCTTGCTCGGGCCGACGACGCGCAGGAATTCGCCGGACGGACCGCGCTTTTCGGCCGCTCCGGGGATCTCCAGAAGCTGCCGGCGGATCGAGTCCGCGTTGCAGACCGGTGCCCGCGTGGCGACGGGCTGACCGGTCGCGTCGAAGGTGTCGATGCGAGTCGGGACGCCGAACTGGTCGATGTAGGTGTTGTCGGCGACGCCCGGCGCGGTGAACTCGACGAAGCCGTACCGCGTCGTCGACGTGTTCGGGTCGTTCGAGCTCGCCGGGTTCGCCGAGTTCTGCGCGACGCCGGCGCCATACCCGATCAGCAGGATCCCCGCCGGGAACGTCTCCTTGATGGGGATGCTGCTCGGAAGCGTGCTGAGCGCGACCGGCGTGTTCTGCGGAAGCTGCGCAGGGAACACGGGCGCGTCGCCGGGCCCGGTGTCGAGCGTGACGAAGACCTGGTCGGCCGGCAGCCCGGACTGGTTCACGATCTCCAGATCCATGGCCGTCGCCGGTACCGCCGCGGCTGACAGGAGCGCGACGGCCATCGCCGCCTTCGATCGAACGGATCCTCGCGGCACGTGCACCCTCTCGACGCTCGCCGGTTCTCGCCACGTCGTCGGCCGGGGCCGTGTGTTCTTGAGGGCTGCGCGCGAACCGCGCGGATGTGACGACGATCCGTCCCCGAGCGGTGGCCCGCCCGGCGACGCGCGCCCGAGGACTGCGACCAGGGGAGGGAACGACGCCACGATCGCAGGCGACACCATCCGGCCCGGCGGGCCGCGTCGCAATCGCCGGACCCGACGACCGACGCAACGCCGGCTCACGGGGTGATGTCGGCCGAGGTGAGGGTGTGGACGCGAAGCTCGTCGCCCGAGATCCCGTCGAGCAGCCGGCTGCGTACCTCGTTGAGCCGCCGGATCGCGGCCTGGCCGATGCGCTGGTTGATGAGCAGCTGCGTGGCCGTGAGCGTGAAACGCGCGTCGGCGTCGGTGCCGGCGGGGGCCACGTCGGTCGTCGTGGGGGGTGTCGGGTTCGACGGTCCGAGCCCGGCGATCGCGATCGTCGCCTGCAGGCGGTCGGCTGTCACCGCGCCGTCGTGGACGTCGCCACCGCTGAGCCCGCCGTCGAGGCGAGCGAGCAGCGCGTTCGCCTCGCGGACCGCCCGCGCGGCGATCCGCTGGTTGATGCGCAGCTGGTCGACGCTCAGCGTGAAGACGACCCCGGTCTTGTCCGCCGCCGGCGGGACGACGACGGGCCGGGGGGTGGCGACAGGCACCGCCCGCGTGTCCGGTGCGCCCCTGACCTCGACCCCGTCGCCGAGCGCCCAGGCGCCGATGGACCCGCCGCAGAGGGGGCGTCTCGAACGCCGGGGCCCTCCGCTACCCGCGCCTCCAGAAGTCGTCGTCCTCGAACTGCACCTTGGCGATCGCGAGCCGCGCCTCACGTGCGCCGTCGACCAGCACGGTGAGCTTCGCCTCGACCACGTCGCGCGCGAGGGCGTCGAGGCCGGGGCCGGCCGCGGCCCAGAGGCGGCTGGGCACACCGGCCCGCGCCGCCGCGACGAGCGCCCGGGAGACCGTGTCGAGATCCTCGACCACGGGCGTGTCCCCCGAAACCGCGCGGACGGTCAGGTCGTCGACGCCGAGTCGGTAGGCGCCCGCCACGTCGGTCGCCGCGCCCTCGGTGAGTCGTGCGCCCGCGGCCACCAGCGTCGCGGCATCGCCACAGCGGGCCTTGACCGGGAGCAGCGGTGCCCCGGCGGCCGCGGCGGACACCGAGTCGGGGTCGTCCACCGCCGCGCCGGACGCGACGACGTCGAGGCCGATGCGCGCGAGCGTCGCCGACCATTCGGGGGGGCCCGGAAGCGCCCCGAGCACGATCGTGGGGAGCACCGGCAGGAACAGGCGCAGGCGGTCGAGTTCGTCGCGGCGCATGGGCGTGCAGGGTAGCCGCTTCGACGACGTGGTCCGGGCGCGAGCGTGCGGACCGTCCGGCGTGCGAGGTCGGTCGTCATCGCCTGCGCTGCGGACGGTCTCGCACGCGCACGATGTGGCAGGCTACGTCCTCGCCCTCGCTGGACGGGCTCGCGGCCACCGCCCTCTCGACGGCGGACCTTCACCGCGGGACCTCGGCGCGAGCGCGCGAAGTCTGGCACGCGGCGAAGGAGAGCAGGTGGCGACACAGGTGGCTGAGCGGAAGGGCCCCGTCGGGCTGGACGCGCACGGGCTCGTTCCCGGCGGAGACGTGCACTGGAACCTCTCGGCGCCGGAGCTCTACGAGCACGTCCTGCGGCGCGGCGAGGGCCGCCTCGCGGAGGGTGGGGCGCTCGTCGTGTCGACGGGCCGGTTCACCGGTCGGTCGCCCAAGGACAAGTACGTCGTCAAGGAGCCCAAGAGCCAGGACCGCGTCTGGTGGGGCCCGATCAACCAGGAGATCTCCGAGGAGCACCGCGCGAGCCTGCGCACGAGCCTGGTCTCGCAGCTCGACAGCCGCCCCGAGCTCTACGTGGTCGACGCCTTCGCCGGCGCCCACCCCACCCACCGCCTGTCCGTCCGGGTCGTGACCGAGAGCGCGTGGCACGCCCTGTTCGCGCGCAACCTGTTCATCACGCCGAACGACGCGGAGTACGCCGAGCACCGCCCCGAGGCGGTCGTCCTCCATGCTCCGAGCTGTACCGCCGACCCGGAGACCCAGGGGACGCGCAGCACCACCTTCGTCGTGCTGCACCTGACCGAGCTCGAGATCCTCGTCGGGGGCACCGAGTACTCGGGCGAGATCAAGAAGGGCATCTTCTCGCTGATGAACGATCGGCTCCCGGTCCAGGACATCCTGTCGATGCACTGCTCGGCCAACGTCGGCGAGGACGGGCGCTCGGCAATCTTCTTCGGCCTCTCGGGCACCGGCAAGACGACACTCTCGACCGACTCCACCCGTCCGCTGATCGGCGACGACGAGCACGCCTGGGGCGACGACGGCGTGTTCAACATCGAGGGCGGCTGCTACGCCAAGACCATCGGGCTCTCGGCCACCGCCGAGCCCGAGATCTACGGCACCACCAAGATGTTCGGAACCATCCTCGAGAACGTGATCCTCGACGACGTGAGCCGCATCGTGGACCTGGACGACGGCTCGATCACCGAGAACACGCGGGCCGCCTACTCGCTGGAGGCGATCCCGAACTCCCTGCCGGACAAGCGCTCGGGCCATCCCTCGACCGTGATCATGCTCACGGCGGACGCCTTCGGGGTCCTCCCGCCGGTCGCCAAGCTCACACCGGAGCAGGCCTCGGAGCAGTTCCTCGCCGGGTACACGGCCAAGCTGGCCGGGACCGAGATCGGCGTGACCGAACCCCAGGCGACCTTCAGCGCCTGCTTCGGCGCCGCCTTCCTGCCGCAGCCGCCCAAGGTCTACGCGGCCATGCTGGCCGAGCGGATCGCCGAGCACGGCGCCAGCGCCTGGCTCATCAACACCGGCTGGACCGGCGGGTCGTACGGGGTCGGCAGCCGGATGCCGATCGCGGCGACGCGCGCGATCGTCCGGGCGGCGCTCTCGGGCGAGCTGGACGGGGTGGCGACGACCACCCACCCGATCTTCGGGCTCGAGGTGCCGACGAGCGTCCCGGGTGTCGACTCGGCACTCCTCGATCCGCGCAGCACCTGGGCGGACCCGTCCGAGTACGACGCCAAGGCGACCGAGCTCGCCGAGAGCCTGCGGGAGGCCGCCGCCAAGGCGGGCGCCTGACGGCGGGGCGCTAGGACCCGGTGAAGTGGGGGGGCCGTCGCTCCGCGAAGGCGGCGAGCCCCTCGCGGTGATCGCGCGACTCGAAGGCGCGGCGGCGCCAGGTGCGCGCCACCTCGGCCGCGTCACCCCGGGAGAGCGCGTCGATCACGGCGCGCGTTCCCGCGACGGCGATCGGCGCGGCGTCGGCGACCGCGCGGGCGGCGGCGCGGGCCGAGGGCCACAGGGCCACCGGCTCGTCGACCACCTCTTCGACGAGCCCCATCTCCAGGGCCCGTCGGGCGTCGACCGGCGCACCGGTCAGGAAGAGCAGCCGGGCTCTCGCCGGACCCATGAGCGCGACGAACCGCGCAAGCCCCTCGGCCGCGTAGACGACACCCAAGCGCGTCGCGGCGGGCATCGCCAGCCGCGCGTCGGGCGAGGCGACACGCCAGTCGCACGCGCTCGCCAGCTCCAGCGCCCCGCCCGCCGCGACCCCGTTGAGGACGCCGATGACCGGCACCGAGCACGTCGCGATCGCGTCCGCCGCACGCCCCAGCACGCGCTCGCCCGCGCGCAGGTGCTGCGCCAGGACGTCGTTGTCGTCAGCGCCCAGGTCGAGCCCGGACGAGAAGTGGCGGCCTCCGTCACCCCCCAGCAGGACGACGGCCGCACCGTCGATCGCGTCCGGGGCGAGCACCTCCACCAGCCGGTCCAACATCGCCCGATCGAGCGCGTTCGCGCGGCTCGGATTGGCGAACCGGAGCTCCAGCACTCCGTCGTCACGCCGCACCTCGATCCGACCCGCTGAAGACGATGGCATCGATCCACATCATTGGCGCTGGAGCCGTCGGTTCCTACTACGGAGCGCTGCTGGCGCGCGCGGGCCATCGTGTCACCATGGTCACGCGCGGGACCCACCTCGAGGAGATCCGGCGCACCGGGCGCATCCTGGTGCGCGAGCGCGACGGTGACACATGGTCCGCACCGGTGGACGCCGCGGACGCCCCCCCGACCGACCCGGACGCGGAGTTGGTCGTCGTCACGGTGAAGAGCCATGACACGGCGAACGTCGCCGAGATGCTCCGAGGCATGGTCCCCCCGAACGCAGTCGTGCTCTCGCTGCAAAACGGCGTCGAGAACGTCGAACGGCTCGCCGGCGTGCTCGGGCACGGCCGCGTGCTCGGCGCGACCGCCTTCGTGGGCCTGTGGCGCGAACGGCCCGGAGAGGTGGTCCACGGCGCCGAGGGTCTCGTGACGATCGGCCACCCCACCGACCCCGACGCGCCCGCGCTGTCCGCTGTCACGGCGCTCGTGGGCGGGTCGTGGACGGTGTCACGCACGGCCGACCTCGACCACGCGCTGTGGCACAAGCTCCTGTGGAACGTGGGGTTCAATCCCCTCTGCGCCGCGACCGGTGCCAGCGCCGGGACCCTCCTGGCGCGACCCGAGCACGCCCGCGTCGTCCGAGCCGCCATGGAGGAGGCCCGCGCCGTCGCCCGGGCGCGCGGGGTGGCGATCTCGGAGGCGGACGTCGAGGACATGGCCCGCGACCGCGCATCGCTTCGGGGCTACCTGCCATCGACCCTCCGGGACGCCCTGGCCGGACGTCGGCTCGAACGCGACGCCCTCTGCGGCTTCGTCGCCCGCGAGGGGGCACGTCTCGGGATCCCGACACCGGTGAACGCCGCCCTCGACGCGGTGCTGGCGCTTCAGGAGGGCGAACGCCAGACGAAGGCTGGATGAGAGACCGCCGAACGGGCTGTAAAGGCTCGGGAGCACGGCGCGCGCCTCGCCTAGCGTGCCCGCAGCCCGATGCACATGACCCGAACCGGGGGGCAGCACCATGGCACGACGTATCCGAGGAACCGTCGCGACGACACTGGCCTGCGGCGTCGCGCTCGGCGTGGCCGGAGTCGCGGCGATCGACGTCGCAGACCAGCGCGCGGACGCGCAGACCGCCAAGTTCGAGGTCACGCCCGCCCAACTCCAGATCAACCAGCGCATCTCCCAGGCGGCCGTCCGGCGCTCGAACGAGGGCCTGAACCTGCTGGGTCCGGTGCGACCCAAGGGGAGCACCGACGAGAAGCCGATCAGCCCGTTCCCCGCATCCACGCGCGGCAAGGGCTGGCCGACCCTGGCGCTCGGGGACAAGGCGGTCACCTCCGCGAAGGTCGCCGATGCGGGCATCACGACGCCCAAGCTGGCGGATGACGCGGTGACGAACTCGAAGATGGCCCACCCCACGTACCAGGCGGTCATCACGGCGGACGGCGCATTCGTCCGCGGCACCGCCTCGTCGTCCTCGCGGACGGCCGACCCGGGCCGGTACCAGGTGATCTTCCCTGTCGACGTGTCGGCCTGCGCGATGGTCGCGCAGCAGGGCGGGTACGTCGACCACGCTCGGGCCGGGCAGCATCGGCTTCGCCGCCGCGGCGGGCGTCGGGGGGAATCCCAACGCCGTCCAGGTCGCGACCTGGGACTCGACCACGGCACTCGCCAACCGGGACTTCCATCTCACGGTCACCTGCTGAGCACCGTGTGCGTCCGACCGGGCGCGGACGGGTGGCATGCCACCCGTCCGCGCGTTCGGTTCATGTGCAATCAGCGTGAGACTTGTAAAGCCGCCCCTGCTTGCGCGACCGACTTCCCTAGCGTCGCAACGCGACGACCAACTGGGGAGCGGACATGGCGCACGGTGCTCGGAGAATTGCGATCACGCTGGCTTGCGGAGCCGCACTCGGCGTGGCGGCGGTCGCGGCCGTCGATGCGGTCGACGAGCCCGCCGTCGCGCAGGCGAACAAGATCTCCGTCACGGCCGGACAGCTTCAGGTGAACCAGCGGATCTCGCAGGCGGCCGTGCGCCGCTCCAACGAGTCGCTCAACCTGCTGCGCCCGGTCCGACCCGCGGCGAGCACCGACCGGAACCCGACGAACCCCTTCGGCCAGGTCACGAAGGGCTCCGGGTGGCCGACCGCGGCGATCGCCGAGCTGGCGATCACGTCCTCGAAGATCGGCGAGGGGAGCGTCACGACCGGCAAGCTCGGTGACGACGCCGTGACCAACTCCAAGCTCGCCAACCCGATCTATCGGGCGGTCGTCCGCGCGACCGGTGCCCTGAACCGCGGGAACGCCTCGTCCTCGGAGCGCACCGACACCGGCCGGTACCGCGTCGAGTTCCCCGAGGACGTCGCGGCCTGCACCTTCGTCGCCCAGCAGGGCGACGGCGGGACCGCGGTCGGCGACAACAACAAGGGCTTCGCCGCCGCCGGGCTCGTCAGCGGGAACGTGAACGCGGTGCAGGTGGCGACCTGGTCCATGGACGGCACGCTCACGAACCGCGACTTCCACCTCACCGTCACCTGCTGATCGCCTGAGCCCCGCTCGGGCCGCCGATCATCCGGCGGCCCGAGCGGGTATACACACGGCAGGCGGCGACCCGAGGAGCCGAAGCCGTGACCGAGACGCAGACACCGACCGCGCAGGGCGAGTCGGGCGGGCGGCGCAACAGCAAGCGCATCACGATCGCGATCCTCGCGGCCGTGGCGCTGTTCTACCTGATCCTGTTCGTGGCCCGAAACGGCCAGGACGCCGAGGTCGACTGGGTCTTCGGGTCGACCACGGGGCCGCTGGTCTACGTGATCTTCACCTCGGTCCTGCTCGGCCTGGTCATCGGCGTCGCGGGCATCCTGATCTGGCAGGGCCGGCGGCGGCGCAGGAGGAGCTGACCCGAGCCGGGCGGCGACTCAGGCGGCGGCGGACGCGATGGCCCGCAGCCCGACGCCCGCGGCCACCAGGGCACGGGAGACCGGGCGCAGCATCGCGGACATGGCGGGACCGCGAACCGAGAACGACGTCGTCCCGACGAGCGCGTGGCCGTCGGCCGCCAGCACGGTCCACGAGACCGTGTGCACGCCGGTGCGCTCATCGGCGACCGGGATCACGACCGTGCCGGGGTCCCCGCGCCCCAGCCGGGGGCGCCCGGCGACCGAGCTTCCCTCGACGGTCACCGCCGCCTCCTCGACCGACAGAAGCGGCTGCCCGTACGTCACGCGCACCTCGGCGGGCGCGCTCGCCAGACGGGCACCCTCGGCGGGGACCGTCGCGACGACGTCCGTGTGCGCGAGCGCCGGGGACAGCCCCACGAGGAGCGCCACCAGCGCGCCGAGGAGAGGGCCGACGATTCGCACGGGACCGACGATAGAAGGACGTCTCCGATCGGCGGGTCCCGCCGTGTCCGCGCAGGACGGTCGTCCCGGCCTCCAGAGGCCCGCCGACCCGCCCCCCGGGCCGCGTCGGGGCGGGACAACGCGTCGGCCGGCGAGCCGGGAGGCCGGTCGGGGGCGAGCCGTAGGTCTCCCCTCAGCCGGGTGATTCACCGTCGGGAGAAAGACTGTCGCGGACCGGCATCGCCGGTCCGTGTGGCGACCACCCCGACGGCGACTCCACCCTCTCGCCGCTCATCCCCTCCGGGGCGGCTCACGGCGGGGCCCCTCAACCGGGTGCCTTCACCGCCGGGGGAGAGACATCGTGGCGGACCGGCGGCGCCGGTCATGCGGACATCGACCCCGACGGCGACTCCGCCCTCTCGCCGCTCATCCCCTCCGGGGCGGCTCACGGCGGGGCCCCTCAACCGGGTGCCTTCACCGCCGGGGGAGAGATCGTGGCGGACCGGCGGCGCCGGTCGTGCGGACATCGACCCCGACGGCGACTCCACCCTCTCGCCGCTCATCCCCTCCGGGGCGGCTCACTAGGCAGCTCACGAGGTCCCGGCTCAGCGGGGGCGCGGATCGCACGTGCCCCTCAACCGGGAGATCCACTTCCGGGGCACGGATTGGCGCGGACCGGCCGGAGCCGGTCTATATCGGACACCGTCCCCGGAAGCGGCTCCTCCCTCTCGCCGCTGATTCCCTCCGGGGCGGCTCACCCAGGGCGCGCCAGGGGGGCGCGGTTCGCACGTTGCCCCCCAACCGGGTGATTCACCGTCGGGAAGAAGACCGCGGCGGACCGGCATCGCCGGTCCGTGTGGCGACCACCCCGACGGCGACTCCACCCTCTCGCCGCTGATCCCCTCCGGGGCGGCTCACGGCGGGGCGGCTCACTAGGCCCCGAGGGCGGCGGCGTCGAGGACCCTGCCCACAACGGCGTCGAAGCCGAGCCCCGAGGCCTCGGCGGCACACGGCAGCAGACTGGTGTCCGTCATGCCCGGGATCGCGTTGACCTCGAGCACCCACAGCCGGTCGCCGGGGTCGAGGATCATGTCGACGCGCCCGACACCCCGGCACCCGAGGGTGGCGTAGCACCTGAGGGCCAGTCGCTCGGCGGCCCGCGCGACCTCGGGCGAGAGGTCCGCCGGGGCGTGCAGCTCGGTCAGCCCCGGCGTGTAGCGGGCCTCGAAGTCGTAGAAGTCGCGGCCGATCGGGACCGGCTCGACCACGGGAAGCGCAGCCGGCTCGGCGCTTCCGATCACCGAGATCGCGAGCTCGCGTCCGGGGACGAAGCGCTCGATCAGCACACGATCGTCGTAGGCGAGCGCCGCCATGATCGCGCCGGGGATCTCGGCCGCGGTGCGGGCGACGGTGATGCCGAGCGCGGAGCCCTGCTTTGCGGGCTTGACCACGAGCGGAAGGCCGAGCCGTGCCTCGATGTCCGGCAGCGCATCCGCGGCGCCGAGCTCTCGGAAGGCTCCCTGGCTGAAGGCGAACGCCGGCGGGGTGGGGATGTCCGCGCCCCCGAAATGCGCCTTCGCCACAACCTTGTCCATCGATCGCTCACACGCGAGCACGCCCGACCCGGTGTACGGGATCTCGAGGATCTCCAGGAGCTCTTGCACCGTGCCGTCCTCGCCCCCGAGCCCGTGCAGGGCGACGAAGGCGGCATCGGGCCGTTCGGCGCGGAGCGTCCGCACCAGCCGCCCGTCGACGTCCACCGGGAGCACCTCGTGCCCGAGGCGCGTGAGCGCCGCCTCGACGTTGACCCCCGATCGGAGGCTCACCTCGCGCTCGAACGAGCGACCGCCCTTGAGCACCGCCACCCGCATCAGGCGCCGCCGAGGGCGCGGTGGAGCTCGACCCAGCTCGCGACGGTCCGGCCCAGCCGGGCCACGCCCTCCGCGATCACGGGCTCCGGGACGCCGCTGAAGTTGAGCCGCAGCGAGTGGGCGCCGCGGTCGGGGTCGCCCTCGCCCCGGGGCGGGACGAACGCGCCCCGGCCGGGCACGAAGGCGACCTGGTTCGTGATCGCCTGCGCGAGCAGGTCGCGCGTGTCAACGAACGCCGGGAGGGTCGCCCACACGAACAGGCCTCCCGCGGGCGTCAGCCACGTGGCCTCGGCCGGCAGCTCCTCCTCGAGCGCGCGGAGCATCGCGTCGCGCCGGCCGCGGTAGACGTCGTTGAGGCGGGCGACGTGCTCGCGCCAGTCGTGGCGACGCATGTACTCGATCACGAATCGCTGGGCGAGCGTCGACGAGCACAGGTCCGCCGCCTGCTTGCCCAGGTTCATCTTGCGGAGCACGGGTTGGGGGGCCGCCACCCAGCCGACGCGCATCCCGGGAGCGAGGATCTTGCTGAAGGTCGACAGGTACACGACCCACCCCTCGCCGGCGTCCAGCTCCCACAGCGTGGGCAGCGGCTCACCCTCGAACCGGATCTGGCCGTAGGGATTGTCCTCGACGATCAGGAGCTCGTGCCGATGCGCGATGTCGATCAGCCGATGGCGGCGCTCGAGCGACATCGTCACGCCGGCCGGATTGTGGAAGTTGGGGATCGTGTAGAGGAGCTTCGGGCGGATGCCGGCCGCGGCCAGATGCGCCAGCCGCTCCTCGACGAGGTCGACGCGGAGCCCGTCCTCGTCGAGCGGGATGTGGTGGACGTCCGCCTCGTAGGTGGTGAACGAGGGGACCGCCCCAGGGTAGGTGGGGCCCTCGGCCAGGACCGTGTCGCCGGGATCGACGAATGTGCGGATCGACAGGTCGATCGCCTGCTGTCCGCCGGTCGTCACGATGATGTCGTCCGGTCGCGCGGACGCGCCCTCGTGGGCCATCACCTCGCAGATGCGCTCGCGAAGCTCGGAGAGCCCCTCGGTGGGGCCGTACTGGAGCGAGGACGCGATGTGGTCGGCGGTCACGGACGCCCACACCTCGTCCCAGATCTCGCGGGGGAACGACTCGGTGTCGGGGAACCCGCCCGCCAGGGAGATGATGTCCGGGCGCTCGGAGAGCGCCATGAGATCGCGCATCGCCGATGAGACGATCCCGGAGGCGCGGCTCGCGAAGCGCTCGTCGTAGCGAGCGCCGTCAGTGGGTCCCAACGACGAGGTCACGTGGTTCCCGGTGCTCGAGCGTCCTGTCTGCATGGCGGTGGTCCGGGCCGACGGCGGCGAAGGGTGCCCGATCCCGAGGACCCTCGACATGAGGGTGCCCGACCGGAAGCGGCCAGGATAGCCCCTTTGGTACGATCGAGTCCTGCAGGAAGGTGTCCGAGGCGTTCTACGCCGCCGCCGCCCCGGCTCCTGCCGACAGCGACGGATCGGCAACGCCGCCCTGGCGCACGCCCCACGGGGGTCGTCACCGTCGTGATCCGCCTCTCCCGTCTGGCCGCTCCGTTCCTGGTCGCGCTGGCGCTCGGCGTGACGCCCGCCGTCGCCCAGTCGGGTGCGGGCGTCGAGCCGGATGCGAGGGCCGCGGCGTCGGTCGTGATCGACCTCGCCGGACGCGCCGCCGAGGGCGCGGCGACCGCCGAGGCCCGGATCGAGGCGGCCGATGCGGCCGAGGCGCCCGCCGACCGCGCGCCGACGCTCTCCGAGCAGGAGGCGATCGCGATCGCCGACACCTCCGACGAGCTCCAGGACTGGCTCCGCGACCACCCGGTCGCCCGGAGCGCCGCCGAGCTGGAGCGCGACGAGGACCGCTACAAGGTGTCCTACGTCTCCGAGGACGGTGACGGACGCGAGACGGTCGAGGCGCAGGTGTTCGTGCGCGACGACGACGGCGAGATCACCGAGGTCCGCACCGGACCCCAGGTCGCCTGGATGATGGCGCGGGGTGTCGAGGGCGCATTCGGCCGGGCCGTCAACCGGCCTGCGATCTGGCTGACCCTCTGCGCTCTCTTCCTCCTGCCGCTCCTCACGCCGCGGCGGCTTCTCGCGATCCGGACGCTCGACCTGCTGGTCCTCCTGTCGCTCGGCGTCTCGTTGATCTGGTTCAACCGCGGCGAGATCTTCACCTCGGTCCCCCTCGTCTACCCGCCCCTGGTCTACCTCGGCCTGCGGCTGGCTTGGATCGGGATGGGAACCCGGCGCAGGCGGGGGAATCCGCCGGACACGGCCGCGTCCGGTGCGGCGGACGGTCCCGATCCCCAGGCGCTGCGGGCCCGGGTGCCGTCGGTGGTGTCGTTGTGCCCCCCCTGGCTTCTCGCGACCCTGCTCACGATCACGCTCGCGCTCCGGTACGGGCTGAACGCGTTCGACTCGAACGTGATCGACGTCGGGTACGCGGGGGTCATCGGCGCCGACCTCATCGGCTCCGGGCAGACCCCGTACGGCAACATGCCGAGCGACTGCGGCAACTGCGACACCTACGGCCCGCTCAACTACGCGGCCTACGTGCCGTTCGAGTTCCTGATGCCCTGGAGCGGGCGCTGGGACGACCTTCCCGCCGCCCACGGCGCCGCGACGGCGTTCGACGCCCTGACGCTGATCGGGATGATCGTGCTCGGCTGGCGGCTGGCCGGACCGCGCCTCGGGCTCCTCCTCGGGCTCGCCTGGGCCGCGTTTCCGTTCAGCGCCTACGTGCTCGAGACCAACGCCAACGACAGCCTCGTCCCGGCGATGCTCGTCTGGGGTCTCGTCGCGGCCCGCAGCCCGATCGGGCGGGGGCTCGGCGTTGGCCTCGCGAGCGCCGCGAAGCTCAGCCCGGCGATCCTGCTGCCGCTCTGGAGTCGCCATCCGTACCCGCGGGGCGGCGGTCCGGCCTGGCGCCGGTACGCGGGCTACATGCTGGGACTCCTCGGCACGGTGGTGCTCACCGGCTGGGTGCTGCTGCTGGACGGGCTCGATGGCGTGCGGGCATTCTGGTCCCGGACGTTCGCCTACCAGATCGGTCGCGAGTCGCCGTTCTCGATCTGGGGTCAGTACTCCGAGCTGCGGCCGCTGCAGCTCGCGCTGATGGTCGGCGTGGTCGTCGCGGCGCTCGCGGTGACACGCTGGCCCAGACGTCTCGACCTGCTCGGCATGGCCGCCCTCTCGGGCGCGCTCCTGATCGGCTTCCAGCTGACGCTGACCCACTGGTTCTACCTCTACATCGTCTGGTTCCTGCCGTTCGCGCTCCTCGCGTTCGTGCCGACCTGGGACCGGCCGCGGCCGGTCCCCCGGCCGGAGCCCGCCGGAGGACGCTCCGAGCGCCCCTCGGCGGTCGCGGACGCCGACGCGCGCCGACCGCCGACCACCGTGGCCTCCGGGTGACGCGGGCGGCCGCCATCGGCGGCGTCCTGGCGGTCGCCGTGCTCGTGTGGGTCGTCGGCCTGCACGTCGGCTGGTACGCGGACAACGTCATCACCGACGTGCCCCTCTACCGCGACGTCGCCGACCGGATCGCCTCCGGCGCGGTCCCCTACCGTGACTTCGAGCTCGAGTACCCGCCACTCGCGGCGGGCCTGTTCTGGCTCGCCGGCGTGCCGCCGATCGCCTACACGGTCTCGTTCTCGGCGCTGATGCTCGTCGCGCTCGGGGTCGCCGCGCTGGCGGGGATGGGCATCGCCGACCGGCTCGAGCTGGGCGACCGGCGGACGCTCGCGGTCGGGCTCGCCGTGGCGGTCTCGCCGCTCCTGATCGGCTCCCTCATCGAGACCCGCTACGACATGGCGCTGGCCGCGATGATCGCCGCGGCGGTCTGGGCGATGGTCGCCGGCCGGCCGCTCATCGGCTGGTCGCTCGTCGGCCTGGGCGTCCTGCTCAAGCTCGTCCCCCTGCTTGTCGTCCCCGTGCTGATCGTCCACCACGTGCACCGCTACGGCGGCCGCGCGACCGCGCGCGGCGGGGCGCTCGCGGCCGGCATCGTCGCGCTCGGGCTCGCGCCGTTCGCGATCCTCGCGCCCGGCGGCACCTGGGACTCGTTCTCGTACCACCTCGACCGCCCGCTCCAGATCGAGTCGACCGGAGGCGCCTACCTGCTCGGCCTCCACGCCCTCGCGGACATCGACCTGCGCGTCGAGACCTCGTTCGGGAGCCAGAACCTGGTCGGCGAGGGGCCGCGGGCGATCGCCGCGATCTCCAGCGGGGTGCTCGTCCTCCTGGTGATCGCCATCACCGTGGTGATGGCCATGGCGATCAGGGACGCGCGCCGGCCCGGCGCGGACCGCATCCTCCTCGCCGGCATCGCCGCATCGCTCGCCGCCGCGCTCGTCTGCGGCAAGGTGCTGTCGCCCCAGTTCACGCTGTGGCTGCTCCCCGTGGGGCTGCTCGTCGCGGGACGCTACGGACGCGCGGCCTTCGTCGCGACGCTCGCGGTGCTCGTGCTGACGCAGGCCTACTTCCCGCACAGCTACTGGGACCTGGTCGCGCTCGAGACGTGGCCCATCGTGATGCTGGTGGTGCGCGACGCCGCGGTGATCGTGCTGCTCGCGCTGGCATGGCCGCGACCGAGCATCGCCCACCCGGCCCGCGGCCGCGCACGCGGCGCGCGCGCGGCACCCGCACCGGTGCCGGCGCGACACCTGGTCGACTGAACCCATCGAGGTCGCGGGGACCGCCCTCCCCAAGTGCGAGGGGCGCCCGCATCGCGGCGATCGAGGACACCGAAGTGTTGCGCACAGGTCGCGATCACGTCCGGCCGCCGGCGCCAGGGGCGGACGTGCCCGGCGAGAGGCGCGACGGCGCGAGCCCGCCGTCACGCCGGCCGGTGACCCTGGAACCGCACCCGCGGGCGGAGACGCCCGCACGCCCTACGGTCAGCGCAGGTGTCCCCCCGTCGCGCCATCACCCTCGTGCTCGTGACCGGTTGCCTGGTCGGCGCCCTGGCGGTGGGGTGCACGGGCGCGGTTCGCCCACCCGCCGGGGACTCCGGCACGGGCGACGGGCCGGTCGTCGCCCCGGCGCCGGCGCTCCGTGCCGACGCCGCCCATGCCCTCCGGCCCCGAGGCGGCGCCGGACCCCCGGGCGGCTCCGCCGGCACCGCCCTCGCCCCGCCCGCCCAGCCGCTCGACCGGCCTGCCGTGGAACGGACGGCTCGCCGACGGCGTCCAGGTCCCCTCGTCCGGACGCCACCACGTCACCTGGGACCCGGTCCGACGGACACGACCCAACCGCGCGTGGCGTCGCTGGGGCAACGACCGGGTGGTCGACACGCTGATGCGGGTGGCCGCCCGCTACGCCCGGGCCCATCCCGACCGGCCGCGGCTCGTGGTCGGCGACCTGAGCCGTCCGCGAGGCGGCGACTTCGGGCCGCGCTTCGGGCTGCCCGGTCACGCGAGTCACCAGAGCGGGCTCGACGTCGACCTCTACTACCCGCGCCGTGACGGGCGCCTCGAGCCCCCGGACACCCCCGCCCAGGTCGAGCCGACGACCGCGCAGTGGCTCGTCGACGCCTTCGTCGCCGAGGGCGCGGAGCTGGTGTTCACGGGACCGAGCCTCGACCTTGGCGGGCCGGCGTCGATCGTCCAGCCGCTCGCCCACCACGACAACCACCTGCACATCCGCTTCGCGCCCGAATCCCTGCCGCGCGGGGGCCGCTGAGCCTCAGGGCGCGAGGCTGAAGGTCGTGATCGCGCTCGCGCGACCGTCGGGGTCCGCGTCGATCACCGCCCCCTGCACGAGCACGCCACCCTCGGCGGCCTCGAAGCGGCCCGGAGCACCCGTGAGGAATCGCTCGAGGATGACCTCGGTGCGCATGCCGATCACGGAGTCGTGGGGTCCGGTCATCCCGAGATCGGTCACGTACGCCGTGCCGCCCTCGAGCACGCGGGCGTCGGCGGTCTGGACGTGGGTGTGGGTCCCCCAGACCGCGGTCACGCGTCCGTCCAGATGGTGCGCGAGGGCGACCTTCTCGCTCGTGGCCTCGGCGTGCATGTCGACGAGCACGACCTCGGCGCTGGCGCGCGCCGCGGCGACGAGATCGTCGATCACCGTGAACGGGCTGGCGGCCGCCTCCAGGAACACCGCCCCCATCACGTTGATCACGGCGACCGCGACGCCCTCGGGCGTCTCCACGACCGTCATCCCGCGCCCGGGCGCGCGCGGCGCGATGTTGGCCGGGCGCAGGAGTCGTCGCTCGTTGGCGAGCTTGGGATAGAGCTCCCGGCGGCGCAGCGTGTGGTTGCCGCCGGTGATCACGTCGACGCCGACCGCGAGCAGGTCGTCCACCTGGCGTGGCGACGTGCCGATCCCCGCGGCCGCGTTCTCGGCGTTGACGACGACGAGGTCGGGGCGGTGGGCGGATCGCAGGCGCGGGATGTGGTCGATGGCGGCCCGGAACCCCGCGCCGCCGACCACGTCGCCGAGGACGATGAAGCGCACGGCCCTACGGTGCCAGATCGGCCCCGGTGCGGACCACCTCGATCGCGACGTGGTTGCCGCTGTCCGAGGTGAAGCGGCTGAGTTCCTGCTCGGCGACACCCGAGAAGTCACGGACCTGGCCGATGATCGTCTGCCCGGCGGTCACGGCGTCCCCGACCTCCGGAGGGCTCCCGTCGTGGGGATCCAGATGGCTGACCCGGACCACGAGCTGGCGCGCCGCGTTGTCGGGCTCGATCGCCACCTCGAACCCCTCGACGTTCCCCGACACGCGGTAGTCGGTGACCGCGGCCACGATGCCGTCCACCGGCGAGTACACCGCGGTCCCGGCCGGTGCGCCGATGTCGAGTCCCGCCGTGTCGGGCCCCGCCCGGCCGTCGCGGGGCGAGATCTCGTGCGCGATCCCGTCGCCCGGCTCCATCGCGACGAGCGACGCGTCGCTCACCGGGTGGTAGGCGATCGCGGTGATGCGCTCCGGATCGACCGGAAGGCGCAGCGGCACCTCGTCGGCACGAGCCATGACGAGATCGGGTGGACGCCGACCGGAGCCGAGATCCGGCGACGGCACGGGCGAGGCCAGCGGGGCGTCGTCGGCGCCGGTCCCCGAGCTGAAGGCCGCGACGATCCCGAAGACGATCACGCCCGCCACCAGGACGGCGCCGCCGACGGCCAGCAACCGCAGCATCATCCGCCGGTGCTGGTCGCGATCCCGCTGACGGCGGGCGGCGCGGCGCGCGCCCAAGCGGTGGTGTGAGTGCGACGGCACGGGTCGCCAGGGTAGCGGAGGGTGTTGCCGGGGCGTTGACGCGATGGCATGGGGGCGGGGACGCGGTGCCCGCGGCCCCATGGCACTCCGCACGCCGCGAGCGCACGCCACGCCCGTCGTCGCGTGCGACGATGGCGGCGATGCGGCCCGCTCCTGCAACGACGTCTCCGGCCGGCCCGGTCGGCTCGCCGCGGTCTGCCCCCGGAATCGGGTCCGGCGGGACGCGGGCGTGAGCGATGCGGGCACGCCCGCGGCGGCGCCGCTCCTTGTGGGCCGCGGCCTCGGGCGCTCGTACCGCGGCCGGACGTGGGCGCTCGAGGGGGTCGACCTCGAGCTCTCGCCGGGAGAGTCGATCGCCCTGCTCGGGCCGAACGGCGCCGGCAAGACCACCCTCCTCTCGATCCTCGCGGGACTCGCGAGCGACCACGAGGGCGAGCTGCGCTGGAACGGTCGCGGTGGCCGGATCGGGTGGGCGCCCCAGCGGCCCGCCGTCTACGGGCGCCTGACGGTGCGCGAGAACCTCGAGCTGTTCGCCGCGCTCGAGCGGCGCGACGACCCGCCGGCGGTCGCCGCGGAGCTGATCGCCCGGGCCGATCTCGGGGCGTTCGCGGACCACCGCGCGCGCGCGCTCTCGACGGGCACGCTCCAACGCCTCAATCTGAGCGTGGCGCTGGCGGGCGCCCCCCAGGGGCTGCTCCTCGACGAGCCCACCGCCACGCTCAGCCCGGATCAGCGGATCCGCCTCTGGGAGTGGCTGCGGGCCCTGCGCGAGGACGAGGGTCTGGCGCTCCTGTTCTCCACCCAGTCGGTCGACGAGGCCGCGCGCCATTCCTCGCGACTCCTGATCCTCTCGTCCGGCCGGGTGGCCTTCAGCGGGACGATCGGCGAGCTCTCGGGTGGTGGAGGCGTCGAGGCGGCGGAGCAGGCCTTCCTCCGGCTGATGGAGCCCGGGACGTGAGGGCGGCGCTGCTCATCCTGCGCAAGGACGTGCGGCTGCTCGGTCGCAGCCCCGGACAGATCCTCGTCCTGATCGGTTACCCGATCGTCGTCGCGGTGCTGATCGCCCTGGCCCTGCAAAGCGACGGCCGGGACCTCTCGATCGCGCTCGTCAACCTCGACGACTCGGAGCGCACGGTGCGGGTCGGCGACGAGCGCCTGTCCGTCGACGACTACGTGCGGCGCCTGGAGGATCAGGTCGACGTCCAGCGCCTCGACGCGGACGCCGCCGAGGCGGCACTCGCGGAGGGCCGGGTCACGGCCGTGGTCACGATCCCCGCGGGCTTCGTCGCCGACCTGCAAAGCGGCATCCGCCAGCCGACGATCCTGCTGGAGACGAGCCGGCGGACGCCCGTCGAGGCAGAGGCGATCGAACGCGAGATCGAGGCGGCCGTCTTCCGCTTCAACCAGCAGCTCGCGGCGGACTACGTGGCGCAGGTGCTCGGGCTCGTGGACCTGGTCCTCGAGGGCGGCGAGATCAGCATCTTCGGCGTGGCCGGGGAGGCGCTCGGGCTGGCCCGGGCGGAGGACCTCATCAACGACATCCAGGACGAGTTGGTCAGCCGAGACCAATCCGGGCTCGCCGGCGACCTGGATCCCGTGCTCACGTTCATCGATCAGACCCAGGCGAACCTCAACCTCGCGCGACCGGCCGCGAACGCCATCAGCTCGCCGATCCAGCTCGAGATCGAGGGCACCGGCTCGGGGCGCCGGGCGCTCTCGGCGCTCGGGGTGGCGGCCGCGATGATCGTCAGCCTCGGCCTGGTCGGCGGGCTGCTCGCGGCCGCGGGCATCGCGGCCGAGCGCGAGGAGTCGGCGCTCGTGCGCCTTCGGCGAGGTCTCGCGTCGCCCGGGGCGATCGTCGGCGCCAAGGTGGTGTTCGCCGGCGCCGCCTGCGTGCTCGTGGGCCTGCTGCTCCTCGCGACGACGGCCCTCGTGGGAGGCCTCACCGTGGGGCGATGGGGGCTGTGGGTGCTCACGCTGCTCCTGACCGGCCTTGGCTTTGCCGGCTTCGGAGCACTCGTCGGCGCAGCCGCGCGCGAGACGAGGACCGCGCTCCTTGCGACCCTCATGATCGCGCTGCCGCTCTTGTTCGTCGGGTTCCTCCCGGACGGCGGCGTGGCCGAGGCGCTGACCGCGGTCGTACCCTTCGCCCCGGCGACGGACGCCTACCAGACCCTTCTCGTCGAGCCGTCGGTCCCTGCGTCACTCGCCATCGACCTGGCCCACTCCGTGCTCCTCGGCGCGGCCCTCACCGTCGCGGCCGGGCTCGTCCTGCGCCGCCGCGACCCGGGGAGCTGAGGCCGTATGCGCGTCGGTGCGGGGCTTTTCCTCAGGAAACGCTCAAGCCATTCGGATACATTCCCGCGCCATGACCCGTGATTCGCGACCCGGCAACACCGACGGCGCGGGCCAGGCCGTCTGGTCGCCGCTGTTCCAGCCGGAGGCGCTCGCACGGCTGGCCGAGGACATGCGCATCATCGGGACCCCTCCGCGCATCGCGATGATCGCTCGACTGGCGGCGGGGTCGGCCGAGTTGGTCGACCTGGCGGCGCTGCCCTACGTCCGGGACATCAGCCGTCAGAGCGTCCACGAGGGCATGCAGTCCCTGATCCAGCACGGCTGGGTCAAGCGCGAACGGCTCGCGGAGCGGGATCCGTGGGTCTACGCGCTCGCCAATGCAGACATCGGACGCGGCCTCACGAGGCTTGCGATGGCCCTCGTCGACACGGACCTGGAGCTTCGCTACCAGGGGGCGTTCCTGCGCGAGGTGATCCCCGAGAGCGTGGCCGAGACGCGTCGCAATCCTCGCTATTGCCGCAGTTGCGAGCGCCTGACGGGCTGGTTCCATCGCCATCGTACGATCCCGGGGGCACGCGCGGTCAGGTGATCGCCTGACGATGCCCTCTCCCGATCCGGCGCCCGTGTGCTTCCGTGCGCCTCGCCGACATCGACGGGAGGGCCGGATGGAGGAGGGCAGCGGCAGCGGCAGGAAGACGGCGGGCGTCGCCCGTGGGCTCTCGAGTCCAGCGGACTGGAAGCGACCGGTCGCCCGCGACGAGCCGCATCCGCTGGAGGAGGCGGCCGCCGGCCTGATCGACGCCCTCGTGACCTTTCGCCGGGTGTGTCATCTGCAGCACGACGAACGCGCGCCCACCCATCTCGTGCACCACGTCCGCGACGAGATCCGTGACCTGCTGGCCGACTGTCCCGACCCCGCGCACGGCCTGGACGACGGCCTCAGGTGAAGTCGCGCTCCAGCGCGAGCGCGGCGGCCAGGCGGCGGCGGTACTCGCGGTCCGGGATCTCGATCGCCCCGAAGCGACGCGTATGGGGGCTCGCCATCTGGATGTCCCAGAGCGCGAAACGGCGCTCGCGCAGGCGCTCGGCGGTGGCCGCGAGCGCCAGGTTCCCGGCGTCGGGGGCACGGTGGAACATGCTCTCCGACGTGAAGAGCCCCCCGAGCGCCACGCCGAACAACCCGCCGACGAGGCGCTCCGCGTCCCAGCACTCGACCGAATGCGCCACGCCCGCCAGGTGCAGCCGCACGTAGGCCATGCGAAGCGCGGGGCTGAGCCACTCCCCGTCGTCGCGGCGGGCCGCGCATTCCGTGAGCACGCCGGCGAAGTCCCGGTTCAGCTCGACCCGGTAGGGCCGTCGGCGCCACGCGCGCGCGACCGAGCGCGGCAGACGGGGTGACTCGACCGGGATCACCGCACGTGGGTCCGCGCGGTAGAAGGCGATGTCCTCGCCGTCGGCCATCGGGAAGAGCCCCGCGGCGTAGGCCCGGACCAGGACCAGCGGCCCCGGGCCGCCGTCCGCTAGGGCGTCCAGGGCTCCAACCGCGGCGTGAGCGCCATCTCGTGGGTCCAGCCCCTGGGGCCCTGGTCGGCCAGGAAGCCGACGGCCTCGGCGACCGTGCCGGGCGCGAGCACGGCGTCCTCCGGATCGTCGCCCAGCGGCCGCCGCTCGGTCTCGATCACGCCGTCGGCGATGAGGAGCGCGACGTGGACCCCGGCCGGGCGGAGTTCCTGCGCCAGGCTCAGCGTGAGGGCGCGGGCCGCCTGCTGCGCGGCGCCCCACATGCCCCGGCCCGGGATCGCTCGTCGCGCGGAGCCGCCGACGACCTGCACGATCGTCCCGCCGCCGCCCCTGGAGAGCACCTCCCCCGCGATCCGGAGCACCGACCAGGACATGGGCAGGAAGCCCGCGAGCCAGTCGTCGAGGGCGCCCTCGTCGGCGGCGGCGATGGGTCCGCCGCCGAAGGGTGCGCCGCGCGGGGCGGCCGTCACCGCGTTGACGACGAGTCGGACCGGGCCGATCTCCGCCTCGGCATCGGCCAGGGCGCCGCGGACGACCGCGGTGTCGGCGGCGTCGCCCTGGCGACGGAGCGCCGCGGGGTGCGCATCACGAAGGCGCTCGAGCGTCGCCTCGGTCCGCGCCAGCGCGAGCACGCCCCAGCCCGCACCGAGGCGTTCGGCGACCACGGCCCGGCCGACGTTGCGTGCGCCGAAGACCACGGCCGCCGGGGGACGTTCGGTCATGTCGACATGTTCGCACGCGACCGGTGCCGTGCCGCCGATACACTGCGCCGGGCGCACGCCTGACGACCGGAAAGGACTCCCGCATGGCCACCGCCACGCCGGTCCGCCATACGCCCGACGCAGCCGACCGAGCCCTGCTCAACGAACTCCAGCGTGGCCTGGCGCTCACCGCGACCCCGTACGCGGAGATCGCCGCGCGACTCGAGATGCCCGAGGACGAGGTGCTCGCGCGGATCCGGGTGCTCAAAGGCGCGCGCATCGTGCGGCAGATCTCTCCGATCTTCGACACGCGCTCGCTCGGCTACACGTCCAGCCTGGTCGCGGCGCGGTACCCGGAGGATCGGCTCTTCGACGGCGCGGCCGTCGTCTCCGGGCACCCCGGGGTGAGCCACAACTACCGGCGCACCCACGCCTTCAACCTGTGGTTCACCGTGGCGATCGCACCCGGCGCGCGCCTCGGTCTCGAGGAGACCCTGGACATCCTGGCCCGCGAGAGCGGTGCCGAGTCCATGCGGCTGCTCCCCACGCTGCGCCTCTACAAGATCAACGTCCAGCTCGACATGACCGATGGCGCCGCCCGCGACGCCCGCGACGCCGCCCCGCCGGAGCCCAAGCCGGACACGCCGCCACCACCTGCGACCGACGCCGACCGGGACATGATCCGGATCCTGCAGCAGGACCTCCCGATCGAGCCGCGGCCGCTCGCGGCACTCGGCCGGCCCGCCGGTGTGTCCGAGGACACGCTGGTCGAGGCGCTCGTGGACTTCGAGCGGCGTGGCCTCATGCGCCGATTCGCCGCGGTCCTGAACCATCGCAAGGCGGGCTTCGGCGCCAACGGCATGGCCGTGTGGCGCGCGCCCGAGGAGCGGCTCGAGGAGCTCGGCCCGCGCATGTCCGCGTTCAAGGCCGTCTCCCACTGCTACAAGCGCCCGACCTACCCGGACTGGCCCTACAACATCTTCACGATGGTCCACGCGCGCAGCAAGGAGGCGTGCGAGGAGACCATCGACGCGATCGCCGAGGAGACGGGGCTCACGGACCCCGACCAGCGGGCGGTCCTGTACTCGACGTACGAGTTCAAGAAGATCCGGCTCCGCTACTTCACGCCCGAGTACGACCAGTGGGAGGAGCTCGCGCTCGCAGGAGCGCCGCTCCCGCGTTGGACCAAGCCCGCATGAGCCGCGACGGCGCGCGGAGCGCCGCCGTCTACGAGCGGGCCCGGCGCGTGCTCGTCGGTGGCGTCAACTCGCCGGTGCGGGCGATGCGCTCGATCGGCCGGGACCCGATCTTCATCGCCCGCGCCCGAGGGGCGCGGCTGTGGGACGTCGACGGCAACGAGTATGTCGACTATCTGGGTACGTGGGGGCCGGCGATCCTCGGGCACGCGGCGCCCGAGGTCCTCGAGGCCGTGTCGGCGGCCCTGCCCGACGGCACGTCCTTCGGCGCGCCCACCGAGGCCGAGGTGCGGTTCGCCGAGCGTGTCGCCGAGGCGATGCCCTCCGTCGAGCAGTTGCGCATGACCTCGTCCGGGAGCGAGGCTGTCACCGGCGCGCTGCGACTGGCGCGAGCGGCGACGGGGCGCGAGGTGATCGTCAAGACCGTCGGCGGATACCACGGCGCCGTCGACGGCCTCCTGGCCGAAGCGGGAAGCGGGGCGACGACGCTCGGCGTGCCGACGAGCCCCGGCGTGCCCGTCGGCGCGACGGCCGCGACGCGGCTCGTGCCCTACAACGACGCCGCGGCGGCCAGGGCGGCGCTGAAGGGCGCGGCCGCCATGATCGTGGAGCCGGTGGCGGGCAACATGGGCGTCGTCCCGCCCGAGCCGGGGTACCTGCAGGAGCTGCGGGCGGCGTGCGACGCCACCGGGGCGCTGCTTGTGCTCGACGAGGTCATGACCGGCTTTCGCGTGGCGCACGGCGGGGCGCAGGCCCGCTACGGCGTGACCCCCGACATCACCTGTCTCGGCAAGGTGATCGGCGCCGGCCTGCCGGTCGGCGCGTTCGGTGGTCGACGCGAGATCATGTCCCAGCTCGCCCCGGAGGGCCCCTGCTATCAGGCCGGCACGCTGTCGGGGAATCCGCTCGCGACCGCGGCGGGCCTCGCAGCGCTCGAACGGCTCCGGGCGCCGGGGACGTACGAGGCGCTCGAGGCGCGCGGCGCCGCGCTCGAGGACGCGGTGCGCGCGTCCGGCGCGTCCGTGGTGGTGAACCGCGTGGGGTCGATGCTGACGGCGTTCTTCACCGAGGGCCCCGTGTACGACTACGCGTCGGCGACCGCGAGCGACACCGAGGCGTACGGCCGTTTCGCGCGCGCGCTGCTGGACGCCGGGGTGTACCCGCCGCCGTCCCAGTTCGAGGCTTGGTTCGTGTCGCTCGCCCACACGGACGCCGACATCGACCGCACCGCCGAGGCCCTCGCGGCGGCGGCGCACGCGTGAGGGACATGCTCGACGGCGAGCCCCAGTTCGCGGCCCGCCTCCGCGAACCGGCGCCCGACGCGCTCCTGGCGCCGCTCGCGGCGTCGGCGCTCGGGGCACACGCGGCCGAGGGGCTGGACCTGATCCTCGAGGGGTTCCTCCTCCACCACGGAACGCCCCTCCACCTGGAGATGGACGACGTCGGCAGCAGGGTGCTTGCCGGCGACTTCTGCTACGCGGCCGGGCTGGTCCGGGTGGCCGAGCCCGGGGATCTCTACGTGATCTCCACCCTCGCGGACCTCATCTCCGTCGCCGCGGGCCTCGTCGCGCGGGATCGGAGAGCGGCGCTCGCGCCCCTCTGGGCCGCGACGGCCGTCGCCGTCGGCGACCCGGGGCGACGCAGCGAGTACGCGCTCGCGCTCGCGGCACTCCGGGCGGCGGACGAGGTTGCGCCGCTCCGGGTACTGGCGGGCACGGCCGACGCCGGCGCCGGAGCGCGACTGGAGGAGGTGCTCGCGTGAAGGCCTGGGGGGATCTGCGCGCCTGGACGCGGGCGCTCGAGAAGGCCGGCGAGCTCGTCCGCGTCCGGGCGGAGGTCGACCCGCACCTCGAGATCACCGAGGTCACGGACCGGGTCAGCAAGGCGGGCGGGCCGGCGATCCTGTTCGAGCGGCCGGTGGGGAGCGCCCACCCGGTACTGATCAACCAGTTCGGGAGCGAGCGCAGGATGTGCATGGCGCTCGGCGTCGATCGCCTGGACGACGTCGCCGACCGGATCGCCGACCTCATCGACGTCCAGCCGCCGGACGGGCTCGGTGACAAGCTGCGCGCGCTCGGCAAGCTGCGCCAGGTCGCCGTCGCGGGCCCCAAGACCGTGCGAAGCGGCCCCTGCCAGGAGGTCTGGCTGGAGCCCGACCTCGATCTGCTGCCGATCCTGACCTGCTGGCCCGAGGACGGCGGGCCCTACATCACGCTGCCGATGGTCTTCAGCAAGGATCCGCGCACCGGCGCGCGCAACTGCGGCATGTACCGGATCCAGAAGCTGGACGCGCGCACGGCGATGATGCACTGGCAGATCCACAAGGACGGCGCGGCCCACCTGCGCGACTCGTCAGGGCGCGTCCCGGTCGCCGTCGCGATCGGATCGGATCCGGCGGTCACGTACGGGGCGAGCGCGCCGCTCCCGCCGGGAATCGACGAGATGATCTTCGCGGGGTTCCTGCGGGGCAAGAGCGTCGAGATGGTCCGCTGCCGCACCGTGGACGTCGAGGTCCCGGCCGACGCGGAGATCGTGCTCGAGGGCTACGTCGACGCCACCGACCTGCGGCCGGAGGGGCCCTTCGGCGACCACACGGGCTTCTACACCCCGGTGGACGACTACCCCACGTTCCACCTGACGGGCATGTCGATGCGCCGCGACGCGATCTACGCGACGACCATCGTCGGGATGCCGCCGATGGAGGACCTCTGGCTCGGGAAGGCCACCGAGCGCATCTTCCTCCCGCTCATCAAGACGTCGGTGCCCGACCTCGTCGACATGAACCTCCCGCTCGAGGGCGTCTTCCACAACTGCGCCCTGGTGTCTGTGGACAAGCGCTTCCCCGGCCACGCGAAGAAGCTCATGAACGCGATCTGGGGCCTCGGCCTCCTGTCGCTGACCCGCTGCATCGTCGTGGTCGACGCCGACGTCGACGTCCAGGACGTGTCCGCGGTCGCCTTCCGGGCGTTCTCGAACGTGGACGTCGGCAGAGACATGCTCGTGACGGACGGGCCGGTCGACGCGCTCGACCACGCCGCTCCGTACTTCGCATACGGGTCCAAGGTCGGCTTCGACGCCACCCGGAAGCTCCCGGGAGAAGGGGTCGTGCGTCCGTGGCCCGAGGAGATCCGCATGAGCGAGGAGGTCCGGCGTCGCGTGGACCGCCGCTGGCGCGAGTTCGGGCTCCCGCATCCGCCGTCACGGGGCCCTTCGCGGTAGGCTGCCCGCCCGACCGTCGTCCGAAACGGCGGAATGGGCGTTCAGAAGGGACATCCGGCCCGCCGGGCATGCGTTGACCCCTCACGTGGCGTCGGATTGAATCCGCGGTTGTAAAGGGTCCCGGTGCGCCGGGGGGGAGGACGTCGTGACGGAGGAGCAGGACAAGTCGACCGATCCGGAGGCCCGCGGGCCATACGGCGGTCCCCGCGCGGTCTCGGGCGCTCCGCCGCCTCCTGAGGAGCCGCCGTACGAGGACCCGATCAAGGTCCTCACTCGGGCCAAGTTCCTCACCACCGTCGCGGTCGTCACGGGTGGCGTGATGACGGCGGCGATCCTCGTGCCCGTCGTCGGCTTCGCCGTGACCGACTCCTTGAAGGAGGAGGAGTGGCGCTGGGTCAACATCGGGCCGATGCGCCTCTACCCCGAGGGGCAGACGTCGTCGATCGCGGTCTCGGGTCCGGATCCTGACGCCGACCGGCGGGTCTTCGTCCGCCGCGAGGAAAGCGACATGCAGCTGATGTGGAACCGCTGCACGCACCTCGGATGCCCGGTGGCCTACTCGGCCGGTGGCGACAACTTCAACTGCCCGTGCCATGGCGGCGCCTACAATTCAATCGGGCAGGTGACCGCCGGTCCGCCGGTGCGCCCCCTCGACCGCTTCGACTGGAAGGTCGTCAGGCCCGGCGGCGGCGACGAGGTCGCCTCGCGCTCGAATCCGGCGGGCGTGTCCGGCGCGACCCCGGACGACGAGCTGCTCGTCGGTCGGCCGTACTCGGTCGACGAGGACTTCGAGGTCTACCCGATCAAGGGCCCGGGCGAGCCGGTGAGCGGCGTGCTCGCGAACCTGTACCCGAACTTCGACTCACTCTCGTGACGTCGTCGAACGCCCCGACCCGCGAGGAGCCGCGTCGATGAGCACCACGCAAGGTCCCGACACGTCGCGCACCGCAGCAGGCGGCGGAGGACATCGCCCCGAAGGGGCTGGTGACCCAGGGCGCGGTGGCCACGGGCGAGTACCTGGAGGAGCGCACGAAGCTCGGCGGCTTCCTCGGCTGGTTCAACTTCCGCAAGGTGCCGAAGGAGATCAGCTGGTTCCAGACCCTGGGCTTCACGGCCATGGTGCTGTTCGCAATGCAGGCCGTGACCGGGATCGTGCTGGCGATGTACTACCAGCCGAGTCCAGAGCTCGCCTACGACAGCATCGTCAACATCACGGACGAGGTGTTCTGGGGCTGGCTCGTCCGCGGCATGCACAAGTGGGGCGCGAGCGCGATGGTGATCGTGGTCTTCCTCCACATGGGCCGCGTGTTCTTCTTCGGGGCCTACAAGTACCCGCGCGAGCTCACCTGGGTGACCGGGGCGCTCCTGCTCGTCATGACCATGTTCATGGCCCTGACCGGCTATCTGCTGGTCTGGGACCAGAAGGCCTACTGGGCCACGGTCGTCGCGGTCAACCTGACCGCGAGCGCGCCCATCCTCGGGCCCTACATCGCCGACATCCTGCGGGCCGGCCCCGAGTTCGGGCCGGACACCCTGTCGCGCTTCTACTCGTTGCACATGCTCGTGATACCCGGCGCGATCGCCACCTTCATGGCAATCCACCTCTACCTGATCGCCAGGCTCGGCATCACGGAGCCGCCGTACTCAAAGCGGCTCATGAAGGCGAGCCGCGACGAGGAGGAGGAGCGCCGGAGCGCGGCGCGCGAGCGCACCCCGCGCGGGCGACGGCCGGTCGCGCCGCCGGTGCCGGAGCGCGGGCGTGAGACCGTGACCGCTGAGCGTGGCCCGGCCACGAACGGAGAGGGCTCGTGAACCGGTCCCAGAAGCAGGCCTACAAGCAGGAGTACGCGGACGCCAAGCGGTCCGGCAAGCCGTTCTTCCCGTACGCCGTCTACAAGGACCTGATCATCGCGACGATCGCGGTCGCCTCGGTGATCGCCTTCGCGATGATCTACCGAGTCGAGATCGGCGAGCGGGTCAACCCCGCCTCGACCGACTTCGTGCCGCGGCCGGAGTGGTACTTCTTCTTCCTGTTCGAGCTGCTGAAGATCTTCAAGGGCCAGAACGCCTTCACGCCGGTGATCATGGCCACCTTCATCATCCCGAACATCATGATGGCGCTGCTGATCCTGTGGCCGTTCCTCGACCCAGGACCCGAGCGGCGACCCCACCGGCGTCCGATCGCGATGTTCGTGGCGCTCGGCACCATCGGCTTCATGGGCTGGCTGACGTTCCTCGCCTCCGAGGCACCCGGCGGCACCGCGAGCGCCGAGGACATCCAGCTGAGCGGGCTGACCCCCGAGGCCGAGGCCGGGCTCGACCTCTATCTGGCGTCCGGCTGTACCAGCTGCCACATGATTCAAGGCATCGGCGCCGCCGGACCCGGGCCGGACCTCACCAACGAGGGTCAGAAGAACCTCGGCGTCCAGTGGCAGATCGACCATCTGAAGAACCCGCAATCGAAGAACCCGGGATCGAGCATGCCGGCGTTCACCAACTTCTCCGATCAGGAGTACCAGGAGCTCGGCACGTTCCTGAACGGGCTCGGGACCGAGTTCCAGTAGCCGATCGCTCCAGAGCGCCCATGCACGGGCGCTTGGCGTCACCGACGGGGCGTGCCGATGGCGCGCCCCGTCGTACGTGGGCGGGCCCTCGGGCGCGGGCGAACGGCCCCCAGCGGGTGGCGGAACGTCCCGGCCGCCCTCGGTCGACCCCTCCCGATCGTCGGCACCGGCGTTCTCGCCGAGGGGCGCGGCTAGCATTGAAAGGGTCATGAGAGTCTTCCTGGGTGTCACCGGGGCCAGCGGCGCGCCATACGCCGCCCGCGCGCTCTCGGCCCTCACGGCCGCCGGCCACGAGGTGGGTCTGTGCGTCAGCCGGTCGGGCGCCCATGTGCTCAGCCACGAGCTGCTGCAACAGGGGCCGGACGCGCCCGCCGACCCCGACGCCGTCGTGGCGACCCTGATCGAGGACCACGCCGACCCGGCCGGACGGGTCGAGGTGCTCGGCCTGCAGCAGATGACCTCGCCGTTCGCATCCGGCTCGGCCCGGACGACCCGCGGCGCCCTCGTGATCCCGTGCTCGGGCTCGACGATGGGCGCGATCGCCCACGGCGTGGGTGCGAACCTGATCCACCGCTGCGCGGACGTGATGCTGAAGGAGCGTCGCCCGCTCGTCCTCGTGCCCCGCGAGACACCGTTGAGCGCGGTGCACCTGGAGAACATGCTCACCCTCACCAGGGCGGGCGCGATCGTCCTGCCCGCGGCGCCCGGCTTCTACAACCTGCCGCGCTCGGTCGACGACCTGGTGGACTTCATCGTCGGCAAGGCGCTCGATCACCTCGGCGTGGAACACCGGCTGCTGCGCCGCTGGGGCGAGTCCCCGACGAGCGCGGAGACCGTGTGATGGGCGGCCCGTCGCTCGAGGACGCACGCACCGGGACCCTGCCCCCGGAGGCCGTGCGGCGCATGTTCGACGGCATCGCGCCCCGGTACGACCTGCTCAATCGGGTGATGACCGCCGGGCTCGACATCGGCTGGCGGCGGGCGGCGGCGGGCGCGGCGGACGTCGCCGCCGGCGATCGGGTGCTCGACTCGTGCACGGGGACGGGCGATCTGGCCCTCGAGCTCGCGGCGCGGACCACCGCCCACGGTGAGGTCGTCGGCCTCGACGCGGCGCCGCAGATGCTCCGCCGCGCGAGCGCGAAGGCCGCCGCCGCCGGTGCCGCGGCGACCTTCGTCGAGGGCGACGCCTGCGCGATGCCGTTCCGCGACGACAGCTTCGACGCCGCCACGGTGGCCTTCGGCGCGCGCAACCTGCCCGACCTGGACCGAGGTCTCGCCGAGATGGCGCGCGTCGTCCGGCCGGGAGGCTCGGTCGTGGTCCTCGAAATCACGACCCCGCGGCACCTGCGCGCGTTCTACCGGATCTGGTTCGATCGGCTGGTCCCGAGGATCGGGGGGATCGTGGCGGGCGACGGCGCGGCGTACGCCTACCTGCCGGCCTCCGTCCGCCGCTTTCCGGACGCTCCGGCGCTGGCCGCCCGCATGGCGGCCGCCGGACTGACGGACGTGCGGTGGCGGACGATGGCGGGCGGCATCGTCGCGCTCCACCGGGGGCGGGTCCGATAGCCTCCACCGCGCCGACCCCCGCGCTCGCGCGCTCGCTCGGCTGGCTCACCGCCTGCGAGGCACGCCTTCGCGCCGCGGTGGGCGGCGAGGTCGCCGAGGTCGCGCGACCCGCGCTCGACACGCTCGCCGCCGGCGGCAAGCGCGTCCGCCCGCTGCTCGTCTTCTGCTCGTCGCCCCGCGACAACGCCGATGCACCCGAGGTCCTGTCCGCCGCGGCGGCCGTGGAGCTCGTCCACATGGCGACGCTGGTCCACGACGATCTGCTGGACGAGGCGCCGATGCGCCGCGGGCGACCCACCGTTGCGGACGCGAAGGGCCCGAACGCCGCGATCCAGACCGGCGACTTCCTGTTCGCACGCGCCTTCGCGGAGCTGACCGCGTCTGGGTCGGCGGCGGCGGTGCGCGCCCTGGCGGACGCCGCGCTCGCCCTGTCCCAGGGCGAGCTGGACCAGCAGCGGGCCGCGTTCGACCTGCATCTGACCGAGCAGGCATACCTCGCGCGGTGCCGACGCAAGACGGCGTCCCTGTTCTCGGTCGCCTGCAGGCTCGGATCACTCGCGGGCGGCGGCGGGGCGGCGGCGGCGGCGCGGCTCGCGGCCTTCGGCGAGAACGTCGGACTCGCCTTCCAGATCTTCGACGACATCCTCGACCTCACCGGGGCTCCGTCGGAGACCGGAAAGCGGCGCGGCGCGGATCTGCGCGACGGCACGGTGACGCTCCCGGTGATCCTGGCCCTTCAGCTCGAGCCCGGGCTCGCCGAGGCCCTCGAGGCCGACCCCGAGGGGGAGGCGCTCGAGGAACTCTGCGATCGGCTCGCCGGGCACGCGGGCCTGGAGCTGGCGCGGGAGCGGGCACTCGGCTACGTCGCCGCCGCGCGCCGCGCGCTCGAGGGGCCTGTGGACGGCGCGTCCGCCGATGCCCTGCTCGACATCGCCGATGCCGTCGTGGACCGGTACGCATGAGCACCGCCACGGCCTCCCGGCCCGAGGTGCTCGAGCTGCTCCGCGACGCGGACCCCGTCCGCGCGGCCCGGCGTCTGGCGATCCGGCCCGGCATGGTCGTGACCTGGACCCGGTCGGATCCGCCGGCCGACTGGCTCGTGGACGGCTCGTCCGAGGGGACGATCGAGGCGCATCGCGCCGCGCACGCGACCGGGCGCCCGTCCGAGGCGTGCGTGCGCTACGGCGCCGGCGTCCCGACCGAGACGGTGGCGGCACGGCTCGTGGCGCTCGGCGAGCTGGCCCGGGAGACCGGTCTCCTCAGGGCGATCTGTCCCACCCCGGCCGAGGGCGATGCGCGACGGCCGGGGTCGTGGGGCTACGAGGACCTCGTGGTCGTCGCCGCGGCGAGGCTGGCGGCGCCCGACGTGCCGTGGATCAGGCCGGACTGGCGGCGCCTCGGGGGCGCAGCGTGCCAGGTCGCGGTCGCCTTCGGCGCGACGGACTGGCGGCTGCCCGCCGCCGACCGGTCCGACCCGGAACTGCTGGCGGCGGCGGTCGGTGCCGAGGCCCGGGAGCGCGGGGCATGATGCCGCTTCGCGTCGGCCGCATCGCGGACCTCAACATGTTCCCGCTCTATCACCGCCTGGACGTGACCCGGTCCCCGGGGCTCGCGTTCAGGGACGGGCACCCGGCCGAGCTCAACCAGGCGCTATTGGCGGGAGATCTCGACGTGTCGGCGATGTCGAGCATCGAATACGCCCGGAACGCCACGTCGCTGCGTCTCCTCCCCGCCGCATCGATCTCAGCGCGGGGGGCGGTCGAGTCGATCCAGGTCTTTTCGCGGGTCCCCTTCACGGAGATCCGGCGCGTCGCGATCACGCCGGCGAGCGCGACCTCGGTCGCGCTGCTTCGCATCCTCCTCGGCCCGGAGCCGGTGTTCGAGCAGCTGGAGTGCGCCCCCCCGGATGCGCTCGCGCGGGTCGACGGCGTGCTGCTCATCGGCGACGAGGCCCTCCGTGGCATCCTGCACCCGTTCGCTTCGCATGCCACCGATCTGGGACAGGCATGGCGCGTCGCGACCGGCCTTCCGATGGTGTTCGCCGTCTGGGCCGCCCGCGCGGACGTGGCGGAGCGGCGCTGGCCCGAGCTCCAGGCGCTTGCCTGCGTGCTCGAGGACGGCCGAAGCGCCTTCGCGGAGGATCCGGCCGTCGTCGTCGCCGCGGCGCGGCGTCGCTATCCGTTCCCGGAGGACTTCATCGCGACGTATCTGAGGCGCCTCTCCTACGGCTTCGGCCCCGACGAGCGCGCGGGACTGGCCCGTTTCCTCGACCTCGCTGCGGAGGCGGGGCTCATCCCCGCCGCCGCGCGGGCGGCGGCGTAGGATTCGGCGCATGGCGACGACGGTACCGACGCGCATCGACGAGATCCTGGAGTGCATCCGGGGTGGCGAGCGCCTCGACGACGAGGGCGCGAAGGCCCTGCTGGCGTCACGGGACCTGGTCGCGGTCGGGACGGCCGCCGCGGAGCGGCGGGCGTCGGTGACCGACGACCGCGAGGTCACGTTCGTGATCGACCGGAACATCAACTACACGAACTTTTGCGTCACCGACTGCGACTTCTGCGCCTTTTACCGACTGCCCCGGGATCCCGAGGGGTACGTCCTGCCGAAGGCGCTGATCTTCCGCAAGATCGAGGAGACGCTCGCCCTCGGGGGCACGGCGCTGCTGCTCCAGGGCGGTCACCACCCCGGTCTTCGGATCGACTGGTACGAGGATCTGTTCTCGTCGATCAAGGCGCGCTACCCGGTCCACCTCCACGCGCTCTCGCCGTCGGAGGTGCTGCACATCGCGCAGTACTCCCGGCTGGATCTGGCCGAGACCATCCGCCGGCTACGTGCTGCCGGGCTCGACTCGATCCCGGGCGGCGGCGCCGAGATCCTCGTCGACCGGGTGCGGCAGGAGATCGCGCCCAAGAAGACCAGCTCGGACGAATGGCTCGGGGTGATGCGCGAGGCCCATCGGCAGGGCCTCGGGTCCAGCGCCACGATGATGTACGGCACCGTCGACACGATCGACGACCGGATCGAGCACCTGCGTCGCCTCCGCGAACTCCAGGACGAGCAGCCCGGCTTTCGCGCATTCGTGTGCTGGAGCTACCAGTCGGGTGGCGGGTCACGGCGCGGGGACGATCACGTGGCGACGACCGCCGCGGACTACCTCATGATGCTCGCCGTCTCGCGGCTCTACCTCGACAACTTCGACCACTTCCAGTCGTCCTGGGTCACGCAGGGACTGCGGGTCGGCCAGCTCGCGCTCGCCTTCGGGTGCGACGACATGGGCTCGATCATGATCGAGGAGAACGTCGTGCGCGCCGCCGGCACCGCCTTCCGGCTCGACACCGAGCGAATGGTCTCGGCCATCGAGGCGACCGGCCGCAGGGCCGTCCAGCGCGACACGCTCTACCGGACGGTCCGCCGCCACTGAGCCGCGATCGCGGGCGTCACCCCTCGGTCCGCGCCCGTGACTCGGCGTCCGTCAGCCGCATGCGGCGGGGGTCGCCGGCGTTCAGCATGCCGTCGAGGAACCCCCGGAGCGATGCCGTGTCGAGCGAGCCCGCCCGGAGCATGTCCTCGATGTCGGCCCAGTCGCGGGCGCGGTCGAACACCACCTTGAAGGCGGCGAGTTCGACGGGGCCGAGTACCGAGATCACGGCGCCGGTGAACGGGACGGTGCGACGATTGCGCGCCGCCACGGAGTGGATCGGGGCGTAGTCGAGGAACAGATCGATGGGGGTGTCGTCCCACATCACCCCGGCCTGCCCGTCGCGGGCGATCGCCCGGTCGGCGTCGCCCGTCCAGGCGACCCCATCGGGGAGCGCGGTTCGTACCCGGCCGGCCTGGGACGGCGGCAGGAAGATGTTCAGGTCGATGTCGCGCGTCCCGCGGGGCTCCTGCATCCAGTCGGCGAGCGCAAGGGCACCGCCGACCGCATGGGGGATCCCGACGCCCGACAGCCCCGCCTCGACCGCGGGCAATCGCTCGGCGCCATTGCCCGTCGATCGGTTCGCACCGAGTCTCCGGGGGCTCCCCCGGAAAGGGGCCGGAACACGACGCGTTCGGTCGCCCTCGACCGCTGGGCGCCGGGGCCTCCGAACACCCGCGCCGGCGCGCATCGGACATCGCGCGCCTCGTCGCGGGGTCGAGGCGGGCCGCCGAGCGCCGCGGCGCTACGTCGGAGCCTCGCCCTCGTACGGGAGGCCCTCCTCGGCCCAGGCGATGATGCCGCCCTCGAGGTTCGCGACGTCGCCGTACCTGCCGGTGCCCGTCAGGGCCGACGCGACGCGTGCACTCCGCGCCCCGCTCCGGCAGATGACCGCGAGCGGCAGGTCGTCCGGGATCTCCTCGACGCGACCCGCAAGCTCGCTCATCGGGATGAGGGGCACGCCCTCGATCCGGGCGGCGTCGTGCTCGTCCTGCTCTCGGCAGTCGATGATCCGAAGCTCGCCGGCGGCCCAGCGTGTGTGAGCCTCGGTGGGATCGAGTCGACGCACGCGAAGGAGCGTATCGAAGACCCGTCCCCCGCCCCGGGGGAGCACGCCCCCGCCGTCGGCCCCGCGCACGGCTCGCCGACGTGGTCCGACGATGTGCGCTCCACGGAGCGGCCCGGATGCACGACGAGGGGCGGTCGTGGGGCCCGCCCGGTCGCATGGCGAGAAACGGGACGGGTCGATCCCAGTCGCTGCGGATCCTCGGCGCACGACTCGGCGCGAGGCGCCGAAGCCCTGCGCCTCGGGTTGGCACCGCCACTTGACCCTCGGCCGGGTGCCGTCACCGCCGGAGCGCGACGATGGTGCTCTCGTCCGTCACTCGGCCTGTGCCGCGCCCCGGAGGCTGCGTCCTCTCGGCCTGATGTTCTCGAACCCGCTCCGCTTGTCGCGGAGCGCGTTCTGCGAACGGCCTCACGCTAGAAGTCCATCGGCTCGATCAGGTCCATGTTGATCGCGTCGATCATCCGCTCGACGTCGGACTCCATGTTCGCGCGGGCGAAGTTGCGAAGGGCGACGAGCAGATCCTCGGTGCCCTCGTTGAGGACGTCGTCGAAGACCTCGACGTCGTCCTGGGCGAACTCGCCGTTCTCGCGCCACTCGCAGTTGGGGCAGCGCCGCTCGATGCTCCACCGGTCGCCGAACCGCTCTTCCCATGCGACCGGGTAGACGAGGCCGCTGCTGCACGACGGACAGACGTGAAGCTCCTCGCCGTGTCCACACCCCAGGGCGGGCGGGACGTCCGCATCCTCGTCGGTCACCGAGATGCCGTGGGACTCCTGGACGTCGGTGGGCGCACGCGTCGCGGCCGCTTCGGCATGGGCCCGGCGGGCCTCCTCGGAGGCGTGATCGTCCTCGGGCTCGAAGAAGTACACGATCTCGATCACCCGTCCTCCCGGGAGGGAGATCCTCTTGGTCCGGTGGCCCTTCATGGCAGCACTCCGTATCCCCGTCCGTGGCGATTCCGTGCCGGCCCTCCGGCCGACTGGTGCACTCATCGGCCACCACCCCGGTGACTTGACCGCCACGGGCGCCCGCTGACGCGCGTCAGTCGGAGTCGAACTCGCGGTGGTAGGCGCTCGCGGTGGGGCCCGCCTGGCCCGAGTACTTCCCGCGGTACGGGCGGTCCACCGGCGTCGTCATCGTAAGAAAGGAGATCTGGCCGATGGGCATGCCGGCGTAGATCGAGATCGGAAGGCGCGAGACGTTCGAGAGCTCCAGGGTGATCGTGCCGTCCCAGCCCGGATCGATGTAGCCGGCGGTGGAGTGGATCAGCAGCCCGAGGCGCCCCAGGCTGGACTTGCCCTCGAGCCGCGCGACGAGATCGTCGGGCAGCGCGATGCGCTCGAGTGTCGACCCCAGCACGAACTCGCCCGGGTGGAGCATGAAGGGCTCGTCGTCGGGGACCCGGACGAGCTCGGTCAGGTCGTCCGACGGCCGGCGCACGTCGATGAACGGCAACCGGTTGTTGTGGAAGACCCTGAACTCCCCCGTCACGCGGACGTCCACGGACGAGGGCTGGACGAGACGCTCCTCGAACGGCTCGATCACGAGGCGACCGGCCGCGAGCTGCTCGCGGATCGTGCGGTCTGAGAGGACCACGGCGGCGCCAGGCTACCCCATCCCGCGCCGCCGGGGTGGGCTACGCTTGTGGTCGATGGATCGTGCCCGCGCCTTCCGCGTCGACGCAGAGCCGACGCCAGAACTCCGGACCCGCGTGGCGGACGCCCGCGCGCGGGGGGCCGTGCCCGACGTGCTCCTCGGAGACGCGCTCGTGGGCGACGGGCCGATCGAGCGGCTCGCCCCGGTCGAGGTGACGTCCGACCAGCTCGAGCAGCTCGTGTCGGGGACGCGCCTTCCCCGCTGGGTGATCGCGAAGAACCCCCTTTCGGGAGGCTTCGTCCAGACGAAGGCCCTCATGCGCGAGCGCTCGCTCAACACGGTCTGCGAGGAGGCCGCGTGCCCGAACATCGGTCGGTGCTGGGCACGCGGCACGGCGACGTTCATGATCGCGGGGGCGAGTTGCACGAGGGGATGTCGCTTTTGCAACGTCGCGACGGCGCGGCCGGATGACCTGGACGCGGACGAGCCCGCGCGGGTCGCCGAGGCGGCCGATCGTATGGGGCTGCGCTTCGTCGTCGTGACCGCGGTCGCGCGCGACGACCTCCCCGACGGCGGCGCCCGCCATTTCGCGAAGACCATCGCCGCGATCCGGGACCGACTGCCGGAATGCCGCGTGGAGGTCCTGATCCCGGATCTCCGGGGCACCTGGGACGCGCTCGACGTGATTCTGGATGCGCGTCCCGATGTGCTCAACCACAACACCGAGACGGTGCCGCGGTTGTACCGGCGGGTCCGGCCGGGCGCCCGGTACGAGCGCACGCTCGAGTTGCTCGCCCGCTCGGCGGCCGCCGGACTGCCCACCAAGAGCGGTGTGATGGTCGGTCTGGGCGAGGAACTGCACGAGCTCGAGGGCACGATGGCCGACCTGGCGTCGGCGGGATGCGAGCTGGTGACGGTCGGCCAGTACCTGCGCCCCTCGCCGGCCCACCATCCGGTGAAGCGGTTCTATGCGCCGGCCGAGTACCCGGCGCTCGCCGAGGCGGGGCGCGAGGCGGGGCTCGCGCATGTCGAGGCCGGCCCGCTCGTGCGGTCCTCGTTCGAGGCGGACCGTGTGGCGGACGCCGTCGCGGTCTCGGTCTAGGCCGAGGAGGCCCGACGCCTGGACGGGCGGAGCCAGCGGTGCGCCAGCGACGCGCCGAGGAAGGCGAACGCCACGGACCAGAGCACGACGCCCGCGGTCTCGATGGCGCCACCGGGCGCGAATTCGGGTGGATCGGGACCGGTCCGGGTGGCGATCACGTTCGCCAGCGCGACGAACGCGGCGAAGATCGCAACGCCCAGCAGGGCGGCGACCACACCGTGAAGCCGCCGTCGCGAGCCGGCGCGCACTCCCGCGAGGAACCCGCCCACGAAGAACGTGATCGCGGTGACGAGAAGGCGGATCGCAAGGTCACGGTCACCCGCGACCATCAGGCCGACCGACGCGACCAGACCCCCCCACGCGGCCGCGATCAGGTCGACGTGCCCCGGGTCGCGGACGGGAAGGGTCGTCATGTCGGTCCCGAGGACGATCCCCGCACCCGGCCATGCTATCGGGGCCGGCGGCCTCGACCGGCGCGGTGATCCACCGGCGCCCACCACCGGGCGACGCGCGCTGGGCGGCGGCGTGGGTCCACCCCGTCCTCGGCGCCCCGATTCGAGACGGCGCGGTCGCGATCGAGGGTGGTCGGATCGCGGCGGTCGGCACGCGTGAGGCCCTTGCACGCACGCACCCGCATCTGCCCGAGGCCGACCTCGGGCGCGCGGTGCTCGCGCCGGGCCTCGTCGACGCCCACTGCCACCTGGAGTGGGCGCTCCTCGGTGGACTGCTGCCGTCCGCGCCGTTCCATCGATGGCTCGCCGCGATGATCGCGCGTCGGGGGCGGATGGCCGCCGACGGGGCACTCGACGCGGCGGCTCGTCTCGGGGCGCTCCGGTGCCTGCGCCACGGCACAACGACCGTCGCCGACAGCGGCCCCACCGGGGCGGGCGTGCATGCGGCGACCGAGCTCGGCCTGCGCGCGCACGTGCTGCTCGAGGTCGTCGGGCGTGACCGCGGGGCGGACGCCCGCCGCCGCGCGGACGAGGCGGCCCGGACTGTCGCGTCGCTCCGGCGGGTCGCCGGGCCGCTCGTGACGGTCGGAACCGCGCCGCACGCGATCTACTCGGTGGGCCCCGAGCTCTGGACGGCGCTCCTCTCGCACGACGCCCTCCGAGACGGGCCGTGGGGCTGCCACCTCGCGGAGTCCCCCGCCGAGCGCGACCTCGTCGCGTCCGGCGGAGGTGCACTCGGGCTCCTGTTCGCCACGGCCGGCATCGAGCCCGCCGTGTGGGCCGGCCCGCCAGGGGACTCGCCGGTGGTCCGGGCGGACCGCGCCGGGGTGCTCCGCGACGGGCTACTCGCCGCCCATTGCGTCCAACTCGGTCCCGGCGATGCCGCCCTGCTCGGGGCACGGGGCGTTCGGCCGGTGCTGTGTCCGACCTCGAACGCCCACCTCCTGTGCGGGACCGCGCCCCTCGACGCCTTCCGGCGCGCCGGCGTGCGCCCCGCGCTCGGCACCGACAGTCCGGCGAGCGCCGGGCCGTTCGATCTGCGCGCGGAGGCCCGCATGCTCGCCGCGACCCAGGGCGTCGCCGGCGATGCGTGCACGCCGGACGAACTCCTGCGGATGGCCACCGCGGACGGCGCGGCCGCACTCGGTCGCGACGACGTCGGGGCGCTCATCGTCGGCCGCCGTGCGGACCTGGCCGCGGTGGTCCCGCCGCCCGACGCGGAGGACCCGCCGGCCGCCGGCTTCCTGCACCCGCTCGGTCGGGTGGTCGCGGTGGCCGTGAACGGTGCGCCGCGGATCTGGGACGGCGAGGTCCTCGGCACGGACACCGAGGCCATCACAACCGCGGCCACCGACGCGCGGCGCCGCCTGTGTTAACTTCTGCGCGTGCTGCTGGATCAGAAGCGGACCAAGCGGATGGTCCAGATCGTCGCAGTCGTGACGACGATCGCCTTCATCGGTCTGGTGCCGGTGGTGATCCTGGCGTCGATCGGCATCGGACCGTTCGGCGGCGGAAGCAACTCCGCCCAGAGTGACCTGATCGCCGAGGCACAGGACCGTGTCGACGCGAACCCGCAGGACGCCGACGCCTGGGAGGACCTGGCCTCGGCGTACGCGGCCGACCAGAACTTCCCCGAGGCGATCAATGCGGCCAAGCAGGCGGTCCGGCTGGACCAGGGCGACTGGGAGCGGGTGCAGACGCTCGTCTCGGTCCAGATCCAGGGCGGCGACAACGAGGATGCGATCACCTCGCTCCAGGCCTACACCGCACGCGACGACGCCAACGCGGAGGCCTTCCTGCAACTGGGGAGCACGGCGGACCAGGCCGGTCGCGCCGACCTGGCCCGCCTCGCATACCAGCGGTACCTCCGGCTCGCGCCCGACGACCCGTCCGCGTCCGCGGTCGAGGATCGGCTCCAGGATCTGCAGAACCCGAGCGCGACGCCCTGAGCGGTCGCCGCCGCCCGGCCAGCCTGCACGGACGCGCCAGACGTTGTTAAGCTCCCCGCCGCGGGCCGTTAGCTCAGCTGGCAGAGCAGGGGACTCTTAATCCCAAGGTCGTAGGTTCGATCCCTACACGGCCCACTAGAACAGCCCCGTAAATGCGGGGCTTTCTCGTGTCCGGGGCCATGTCTCCAGTGGGGTGTGCGTACCAGGCGCGTACGAAACGCTGACGCCCTCCCCCCGCAAGCCCGACGTGGGCGCCGCCGGTGAGCATGTGCGCCTCGCTCAGCCGACTGGGGCCTGGGCGGAAATGACCACCCCCACCCCCGGCCCGGCCTGCCCATGTGGTTCATCGAGGGCTCCGCGACCGGCCGCAAGATCACATGGGACCGTCCTTGATTGGACGAGAACAACGAGCCGCGAGCGCGACAAGGAGAAGAAGCGTGGCAACGACCCGCCCGGACACCGCGACGGTCAAGCACCACGCCGGGTTCATCTGGTCGGTGGCCGATCTCCTTCGCGGGAACTACAAGGCGTCCGAGTACGGGCGGGTCATCCCGCCCCTGACGGTCCTTCGCCGCCTCGAGCGTCAAGGCTGACGCCCACGCTCTCGACCTGCCGCGCCTTGAAAAGCTGCCGCCTAGGCGATCAGGTGGCAACCGTTGCTCGCCTGCCCGCTCCTAGGTGCTGGGTGGAGGCACAAGGAGGGTTGAACCGCACTGGGTCTGTTGGAGGCTCTGATTGGTGGGTTAGGTGGCGCTCACCGGGGCGGGGATGGTCGTTTGCCCGAGGCCGGACGGCGCGCCACCTGAGAGCGCTGGACGGCCGGCCTCGGCGGGCGCGGAGCGCTCGTGCAGTTGTGTGTCGAGAAACGCGGCCTCGAACTCGGCCGGTGGGACGTCGCCGAGCTTTTCGTGAAGACGTGCGTGGTTGTAGAAGCCGATCCAGGCAAGGGCCTCGTGCTCTGCGTGCTCGAGGCCCGGGAACCTGCGCCCGGCGACGAGCTCCGATTTGAAGGTGGCCACGAACGACTCGGCCATCGCGTTGTCGTAGGCATCGCCGCGTGATCCGACCGACGGCGCGATCCCGAGCTCGTCGAGGCGATCGGTGTAGGCAAGGCCCGTGTACTGCGATCCGCGGTCGGTGTGGGCGATGAGCCCTCGGCCCGGCATCCTCGTCGCGACTGCCATCTCCAGGGCGTCCATGACGAACTGTGTGCGCATGTGCGAGGCGATCTGCCAGCCGACGATGCGCCGCGAGAACACGTCGAGGATGACGGCCAGGTAGACGAAGCCCGCATACGTGCGGACGTAGGTGAGATCCGCGACCCACAGCTGGTTCGGCTGATCCGCACAGAAGCGGCGCTCGACGAGATCACGTGCCCGATCGGCGGCGGCCTCAGGGCGTGTGGCTACGCCGCCGCCGCCCGCGGCGGACCCGGCAGAGGCCTTCGGCGCGCATCAGGCGGGCCACCCGGTCGCGCCCGACCTGAACCCTCGCCGGCGGCTCGCGCCAGGTCCTTCGCTGCCCGTAGACCTGCCGGTAGCCCGCGCGGGCATCGCGGATCTCGCGCACCAGCTCGCGATCGCGCAGATCGCGCGCCGAGGGTGTCCGGTTCTGCCGGGCGTAGTGGGTGCTTGTGGCGACCCCGAGCGTCTGGCAGACGGGCTCGACCCCGTAGGTGGCCGCGAGCGTTCTCACCACGCGGGTCACCTGCGCCGGGTCGGGTCGAGCTCTTGCGCGAAAAGCACGCTTGCCTCTTTGAGGATCGAGTTGGCGCGGCGAAGCTCCGCGTTCTCGCGACGAAGCGCCTTTAGTTCCTCTGAGACCTCGCTTGGGAGCACGCGCGCAGATGTCGGTGTGGCGTCGGCCTCGGCTTGTCGCACGCGCTTTCGAAGCGCCTCAGGATGGATGTCCAGATCGCGCGCGACCTGGGCGACGGGGCGGCCCGTCGAGATCACCTCGTTGACCGCCCGGGCCATCAGCTCATCGGGGTACTTCCTGGGTGCGGGCATTCGTTTGGATTCTCCTTTGCCCGGCCATCTCCGGCCAGGCTTCGGAGCCTCCCGTTTTCCCAGTGCGGTTCAGGGTCGTGTAGGTGCTCACAGGAAGCGAGGGGACGGGAACGGTGTCGCCGTTGCAGTAGGTGATCGCCGCGACGCCGTCGCCGTCGACCACAGTTGAGGGCGCCCAGAACTTGAAGAACGGGCTTGACTGTATTTGCACGGTGGGGATGACCAGGGTCCCCGGAGGCTGATCGAAGAGCTGATCCACCACGACACAGTCACCCGGGCCAATCGCCGTTCCGGCACCGACGGTGTCGCTCGGCCCCTGCACGACGGACACAGCACCTGGCTCGCCCTGCGGTCCAGGGGCCCCGTTCGCCCCTGGCGGACCCTGCGCACCCTGTGGGCCCTGCGGTCCCTGCGGTCCGGTAGCGCCCCCATTCGTGCCGACCGCCTTCTGGAGCGCCTGGATATCACTGCGGTTCCGGTTGGCCCTTCGCACCGCAGCCTGGCTGATCTTCTGGTTGATCTGAAGCTGGCCGGGCGTGACCTTGAAGCCGCCTTGGGCGTCGGCGGATTGGGTCGCCGCGTCGACCGCGACGATGCCGCCGAGTCCGAGCGCCACGCCGCAGGCGACGCCCACCCACACGTTTCGCGTTCGTCCCACGTCGATCCCTCCCCGAGGTCCCTCTGCGTGAGGCGACGCTCTTTCGATTCCCGTCGGGCGTAAACCGGACTCAGGCCGCGAGCGCCTTGCCGAAGCCGGTTGCGCGTGACGCACTCGTCGGGACGACGGGAGCGGACGCGGGGCCCTGCTCGTGCCGGTCGCCCCGGCGTCGCGCTCCAGAGCACGTACCCGGACGTCGCCCCGTCGTGGCCTCAGGGCCCTGCGTGGCCGTAGGTGCGCATCGCGCGCTCGTCCCCCTGAGCCGCAGCCGGCGCGGCGGGGACGAACGAGGAGAATCCCTGAGTGCCTATCCGCCCCGGCACGGATGCGGCTCCTCGGGCCGTGGCCACGCTGGTGCGAACGTTCCGCCAACGCCGAGATCGTGGGTCGATGTCGACCGATCGCGCCCTGCACCCGGAGCCTTCCGCAGACCTACCGTCGTCACGGATGACGGCCTCGCCCGCGCACCGGCCGACCGAGGCGCCCGCGGTCGAGGCGGGAGAGGGGTCCGGCGAGGGCCCGGGCGACGGCGCGAGCGCCATCGTCTGCGGGACATGAGCACGCCGCAGCTGAGACCACCCCCGAGTCGCATCGAGGAGACGAGAGGTCGCGGGACCCGGCGGCGCCGGCGGGGCCGACGCGGCGGCGCTGCTCGCCGACGGCCGCTCCCCGGCGCGTGCGGGCCTCCCGGGAGCGCCGCACGGGCCGGCTCGATCGCCACCCCGACGGGGCCGGTGCGCACGGGCCCCTCGGTGCCCTTCGTCGATGAGATCGCCTCCTTCGGCGAGCGGCGGGCCGCGCTCGAGGACGGCGTCGAGATCACCTACGCCCGGACCTGCTCCCGGCCGGCCTTCGTGGTACCTGCATCGGAGGCCACCTCATCCATCGTGCGCAGGAGACCGCGGTTGGCGTCTCACGCCACATCACGGTTGCGAACAGCGATCAGCCCGATGGTCGCCGGCACGATCGCCCAGGCTGCCACAGCCGCGAGTGCCGCCCCGAGCGCAACCGTGTCGTCGACGCCGGACACGACGTTCGCCAGCGTGCTCGGCATCCACGAGGCACTGCCGCTTGCCAGCTGGACGATGAGCGGCGGAGCGATGACGAGCACCACGACGGCTCCGGCAACCGCACCGCCGGGATTGCGGATCAGCGCCCCCAGGCCGGCCCCCAGGACCGCGCCAGCCGCTCCGGCGAACGTCGACGCCAGCAGCACGCGCATCACGTCTTCGGCCGGGACCATGAAGCCGAACTCCGTGGTGGGAAGTGCCAGCGCCACCGCGAGCACCGTGAGTCCTGCTCCGATGAGGCCGAGCAGCCCGCCTCCGAGCAACACGGCCGTCAGCTGCGCGAGGACCGCGCGGTGCCGGCGGGGCGTCGCGAGGAATGTGGGGACGACGGTGAGGTGTCCGTATTCGCGAGCCACCGCAATCGCCCCGAACAGCCCGGCGATCATCAGCGCGTTGGCGCCGAAGGCCATGAGTGACTGCTGGTCGGCAGCCGTCGAGACGAACGTCTTGCTGCCGTCGAAGTCGGTTCCGAAGACCACGGCCGCGGCGGTGATCCCGCTGATGACGGCCAGCACGACGAGGAACGCCCACGGCATCCTCGTCGTGGTCAGCTTGCGCAGCTCGGAACGCACGAGTCGAAGCCATCCGGTCATTGCACGGTCTCCTTCGCAGGTGGTCGGGCACCGACGCCGTCCAGGGTGTCGCTGGTCCAGCCGAGAAACAGCTCTTCGAGAGACCCCGATTGGCGTGCGAGCTCATGGAGGGGGACGCCGGCGCCGAACGCCAGCTCACCGATCTCGTCGATCGGCAGGAGGCGAACGATGAGCGTCTCCTGGTCGGCCGGGGTGACGATGCCGCCCGCGGCGCGCAGGACGTCGCCGAGGAGCCCGGGGCTCGGGGTCCGCACGAGCGATACGGATTCCTGCAGCTCTGCGATCGACCCACTCGTGACGAGCCGACCCCGATTGAGCACGATCAGGTCGTCTGCGAGGTGCTCCACCTCCGCCAGCAGGTGGCTGGAGACGAACACCGTGTCACCGTCCTCGGCCCGGCGTCGCAGCAGCTCGCGGAGTTCGCGTATGCCCTGGGGGTCGAGACCGTTGCCGGGCTCGTCGAGGATCAGGACCGGGGGATCGCCCAGAAGCGCCGCCGCCAACCCAAGACGCTGCCTCATACCCAGCGAGTAGCCGCCGACGTGCCGGTCGGCAGCGCCGGCGAGGCCAACTTGGTCGAGCGCTTCCTGGACGCGGGCCGAAGAAATGCCCGTCGCGTCAGCGAGAATCCGCAGGTGGTTGCGCCCGCTCCGGCCCGGGTGGAAGGCGTTCGGTTCGACCAGCGCGCCGACCGTCCGGGCCGGACTGGAGAGGTCTCGGTAGCGGACCCCGCCGACCGTGGCCTTGCCGCGATCGGCCGACGCCAGGTCGAGCACGATCTTCATCGTCGTGGACTTGCCGGATCCGTTCGGCCCGAGGAAGCCGGTCACGCGACCCGGCTGTGCGATGAACGAGAGGTCGTCGACGACGACCTCGTTGCCGTACTTCTTGGTCACGTGACCGACCTCTATCGTCAGGCCACGGCCGCCTGGAGCGGGGTCGTGAGTATTCATCCGGTTCCTTCGATGCGAAGCGCGAAATCGACTCGCCAAGCGAGCGCGTTGACGACGTTTCCTTCGCGCGGAGTGCGGTGGATGCAGCCAAGCATCGAGGGATTCCGAGCCCACGTCGGTAGGGTGTCCCCGTCTTCGCCCTGGGGGGAGCCCGGCGTTCGATGGTGGTGCCAGCCACACCACCGGGGTTCAGCGCGCGGGGCTCGCGGGGTCGAGCGGTAGGTCGACGATCACCTGGGTGCCCACGCCGGCGGGGCTCTCGACGCGCAGCCGCCCGCCGACGGCTTCCACCCGATCCACCAACCCGTGCAGTCCGGACCCTTGATCCGGCCGCGCGCCGCCACGGCCGTCGTCCACGACCTCGACGCGGAGGAGATCCGCTTTCGCGGCGACCGTCACCCGTGCCCGCTCGGCGCCGGCGTGCTTCACCACATTCGTGAGCGCCTCGGCAACGACGTAGAAGGCCGCCACCTCGATTTGCGAAGGCGGACGCTCGGACAGTCCGAATTCCAGCGTCACCGGCAGGGCAGAGCGGTCGCCCAGGCTGCGGAGGGCCGCTTCCAGGCCGTGATCCGTCAGGACCGCCGGGTGGATGCCGCGGGCAAGCTCGCGCAGCCCCGACAGTGCCGCGTCCAGCTCGCTCCGGGCCCGGGCGATCAAGGCCGACGCGTCGGGATCACCCTCGCCAGCGGCGGTTTCCGCGCGCCGCAAGAGCATCGCCAGCGCGACGAGGCGCTGCTGGGCTCCGTCATGCAGGTCGCGCTCCAGCCGCCGCCGCTCGCCGTCGGCCGCCGCCAGCAGCCGAGCGCGCGAGGAGCGCAGCTCGACCAGGCGTCGGCGCAGCTCGGCCTGCAGGCGCTCGTTGGCGATCGCGAGGCCGGCCGCGGCGCACGCCGCATCCACCAGATCCTCCTGATCCCTGAGGGCGGCGGCGTGCGTCACGAGCGCGACCGGTTCCCCGCCGTGGGAGATGCGCGTCACCGCGCGGCCGTCACGCGGCCCGTCGGGCACGCGACGCCCCGCAGGGTCGACGTAGACGGCCTCGTCGGGCAGCCAATAGGCCAATTCGAGCGAGGGATCGCGCAGCGAGCGCGCGAGGGCCGCGCGAACGCCGCCGGCCACAACCGCATCGCCCAGTTCCACCACCAGGCTGTCGACCGCCCCGCGCGCCAAGCGCGCGCGCAGCAGTCCGAAGAGGAAGCCGACCGGGACCGCCGCGAAGGCGGCGAGCGCGAGCGTCTCGACGACCGTCCCGGCGGTGCCCGACGCGGCGCCGACCGGAATCGACGCGAGCACGAGGACGATGGCGGCAGCCGCGGGCATGAGGACGGGCGTCAGCGACCGTCGTGCGAGGCCTTCGCTCGAGCGCCACCGGCGCACGAGGATGACGAGGACCGCCGCCGCGACCACCAGCCAGAGGAGAATCGCGACGGCTTCGCCGGCCGCGCCCAGACCGGATCGATCATCCACCAAGAGCAAGTTCTCGGGGCACACGTCCTCGCAGTCCGCGAGGGCCTCGGATGGCACGAACAGCAGCCGGAGCGGCCACGCGACGAGCGCGACCAGGTACGCCGACACGGCCACGGCGCGCTCGAGGCGGCTGTGGAGCAGGCCGTCGGGGAAGGCGAGCGCCAGATGCATGAGGAGGGCGACCCAGAGCGAGTTGACGACGCCGTTCAGGGTGAAGAGCACCGCTGAGTCAGCGAGCCCGAAGGCGCCGGTGAGCCACGCGAACCCCACCGCCGCCATGAGCAGCCCCGTCCGATTCCCCGGCCGGCGGGCGTGCGCGACGGCACCCGCGAGGATCCAGACCAGGCCGACCGCGACGAAGTACACCAACAACCCGGTCGCCGGGCGCGGCTGAGAACTCGAGAGGGCGAGTGCAAGGGCCCCTGCGGTCGCGGCGCACCCGCCGGCCGCGAGGGTCGCGCCGACGGCCGCTGGACTCACCGCAACAGCTCGGCCAGGGCGACGCCGGACAGTTCCCCCTTGGGCAGGAACGCCGGCGCTTCGGGACGGGCCAGGAGCGGCGCCAACTCGTTCTGGTCGATGCTCGACGTGAGCACGACGCGGGGCCCGCTCCCTTGTCCCGCCAGCCGGTCGGCGACCTCGAAGCCGGTCATGTCGGGCAGCCGGACATCGAGCAGCACGGCGTCCGGTGCGTGGAGCGCGGCCGCCACCAACCCCCCGGCCCCATCCTCGGCCTCGGCCACCACGACGAAGCCTTCAGCTTCGAGCATCTCGCGCGCGACCGCGCGGAATCCGGCGTGGTCGTCAACGATGAGGACGCGGGTCGACATCGACTCATTCTCACGCGCAACGCGCGGTCGAACCACCGCGCACGGTGCCCCGCCCACGCAGGTCGTGGACGCGGCTGAGCGGTGGCCGGCCCCCAGGCGGTCTGTGCGGTCGGCGTCGGTCGTGCGTGCGTGCGGTGCGAAGCCAGGATGCGAGCGCGCGCACGAGTGGCAGATGAGGGCGACTCGCTCATGGGCCCGCTCGGCCTTCATCGCCTTGATGAAACACTCGCCCACGGACGCATGCGGCCTGCCCCGTCGGTCATCACCGCCTGGGCCGATCGATCCGGGCTCGGAGAGTGGGCGAGCGCCCGCCCGGAGAAAGGCGGTGCGGGTCGCAACCGGCTCATCGACGTGCTGCTCGACGTCGGCGTCGCTGCCGTTGGCGTCGATGGCCACATGCGGGAAAACCTGCCCGGCGCCACGGCTGCGGTGCTCCTCGGATCGCCCATGGGTGCGGTGGCCGCGTCGATCGAATCGAGCCGGCCGGGAGGTGTCGAGGTGAATGAGCGCCCAGGGCGCTCCCACTCGAAGCGACGGGTGATCGGCCGTGGCGTCCTCGGGTGCCTGGAGGCGCCGAGCCGACGGGGCACACTCCAGATCGAGGAACGCGCCCAGCCGAGGATCCCCGCCAACGTCCCGGACCGAGATTGGTCTGCGCTCGCGCCCGGAGGGTCCGCGCCTCGGTCTCGGGGCTGAGCATCCGGTGCGGACGGCTCGAGCGATCGAGAGCACGTGGGCGCCGCCCCGGCGCCCGTGCTCGCGGCACTCCGGCGGCGCGCCCGGCGATTCGCCGTCGGGGACGGGACGCCAAGCCGCCGAGCCGCCTGGCGCTCCAGACGGCCCGGGCGCTGTGACCGGCAGGGCCGGCTCGCGCCGTTCGGCCAGGCCGGGCACCGCGGCGCGGTGAGACCGCATCCGGGCTCCCTTCGAATGGGCTGCGAGTCCTGGTGACACGCGGCCTTCAAGGAAGGCCGGACACGCCTCAGGTGTCCGCAACGCTCGCGGGCTGCGCAGCTCGCTCCACTCCTTCGGGCGTATGCGCCGCGCTAGGCTGGCCCATGCGCGTGATCGTGGCTGACGACTCCGCCCTGATCCGCGACGGGCTTCAGCTCCTCCTGTCGGAGGCCGACTTCGAGGTGATCGGGGTCGCGGCCGACGCGGACGAGTTGCTTCGCAAGGTGGCCGCGGGCGAGCCCGAGCTCGTCGTCGTCGACGTTCGCATGCCCCCGACCCACACGGACGAGGGCATCCGCGCCGCGCGGGAGATCCGCAGGCGGTTCCCCTCGACCGGCGTCGTGGTCCTGACCCAGTACGCCGAGTCCGCGTACGCGCTGGACCTTCTGTCGGATGGAGCGGAGGGGTTGGGTTACCTGCTGAAGGACCGAGTCAGCGACATCGCGGGCTTCGCGGACGCGTTGCGGCGCGTCGGCTCGGGGGGCTCAGCCCTCGACCCAGAAGTCGTGGCCGGGCTGATCGGAACCCACGAGGAGGGGCCGCTCGACCGCCTGACGCCCCGAGAGCGAGAGGTGCTCACCCTGATGGCCGAGGGGCGCTCGAACTCGGGCATCGCCGGGGAGCTGGTGATCACCGAGCGCGCCGTCGAAAAGCACGTCGGCAATATCTTCGGCAAGCTCGGCATCCGACCGGCCCAAGCTGACCATCGGCGCGTCCTCGCCGTGCTGGCGCACGTGCGGGGCTGAACTCAGACGCTCGACGGAACGGTTGCGGCCCGGTCTCATGGGGCGGCAGAGCCCTCGCTGGGCATGATCGCCCAGCTCAAGCCCATCACGGGCGCGTCGCGATTGGTGCCCCAGGGCCTCTTGGTCCAACGACCGTGATTCCGATCCCCACACGGCCCATTCGCCGACACGTCGTCGTTCCATGGTGCGTCCTCGCGACCGGCCGACGCCGATGGGCGCAGTCCGGCGGCGTCGACCCCGGACGGCCGCCGAAGCGGGCGGCCCGCGAACCCCGACGTCCGGCTAGTTCCCCTCCGCGGAACGCAACGAATACGCTCCCGGCGGGTCCGCGGCATGCCGGGCTGAGATCTCGGGGCGTCGGGAGGAATCATGAGGAATCGCAAAACGCGGCGGCGCGCGGCGGCCGCGACCGGGATCGCCATCGTGGCGATCGGTGCGATGGCATCCAGCGCATCCGCTGCCGTGCGCCAGTCGAGCTATTCCGTGACGAGGATCGACCAGAGCTCGAGCGTCCGCGCGTCCCTCGGATCCTCCTCGTGGAACGTCGCCTCGAGCTTCCGCTACACCGCGCGCCGGGGCAGCAACAGGGTCGTGTTCGACTACCCGACGCGGAACTCCTTCGACCCGTTCACGAAGGGCGGAACGAACCCCCGTTACGGCGTTCTGCAGGGAGTCAAGGCGCAGCGGGCGAGTCAGTCCGGGAACGTGGCCAACTCACGCGAGGCCTGCGGCCTGCCCGGCGATGTGCCGCGGGCCGAGCGAGAGCTCACGGTCCGCTTCTATCGCACCTCGGTCCGAGCGAAGACGGTCTACGTCGAGGTCAACGGCCCCGACGCGCTGGAGCGCATCGACGACGAGGACGACGACGGGCGCATCGAATGCCTCGACCAGATGCCGAGCCTCGGGACCGTCGCCCCGAAGCGGGTGCGCGGCGACGACTACTCCGTCTCGTTCGCGGTGCCGCGCTCGAAGTTCCGGAAGGCCGCCAAGGGGCGCAAGAAGACGCTCGTCCTCCGCGGGACCGCGCGGACCCCGCTCACCGCCAACGGCAACCCGGTGGGCCAGACCATCGTGAAGACCAAGCTCACGCTTCGGCTGATCGGCTCCCGCTAGCATCGGATCCGAGGCGCACGAGACTCCGACACGATCCGGGAGCGGGCCGAGTGTCCACGACGATCGACGACGCTTTCGAGACCGCCTCGCGGTTCCTGACGCAGGCCCTGGACGAGATCGCGGCCGCGAAGGATCTCGCCCGTCAAGGCGACCTCGACGGCGCACTCGCACACATCCATCGAGGCGTCGGCGGACAACTCACCCATGCCCAACTCGAGCTCGGCGTCGTCTCCAAGATGCTGAAGGAGCGGGGCGCGGGGTACCCGGCCGAATCCTCGAACCCCGGCGACCGACCCACCCCTTAACCCTTCCTGAACGACGTTCCGACGGGGTCGTGCGCCGGGGTGGGCCGCCCTAGGCTGGGTTCGTCAGTCCGACAGGAGGCCCCGTGAAGCACAGACGACGCACGCTCGGTACGGCGCTCGCAACGGCCACGTGCGCGGCCGTTCTGGTCACGCTGCCGGCGGGCGCGGCCGCGGCGCCCAAGCCGCTCACCTATCGGATCACGGTCACGAACCTGACCCCGAGCGACCTGACGCCGATCGCGGTCGTCGCCCACGACCGGCGCACGACCGTGTGGCGGACCGGGCGCCGTGCCAGCCGCGGGTTGGCCGAGCTGGCGCAAGACGGCGGGACCTCCCGCCTCCTCTCCGAGGCCCGCGGCAAACCGGGCGTTCGCCGGACGATCAGCGCGCCTCGGGTGGCGCCGCGGCGCTCGACGACGTTCAGGCTTCGCACGACGACGGCCGCCCGTCGGCTGACGCTCGCAACGATGCTCGTCTGCACCAACGACGGCTTCACCGGTGTCTCCTCCCGCGAGCTGCCGCTTCGAAACGGCAAGCCGGGTCGGGCGACGTGGACCGTGTCGGCCTACGACGCCGGCTCGGAGCGCAACACCGAGAGCGGGTCCCATGTCCCGTGCCTGGGGGCGCACGGGGTCGGAATCTCGACGCGATCCTCCGTCAAGCGCCACCCGGGCGTGAGCGGGCGCGGCGATCTGAGCCGCGCCACCCACGGCTGGGGGACGAACGCCGCCCGGATCACGATCCGCCCGGGCTGAACCGCTGCGGCGCCCGGGGGCGCCGGAGACCCACGCACCCGGGCCCGTTCCGGGCGCTACATTCGGGGGATGCCCGGCCGCGCATTCGACCTCCGCCTCGGGCACCGCCCCCGGTGGACCCGTGGCTGAGACCGGCGTCGCACGTGGAGTCCGGGCTGATGGTGGCCGTCATCGCCGCCGTGGTGGCGTTCAACGTCACCGGCGGGTTCCACGACGCGGCCGAGATCACGGCGCCCGGAGTCGTCACGCGCGCCGTCCGGCCCGCCGCGGGGCTGGTGCTGTTCGCCGTGATGGCGTTCGCTGGACCGTTCCTGGCCGGGACGGCCGTCGCGGACACGATCGGCGGCATCGTCGACCTGAGCGGGCTGGCGGCGGCGGACGCGCTCGGGGTGGTGCTCGCCGGCGTCCTCGGCGCGACGACCTGGAACGTCGTGACCTGGCGACTGGCCATCCCGTCCTCCTCGACGCATGGGCTGGTCGGCGGACTGCTGGGGGCCACGATCCTCGCCGCAGGCCCCGGGGACGTCGTCTGGGGGTTCTCCGCGCTCGTGCGAGGCGACCTGGAGGGGGTCTCCAAGGTCGTGGTCGCCCTCGTCCTGTCGCCGATCGTCGGCCTGATCGCGGGCTGGATCGTCGTCCGGGTCGCGCGGCGCGCGCTGGCGCGGGCCACGCGCACCGCGAACCGCCCCATCCGGCGGACCCAGCTGGGCGCCACCGGCCTGCTGGCATTCGCCCACGGGGCCAACGACGCCCAGAAGGGGATGGGCGTGATCGCGCTCGCCCTCGTCCTCGGTGGGCGACTGCCGTCGTTCTCGGTGCCGGGCTGGGTGATCCTGGTGTCGGCGGGCGCGATCGTCACGGGCGGCGTCCTCGGGGGCTGGGGCATCGCGCGGACGCTCGGGCGCGGCATCTACCGGCTGGAACCGCTCGACGGGGCGAGTGCCCAGGGCGCCGCGGGCCTGGTCATCTACGGCGCGGCGCTCGTGGGCGGGCCGGTGTCGACCACGCAGGTCGTCGGCTCGACGATCACCGGGGTCGGCGCCGGAGGACGACCGCGCGCGGTGCACTGGGACACGGCGAAGATGATGGTACTCGTCTGGCTCGTCACGCTTCCGGCCGCGGCGCTCACGGCCGTGCTCCTCTACTTGCCCATCGCCGCGATCATCGGGGCGGTGTGAGCGTTGGCTGAGACACGCCGCGCACGCATCGAGGGACTCGCGGGGCGCGCCGTGCGGCGGATCCTCCCCCGAACGCCCGACTTCGCGCCGCTCCTGGCCGAGCAGGTCGATCTCGTCGGCGACGTCCTCGACGCGCTCTCGCGCTATCTGGAGACCGGTGATCCCGCCCTTGCCGCACGGGTGTCGGCGTTCGAGAAGGCGGCGGACCGCTGCCGGGAACGGAACCTGGTGACGCTCCACCAGGCGTTCTCCACCGGCTTCGACCGCGATCTGATCGCGACCGCGATCCTCCGGATCGACGACGTCGCCAACGACGCGAAGACGACCGCCAAGGAGATGGAGGTCCTGGAGTTGCGCGCGGACGACGCGATGCGCGAGATCACCGCGGAGCTCATCGGCGGGGTCGCCGCCATGCGCCGTGCGGCGGCGATGCTCTCGGGCGATCCGGATGGCGTCGCCGCCGAGGTCCGTGTGGTCCACAAACACGAGCGCACCGTCGACAAGCGGTACCGCGCCGCGGTGGCGACACTGCTCCCGGCCGATCCCGCACGGATCATGGGCGACGGGCCGGATGCGGCCCGCGACGCGCTGGCGCACCTGCTCGACGCGATGCGCCGGCGCGAGGTCTATCGCCATCTCGCGAACGCGGCCGACCGGATGGACGAGGGCGGCCGGGTGCTCGCCGAGATCGCGCTCAGCACCGTGTGACGGCGGCGCGGGGACCGGCGTGGCGCCGACGGTAGACTTACGGTGTACGCAACGGGAGGCCCCATGGGATCACACGACACCGGCGTCGCGCGCAACTTCGACCGGACGGCCGACGATTACGACGAGGTCGTCCGCCACAACATCAGCGGGGCGCAGCGGCTGGTCAACTCCATCCCCGACGGGGACCACCACCGCCTGCTGGACGTCGGCTGCGGGACCGGGCACGCGACGCTCGCGATGGCCGACCGGTTCCCGATCCGCCAGGTCACCGGCGTCGATCCCGCGCCGGGCATGCTCGAGGTCTTTCGCGCCAAGCTCGCGGCGCGTCCGGAGCTCGCGGTCACGCTCGAGCAGGCGGACGTCATGTCGATGCCGGTCGAGGACGCCTCCTTCGACGTCCTGGTCTCCACGATGGCGTTCCACTGGTTCCCCGAGAAGCGTCGGGCGACGGCGGCCATGGCGCGCACGCTCCGACCGGGTGGCGTGATGGCGATCCTCTGCTCCGGACGGCGGGGCGAGGAGGAGTTCAAGCGCGTGCTCGCATCGGTCGAGCCGTCCGTGCCCGCGGCGTGGATCGGGACGTTCGACCTCGTCCAGCGCGACGAGCGCGAGATGGAGTCCTACATCCGCGACGCCGGCCTCGAGCCGGTGGACATCTGGATGGAGACACGCGTTCGCCGCACGCCGGTCGACCAGTACCTGGAGCGGATGCGCGTCGTGGCGGGCCATCTCAACGACGACATGTCCCCGGAGGAGCTCGCCGACATCCAGGCGCGGGTGTTCGCGGCGACCGAGGCCGTCTCGGGGTCGGACGGATTCGAGTACACCTTCAGCAAGCTGTTCGCGATCGCACGCCGTCCGTGACCGGGTGACCACCGACGCGCGCGGCGGCGGTGCGGGTCGGTATGTTCCGCCGATGCGAAGCAGCCGTGTCCGCCTCGTCCGCCGCGCGGGTCGCGGCATCGTCGTCCTCCTCGCGCTCGTCGCGGTGCTGGGGGCCGCCGCGTGCGGCGATGACGACGACACCGCGACCACGGGGCCGGCCGTCGCAGTACAGGACGACCGGATTCCGGTCGCCAGGTCCGACGAGCTCGCGCCACGGATCGAGATGCTCGCCGAGACCGGCGCCGAGGTCGCGCGCCTCGACCTCTTCTGGTCCAGCATCGCGCCGACCGAGCCCGCCGATCCCACGGACCCGGCCGACCCCGCGTACGACTTCTCGCAGGCCGACTTCGTGCTGTCCGGCTATGCGGAGCGGGGCATCGACACGATCGTGTCGGTCTACAACACCCCCGCCTGGGCCGCGCGCAACGGCCAGGGTCCGCCGGCGGGAACGCCGATCAACAACAACTTCCCGAAGGCCGATGCGTTCGGAGACTTCATGGGGGCGGTGGCGGCGCGCTACTCGGGGACCTTCCAGCCCGGCGGTGCGGACCAACCGCTTCCCGAGACATCCCACTTCGAGATCTGGAACGAGCCGAACTTCCGCTCGTTCCTCGGCCCGCAGGTCGAGGAGGGGCAGCTCGTCGCCGCGGACAGCTACGCGGAGATGGCGAAGGCCGCCTACCCGGCGATCAAGAAGGCCAACCCCGAGGCCGTCGTCATCGTCGGCGTCGGCGGCCCGCGCGGCGCGAGCGGCGAGGGCGCGACGGGCGCGCGGCCGTGGCTGCAGGCGCTCCGCGAGCGCGACATCCCGCTGGACGCCTACTCGCAGCACATCTACCCCGCCGCGGCCCCCGACGTCGAGACGATCGCCTTCCCGAGCTGGAGCTCGATCGACGGCTTCCTGCAGGAGCTCGACGAGTGGAAGCCGGGCCTCGACCTCTACATCACCGAGGCCGGGTACACGACCGCGCCGACGCCGTTTCGAAAGTCCCACGTCACCGAGGACCAGCAGGCGCAGTACCTGACCGAGATCTTCGCGCTCCCCCAGGTGGATCAGGAGCGGGTCGCGGCGATCGTCTGGTTCAACCTGCAGGACAACGAGTTCTGGCCCGCGGGCCTGATCCGGGCCGACGGCACGCGCAAGCCGAGCTACGACGCCTTCACCGAGGTCGTCGCGCAACGAGGTGCGCTGCCCCTGCCGACCCTCGGCGAGGACCAGGCCTCGAGCACACCCTGACGCTCCCTCCGGGCGGAGACCGCCCGGAGGGAGACGCGATCGCCCTCAGGCGACCGTCACGTCATCGGCCAGGTACACGTCTTGGACCGCGTTCAGGATCTCGACGCCGTCGGCGGTCGGCTTCATGAACGCCTTGCGACCGGTGATCAGGCCCGCGCCACCCGCCCGCTTGTTGACCACGGCGGTCCGGACCGCGTCGTGCACATCGTTCTTGCCCGACGCGCCGCCGGAGTTGATCAGCGGGATCCGCCCCGCGTAGCAGTTGAGGACCTGCCAGCGCGTCATGTCGATCGGGTTCGGCGTGATCAGCTGGTCGTACATCTTCTGGTCGTACTTGCCGAACTTGAGGTCCTTGAAGCCCGGCGCCGGAGTCTCGGGCGCCTTCTGCTTGATGATGTCGGCCTCGATCGTGACGCCCAGATGGTTCGCCTGACCGGTCAGGTCGGTCGCCACGTGGTAGTCCGGACCGCCGTCCTTGGCCGAGAACGCCGAGTTGCGCAGATAGCACCACAGCACCGTGGCCATCCCCATCTCGTGGGCCGCCTCGAAGGCCTCGGACACCTCCACGATCTGCCGGCGGGCGTTGTCGGAGCCGAAGTAGATCGTCGCGCCCACGGCCACGCACCCCATCTCGCGCGCGGCCTTGACCGAGGCGAACATGATCTGGTCGTAGCTGTTCGGGTATGTCAGCAGCTCGTTGTGGTTGAGCTTCAGCAGGAACGGGATCCTGTGCGCGTACTTGCGCGCGGCGATCCCCAGCGCGCCGTACGTGGTCGCCACCGCGTTGCAGCCGCCCTCGATCGCCAGCTCGACGATCTTGAGCGGATCGAAGTAGGCGGGGTTCTGTGAGAAGGAGGCGCCGGCGGTGTGCTCGATGCCCTGGTCGACCGGGAGGATCGACACGTACCCGGTTCCGCCGAGGCGGCCGGTGTCGAAGATCGTCTGCAGGGACCGCAGGACCGGGGTCGGCCGGTCCGAGTCGCTGAAGACCCGGTCGACGAAGTCCGGCCCGGGAAGGCTCAGTTGGTCCGCCGGGATCGCCTCGCACCGATACCCGAGCAGGACCTCGGCCTCGTCCCCCAGCAGGCCCTCGATTCGCGATCCGGTCGTCGTCGTCGCCACGTCTGCGTCTCCTTCCGCTCCAGTGTCCCGCCCACGAGTGGGCGGCATGGCCCCCGCCAGAGAGTATCTGCGCGCCCCCGGATTCCCATGCGGGAATCCACGCGGACCGCTACGGATGGCCCCGCAACACGACGGCCTCGGCGACGCGCTCCACCGCCACCCGGTGGGCCGCACCCCGCATCGCGCAGCCGTCGGCGACCGCTCGCCCACATGCCGCCTGGTAGGCGGCCCGCATCCGCCGCTGGAGCTCCCGGTCGACCTCGTCCCTGCTCCACTGGGCGTTCTGCGTGTTCTGGGTCCATTCGAGGTAGCTCACGATCACGCCGCCGGCGTTCGCCAGCACGTCCGGGACGACCTCGATGCCGCGCTCGGCGAGGATCGCGTCCGCGGCGGGCGTGAGCGGGCTGTTCGCGGCCTCGACGACGACGCGGGCGCGGACGCCGTCGGCGTTGCCCGCATGGAGCACGCCACCGATCGCGGCGGGCACGAGGATGTCGCACGGAACCGTGAGCAGTTCCGCATTGCTCACCCGATCGACGCGCATGCCCTCGTGGCCGACGATCCCGGCCCCTAGCGCGACGGACGAGTTCCGCGACGTCGAGACCCGCCTGGTCGACCACGCCGCCGACCACGTCGCTCACGCCGATGATCGTGCAGCCCATGCGCTCGAGGGCGATCGCGGCGTGGCTTCCGACGTTGCCGAACCCCTGGATCACGACGCGCGCGCCTGCGATGTCCCATTCGCCCGCGCGCGCGTGCTCGCCGATGACGAAGGCGACGCCCTCGCCGGTCGCCTCCACGCGACCGAGCGTCCCGCCGAGCGCGACCGGCTTGCCCGTGACGATCGCGGGGGCGTGCTCGCGCGAGCGGCCCCACCAGTCCATCATCCACGCCATCTCGCGCGGACCCGACCCCATGTCGGGGGCCATGATGTCCGTCATCGGGCCGATCGCGTGCTCGAGCGGGCCCATGAGCCCTCGTGTGATCGCCTGCATCTCGGTCAGCGACAACGACTTGGGCTCGCAGTCGACCCCGCCCTTGGCGCCGCCGAAGGGCAGATCGTTGAGGGCGGTCTTCCAGGTCATCGTCGCCGCGAGCGCCCGCGCGCCGTCCAGGTCGATCTCCGGGTGGTACCGCATCCCGCCCTTGTAGGGACCCCGAGCGCTCGAGTGCTGGACCCGGTAGGTCTCGAAGACCCGCACCGACCCGTCGTCCATGCGCACCGGCACCTGCGCGGCGATCTCGCGCTCGGGTCGCGACAGCCGCTCGCGAAGGTCGTCGCTCAGGCCGACCGCGTCGGCGGCCTCGTGGAACGCGTGGCGAACGGTCTCGAGCTCGGTCGCATCCGAGCCCTCCTCGAGGTGGGTCATGCGGCTCCGTCCCGGGTACGTCGTGCGCCGGGAGGGTAGCCTGCGCGGCCGTGAAGGTCCTGTCCCTGGTCGGCAACCGGCCCCAGTTCGTCAAGGCGGCACCGCTCAGCCGGGCGCTCCGCGCCCATGCGGACGAGGTGCTCGTGCACTCCGGGCAGCACTACGACCCGGCGCTCGCCGACCTGTTCTTCGACGAGCTGGACATCCCGCGACCCGACCACGCGCTGGGGATCGGACCCGGGACCCCAACCGGGCAGATCGCGACCATCCTGGACCGGCTCGAGCCGATCATCAGCGCCGAGGCACCGGACGTGGTGCTGGTCTACGGCGACACGACGACGACCCTCGCGGGGGCGATCGCGGCGGCCAAGGCACCGGTGCCGCTCGCGCACGTCGAGGCCGGCCTGCGCTCCTTCCGGCCGACGATGCCCGAGGAGCAGAACCGTGTCGTAACCGACCACCTGGCAGAGGTCCGGTTCTGCCCGACCGAGACGGCGGTCCGCAACCTGGCCGCGGAGGGGATCACCGAGGGCGTCTCGCTGGTCGGGGACGTGATGTACGACGCGTGCCTGGCGTTCGCGCCCGTCGCGCGCACGCGCCCCGGGCCGCCGGCCTACGGCCAGACCCCCGGCGACTACGCCCTGGTGACCGTCCACCGGGCCGCGGCGACGGACACACCCGAGGCGCTCGCGTCGTTGGTCGAGGTGCTCGAGGCGATCGAGGGACCCGCGGTCTTCCCGGTGCATCCGCGGACGCGCGCCAAGCTGGAGGACGCCGGTCTCTGGGACCGCGTCGGCCGCATCCCGGACCTGCGCGTCGCGCCACCGGTCGGATACCTGGACTTCACGGCACTCCTGATCGCGGCCCGGGTGGTGTTGACCGACTCCGGCGGTGTGCAGAAGGAGGCCTACTTCCACGGCGTGCCGTGCCTGACGCTCCGCGACGAGACCGAGTGGGTCGAGACCGTCGAGGCCGGCTTCAACCGCCTGGTGGGCCTCGACGCAGCGCACGTGCGCAAGGCGCTCGTCGGGCTTCGGATCCCGGACGCGCACCCGCCGCTCTACGGCGACGGCACCTCGGCGAACCGCATGGCGGAGCTCCTGGTCCAGGCGTACGGCTGAGGCCGACCGAGGGGTCAGGTCTCGCGGCGCACCGTCGCGGCCGTCGCCTCGATCGCCGTGGCAGTTGCCGGTTTCACGCGAGAGGGGCTCACAGGGTGAGGTCGAAGGGGCTCGGCTCGTCCTCGATGGGATCGCGCGTGAGGGGCGGCTCGTCCTCGAACACGGTCAGCGGCCCGAAGCCGATCGTCATGGCGTCGTGCCGGATCAGGGCGAAGATCCGCGTCTCGCGCGAGCGCTCCGCACGTCGCCAGGTCCGGCTCTCGACCAGGTCCGCGACGCCGATCCCGACCAGGACGCCGGCCAGAAGACCCGCCATCACCCCGCCCCCGCCGGTGACCTGGTCGAAGACCATGAGCGCCACGATCCCGGTCAGCACCACGGCGAGCAGCTTGGAGCGCCGCGCGCGCGCGGCGGCGCGGGTCTCGTAGACGCAGGCCCGCGGCACGGGTCGCGCCTGGACGCACGATGCGACCACGCGCCGGCGGCCGGCGGGCACCGCCAGCGCGAGCGTCGGGAGAAGGACCAGCAGCGCCGACGCGCCCGCCCGGACGGGCTCGACGGGCTGCTCCAGCAACCACGCGGTGGCCCAGTAGCCGGCCACGGCGACGGCGGTCGCGATCGCGACACCGCCGCGCCAGCGCGCCTCGTCTCCGGTCCGCACGAGTCTCGGGAGCCCGGCCAGGCCACCTTCCGCCATCGCGCCAGGTCCTTTCGCCGCGACAAGCGGTACGATACCGCGCCATTGTCCGCCCTGATCACAGCACCCGGAGCAACGTCGCGCCTGGATCGCCCGCCACGTGACCGATAAGCCGCGCGTCGGCGTCATCGGCCTGGGCTACGTCGGCCTGCCGCTGTCGCTCACCTTCGCCGAGGCGGGCGTGCCCGTCCTCGGGCTGGACGCCGTCCAGTCGAAGGTCGATCAGGTCAACCGGGGCGAGTCGTACATCGAGGACGTGCCGAGCGAGCGCCTGCGGCCGCTCACCGAGGCGGGGCTGATCGGCGCCACGACCTCCTGGGACGCGATGCGTGCGGTCGAGGCGGTGGTGATCTGCCTGCCGACGCCCCTGACCGAGCACCGCGAGCCGGACCTCTCGGCCGTGCTCGGCGCGGCCGAGAGCCTCGCCCAGCGCCTGCGCACGGGGCAGCTCGTGGTGCTCGAGAGCACCACGTATCCGGGGACCACCCGCGAGGAGCTGGCGCCCGTGCTGGAGCGCTCGGGGCTTCGCGTGGGCAAGGACTTCCACCTGGCCTTCTCGCCCGAGCGCGTCGACCCCGGCCGCGTCGACTGGACGACCAGCACCACCCCGAAGGTCGTGGGCGGCCTCACGCCCGCGTGCACGCGCCGCGCGGCGGAGCTCTACGGCCTCGCGGTCGAGACCATCGTCGAGGTCTCGAGCCCCGAGGTCGCCGAGATGACCAAGCTGCTGGAGAACATCTTCCGCAGCGTCAACATCGCGCTCGTGAACGAGCTCGCCATCCTCTGCGACCGGATGGGCGTCCCGGTCTGGGAGGTGATCGACGCGGCGGCCACCAAGCCGTTCGGGTTCATGCCGTTCCGCCCGGGGCCGGGGCTCGGCGGGCACTGCATCCCGATCGACCCCTTCTACCTGACGTGGAAGGCGCGCGAGTTCGACATGCACACCGAGTTCATCGAGCTGGCGGGCAAGGTCAACTCGCAGATGCCCAAGTTCTGCGTCGACAAGGTGATGCGCGCGCTCAACAGCCGCCGCACGGCGCTCAACGGCAGCCGCGTGCTGGTATTCGGGGTCGCCTACAAGGCCGACGTCAACGACACCCGCGAGAGCCCCGCGCTCCGCATCATCTCCCTGCTGGAGTCGGAGGGGGCGGTCGTCGACTACCACGACCCGCACGTTCCGGAGCTCGCCCGCCAGGGGCTCGCGAGCGTCGAGATCGACGCCGGGCGCCTGGCGGAGTACGACGTCGCCGTCGTGGTGACGGCCCACTCGGGCATCGACTGGGCCGGGGTCGTCGAGCACTCCCGCCTGGTCGTCGATCTTCGAAACGCCGTGCCGGACGTCGACGGAAAGGTCTGGCGGCTCTGAGGAGGGTTCCATGGCGCGCGACGTGACCGTCGGCGTGGTCGGCATGAACTACTGGGGTCCCAACCTGGCCCGCAACTTCGCCCGCCTCGAGGGCTGCGCGCTGCGCTGGTGCTGCGACCTGGACGAGGCGGTCCTCGATCGCCACCGCTCCGCGCATCAGCAGACGCGGTTCACCACCGACATCGACGATCTGCTCGGCGATGACGACCTCGACGCGGTCGTGATCGCGACCTCGGTGCCCACGCACGCCCATCTCGCCGGAATGGTGCTCGACGCCGGCAAGCACGTGTTCGTCGAGAAGCCGCTCGCGGTCGACGCCGCGGACGCCCGCCGACTGGCGACGGCCGCCGACGCCGCGGGGCGGGTGCTGATGGTGGATCACCTGCTCGTCTACCACCCGGCCGTACGGGCGCTCAAGGCGCTCATCGACGACGGGGCGCTCGGACAGGTCTTCTACCTCTACGGCAACCGGCAGAACCTCGGCATCGTCCGGCCGGACGAGAACGCGCTGTGGAGCCTGGGGCCGCACGACATCTCGGTCATGCTCCACCTGGTTGGCGAGCGGCCGATCGAGGCCGCCGCCAGCGGCGAGAGCTACCTGCAGCCCGGCGTCGAGGACATCGTGTTCGGCCGCGTGCGGTTCCCCTCCGGCGTGATCGGGCACCTGCACCTGTCCTGGCTCGACCCCCACAAGATGCGCAAGATGACCGTGATCGGCTCCGAGAAGATGGTGGTGTTCGACGACATGGAGAACGAGCGCAAGGTCACCGTGTACGACAAGGGCCCGATCCCCCGGACCGAGACCTACGGTGAGTACATCCAGGTCCGCTCCGGGGACATCCACATCCCGAAGATCCCCGCGGTGGAACCGCTGCGGGTCGTGTGCCAGGAGTTCGTCGACTGCATCGCCGAGGACCGGCGTCCCGTGGCCGACGGCGACGCGGGCGCCCGGGTGGTGGAGGTGCTCGAGGCGATGACCCAGAGCCTGCGGAGCGCGGGCGCGCCGGTCGCGATCGCATCGGGGGCGACGGCATGACCGGCCCGAACGCCCACGTCGCGGACGGCGTCTCGCTCGGCGCCGACGTCGAGATCGGTGCGAACGTGATCATCCACGCCGACACCGTGATCGGCGACGGGGTGGTCATCCAGGACAACGTGGTGCTCGGCAAGCGGCCCCAGCTGTCGGCGCGCTCGACCGCGCGGCGCGATCCGCTCGACCCGCTCGTGATCGGCGAGGGCTCGGCGATCTGTACCGGGGCCATCGTCTACCGCGGCACCACGATCGGCGCGGACACGATCGTCGGCGACCAGGCGTGGGTCCGCGAGCGGTGCGTGATCGGCGAGCGGGTGGTGATCGGACGGGCCGTGTGCGTCGAGAACGACGTCAGGATCGGGACGCAGACCAAGATCCAGTCGAACGCCTACATCACCGCGTACAGCGAGCTCGAGGAGCAGGTCTTCATCGCGCCGTGCGTGGTGACGACCAACGACAACCTCATGGGTCGCACCGAGGCGCGCCACGACCTCGTCAAGGGTCCCGTGATCCGAAAGGGCGCGCGCGTCGGGGGATCGGTCGTGATCCTCCCCGGGATCGAGGTGGGCGAGGAGGCCTTCGTCGCTGCCGGGGCGCTTGTCACCAAGGACGTGCCCGCGGGCAAGCTCGTCGCGGGGCTCCCGGCGCGTGTGTGGCGCGAGGTGCCCTCCGACGAGATGCTCGGCGCCGAGTGAGCGAGGAGCCGGCGCCCGCCCATCGCATGCTGAGCGCCGAGGAGTCGCACTGGCGGCACTCGAACCAGATGCGCGTCCTCAACACGGATCTCGGCCGGCAGCTCGGGGCCTCGATGCTCGGGGCGCGACTGTGGCGCCTGACCCCCGGGCAGGCGAGCACGCGCCATCGCCACACGGAGACGGAGGAGCTCTACGTCCTCCTCGAGGGCACCGGCCGCATGCGGGTCGGCCGCGAGACCCTGACCCTGACGCCCCTGTCGTCCGTCCTCGTCGCGCCGCCGGCGACCCGGCAGGTGTTCAACGACACCGGCGCGGAGCAACTGTGGCTGATCGTGGGCGCCCCCGTGGAGGCGGCGAACACGCTCGAGATGACCCCCGCGCAACTGGCGGAGCTCTACCCCGACGGCCCGCGGGCGCTTCCCGAGGAACTCGGCGGGGGCGTCTTCACGCCGCCTGAGTGAGCAGGCGCGGCGCCCCGCGGGGGATGCGGGACGCCGAACCGTTGCGATCGGCGCCGGCCTCGGCCGCGCGGGGGGGTGCGCGGCCAGGGCGACGGTCGCCGGGGTGCGCCACGGTCGCCGGGGGGGACGACGGGGTGCACTGTGCATCCACCGTCTCGACCCGCGGGGCATCGAACAACATCCCCCGTGCGAGTGATCTCGAGGTGTCGGTTCGTTTCCGTTCCGGTGGCCGGTCGCCGCGCGAACGGTCGCCTCCGGGTCCCTCTCGGGCTCCTCGACTAGGAGGCGCCGCCCCGGTCGCCGTACTGGGCCTCGTAGTACTCGCGGTACGCGCCGCTCTTGATCGGCCCCCACCACGCGCGGGCGCCCTCGAACCACCGGACGGTCTGCTCGAGCGCCGTCGCGAACGAGTGCCGGGGGGTCCATCCGAGGCCGCGCAGCCGCGTGGTGTCGAGCGCATAGCGGCGGTCGTGGCCGGGTCGGTCGGCGACGTAGGTGATCAACTCGTCGCCGCGGCCGGTCAGCTCGAGGATGCGTCGCGTGATCTCCATGTTGGTCGCCTCGTTGCCGCCCCCGACGTTGTAGACGGCACCGGCGGCACCGCGCTCGAGCGCGGTCCACACGCCCTCGCAGTGGTCCTCGACGAAGATCCAGTCGCGGATCTGCATGCCGTCGCCGTAGACCGGCAGCGGCAGCCCGTCGAGCGCGTTGGTCACGAACAGCGGGATCAGCTTCTCGGGGTACTGGCGGGGACCGAAGGTGTTGGACCCCCTCGTGATCACCGTGTCCATGCCGAAGGTCCGGTGCCAGGCGAGCACCTGCAGGTCCCCGCCCGCCTTGCTCGCCGAGTAGGGGCTGCTCGGCTCGAGCGGATCGGTCTCGCGGAAGGCGCCGCTTTGGATGGAGCCGTACACCTCGTCGGTCGAGACCTGGACGAAGCGATCGACCCCGGCGGTGCGGGCCGCGTCGAGGAGCACCGTCGTCCCGACGACGTCGGTGCGCGGGAACTCGGCGGGCGCCAGGATGCTCCTGTCGACGTGGCTCTCGGCGGCCAGGTTGACCACCGCGTCGCAGCCGGCGACCGCCTCGCGCATCAGGGGGGCGTCGGCGATGTCGCCGTGGACGAACTCGTAGCGGGGGTCGTCGGCGACGTCGGCCAGGTTCGCAGGATTGCCGGCATAGGTGAGCTTGTCGACGTTGACGACGCTCGCGCCCCGGGCGAGCGCCAGGCGCACGAAGGCCGACCCGATGAACCCGCAGCCGCCGGTGACGAGGAGCTTCATGCCGGCGCCCCGGGACCCGGCGCCACGACGCGCTCGGCGAGGTAGGCGACGAGCGCCTCCCGCCAACCCCGTAGACGGGGCGCGCCCGAGCGTGTCGGCACGAGCACCGAAACCGCCGGCCGCGGCGCCGGGCGCCCGAGCTCGGCGGTCGTGATCGGGCGCACCTCGCAGTCGCGTCCGGCGGCCTCGAAGATCGCTCGGGCGAAGCCCGCCCATGTCACGGATCCTGCGCCCGCGGTGTTGTAGACCCCCGGGGGCTGGGCGGCGAGCGCCTCGAGCGCTTCGGCCAGATCCCGGGTCCAGGTCGGCGAGCCCTCCTGATCGTCGACCACCGACACCTCGTCGCGCTCGCCGGCCAGGCGCAGCATCGTGTCGACGAAGTTGCGCCCGTGGGCGCCGTAGAGCCACGCCGTCCGCGCGATCCGGGTCCCGTCGGGATGGGCGTCGAGTGCCGCGCGCTCTCCCGCCAGCTTGGTGCGGCCGTACGCCCCCAGGGGCGCGGGGGGGTCGTCCTCGGTGTAGGGCGCGCCCTTGCGCCCGTCGAAGACGTAGTCGGTCGAGGGGATCACGAGCGCGGCGCCCGCCTCGCGGGCGGCGACCGCCACATTGCGACATCCGTCCTCGTTGACCGCCCGCGCCGCCTCCTCGGCCCCCTCGGCGCCGTCGACGTCGGTCCAGGCCGCGCAGTGGAAGATCGCGGCTGGTCTCGCGTCCGCGACGCACGCGGCGACGGCGTGCGGATCGGTCACGTCGACGTCCAGATCGACTGCCACGACCTCGTGGCGCGCGGCAAGGCGCGCGACCAGGTCGACGCCGAGCATGCCGGCGGCGCCCGTCACGAGAACGGTCACCGCGGCGGCTCCGGGTGCGGGCGCACGGGCGCGCGCGTGGTGCTCACAGGATCCCGATCTCGGACGAGTCACCGACCATGAAGCGGTAGGCGCGCGGCTTGGCCGTGCTGCGGGCGATCGTCACGTCGCGCCCGACCAGACTGCTCTCGACACGTGCGTCCAGGTCCTCCAGGCGACTCCCGCGCAGGAAGATGCTGTGCTCGACCTCGGCGCGGCGGATCACGACGTCCTCGGAGATGGCCGTGTACGGACCGACGTAGGCGTGCTCGACCAGGGCGCCCGCGCCGATCACGGCGGGACCGCGCACCGACGAATCGACGACGCGCGCGCCGGGCTCGATCACCACCCGCCCCTCGACCGTGCTGTCGACCACCTCACCGCGCACGGACGGCTCGAGCACGTCGAGGATCAGCCGGTTCGCCTCGAGCATGTCCTCGATGCGGCCGGTGTCCTTCCACCACCCGGTCACGGTGTGGGGCTCGACCCGGAGGTCGCGGTCGATCATGTCCTGGATCGCATCGGTGATCTCGAGCTCGCCTCGCCCCGAGGGCCTGATGGCCTTCGCCGACTCGAGGATCGCCGACGTGAACATGTAGACGCCGACCAGCGCCAGGTCGCTCGGAGGGTCGGCCGGTTTCTCGACCAGCCGGACCACCCGCGCGCCGTCCAACTCGGCGACGCCGTAGGAGGAGGGGTCCGGCACGCGCTGCAACAGGATCATCGCGTCCGCGTCGCTCACGCGGAAGTCGCCGACCAGGTCGGCGATCCCGTCGCGCAGGAGGTTGTCGCCGAGGTACATGACGAACGGGCTGTCGCCGAGGAACTCCTCGGCCGTCAGCACCGCGTGGGCGAGACCGAGCGGGGCCTCCTGGCGGATGTACGTCACGCGCAGGCCGAACCGCTCGCCGTCCCCGACCGCCGCCTCGATCTCGGCGTGGGTGTCCCCGACGATGATCCCGACCTCCTCGATGCCCGCGGCGCGCAGGGCGTCCAGGCCGTAGAAGAGCACCGGGCGGTTGGCGACCGGGACGAGCTGCTTGGCGCTCGTGTGGGTGATGGGGCGAAGGCGCGTCCCCGCGCCGCCCGAGAGGACGAGCCCCTTGATGTCCTCGCGCACGGGTGGGGACCCTACCAAGGTGTGCCCGAGGCTAGGATCGACGGGTGGCGACGGACCCGATCGCGGTGCGCGAACCCGCAGGCGCGGCGGGTGACGGCCACCCGGTCGCATGAGGGTCGCCTACATCGACGTCGACGGGACCCTGCTCGGCCCCGGTGGGCATCTGCTTCGCGACGCCCGGGGCGCGTTCTGCGACGGCGCCGTCCGCGCCCTGTCGCTGCTGCACGCCGAGTCCGTTCCGCTCGTGCTCGTCAGCGGACGTGGCCACGCCCGCCTCGAGGCCACCGGTCGCATGCTGGGTGCCGACGGCCTGCTCGCCGAGATGGGGGCGGCCGACGCCGACCACCCTCGCCGGCCGGGCCAGAGCGTCTACGAGGCGATCGCCGAGACCGGCTTCCCAGACCTGCTTCTCGAGCGCGAGCCGGGACTGGAGCGTCATCCCGCGGGGCTGACCGGCCGCACGGGCAGCCACGTGTTCCGCGGACGCGTGGGCGCCGACGCCTCCGCGTTCGTGCGCGAGGCCAGCGACGGACGGCTCCGGCTCGCCGACAACGGCCGGATCGCACCCGATGGGAGCCACATCTTCCACCTGCTGCCGGCGTCGGCGAGCAAGGCCGCGGCGGTGGCCGCGGACGTCGCCGCCCGCGGGGCCGACGCCGCCGCCTGCCTGGCGGTCGGCGACAGCCGCCAGGATCTGGACATGGGTCGCGTCGTCGGGCATGTCGCGATCGTCGCCAACGGCGCCGAGGCGGATCCCGCGCTCGCCGCGGATGCCGAATGGGTCACGGCCGCGGGATACGGCGGGGGGGTGCTGGAGGCCGTGCGGGCGTGGCTGGACGGCGACGCGCCCGCAGGCCGCCGCGTCCGCCTCGTGCCCGAGCGGCGCTAGGAGACCAGCGAGAGCGCCAGCGCCACGGTGAGCGCACCCCACACGAGGACGGGTGCGACGACCCAGACGACGAGGCGGATCGGATCGACATGCATCGGCATAGACTCCGGGTCGGCGATCGTTCGAGCGGAGCCTCGCCGATCGCGGGCGAGCGCTCATCCGGTGGGATCCCTGGTTCGGGTTGCGGGTCTCCCGAAGGCGCCCGCTCAACGGACCGGCGCGCGCCACAGGCCGGCGAGCGCCGCGCCGGCCGCGGCGAGGTCGCGTTCGGTCTCGGCGAGGGCGTCGGGGCCCGGACGCGGCGTCCGTCCGATCGGGAGCGCCGCGACCAGGCCGGCGTCGCGAACGCCGCCCGGACCCAGATCGACGCGGCCGCAGAGGGCGACACAGGGGACTCCCGCGTCGCCCGCGGCGGCGGCGACCGCCAACGGCGCCTTGCCCGTGAGCGACTGCGCGTCGAGGGCACCCTCCCCCGTGACGCAGAGGTCGGCTCGGCGGAGTCGCTCGGCGAACCCAACGGCGCCGAGCACCAGTTCCGCACCGGGGAGCAGACGGGCGCCGGCGATCGCGGCGAGGCCGCCCGCGGCGCCCCCGGCGGCGCCCGCGCGTGCGATTCCCCGCGGATCGGTCCCGGTGGCCGCGCCGAGCACCGCGGCGAACCGCGTCATCCCCGCCTCGAGGCGCGCGCACGCGGCCGCGTCGGCGCCTTTTTGGGGCCCGAACACCTGCGTCGCCCCGGACGGGCCGGTGAACGGCGACGTGACGTCGCAGGCCACCCGCACATCGATGGCGGCCAGGCGCGGATCCAGGCCGGCCAGGTCGAGTCGCGCGACCCGCCCCAGGTCGGCACCGACCCCCTCGAGGGCCCGGCCGTCACCGTCGACGGCCCGGGCGCCCAGCGCGAGCGCCAACCCGAGGCCGCCGTCGTTGGTCGCGGATCCGCCGACGCCGACGACCAGCGTCCGGACGCCGAGGTCGAGCGCGGCGCGGATCAGCGTCCCGGTCCCGAACGACGTGGTCCGCTCCGGATCCCGCTCGTCGGCCGTGAGCCGCTCGTAGCCCGAGGCCCGGGCGAGCTCGACGACGCCGAGCCCGCCCGGGGCGAGTCCCACCGCGCCCTCGATCGGCCGCCCGAGCGGGTCCGTCGTCGGAAGGGCGCGCACGTGCCCCCCGAGACCCGTGACCAGCGCGTCGAGGGTGCCCTCCCCGCCGTCGGCGACCGGGGCCGCCTCGGTCCGTACGCCCGGCACCAGACGGCAGCCCGCCGCGATCGCCCGGGCGGCATCCGGTGCCGACAACGCCCCCTTGAAGGGGGCCGGTGCCACCAGCACCATGGTGGTCTCAGGCGCCATCCGGGTCGGCCCAGCGCGTGATCCCGAGGAAGGCCAACAGCTCCGCTCGGAAGGCGCGGTCGTCGAGACGCCCGCGCGCATCGGCGAGCAGTCGCGCGTCGTCGCCCACCTCGACCCGGAAGGGGGTCCCCGGGTCGGTGATCGCGGCCAGGACCACCGCGGCGACGTCGTCGGCCGACACCGCGTGACGGGTGCGCCACTCCCCGAACCCGGGACGTAGCTCGTCGAGCAACGGGACGTAGGGCCCGTCGCCGGTGGCCACCGCGCCCGACGGTGTCGTGGCCCGCGGGAACTCCGTGTCCACCATGCCGGGCTCGACGCACACGACCCGGATGCCGAAGGGGGCGACCTCGACCGCCAGCGCCTCGGAGACGGCCGTCAGCGCGTACTTGGAGGCGTGGTACATGCCGAGGAGCGGGTTGGTCAACCGGGCGCCGATCGACGAGACGTTCACGACGACCCCGCCACCGGCGCGCCGCATGCCCGGGACCGCCGCCTGGAGCACGGCGGTGGCGCCGAACAGGTTGGTCTCGAACATGTCGCGGGCGCGCACGAGATCGACGTCCTCGACGGCGCCGAGCAGTGCCCATCCGGCGTTGTTGACCACTGCGGCGAGCGGTCCGGCCGCGTGCGCCTCCGCGGCTGCGACGCCCGTGCGCACCTGCTCGGCATCGGTGACGTCGAGGGCGACGACGGCGAGCGCCGGATGATCCGGCAACGCGGCGCGGGCCGTGTCGACGTCGCGCACGCCGGCGGCGACCCGCCAACCCGCACCGAGGAGCGCGCGGCAGGTCGCCTGACCGATACCGCGTGCGGCGCCGGTGACGAGCGGTCGGGGCGGCGCTCACCGCCTCGCCGCCCGCCGCGGGCGCGACCGGCGGAGTGGTCGCGTCGGGCGCGGGCGCGTCCTCCGCGCCGGCGGGTGGATCGGGCATGTCGTCGTCGAGCGCGGGCGCCACCGGCACCCGCAGCGTGAAGGTGCTCCCGACGCCGACGGTCGAATCCAGGTCGATCGTGCCGCCGTGCGCGGCGGCGAGACCGCGCGCGATGGCGAGCCCGAGCCCCGCGCCCGGGCGTGAGCGCGACGTGTCGCGCCGGTAGAAGCGGTCGAAGACGACCTCCTGGTCCTCGTCGGGGATGCCCTCACCCGAGTCGGCCACGGCGACGGTCGCCTCGTCGTCGTCGTGACCGACGATCACGCGGACACGTCCTCCCTCGGGCGTGTGGCGAAGCGCGTTGTCAAGCAGGATGAGGAGGATCTGCTCGATGCGCGCCGGATCGACGTCGACCAGCACCCCCCCGCCCGACAGCTCGACGCTGAGGGTGATCCCGTCACGCTCCGCCAGCACGCGGCGCGGCTCGGCGGTGCCGATCGCGAGGTCCGCCAGGTCGACCTCGCGCCGCTCGAGCGGCAGGGCGCCGGCGTCGAGGCGGGCGAGCTGCAGCTGCTCTTCGACCAATCGCTCCAGGCGGGCGATCTCCCCGCGCATCATCCCCAGGAATTCCTGGCGGTGGTCGGTGTCGAGGTCCGCCTCCTGCAGCAGCTCCTGAAAGCCTTTGATGGCGGCGAGCGGCGTCTTGAGCTCGTGCGAGACGTTGGCGACCAGGTCGCGACGCGCGCGCTCGAGCCGCCGCGCGTCGGTGACGTCGCGGAGCGTCAGGACCGCGCCGCCGCCGCTTCGCTCCGAGATCCGCGCGGCCGTCAGCTCGAGCTCCGGCCCCTCGGCGATGCCGATCTGGCGGGCCAGCGTGCGCGGCGCGGCCGGGTCCAGGACGTCGCGGGCCGCCTGGGCGATCTGCGGCGGCAGGTCGTCGCAGCGCATCGGCGCGTCGACGGTCACCCCCAGGAAACGGCGCGCGGCGCGGTTGGCGACGACCACGTCGCCCGACGCCGAGACGGCCACCACGCCCTCCACCAACGAGCCGATCATCGCCGTGGCGCGGTCACGCTCATGGGTGATGTCCGAGACGAGGTCCTCCAGCCGCCCGGCCATCACGTTGAGCGAGTCGGCCAGCATCTGCATCTCCTGCGGCCCGCCGCTCGGCGCGCGCGCCGCGAGGTTGCCGCCGGCGAGTTGGCTCGCCGTCCGCGCCAGGCGCGCGGCGCGCTGGCCGATCAGCCGCGACAGTGCCCATCCGGTCACCGACGCCAGCGCCAGCACGATCACGACCGCCAGGAAGACCCGGCGCTGGACCACCGCGAGCTCGGGCGCCAGACCCCGGACGGGCGTCGCCACGCGGATCGCACCCACCGCTTCCGGGCCGAGCTGGCCCTCGGCCCAAAGCGTCGCGTCGGCCGAGATCGCCTCGCGGTCGCTGGTGAAGCGCTCGCGGGCCGAGATCGGGACGCCGGCGAACTGATCCAGCAGCGGCGTGGAGGCGGGCACGGTGATCTGGCGCTCGGTGGCGAACTGCGACGGCTGATAGCTGACCAGGACCTCGCCGCCGAGGTTGGCCCGCACCGCGCGGGCGTAGTCGCGCATCTCGTCGTTGGTGAGCGGCGTCACGAGGCCGCTGTTCTCCCCGACCGCCACCACCTGCCGGCGCAGGTCCTGGGCCTGGCGCGACGCCTGGTCGCGCTGGACGCTCGACTCCAGCGTCGAGAGCACGACGAGCAGGACCGTCAGGCTCGCGAGGAACCCGACGCCCACCAGGGAGCCGATGAGCAGCCCCTGGAGACCCGGGCTGCGCGGCCTCACGGCCGACCGTCCTCCCCGCCGAACGCGTATCCGACGCCGCGCACCGTCCTGATCAAGACGGGGTTCGAGGCGTCGTCCTCGATCTTCTGGCGCAGGTGGCGCACGTGCACGTCGACGCTCCGCAGGTCACCGTAGAAGTTGCCGTCCCACAGGTGGTTCATCAGCTCCTCGCGGGTGAACACCCGTCGCGGCGAGCCGGCCAGCTTGTGGAGGATCTCGAACTCCGAGAAGGTCAGGCCGACCTCCTGGTCGTCGCGTCGCACGGTGCGGGCGACCGGGTCGATCTCGAGGTCGCCGGAGCGGATCGATGCGCCCCGCTCGGGCTCCAGGCGCGCCCGGCGGAGATTGGCCTTGACCCGGGAGACCAGCTCCCTCGGGGAGAACGGCTTGGTGACGTAGTCGTCCGCGCCGAGCTCCAGGCCGAGGACCTTGTCGAGCTCCTCGCCCTTGGCCGAGAGGATGATGATCGGCGTGTTGCGCTCCGCGCGGACGCGCTTGCAGACCTCGAGCCCGTCGAGGCCGGGCAGCATCAGGTCGAGCACGATCAGGTCGGCGCCGTCGCGCGCGAGCGCCTCGAGCGCGTCGTCGCCGCGGCCGACGCTGACGACGTCGAACCCGGCGTCCTTCAATGCGTACTCGACGATCGTGCGGATGGACTTCTCGTCCTCGACGACCAGGATGCGCTCGGACACGCGCGACGACTCCCCGTCCCTGACGATCCGCAGATCGTAGCCGGGCCGCGAGCCCTGTCGAGGCGGGCAGGCGCCTGGGGGCGCGCGCGGGTCACAATCCGACGTTCACGAATCGGCGCTACCGTCATCGTCGTGGCCGCCCCACACCCAACCCCCGCGTCGTGCACCGGCTGACGAGCGGCTCACCGCGCGAGATCCGCGGCGAGGGCGCAACGGCGGCGCCGGATGGCGCCCCTCCCGACCCGGCCACGGAACCGGCGCGCCGGCGTCTGCGCCCGGTGCTGGCGCTCGGCGGGGCGGCGCTCGTCGGCGCCGTGGCCTCGCTGGGCGTCGTGGCCGCCACGGGCAACCTCGGCGGCGACGACATCCGCGACGGTCGTCGTCCGCGAGGCCGCGCGACTGCCGGTCGACGAGGGAGCGTCCCCGCCGTCCCCGGCGCCGGCGCCCGCCGTGGCCGCGGCCGCAGAGGCCCCCGGCGATCTGACGGGGCTCGTGTCACGCGCGTCGCCCGGGGTCGTGCTCGTGACCGCCGGCGCCGGGCGCCTCGGGACGGGCTTCCTTGTCGACGACCAGCGGCGCCTCCTGACGAACGCGCACGTGATCGACGACGCCGAGACCGCGGCGCTGACCTTCAGCGACGGGACGGAACTCGAGGCCGAGGTCCTCGGCACCGACGAGAGCACCGACATCGCCGTGCTCCAGACCGACACGATCCCCCAGGGCGCGCGCCCGCTCGCGCTCGGCCGCAGCGACGGGCTGGAGGTCGGTGTGGGCGTGGTCGCGATCGGCAACCCGTTCGGGCTGGAACGCACGGCGACCAGCGGCATCGTGAGCGCGACCGAGCGCGTGATCCGCGCGCCCAACAGCTTCGCCATCCAGAACGCGATCCAGACCGACGCCGCCATCAACGAGGGCAACTCGGGGGGGCCGCTGCTCGACCTCGGCGGCCGCGTGGTCGGCATCAACTCGCAGATCGCCACCGCCGACCGGGGCGCCGGGAACGTGGGGATCGGCTTCGCGGTCCCGATCGACACGGTTCGTCCGGTCGCGGAGTCGATCATCGAGTCCGGCGAGGCCGAGCATGCGTGGGTCGGGATCACCGGCGGCGCGCTGACGCCCGAGGAGGCCGCCGAGTTCGGGGCCGCCGGCCGGCGAGGCGTCGCCGTCCTCGAGACGGACGGACGCGGCCCAGCCCGCGACGCCGGCCTGCGCGCCGCGCGCGACGCCGACGGCCCCGTGCCCGGCGCCGACGTGATCGTCCGGGCCGGCGGAAACCCGGTGCGCGACATGGCCGACGTCAGCCGCGAGGTGGCCCGGCGGCGCGTCGGGGAGACGCTCCGGTTGGAGCTGCTCCGCGACGGGAACCCCGTGGACGTCACGATCACGCTGGCGGACCGCCCCGAGGACGTGGGCCGGCCGTGACCCGGGCGCCCACGGGCGGCGGGTCCCCGGACGCCGGGGCTGACATCATCCCGGCGCCGATGGCGCCCCCACTCGACATCCGCCCCGCCGGCGCCGACGACGCGGCCGACATCGCCGCGATCTACGACCAGGGCATCGCCACCGGCGTGGCGACGTTCGCCACCGGGCCCCACGATCCCGCCGAGCGCCGGGAGTGGCTGCGCGAACGGCCGGATCGGGCGCCGGTGTTCGTCGGCCTCGAGGCGGGCGCCGTGATGGGCTGGTCCGCGCTCGCGCCGCTCAGCCACCGCCCCTGGTACGACGGCGTCGCGGAGTACACGGTGTACGTGGCGTCGACGGCCCGCGGGCACGGGGTGGGCGCCGCGATGCTGGGACACCTGATCGAGGCCGCGCCGCGCATCGGCTACTACAAACTGGTCGGGCACATCCTCGCAGGCAACGAGGCGGGGCTCCGGCTCGCGACCGACGCGGGGTTCCGGATCGTGGGCGTCCACCGGGCGCACGGCCGCGTCGACGGCGCGTGGCGCGACGTGACCGTGGTCGAGCGCCACCTGGACGCGCGGACGCCGTGAGCCGCCCGGGCCTCGTCGTCAGGACGCACCGGATCGAGTACACGCGGGCCTGGGCGATCCAGCGGCGCCTGGCAGACGCGCGGCGCGCCGGAGCGATCCCCGACGTCGTCTGGCTGCTCGAGCATCCGCCGGTCTTCACCACGGGGCGTCACGGCCGTCGGGAGGATCTGGTGCTCGACGACGCGGCGCTCGCCGCGCGTGGGGCGACCTTCCACGCCGTCGACCGCGGCGGCCAGATGACCTGGCACGGGCCCGGCCAGACGACCGCATACGTCATCGCCGACCTGCGCGGCGGGCGGGGCGTGCGCAGGTTCGTCGGCGCGCTCGTCGACGCGATGTGCGACGCGGCCGCGATCCCGGGGGCGACGCCCGGCGCCGGCGACGCCGGCCTCTACCGCGACGGCCGAAAGCTCGGGAGCGTGGGCGTGCGCATCGCCCAGGGCGTCTCGGCCCACGGCGTCGGCCTGAACCGCGACCCCGACCTCGGCTGGTTCGACCTCTTCGTCCCCTGTGGCGCGCCCGACGTGCCGGCGACCTCGATCGCCGCCGAGGGCGGCGACCCGGAGCGGGCCCGCGTCGAGGCCGACCTGGCCGAGGCGCTCGCCGAGCGGCTCGGCCTCGGGCTCACGGCGGCGTCGCTCGAGGAGCTCGTGCCCGGGCGCTGAGGTCGCCACCGGCTCAGCCGAGGAGGCGGTCCCACTCGACGATCGCCGCCGCGGCGCGCCGGTCGTCGTCGGGATCCCCGCCGACGTCCGCAATCCACTCGCGGACCGTCTCCCCGTCGAGCTCGAAGGGCTCGGCGTCGGGATGGGCGTCGCGAAGGCGCGCCGCGAGCACCTCGGGGTCGACGCTCAGAACAGGTTGACGGCGGCTGCCAGCGCCAGGATCACGATCATCCATCCGTAGCCGACGTAGCCCCCGAGCAGAAGCCCCACGCCGAGCGCCAGCAGGATGGCCGCAAGGCCCGCCCACGACGCCTTGCCGAGGCCCGCGGCGCCGAGCTCCCAGCCCGCGCCGGGCGCACGGACGCGCCGAGGCGTCTCCTTCTCATCCTTCATGCCCGCGAGGGTACCGTACGTCCGTCAACTGGTCCCCGAAGGAGGCGCGGATGGCGGTCGAGGTCGGTCAGGAGGCGCCGGGGTTCACCCTTCCGCGCGCGGGCGGCGGCGAGGTCTCGCTCGCCGACTTCCGCGGTGTCCGAAACGTGGTGCTGTTCTTCTTCCCACAGGCGTTCAGCCCGTTCTGCACGCCCCAGCTGCGCGCGGTGGGAGCCAACGGGGCCCGCTACGACGCCGAGGACGCGCAGGTGATCGGCATCTCGGTCGACAATCACGAGCCGCTGCGCGTCTTCGCGGAACAGCTCGGCCTGACCGACGAGATCCTGCTCTCGGACTTCGAGCCCAAGGGAGAGGTGGCGACCGCATACGGGGTCTACTCGCCCGCACCCTGGGGGATGGCGGGTCGCGCCGTGTTCGTCGTCGACCGGAACGGGATCGTGCGCCACCGTGCACTGACCGAGACGCCGGTCGAGATCCCCGACGAGGAGCCGAACTTCGCGGCGCTCGCGGCCTGCAACCTGGGTGGCTGACTAGACCGGCGGCGTGTCCGCGGCGGCGAGCTGGCCGCAGGCCGCCGCAACGTCGACACCGCGCGAGCGGCGCACCGACGCGACGATCCCCGATCTGGAGAGCACGCCCTGGAAGGCCTCGCGCCGCTCGCGAGGGCTCGCGCGGTCGGGACCGACGGTCGGGTTGTACTCGATCAGGTTGACGTGGAAGTTGCCGTCGCGCAGCAGCTCCGCCAGCCGCCGCGCGTCGGCCGGGGCGTCGTTGACGCCGTCGAGCAGGAGGTACTCGATGAACACCCGTCGGCCCGTCGTGTCGCAGTAGCGCCTGCAGGCGGCCATGAGGCTGGCGATCGGGTAGCGGGCGTTGATCGGCATGAGCGCCCCCCGCGTGCGGTCGTCGGCCGCGTGGAGCGACACGGCGAGCCGGAGGGGCAGGTCCTCCGCGGCGATGCGGGCGATCCCGGGCACCCAGCCGACGGTCGAGATCGCGATGCGGCGGGGCGAGAGCCCGAGCTCGTCCGGTGCGGTCATGTCGCGCGCCGCGGCCAGAACGGCCTCGATGTTCTGCAACGGCTCGCCCATCCCCATGAAGACCACGTTCGACAGACGCGTCCCCTGCACGCGCGACTCGGCGGCCGCGAGCATCGCCTGGTCGAGGATCTCCCAGCGGGTCAGGTCGCGTCCGGGCCCCATCGCCCCGGTCGCGCAGAACCGGCACGCGAGCGCGCAGCCGGCCTGGCTCGACACGCAGACCGTGCGCCGGTCGCGCTCGGGGATCAGGACCGCCTCGACGAGCGCGCCGTCGGGCGCGCGCAGGCGCCACTTGATGGTCCCGTCACGCGACACGAGCCGCGCATCGGGCGCGAGCGCCCAGAGCGGCAGGCGGTCGTCGAGGGTCGCGCGGAGCGCCGCCGGGTACGTCTGCACCGCCTGCCAGTCGGTGGCGCCGGCGAGCTGGGCCGACACCGCTTGGCGGGCACGGTAGGCGGGCTGCCCCTCCTCGGCCAGCAGGGTGGCCAGCGCGGGACGGTCCATCAGGCGCCCACCGGCGTCGCCTCGATGTGCGGCGTCACGACGCGGAAGATCCGCCCGCCGACCAGGATCACGAACAGAGCGATGGTGATCGCGGCGGCGGCGGCGATGCCGAGCGCCGCCGAGAGCCCGAGCGATTGTGAGATGAAGCCGATCGCCACAGTGGGCAGTGTCCCCGAATACGCACACATGTACAGCGCCGAGATCAGCTTGCCACGTTCCTCGATCGGTACGGAGACGCCGCAGATGATCATCCCACCCTGGAGGATGAACCCGTTGAGGAGGCCGATCAGCCCCGCCGCCACGAGCACCAGCACCGGCGCATCGAGCGCGGCGGCCGCGAGCACGAGCAATAGCGACGAGGACGCCGAGGCGCAGCCGACCATCACCGCCCGGCGCGGATCGACCCGCGGCGCGAGAAACGGCGCCAGCCCGCCCATGGCGAGGACGAGGAACCCCACGGCGCCGATCAGCGCGATGTTGCGCACACCGAGCGACTCGGCCATGTAGAGCGGCACCAGCGACAGCAGGGTCGCGTCGAGGAAGCTGAGGAGGAACGCGGCCGGCGCGAGGAAGGTCGCGAAGGCGGCCATCTGGCCCGGGGGCACGCCGACCCGGATCCGAAGCCGCACGGGGCGGCGCGTGACCGTCTCCGGCGTGAGCGCGACGGCGACGAAGGCGATCGACATCAGCGCCGCGTGGCCGAGAAACGACAGCCGGAGCGGGAACGGCCCGTACTCGGCGACGATCCCCGCGATGCCGGGACCGAGGCCGAACCCGAGCCGGAATCCGAACCCGGCGAGGCTCGCCGCCCACCCCTTGCCCTCCGGGCGGGCGTGGTCGACCACGAAGGCGGTGCCGACGCCGAGGAAGCTCCCGATCGCCACCCCCTGCAGCGCCCGACCGAGGAAGAGCATCCAGACGTCGTCGGCGAGGCCCATGACCAGCGAGGCCGTCGTCAGGATGACGATCCCCGGGATCATCACCCGCTTGCGCCCGATGCTGTCGCTGAGGTTGCCGACGAGCAGCATGGTCGGCACGACCGCGGCGGTGTACGTGGCGAACAGGAGCGTCGCCTCGCCGTTGCTCAGCGAGTAGCGCTCGACGTAGAGCGGCAGCAGCGGCGTGATGATGCTCGTGCCCATCGTGAAGACGAGCAGGGCGGTGAACGCGGCCCAAGACCAGCGGGTCACGCACCCTCCCGGGCCGGGTCGGGCCCGGGCACCCTGTCGCGGGCGACCCCGCGCACGGGTGGCATCCGAATGGCGATCACGGCCGCGAGCGCGAGCATGCCCGCGGCGGCGAACAGCGCGACGCGGAAGTCGGCGGCGATCAGGTCGTTGCGCCGATCGGAGCCGTCGCTGGTCGTGGATCCCACCAGCGCGACCAGGATCGCGCTCCCGAGCGCGCCTCCCACGTACCGGCTGATGTTGGGAAGCGACGACGCGATCCCCAGGCGATCCCGAGGGACCTCGCTGATGGCCGCGGTCGTGATCGGCGACGTGGCCATCGCCAGGCCCACCCCGAAGGCGATCAGTCCGGGCAGGAGCACCGTGTAGTCCCTCGCCGGCGCCACCAGGCCCATCGCGACGGCGCCGACGCCGGACACGACGAACCCACCCGCGGCCATGCGAGCGGCGCCCGTCCGCGACATCAGCCGCCCGGCGATCGGCGCGACCACGACGAACGATGCCGCGATCGGCGTGATCGACAGGCCGAGGGCGACCGGCCCGAAGCCGAGCGCCGCCGAGAACGCGAACGGCAACACGAGCAGCACGCCGAACAGCGCGCCCGCCGAGGCCATCGCGGCGAGGTTGGCGGTGGCGAGCGAGCGCAGCCGGAAAAGGCCGAGGTCGATCATGGGATCACGCGCGACCGACTCGCGCCACACGAAGCCGACGAGGAGGAGGACGCCCGCGGCGAGCGTGCCGATCACCGCCGGCGACGCCCAGCCCCAGGCTCCGCCCTGCGACAGCGCGAGCAGGATCGAGAAGAGGCCGGCGGCCGCGAGCGCCGCGCCGGGGAGGTCGAACCTCCGGCGCGGGCCGGCGGCCCGCGCCTCGGGGAGCACCAGGGCCGCCCCCGCCAGCACCACGACGCCGACGATCGGGGAGAACAAAAAGACGGTGCGCCAGCCGGTCTCCTGCACGAGGACGCCCGCGATGTTGAGCGAGAGCACCGGGGCGAGCCCGAGCACACCGCCCATGATGCCGAGCGCCTGACCGCGCTCGCTGGGACCGAACAACACCGCCGCGAACGCGAACGCGGTGGGCGCCATGGCCGACCCGCCGACCCCCTGCAGGATGCGGAAGAGGATCAGCAGCGGCTCGGTCGGGGCGAGCGCCGCGAGCAACGACGCGACCGAGAGGATCACGACCCCGAGCACGAACACCCGGCGGCGACCGAACACGTCCCCCGCGCGGCCCGCGATCGGCAGCAGTGTGGCCTGCGTCACGAGGTAGCCCGTGACGACCCATCCGATCGTCGCCGGCGACACGCCGAAGTCCTCGGCCATGGCCGGCAGCGCGATGTTGACGATGCTGACGTTGATGACCGAGAGCATCATCCCGCCGGCCACCACCACCAGCGCCATCCAGCGCCAGCGCCTGTGCGCGCGAAGGCGCGCGCGCAGGGCATCGACCTGGGCGCGGGGCATCCGCCGAGTGTAGACCCGGCGGCATTCGGCGCGACGGTGTGGCGCCACCGTCGACGACGCGCGTCGCTACCCTCACCTCGGACATGCACGAGGAGAAACTCTGGAACTACGAGGGGCTCGCCCGGATGTGGTCGTGGGCCCTCATCGGCGCCGGCGCCGCCCTGCTCGGTCTCGCCGCCGCACTCGAGGCGGGCAGCCCGGGAGGCATCGACGGCTGGTGGGTGGCCGCGGCGCTGGGCATCTCGGGCGTGACCGGAGTGATCCTGTACCCCGTGTTCCGGGTATGGCTGCGACGGTCCGCGATGCCGTCGCTCAAGCTGCCCCAGGCCAAACGTGCGACCGGCCCCCGCCGCCTCGAGGCGACGCCGCGTGACTGGCGCAGGTGGGCGATCCTGATCGGCCTCGTGATGTTCCTGGGGGGCGCCGCGACGATGGTGTTCCTGGTCGGCGTGCTCGGCAGGGGCGGCACGGCCGAGGGGGTCACGGTCGGGATGATGATCGCCTGGGGCATGGCCACGCTCAGCGACGTGCGACGCATCCGCGCCACCGAGGACGCCGAGGGTCGGCGCTACTTCGCCGCCTGCCGCCGGCCGACCGGCGTCGGCAACAACCTGGTGTGGATCCCGGTCGCGAGCGAGGATCGGGCCGACGAGGGAGCCGCGTCGACGGCGTGATACGGTACCCCCCAGGGTATCCCCCGAACGACGACGGCACCGGCGGCCAAGGCGCAGCCGGTCTCGATGACAGGGAGACCGAGGGGTCTATGAGCGACGTGAACGACGTGATCATCATCGGCGGCGGTCCCGCCGGGTACACCGCCGCCATCTACGCCGCGCGCGCCGGGCTGGCGCCGCTCGTGCTCGAGGGATTCGGTGCCGGCGGACAGCTCATGCTGACGAGCGACGTCGAGAACTATCCGGGGTTCCCGGACGGGATCCAGGGCCCGGAGCTGATGCAGCACTTCCGCGCCCAGGCCGAGCGCTTCGGCGCGCGGATCGAGTCGGTGGACGTGACGCGCGTCGATCTGGCGGAGCGGCCGTTCCGGGTCTGGACGGATGACGGCGAATACCGCGGGCGGACGATGATCGTCTCGACGGGGGCCTCCGCGCGCTGGCTCGACCTCGAGAGCGAGCGGCGCCTGCGCGGCTTCGGCGTGTCGACCTGCGCCACCTGCGACGGCTTCTTCTTCAAGGACAGGCGGATGGTCGTCGTGGGCGGCGGGGACTCCGCAGTCGAGGAGGCGCTCTACCTCGCCCGGATCGCGGAGCACGTGACCATCGTGCATCGCCGCGACGAGCTTCGGGCGTCCAAGATCATGGCCGACCGGGCGATGGCCCACGAGCGTGTGTCGATCCGCTGGAACGCGGTGGTCGAGGAGGTGCTCGGCGACACCGCGGTCGAGGCCATCCGGGTTCGCGACACCGTCACCGGAGCGTTGGAGGACATCCCCGCCGCCGCGATGTTCGTGGCGATCGGGCACGACCCCAACACCGGCCTGCTCGGCGGACAGCTCGCGCTCGACGACGACGGATACATCGTGACCGAGGGCACCCGCACCGACGTCGGCGGCGTCTTCGCCTGCGGCGACGTGCAGGACCGCGACTACAAGCAGGCGATCACCGCGGCCGCGTCCGGTTGCATGGCCGCGATGGACGCGGAGCGCTGGTTGGACGAGGCCGGTGCCGAGGCCGCCCCGGCCACCGCGACCGAGGCCGCCGGCGCGCCGGCACAACGCTGACGACAAGGAGCAGATGATGGCTGAGGGAAGCGTCAAGGAAATCACCGCCGACAACTTCCAGTCCGACGTCCTCGAGAGCGAGGTGCCGGTCCTGGTGGACTTCTGGGCGGAGTGGTGTGGCCCGTGTCGCATGGTCGCGCCGGTCGTCGAGCAGATCGCCAAGGAGCGAGAGGGCTCGATCGTGGTCGGAAAGCTCGACGTGGACGCGCACGGCGAGATCGCGCAGCGGTACAACGTCCAGGGGATCCCGTTCCTCGGCCTGTTCGAGCACGGCAAGCTGTCCCGCCACGCCGTCGGCGCGAAGCCGAAGTCGGCACTCGAGCGCGAGCTCGGGCTGGCGTAGCGATGCCGTCGTATGACCTTGCCTGCGACGCGTGCGGGGCCGAGTTCGAGGTCTTCCGGACGCGCTTCCTCCGGGACGAGGACCGCGAATGCCCGGACTGCGGCGCGATGCGTGCGCGGCAGGTCCTGCGCGCCGGCTTCGTCAGCGGCGTGATGTCGGCGCCGCAGGCTGCGGCGGGCGGCGGCTGTTGCGGCGGCGCATGCGGATGCGGGGGCTGAGCGTTGGCCTCGACCGCACCGCCGACGCCCGATGCCACGTCGGGTGACGACGCGCTGCTCGCGCGCCTTCGCCGCGCCGAGGGGCAGCTTCGCGGCGTCCAGCGGATGATCGGCGAGGGCGCCGAGTGCCGCGACGTGCTGACCCAGCTGGCCGCGGTCAAGGCGGCGGTCGACCAGGTGGGCCTGAACCTGATCGGTGAGCGACTTCGCTCCTGCATGGCCGAGGACGGGACCGCCTGCCAGACCGACTTCGAGCAGGCGATGCAGACCCTGCTGCGGTACGGCGCGCTCGCGCGCTGAGCGCCGTCGCGGGCCGTCCCGCGATGGACCGAGGGGACAGGGCTTCGCGGTCGTGGTCGAGGAGGTCCGAAGGCTCGCCGAGTCGACCCAGGCCTCGCTCGGGGCGGCCGACTCGGGCGTCGCCGAGATGCAGCGGGCGGATCGCCGCGATCCACGAGGCCTGCGACGGCGGCGCCGGCCCAGGTCGAGGCGCTCGGTCGGGCCTCCGGCCAGGTGCGCGAGCGGCCGATGGCCGATACCTCGGCCACGTTCGCGACGATCGCCGCCGCCTCGCAGCAGGTGGCGGCGGCGGAGGGCGAGACGGGCCGCACCTCCAAGGAGGTCGCCCGGCTCGGAGAGCTGGTCACGGCCGTCGCGCAGCGGCTCTTCGACGACCCGCCCGAGGGCGCCTGCCCGCGGGATCGGACCTCAGGGAGACGGGCCGGCCACCATGTCGGCCAGTTCCCCGAGGTCGGTGACCACGGGGCAGGATCCGATCGCGGCGGCGCCGTCCCGTGTGACGGTCACCCCCCGCATCCCGGCCGCGCGGGCGCCCGTGCAGTCGAGCCGTGGGTCGTCACCGCAGTGCACCGCGTGCGACGGGGCCACGCCGATGGCCGCCAGCGCGGCGCGAAACGGTCGCGGGTCGGGCTTGGCCGCGCCGGTCTCGGCGCTGGTGACGACGGCCGCGAAGCGGTGGCCGAGCCCAAGGTCGTCGAGCGTTGCGGCGAGCGACATGTCCCAGTCGGAGACGACCGCCATCGGCACGCCGGCGTCGGCGATCCGCGCGAGGGCGCGCGCGACGTCCGGGTAGGGGCGGAACCGGAGCGCTCCGAGAAGCGCGGCGCGCGCGAGGGTGCGCGTCGGAGGGGGCGGCGGGAGCGCGGCGGCGAGCACGCCGGCGCATTCGTCGCGAAGCGCCTCCAGGCCGCGCGGGTCGCCGGCGCGGTGGAGGTTCGCCCGGTAGTGGCGGATCTCCGCCCGCAGGGCGTCGGCCACGGCATCGTGGGGACGGCGGCACCCCGACGCCGCGAGCAGCGCCGCCAGCCGTGGCACCGGAGCGTCGAGATGCACGAGGGTGCCCATCGCGTCGAGGGTCACACCCGCCGTTCGTGGGATCCGTCCGAGCCGGTCTATAATCGACGGGCTCGAAGGGGAATGCGACGTCGGTCCAAAGCTCACAGCGCTGGCGACGATTGGCGATCCCGCTCGGGGTCGTCTTGGTGGTGCTCGTGTGGGCGCCGGTTCCCGTCGCCCGTCACTACGCCGACGGCCCCGGGGGGGCCGATGTCCCGCTCACCGCGATCGATCGAGGATGGGAGTTCGTCGTTCACGCCGTCACCCTGTCACGCGGCGCCGAGCTCGGCGCATCGGGCGTCGCCCTCGAGCGCGCGCAGACCGTCTGGGCCGGGCCTCCGGCGCGGGCGGAGTCGGTCGACCTCGTCTACCTGGACCCGTCCGGGTTCGTGGCACCCGTCCCGCCGGGGGGGCGCGCGACGGCACCCGAGCGCCGGGTGGTCGACGCGCGGACGCGGCTCGGGTGGGTTGTCGAGGGACGCATCGGTGACGGGCCGCGCCAGATGATCGGGCTGCTCGACTACGAGTCCGGCGACGTGCGCTGGGATGTCCGGCCGTTGCCCACGGTGGCCCGATGAGGATGGAACGTCGTCGGCGCACGCGCCGGCAGCGCCAGCGACGCCGCCAGCGACGAACGATCGTCGCGGCGATCGTCGCCGTCCTCGTCGTCGGCGTGCTCGCCTCCGTGCTCGCCTCGGCGCTCGCGGTCAATGCGGTCGCGGACAACCTCGCCAAGAACGACGTCAAGGAGATCCGCCTCGGCCAGAACACGCGGATCTTCGACAAGAACGGTGCGCTGCTCGGCTACATCGCTGGCGTGACGAACCGCACCGAGGTGCCCTCCAACCGCATCCCGCAGGCGCTCAAGGACGCCACGGTCGCGATCGAGGACAAGCGCTTCTACGAGCACAAGGGCGTCGACTACTACCGGCTGGTGGGCGCCGCCGTGAAGAACGTCCAGGCGAGCGGGACGACGCAGGGCGGCTCCACGATCACCATGCAGCTGATGAAGAATCTGTACGACCCGGAGGCGGCGCGCTCGAGGACGTTCAGCCGCAAGATCGAGGAGGCCTACCTCGGCCTGGAGTACGAGGAGCGGTTCTCGAAGGACGAGATCCTCACCAAGTACCTCAACAGCGTCTTCTACGGCAACAACGCGGTCGGGGTGCAATCGGCGTCGCTGACGTACTTCAACACGCCGGTGAGCCGCATCAACCTCTCGCAGGCCGCGCTCCTGGCGGGAATGCCGCAGGCCCCGACCACCTATGACCCGTTCGAGCGACCGGACGAGGCCCGCGAGCGACGCAACACCGTGCTCGACGAGATGGCCGCGCAGGGGTACATCAGCGCCGAGCAGGCCGAGAAGGCCAAGAAGTCGGGCCTCAACCTCGAGCGCGGCAACGCGTACGTGACCAAGCGCCAGGGCTACTTCTTCGACTACGTGCGCCAGGTCCTGATCGAGCGCTACGGCGAGGAGGAGGTCCAGCGCGGCGGGTTCAAGGTCTACACGACCATCGATCCGCAGGCGCAGGCAGTCGCCCGGCGCGTCATCAACGAGACGCTCTTCTACTCGACCGACCCCGACGCGGCGATCGTGATGGTCGACTCCAAGACCGGTTACATCCGGGCGATGGCCTCGAGCCAGACCTACGGCTCCGAGAACCAATTCAACCTGGCCGCGCAGGCGCTCCGCCAACCCGGATCGACCTTCAAGACGTTCGTGCTGGCGCGCGCCATCGAGGAGGGGATCAACCCCTATACGACCGTCTACGACTCGAAGCGACTGGACTTCACCGACCCGCGCTGGGGCCCGATCGACGTCTCCACGTATTCGAACAGTTACAACGGGCCGACGACCGTCGCCCGGGCGACCCTGTCGTCGGACAACAGCGTCTACACCCAGTTGACGCTCGACGTGGATCCCGCGAACGTGGTCGAGACGGCCACCAAGATGGGCATCCCGCGCGAGCGGGACCTGCCGCCGTTCCCGTCCGTCGGCCTCGGCTCCGGCGAGGTCACGCCCCTCGACATGGCGGTCGCCTACTCGCCGCTCGCCAACGGGGGCTTCCGCGTGGCCCCGCTCGCGATCTCGCGCATCGTCCGGCCCGACGGCACCGAGGAGAAGTTCGCGCCCGAGCGGACCAAGGTCTTCCAGGACGGCGTCGCCAGCGAGGTCACGAAGATCCTCGAGGCCAACATCCAGGGCGGCACCGGGACCCGGGCCAACATCGGTGTGCCGGCGGCGGGCAAGACCGGCACGACCGACGACTTCGTCGACGCCTGGTTCGTCGGCTACACGCCCAAGTACACGACCGCCGTGTGGATGGGGTATCCGAACGAGAGCCGGTCGATGAGCAGCGTGCATGGGACGAGCGTCGCGGGTGGCACCTTCCCGGCGCAGATGTGGGGCCGGTACATGTCGTGGGTTCGCGATCGCTACGGGACGGGCGGGGACTTCCCGGAGCCCGAGGAGCCGATGTCGTGGTCGTCGTTCACCAGCTCCTTCATCGAGGACGCCGAGGAGGCGGCGGCATCGACGGAGGCGGCGACCGAGGCGGCGACCGAGGCCACGACGACCGCAGCGACCACGACGAGGGAGGCGCCGCCCGCGACGCGCGCGGCCCCGACCCCCGCCCCGGCGCCCGAGCCCGCGCCCGAGCCGGCGCCCGCGCCCGCGCCCGAGCCGGCGCCCGCACCCGAGCCGGCGCCCGCACCCGAGCCGGCGCCCGCACCCGCTCCGGCGCCCGCTCCGGCGCCCGCACCCGTTCCCGCGCCCGCACCCCCGCCCGCCCCGCCTGCGGCGCCTCCCGCACCCTGATCACCGTCCGCCCCGCGAGGGGCGGCCGGCTCAGGGGCTCCTGAGCGCGAGCTGGGCGACGCCCAGCAGCATGAACGCGACGGCGATGGCGATGGCCGGACGCACCCGGCGGGGGTCACGGCCGATCCAATCCGCGAGGGGCCAGATCAGCGGGAACGCGAGCAGCCCCATCCGTGCCATCGACGTGAAGGTGCCGCTCGACAGCGGGATCGCGAGCATGGCCACCGAGTAGACGACCCAGGGCGAGCGGACGCCGCCGAACATGCGCCACAGGACGACGACGAGCGCCACGTAGACCGCCGTGAACAGAATGTCGCGCAGATCCGCGGTCCACGAGAGCGTGATGTGCCCCTCGGCCAGCCGTACGAGCAACGCGCCGGCCTCGTTGACGAGCCGCCCGACCATTTCCAGGCCGAGGGCCCCGCGATCCCACGCCGCCTGGGCCTCGAAGGACAGCGTCGCGGACCCGCGCTCCAGCCGCATCCAGGCGAGGAACAGCGTCACGGCGGCGAGCGTCGGGAGCGTCGCGAGCGCGAGTCGCCACGGCCGTCCCGGGCGCGGATCGCGTGCGACGATCAGGGCGACGAGGACCAGCACCAGGAGACCCGTCGGGCGCATGAGCGCAGCGCCGCCCGCGGCGAGACCCGCGACGGCCAGTCGGCCACGGTACGCCGCAAGCGCGGCGGCCACGGCGAGGGCGAGCGTCACCCCCTCGGTGTAGGCCAACGAGGCGAAGATCGCCGGAGGAAAGAGCGCCAGGCACCAGACGGCCCGATCGGCCGTGCGCTCGTCCCACATCGCCCGGGTGAGGGCGTGCAGCCCCACCAACGCCGCCAGGAACGACGCGTTCGCGACGACGAGCGCGAAGACGAACGGGTTGAGTCCCAGCCCCAGCGCGGCGGCCATCAGCAGCGGCAGCCCCGGAAAGAACGCGTGGTTGGTGTAGACGATGCCGACCTGCCCGTAGTCGAACGCGTAGCCGTAGCGCGCGATCTCGAGGTACCAGGTCGTGTCCCACGCCCCGAGCACGGCGAGCGCGCGCGGCACCGCGGCGTCGATTCCCCGGTCGGAGACGCCGATCTCGAGGCTCGCCACGATCGCGGCCACGAGCACGACCAGCCGCGACGCGGCGAAGGCCAGCATCGGCACGCGCAGGTCGAATGTGATCGCCTCGGGGGCCGCCTTGGTCTCGACGGGGATCGCGTGTGCGCGGTTGGTCAGGGGGTCATCCAGACTCGTAGTGCGATCAGTCCTCCGGCGAGCGCGGTCAGCGCTCCGGCCACGACCGCGAGCGGCGCCGCCGGCTCGAGCGTGACCTGCGCCTCCACCACGACCGTGCCGCCCGCCTGCTCGACGACGGCACGCACCGGGATGACGGCAGCATTGCGCAGTGACCAGCCGGCCGCGAGTCCGCCCGCGAGCGCGACGGTCAGCGCCGCCGCCAGCGATCGGCGAAAACGCACGGCGAGCATGGCGCCGACGAGGGCCGCGACGCCCATCGGGGGCACGATCCACAGCTCACCGCTCGCGCCGACTCCGCTCACGCGGACGGTGCCGCCCGGAAGGTCGGCCGCGTACCACGGAAGAAACGGCAGGAGGATCAGCAGGGCGCCACAGGTGCCGGCCAGCGTGAGCAACATGGTCGGCCTACCCATCGGCCGACCGGCGGTAGACCATCACCCCGTCGCGCGAGAAGACGCGTGTGAACTCCGGCCGGCCGAGGAACGCGCGAAGCGCCGCCGCGTGGCGGGGGCGGCTCTCGACGTCATGGACGAAGGGTCGGCGTGTGTCGACCACGACGTACTCCGCGTCGCGAATGGTCGGGAAGGTGTAGATCCGCCGCCGCTCGGACAGGTGTGCCGCGAGCAGGTTGCCGGCGGAGACCGGCGCGTCGTCCGGGACGAGCGCGACCGCTGCGGCCATCGCGTCGACGTGATCGGTCCGCGTGAACTGCTCGACCCGATCGTCGGAGCCGAACGGGACGTGTTGCCACCAGGGCAGCGGACCCGACGCGACCCCGCCGATCGTCACCGCGCCGACGAGCACCAACGCGACGGCGCCGGGCCGGTGCGCGAGCCCGCGAAGCGGCCCGGGCAGCTGGCCGTTGACCGCGCGGGCCAGCCCGAGCGCGGCCGCCGCGACGAGGACCGGCGCGATCACGGCCGTGTAGTGGAACTGGACGGTGTGCTGCGCCGGCCAGTCGGACAGCAGGTTCACGCCGATCTCGGGGAGCGCGACGGCGGCGAGGGACGGCGCGCCGAGCGGCAGCAGCGCGAGCGGGAGGAGCAACGCGGCGAGGTACTCGATCGCGCCGTGCTCGAGCATGAGGGAGACGACCTCCCAGGGGCGCGTCACCGCCGCGATGAGGATGTCCGACGGCCCGCCGCCGAGCGAGTCGTAGCGGCCGGCGAACGGGCTCTCAGCCCCGCCCGCCGCGCGAGGCTGGATGACGCCGACCGCGAGTGCGGTCCAGCACACGCCCGCGACCGCGAGGACCAGCCCGGCGCGGCGGCGCCCGCGGGCGAGCCACACCCACAGACCGATGGCGGCCACGGTGAGCCCGACCTGCTCCTTGCCGAGGAGCGCGAGCGCCACGGCGACCCCGAGCACGACGTCCCGGCGCTCCTCGGCCGCCCAGATCGCCAGGACCAGGAGGGGCGCCACCAGGGTGACCGCGTGCACGTCGGTGACGACCGACCACTGGAGCGGCGGGTACAGGAGGTACGCGGCCGGGACGGCGAGCGCGAGCCGGGTCTCGCCGATCCATCGACGACCCAACCAGTAGGCCGGGAAGGCCCCCGCGGCCACGATCACGGCCTGGCCGACGAGGAGGGCGCGCGGGTCGGGCCAGACCGCGTACGCGGGGGCGAGCGCCAGGATGAGCGGGTCGACGTGCGCCGCCAGGCGGGAGATCTGGTCACCGGCCACGTCGGTCGACTCGAGGGGACGGCCCCGCAGGGTGCTCCAGACCGCCTGGGTCATGTTCCCGAGGTCGAAGCGGCCCGTCCAGAACGCGTCGTGGCGTGCGACCGCGAGCCACGAGAAGAGGGCCGCCCACGCCGCAGCGGCGCAGCCGACGACGATCTCGCCGGTGCGGGCCTCCGTGCGCACCGAGCGCGCCCGGGTGGCGTCGCGTGTCAACGTGCTCATCGGAACCGGTCCATGATCACTGCGCCCGCCACGAAGACCAACTCCACCAGGGTCAGCACCAGCCGGACCCCCACCGCCAGCGCGACGGCGACGCCGGACGGCAGGTCCTGCGCGAGCGCGAGCGCGAACACGCCCTCGCGGACACCGAGACCGGACGGGAAGATGAACGCGACCATCGACAGCGCGAACGACAGGAGGAACGCGGCGGCGATCTCGACCGGGTTGCCCGCATCCCCTCCGGCCGCCCCGCGGATGCACAGCCACACGCCGAGCCCCGCGACGGCGGCCGTCAGCAGGTACCAGGCCGCGAGTCCCGCGATCCGCCACCCGCCGATCAGGATCGGGAGCGGCTCGCGCTTGGCCAGTCGAAGCGCCCATGCGCTGACCGGCCCGAAGATCCGCGGATGCAGGAACACGAGGCCGAGCGGAATCGCGGCCACCAGCCAGGTCGCCCCACCACCACCGGCGAGCGCGAGGTAGAGCACGCCGCCGGCCGCGCCCGCCACGAGCGCGAGCGCCTGCTCGTAGACCGTCGCGGCGAGCGAGACGCGCCGCGGGACGCCCCGGTCGTGCAGCAACACCACCCGCCCCACGACCATCAGCACGTTGCCGGGGACGTATCTGCCGAGCAGCGACACCGCCCAGATGCGCATCGTCGTCAGGCGCCCGGGCGTCGGTCCCATCGCGCCGAGGATCGCGACGAAGCCCGCGCCGCTCATCACGTAGAAGACGAAGAGGACCGCCACCCCGACGGCGAAGGGGACCGGCGCCAGGTCCCACTCGTAGGCCCGGATCGTCGACCAGCCGTCGGCGATGCTCCAGGCCAGGAAGCCCAGGATCGCGAGCCCGGCCACGAGGCCGGCGATCCGGCGCACGTCCGGCCGCGGGCGCCCGGGCGCCGCGGGCCGGTCGTCGGTGCTCACGCCCCTCGATCGCCGGCCGGCGCGGCGCGCGGCCGGCGGGCGCGCGCGATCAGGCCGACGCCGGGTCCCCGGTCGCCCACGAGGGTGTCGATCTCGAGGGCCGCGCGGACCAGGCGCCGTGCGGCCGCCGAGGGGGGGCCGGTGGCGCCGTCGGCCCCTCCCGCGGCGAGTCGCCGCCGGAGCGCCGGCCGGAAAACCGCCTCGTGGAACAGGCGCGAGAGCGGGAAGCCCCAGCGCGTGACGCGCTCTGGGACGAATCCCGCCGCGACCAGGCGCTCCGCCAGCCCCTCGCGCGTGTACCGGCGCCGGTGGCCCGCCCAGAGATCCACCCAGTCGTACCGGAACGGATCCAGCGGGACGGTCACGATCAGCACGCCCCCCGGGCGCAGGACCCGGAACAACTCGGCGAGCGCGGCGGCGTCGTCGTCGACGTGCTCGAGCACCTCGGCCGCGATCACGGCGTCGAACGACGCCGTGATCGCGGCCGGGTGCTCGAGCACGTCGACGACGACGCCGCCGCGCTCGCCGAGTTGTTCGGGTCCTGCACCGAAGCTGATCGTACCGTCGCCGGATCCGGCCCGTGGGTCTGGGCGAGCCACCGGCGCGAGGAAAGCTGCGGAGCGTCTGTGCGGCGGGATGCGTCCCAGAGCGCGTCGCGCGCGCCTTTTGCGGAGCGGTTGCCAGCGCTCCGGCAGCGTCGCCGCGCGCGGGGCCGACGGCTCCCCCTCGGCGGCCGCACGGCGCGGCCCTCACGCGGCCCTCGGGGTCGACACCACCGTGGGCGACTCGGACCCGCGTCAGCTGATCGCGCGCGCCCGCCGGCCCGCGCGCCGCGCCGGGCTGCGTCGGGGAGCACCAACGGCCGGACGTGCGCCGGATCCGCCGTGGCCGGGCTCGGTCCTCGCTCTGGCCTGGAGCATCGCCGACAGCTGGTCGACGATCGGACGCTCTTCGTCTTCTACGTGACGAATGACGCGAGCTTCATCGTTGCGCGTGGGACCGACGCCCCGGGCTGTTTTGTAGGCGGTGTCGCTGCTCGGCAACACGGCTCGCTGATGGTCGTGGGGACGAGAGTGATATTGCGGCATCCCCGCAGCGCGTCTCGCTCGCCGCGGCGATGCGAGCGAGCGCTCGCGCTCGTGAGCGGCGTGTGCCTCGCGCTCGCCAATGGTGGGCGACCTGTGTGGCCGCGATTCCGCTCGGCCTCGTCCGCGGATCTTCAGGCGGTCAGCGCATGGAGCTTCGACTGGCCAAGCGCAGCCGCTCCGGTGATCGGCAGGTGGCAGATCGCGGGACTCGCGAGCCTGGTACCTGCTGACGGCCGCCGTCGCGGAGCTCGGCGTGTGGCTGTGCACCCCGGGCGGGGCTGCGGTAACAATGCCGCCGCGTTCCTCCTGTCGGTCGCGCGTCTCGGTGTCCGCGAGAGCATGTTCGCGCTCGCGCTCGCGCAGAGCCGTCCGGCCGCCGCGCTGTGAGTGTGAGTTGACGTGATCATGGACCGGTTCCGATGAGCACGTTGACGCGCTCGGTGCGCACGGAAGACCCGCACCGGCGAGATCGTCGTCGGCTGCGCCGCTGCGGCGCAGCTTCTCGTGGCTCGCGGGTCGCGCGCCACGGCCGCTTCGACCTCGGGGCTGTCTGGAGCGGGCCGGGGTCCCGGGTCGACCGACGTGGCCGGTGACCGTCGCCGGCGGCGCATCGACCCGCTCATCCTGGCTTCCGCCCCCGCGTACCGGGTCTGGCCCGACCCGCGCGCCCTCCTCGTCAGCGAGGCCGGCGTCGTGGCCGCCTCCCGGCCTACGGTCGTCTGAGTCCTCCTCCTGTACCCGCCGCTCCGGGTCGACGTGCGCGCGGTCACCCTGGTGGCGCGCGTGCGAGCGTCCTGGGCGACCGAGAGCGCCGGGACCGTTCTTCGGGGTCGCCGTATCGCGTAGGGGCAGGTCGGGCTCACCGTGGCCGCCATCGGTCTGTGGGTGTGGCTTTCGCCGGGCTGCCGGGCTGTCGGTCGCGGGCGTGGCCGCACTCGCGTCGCGTCGTCCAGCCCTGCGAGCGAGGCTGAAACCCCGTCGTTGTCGCGACGTACCGTCTCATGCTGGCGGCGCGGTGGAACATGGCCGTTGTCCTCGCCCGGCATGCCGCTCGGCGCGTCTCGCGCCATCGCCGCCGAGGTCGGCCTCGATCTTCTCCGCTGGCGGCGGCCTGTTCGGTCCTGCATGACCGTGATCGCGCGGTCTCGTCGCGGCGGCCTGTTCGGCGCGATCTTCCAGCCGTTGCTCGCCGTCGCTGCCGGCCCGGCTTTTCGTAGTCGGCGCGGCGATCGGCGAGGTCCGCCCTGGTGGCAACACCGACTCCGATCGGCGATTCCTGGTTGACATCGCGATGGCCGCAGCGGTCGCAGCCATCCCCGAACGCGCCGATCCCGCCACGGCTGCGCGGCGCGGCGATCCTGCCTTCCCATTCGCGACGCGGTCGGCCGCCGGCCTACGGCCGTCGAGCTGCGCCCCCGCCGCGCGGCGGCGCTCGCGCCGCCGGCCGGCCGGAAATTCGCACGCGTCTTCTCGCGACTGCCGGTCGACTGATGGGACACCAGGCCATGCATGTTGCTCACTGTCCCCTGCTGATCCTCCTGCCGTTTCTTCCGTGGTACGCGGCTCCGAGCACCGTCCGCGTGAGCGGTGAAGCTTGTGGATCGATTGCTGATGGGCGCCGTCGCGGCTCGTCGAGCGCCATGCTCGCCATGCGTTTCGCCGATTGGCGGCGGCGCTTGTTCGCGCTCGCGGACCGTCATCCGGATCGTCAGCAGGCCGGATCGTGGTGGGCGCAGGTCACGCTCAGCCGGCTGGTCGTGGCGGAGCGTACGCTCGCCGGAGGGCCGCAGTCTGGATGACGAGCGCACGCACGTCCCCCTCGAGACCAAGGCAACCCCAGCGTCGCGGTACGGTCGACACGCACGTGCCGATAGCGCGCTCATAATGACGCCTGATCGTGAGCCTCGCGTCTCCGCGCCGCGGTGCCGCGCGCGCTCGCCGTGCTCGGGGCGTGGGTGGCCACCTCCGAGACGGCTACGCGTTCTGGCGGGTCGGTCGTTTCTCCGCGCTCCGGGGCTGCCGCAGCGTGGCCGCCGCGCTGGGGTGGGATCAACCCGTTGTCTTCGCGCTCGTCGTCGCGAACGCCCTGGCGGTGCGTTGGGGCTGCCCTGCACCCGGGCGATGTGGGACGGCGCACGTCAGGCCGTCTGGTGC
>CALNYH010000012.1:0-344150 GCA_942490795.1 uncultured Thermoleophilia bacterium | reverse complement strand
TTCACCGGCACCCTCGCCGTCCAGTTCGAGCGCTACACGCTCGGCGGGTGGCAGCCCGGCATGCCGATGGACCAGATCGTCCCGAACAACCCCATCAAGGAGTGCCGCGAGAAGGACATGGTCTACGCGGCGCCGCTGACGATGGAGGTCTCGTTCGTGAACCGCGAGACCGGCGAGATCCGCGAGCAGAAGGTCTTCATGGGCGATCTGCCGCTCATGACCGACTGGGGCACGTTCATCGTGAACGGCACCGAGCGGGTCGTGGTGACGCAGCTCGTGCGCTCGCCGGGCGCCTACGTGATGGAGCCCAAGGACCGTGAGAAGCAGGTCCTGATCGCGAATCTCATGCCCTCGCGGGGATCTTGGGTCGAGCTCGAGATCGACAAGAAGGGCCTCGTCCACGTCCGCATCGACCGCAAGCGCAAGCTGCCGGTGACCACGCTCCTCTACGCCCTCGGCTACACGCGCGACGACATCGAGAACCTCTTCCGCCACCCCGAGGACGACTCGCGCGTGAACCCGTTCATCGCGGCGACGCTCGAGAAGGACGGGATCGAGGGCCAGGCCGCGACCGGCAACCGGTCCAGCCTGGACGAGGTCGCCGAGGTGGTGACCGAGATGCAGGCCCTGCACGCGGCCTACGAGCAGGCGTCGACCGACGAGCGGGCGAGGATCGACGCGGACGTCGACAAGCTCGAGCGGCGCCTCGACCTGCGCGCGGGCGAGACCATGCAGCAGGCGCTGATCGAGGTGTTCAAGAAGCAGCGTCCGGGTGAGCCGCCGACCGTCGACAACTCGCGGTCGCTCGTCCGCTCTCTCTTCTTCGACCCCAAGCGGTACGACCTGACCAAGGTCGGTCGCTACAAGCTGGACGCGCGCCTCGGGCTGGACGTCGGATCATCGGTTCGGACGCTGACCAACCCGCGCTTCACCGGGCGCCGGAGCGGCATGAACGACGACCTCGTCGAGCTGGTCCGCCGGCTCGTGGGGCTTCCCATCCGCATGGGCCTCCCCGAGGACTCCAAGGACTTCGCCGCCGACGCGGCGACGCTTCCCCGCGACGAGATCGCCGGGGACCTCGACGAGTACGAGCACTTCGGCAACCGGCGCCTTCGCACCGTCGGCGAGCTGATCCAGGAGGCGTTCCGGATCGGCCTCTACCGGATGGAGCGCGTCGTCCGCGAGCGGATGAGCACCGAGGACGTCGACACGATCACGCCGCAGACCATCATCAACATCCGACCGGTGGTGGCGGCGCTCAAGGAGTTCTTCGGCTCCTCGCAGCTCTCGCAGTTCATGGACCAGACCAACTCGCTGGCCGGCCTCACGCACCGCCGCCGTCTCTCGGCGCTCGGCGCGGGCGGTCTGACGCGTGAGCGCGCGCCCATCGAGGTCCGCGACGTCCACCCGACCCACTACGGGCGGATGTGCCCGATCGAGACCCCGGAAGGCCCGAACATCGGCCTGATCGGCTCGCTCGGCACGTTCGCGACGGTCAACGAGTTCGGGTTCGTGCAGACGCCGTACCGGGTGGTCCGCGACGGCGCGGTGGTCGACGAGATCGTCCGCCTCGACGCGACCCAGGAAGAGCACAAGATCATCGCCCAGGCGGGCGCGCCCGCGGAGGCGGACGGGAGCCTCATCGGTCCCGTGCTTTGTCGCCGCGGCGGGGAGCCGATCACGGCCGAGCCCGCCGACGTCGAGCTGATGGACGTCTCGCCGGCGCAGATCGTCTCGGTCGCGACGGCGCTGATCCCGTTCCTCGAGCACAACGACGCCAACCGCGCGCTGATGGGCGCCAACATGCAGCGCCAGGCGGTGCCGCTCATGATCACCGACGCCCCGCTCGTGGGTACCGGGATGGAGCGCCGCGCCGCGATCGACTCGGGCGACGTGGTCGTCAGCCACAACGCCGGCAAGGTCACGTCCGTCGACGCGAACCACTTGATCGTCGAGGACGAGGGCGGCGAGCTCGAGCACTACGAGCTCCACAAGTTCACCCGCTCCAACCAGGGCACGGTCATCCACCAGAAGCCGCTCGTCGGCCTGGGGCAGGCCGTCGAGGCCGGCGACGTGCTCGCCGACGGCAGCTCGACCGACCAGGGCGAGCTGGCCCTCGGCAAGAACATGCTCGTGGCCTTCATGAGCTGGGAGGGCTACAACTTCGAGGACGCGATCATCATCTCGGAGCGCCTCGTCAAGGACGACGTGCTCTCCTCGATCCACATCGAGGAGTACGAGATCGACGCCCGCACGACCAAGCTGGGCGCCGAGGAGATCACCCGGGACATCCCCAACCGCTCGGAGGAGTCCCTCAAGGACCTCGACGACCGCGGGATCGTCCGGATCGGCGCCGAGGTCGGCTCCGGTGACCTGCTGGTCGGGAAGGTCACGCCGAAGGGCGAGACCGAGCTGACCGCCGAGGAGAAGCTGATCCGCGCCATCTTCAAGGAGAAGGCCGGCGAGGTCCGGGACACGTCGCTCAAGATCCCGCACGGCGAGGGCGGCAAGGTCATCGACGTCAAGACGTTCAGCCGGGACAACGGCGACGACCTGGCGCCGGGCGTCAACGAGTTGGTGCGCGTCTACGTGGCCAAGCGGCGCAAGATCGCCGAGGGCGACAAGCTCGCGGGCCGACACGGCAACAAGGGCGTCATCTCGAAGATCGTGCCCGAGGAGGACATGCCGTTCCTCGAGGACGGCACGCCGATCGACATGATCCTCAACCCGCTCGGCGTGCCGAGCCGGATGAACATCGGCCAGATCCTGGAGACCCATCTGGGGTGGGCCGCGGCGCAGGGGTGGGTCGACGGCGCCTCCGACGAGGTCGCCGACGAGGCGCTTGCGCCGTCGCCCAACGGGCACGCCAACGGCGACGCCGAGGTCGAGTTCGGCAAGGGGCGCACGTACGTCGCGACGCCGGTCTTCGACGGCGCCACGCCGGCCGACGTGGACCGGGTGCTCGCGGACTGGCAGGCCAGCCACGAGGACTCGAAGATCCGTCTGCGGGTCGACGGTCGCGACCGGGTCGGACGCCGGGTGTCCGGGAAGATGCAGCTCTACAACGGGCGCAGCGGGGAGCCGTACGACGGCAAGGTCACGGTCGGCTACATGTACATGCTGAAGCTCCTGCACCTCGTCGACGACAAGATCCACGCGCGCTCGACCGGCCCGTACTCGCTCGTCACCCAGCAGCCGCTGGGCGGCAAGGCGCAGTTCGGCGGCCAGCGGTTCGGCGAGATGGAGGTCTGGGCGCTCGAGGCATACGGCGCGGCGTACACGCTCCAGGAGATGCTCACCATCAAGAGCGACGACACCGTCGGCCGGGTCAAGGCCTACGAGGCGATCGTCAAGGGCGAGAACATCCAAGAGCCCTCCGTCCCCGAGAGCTTCAAGGTGCTCCTCAAGGAGATGCAGTCCCTCGCGCTCGACGTCCGCGTCGAGGGCGACAGCGGCAAGGAGGTCTCCGCGTCCGAGGAGGACGACGACCTCCTGCGCGCCGCCGAGGAACTCGGGATCGACCTCTCCGGCGGCCTCAGCGGGGCCCGGCCCGAGGTGGTCGAGGGGCAGATGACGCGGGCGGCCGCCGACGCCGCGGAGGCGGCCGAGGAGGCCGCCGAGGCCGGCACGGCCGACGGAGCGCAGGTGGCGAGCGCATCGGGTGACGCCGACGCGGACGCCCGGACGGAGTAGGGCCGGGCACCGCCCGGAGGGCACGGATCCGGCCGCCGCGGGGCCGGATCCGTCGCCGGTGGGGCGGTGGCAGGGGTGCATACACGCGAGCGGCGGCGCGGCGCCGACTCGTCGACACGAAAGGCATCGGCCAGCGTGATCGATATCAACAACTTCGACTCAATCACCATCGGCCTGGCATCGTCGAAGCAGATCCGGCAGTGGTCCCACGGTGAGGTGACCAAGCCCGAGACGATCAACTACCGCACCCTCAAGCCCGAGATGGACGGGCTCTTCTGCCAGAAGACGTTCGGCCCGGTCAAGGACTGGGAGTGCGCCTGTGGCAAGTACAAGCGCATCCGCTACAAGGGCATCATCTGCGAGCGCTGCGGCACCGAGGTGACGCGCGCCAAGGTGCGGCGCGAGCGCATGGGGCACATCGACCTCGCGGCCCCGGTCAGCCACATCTGGTTCTTCAAGGGCGTTCCGAGCCGCATCGGCTACATGCTCGACATCGCCCCGAAGGAGCTCGAGAAGGTCCTCTACTTCGCCGGCTCGATCATCACCGACGTCGACGACGAGGCGCGCGCGCGAGACCTCGAGACGCTCGAGGGCCAGGTCAACGAGACCATCGATCAGTACAAGGTCGACCGCGAGGAGCGGGTGCTCGAGTTCAACGAGCGCCTCGAGCGCCGCCAGACATGGCTGCGCGAGGGCACGACCCAGGGGCTCGACGATGACGACCTCCTCTGGATCGACGACGTCGAGCGCGACCGCAGCTCGGAGGATCCCGAGGCCAAGCGCGAGCTGACCGACGCCGACCGCCGCCAGATCGAGAGCGACATCCGCAAGGAGACCGACGTCGCGATCAAGGACATCGAGCGGTACCTGGACGAGGCGATCGACCGCCTGCAGCAGGCCTGGCTGACCTTCCGCGACCTCAAGCCCCGACAGATCGAGCCCGACGAGCAGCTGTTCCGCGAGATGAAGGAGCGGTTCGGCTCCGAGCGCGGGTTCGGGAAGTACTTCTCCGGTGGCATGGGTGCCGAGGCGATCCGCGACCTGCTCAAGGGGATCGACCTCGCCGCCGAGGCGGAGTCCCTGCGCGAGACCATCCGCACCTCCAAGGGCCAGCGTCAGGCGCGCGCGCTCAAGCGGCTGCGCGTCATGTCAGCGTTCCTTCGCAGCGACAACCACCCGGAGTGGATGATCCTGGACGCGGTCCCGGTGATCCCGCCCGAGCTGCGCCCGATGGTCCAGCTGGATGGCGGCCGGTTCGCCACCAGCGACCTGAACGACCTGTACCGGCGCGTGATCAACCGCAACAACCGCCTCAAGCGGCTGCTCGACCTCGGCGCGCCCGAGATCATCGTGAGCAACGAGAAGCGGATGCTCCAGGAGGCCGTCGACGCGCTGTTCGACAACGGCCGCCGTGGCCGCGCCGTGACCGGCCCGGGCAACCGGCCCCTCAAGTCGCTGTCGGACATGCTCAAGGGCAAGCAGGGGCGCTTCCGTCAGAACCTGCTCGGCAAGCGCGTGGACTACTCGGGCCGGTCGGTGATCGTCGCCGGCCCGTCGCTGCGGCTGCACCAGTGCGGCCTCCCGAAGCTGATGGCGCTGGAGCTGTTCAAGCCGTTCATCATGAGCCGGCTCGTCGAGCGCAAGCAGGCGCAGAACATCAAGGCCGCCCGCAAGCTCGTCGACGCCATGGTCCCCGAGGTGTGGGACGTGCTCGAGGAGGTGATCGGAGAGCACCCGGTCATGCTCAACCGGGCGCCCACCCTTCACCGGCTCGGCATCCAGGCCTTCGAGCCGGTGCTGGTCGAGGGCAAGGCGATCCAGATCCACCCGCTGGTGTGCACCGCCTTCAACGCGGACTTCGACGGCGACCAGATGGCCGTCCACCTGCCGCTGTCGGTCGAGGCGCAGGCCGAGGCGCGGATCCTGATGCTCTCCGCCAACAACATCCTGTCCCCCGCCAACGGCCGGCCGATCGCCACGCCGAGCCAGGACATGGTGCTGGGGCTCTACTACCTGACCTACTGCAAGGCGATCCACGTCCGCAAGAACGGCGACGAGGGTCGCGGCGAGCCGATCGACATCGTCGATCTCTGGGACGCGAAGGCGGGCAAGTGGAAGCTGCCACGCGGGAGCGAGGGGCGCGTCGAGGGGCACGACTGGAGCAACAACCCCTTCGCCGACCTCGGCCTCAAGGCCCGTCCGAGGGCCTTCTCGTCGATGGAGTCGGTCGCGCGGGCGCTCGACCACAAGGCCGTGAGCCTGCAGGACGTGATCGAGCTGCGGCTGCCGGGGTCCGAGCCGGAGCTCACGACGCCCGGGCGCGCGATCTTCAACCACGAGATCGAGCAGGGGCTGGCCCGCGTGATCGGCGCGCAGGAGATGGCCGAGCTCCCCATGCCCCGCCGCAACCGGACGCTCAACAAGCGCGACACCGGTGACTACATCGAGTTGCTGGTCGACACCTACGGCCCCACGGCCGTCTCGATGATCCTCGACACCTTCAAGGACCTCGGGTTCCGCTACGCGAGCCAGTCCGGCATCACGGTCTCCAAGAACGACGTGGTCGTGCCGCCCAACAAGCAGGAGATCCTGGACGACTACGACCGCCAGGTCGAGGAGATCGACGGGTACTTCTGGCGCGGCGAGATGACCGCCGAGGAGCGCAAGGAAGAGGTCGTGCGCCTCTGGAACAACGCGACCGACGACGTCGCGAAGGCCATGGAGGAGCACCTGTTCCGGATGAACCCCATCTTCATGATGGCCAACTCCGGCGCGCGTGGCTCGTTCAAGCAGATCCGCCAGCTGGCGGGGATGCGTGGCCTGATGAACAACCCGAAGGGCGAGACGATCGAGCGCCCGATCAAGAGCAACTTCATGGAGGGGCTCTCGGTCCTCGAGTACTTCATCTCGACCCACGGTGCGCGCAAGGGCCTGGCGGACACCGCGCTCAAGACCGCCGACTCCGGGTACCTGACGCGGCGCCTGGTCGACGTGTCACAGGACGTGATCATCCGTGACATGGACTGCGGCACCGAAGAGGGCGTCCTGATGCCCATCTACCGGGACGACCGAGCGCTCAACCCCAACCTCGCGGGTCGCGTCGTGCTCGGCCCGATCGTCGACCGGGTCTCCGGGGAGGTCATCATCGACCCCCGCCCGGAGGAGGACGCCGAGATCCGCCCGGAGGACGCCCCGGGCGGCCTTCGCCTCGGGGGCCTCGGCCTCTCGCGGGACGGCTATCTGCTCACCAACCTCGACGCCGCGGCGATCGACGAGGCCTGCCGCGACAAGGGCGGCGCCCCCCGCGACGCGATCGTCGAGGTCCGCTCACCGCTCAAGTGCCGGACCGACCACGGCGTGTGCGCCCTCTGTTACGGGCGCAGCCCCGCGTCGGGCAACCTCTGCGAGCCGGGTGATGCGGTGGGTATCATCGCCGCGCAGTCGATCGGCGAGCCGGGCACGCAGCTGACGATGCGCACCTTCCACACCGGCGGTGTGGCGGGGCTCGACATCACGCAGGGGCTCCCCCGCGTCGTCGAGCTGTTCGAGGCGCGGACGCCGAAGGCGCTCGCCGAGGTGGCGCGCCGCGACGGCTGGGTGTCGATCCAGGAGGACGAGTCCCGACCGGGCGGAGTCATCCTGACCGTCACCGAGCCCGAGTACATCCCGATCGAGGATGCCGGTACGGGCGCCGCCCGCCAGCCGGTCCGCGAGCAGGTGATCTCGGTGCCCAAGCGCCCGCAGGTCATCGTGTCGGACGGCCAGTGGGTCGAGGCCGGCGATCTGCTGACGCGCGGCTCGGCGTCGCCGGCGCACATCCTCGAGGCCGCCTCAGGTGTCTCGATGGGCGTCAGCGGCAGGGTCACGAACGTCGGCGAGCTGTCGCGCAAGGGCTCCAAGGAGCCGTACCGGTGGGTGCAGGTCGACGTCGAGACCGAGGCCGGGACCAGCACGCGGCTGCTTCGGCTGCCCCTCGACCGTCCGGTGCCCGAGATCCAGGTCGGCGCCGAGGTGACGCCCGAGCGGCGGTTCCAGCCGGCGGGCACGAACCCCGATCGCTCGACCAAGACCGAGCTCTACCTGGTGCGCGAGGTCCAGAACGTCTATCGCTCGCAGGGCGTCGACATCAACGACAAGCACATCGAGCTGATCGTCCGGCAGATGCTGCGCAAGGTGCGGGTCGAGGATTCGGGCCGGACCAGCTTCCTGCCCGGCCAGCTCGTGGACAAGCCGGTCCTGTACCGGGAGAACGCGCGCGTCGCGATCGAGCGCAAGGCGGAGCTCCTGGCCGGCAACGGCCAGCCGGCCGAGTCGGAGGATCCGGACGCACCCCCGCTCGACGTGGACCTCGAGGTGGAGAACGCCCAGGCGACCTCCGAACCGCTCATCCTCGGAATCACCAAGGCGTCACTGGCGACCGAGTCCTTCCTGTCGGCGGCCTCCTTCCAGGAGACCACGAAGGTCCTCACCGACGCGGCCATCGAGGGCAAGGTCGACCGCCTGCGCGGCCTCAAGGAGAACGTCATCATCGGCAAGCTGATCCCGGCGGCGACCGGTCTACGTCGCTACCGCCAGCTTGAGATGGAGGCGGCGCGGCGCCAGCCCGCGCTTCTCGAGTTCGATCTGGACGACTCGCTGTCGGACGGCGGCGACGCCGACCTGTTGGGACTCGGCGACGGGAACGGGGAGGGCATGACCTACTCCTTCGGCCCGGAGCTCGAGACCGATCGCGAGCCCGGCGAGGACTGAGCTCCGTCCGCGCGGCCGTCCGGTCGCGCGGCGCACCGCCGTTGAACCGATGACACGGCCCCGGGTCACCTCGACCCGGGGCCGTGTCACGTCGTGGGGTCCCGGCGGGGGCCGGTCTCGGCGTCGACGACGGCCGCGAGCAGTCCGGGGAACCGCGCCTCGAGGTCGTCGCGTCGCAGGCCGTTGAGCCTGCTGGCCCCCGACTGACGGGTCTCGAGCAGGCCAGCGCGTCGCAGGATGCCGAGGTGGTGCGAGGCCGTCGAGGCGGAGACGTCTCCGCGGAGCGAGGAGCACGACAGCTCGCCGCCCGCCTCGGCGAGGGCGCGCACCATCGCGAGCCGCGTGGGGTCGGCCAGCGCGCCCAGGACGTCCGCGATCGCGATGTCCTCGCGCGCCGGCGGCGTCTCGTCGTCGGCATGACCCACGGATCGAATGTAACCGATCACCCGCGCGCGGTGGCCCCTGCATTTCGATTCATCTCGTAATACGATCTCGATCGTACTTCGATAAATATCAAAATAAATCAGGGGGCCGTATGCGTCTCGAGGGCAAGGTCGCCGCCATCACGGGCGGGAACAGCGGGATCGGTCGGGCCATCGCGGAGGAGTTCGCGAACGAGGGCGCCTCCGTCTCGATCATGGGCAGGGACCAGGGGCGCCTCGACGACGCGGCCGCGGGGATCGACGGCCGTGTCGTGACGACCAGGGGCGATGTGACCGTCAACGGCGACATCGACGCGTTCATCGCGCGCACCGTCGAGGAGCTGGGCCCGATCGACATCCTCGTGGCGAACGCCGGCAGCACACCGTTCATGCCCGCCGACGCGATCGACGAGGGCACCTTCGACGCCGTGTCCGACGTCAACTTCAAGGGCAAGTTCTTCACCGTGCAGCGCGCGCTGCCCCACCTGGCGGACGGCGCCTCGGTCGTCTTCATCACGAGCGCCGTCAACGTGAAGGGGTTCCCGAACATGTCGGTCTACTCGGCGGCCAAGGCCGCCGGGCGCTCGCTCGTTCGGACGCTCGCGGCCGAGCTGGCCCCGCGCGGTATCCGGGTCAACGCCCTGAGCCCCGGCGCGATCGAGACGCCCTTCTTCGAGGCGACCGGCATGACCCCGGAGCAGATGCAGGGGATGGCGACCGAGTTCGTCAAGATGATCCCGCTCGGGCGCTTCGGCCGAGCCGACGAGATCGCGCGCGCGGCGAGCTTTCTCGCGAGCGATGACTCCTCGTACATGACCGGTTCCGAGCTGTCGGTGGACGGCGGCGTGGCGCAGGTCTGACGCACGCACCCGGCCTCGGCGACGCGACCGCCGAGGCCGGGCACCTCAATCGCTGCTCGGCAGGGGTGGTGCGGTGAGGTCGTCGGAACCGGGGACGGCCGGAGTCGTGGCGACGATGCGTCCGTCGAGATCGGCCCGCCAGAGCTCACGCCGTCGCCGCAGTCGCCCGACGTGACCGCGTGCGTCCGGCAGCCGGGCGGAGTGTGCCACCCATGCCGTGAACCCGAGGCGCCCGTCCTCCTCCCAGATGCGGACCACCTCGATCGGGCCGAGCCGTGCCGAGGCGGGATCACCCCCCCGCGTGGCGATCCGGTCGGGGAAGGCGGTACGGATCCGACCAGCGAGGACCGCCGGGTCGAAGCGCGGGTCGCCGCTCGCGGCGATTCGCGCTTCGCGGCCGAGGCGCCACTCGGACTGCCGGCGGGCCCGCAGCCGAACGAGCGTCGGGACGGCGACCGCCGCGAGCGCGCCGGCCAGGAGGATGCTGATGAGCGCGAACCCCGCGGCGGAGAGCGTCCCCGCCGACGGATCCTCCGCCTGCAACGGGAGCGCGCGCGCGAGCGCGAGCGCCGACACCTAGTCGGCCGCGGGCTTCGGGAACCTCACGTGCAGGTGGTCGTCGTGGTTCGGCCAGGCCACGACCACGCCCGGCGGGCCGGTCAGCCGGAGCGACGGGCCCACGAGCACGAGCTCGGCGCCCCGCTCGACGAGGCGGTCCACGACCTGCTGCGTCCGTTCACGGTCGTAGTCCGCCGCCCCCACCTGCGCCCTCGGACCCGTCGGCCCGCACGAGGCGGATGTCGACGTCGAGCCCGTTCTGGTGCGAGACGTGCCCGACCACCGGTCCGTGGAAGGGGCCGCCGGAGGGCCGCGAGAGATCGCCGACCCCGAGTCGTGGTCCCGCCGGGTGGCGTCGCGCCCACCAGCGCCCGAGGTCGACGATCTCTCGGACGAGCAGGTCGTGCCCCCACCGTCGCTCGGCGCCGCCCGGGGGCGTCTGGCTCGCGGGGTTGTACGTGTAGAAGCCGACACCGGACGCGGGAAGCCGGACGCCGTCCTCGAGCCATCCGGCGTTCGCCACGCCGTGGGCGACGCTGTCGCGCCAGGTGACCGCACGGGTGCGGGGTGCCGCCGGGGCCTTGCGGTCGGCCGCCGGCCGGACCCGGTCCTCGGCGGCGACCTGCGCGGGGGCGGCCGACCCGCCCCCGATCCGGCCATGGTCGGTCAGACCGGGCTCGGTCTCGACGACCGTCGTCGGCCCGGAGTCCTGCGCGGCGGCCACGGGGACCAGCGCCGCGAGCGAGGCGAGCGCCACCGGCCAAGCCCACGCGGGTCGCGCCCGGCGCCTGCGCGGCAGGCTCGCGGCGCACGCGGGACAGCACGTGGCGGCCTGGCGGCGATGTGTGCGGGTGCCCACCCGGTCAGGCTAGTCCAGCGCGCGTTCTGCAGGGGAAATCCATGTTTCCCCCGATATCGCGCCCACGTGGCGTGCATCGTGCGCGGGCGCCCGTCGGAGACCTCGATCCCGGACGACGGGGCCACGGGCGTCCGGGACCCGAGGTCGAATCGGCCGGGCGCCCCTCCGCGACGGAGCGCGCCCGGCATCGTCCGGAGGCGGCTGACGTGGGCGCACGTCCACGGGGACCGGGCCGCGTACCATCGTGCGCGTGCCCCGCCGCCCGATGGTCGCCGTCATCGTGCTCATCCTCGTGGTGGCGATCGTGGCCGCCGGCCTGCTCTGGTGGCGCCTCGGCGCGCGCGACGCATCGAGCGTGGCCGAGGATGCGTCGGTGGAGACCCTTCGTGCCCGCGGCGGCGGCACCGGCGACCCGGCCGCGGGCGTCCCCGAGCCCGGGGTCTACACCTACCGCCAGGAGGGGTGGGAGCGGGGCGGGGTGGGCCCCATCGCCGTGCGTCGCGAGCTCCCGGACGAGGCCCGCGCGATCGTCGCCGAGGCGGGTGAGGACGGCTATCTCCTCGAGCTCGCGCTCGCCACCCAGCACGTCGAGGCGGTGCGGCTCAGGATCGACGACGCCTGGATCCGCTCCACCTGGCGACGGACCGACGTCACCATCGCGGGTGTCGGACGTGACGACCGGCGCGCGCTGCGCCCGCCGCCACGGTGGATGCCGCGCAGCCCCGAGGTCGGGCAGCGCTGGCGGGACCGATTCATGGTCGGCTCCCTGCCGGTGGACGCGACCAGCGCGGTGCGCGGTCGCGGCGAGACGGACGTCGACGGTCGCGTCCTCGACACCTTCGAGGTCGAGATCGTGAGCCGCACCGGGGGGTCCTTCCCGGGGACGCGGACCGAGCGCATCTGGTGGTCCCCGGCGCTCGCCCTGCCCGTCAGATGGAGGATCGACAGCGACACCCGCGGCGTGGCGTTCCTCACGACCGTGACCGACCTGCGCCTGGACTCGCATCGGCCCGTTCGGTGAGTCCGCGGCCGGCTTGACAGCGCGGCCGGCCGTCACCGAGCATCGTGCCGGACGCGTCGCGAGGAGTGCGTCGTGCGGACGGCGGCCGACCGCGGGGGCATCGCCGCTCCCCCCCGGCCGCCGAGGCGGGAACCCCGCCCACGCCACCAGGAGCACCAGTGCCCGATCCCCATTGCGGAGGTCCTTCGCCGCCGGCGCTCGCGGGCATCGGCTGGGATGACGCGCGCCGTGCCGAGATCGCGGCCCTCGGCACCGGGCTGCGGCCGGCGCGGTGCATCCGGGTTGACGGCGCCTCGGCACTCGCGCTGACCACCGACGGGGTCGAGCGCGTGCGCGCACGCGAGCCGATCGCCACGGGCGACTGGCTCGCGGTGGGCGGCCGGTGGGCCCGCCGTATGGAGCGCCGGACCGAGATCGCGCGTCGCGCGCCGGGCGGCCGCGCGGGCGCACGCCAGGTGATCGCCGCGAACGTCGATCTGTTGATCGCGGTCTGCGGTCTGGACCGTCCGCTTCGGATCGGGCGCGTGCAGCGGAGCATCGCCCTCGCCCGCGGTGGCGGCGCCCGGGCCCACGTGCTCCTCACCAAGGCGGACCTCGTGGCCGACCCGGACGCGATCGCCGCCGGGCTGTCGGCGTCGGTGGGCGTCGACGTCGGTGTGGTGAGCGCAATCGCGGGATCGGGCCTCGCCGCCCTGGCGGCGCTCGCGGCGCCGGACCGGACGGTCGCCCTCGTCGGCGAGTCCGGCGCGGGCAAGTCGACGCTCACGAACGCCCTCGTCGATGCGCGGCGCGCCGTCGGGGAGGTGCGAGTCGGCGACGCCAAGGGGCGGCACACGACGACCGCGCGCGAGCTCGTCCCGCTCCCCGGCGGCGGTGCGCTGATCGACACTCCCGGACTTCGCGAGGTCGGCGTCGCCGATGTCGCGGGTGTCGAGGCCGCATTCGGCGAGATCACGGCGATCGCCCGCGCCTGCCGGTTCGGAGACTGCCGCCACGAGGGGGAACCGGGTTGCGCGGTGTGCGCCGCCGCCGACGTGGGTCTGCTCGACCCGGAGGACGTGGCGCGCATGGCCGCGATGCGCCGCGAGGCCGAGGCCGCGGAGCTGCGCGCGGACGAGCACGAGCGCCGCCGTCGGGAGCGGAGCTTTGCGAAGGTCGTCCGCGAGGCCAAGCGCCACAAGCGGGGCGGGAACCGGTGACCGTCGCCTCCCCGCGGGCCGCCCGCCGTGAGCGGCCACGGCCGCGGGGTCGCGATCGGCGCACGCGGACGCCGTGGCCGCATTCCGCGGACCGACCGGCTCAGAGGCGGCTCACCGATCGCCTCAGCAGTGCACCTGCACCCCCACCCCGGAGTCCACGAGGAACCCCGCGCCATTGAACGTCTCCGTGAGCACGCGGTTCGAGTTCCCCCCGGGGTCGGGCATCGTCCGGGCGGTCTGGGCAGCCGGGACCCCGGAGTCGATCGTCGGCGTGGCGGTCCAGTTGCACCCGCGGACGTCCGCCGCGAAGTCGCTCAGGTAGGTGCCCGTCGCCAGCCGCGTCATCGAGAACGCCGGTGACGAGCCGCGCGTGACGGGGACGCCCATCATGTTGTCCACCTTGACGATCCACCTCGTGCGCGCCCGACGCAGCTCGGGGGAGAGCGCCGCCTCCCCGACCGCTCCGTCCGCGATCTGTGCGCCGCCGACCGCACCGCCCGCGAGCTTGCCCGTCGTGATCGCGCCGTCCGCGATCTGCGCACCTCTCCAGCCCTGGCCGCTCCCCGGGACGGCGGCGAGGGGCGTCACGCCCGAGCGCCCGGTGTCCGCGGCATCGCCTGCCGCGGTGCGCACCGGGGCCAGGTAGTTGAGCGACCGGTTGCTCCGGCGGACGGCCGCCTGCGAGATCGACTGGTTGATCTTGAGCTGGGCGGCGCTCACCGTGAACCCGGCCTGGCCGTCGGCCTGCCCGGTGCCCGCGTCGAGCGCGAACACCCCGGCCAGTCCGAGCGCCACGCCACACGCCGCTCCCACGCCCATCCGCCGTCCCCGCATCGCGACCTCCTCCGCTCGTCGACGTCGTGCCGGGACGACGTCGCCGCCCCGCGTCAGCACGTGACCTGGATCGAGAAGCCCGAGTCGACCGGCACGCCGAGCGAAGTGTAGGTCTGCAGGATGATCCGGCCGGGCTCCGCCAGGTCGCGCGCGCTCCGGATCGCATAGGCGATCGGCAGCCCGTTGTCGACCGCCGGGAGGGCGGTCCACGCGCACGTGGCGACGTCCACGCCCACGCCGACCCGGTAGTTCCCGACGCCCACCCTGGCCAGCGAGTGGGCGGGCGAGGACGCCCGCATCGTCGCGTTCGGTCCGTTGTCGGTCTTGACCAGCCAGATCGGCTGGGCGCCCGCGAGCCCGGGCGCCAGCTTGGCGCGGGTGATCGCCCCGTCCGCGATCTGGTCGGCGCCCCAGCCCCGGCCCGCCGGGCGGCGCACGCCGGTGTCACCCTCGTCCGCCGCGTCGCTCGCGGCCGTCCGGATCGGTGCCAGGTAGTTGAGCGAGCGGTTGCTCCGCCGCACCGCCGCCTGCGAGATCCGCTGATTGATCCGAAGCTGCTCCGGGGTGGCGGTGAAGGTCGCGGCCTGCTCCTCCGGCTCCTCCTGCGCTCCCGCGGTCGGCACGATCCGCGCTCCGATGAGCGCCCCCGCGGCCAGCGCCGCCGTGCACGCCGCCGCCGCCCAGACTCGAGTCCCCTCCACCGTCACCCTCCGTCGGTCGTGAATCGAGCCGCGACCCTATGGGGCGCCGTCGCATGGCGGGCGGACTCGGTCGCGGACGTGGCCGACCGGGCGGGGGCGGTGGTCGCGGGGATGCCTCCGTGCTACCGTTCCCGGGCTGCCCGTCTGGGCGGTGTTTCTCTGCCGGTGCGGCCCCAGTCTCCCGATGAGGAGTGACTCGGATGCCGTCGCCGGGCGGGGGGTCAGTCCACCGGAGATCTCGACCGGCGAGGGTACGTGCCCACGATCAATCAGATGGTTCGCAAGGGACGCAGTCCCAAGCCCCGGAAGCAGTCGACGCCCGCCCTTCGCGGAGCGTCGCAAAAGCGGGGAGTCTGCACGCGCGTCTACACCACGACACCGAAGAAGCCGAACTCGGCGCTTCGCAAGGTCGCACGCGTGCGCCTGACGAACCAGATGGAGGTCACGTCCTACATCCCGGGCGAGGGCCACAACCTGCAGGAGCACTCGGTCGTGCTCGTGCGCGGCGGCCGCGTCAAGGACCTCCCCGGCGTGCGCTACAAGGTGATCCGCGGCGCGCTCGACGCCTCCGGTGTCCAGGACCGCCGCAAGGCGCGCTCGAAGTACGGCGCCAAGGCGCCGAAGTAGCCGATGCCGCGTCGATCCGCACCAGCCCGCCGCGCCCTCGAGCCCGACCCGGTCTACGAGAGCCCGCTCGTCACCCAGATCGTCAACAAGGTCCTCCGCGACGGCAAGCGCTCGGTGGCCGAGCACGTGGTCTACGGGGCGCTGGAGCGCATCCGTGACCGCACCGGCCGCGACCCGGTGACCGTCGCCGAGGAGGCGATCCGCAACGTCACGCCGATGCTCGAGGTCAAGTCCCGGCGCGTCGGTGGAGCGACCTACCAGGTCCCGATCGAGGTTCCGCAGCGGCGCGGGCGCACCTTGGCGATCCGCTGGATCGTCCAGAACTCGCGCGATCGGCGCGAGAAGGAGATGAGCGAGCGACTCGCAAGCGAGTTGCTGGACGCGCTCGGCTCGCAGGGTGGGGCCTTCAAGAAGAAGGACGACCTCTACCGTATGGCGCAGGCGAACAGGGCGTTCGCGCACTACCGCTGGTAGGAGCTCCTGCGGGAGGGCGGACGCGAGGACGAGTCGGACGTTGGCGAGCCATCCTCGCGCGTCCGTTCCGAGGTCATGGGCAAGGAGATCGGCGTGGCGGCGACGACGGCGAAGAACGTGTCCCTCGAGCGGACGCGCAACATCGGGATCATGGCCCACATCGATGCGGGCAAGACCACCACGACCGAGCGGATCCTCTTTTACACCGGTCGCCTGCACCGCATGGGTGAGGTGCACGAGGGCGCCGCGACGATGGACTGGATGGCCCAGGAGCAGGAGCGGGGCATCACCATCACCAGCGCCGCGACGACGTGCTTCTGGCGTGACCACCGGATCAACATCATCGACACGCCCGGGCCACGTCGACTTCACGGTCGAGGTCGAGCGCAGCCTGCGCGTGCTGGACGGCGCGGTCGCCGTGTTCGACTCGGTCGCCGGCGTCGAGCCCCAGAGCGAGACGGTCTGGCGCCAGGCGGACCAGTACGGCGTCCCGCGCATCGCCTACGTCAACAAGATGGACCGGATCGGCGCGGACTTCGACAACGCGGTCGCGACGATTCGCGACCGGTTGGGGGCCAACGCCGTCCCGATCCAGATCCCGATCGGCGCCGAGGCCGAGTTCAACATGATCATCGACCTCGTGCGGATGGATGCCGTCAACTACGGCGACGACCTCGGCACGGAGATCGAGCGCACGGCGATCCCCGACGAGCATCGCGCCGCCGCCGACGCGGCGCGCGAGGCGCTCCTCGACGCCGTCGCCGAGCAGGACGACGAGCTGCTCGAGTCGTACCTCGGCGGCGAGGAGATCGCGCCCGAGCGCGTCGTCTCGGCCCTCCGCAAGGCGGTGCTCGAGAACACGGTGACCCCGGTTCTCGCGGGCTCGTCCTTCAAGAACAAGGGCGTGCAGCTCCTGCTCGACGCGATCGTCGACCTGCTGCCGTCACCGCTCGAGGTCCGCCCCGCGGTCGGCGTCCTTCCGGGCACCGAGGAGGAGGCCGTCCGCGAGTCCGACCCCGACGGCCCCTTCGCCGCGCTCGCGTTCAAGGTGATGAGCGACCCCTACGTCGGCCGCCTCACCTACATGCGGGTCTACTCGGGCCGCATGGAGTCCGGCCAGGGCATCGTCAACGCCACCAAGGACCGCAAGGAGCGGATCGGGCGACTGCTGATGATGCACGCCAACCACCGCGAGGACGTCGAGTCGGTCACGGCCGGCGACATCGTCGCGGCCGTCGGCCTCAAGTCGACGACCACGGGCGACACGCTCAGCGACCCCAAGGATCCGGTGGTCCTGGAGCAGATGACGTTCCCGGAGCCGGTCATCGACCTCGCGATCGAGCCCCGTACCAAGCAGGACCAGGAGAAGCTGGCGCAGGCGCTCGGGCGGCTCTCCGAGGAGGACCCCACGTTCCGGGTTCGGACCGACGAGGAGACCGGCCAGACGGTCATCGCCGGGATGGGCGAGCTGCACCTCGAGGTGATCGTCGATCGGCTCATGCGGGAGTTCGGTGTCGACGCGAACGTCGGCGCCCCCCAGGTCGCCTACCGCGAGACCATCCGCCAGCCCGTCAAGAAGATCGAGGGCCGGTTCGTCCGCCAGACCGGCGGCCGCGGACAGTTCGGGCACGTCTACCTGGACATGGAGCCCAACGAGTCCGGCAGCGGCTACGAGTTCGAGAGCAAGATCGTGGGCGGGGCCATCCCGCGGGAGTACATCCCGGCCGTCGACCAGGGCATCCGGGAGATGCTCGAGGGCGGTGTGCTCGCCGGGTTCCCCATGGTCGACGTCAAGGTGCGGCTCGTCGACGGGTCCTACCACGACGTGGACTCGTCCGAGATCGCCTTCAAGATCGCCGGCTCCATGGCTGCCCGTGAGGCCGCCAAGCGCGCCAAGCCGGTCCTGCTCGAGCCGGTGATGGCGGTCGAGGTCGTCGCGCCGAAGGAGTTCGTCGGCACGGTCGTCGGCGACCTGACCAGCCGTCGCGGGCGCATCGGCGGCATGGAGCCCCGCGCCGGCGGTGTCGAGGCCGTGAACGCGCAGGTTCCGCTCTCAGCGATGTTCGGCTACGCGACGTCGGTGCGGTCGGCCACGCAGGGTCGCGCGACGTTCTCGATGCAGTTCCACTCGTACCAAGAGGTCCCGAACAGCATCGCCGAGGAGATCCGCGCCAAGGTGGGGGCCGGCTAGCCCCCCGACCCGCGGCGGAGGCGATGGGCGCCGCGGCGACACCGGCCGAGGGCGACACGGTCACCCTCGAGGTGCTCGGCTCGGGGCGGACCAGCGCGACCGTGGTCCGTCGCGAGGAGCTCGACTGGCACGGCCTTCGGGGCATGGCCTGGAGGATTCGACTGCGACTGCCCGACGGCTCGTCGGCGGAGGCGATCCAGGTCGGCCGTGATCGCCTGACCTTCATCGACCCACGCCACCGGGTCGCATAGGGGCGCCCGCCACCCGCTGCGGATCTACCCCGCCCGTTCCCCGCCCTGCCCGCCCGGGCGGTGAGGTGTGAGGCGGAACACCGGGTGCCTGGGCGCGATCGCCGCGATCGTCGCCGCGTCGGGCCGGCGGCCCACGCCGAACAGGCGATGCGTCAGGCGGCCGTGGCGACGCAGGTACGCGGCGATGGCACGCTCGCGCTCGTCGCCGGTGACGGGCGCGGCCGCGACCCGCTCGATGTGCCGGCCCCTGATCAGCTCGCCCCAGCCGGCGGCCTCCAGGTTTCGCGCCCAGTCGGTGCGGCCTCGCGGCGCGACCAGGTACCGTCGCCCGCCGGCACGCAGCACGAGGACGGGCACGCTGTGGAGCCGCCCGGTCCGCCGCCCGTGCACGCGAAGCATCCTGAGGCCGGGGAACGGGATCCCGAGACGACCGACGAGGAGGGCGATCGGCGCGTTCAGCAGCCGTGGCGGGATGCCCCCGCGCGAGCGGATCACGCGAGCGACCCGGCGATCAGCTCGGCGGGATGGAGCGTTCGCACACCCGTCAGCTCGCGCACCTGGGACCGGCAGGAGGTGCCGGCCACGACCGCCACGTCGGCCCCGGCCAGTGCTGGCACCAGGCGATCCTCGGCGATGCGCCGGGACACCTCCGGATGCTCCAGCCCGAACGCGCCCGCCATGCCGCAGCACCCCGCCCCCGACGGGACCGCCGCCAGCCCCGGGACCGAGCGCGCGAGCGCGAGGCCGTCCCCGGCCCCGAGGGCGCGGCTGTGGCAGTGGTCGTGGACGACGACCCTGCCGCCCGGGTGGTCGCGAAGCCGCGGCACACCCAGGTCGAGCAGCGCCCGCTCGAAGGGCACCGCGGCCTCCGCGACCCATCTGGCGCGGGGGTCGTCGGGGATCAGCACGGGAAGGTCGTCGACCAGCATCGACCAGCATGAGGGCTCGAGCATCACGAGGCGCCAGCCTGCCACGACGGCGGGTGTGAGGCGATCGAGCAGTCGGCGCCCGGATCGCCGCGCCGGACCGACGAGTCCCTGCGAGAGCTGCGGCCGACCGCAGCACCCCGGGGATCGCACGGCCACCCGCGCCCCCGCCGCGCGCAGGGCCGCCACCGCTGCGTCGCCGATGCCGGGCTCCAGATACGTGGTGAACGTGTCGGCGACGACGAGATGGGGGGGTCCCTCACCCGCGTCCGGCGGCGGCCGCCACGCGCGCACCGGAGCGGGGACCGCGCGGCCCGCGCGGCGCCCGGCGAGCGCGGCGCCGATGCGCGCGAGCGTCGGAGCCCGCGAGCCGAGCGCCAGCAGGCGGTGTGTGGCCCCGAGGGCACGGGTCCGGCCCGGCACGCCGCGCTCGTCGTGGCGATGGGCGAGTGCCTCGGTCTTGAGCCGCGCCATGTCGACGCCGGCCGGGCACTCGGCCGCGCAGGCCTTGCACGACAGGCAGAGCGAGAGGGCCTCGTGCACCGAGTCGTCGCCCAGCCCGCCGAGTCGCCCCTCCAGGGCGGCGCGCAGGAGCACGGCCCGACCGCGCGTCGAGTGACGCTCGTCGTCGAGGGCCTGGAAGCTCGGGCACATGACCCCCGCATGAGCGCGGCAGGCCCCGTTGCCGTTGCACGCCTCGCCCGCGCGCGCGAGTCCGCCCTCCGCGGCGAACGAGATCGCCGTCGTCCGGGGTCGGCGCGGCGGCGAGGCGGACAGCCGAAGGCCGGCGTCCAGCGGGTCGGGGTCCACGAGCACCCCGGGGTTGAGGATCCCGTCCGGATCCAGCCCCCGCTTGAGCTCGGCGAACGCCGCGATCGTCTCGGGCGGATACATGCGCGGCAAGAGCTCGCTGCGTGCGCGTCCGTCGCCGTGCTCACCCGACAGGGAGCCGCCGTGGGCGACGACGGCGTCTGCGATCCCCTCGGCGATCCTTCGCACCATCGCGACGGCGCCCGGCGCGCGGAGATCGATGAGCGGGCGGATGTGGAGACAGCCGACCGAGGCGTGCCCGTACCAGACCGCCGACACCCCCTCGGCGGCCATGAGCCGACGCGCGTCCTGCGCGAAGTCCGCGGCCCGCGCCGGCGGGACCGCCGGATCCTCGACGAACGGGATCGGTCGGGGGTCCGGCCCGGAGCCGGAACCGGCCCCGGCTCGGAGGGCGCGCGCCAGGCCCGCCCGCCGGACCGCCCAGACGCGGGCCTGGGCGGCCGGATCCAGGACCACGCGGGCGCCGTCGATGCGTCCGAGCGCACGCGCGACGAGATCCGCGGGCCCGCTGTGCTCGACGATCAGCGTGGCCGGCGCGTCGGCCACGTCGCCGAGGAGCGCCGCCACCGCGGGCGGACGGTTCGCGGGATCGAGGGTCGCCGCGTCCATGAGCTCGATCGCGCTCGGGCCGTCCTCGAGAAGGCCGACGACCGATCGAAGCGCCTCGTCCACCGATTCGAACGGGACGAGGGCCAGCCCCCGACACTCGGGCAGGGGCACGAGCCGGACCTCGGCGCCGAGGATCACGGCGAGCGTGCCTTCGGAGCCGACGATCAGCCGCGGCCAGTCCGGGTCCTCGCCGCCGAGGGCGTCCAGGTTGTAGCCGGAGACGCGCCGCATCAGGCCCGGAGCGCGGAAGCGCCGGGCGAGCGGCGTCGCGGCGGCGAGCGCGGCGGGTGGACGCCCGCCACGACGGAGCGTCGCGACCGTCCCGTCGGTCAGCGCGACGTCGAGCGCCTCGACGGCGTCCGCCGTCAACCCGTGGACGACCGACCGCGCGCCGGCCGAGTTGTTCCCGATCATGCCGCCGAGCGTGGCGCGACTGGCCGTCGCAACGTCGGGCCCGAAGGCGAGGCCGTGCGCCGCCGCGGCGCGATTGAGGTCGTCGAGCACCACGCCGGGCCCGACGCGGGCGAGCCGCGCGTCCGGGTCGATGTCGATCCCGGCGAGGCGCGTCGTGTCGACGACCAGCCCGCTGCCCACCGCCTGTCCCGCAAGGCTCGTCCCCGCGCCCCGCATCGTGAGCGGCACGCCCTCGGCCGCGCACGCCGCCAGCGCCGCCACGAGGTCGTCCGGCCCGTCGGCGAGGAGCGCACCGACCGGAACGCGCCGGTAGAGGCTTGCGTCGGCGGCGTAGAGCTCACGCGTCGCCGGGTCGTGGCGGAGCGGGCCCGCGACCTCCGGTGCCAGGCGGGCGAGGAGGGGGGCTGCGTCCACCGGACGATCGTAGCGCGAGCCCGCGCGCGGGCGCGCCGCCACGCCCGCCCGGGGCCCTCGCGACGGCCGGCGACATGCCCGCCCGAGGACCTTTCGGCGGGCCTTGCCAGCGGGTGCTCGTTTGCTACATTGCCTGGGCTCTACGGAGCGCCCGGTACTGCTCGCGCGCGGCCTTGTGGCCGCGCGTCGTGTGCCGGGCATCGGAACCACATCCTGGTGTGCGCGGCCGAGCGGTCGTGCTGGGCGGTGCCCAAGGAGAGCGAACGATGTCGAAGGAGAAGTTCGATCGGTCGAAGCCCCACGTCAACGTCGGCACCATCGGCCACGTGGACCACGGCAAGACGACGCTGACCGCTGCCATCACGAAGGTCCTGTCGGACCAGAGCGGCGACACCGAAGCCGTTGCGTTCGACTCCATCGACAAGGCTCCCGAGGAGCGTGAGCGCGGCATCACCATCGCGACCGCGCATGTCGAGTACCAGACCCAGAACCGCCATTACGCGCACGTGGACTGTCCGGGCCACGCCGACTACGTGAAGAACATGATCACGGGCGCCGCCCAGATGGACGGCGCGATCCTGGTCGTGTCGGCCGCCGACGGCCCGATGCCACAGACCCGCGAGCACATCCTCCTGGCCCGCCAGGTCGGCGTGCCGGCGATCGTCGTCTTCCTGAACAAGGCGGACATGGTCGACGACCCGGAGTTGCTCGAGCTCGTCGAGCTCGAGGTACGTGAGCTCCTCAGCGAGTACGAGTTCCCGGGCGACGACGTCCCGATCATCACGGGCTCGGCGCTCAACGCCCTCAACGGCGACGCCGAGGCGGCCAAGGGCATCATCGCCCTCATGGACGCCGTCGACGAGTACGTCGAGGTGCCCGAGCGCGACGTCGACAAGCCGTTCCTCATGCCGGTCGAGGACGTGTTCACGATCACCGGCCGCGGCACCGTCGCGACGGGCCGCATCGAGCGCGGGATCGTCAAGGTCGGCGAGACCATCGAGATCGTCGGGATGAAGCCCGAGACCAACTCGACGGTCGTGACGGGCGTCGAGATGTTCCGCAAGCTGCTCGACGAGGGGCAGGCCGGTGACAACGTCGGCTGTCTGCTCCGCGGGGTCAAGCGCGAGGAGATCGAGCGCGGTCAGGTCCTGTCGCAGCCGGGCTCGATCACGCCCCACACCAAGTTCCGGGCCCAGGTCTACGTCCTGTCCAAGGACGAGGGCGGTCGCCACACGCCGTTCTTCAAGGGCTACCGCCCGCAGTTCTACTTCCGCACGACCGACGTCACCGGCATCGTCGAGCTCGAAGAGGGCGTCGAGATGATCATGCCGGGTGACAACGCCACCATGGACGTCGAGCTGATCCAGCCGATCGCCATGGAGGAGGGCCTCCGGTTCGCCATCCGTGAGGGTGGACGGACCGTCGGGGCGGGTGTCGTGGAGACGATCTTCGAGTAGTCGGACCGGTCGGGCCGCCCACGGGGCGGCCCGCCGCCCGGCAGGGGAAGGGCCCTGGTGCAGCAGAACAAGATCAGGATTCGGCTGAAGGCCTACGACCACGAGTTGGTCGACAAGTCTGCGGCCTCGATCGTGGAGACGGCACAGCGGAGCGGAGCGACGATCTCCGGCCCGGTGCCCCTGCCCACGGAGCGCAACATCTACTGCGTGATCAAGGGCCCCTTCAAGGACAAGGACTCGCGGGAGCACTTCGAGATCCGGACCCACAAGCGGCTCATCGACATCTACTCGCCCACGCCCAAGACGGTCGACTCGCTCATGCGGCTCGACCTCCCCGCCGGCGTGGACATCGAGATCAAGGCGTAGGACGCGACGTGCCCGCGATCATCGGACGAAAGCTCGGGATGACCCAGCTCTTCACGGAGGACGGCACGCGCGTGCCCGTCACCGTGATCGAGGCGGGCCCCTGCCCGGTCACGCAGGTCAAGACCGACGACACGGACGGCTACGAGGCCGTGCAGCTCGCCTATGGCGCCATCAAGCCGAAGCGGCTGACCAAGCCCCAGCTCGGTCACCTGCAAAAGGCGTCGGCGCCGCCGCTCCGCCACCTCGTGGAGTTCAGCCCGGACGAGGTCGGCGAGGGGCTCTCGGTCGGTGACACCGTCACCGTCGACTCCTTCGAGGCCGGCCAGGCCGTGAAGGTGACCGGCGTCTCGCAGGGCAAGGGCTACGCCGGGACGATCAAGCGCCACAACTTCAAGCGGGGCCCGGTCACGCACGGCTCGCACAACGTGCGCCAGCCCGGATCGATCGGCGCCGCCGCCTACCCGGCCAGGGTCTTCAAGGGGCAGCGGATGAGCGGCCGCATGGGCGGCGAGACCGTCACCCAGTTGGGGCTCACCGTCGTGGAGAGCCGTCCGGAGCAGAACCTGCTCCTGGTCAAGGGCGCCGTCCCTGGCGCGCGCAACGGCATGGTGATCGTGAGGCCCGCGTGACCGCCGTGACGCTGCTCGACCCCGCGGGCGTGCCGTCGGCACGCGCCGGCGTGGGCGACGAGATCGCCACCCAGGAGATCAAGCCCCACCTGATCCACGAGACGGTGGTGGCCGAGCTCGCCGCCGAGCGCAGCGGCAGCCATTCGACCAAGACCCGCGCCGAGGTCCGAGGCGGCGGCCGCAAGCCGTGGCGCCAGAAGGGCACCGGGCGTGCCCGCCAGGGGTCGATCCGCTCGCCGCAGTGGGTCGGCGGCGGCGTCGCCTTCGGTCCGACGCCGCGTTCCTACGGCGGCAAGGTCAACCGCAAGGTGCGCCAGCAGGCGCTGCTCGGCGCCCTCCGCGCCCACGTGGAGCGGGCATCGATCGCCGTCATGGAGCCGACCGGCTGGGATGCGCCGTCGACCAAGCGCGCCGCCGGCTATCTGGCCGCCGCGCCTGAGCGGCTCGCCGACCGGCCGATCGCCGTGGTCGTCGTGGACGTCGACGGCATCGAGGCCCGGTCGTTTCGCAACCTTCGCGACGTCGACGTCGTCGAGGCGGGCGACGTGACCACCGCCATGGTGATGTCCTACCGCTCGCTGCTCGTCGAGCGCGCCGCGTGGGAGTCCCTGTGGGGCGAGCTCGGCTCGTCCGAGGCGCTCGAGGGGGCCGACTACCGGACCGCCGCCGACGTTGAGGCCGAGCGGCTGCGCGCCCGGCGCCAGGTCCGCGCCGAGCGGATGGAGGCCAAGCGCGCCAAGCTGGACGCCCGGGCCGCACGGAGGGCCGCCGCGGCTCCCGCCGCGGTCGCGGAGCCCGCTCCCGCCGCCGAAGACGAGGACGTCGAGGACGCGCCCGAGGACGAGGCACCCGACGCGGCCGTCGTCGAGCCCGATGCCGCCGCCGAGTCGCAGGATGCGCCGGTCGACGAGGCGTCCGACGACACGCCCGATGACGTCGCCGACGACGCGGACGAGGACGCCGACCAGGACGAGGACGACGGCTCCGAGGCCGACGAGTCCGGGGACGCGCCCGACGACGGGAAGGAGTCGGCGTGAGCGAGTTGCGTCACGACCCGCGCGGGCTGATCGTGCGTCCGGTGATCTCGGAGAAGGCCTTCCGGCTCGTCCAGGCCCACAACCAGTACACGTTCCGCGTGCGAGAGGGCACGCACAAGACGGCCATCCGCCAGGCCATCGAGGAGATGTTCGACGTCACCGTCACCGACGTGCGGACGGTCTCGATGCCCAGCAAGCCGAAGCGCCGCGGCGTCAGCCGCGGCCGGCGGCCGGGATGGAAGAAGGCGATCGTCGAGCTCGCGCCCGGTGATCGCATCGAGATCTTCGAAGGCGTCTAGGTGATCTGATGGGAATCAAGAAATACAAGCCGACATCGCCGGGCCGTCGCTTCGTGACGGGCTCCGACTTCGAGGAGATCACGCGCTCGGAGCCGGAGAAGTCGCTGCTGGCGCCGATCCACAAGACCGGCGGGCGGAACAACAACGGCCGCGTGACCAGCCGCCACATCGGCGGGGGTCACAAGCGCCGCTACCGGATCATCGACTTCAAGCGGCGCAAGGACGGCATCCCCGCGAAGGTCGCCGAGATCGAGTACGACCCCAACCGGTCGGCGCGCATCGCGCTGCTCCACTACGCGGACGGCGAGAAGCGCTACATCCTCGCCCCGCACGGCGTCCGGGTCGGCGACACGATCATGAGCGGCCCGCAGGCGGACATCCGCCCCGGAAACGCGCTGCCGCTGCGCGACATCCCGACCGGCACGATCATCCACAACATCGAGTTGCAGATCGGCCGCGGCGGCCAGATGTGCCGCTCCGCGGGGACCGGCGCGCAGCTGATGGCCAAGGACGGGGACTACGCGACCGTGCGGCTCCCCTCTACCGAGATGCGCATGGTGCACCTGGAGTGCCGCGCGACCGTCGGCCAGATCGGCAACGTCACGCACGAGAACGAGAGCACGGGCAAGGCCGGGCGCAGCCGCTGGAAGGGCGAGCGGCCCAAGGTCCGCGGCTCGGCGATGAACCCGGTCGACCACCCGCACGGCGGTGGTGAGGGCAAGAGCAACTCCGGACGCCACCCGGTGACGCCGTGGGGCGTGCCGACCAAGGGCTACCGCACGCGCAACAAGAAGAAGCCGGGCGGGAATCTGATCGTTCGCGGCAGGCGCCGCGGTAAGCACACCTCCGGGCGTTAGGGGACCGCGCCATGGGCAGGAGCCTCAAGAAGGGTCCCTTCGTGGACGAAAAGCTGATGCGGCGCATCGAGGAGATGAACGCGGCCAACGAGAAGCGGATGCTTCGCACGTGGTCACGCTCGTCGACGGTGTTCCCCGAGATGGTGGGGCACACCATCGCGGTGCACGACGGTCGCAAGCACGTGCCCGTGTACATCTCCGAGAGCATGGTGGGTCACAAGCTCGGAGAGTTCGCGCCGACGCGGACCTATCGCGGTCACGCCGGCTCGGACCGAACCAGCTCGATGCGGCGCTAGACGATGGCGACCGCGACACAGGTTCAGGCGAAGGCGCGCTTCGTCCGTTGCTCCGCTCGCAAGGCGCGGCTCGTGGCCGACCAGGTCCGAGGGCTCCCGGTGGGCGAGGCGCAGGCGATCCTGGCCTACAGTCCGCGCGCGGCCGCCGTGCCGATGCGCAAGACGCTCCAGTCGGCGATCGCGAACGCGGATCACAACGTCGGGCTCGACCCGGTGCAATTGGTGGTCGCGTCCGTCACCGTGGACGAGGGGCCGACCATCCGACGGTTCCGTCCGCGCGCACAGGGCCGCGCGACCCGCATCAACAAGCGGACCTGCCACATCACCATCGGGCTCAGCAGCCCCGACGAGGAGTAGGACCGTGGGACAGAAGGTCCACCCGACCGGCTTCCGCCTCGGCGTCATCGGCCGCTGGCGCAGCAACTGGTTCACCGAGCGCGAGACGTCGGCCTACCTCGCCGAGGACGAGGCCGTGCGCAACTACATCCGCGGCCGCCTCAGCCACGCCGGGCCTGTCGCGCATCGACCTGCGCAAGGACGCGACCAAGCTGACCGTCGACATCTTCACGGCGCGTCCCGGGATCGTGATCGGCAAGAGCGGCTCCGAGGTCGACGCGCTGCGCCGTGAGCTCGCCCGGCTGACCGGCAAGCAGATCCAGGTCAACATCAACGAGATCAAGCGCCCCGAGCTGGACGCCAACCTCGTCGCCCAGTCGATCGCGGAGCAGCTCGAGAACCGGGTCAGCTTCCGCCGCGCCATGAAGCGCGCCCTCACCTCGGCGATGCGCTCCGGCGCCCAGGGCGTGAAGGTGCAGTGCTCCGGCCGTCTCGGCGGGACGGAGATGTCGCGCTCCGAGCACTACTCGGACGGCCGCGTGCCGCTCCACACGCTGCGTGCCGACATCGACTACGGCTTCCACGAGGCCAAGACGACCTTCGGGCGGATCGGCGTGAAGGTCTGGATCAACAAGGGCGAGGTGCTGCCCGAGGGTGTCGTCGACGCGCGTGGCCGGACCGCCATGGACGCCGCCTCGACGCCGCCGCGGCGTCGACGTGGCCGCGGCCGCGGTCGCGGTCAGGGCGGCGGCGGTCGACCGGCGGCGGCGGAGGGCGGCGGCGGCGCCGCCGCGGCGGCGGCGCCCAGGGTGGTGGTTCCTGATGTTGATGCCCAAGCGCACCAAGTTCCGCAAGCACCACCGCGGTCGTCGGCGGGGACTGTCCTCGGGTCACACGCAGATCAACTTTGGCGAGTACGGTTTGAAGGCCCTCGAGCCGGCGTGGATCACGAACCGGCAGATCGAGGCCGCCCGAATCGCGATGACGCGAAAGATCAAGCGTGGCGGCAAGGTGTGGATCAACGTCTTCCCGGACCTCCCGGTGACCAAGAAGCCGGCCGAGACCCGCATGGGCTCCGGCAAGGGCTCACCCGAGGGCTGGGTGGCCGTCGTCAAGCCCGGCAAGGTGATGTTCGAGCTGTCGGGGGTCCCGGAGCCGCTCGCGCGAGACGCGATGCGCCTGGCCGCCAACAAGCTGCCGATCAAGTGCAAGTTCGTGATGAGGGACGAGGGCTGACCACGTGAAGGCTGAGGACATGCGACAGCTGAGCGACGAGGAGATCTCCCGCCGCCTGGACGAGGCGCGCGAGGCGTACTTCAACCTGCGCGTGCAGCACGCCTCCGGGGCGCTCGAGCGGACCAGCGAGCTGGGCGCGCGGCGCAAGGAGATCGCGCGGTATCTGACCATCGCGCACGAGCGGGAGCTGGCGACCCGATGAGCACCAAGACACCTTCCGAGTCGATCGCGCGGCGCAAGACGCGCCAGGGCGTGGTCGTGAGCGATGCGCGCGACAAGACCATCACGGTCCGCGTCGACGCCGCTCGCCCGCACCCCACCTACGGCAAGACCGTGCGTCGCTCCAGCAAGCTGCACGCACACGACGAGCACAACGCCGCCGGCGTCGGAGATCTGGTCCGCGTGATCGAGTGCCGCCCGCTGTCGCGCAGCAAGCGCTGGCGGCTGGACGAGATCCTCGAGCGGGCGCGCTAGGGGGCCGGGAACATGGTCCAGGCCGAATCGCGACTCCGGGTCGCCGACAACACGGGTGCCAGGGAGATCCTGTGCATCCGCGTGATGGGTGGCAGCCGCCGCCGCTACGCCGCCGTGGGCGACGTGATCGTCGGCACGGTCAAGCAGGCGACACCCAACGGCGCCGTCAAGAAGGGCGACGTCGTCAAGGCGGTGGTCGTCCGCACCAAGAAGGAGCACGGTCGCGACGACGGCACCTACATCGCCTTCGACGAGAACGCCGCGGTGATCATCGACAACCAGCGCAACCCGCGCGGGACGCGCATCTTCGGTCCGGTCGCCCGCGAGCTCCGCGAGAAGAACTTCATGAAGATCATCAGCCTCGCGCCCGAGGTGCTCTAGCAATGGGGCTCCAGATCAAGAAGGGTGACCAGGTCGCGGTGCTCGCCGGCAAGGACAAGGGCAAGACGGGCGAGGTCATCGAGGTGCGGCCCAAGGAGCGCCGGGTCGTCGTCGAGGGCATCGCAATCCAGAAGCGCCACCGGCGCGCGCGTCCGCCCGACGATCCGGGCGGGATCATCGAGGCCCCGGGCCCGATCCACATCTCCAACGTCGCCCTCATCGACCCCGACGACAAGCGCCCCACGCGGGTGCGGACCGAGGTCGTGGACGGCAGGAAGCTCCGAGTGGCCGTCCGTTCCGGCGAGCAGATCGACTGAGAGACCGAGCGATGAGCACCGAACAGACCGCGCCGCCGCCGCGCCTTCGCCAGACCTACCTGGACGACGTCCGCCCGCAGCTGCAGGAGCGGTTCGGGTACTCGTCCTCGATGCAGCTGCCGCGGCTCGAGAAGATCGTGCTGAGCATGGGCGTCGGCGAGGCCAAGACGAACTCCCGGGCGCTCGAGGAGGCGATGGGCCAGATGGCCCAGATCGCGGGCCAGCGCCCGGCGATCACCCGCGCCCGCAAGTCCATCGCCCAGTTCAAGCTGCGCGAGGGCATGGCGATCGGCTGCAAGGCCACGCTCCGCGGCGCGCGCATGTGGGAGTTCCTGGACCGTCTACAATCGGTCGCCCTTCCGCGGATCCGCGACTTCCGGGGCATCAACCCCGAAGGCTTCGACGGCCGTGGGAACTACAACCTGGGCCTGCGCGAGCAGACGATCTTCCCGGAGATCGACTACGACAGCGTCGACCAGGTGCGGGGACTGAACGTCACCATCACGACCACCGCGGCGACGGACGAGGAAGCGCGGGCGCTGCTGCAGGCGCTCGGGATGCCGTTCCGGGGTGAGGGCTACACGGCCGAGGAACGCGCCGCGCGTCGGCGCCAAAAGCAGCGCAAGAGCCGTGCCGTCGGGCGCGGACGCAAACGGTAGGGGCTGAGCAGACGTGGCGAAGAAGAGCTTGCAGGTGAAGGCGGCCCGGCCGCCGAAGTACCCGACCCAGCAGTACACGCGGTGCCGCAGTTGTGGACGTTCCCGCGCCGTCTTCCGCAAGTTCGGCCTGTGCCGCATCTGCCTGCGCCAGTCCGCGCACGCGGGCGTGATTCCCGGCATGACCAAGAGCAGCTGGTAGGAGCCCGATGATGACCGATCCCATCGCGGACATGCTGACGCGCGTCCGCAACGCCAACCTCGCCCTCCACGACTCGGTCGACATCCCGGGCAGCCGCCTGAAGGCGGAGATCGCGCGTGTCCTCGACGAGCAGGGCTACATCGCCGGCTATGACGTGCGTGGCGCCGATGTCGGGACGACCATTCGCATCAAGCTCAAGTACGACGACCAGCGGCGGCGGGTCATCTCCGGCCTGGAGCGGGTCTCCAAGCCGGGGCGGCGGGTCTACGCCGACGGCCGGTCGATCCCGAAGGTGCTCGGCGGCATGGGTGTGGCGATCATCTCCACCTCCGGCGGAGTGATCACCGGCCACGAGGCGCGTCGTCGTGGTGTCGGCGGCGAAGTCCTCTGTTCGGTCTGGTGAGGGGGGCACGATGAGTCGCATCGGACGTGCACCCATCCCGGTGCCCGACGGGGTGAAGGTTTCCCTCGAGGGTCGCCGCGTGACCGTGGAGGGGCCGAAGGGCACCCTCGAGCACCGGATCGCGGACCCGATCGAGGTCAACCAGGAAGACGCCACGCTCGTCGTGACCCGACCGACCGACCGGGGCCCGCATCGGGCCCTGCATGGGCTGACGCGGAGCCTGGTGGCGAACATGGTCGAGGGGGTCACCGGCGGGTTCTCCCGTGAGCTCGAGATCATCGGGGTCGGCTACCGTGCTCAGCTCAAGGGCAAGGACATCGAGCTGGCCGTCGGCTTCTCGCATCCGGTCGCCGTCGTTCCGCCGGAGGGCATCCAGTTCGAGGTCCCCGCGCCGACGCAGATCGTCGTGCGGGGCATCGACAAGCAGGCGGTCGGCCAGGTGGCCGCCGAGATCCGCAGCATCCGGCCGCCCGAGCCCTACAAGGGCAAGGGGATCCGCTACGCCGGTGAGCACGTCCAGCGCAAGGTCGGCAAGCGAGCATAGGGTCGAGATGAGCACCAGTACACGCGAGGCGCGCCTGCGCCGTCACCGTCGCATCCGGGGAAAGGTCTCGGGCGAGCCCGATCGCCCTCGGCTGTGCGTGTCGCGCTCCAACAAGCGGATCTACGCGCAGCTCATCGACGACCGGGCCGGGCACACCATCGCCGCAGCCGGTTCGCACGAGAGCGACCTGAAGAGCCTCGCCAAGGGCGACGCGGCGCCGCAGGTCGGCACGCGGCTGGCCGAGCGGGCCCGCGCGGCGGGTGTGAGCCGGGTCGTGTTCGACCGCGGTGGCTACAAGTACCACGGTCGCGTGAAGGCGCTGGCCGATGCAGCCCGTGAAGCGGGCCTCGAGTTCTAGGAGGGTCAGGCGTGGCGCAGCGACGACAGAAGATCAACCCCGAGGGGCTCGAGCTCAACGAGCGGGTCGTCGAGGTCAACCGCGTGGCCAAGGTCGTGAAGGGCGGCCGCCGCTTCAGCTTCACGGCGCTCGTGGTCGTGGGAGACGAGCGCGACACGGTCGGCGTGGGGTATGGCAAGGCCAACGAGGTTCCGCTGGCCATCCACAAAGCCATCGACGACGCGAAGAAGAACCTCTTCCGAGTCCCCAAGCACGGCACGACGATCACGCACCAGGTGCTCGGTCGCGCCGGCGCCGGACGCGTGCTGCTCAAGCCGGCGTCCGAGGGAACCGGGGTGATCGCGGGCGGAGGCGTCCGCGCGGTCCTCGAGCTTGCGGGGATCCGCGACATCCTGAGCAAGTCGCTCGGGACGAGCAACCCGATCAACCTCGTCGCGGCGACGGTGGCGGGCCTCAAGGAGTTGCGCACGCCGCAGGAGATCGCGACGCTGCGCGGCAAGACCGTGGCCGAGGTGCTCGGCACGAACGGCAGCAGGGACGAGCCGGCGGTCGCCGCCGGGGCGGAGGCGGAGGCGTCGTGACGGTCCGTATCACCCAGATCAGGTCCGAGATCGGGACCAAGCCGCGTCACCGGGGAACCCTGCGGGCGCTCGGTCTCGGGCGTATCGGCAAGAGTGTCGTCCGCGAGGAGTCGCCCGAGCTCGCGGGCATGATCCGCATGGTGAACAACCTGGTCCGAGTCGAGGAGGTGGGCGATGAGTGAGCACGACACCCCGTCCGCCCCGGTTGACCCGGAGGACATCCGCCTCGAGCGGCTCGGCCCCAACCCGGGAGCGACGCGGCCGCGCAAGCGCGTCGGCCGCGGGCAGGGCTCCGGGCACGGCAAGACCTCCGGCCGGGGCACCAAGGGCCTGGGCGCCCGGAGTGGTGGCGGGGTGCGTCCCGGCTACCAGGGCGGTCAGATCCCGCTCTACATGCAGCAGGGCAAGCTTCGCGGCTCGAACAAGAAGATGTCGATGCCGATGGGCCCGTTCCGGACCCACACGGTGCCGGTGAACGTCGGGCGGCTCGACGTCTTCGAGGCGGGCAGCGTGGTCGACGCGGACGCGCTGGTCGCAGCCGGGATCGTCAAGAACAACGCGAACCGCGCGTGGCCGATCAAGATCCTCGGTGAGGGCGAACTCGACCGCGCCCTGACGGTGCGGGCCGACAAGTTCTCGGCGTCCGCACGCGCCAAGATCGAAGCCGCGGGCGGCACCGCCGAGACCGTCGCCGCCGCCGAGGGCGTTGCCGACGAGGAGCCGGCCCAGACGGCCCCGGTCGCGCAGGCGTCGGGCGAACCGGCCGATGCGCCAACCGAGGCCTCCGGCCCCGATCAGGCCGGCGACCCGCCCGATCCCGACGACCGGTAGCGTCGTCACCGACCCGACGGCGACCAGAGGAGCCCGGGCGTGCTGAAGACGATCCTCACCGCGCTCCGCTCCCCGGAGCTGCGTAAGAAGCTTCTCTTCACCGCCTTCATCCTCGCCTGCTTCCGGCTCGGCTCATACGTGCCGGTGCCGGGCGTCGACACCGAGGCCCTGCAGGCGGCGATCGATCAGCGCGGCAGCCGCCTGCTCGACTTCCTGAACCTCTTCGCCGGCGGGGCGCTGACGCGGTTCGCGGTGTTCGCGCTCGGGATCATGCCGTACATCACCGCGAGCATCATCCTGCAGCTGATGACGGTGGTGATCCCGTCGCTGGAGAAGCTGCAGAAGGAGGGCGAGAGCGGACAGCAGAAGATCACGCAATACACCCGCTACCTCACGGTCGCGCTGGCGCTGCTCCAGTCGATGGCCTACGTCCTGTACTTCCGTTCCCAGGACGCCCTGCCGGGCCTGGAGGCGCTCGACTTCTTCCTGATCGTCGTGTCGCTCACCGCGGGCACGACGCTCGTGATGTGGCTGGGTGAGCTGATCACCCAGCGGGGCGTCGGCAACGGGATCTCACTGCTGATCTTCGCGAGCATCGTCGCCAGCGTGCCGACCGCGATCGAGGGCTGGTTCGGCCTGCCACCGGTGTCCCAGGCGATCATCTTCATCATCACCGCGACGGTGATCGTCGGGGTGGTGTTCGTCAACGAGGGCCAGCGACGGATCCCGATCCAGTACGCCAAGCGGGTCGTCGGGCGGCGCATGACCTCGGGCGGGACCACCTACATGCCCCTGCGGGTCAACATGGCGGGGGTCATCCCGGTCATCTTCGCGTCGTCGGTCGTGATCCTGCCGCCGACCCTCGCCGAGCTCGCGGGGCGAGGGTCCTTCTTCCAGAACGTGTCCGATCTGCTCGCGCCGGGGTCCTGGTACTACATCGCGTTCGAGGGCATCCTGATCGTCCTCTTCACCTACTTCTACACGGCGGTCCAGTTCAACCCCGTCGACCAGGCGGACAACCTGAAGAAGCACGGCGGCTTCATCCCCGGGGTCAGACCCGGGCGCCCCACCGCGGTCTACCTCGACCGCGTTCTCACGCGGCTCACCCTGCCGGGTGCCATCTACCTGGCGGCGATCGCGGAGTTGCCCAACGTGGTGTTCAGGTATCTTCCCGAGTCGAGCGCGTTCTTCGGCATCCTCGGTGGTGTGTCGATCATCATCGTCGTCGGCGTGGCGCTCGATACGATCCGTCAGATGGAGGCCCAGCTCCTGATGCGCAACTACGAAGGGTTCCTCCGATAGCCCGTCTCGTCTTCCTCGGGCCGCCGGGTGCCGGCAAGGGCACGCAGGCGGAGCGCCTCGCGGCCGAGCACGGGCTCGAGCACCTCTCGACCGGTGACATGCTGCGCGCGGCGGTCGGCGCCGAGACCCCGCTCGGGGTCGAGGCCAAGCGGTACATGGACGCTGGCGAACTGGTCCCCGACTCGGTCGTGATCGGGATGATCCGCGAGCGCCTGGAGGCGGGCGACGACGGGTTCCTCCTCGACGGCTTCCCTCGGTCCGCGGTGCAGGCCGAGGCGCTGGACGGGCTCCTCGGCGAGCTGGGGAGCCCGCTCGACGCGGTGGTCCTCCTCGCCGTGTCGCGCGACGAGTTGATCGCGCGGCTCCTCGGGCGCGGTCGCGCCGACGACACGCGCGAGACGATCGAACGCCGGTTGGAGGTCTACGAGACCCAGACCGCGCCGCTCATCGCCTACTACCGCGACCGCGATCTGCTCTGTGAGGTCGATGGCGAGCGCGCCATGGACGCGGTGTATGGCGAGATCACGTCAGCGCTCGGCCTCTCGCCGGCATAAGGCGCCGCCGGCGCGTCAGCGCCCGCTAGGACCCGTGCGAAAGACGTCCGCCGAGATCGACGCGATGGCCGCCTCCGGCGCCCTTCTCGCGGCGACCCTCGAGGCGATCAGCCGGGCGGCCGCACCCGGCGTGACAACCGCCCAGCTCGACGAAATGGCCGAGGAGGCCCTCCGCGCGGGCGGTGGCGTTCCGGCCTTCAAGGGCTATCAGCCGGGTGGTGGCGTCAGCCCGTTCCCCGGCACGATCTGCGCGTCGGTCAACCACGAGGTCGTGCACGGCATCCCCGGCCCGTACGTGCTGGCCGAGGGCGACATCATCGCGATCGACATCGGCGTCGTCCTCGACGGCTGGGTCGCCGACACCGCGCGCACCGTGGCGATCGGGGAGATCTCGGACGAGTCCGCGCGGCTGCTCGCCGCCACACACGCCTCGCTCGACGCCGGCATCGCCGCCGTGCGCCCGGGTGGGCACGTCGGGGATATCGGCGAGGCGGTCCAGGGCGTCGTCGAGGCCGCGGGATTCGCGGTCATCCGCTCTCTCGTCGGGCACGGCGTCGGTCGGTCGATGCACGAGGAGCCGCAGGTGCCGAACTTCGGTGCCGCGGGGACCGGGGTGGTGCTCGAGGAGGGCGTCGTGATCGCGATCGAGCCAATGGTCAATGTCGGCGGTCCCGACGTCGGGCTGACCGAGGACGGATGGACCGTCACGACCCGCGACGGCAGCCGGTCCGCGCACTTCGAGCACACGGTCGCCGTGACCGCCGCCGGGCCGCGCATCCTGACGCTCCCGCCCGCGTAGACCGGCCGTGGGGCCCGGTTCCCGGCGCCCACCGAGCACGGGTACGTCGGTCCGACCCGTGTCGTCGACGAGCGGACCCGCCCACGAATGCCGGGCCGCGCTGCGTCACGGATCGCATCTGCTGGTCGCCCCCCTCGGGACGCGTCACGACGGGCGCTGTCGCATCCTGCTCCGCGGGCGGGAGATCCGCTCCCGGTGTACCGATCGGAATGCGGCCCAGAGGGGGCGCTGGCTCACAGGGTGCCCCTCAACCGGGTGATTCGCCGTTCGGGCAAGAACTGGCGCGGACGAGCGATGCTCGTCCGTACGGACGACGAACCCGAACGACGACTCCACCCTCTCGCCGCCGATTCCCTCCGGGGCGGCTCACAGGGTGCCCCTCAACCCGGTGATACGCCGAGCGGGCAAGAACTGGCGCGGACGAGCGAAGCACGTCCGTCCGGACGACGAACCCGAACGACGACTCCACCCTCTCGCCGCCGATTCCCTCCGGGGCGGCTCACAAGGGGCGGCTCACAGGTGCTAACCTCCCTCGTCGTGCGCCGACCGGGCGAGCGCCCGCCCGCAGCATCGGCCCCGGATCTGATGGAGGAACCTCAGCGTGAAGGTACGTGCCTCGGTGAAGCCGATCTGTGAGAAGTGCCGCGTGATCAAGCGGCACGGCAAGCTGTTGGTGATCTGCCCCAACGTCCGCCACAAGCAGGTCCAGGGCTGATGGCCCGGATCGCCGGCGTGAACGTGCCCCGCGAGAAGCGGGTCGAGGTGGGGCTCACCTACATTTTCGGGATCGGTCGTTCGACCGCCAACAAGGTGCTCGAGCAGACCGCGATCAATCGCGACACCTATGTGCGCGACCTCACCGAGGAGGAGGTCGGGCGCCTCCGCGACGTCATCGAGAAGCGACTGGTGGTCGAGGGAGACCTGCGGCGCGAGCGCTCGAACAACATCAAGCGCCTGATGGAGATCGGCTGCTACCGGGGCCTTCGTCACCGGCGCGGCCTGCCGGCCCACGGTCAGCGCACCAAGACCAATGCGCGCACCCGCAAGGGCCCGAAGAAGACCGTCGGCAAGCAGCGCAAGAAGTAGGCGGGGGATATGGGACGTCAGAAGGTCACGCGCGGCCGCGTACGTCGCAAGGCGCGCAAGAACATCGCGGTGGGCCATGCCCACATCAAGACCTCCTTCAACAACACGATCGTGACCCTGACCGACAAGGTCGGCAACGTGATCGCGTGGGAGACGGCGGGTTCGGCGGGGTTCAAGGGCTCGCGCAAGAGCACGCCCTACGCCGCTCAGATCACCGCCGACTCGGCGGCGAAGAAGGGCATGGAGCAGGGGCTCCAGAAGGTGGACGTCTACGTCAAGGGGCCCGGCTCCGGACGTGAGACCGCGATCCGCTCGCTCCAGGCCGCCGGCCTCGAGGTCACATCGGTCACGGACGTGACGCCGGTTCCCCACAACGGTTGCCGTCCCCGCAAGCGGCGGAGGGTCTAGCCATGGCCAGGTACACGGGACCGCAGGTCAAGCAGTCGCGCCGAGAGGGCGAGGCCCTGACCAGCAAGTGCGTCAAGTACCTCGAGCGGCGCGGGTACCCGCCCGGCCAGCACGGCCGCGGGCGCATCCGGCAGAGCGAGTACCTGCTGCAGCTCCGCGAGAAGCAGAAGACGCGTCGGTTCTACGGCGTGCTCGAGAAGCAGTTCCGCCGCTACTACGCCAAGGCGAGCCGCCAGCCCGGCATCACCGGCGAGAACCTGCTGCGCCTGCTCGAGATGCGTCTCGACAACGTGGTCTTCCGCCTCGGCTTCGCGTCGACCCGCCGCCAGTCGCGCCAGTTCGTCAACCACGGCCACTTCCAGGTCAACGGCCGTCGCGTCGACATCCCGAGCTTCCAGGTCCGCGCCGACGACGTGATCACGGTCAAGCCCGAGTCCGGCGCCGAGCCGCTGATCCGGGCCGCGACCGAGAGCATCCAGGTCGTCGCTCCGTGGCTGCAGGCCGATCACGACGGCCTCAACGGCAAGGTGCTGCGCCCACCCGACCGGTCCGAGATCGACACGCCGGTCCAGGAGCAGCTGATCGTGGAGCTGTACTCGAAGTAGCAATCCCGGGACCGCACGCGATGGTCCTCGTCCGTGACGCGCGGACGAAGGCCGATGCAGCGGGCCCTGATCGCGTCGGAAGGGCCTCCGGCCGACGCCGGACACGAGGAGAACCACCGCATGCTCGACATCCAGTCGCCGCGCATGACCTACGATCCCAGCACCGACACGCTGGGGACCTTCGAGGTCGAGCCGCTCGACCGTGGCTTCGGCCACACCTTCGGCAACTCGCTCCGTCGCGTGTTGCTCGGCTCACTCGAGGGCGCGGCCGTGACCTCGATCCGCATCGAGGGCGTGCAGCACGAGTTCAGCACCGTCGAGGGCGTCAAGGAGGATGTCACCGACGTCATCCTGAGCCTCAGGGAGCTGGTGTGCCGGTTGCACGGTGACCTCGCCGAGATCGAGGTCGAGCTCTCCAAGACGGGTCCCGGTCCGGTCACCGCCGGCGACATCTCCGCCCCGGCGGACCTCGAGATCCTGAACCCCGACCTGGTGCTCGCCAACCTGCTGCCCGGTGCGCGCCTGGACATGGTGCTCACGATCTCCCGTGGGCGTGGCTACGTCGCGGCCGAGGGCAACAAGGGGCCGACCGCCACGATCGGTGTCGTCCCGGTCGACTCGAACTTCTCGCCGATCCGGCGTGTGCGCTACGACGTGGCCTCGGCGCGTGTCGGCCAGCGGACCGACTACGACAAGCTCACGCTCGAGATCGAGACCGACGGATCGATCGAGCCGCGTAAGGCCCTGTCGGAGGCCGCGGAAATCCTCATCGAGCGCCTGACGCTGTTCGCCGACCCCGAGAGCATGCGGCTCCTGGGCCAGGAGCAGGAGGAGGCGCCGCCACCCGGCGGCGGCATGCACGACATCATGATCGAGGAGCTCGAGCTGGGCGTGCGCTCCTACAACTGCCTCAAGCGGGTGGGCGTCGAGACGATCGGCGACCTGATCTCGAAGACGGAGGCCGAGCTGTCGGCGATCCCCAACTTCGGGAAGAAGAGCATCGAGGAGGTCAAGGAAAACCTGGCCGCCCACGGGCTCGCGCTTCGCAACGACGACGACTGACCACCGACCGGAGACCGCCGTGCGCCACCGTCGACAGGGACCCAAGCTCAACCGATCGAGCGCCCACCGCAAGGCGACCGTCGCCAACCTCGCGACGGCGTTGCTGACGCACGGGCGCATCCAGACGACCGAGGCCAAGGCTCGGGCGGCGCGTCGCGTTGCCGAGAAGGCGATCACGCTCGGCAAGCGCGACACGTTGCACGCACGCCGTCAGGCGATCGCGCTGCTCCAGAACAAGGAGGTCTCCTACCGTCTGTTCGACACGGTGGCCCCCGCGTTCGCAGACGTGCCGGGCGGGTACACGCGAGTGCTCAAGCTCGGCCCTCGCCAAGGGGACGGGGCGCAGATGGTGCTTCTCGAGCTCTCGCGCGAGATCGGGGTCCCGGCCGCCCAGGGGACCTGAGTCGAGGCCGGGTCGCGTGCGCGCGCTCCGGCTGGACATGGAGTACGACGGTGCGGGGTTCGCCGGGTGGGCGGTCCAGCCCGGGAAGCGGACGATCGAGGGTGTCCTTCGGGGTGCCCTCGATGTCGTCGTGCGGTCGCCCTACGCGCTGCGGGTGGCGGGGCGCACCGACGCCGGTGTCCATGCGACCGGACAGGTGGCGGGCCTTGTGACCGAGGCGCCGATCGCGCCGATCAGTCTCGCCCGGGCGCTCGGGGGGCTGCTTCCCAGGGATGTCGCGGTCCGTCGGGTCACGGAGATGCCCCCGGGGTTCGACGCGCGTCGCAACGCGCGCTCCCGGACGTATGAGTACCGGTTGCTCCGGGGGGCGGCGTCGCCCCTGCGTCGTGGCCGGGTTCTCCACGTGCGCGGGGCGCTCGACACCGACGCGATGGAGGCGGCGACCCGAGGGGTCGTCGGCGTGCACGACTTCCAGGCGTTCACTCCGACGCGGACCGTGCACCGCCATTTCAACAGGACGATCCTCGAGTGCGCCTGGCACGAGCGCCACGACGAACTCGTGCTGCGCATCCGGGCGGATGCATTCCTGCGGCACATGGTCCGCGTTCTGATGGGGACGCTGCTCCTCGTCGGGCGCGGCACGTGGACGGCCGAGCGCTTCTTGGGGCTCCTTGGGGGTGCGCCCAGATCATCCGCCGGTCCCACCGCGCCGGCCCATCCGCTCACGCTCGTGGACGTCGAGTACGACCCGTCGGAGGCGATGCCCGCGCGCGCCGGGCTTGTCGCGCCGACTCGCGCGGGATAGACCTTCAGGGCGGGTCGGTGCCCACCTTCGGTCGGCCGCGGGCGCCCGTCCGACCATGCCGCGGCGCCGGCTGGCCCGCCGGCGACGGGCGCATCGCGCCGCCATCACCTGACCGGGGACGAGGAGAACGCCATACGACGGGGAATCGTCAAGATCGTGCGCGCTCCTGTCACGATGTGCACCGCCACCGTCCGCTGGTTCTGGGCCGTCACGTCCGGCACCGCGCGGCGCTCGGCGCGCGATGACGTCACCGGCGTTGCGAGCCAATTCGCCTACAACGCGTTCCTCGCGACCGTGCCGTTCCTGTTCGTCGTCCTGTCGGCGGCGGGTCTCTTCGGGAACCCGGGCCAGTACGCGCGGCTCGTGGAGCGCAATCGGGAGGCGATCCCGGACGAGCTCCAGGGCCTGCTGACGACGATCCTCGAGACCGCCAGCCGCAACGCCGAGCAGGCTGCCCTCTTCCTGGTCGTCGGTATCGCGGGCGCGCTGTACGTCTCGGCGAACATGATGGGTGCCCTGATCGGCGGGATCGACAGGGTCCGGGGCGTCCGCCACCGGCCCTGGTTGCTCGGCAAGCTGGTGGCGCTCGGCTTCGCCGGGCTCGCGAGCCTCATGGTGCTCGTGACCTCGGTGTCGCTCGTCGGTGGCCCGCGGCTGGTCAACTGGGCGATCGACGTCGTGGGCCTCGGCGACACGTTCCCCGAGGCCGAGACCCGCATCGTCTATCCGATCGGCGGCGTGGCGCTGCTCGTGTTCACCCTCGCCCTCTACCTGCACGGCCCGAACGCGCCCACGCGCCGCCTGCGCGACGAGTTGCCGGGGGCCGTCTGCGCGGTGGGCATCGGCGTCGCCGCGATCCGCGCCCTGGCGGCCTACGTCGACGGCTTCGACTCGTACAACCGCGTGTACGGGAGCCTCGGCGCCGTGGTGATCTACATGATCTCGCTGTTCCTCGCGGGAACGATCACCCTCGTGGGCGCCGAGATCAACGAGCAGCTCGCGGTCATGCGGGAGCGCAGCCGTCTTCGTCGTGCGTCCCCGGTGGACCGGACCGCCGAGACGGTTCCGGAGTCGTCACGCCCGCCGGCGTGAGTGCCGCCCCCCGGACGTCCGCCCCGTGGCGATACTGCGCGAAGGACGCCGGGCGCGAGTAGAGGAACCCCGGTCCGAGGTCACAGCCGACGTCGGGACTCCTGATCCGCCGTCTCGATCCCCTCGGCGACGACGCGCAGCCCATCACCGCGGCCAGGTCTGCCACGTTGTCGACGAGCGCCTCGCCGATGTCGCTCCGTCCATGCCGGAGACGGAGACGCATCGCCATTCTCACGTGTCGGCAGTCGTTGCGGTGGCGGCCCCCGTGCCGCCCCGTCTGGCGGCTCCGCCGCCGCGGTCCGTCGGCCCCTCAGTCGAGGAGGTCCACGACCCCCGGTCCGGCCCGGAGGCGGATCCGCCGCCCGGTGCCGATCGCCGTGAGGGCCCCGTCCATGTCGGTCACCGCGGGGAGGCCGAGTTCGCGCAGCAGGATCGATCCATGCGACAGGTCCCCGCCCGTCTCGACCACCACGCCGTCCACACACGCGAACACCGTGATCCAGCCAGGGTCGACCGCGGGCGCGACGAGGATCGTCGGCTCATCCCACCCGGGAGGGGACTCGCCGGGTTCCGCGCAGCGCCACGCGCGGCCGGTGACCTCGCCCCGGGTCAGGCTCACCCCGCGAAGCGCGCGGGAGTGGCCGTCCGTCGGGGCTCCTGGCACGAAGCGTTCCGGGTCGTCAAGACGACGCACGACCTGGGGCAGCACGAGCGACTCGAGCCGTTCGCGCTCGCGCCGCCGCGACGCGAGCACGTCGGGCGGCGGCTGCCAGCCGCGGTCGAGGGCTCGTGCTTCGACCGGGTCCAGCAGCCAGATGTCCTCGACCGACGCCAGGCGCCCATCGGCGACGGCGGCGCGGGCGGCATCGACCAGGCGACGGCGGACCTCGGCGAAGGCGATCATCGAGGTGGCGCGAAGCTGCTCGCGGGCACGCAGTGGCCCCCGGGCGGCCAGCCACAGGGGGCGCGTGAGCCTGCCGGCGCGCGTCGTCGGGGGCAGCGGCGCTCGTCGCGCGGGCGCTCCGAGAAGCGTTGCGACGGCGCCCCCCGGGTCCTCGGCGTGGCGGGGGCGCGCCACGTCGCTCTCGTACACCCCTCGCTGGCCGTGCCGTGCCAACCACGCCTGGAGCGCCTCGGCCGCCGGGCCCTCCGTCGGCACGTCCCCCGCGGCGAGTCGCGCGACGAGCCCGGGATCGGTCGCGGCGATCGTGCGCAGCGGGGCGAGGTCGTCGATCATCGCGGTCGCGGCGGTGCGCTCGCGCGCGGCATGCTCTTCCAGGGTGCCCAGACGGCGAAGGAGCGCGATCGGGATGCTCATCGCGCTCGTCAGGGCCGACATCTGGACGACCAGCCGGGCGTGCACCTCACTCAACGCGTCGAGTGCGCCGTCGATCCCCGGCGGCGCGTCGCGCGCGCGTCCGACCAGGCCGCGCGCCACCGCGTCCGTGCGTGCGGCGTCGCGCCGCTGGGCGCGGGCGACGCGGAGGAGCACCGGCGCCTTGCGGACCAGGCGCAGCGGCGCGGCGGGCTTGCCTCCGAGCCGTGACGGGTCGCCACCACCCAGCGAGTTGGTGACGAGCCGGGTCGGGATGCCCCAGATGCGCGTCATGTCGACGAGGAGCGACAGGTTGATCATCGGTCGCCCGAGGACGGCCTCCACCATGGGGCGACCGGCGGGCAGTTCCGGGTCGAAGGCGCGGAACCACGCGAACAGGCGCGGGCCGTTGTCGGCGATGAGCCCGGTCATGAGGCGCGAGGGCAGGCGCGGCAGGATCTCGCGGTGGTTCGCCAGCGTGAAGGCCTCGTCGCGCCGCGGCGGAGCGGTGATCGGCCGGAGCTGAACGAGCCAGCACCGCACGCCGTCGTCGGCCCACTCAACGTCCCAGTCGCCGGGCCCGAACCTGTCGCGTACCCCTCGCAGGAGCGCGCGAGCGCCCGCGCCAGCCGGCGGGCGCCCGCTCCAGGCGGCGGAGCTTGGGGAGCTGCGCGCGTGCGCCGCGGGCGCGGCCGGCGACGAGAGCGTCGGCGGTTCCCGGCACGTGGTCGACCAGGTCGTCCTCGAAGTCGCCCTGCGTGAACGCCACCCCCGCGCGCTCGGCGGCGACCATGCGCATGACCAGGATGTCGCGTCGGCCGGGCGGTGCGCCGCCGTCGTCGCCGGACGCGTACACCCGTGCCACCGCGGCGCCCAGTCGATCCGGGTCGTGCGCCGGCACGTCCAGCATCGACAGGAACCGGCCGGCCTGCGCGTCCGCGGTGCGGTCCTCGGCGGAGAAAGCCGAGCGCACGGCGACCATGCCCGTTCGAAGCCCGCAGGGAAGAGGCGGCGGGCCCCCGCCCGCCCGGAGGAGTTCGTCGGGAAGGACCACCCCGGCCGGCACGGGGAGTCCAGCCGCCATCGCCCGGTCGAGTCGCACCGCCTTGGGGCCGGCGCCGGCCATCGAGACGCGGCCGCCGCCAAGCGCGAGCGGCGTCCGCGGGCGCGTCACTGTCCGGGCGTCGTGGCCGGCCCGGGTGCGTCGGTGAGCGCACGGAGCAGGTCGGTCACGACGCCCGCGTACGCGGTGGGGCGGTCGATCATGGGGAAGTGGCCCCATCCGGCGACTACCCGCTCGATGGCGCCCGGCGTGAGTCGGCGCATCTCGGCGATCTGGCCGGTGCCGAGCACCTCGTCGCGCTCTCCCCACAGGAGGGCGGTCGGGACCTCGAGCGGTCGGAGTCCGGCGAACCACTCGGGGGTGATGATGCGAAACATCTGGACGAACGCCTCCGCCCCGGCGTACCCCTCGAAGAAGTGGTCGCTGAGCTCGCGGGGGACGTTGGTGTCGAACACCCTGCGGCGCAGGAGGGGCCGGACCGCGCGCGCCGCGATCACCCGGCGCGTCAGCTCCGGGGCGCCGGGAAGCCGCATGACGCGCGGAAGCCGTCGCGTGTCGAGGTGGGCACCGACCGGCGCGTGCAGGATCAGGGCGTCGAGGTCGACGGGCCGCTGCAGCATCGCGAGCGCCCAGCTGCCGCCGATGCCGTGACCGAGCAGCGCGCGCGGGCGCGGCAGGCGTCCGACCTCGCGCGCGAGCCACTCGCCGTAGTCGTCCATTGTCCGAAGGTGCGGATCGGCCGGCACGCCGCCGAACCCGGGGACCGTGACCGTCTTCAGCTCCACACCGGGCGGCATCCGACGGACGAGCCGCGTGAAGCGCGCCGCGCCACCACCGTTGCCGTGCACCGCGAGCAGGGTGATCGGATCGCTCACGCCGGCGTGCGCGCCTCGGGGAGCAGCTCGGTCAGATTGGGGTGGTCGCCCGCGTGGCGCCCCCGATGCTCCCAGGCGATCCGCCCGTCGCGCACCAGCACGAGCGTGGGAAGCGTCCAGCCGTCGCCGACCCTGGGCCCGATGCCATGACCCTTCCCAAGCGCCCTGGCTCCGCATCGCCACACCGCCGGCCCGAACATCTCCACCGCGCTGCCGCGCTCGACGCCGAACGCGGAGTACAGTCGCCGCCGCGGGTCCGCGATGGCGCGGGCCTCGGGGTGGCCCGAGAGAAGCTCATTCCCTTGCGTGCGGTCACCCTGATGGACGAACAGCGGAAACGGAAAGCCCGGCGCTCCGGCGGCGGCCTGGACGTCGGCGATCATCTCGCCGCAGAAGCAACACCCGGCGTGGCGGAGGAAGACGACGAGGTCGCCGTCGGGGTGGCCGAGCTGGTCGGCGAAGGTGCCCGGCCGAAGGCCCCGTCCATCGACGTCCCAGGGCATCGCCGGGATCGCGCGCGGGACCGTGCGGAGGTGTCCTGATCACACGCCCGAGCGTCGCGCGTTCGGGGTCCGGATGCCAGCGGGATCGGTCGATCCCGAGGGTGTCGCTTGCGGCCGCGGCGCGGCGAGTCTCGTCCGGCCATGGGCGGAGGGCGTGACCCCCGGATGCCTCCGCTCCGGCCCCGGCATGTCCACGAGCGTGGTCCGGAGGGCGCGGCCCGCGCCCTGGGCTTGGCGCGGTCCTCGAGATGCGGCGGCCGCACTCACGCGCAGCGAGCAACGGACCGGACGAGTCCCCGGCCGCAGACGTCCGGGATGGTTCTTCGGACGGTCGTGCCGGCGGACGGCCGGCGCCACTGGGGTCGGTCGTCAACGACCTCACATCATTCGTGGCCGGGCCTGCGGGCATGTGGGCGGGCCGCCGGGCCGGCCAGGGGCTGTGCGGCGGGCGGAGCCCGGCATGTCCGCGGGCCTTCGGGTCCCGGGCGCGCGCGTGACTGTCTGGCGAGAAACGGCCCTCCCGATCCCGCTCGTTGCGGATCGTCGGCGCAGGCGCGCGGCGCGAGGCGCCGCACCCCGCGGACCCTGGGTGGGCATTGCCCCAAACCGGACGGTCGACCGAGGCGTGCTCCGCGCCCTGGTGGCTGCGTCCGCTCGGCCTGATTCCGCTCGAACGTCCTCCGCTCCCGCGGGGGGCGTTCTGCGAGCGGCCTCACGGGGGTCCTCTCGGCCTGATCGCGCTCGAACCGGCTCCGCCCATCGCGGAGCGCGTTCTGCGCGCGCGCTCACGGAGTACCCTTCCCATTCGGCGATGCGACACATCCTCCTGACCAACGACGACGGGGTCTCCTCCCCCGGGCTCGCGGCGCTCGCGGCGGTGCTCGCGCCGCTCGGGCGGCTGTCCGTGATCGCGCCGGATCGCAACCGGAGCGGCATCGGTCGCGGGATCACCATCCACTCGCCCCTCCACGTCGAGGAGGTGGGGCTGACCGACGGCCGGCCCGCGCTCGCGACGGACGGCACTCCCGTCGACTGCGTCCGCTTCGCCGCGCTCGGCCTCTTCGGCGATCCACCGGACGTGATCGTGAGCGGGATCAACCTCGGGCTGAACCTCGGCGACGACGTCACATACTCCGGCACCGTCGCGGCGGCCCTCGAGGGCACGTTGCTCGGCGTGCCGTCGATCGCCGCGTCTGCCGACCGCTGCATCCCCGGTGCCAGCCGCGAGGAGGACGTCTACGACTTCCGCGCCGTCGCCGATTTTGTCGCCAAGCTCGTCCCGATCGTCGCCAGGGACGACTTCCCCAACCACGTGATCCTCAACGTCAACGGGCCGGGTCGCCGGGCCGATCAGATCGACGAGGCACGTGTGACCCGCCTCGGGCGGCGCATCTACGACGATCAGCTCACCCTCGAGTCGGAGGAGGGCGGGCGCCGCCGGTACGCCATCTATGGGCGCAACCCGTCGTGGCACCCCGAGCCCGGCTCCGACTTCGACGCGATCGAGCAGGGTGCCGTCTCGGTCACACCGATGCACTTCGACCTGACCGATGTGCGCGAGATGGATCGGTTGGAGGGCCTCGTGCTCGCAAGCCTGCTGACTGCGCAGACCGCCGAGCCGTGACGCGGTACGCCACCGTCCTGCTGGACCTGGACGGGACCGTGATCGACTCCGTGGACCTGATCCGCGAGTCGCATCGTCACGCGGTGCGACACGTACTCGGCGTCGAGAAGTCCGACGAGGAGCTCGTCGCGAACGTCGGCCGTCCGCTGACCGAGCAGATGCACCACTTCAGTGAGGAGCACGCCGACCAGCTCCTCAGCGTCTACCAGGAGTGGAACGCGGCGAACACCGCGCGGCTCCTCCAGGCCTACGACCGGATGGACACGGCGCTCGCGCGAATGCGCGACGCCGGCGCACGGCTTGGGATCGTGACGTCGAAACGTGCGCACACGGTCGCGCTCGCGTGGGACGTGCTCCCGCTCCGCGGATTGTTCGACGTGGTGGTCACCGCCGACGACTCGCGGCGGCACAAGCCCGACCCGGAGCCGGTGCTCACCGCGCTCAGCCAGCTCGGCACCCGCGTCCACCGCGGTCTTCGTCGGCGACGCGCCATTCGACCTTCGCGCCGGCAGGAGCGCCGGGGTCGCCACGATCGGCGTCACCTGGGGGTTCTTCGATCGCGCGCAGCTGACCCCCGAGCGCCCGGACCATCTGGTCGACTCCGTGGCCGAGCTCGAGGCGATCGTCCTCGGCGAATGAGCGATCCGGCGCCGAATCCCGCCGCCCGGGCGGCCGAGCTGCGGCGCCTGATCGACGACGCGAACCATCGCTACTACGTGCTTGACCAGCCGTCGGTCGACGACGTCGTCTACGACGACTGGCTCCGGGAACTGCAGGCGCTCGAACACGACCTCCCCGAGCTCGTCGTCCCGGACTCGCCGACGATGCGGGTGGGCGCGACGCCCGCGACGCGCTTCGCTCCGGTGGCGCACCGACTCCAGATGCTCAGCCTGGCCAATGCCCGGGGTGAGGACGAGCTGCGTGACTGGCACCGGCGGGCCGCCACGATCCTCGCCGACGAGGGCCTCGCCGACTCGGTCGTCACGATGGTGGTCGAGCCCAAGATCGACGGCCTCGCGGTCTCGCTCACGTATCGCGACGGCCTGTTCGAGACCGGCGCCACGCGAGGCGATGGAATCACCGGGGAGGACATCACCCAGAACCTCCGCACGATCCGCTCCATCCCGATGCGCCTGCGGGTCGCGCCCGGTGCGTCGCCTCCCGCGCTCGTCGAGGTGCGGGGCGAGGTCTACCTGCCGCTCGCTGCGTTCGCGGAGCTCAACGCATCGCGTGCGGCCGCCGGCCTTCCCACCTTCGCGAACCCGCGCAACTCGGCCGCGGGGAGCGTGCGCCAACTTGATCCTCGTGACGCGGCGAAGCGCCCCCTGGCGATCTGGTGCTACGGGATCGGTTACTCGGAGGGGTTGGAGCTCCCGACGCATTCCGATGCGCTCGCGTGGCTCGCGGCGCACGGCTTCCGGGTCAGTCCCCATGTGGCCAGATACGACGACATCGGGGAAGTGGCGGGCGCCTGCCGGACCTGGGAGGAGCGCCGCGCGCGGCTCGACTTCGACATCGACGGCGCCGTCGTGAAGGTCGACGACCTCGATCTGCAGCGTCGTCTCGGGGCCGTCGGGCGCGCGCCCAGGTGGGCGGTCGCCTACAAGTTCGCGCCCACCACGGCCACCACGCGACTCGACGACATCCAGGTGAGCGTGGGTCGCACGGGTGCCCTCGTGCCGTTCGCGGTGCTCGCGCCGGTCTCGGTCGGCGGGGCGACGGTCCGCCTCGCCACACTCCACAATCAGGACGATCTGGCCCGCAAAGACCTCATGATCGGCGATCGGGTGGTCGTCCAGCGGGCCGGCGACGTCATCCCCCAGGTGGTCGCGCCCCTGACGCAGGACCGCGACGGCTCCGAGCGGCGATTCGTGATGCCGGACGAATGCCCCGCCTGTGGGACGCCGGTCGTCCAGCCGCCGGGTGAGGTCCAGATCCGGTGCCCAAACGTCACGGCCTGCCCGGCGCAGATCCAGCAGAGCCTCCTCCACTTCGCCTCGCGGGGGGCGATGGACATCGAGGGGCTGGGTGAGAAGACCGTGGCGCGCCTGTTCGACGAGGGGCTGGTCAGGGACCTCGCGGACATCTACCGCCTCGACGAGCACCGCGAGGAGTTGATCGCGCTGGAGGGCTTCCAGGCGACCTCGGTCGACAACCTGCTCGCGGCGATCGAGCGGTCCAAGGCGCGTCCCTGGGAACGTGTGCTCTACGCGCTCGGGATCCGTCACGTCGGCGAGATCACCGCGCAGGCCGTGGCCGGGGTCGCGCCTTCGGTCGAGGTGCTGATCGCGGCCGCGCGCGACGACGGCGACGAGGCCCCCGGGGTACTGGAGTCCGCCGAGGGCGTCGGCCCGGTGGTCGCCGGTGCGATCCGGGATTGGCTCGGGTCCGCCCAGAACCGCGCGGTCCTCGATCGCCTTGCCGTGGCGGGCGTGACCATGGCGGGGGCGCCCGCGGCGCGCGCGGCCGACGGCCCGCTCGCCGGTCGTTCGGTCGTCATCACCGGTGGGCTCGAGGGCTTCAGCCGCGACGAGGCCAAGCGCGCGGTCGTCGCGGCAGGGGGGAAGGCCACGTCGTCGGTCACGGGCGGCACCGCGTTCGTCGTGGCCGGGCGCGAACCCGGGACGAAGCTGGCGAAGGCCGAGTCGCTCGGGCTCCCCGTCCTCGACGAGGATGCGTTTCGGGCGATCCTCGAGGGGCGCGTCCCCCCGCCTGGATGAGATCGCTGCTCGGGGTGGTCTCGCCCCTGCTCCTTCTCGTGGCACTCGTCGCGGCGGCCGTCGCGCTCCTCCTGGTGACGCCCGGGCGGAACCTGACCGATGCCGACGCATTCGCCGCCGCGACGGCCAGGGCCGTGGTGTCGGCCGATGGGCGCGCCGCCGTCGCGAGCGAGCTCACCGCCGAGATCGCGGCCTCGACCGGCCTCCCCGACGGTGCGGTCGCGCCGGTCATCGGCCCCGCCGTCGACGCCGCCGCGGACGAGCCCCTGTTCGTCGAGGGTGTCGAGGCGGGCGCCCGCGCGTCCCACCGGGCCGTCGTCGCGCCGGATCCGAGCGACACGGTCGTCGTTCCGCTCGAGGCCGTCGCGGCACCGCTCACGGCGCGGGTCGCGGCGATCGATCCGCGGCTGGCGGGCCCCCTGTCCACCGAGGGCGCATTCGGCAGCCTCACGCTCGCGGAGGGGCCGCCGGTCCGGTGGATCGGTCGTCTCGGGTACGCGGCCGGGCGTCCGGAGGCGTGGGCCGCGGCGATCCTGCTCGCGCTCGGTGCAGGCGCGGCGGGATTGCTTTCGGCCCGCCGCAGGGCGTCGGCTGCCACCGCGCTCGGTGCGGGCCTGCTCGTGGTGTCGGCGATCCCGTTCGCCGTCGCGTGGGTCGCCCGGCCCGTCGCCGAGTGGCTCGCCGGAGTGTCGGGTCAGTCGGCGCTCGCGGGCGCGCTGGCGTCTGAGCTGCTCGCGGTGGACCCCACCGCGCCCGTCGTCGTCGCATGCGCCGGCGGCTCGCTGATCGTCGTCGGCGTGGCGTCGCGACTCCGCTGACCGACGGTGAGCGTTCTCACAATGTGAGGCACCTCACTGCGAGGCGAGAGGATCGGCGCAACGATCCATCGGTGGCCGCGACCGTGGCAGCGCTCGCCGAGCGCCTGGAGGGCACGCGGCGGCGCACGCTCGCGCTCTACGCCCCGCTCGACCAGGACGCCGTGTCCCGGGCGCCCGATCCGATCATGAGCCCGCCGGTCTGGGACCTCGGTCACATCGGCGCCTACGAGGAGCTCTGGCTCGTCAGGCGGCTCATGGGCGGCGAGGCGCTGCACCCCGAGCTCGACGCGGTCTACGACGCATTCGAGACGCCCCGCGCGGCGCGGGCCGACGTCGAGATCCTGCCGGAGCCCGAGTGCAGGCGCTTCCTCGACGCGGTCCGCGCGCGCACCCTGGACGCCCTGGATCGAGCCGAGCTCGCCGACGACGCGCCGCCGCTCACGGCCCGGGGCTTCGTGTTCGACATGGTGGCCGTCCACGAGGCGCAGCACACCGAGACGGTGCTCCAGGGCCTGCAGATGCTGCCCGCGGGCGGATACCTGCCGCCCCGTGGCGCGTCCTCCGATCCACCGCGGCCCGAGCGCACCGCGCCGAGCCGCCTGCGCATCCAGGGGGGCGCCCACGAGATCGGCACCGACGGCGCGGAGGAGTTCGCCTACGACTGCGAGCGGCCCGCGCATCGACACGAGCTGGCGCCATTCCTGATCGCGCGCCATGCCGTCACCGAGACCGAGTGGCTCGAGTTCGTCCGCGACCGGGGGTACGCGCGGCCCGCGCTGTGGAGCGCGGCCGGATGGCGGTGGCGGGGCGCGACCGCCGCCGAGGCGCCCGCGTACTGGTCCCGGGACGGCGAGGGCGGCTGGACCGTCCGACGCTTCGAGTGCTCGGCGCCCCCCTCGGATGCCCGCGCCGTCTGCCACGTGAGCGCGCACGAGGCCGATGCCTTCGTGCGCTGGGCGGGGGCGCGCCTTCCGAGCGAGGCGGAGTGGGAGGTCGCCGCTCGCCGGTCGCGCGCGGGCGAGCGACCGGGACGGATCGACCAGTTGGACTTCGGTTCCGGGCTCGGCGCCCCCGGCCCCGACTCGGCCTGCGCGGGAATGATCGGGGACGTCTGGGAGTGGACGTCCTCGGACTTCGACGCGTATCCAGGGTTTCGGGCCTTCCCGTACCGCGAGTACGCGGAGGTGTTCTTCGGCGGCGGATATCGGGTGCTGCGAGGCGGGTCCTGGGCGACCCAGCCGGCCGCGGTCTCGATCGCGTTCCGGAACTGGGACCTCCCACAGCGCCGGCAGATCTTCTCGGGTCTGCGGCTCGCCTGGGACGACACGGGCGCGTCCGCGTGAGCCGCGCCGCGTCGCCGGCGCCCCCGCCGTTCAGGCTGGACGTGCACCCCGGGGCGGCGGCCCGGGAGATGGTCGCGGACGTGCGGGCGGGGCTGTCCGCCCGCCCGAAGGTCCTGCCGCCCAAGTACTTCTACGACGCGCGCGGATCGGAGCTCTACGAGCGGATCACCGAGCTTCCCGAGTACTACCAGGCCCGTGCCGAGGCGGAGATCCTGGCCCGCGTCTCCGGTGGACTGATCCGGCGGCACCGGCCCGAGGAGCTGGTCGAGATCGGCTCCGGGTCGTCGCGCAAGACGGAGGCGATCCTCGAGGTGATGGCGGGGCGCGGCGGGGTGCGGTACCTGCCGTTCGACGTCTGCGCCGAGATGCTCCTGTCGGCCGGCGAGCGCCTGGTCGACCGGTTCCGGGGGCTCGACCTGCACGGCGTGGCGGGGGACTTCAACCTGCACATGGACCGCGTTCCCGCGCCGGCCGGGCGGCGGATGGTCGCCTTCCTCGGCGGCACCGTCGGCAACCTCGACGGCGACGAGCGGTCCGTGTTCATGCGCCGGCTGGCGAGGCTCCTCGCGCCGGGCGACCTGCTCCTGCTCGGCACCGACCTGCAGGGCGATGCGGAGCGAATCCGGGTCGCGTACGACGACGCCGAGGGGGTGACGGCCGAGTTCAACCGCAACGTCCTCCACGTCCTCAACCGTGAACTCGGCGGTGATGTCGACGTCGAGGCCTTTCGGCACGTGGCCCGCTACGACCATGCGCTGCACCGGGTCGAGATGCGGCTGCGCGCGACGCGCCCCCTGCGGGTCCGCTACGAGGCGCTCGAGATGGACGTCGAGTTCGCGGCCGGGGAGGACCTCCTGACGGAGATCTCCTGCAAGTTCACGCGGAACGGCGTGGCCGACACCTGCGCGGCGGCCGGCCTGCGTCTTCTCGAGTGGCACGAGGATCGCGAGGGGCGGTTCGCGCTCTCGCTGGCGGTTCGCCCGGACGACGGCTGACAGGTCAGCGTCGGCCCGCCGCCGCCGCGGGGCGGTCCTCGACGCCCGCCGCGAGCAGTCCCACCACCCGGTCCTGGACCACGCGCGCGGTGGCCGTGTCGGAGGTGTTCATGAGGAGCGCGAACGCGTAGCGCTGTCCGCGGCGACTGACGACCCGGCCCGCGAGGCTCGTGGCGCCGTTCAGCGTGCCGGTCTTCGCGCGGACACGGGGCCCCACGCCCACGAGGCGTGACGAAAGGGTCCCCTCGCCGCCCTTGGGGAGGGAGGCCAGGAGGTGCCGGCCCCACGAGGGGTCGTCATCGGCGGCCGCGATCAGCCTGACCAGCGTCGTCGCCGTCAGCCGGTTGGCCCGTGACAGACCCGAGCCGTCGACCAGCCGGTCCCGCCGCCCCAGGATCGCGCGTTCGTCCAGGAGCCGGGCCGTGCGTGCGGTGCCGGCGGCGGTGGAGGCGGGCTCCCCGGTCCCCATCGCGACGTCCTTCGTGAGGGTCTCGGCCAGGAAGTTGTCGCTCGGCTTGTTCACGAGCGGCAGGATGGCGCGGAGGGGCGGGGACGACACCTTCGCGAGCAGCGTCGCGCCCTTGGCGGGTGTTCTCCCCCGCACCACACCCCCTCGCTGGCGCACGCCGAGGCCGCGAAGCGTCGCGCGGAAACGTGTGCCCGCGGTGATCTCGGGCCGGGCCGCGTCGGCGCCCGACGCGGTCTGGTTGCGGTTGGTGGTGAGCCCGGACAGCGGCGAGGAGTAACGGGTGTAGTAGGGGCGCCATCGCGGGCCCGTCCGGCGCGAATCGAAGACACCGCCGTCCGCGACGATGGGTCCGTCGATCCGACGGACGCCGGCCCGCCGGAGCGCCCGCCCCAGGTCGTCGAGGCGCGCGCCGCGCCCGTCGAAGTTGGCGCGCGCGTACGCCGTGGTCGAGAGCACGGGATCGCCGCCGCCGCGCAGGTAGACCGGTCCGATCACGGCACCGCCACGGCGGATCGTGGCGGGGCCGGCGTACACCGAGGTCGTGAAGCGGTGGCCGGGGCCGAGCGCCAGGAGCGCACCCGCGCTCGTGACCACCTTCATCGTCGACGCCGGGATGCGCGGCTCGTCGGGCGTGGTCGCCGCCACCGCGACCGGGAGCGGGTCGTCGAGTCGCCAGACGAGCGCGCTGGTCCCCGGACGGTCGTCGGCCCAGCGCGTCAGCGCCGCCTGCACCTGCCCGGTGGACGACGCCTGGGCCGGCACCGCGACCAGCGCGGCGACCGACCCGAGCGCGGCGAGTCGGGTCCTCAGGCCTCCGCGAGCATGGCCTGCGACGCCTCCGGCGGCAGACGCTTGCCGCCGGCGGTGACGCTTCGCACGAACAGGGTCTTGTCGATCCTGCCCTGGTAGATCGGAACCGCATGGCGCTGGCAGAGCCGCACGACCTGTCGCGACTCGATGCCGAGCTGGCGTGCGAGCTCGGGGGGCGTGAGGTGGTTCGGCATCCCGTCCTCCTCGACCGATGGGGTCATGTTCCCGCTGCGGTGGTCCGGCGGCCCGGTGGGCGGTAGCCGTCCGCCCGCGGCGGATCGATGGACCCTTCTTATCGACGGCGTCGGACGAGATGTCAACGAGCGTATCCGCTCGGTCCGACGAAACCGCCGTTCTCGGGCGCGGCGGGACCACCGGCCGCGGCCGGTGGATGCATCGCGTCTCCGTCGGCTACCATTCCCACGCTCGCGGGCTGTGGCGCAGCTTGGTAGCGCGCTCCGTTCGGGTCGGAGAGGTCCCCGGTTCGAATCCGGGCAGCCCGATGCCCACGTCCATGCCGTCGGTCATCCGACGGCATGGACGTGCCGCCACGCGATCAGACCGTGACCACGCCCTCGACCTCGGGGACCGAGCTTCGGAGCTCGTTCTCGATCCCGAGCGTCAGCGTCGCGGTCGACATCGGGCAGCCACCGCACGCGCCCATCATGTTCAGATAGACGAAGCCCTCCTCGTCGATCTCGACGAGCTCGACGTCGCCCCCGTCGGTGTGCAACGCCGGACGGATCCGGTCGAGCACCTCCTCGACCCGCACAACGAGGTCAGCGGACATCCGCCATCCTTTCGAAGGGTGATGATATGGCCCGATGGTAGCGTCCGGAGCGTGCTCCGAGCGGCCGTCGTGCAGATGACCAGCGGCGCGGACGCCGCCGCCAACATCGACCGGGCCCGCGCGCACGTCGCCCACGCGGCCGATCTCGGCGCCGACCTGATCGCGCTGCCGGAGAAGTGGCACCACATCGACGCGCCGGCGCGCGCCGCCGAGGCGGCCGAGCCCATGGACGGCCCGTCGCTCAGCGCCGCCGCCGGCTGGGCACGCACGCACGGCGTGGCGATCCTGGCCGGGTCCGTGGTCGAGCGGTTCGACGACGGCGGCCCGCCGGCCAACACGAGCGTGCTCATCGGGCCGGACGGCGAGGTCCGGGCCGCCTATCGGAAGCTCCATCTGTTCGACGTCGAGGTCGGCGGGCGCGTGTACCGCGAGTCCGACGGCGTGCGCGCGGGGGACGCTCCGGCGGTCGCCTGGCTCGACGGCGTCGGCGTCGGGCTGTCGATTTGCTACGACCTCCGGTTTCCGGAGCTCTACCGTGCGCTCGTCGGCGCCGGGGCCAGGATCCTGATGGTCCCCGCGGCCTTCACGGCCGCGACCGGGCCGGCCCACTGGGAGCCGCTTCTTCGTGCGCGTGCCATCGAGAACCAGTGTTTCGTGCTCGCGCCGGGACAGGTCGGCCGGCACGCGGATGGCAGCGTCAGTCACGGCCACAGCATGATCGTGGGCCCCTGGGGCACCGTGCTCGCCCAGGTCGGTTCGGGCGAAGGGGTGGCGATGGCGGAGTTGGACCTGGCCGATCTGGACGAGGTCCGGGAGCGGCTGCCCGCATTGCGTCACCGCCGGACCGACGTGTTCCCCGCCGACTGAGCTCATGGCGGCCGCGCCCGGTGACGCCCCGCCATGAGAGTGGACAAAGAATAGACATCTGCTTGGCCGATGGCGCCCTATGGGGCCGTCAAGGGGGATATGTAGAAGATTGTGTCCCGAATAACCTTGACAAATGGTAGACGCTGCGTGCAGACTGGGCGCAGTGATCAACCACCGCCGCTCCGCGCAGATGAGCGTGCGGCGAAGGAGGCAGATGATGGGGTCGCGAACGATTGAGACCACCAGCGAGGTGCCCGCGGCGCAGAGGTTCGTGCTGAGCCCGCACCGGGCCGACGTGGCGCGCGGACTCGTGCTCGCCGCCGCCTTCATCTCGTTCATTCTCTCGGTGTCGCTGTGGTTCACCGGAAGCGAGATGGAAGGCATCTTCGTCGGCGTCTGGGTCCCGTCGATTCTGGCGCTCGGCGCCTTCCTGCTTCCGAGGAGTGCGCAATGAGCAACGCAGGCATTTTCCTGATCGGATCGCTCGTGACGCTGCTCGTCGCAGGGGCACTCGCGCTCGTCGTACTCGGCGCCGTCATGGACGGGCGGCGCGCCCAGCTCGAGGTCGAAGAGGGGCGACGCGATGCGTCCCGTAACTCGCGCCCGGCAGGAGCGCCGGCCACCACGGTGCCGCCGCGGACGAACAGCTGACCCACTCGAACACCACCAAACGGAGGACGAGCATGAGCACCACCACGCCCGACAACACCACGACCTGGCCCGACTTCGCCGAGTCGCTCTACGAGCGGCTGACGGGCAGGGGCACCACGATCAAGTACTCCCTGGAGGATTTCGTCGTCGAGGTCCCCAAGGCGACCGGTGCCGACGCGCCGCGTGCCACCTGGAAGCTCAATGGCACCGTCGCGATCAGCACCGTCGAGTCGGGGAGCTGAGATGAAGGGTTGGACGGCGGGCGACCGCCCGCCGTCCACGCTCTCCGTCGCGGCCGACCTGACCGTCGACGGCCCGGGGTTGGCCGGTCGGCTTCTCGGCCGGGGCTCCGAGCTTCAGCTTCGCCTCACGTCGCTCCGCGGCGGAGGCCTGTCCGGCGCCTCGCTCCGTTCGGGCGCCGCGGTGCTCGAGCGGGCGGGGCTCAGGCTCACGGTCGTCGACGAGCGCGGACGGCGGATCGCGTCGGCCGGTCGGGACGTGTCGTCGCCCGTGGGCCGGATTCTCGTCGGGACGCGGCGCGTGCGGCTCTCCTGGCGTGCGATCGTCCGGGGCGTTCGCCTGCGCAGGCGCGGCTGATCTCGTCGGCGCGGCCGGGGCGTATCCTCGGCCGATGCCAAAGCCCCGACCCGGTGACGAGTTCGACGTCGCGATCGACGACCTTGCGTTCGGCGGCGCCGGCGTGGGCCGGCACGACGGGTTCGTCGTCTTCGTGCCGCACACGGCGCCCGCCGACCGAGCGCGGGTCAGGGTGCGGCGGACACGTCGCCGGCACGCCGATGCCGATCTGGTCCGAGTACTGGAGCCCGGTCCCGAGCGCGTGCCGCCGCCCTGTCCGTTGGTGCCCGAGTGCGGCGGCTGCAAGCTCCAGCACCTGACGTACCCCGCCCAGCTCGAGGCCAAGGCGCGCCAGGTGGCCGAGCACCTCCGGCGCATCGGCGGCGTGGACGACCCGCCGGTGCTGGAGCCCGACCCCGCCACGGTTGAGTTCGGCTATCGCAACAAGATGGAGTACTCCGCGGCACCCGGCCCGGACGGTGCGCCGGTCCTCGGTCTGCACCGCGCGGGGCGGTGGGACAAGGTCATCGACGTGCGGAGATGTCTGATCGCGGGCGAGGAGGTCGATCGCGTGCGCGAGACGGTGCGGGCCTGGGCCGCGGAGGTCGGGCTGCCCGCGATCGACCCGGCAGGCGGCGGTGAGGGACTTCGGAACCTCATCGCCCGCGAGGGAACCGCCACGGGACAGCTCGTCGTCACCGTCGTGACCACAGGCGGATACGAGGGTGTCGTCGACGCCCTCGCCGACAGGCTGTGGTCCGCGCACCCCGGGGCGGTCGGACTGCTCCACTCGGTCAGCGACGGCGTCGGTCAGGCGACCGCCGGCCTGCCGACGCGGATCGTGCGGGGGCGGGACTGGTTCGAGGAACGGGTCGCGGGCGTCACGCTCCGCCTCTCGGCGACCGCCTTCTTCCAGACCAACACCACCATGACCGGTCGTCTGTACGCACGGGCGGGCGAGGCGGCGGGACTCGACGGCGGCCAGGTGGTCTACGACCTCTACTCCGGCGTGGGCTCGATCGGCGTCGTGCTCGCCCGCGGCGCGGCGCAGGTCGTTGCGATCGAACTCGCGCCAGAGGCGGCACTCGACGCCGAGGGCAACGCCCGGCGAAACGGTCTGGAGAATCACCTCTCGGTGTGTGGCGACGTCGGCCGGGCGCTCCGGCGGCTGCGCGGCGACATCCCGCCCCCCGACGTCGCGATCGTCGACCCGCCGCGGGCGGGGCTTTCCGGGCGCGCCGTCCGGCGCCTGCTCGAGCTCGCGCCACCGGTGCTGGTGTACGTCTCCTGCCAACCCGCGACGTTCGCCGACAACGCCGCGCGGCTGATCGAGGGTGGCTACCGCCTCGAGTGGGTCCGGCCGGTGGACATGTTCCCCCAGACCCCGCACATCGAGGCCGTTGCACGCTTCGTCCGCTGACGACCGGACGACCCTGGCGTCTCATGTCCCCGCCGGTGATCCACCGGTCGCCACCTCGTCCGAGGATGGAGCGCCGCGGCGCTCGCGGCGTGCCCGCCCGGGTCGATCAGGAGGTTCACGCGCTCGTCTCGGCCGGGGTCGATCGTGCCCGGATCCCCGTCGACGACGATCCGGGCCAGCGGCCGACCGCGTTCACGATGCTCGGCTTCTCGGTGTCCCGACGCGACCGCGGCGGTCGACCGACCGGCGGCCCGTGAACCCGGAGTGCCCCGGTCGAGCGGTTCGCCCAGGACCGGCGAGGGATCCACGACACCCCGCCGGTCCATGCCGCTCGGTTCGATGACCGGTCGGGCGACCTCGTCGCGGCGGTCCTGTGGGACGCGCCGACCTCAACCCACGCGCGACTCAGCGGCCGCAGTGCGGCCAGTGGCTCGACATGCCACGCGAGAAGGCCCAGCCGGCCGCCAGCGCGGCGGCGTAGGGGTCGGTCCGAGAGAATTCACGCACGGGCGTCTTGCTCCAAAGCGGGGTGCCGAACTGGAAGAGGCCCGCGTAGGGGCCGTTCGTGGCGCCGGGGTTGAGCGTGGACTCGCAGTGGGCGACTGCACGGAGGCGGCTGGGTGACACGCCGTAGGCGGCCGCTCCGACCCGGATGGCGTGGTCGACGCTGCCGGTCGCGCCGCCGGTCTGGAGCGCCCGGCGGACGGCGGCCCTGCGCTTGGAGCGCTCGCGGCGGACGGTCGTGGCGAGCAACCGATCGTGCCGGGCGCGCTCGCGCCTGATCTGGGCCCGTAGCCGGTTCTCGTGTGCCTCTTGGGTAGCGGTCGCCGACTGGGTGTCGTCACCGGCGGCGAATCCCGCGGTTCCTCCGAGCCCGGCGAGGATGCCGACGGCGGAGATGGATGCGACGGCGATGCCGGCGCGCAGCGCGATGGTACGAGCGGTCAGGAGAGCCTCCCGTTCGGTCTGTCCTCCACCGCGGCGCGGCCATTGGTCCCGGGACGGGAGCGGGGCCGCGGCGGAGCGATCGAGTGCCATGGCCCGGATCGGGGCCGGCACAAGCGCGGCATGCAATCAGGCCCGCCGCCCGATTGGAAGGGAGAGCGGTGCCCGTGCGGACGCCGCCGGTCGCTCAGTACGGGGGCTGCTCCCCGAACCAGTCGCCCAGGACCCGGAACGCCGCCCAGAACGCCCGCTTGGCCGCCTGCTCGTCGAGGGAGGCGTCGATGTCCGGCACCACCAGCACCTCGGTCGACGGCGTCCATCGCTGCACGATTCCGTGCGTGTCGTCGACAGGTTCCGCCATGGGGACCCCGAGACCGCCGAGCGCGGCCGCGACCGGTGATCCCATCGCCACGATGATCCTCGGGTCGACGATCTGGAGTTCGCGCCGCAGCCATGCGAGATCGCGCTGCGACGGGCTCCGGTCGCCGGGAGCGTGTTTGACCACGAGCGTTCCGAACAGTCGCAGGGGGTCGATGTCGAGACGCTGGACGCTCTTGAGCACCGCTGATCCGGATCGCCCGAAGAACGCCACCCCCTCCTGGCGCTCGGCGGCGGTGGCGGACCACTTCACCATGGCGATCTCAGCCCTCGGCGACCCCGAGCCCATCACGGGCAGCATGCCGTCCGGGTCGCGGCCGACGGATGCGATCTCGTCGTTGAGGGCCCCCATCTCGGCCACCGCCCGGCGCAGGTACGCGTCCTCGATCTCACCGATCGCCGAGTCGTCGGTGGGTGTTCGTCTGGCGTGCTGGGCGTTGTCGGGGCTCATGGGCAGCCCCTCTCTTTCGCGGGCGGCGCACTCTTCCTGCCAACGCGCGTTTCAGTCACCGCGCCCCGTTGCCGCGTGTGCCCGTGCGCGAGCGCGCCGGCGTTGCGGCCGATCGTGCAGGCGCGCCTGCGCCACCATGTCGAGGAAGTCCACCGGCCCCTGAAACGGCGCGAGCTCCGTCCAGGCCGTGCCGACGAGTTCCGGAGCGCTCGCGCCACTCCCGGCGATCACGAGCGCACCGAAGCGACGGCCGAGATCGGCTGCGAGTTGGCCGGACCGCCCCGCCCCCGGGGGGAGCCCCTCCCAGCAGTCGATGCCGTCGGCGTGCCGTCTGAGCGCGTCGGCAGGCGGGATCGCGAGGGTGTCGGGGTGCGGGACGACGACGACGCCCCCCTGGGCCCGTACCTCCGCGATGGCGTCGGTCAGCGAGGTCGGGCTCGCGACCTCGCGGGAGAGGAAGAGCCCCACGATCGCGCCGTCGCCGGTCGCGATCTCCTGACCCACGACCACGGCGAGGTCGTCCGGGGCGGCGGCGGCGATCGCGAGCGCCGGGGCGAGGCCGGCGGGCGATGCGACGGCGACGACGCCGAGTCCGGCGGACCTGCAGGCCCGCACCCACGCGCTGACGTCGATCGTTCCGGGTGGCCTGACCCGGAGGTCCGCGACGACCGGCGCGGGGGCGGTGTCCGGGCGTGTTCTACGCCGGTCGATCGCGATGGCGTAGAGGGACTCCAGATCCTCCGCGACGGCGTCCCAGGTCCGGCGCCGCGCGCGCGCCGCGGCCGCGAGGCGGTCGCGCCGGCCGGGGTCGGCCGCCATCTCGGCCAGGGCCGACTGCCAGTCGGTGCGCGCGAAGGGCGGCAACACCAGCCCGTCGCGACCGTGGGAGAGCACGCCCTCCACCTCGGCGCATCGAGGCGCCAGCACGGCCACGCCGGCCGCCATGGCCTCGCCGAGGACCGGGCCGACGACCTCGTCCGGCGTCGGGAAGAGGGCCACGCCCGCGGCGCGGAGCGCGGCCGCCCGAGCGTCCTCGCCGTCGTCCGTGACGACGGACACGAAGGGGCGCAGCGCCTTCGGCACGATCCGCTGCGTGCGCCAGGCCGCGTCGCCCGGCCCGATCACGGTGATCGGCCCGAGCGCGTCGACGCCCATGACGCGAATCGCCGCGAGGGCGAAGCGGAGGCCCGCGCGCTCCCTCGACCGGGCGACGATGACGATGCCGGGCGGACCCCCCGCCGGCGCCGGGTCGTCGCCGAAGCGCGCAGGGTCGACTCCGGGCCGCACGAGCGAGTACTCGCCCGGAAGCACCTCCCGCGCCGCACGGAGGACCGTCTCGCCCGTGGCGATCCGGAGCGACAGCCGATCGAACGCGCGCTGGACCAGGGGTCGCAGGAATGCCGCGCCCGCCATCGACTCGGGTCGGTGCAGCGTCGCGACCGTCGCGCACCCCGCCGTCCGCAGGGCGGCGAGGGCCGGGGTGGGCGCGAGGGGCTCGTGCAGGTGGACCACATCGAAGCCGCCGGCGCCGAGCGCGGTGTGGAGGGCGTCCGCGAGGTCGAGCGGCCCTCCGACCCGGCGACGTCCGGCGGGCAGCGCGCGTGCCACCACCAACTCCCGCGGCGCGCCCGGTGCCGCCGTCAGCGCCCCGGGCCCCTCGGTCGCGAGACGCCGCAGGCACGCGCGCCCCTCGGCGACCAGTCCCCGGTCCGCGCCGGGCGCCAGGACCGTCACCCGCATGCCCCGGCGCGCGAGGGCCGCCGCCTCGGCCCGAACGTGGCGGGCCACGTCGTCGCGCGGCGGCCAGGCGTGCGGGCACACCACCGCGACGCGCAGCGCGTCTGCGGCTGCGCCCCCCGTCGTCACGCCGGTGTGTGCTCGCGCTCGGCCGCGGCCGACTCCTTGCGGACGATCACCATCCGCTCGACCGCCGTCACCAGTGCCAGAGCGCCCAGGATGATCACTGTCACCTCGAGCAGATCGCCGACGCCGCCGAGGAACAGTCCCGCGCCGAGCAGCACCAGGCGCTCCGGACGACCCATCAGGCCGCCGCTTCCCCCGGGGATGCCGAGTCCCTCCGCGCGCGCGCGCGCGTACGACACCAGGAACGATCCCCCGAGCGCGGCGAAGCATGCCGCCACCGCGATCTCGTTCCCGTCGCGCGCGAAGACGACTCCGATCGCTCCGAACACGACCGCTTCCGCGGCACGATCGAGGAAGGAGTCCAGCCAGGCCCCGAACTTGGTCACCGAGCCCTGGTAGCGGGCAAGGTGCCCGTCGAGGGGGTCGAACAGGGCGGAGCCGACAAAGACGAGCGCCCCGAGCACCCATTGCTCGGCCAGGAGCAACGCCGCCGAGACGCAGACGCCGCCGAAGCCGACGAACGTCAGCGCGTTGGGCGTGAAACCGGCCCGGTCGAGTGACCGGACCACGACGCCACCCTTGTGGCGCTGATCGGGAACTGACGTGACCGGAACGCTCCGCTCGGGTGCCGACGCACGGGCGCGCGCCGAGGGCGGCGACCCGCACTAGGATAGCCGTGTGCGCCTGTGCGCGTTCTCCTCTGGCGGGCGAACCCGCCTCGGCGCGGTGACCGGCGACTGGATCCTCCCGTTGCGCGGCGCGGACGTGCGCGACGTCCTCGCGGGCGCCCCCCGGCCGACGTCGGACCCCCTCGTGCGCCTCGCGGACGTGGCGTTGCAGCCGCCCATCCGGCCGCGGACGATCTTCGGGGTCGGCCACAACTACCGCGCCCACGCCGAGGAGATGGACGCCACGCCACCGCGGCACCCGCGGGTCTTCCTCAAGGCGCCCGGCGCGGTCGCGGCGCCCTTCGCCGACCTGCCGGTGCCGGGCTACACGGACGCGCTCGACTACGAGGGGGAGCTCGCGGTCGTGGTCGGCCGCCGCGCGCGGGACGTGCCCGCGGACCGCGCACTCGACATCGTGTTCGGCTACACGATCATCAACGATGTGAGCGCGCGGGACCGCCAGCGCGACGAGCCGCAGTGGCTCCGGGCCAAGGGTGGGGACGGCTTCGCGCCGATCGGCCCGTGGGTCACGACGACCGACGAGGTGCCCGATCCGCAGGACCTGCGCATCCGGACCTGGGTCGGCGGGGACCTTCGCCAGGACGGGACGACCGCGACGATGGTGTTCCCCGTCGCCGAGCTGATCGCGTGGCTCTCGTCGCAGCTGACGCTCCACCCCGGCGATCTGATCGCCACCGGCACGCCGGCCGGTGTCGGTGCCGGCATGGACCCACCCCGCGCGCTGGCGCCCGGCGACCACATCCGGATCGAGATCGAGCGTCTCGGTTCCATCGCCCACACGGTGACGTGAGCGCACGCGCAGAACCCGCTCCGCGATGAACGGAGCGGGTTCGAGACGATTGTGCGGAGCGGCAAGGCCCGCCCCGACCCCCCGTGAGGCCGTTCGCAGGACCCGCTCCGCGGCGAGCGGAGCGGGTTCGAGACCACGGGGCCGAGACGACGCGGCCCCGGGACGCGGAGCAGGCCCCGTCGATGCCCGCACCATCCCCGCGTCCCGGTGGACCGTCCTTCGTGTGCCGCCCCGGAGGGGTCGGCGGCTGAGGGGTGGAGTCGCCGCCGGGGACGATCGTCGCCCGGACCGGCGACGGCCGGTCCGCCACGGTCCGTCCCCCGGCGATGAGGGCACCCGGTCGAAGGGGCAAGGGGCGATGCCAATCCGAGGCGAAGGGAGTGCGGCGCATCGCGCCGAGCCCTGCGCCGAGGATCCGCAGCAACTGGGATTGAGCGCGCTGTATCTCGCATGTGACCGGGCAGGCCCGAAGAGCCCCGCCAGTCTCAGCGCGATCGAGGACTCGCCAGTCCGCCCCGTCACGGGCCACGGCTGCACTCCCTCCAGCACCATGCGCACGACGAACACGACGCCCATGGACATGCCGGCCCGGGGACGGCCGCGCGGCCGACACCCGGACCTCGGACGACCCCCCGGCCCGCCCGTAGGCCGGTGGACCGACGCCAGGGCTCCTGCGTGTGCCCGTCCGTCAGGCGCACGCCGAACACGAACTGAGTTACCGGCGGCCTCGGACCGAGGAGCGCCGTGGTCCACGCACTAGTCTTCCACCATGAGCGACAGCGCAGCATCCCGGCTCGCCGCGGTCCAGCGCGTCCTGCGTCTCACCGGCGTCGCCTTTCCGCGCGGGGTCCTCGGCGGTGAGGCGACCGCCCTGGCGCAGACCCTCGCCACGGACGCGCGGCCGGAGGATCTGTCGGCCCGGCTCGACGCCGTCGCGGTCGCCCATTGGGGGGAGTTGCACGCCGCGATCGGGGCCGCCATCGCGCGCGCCGCCTCCCGCGCGGACCCATCGGAGCGTGAGGCGTTCGAGCTCGCCGCGGCCATGGCCGAGATGGACGACCCGGGCAACCCGCTGGCTCGCGCGCTGGCGCTTCGGGCGGGCACCGAGCTCGCGGCCGCCTACGCGCGCGCCCAGTTGCGTCTCGCCCCGCTCGAGGAGGTGCTCGCGGACACCGATCACGACGCCGCCATCGCGCTCGGACGGGCGGCCGGGGAGACGGTCGTCGACCTCCTCGAGCTGGACCCCGACGACTTCGCGGCCGAGATCGCGGACTACGTCGACGACGCGTCCGACACGTCGGTGGCGACGCTGGCGCGGGCGACCGGCGACGTCGAGGTCCGCACCTGGGCGCGGGACGCGCTCGCGGCCCTTTCGGCCGGCGGCCCGGCCACCCGGACGGCGCTCGACGCGCTCACGGACGGCCCGCCGCCCGACGATGCGGCCGAGGATGTCCTGTGGGTGGGCACCATCCTTGCGCTCGTCGCACAGGGGCTCGAGTCGGCGGCGATCGAGCAGGACGGGCCGCCGCCCGGCGAGCCCGATGCCGGACCCTCTGGCACGACCCAGAACACATGACATTCGTTGCTTCTGTCACGTGTCACGTGATAGCTTCGACGCAAAGGTGACAAACTACGACGTCCGAGAACGCGGGGGGCCACGAATGTCCGAGTGGAGCGACTGGTACACCAAGCAGGACCCGACCAAGTGGGTGCTGGCCGAGATCCTGCGCGAGCGCGCCGAACGCCACCCGGACCGTGACCTGCTCAAGTTCGGCGACAACCCGTGGGTCAGCTACGGACAGGTCAACGCCCAGTCCAACCGGGTCGCCAACGGCCTGATCGCCCGCGGGGTCGAGCCGGGCGAGTCGGTCAGCGTGATGATGCCCAACTGCGAGCCGTTTCTTCCCGTGTGGTTCGGGATCTTGAAGGCCGGCGCGGTGATGAGCTCCATCAACACGGCCTACAAGGGCGACTTCTTGTCGTGGACGATCAACCTGGTCGAGGCCAAAAAGCTGATCATCTCCGATCAGTACCTGGACCGGCTGGATCTGATCAAGAGTGAGCTGCCGCTGCTCGAGCACGTGATCGTGTGGGAGTCCGGGTCCCCCGAAGGACCGGCCCCCTCGCTCAAGCACGAGACGCTCCAAGAGCTCATGTCGGGCACCGACGCCGAGCCCGGCGTCGAGTACTCCTGGACCGACGACGCCCGGATCATGTTCACCTCGGGCACCACCGGCCGCTCCAAGGGCGTCATCAAGCAAAACGCCGCCGACTACTTTTCGGCCCGCGGCCTGCTCGAGGGCCTGTCGGTGATGAAGGGCACCTCGGTCGAGGATCTCGAGAACGACACGTTCTTTTCGTGCCTGCCGCTGTTTCACTCCAACGCCCAGGTGCTCTCGGGCTACCCGGCGCTTGTCGCCGGCGCCCGCGTGGCCTACACCGAGCGCTTCTCGAGCTCGCAGTTTTGGCAGCAGGTCATCGACGCCGAGGCCACGATCTTCAACTCGATCGGTGCCGTCAGCTACTTCATCTGGAACATCCCCGCGTCGGAGCTCGACAAGGCCCACACGGTCCACACCGTCTTTGCCGCCCCGGCCCCCAAGGACATCTACCACGAGTTCGAGGAGCGCTTTGGGGTCAAGTTCATCGAGGGCTACGGGCTGACCGAGACCGGCATGGCCACCTACATGGACCCCACCAGGCCCCCGATCCCCGGATCGTGCGGCAAGGCCAACCCGGGCTATGAGGTCACGATCGTGGAGCCGGGCACCGACCGGCCCCTGCCGCCCGACACCCCGGGCGAGATCGTCGTCGACATGAAGATCCCCAACATCGTCATGCGCGCCTACTACGGCATGCCCGAGAAGACCGCCGAGGACTTTCGCAACCTCAAGCTGCACACGGGTGACCTCGGGCGCATGGACCACGACGGCTACGTCTTTTTCATGGACCGCGTCAAGGACTACATCCGCCGCCGCGGCGAGAACGTCTCCTCGATGGAGGTCGAGAAGATCGTCTCGAGCCACCCGCAGGTCGTCGAGGCGGCCGCCATCGGCGTCAAGGCCGGCGAGGGTGCCTCCTCCGAGGACGAGATCATGGTCGTGTGCATCCCCGCCAAGGACGGCCCCCCCGACTCGACCGAGCTGACCCACTGGCTGGCCGAGCGCATGCCCTACTTCATGGTGCCGCGCTACATCCGCTTTGTGGACTCCCTGCCCAAGACCCCGACCGAGCGCGTCCAGAAGGTCAAGCTGCGCGAGGCCGGCATCACCGACGACACCTGGGACCGCGAGGCCGCCGGCGTCAAGATCAAGCGCTAGCGCGCGACAACGACCGAGGAAACCGAGGAGAGACCGAATGTCCACCACTCAGGATCCCCGCGCATCCGCTCTCGCGTCGGCCCCGCCCGGACTGATGGATGCGCTCTCCTATCCGTTCTTCCAGACCGTCTTCGACCGAAAGAGCCGTCGGGTCGGGCTGGGGATGCACGTCGAGTCGGAGGCGTTCGACTACCAGAGTCCCTACGCCCCCGTCCCGCTCGGCGAGCTGGAGGAGGCGCTGCTGTGCATGGCGGCGACGGGCCTGTCCGGTCTCAACCTCGGTGACCTCGACCCCGCGAAGGGGATGAGCACGCTGGTCCAGTGGACCAACCGCACCTGGCCGAGCGCCTGCTCGAACCACGGCACCGAGCTGTTCTTCACCAACGACGACGGCACCTACCTCCTCAACATGTTCGGGTTGGTGCCCGAGGCCGAGGAGATCGCGACGATCTCCCACAAGCCGGTCGAGCGCCAGGTGGACTACCTCGTGGAGCTGTACCGGCGGGCCAAGACCGAGATCTATCCGCACCGGGCGCCGCTGCCCGACAAGCTCCCCGGGCTGTTCGACTTCAACCAGTGGAACGCCAACAAGCCGGGCACGACGCTGTTCATCCCGGTCACGAACATCACGCTCGAGTACATCAACCTGCTGTTCATCTACCTGGCGCGGAGCTACCGCTTCTCGATGGTGGACGAGCAGAACGGCTACCGCTCCGCGGGGCTCGACGAGGCGCTGGCGTCGGGCCGCGTGGAGGCCGCCCGCCAGATGGGCATCGTCGAGATGGAGCAGCGCGCGCTGTCGGCCCAGGTCGTCGAGCAGGCCTTCATCTGCCAGAACATCAACCTCGCGACGCAGGCGCTCGGCCTCGGCGGGTGGACCTTCACCGGCTTCCTTCCCCGCTACGTCATGGGCGGCGGCGACGTTCCGGGCCTCGGCTTCCGCTACCAGGACGCCAAGGTCGGCCCGAGCTACCCCGTCGGCCTCGACGGCCACTTCGAGGCCTTCGTCCCGCCGTACTACGCGGACATGCACGCGGCGGTCGACGCCTTCATGGAGCTCAAGTGGTCGGCGTTCGAGCCCGAGGTGGCCAAGCCGTACAAGAACCCCGAGGGCGTCGTGAACGCGATCCCGCGTCCGCACGAGGACACGGTCCAGCTGGTCAAGCAGTACTGCCAGTACTGCATCGACACCTTCGGCCGGTTCCCCGTCTACATCGACCCGATGTACCAGCGGCTGACCGTCCAGGCGCAGCATCTGGACCCGGACTTCTACGAGGAGTTCTACCCGCCGGGCGCGATCACGGGCCAGCACGAGAAACACTTCGACCGCTGGCACCCGGAGCTCGCGGGGCCCGACGGAAAGCCCCCGCTGGCCGAGTGAGACCACCCGTCCCCGCGCCGGTCTCGTGGCGGCGCGGGGACGGGTTCCCCGGTGATGCGGGCCGATCGTGCGGGCGGCGACGGCGAGCGGCATGATGTGACGCCGTCGCGCCCAGGCCCGGGCGCCCCCACGCCATCCGGAGCGCGCCCGTGATCTTCGCCCTCGCCGCCGCGCTGGTCGGCGGCCTGGTCCTCCTGACCGTCTTCTCGGAGCAGTTCGTCGTGGGTGCCGCGCGCATCGCAAAGGCGCTCCGCATGTCGGCGATCGTGATCGGCGCCGTCGTCATCGGTTTCGGCACGTCGCTGCCGGAACTCCTCGTGAGCGTCGTCGCGGCGATCGGTGGGGCTCCCGACATCGCTCTTGGCAACGTCGTGGGCTCCAACATCGCCAACATGACGCTGGTCCTCGGCGCCGCGGCGGTGCTGACGCCGATCGTCGTCAGGTCGTCGGTCATCAAGCGCGAGGCCCCGCTCGCCCTGGCCGCGATGCTCGGCCTCGCCATCGTGCTCGTGCTCGACAACCCGCGGATCGGCGGGCTCGTGCTGCTGGTCAGCCTCGTGATCGTGCTCGGGCTGATCGTGCTCGCCGGCTCCGAGGACCCCGACGACCCCCTGGGCGCCGAGACGGCCGAGGCGCTGGACGGCGCCGACCACCGCACGGGCGTCGAGGTCACCAGGGCGCTCGTCGGCCTCGTCGGGACGCTCGCGGGGGCGCAACTGGTCGTGACGGGCGCCGAAGGCATCGCCGACCGCGCGGGGCTCAGCGAGGGCTTCGTCGGTCTCACGATCGTGGCGCTCGGGACCTCCCTGCCGGAGCTGTTCACGGCCTTCCAGGCCGGACGCAAGGGCGAGACCGACCTCGTCGTCGGCAACGTGCTCGGCAGCAACATCTTCAACTCCCTGGGGATCGCCGGGATCGCCATCTTGATCGCCCCCGGCCCAGTCGCGAGCTCGATCACCGGCCTCGGCATGATCGCGATGCTCGTACTCGGCGCCTTCGCGTTCCTCGTGATGGTCACCGGCTCGCGCGTCGTGCGATGGGAAGGGGCGCTGCTGCTGATCGCCTACGCGGCGCTCGTGCCCTTCCTCGCCTGACGCCGCCGCCACGGCGCTCGCGGCCTGGCCCGACGGCGGCCTGGCATCGCTCGACGGGTCCACCGAACGGCCGGCGCGGCTGTCGGGCTCGATCTGGACGTGCGCCGCGGCGGTTCATCGGTCCGCGCGAGGCGTCCTCGCTCATGGACGCGGTCGATCCCCTCGTGGGTCCTCGGCATCCCCGCGCGAGATCGACGTCGGCGTCCGTCTCACCGCCCCGGGTGCGCGCCGGCAGCTCGACCCGGCGCGACCCGCGCGCGTCGACGCTCCGGCCCGTGGCGGTGGGGCAACTGTTCCGGGCGATGTCGTCGATCGTCCTCGAAGACCGACGCGACCCGGTGGGGCGAACGAGCTCGAGCTGCGACGCAGGTGCCCCTCCTCTCACCGCCCGAGGCCGCCTCGGGGGACGTCCTACCCTGCTGCGGTGCGTCGGGGATCGAGCGGCGCGGGGCGAGGAGGTCCGCCGTCGGACGGCTTCGGGCGCCTCGATCCGGTCCTGTTCGCCCGTCAGGATCGTCGTGGGGACGCGGAGCCCCCGGGCCGCGCGGCGCAGGTCGGTCCGAAGCCCGCGGTGGAGCGCCCTCGACCACACACGTGCGTCCGTCGCCCGGAACCTTCGGGTCGCATCGGCCAGGAGCGCGAGCGCCGCGGGATCATCGCGCCAGCGATCCGGGTCGGCGACGGTCACCGTGAACCCTTTGACCAGTCGGGCGTCGTCGCGGGCGAGCACGCCGACGAGCAGTCGGATCGCGAGCGGCCCGACCAGCGGGAGCGCCGCCCAGTCCGACGGCACGCGCGGCCGCCATCCGGTCTGGGCCCGCCGGACCACCTGCGGCGAGACGAGGAGGAGACCGCGCACGAGGTCCGGGCGTCGGACCGCCACCCGGACCGCCGCCTGCGCGCCGAGCGAGTGACCGATCACGATCGCCGGTCCGAGATCGTCGAGCAGCGGCGCGAGCCTGGTCGCGTACCAGGCGGCGGAGTGCGGGGCGCGGCGCGGCGCGGGGCTCTCGCCCCATCCCGGGAGGTCGACCGCGACCGCGGCGCGCCCGCCGGACGCGATCGCCTCGGGCAGGGAGCCCCACGACTCCTTGAAGCCCGCGAAGCCATGCACGAGGAGGACCGGCGGCCCCGAGCCGCACGTGGTCGTGGCGAGGCCGTGGCGCACCGCAGCGGATGATCGCAGGCCCCGCCGACCTGCGTCCCGGGGAGACATTGAGTCGATACGACTCAATCATGGCAAGGCGCACTTGACACGAACTGACTCAAGGTCCATCATCGGCGTCCGAGTTTCTTTCGAAACGCATGAGAACGGCACGGGCGACGCGCCCGGCCAGGGAGGCAAGCGCGGATGGGACGAACGATCGGGATCGACCTGGGCACGACCAACTCGGCCATGGCGGTCCTGACGGGTGGCGAGCCCGAGGTGATCCCGAACGCCGAGGGTGGTCGCACGACCCCGTCGGTGGTCGGCTTCTCCAAGTCGGGCGAGCGACTCGTCGGGGCGGTCGCGCGCCGTCAGGCCGTCACCAACCCGCAGAACACCGTGTTCAGCGTCAAGCGCTTCATGGGACGCAAGTTCGCCGAGGTGGACGAGGAGATGACCATCGTCCCGTACGAGGTCGTGCGCGGCGCGAACGGGGACGTCCGGATCACGGTGGAGGGCAAGGAGTACAGCCCGCCCGAGGTCAGCGCGATGATCCTCCAGAAGATCAAGACGGACGCCGAGGCGTTCCTCGGGGAGACCGTCGACGGCGCGGTGATCACCGTGCCGGCCTACTTCAACGACGCCCAGCGCCAGGCCACCAAGGACGCCGGCAAGATCGCCGGCCTCGAGGTCAAGCGCATCATCAACGAGCCGACGGCCGCGGCACTGGCGTACGGGCTCGACAAGGAGCACGACCAGACGATCCTCGTGTTCGACCTCGGGGGCGGCACGTTCGACGTGTCCGTGCTCGAGATCGGTGACGGCGTGTTCGAGGTCAAGTCCACCGCGGGTGACAACCACCTCGGCGGCGACAACTTCGACAAAGCGATCGTCGACTGGATGGCCGCCGAGTTCAAGCGCGAGCAGGGGATCGACCTGGGCGCCGACAAGATGGCGCTGCAGCGGCTCTACGAGGCGGCCGAGAAGGCCAAGATCGAGCTCTCGACGACGACGTCGGCGCAGATCAACCTGCCGTTCGTCACCGCGGACCAGTCGGGCCCGAAGCACCTGGACCTGACCCTCACGCGGGCCAAGCTCGAGGAGTTGGTGCACGACCTGCTCGAGCGGCTGGTCGGACCCACCAAGCAGGCGCTCAAGGACGCCGGCGAGGGCACGATCGACCACATCGTGCTGGTCGGCGGCATGACGCGCATGCCGGCCGTACAGGAGCGCGTGCGCGCGCTGACCGGCAAGGAGCCCCACAAGGGCGTCAACCCGGACGAGGTCGTCGCCGTCGGCGCCGCCATCCAGGCCGGCGTGCTGGCCGGCGAGGTCAAGGACGTCCTGCTGCTCGACGTGACCCCGTTGTCGCTCGGCATCGAGACCAAGGGCGGCGTGTTCACCAAGCTCATCGAGCGCAACACGACCATCCCGACCAAGAAGAGCGAGGTCTTCTCGACCGCGGACGACAACCAGAACCAGGTCGAGATCCACGTCCTGCAGGGCGAGCGCGAGATGGCGACCTACAACCGCACGCTCGGCAAGTTCAACCTCGTCGGGATCCCCCCGGCACCGCGTGGCGTGCCGCAGGTCGAGGTCACCTTCGACATCGACGCCAACGGCATCGTCAACGTGTCGGCGAAGGATCTCGGCACGCAGAACGAGCAGAAGATCGAGATCAAGGCCTCGAGCGGCCTCTCGGACGACGAGATCGACAACATGGTGCGCGACGCCGAGTCGCACGCCGAGGACGACAAGCGGCTCCGCAAGCTCGCGGACGCGCGCAACACGGCCGAGGCCCGCGTGCACGAGGCCGCGCGTCAGCTCGAGGAGAACGGGTCGAAGGTCGACGAGTCGGTCCGCCGCGACGTCGAGGGTGCCGTCGAGGCGGCGCGCAAGGCGTCCGAGGGTGAGGACGCCGACGACATCGAGGCCAAGACGGCGAGCCTGACCGAGGCGCTCCACAAGCTCTCGGAGCAGGTCTACCAGCGAGCGGCGGCCGAGAGCCAGGGGGCGGCCGGCGGTGACGCCGGCGGCGGGTCGGACGACGACACGGTCGAGGACGCCGAGTACGAGGTGATCGACGAGGACGCCCAGGCGCGCAACTGACGCGCCGGGGCGATCCCCAGACGACGAGACGGGAAGGAGAACGAGGATGCCAGCAGTCGTGCGATGGGACCCCTACCGCGACATCACCGCGATCAGGGACGAGATGAACCGCATGTTCAGCCGCTCGATCGGCGAGACCGCCGGCGGGTCGGCGTGGACGCCGGCGATGGACATCTTCGACCGTCACGACGCCGTCGAGCTGACGGCCGAGCTCCCGGGGCTCACGGCCGACGACATCGAGATCGAGGTCGACGAGAACGTCCTCACGGTCAAGGGCGAGCGGAAATTCGGCGAGACCGTCGAGGACGGCCGCTACTACCGGCTGGAGCGGGCGTACGGGCAGTTCTCCCGCAGCGTCACGCTTCCGCAGGGCGTCAAGGCCGACGAGATCTCGGCCGACTTCGACGACGGCGTGCTTCGCGTGCGCGTGCCCAAGGCCGACGAGGTCAAGCCGCGACGGATCGCGGTCGGCACCGGCAGCAAGGCCGCATAGGTGGCGAACGAGAATTCGGGATTCGGCCCGGGGGGGCCGGAGGTTGCCGGGGCGGCCGAACAGGCCGCCCCGGGGCCGGCCCCGGTCGGCGAGGGGCCCTTCGACGGTCCCACCGACGTCGGGGAGCCGAGCCCCGCCGAGGGGTACGCGGAGGCGTGTCGCGAGCGAGATGAGTACCTCGCCACGCTGCAGCGCGTGAAGGCCGAGTTCGACAACTACCGCCGTCGCAGCGAGCGCGATCGGCAGATGGCCGCGCAGGCCGCGACCAACGAGCTGGTCCGCGATCTGCTCCCGGTCATCGACAACCTGGAGCGCGCGGTCGCCTCGCTCGGTGAGGAGGGCGCCCAGATCGTCACGGGCATCGACATGGTGCGCGTGCAGTTGGCCGAGCTCCTGACCGCGCGCGGCGTCGCCGAGATCGAGGCCCACGGCCACGCGTTCGATCCGCAGATCCACGAGGCGGTCGCGACGCACCCGACGACCGAGCACGCCGAGGGAACGGTGATGCACGTCGTCGAGAAGGGCTACACGCACGGTGACGCCGTGATCCGGCCGAGCCGCGTCGTCGTGGCCGAGCGCCCGGCCTAGCACAGGGCGGGTCGATGGCCGACCTCTACGCGACCCTCGGCGTCCCCCCGGGGGCGTCCGAGGACGAGATCCGATCCGCGTATCGCGCGTTGGCGCGCAAGCACCATCCCGACGCCAACCCGGACGACCCGTCCGCCGAGGACCGGTTCAAGGAGATCTCGCACGCGTACGACGTCCTGTCCGATGCCGGCAAGCGACGTGAGTACGACGCGGCGCGGAGCGCCTTCGGCGGCGCCCGGCCTCGGCCCGGCGGTCCGTCCGGGCCGGGCGGGCCGGGGCCGGGCGGCGACGGCGGCTTCGGCGGCTTCGGCGACTTCGCCGACCTGTTCGGCTCGATCTTCAAGAAGGGGCCGGGCGAGCCGGGTGATCCGCGCGCCGCGCGCCGGGGTGGCGATGTCGAGGTCGAGGTCAACCTCTCGTTCGACCAGGCGCTCCGGGGGGCGCAGGTCCCGGTCACGGTCGACAAGCGCGAGGCGTGCGCGACATGCTCCGGAAGCGGCGCGAAGGCCGGCACGAGTCCGCGCCTGTGCCCGGAGTGCCGAGGGCGCGGCGTGGTGGGGCGCGACGCGGGCGGGTTCGGTGTCAGCGGACCATGTCCACGCTGCGGCGGCGTCGGAACGGTCGTGGACGACCCGTGCACGACCTGTGAGGGCACCGGGACGACGAGCGCCCGGCGCCGGTACAACGTCAAGATCCCGGCCGGTGCGAAGGACGGCACGAAGGTGCGCCTTCGCGGTCGCGGACAGGGCGGCCAGCGCGGCGGGCCCGCGGGAGACCTGATCGTCATCACCCGGGTCGGCGCCAGCCGGCTCTACTCGCGCAAGGGCGACGACCTCGAGATCCAGGTTCCGGTCACCTTCGCCGAGGCCGCGCTCGGCGCCGAGATCACCGTTCCCGGCCCGGAGGGGCGGATCAAGCTGCGGGTCCCACCGGGGAGCTCCGACGGTCGCGCGCTCAGGATCGACGGGCAGGGTGCGCCCAAGCTCAACGGTGGCGGTCGCGGGGACCTGATCGCGCGCCTTCGCGTGCAGGTGCCGCGCGAGCTCTCCGACGACCAGCGGGCTGCGCTCGAGCGGTTCGCGGAGCTCGACGCGCGCGACCCGCGGGAGACGCTCTTCTCGTGACCAACCCGGACGACACGACGACCTTCCTGATCGGCATCGCCGCGGAGCGGGCCGGGATGCACCCTCAGACGCTCCGCCTCTACGAGCGGCGCGGGCTGCTCGCACCCATCCGCGACGCGCGCAACACGCGGCGCTACCGCGTGGCGGACGTCGCGCGGCTGCGCCGCATCCAAGCGCTGTCCGAGGCGGGCATGAACCTGGCCGGCATCGAGCGCGTGCTGGCGCTCGAGGCCGAGGTCGCGACGCTGCGCGCCCAGGTCGCGAGCCTCGAGGAGCGGATCTCGACCGAGCGGGCCGAGCATGCGGCCGCGATCGCCGCCGAGCGGCGCTCGGGACGCGCCGACCTGGTCCACGTGACCCGGACGCGGACGGCGCTCGTCCGGTACCGGCAAGACGACGACTAGACGACCGAGATCGAAGAGAGGACGAGACGATGGCAGTCGACAAGCCAACCGAGCGCGCCCAGGAGGCGATGTCCTCGGCGGCGCGCATCGCAGACGAGCGCGGCAACCAGGTCATCGAGCCGGTCCACCTGCTTGTGGCACTCCTCGGTGAGCGTGACGGGATCGTCGTCGGCCCGGTCCTGGAACGCGCCGGCGCGGACCTCGCCAGGGTCCAGGCGGGCGTGGAGGCCGCGCTGGGCCGGCTCCCCGAGGTCAGGGGCGCGAGCGCGGCGACCGGCCCCCAGCTGTCGGGGTCGTTTCGCGCGGTGCTCCGACGGGCGGGGCAGGAGGCGGAGGCGCTCGGGGACGAGTACATCTCGACCGAGCACCTGCTGCTCGCGCTGGTCGAGGAGGCATCGCCCGCCAGGGAGGCCCTCGCCCAGGGCGGCGTCACCCGCGACGGGTTGCTCGGCGCGCTGCAGCAGATCCGCGGCTCGGCCCGGGTGACCGATGCGAACCCCGAGGGCAAGTACCAGGCGCTCGAGCAGTACGGCCGCGACCTGACCGAGATCGCCGAGCGGGGAAAGCTCGATCCGGTGATCGGCCGCGACGAGGAGGTGCGGAGGGTCATCCAGGTGCTCTCGCGGCGCACGAAGAACAACCCGGTCCTGATCGGCGAGCCGGGCGTGGGCAAGACGGCCATCGTCGAGGGGCTCGCCCAGCGGATCGTCGACGGGGACGTACCCGAGTCGCTGCGTGTCGAAGCAAGCTCGTCGCGCTCGACCTCGGGGCGCTGCTCGCCGGCGCCAAGTACCGCGGTGAGTTCGAGGACCGCCTGAAGGCCGTGCTCAAGGAGATCGAGGACGCCGAGGGCCGGGTCATCCTGTTCATCGACGAGCTGCACACGATCGTCGGCGCCGGCGCCGCCGAGGGGGCCGTGGACGCCGCCAACCTGCTCAAGCCCATGCTCGCCCGCGGCGAGTTGCGCGCGGTCGGCGCGACCACGCTCGACGAGTACCGCAAGCACATCGAGAAGGACGCCGCCCTCGAGCGCCGCTTCCAGCCGGTCGTCGTCGAGTGAGCCGTCCGTCGAGGACACGATGTCGATCCTCCGCGGGCTGAAGGAGCGCTATGAGGTCCACCACGGCGTGCGCATCCAGGACGCGGCGCTCGTCGCCGCGGCCCGGCTGTCCGACCGCTACATCACCGACCGGTTCCTGCCGGACAAGGCCATCGACCTGATCGACGAGGCGTGCAGTCGCCTGCGCATCGAGATCGACTCGGTCCCCGCCGAGCTCGACGTCGTCGAGCGGCGGATCGTCCAGCTCGAGATCGAGGAGCAGGCCCTCGCCGAGGAGACCGACCAGGGCTCGATCGACCGCCGAGACGCGATCGGGCGCGAGATCGCCGAGCTGCGCGAGGAGGCGACGGCGATGCGGGCCCACTGGGACCAGGAGAAGTCGGGCATCTCGAACATCCGCGAGGTCAAGGAGCAGATCGAGCAGGCGCGGGCGGAGCTCGAGCGGGCCGAGCGGGAGGCCGACCTCGAGGGCGCGGCGCGACTCAAATTCGGGACGTTGCCGGATCTCGAGCGCGCGCTCGAGCACGCCAACGACGAGCTCGCGGCCCAGCAGGAGACCCGCCGGATGCTCAAGGAGGAGGTGGACGAGGAGGACATCGCCGCGGTCGTCGCGAGCTGGACCGGCGTGCCGGTGAGCCGCCTGATGGAGGGCGAGGTCCAGAAGCTGCTCCAGATGGAGGCGCGCCTCCACGAGCGGGTCGTCGGTCAGGACGAGGCCGTGAGCGCGGTGGCGAACGCCCTGCGCCGCGCGCGCGCGGGCCTGTCGGATCCGAACCGGCCGATCGGCTCGTTCATCTTCCTCGGCCCGACCGGCGTGGGGAAGACCGAGCTCGCGCGGGCGCTCGCGGAGTTCATGTTCGACGACGAGCGGGCCATGGTCCGGGTCGACATGAGCGAGTACATGGAGAAGCACACCGTCGCCCGCCTGATCGGCGCGCCGCCCGGCTACGTCGGGTACGAGGAGGGCGGGCAGTTGACCGAGGCGGTGCGACGGCGCCCGTACTCGGTGCTCCTGCTCGACGAGATCGAGAAGGCCCACCCCGACGTGTTCAACGTCCTCCTGCAGATGCTGGACGACGGGCGCCTGACCGACGGCCAGGGGCGCGTCGTGGACTTCAAGAACACCGTCGTGATCATGACCAGCAACATCGGCAGCCAGTACCTGGACGAGGGGGGCTGGACGAGCAGGTCGCGCGCGACGGGTGATGGGCGCCCTGCGCGAGCACTTCCGTCCGGAGTTCCTCAACCGGGTGGACGAGATCGTGATGTTCCACCAGCTGAGGCCGGAGCAGCTGCGCCAGATCGTGGAGTTCCAGGTGGAGGCGCTTCGCCGCCGGCTCGCCGAGCGCGACGTCGAGCTCCGACTGAGCACCGCAGCCGCCGACCGGCTGGCGGACGAGGGCTTCGACCCCGCCTACGGGGCCCGCCCCCTCAAGCGCGTGGTGCAGCGCCGCGTCCAGGATCCGCTGGCGATGCGGATGCTCGAAGGGGACGTCCGGGCGGGCGACGTGGTGGACGTCGACCTCATCGACGGCGAGATCGGCTTCCGCGTCGACCGGGACGTCGAGCCCGAGGTCGACGGGGTCCTCGTGGACTGAGCGGGCGCCGGGCGGCCCGGGGGCCGGACGCCGCGACGGCCCCTCGGCCGCCGCGGCGAGGTCCCTCTCGTGCCGGAAGCGGGCGACGCTCGACTCGAGCGTCTCCGCCGTGCGCGCCGGCTCGTGCGCCTGGGCGGCGATCTCCTCGGTCGAGGCGCTCGTCTGCTCCGTCGTCGCGGAGACCTCCTGGCCGGCCGCCGAGGTCTGCTCGCTGAGCGGGGGATCCGCTCAGGCGGACCAGCCGCCGCGATCGTCGTCAGCGCCCGACAGGCGTGCGATCGCCCGCTGCCACGGCCGCTCGTGCGCCGCGGTGATGGGCTCGGGCGCGGACCAGTACGCCACCCAGGACGTTTGCTCGCCCGCCGCCACGGCGATCCGCTGGCGCCGGAGTGCCGGCTGGCCCCCGTGGCCGGTGCGCGTGTCGCGCCGGACGCGCTCGCGTGCGACGATCCCCGGCGGCGCCGGCACGGCCTCGATCTCGAGCGTGGCCGCCTGCCATTCGGCCAGCCGGCGCGTGGCCTCGGCCGCCTCGACACGCATGATGCGCGTGAGCACCTCCGCCGCATCGTCTCCCCGCCGCCGGTCCTCCTCGTCGCGCAGGCCGAGGTAGTCGTCGGTGATCGCTTCGACCCGGCGCCGGTCGTCGACGAGGGCGTCGCGGTCGAAGACCAGGTTCTGCCAGTAGTCCGGCATACACCCCTATCGGCGCGGCGCCACCGGAGCCCGAGCCACAATCCCCGCAGCCGAGAGGGCGGCCGATGCGACCGCCGCGATGGCTGCGACGTAGAGCCCGATGTCCCGGGACAGGAACTCGGCGGGCTCGGGCAGGACGACCAGCCGATAGGCGACGAGAAGCACGGCCCCGCATGCGAGCACGGTCGCCGCCCACGCCAGGACGAGCGCCGTCCGGTCTTCCAGCGCGATCCGCTCGAGCGCGTCGAGGACGAGCGCGGCGTTCGCCGCGAACACGAGCACCCCGAGGACCAGCACGATCCGCGCGATGCCCGTGGCCTCCCACCCGCTGCTCGACGATGCGGCGAAGGGCGGGCCGATGTCGGTCGCGAACCAGGGCAGGAACGGACTCGCCGCCAGGAGCGCCGCCGCGGCGCAGGCGACGCCGGGAACCACGGCACCGGCGGCGGCGTTGCCGATGCGGATCAGCGGGTGTACACGTGGGTCGGGGACACGGTCACAGCCTAGTGCGCCGCGCGCCGGCGGTCGGCCGACGTCGACTATGCTTCCCGGCCGTCGAACCGGACCCGGGGGTGGCGTGCGACGGCCCGACTTCTTCATCGTGGGGGCACCCAAGTGTGGCACCACCGCGCTCAGCGAGTACCTGCGGGGGCACCCGGCCGTCTTCATGTCGACGCCGAAGGAGCCGCACTACTTCTGCGACGACTTCGACTACTACTATCGGCCCGGCGAGCGCGCACTCGACCACTACCTGCGGCTCTACGACGCGGCGGACGACGAGCACGCCGCGGTCGGAGAGGCATCGGTCTGGTACCTCTATTCGTCGCGCGCGGCGCCCGCGATCCTCGAGTTCGATCCGGCCGCACGAATCGTGGCGATGGTGCGAAATCCGGTCGAGATGGTGCCGTCCCTGCACAGCCAGATGCGGTACGCGGGCGATGAGGACGTGCCCGACCTCGAGGCCGCGTGGCGCCTTCAGGGCGCGCGCGCCGCGGGCGCCGCGATCCCGGCCGGCTGCCGCGTGCCGGCGTTCCTCCAGTACGGCGACGCCTGTCGGCTGGGCGCCCAGGTCGAGCGACTCCAGTCGGTCGTCCCCCGGGGGCAGCTCATGATCCTCGTCCTCGACGACATGCGGCGCGATCCACGGGCGACGTACGCACGGGTGCTCGAGTTCCTGGGCGTCCCCGACGACGGCCGAAGCGAGTTCCCTCGCATCAACGCCAACAAGGTGCACCGCACGGGCGCCGTGGCGCGCTTCACGCAGCGCCCTCCCCGCACGCTCGTCAAGGTCGCCGCGCAAACCAAGCGGATCGCGCGCGTCGAGCGGTTGGGAGTCCTCCAGCGGATCCGCGATCGCAACCGAAGCGTCGAGGAGCGTCCGCCGCCACGTCCGGAGTTCCTCGACGAGCTGCGCGCGTACTTCGCCGACGACGTGGCCCTGCTCGGACGCCGGATCGATCGCGACCTGTCGGAGTGGACCGACGCGTGACCCCTGGGGACCGCACGCGCCGGTGGTAGTCTCAGCCACGTTCCGGCCCGCAGAAACCGGGAGTTCAGGTTGCCGACCTACATCCTCCTCAGCACCCTCAGCCCCCACGGCGTGGGCACGCTGAAGGCGAACCCCACGAGGCTTCGCGAGGTCAACGACGAGATCGAGCAGATGGGCGCGCGCGTCGTGTCGCAGTGGGCCGTGCTCGGCCCGTACGACTTCGTGAACATCGTCGAGGCGCCGGACGAGCGCACGATCGCCAGGGTCTCGATCGAGTTGGCCGCCCGCGGGACGCTCCACATCCAGACGATGGCGGCGATCCCGGTCGACGAGTTCCTCTCCACCCTGAAGTGACGCCCAACGGACGGGCCCGGCGCTGGCTCGTCGCGGGCGGTGTCGCCGGGCTGATCGCGACACCGCGCCTCACCCGACTGGCACGCGACCTCGTCGGACGTGCGGGCCGGGATCCCGAGGCGCCGTTTCGCGGGGCGCCCTGCCAGTCCGATCCGGACAAGCGACGCGGATGAGCCCCGCGGGCCCGTGGCAGGCCGACGTGCTGATCCCGGCCCATCGGATCGTGCTCGCCCTGGAGGGTGACAGGATCGTCCAGTTGTCGGCCGGCGACCCGGTGGCCACCTTCGCCGCCTATCGCCGGCTGCCGGACGCCGTCCACGGCATGATCGCCTGGCCGAACACGATGCTCCTTCGCGGTCCGGCGACGTTCGTGATCGATCCGGGGTACCAGACGCAGGGCGACATGCTGGCCGCGGCCCTCGCGTCCAAGGGGCTCACACCTGACGTGCTCGACGGCGTGCTGATGACCCACCTCCATCGCGACCACCTGGGGGCGGTCCGCCAGCTGGGACGGGTGCCGCTGTGGGTGCACGAGGCGGAGCTCGACACGCCGTACGCCGCCGTCCAGTCGGGGCTGCTCGACCTGGTCGACGTCCGGGTGCTCCGGGGCGACGAGGGCGTCGTCCCGCCCGGCGTGCGGTGGTTTCACACGCCGGGTCACGCTCCCGGTCACGTGGCGTTCGTCGTCGACGCCCTCGAGGGACGCATCGTCGTGGCCGGAGACACACTCGGGCCCGATCCGCGCTGGTTCGCCGAGGACGACCCCCCTGCCGGACCTCCCCGAGCGCGACGCCCATCTGGCGGCGTACCGCCGGATCCGGGCCGAGGACCCGCGCATCGTGGTCCCGGGCCACTACGCGCCGATAACACTGGGGTAGGACCGCCCTCACTCGCGTCGAACAGGCCGACGAGCGCCGCGCGAGCCCACCCGGAGGAGTCACACGATGGACCTGTCCTCGATCACACGCGAGCAGAAGCTCTTCGCCGCAGCCGGCGCGAGTGCCCTGTGGGTCATCAGCCTGTTCTTCCCCTGGTACGACCTCGGACTCGACATCCCCGACGCAGCGGCGCAGCTCGCCGGGGTGGACGAGACCATCAGCGGATGGGACGTCGTCCCGTCGGCGTGGTTGTTCCTCGTGATCGGCGTCGTCGCCGCCCTCGCGGCGGTGTCCGAGGCGATGGACTACGAGCTTCCCATGGGACTGCCCGGCGTCCCGCTCGCCGCCTGGGCCACGTCGATCCTGGCCGTCGTGACGATCGCCATCGCCATCGACGGCGACGGCGGCCGTGCGTGGGGGATCTTCCTCGCGGTGATCTTCTCGGTGGTGGCCGTGGCCGCGTCGGCATGGGTCTGGCGCGAGGAGCGCTGAGCCGGTCGCGCGTGGGGTGTCATAGACTCGCCCCGGTTTCAGGCGCGAGCGGGAGGTCGATGATGGGCAACGAATGGCTCGACAAGGCGAAGGACGCCGCGACGAAGGCGGCGGTCGAAGAAGAGCGGCGATGTCGCCAAGAAGGGCGTCGACGACGTCAAGGACAAGTCGCAGCAGGTGATGCTCAAGCGCAAGCTCGACGGGATCGCCGCGGAACTGGGCCACGTCGTCTACCGCCAGCGCTCCGGCGAGGGCGGCCTGGACGCCGAGATCGACCGCCTGGTCGGGGAGATGCGCGGCCTCCGCGCCGAGATGGAGTGAGGCCGCTCGCAGAACGCCCCCCGCGGGAGCGGAGGACGTTCGAGCGGAATCAGGCCGAGCGGACGCAGCCACCAGGACGCGGAGCACCGCCACCCACCCTCGTCGCCTTCCGGTGGACCGTCCGGTTTGGGGCAATGCCCACCCAGGGTCCGCGGGGTGCGGCGCCTCGCGCCGCGCGCCTGCGCCGACGATCCGCAACGAGCGGGATCGGGAGGGCCGTTTCTCGCCAGACAGTCACGCGCGCCCCCGGGACCCGAGGGCCCGCGGACATGCCGGGCCGGAGACGGCCTCCGCCCGCCGCCAACCCCCCGGACGGCCCTGCGGCCCGCCCACATGCCCGCAGGCTCGCCCACGGGAAGGGGTGACGCTCGACAACCGCGCTCGGTGCGCCGCGCGTCGCCGACGGCGCGACCCTTCTGTCGCACGGACACCGCACCCCCTTGCCGAGGATCCGGGACGACTGGGCTCGACCGGCTCGCGTCTCGCCAGAGAACCGAAGAACGGCCGGCGGTGGACCGGAGCGAGACCCGCTCGAGTCCGAGAGCCCTGCCCAACGGGGACCGGGCCGAACGTCCTATCTCACCCTCAACTTGAGGGTGAGATAGGAGTCTACGGGGTGACCGTCGCCCCCACGGGCGGCAGCCTCACCGTCCGCCGCAACCCGGTCCGCCCCAGGCGCCCGAGCGCGGTCACCTCGATGGTGGCGGTGCCGCCCACCTCGCGTCCCGCGACCGTGCGGTCCCAGATGATCGCCCGCCGCCCCGCGCCGAGGCGCCGGCCGGAGACCACGGTCTCGGTCCCGCGGGCGGTCGTGGCGCGCACGGTCACCCGCGCGTCGCGGCTCAGGCGGAAGCCGACCCGGATCACGGGCACGCGCTTGCCGCCGATGGTGCGACGGACACGGGACGCCGTCAGGCCGCCGAGGGTGCGATCGACGAGCACGCGACGGCGCTGCGCGGTCGGTCGCGACCCGTCGTCGGGCACGAGCCGCGCCCTGACGTCCCACACGCCGTCGCGCATCCGCAGCCGACGCGGGTCGAGGTTGAGGCGGGCGACGCCGGTGTCCAGGCGCACCTCGCCGAGCCGAGTGGCGCCACCGCCCCGGCGTCGCGCGGTGACCGTCGCCGTGCCCGGCGCGGGCGAGCGGACGATGGCCGACACGCGTTCCGTGACCCCGTCGGCATTGGGAGTCAGTCGCCCCGGGAGCGGCTGGAGCTGCACACCGGAGTAGCCGAGGGTCAGCGCGGTCGCGATCGCGCGTGGGGAGTCCCAGGCGACGAGCGGACGGTTCCACAACTGGAGCTGGGTGCTGCCGCCGGCGTCCATGGCGACGGCCTCCGTGGCCCCCAGTCCGGCCAGCGCGGTCGCGAGCTCAGGAGCCGAGAGCCCGCGGCTGCCCTGGAGCGGGCCGTCGGCCGCGACGAGCAGAATGGTCCCGTCCGCGGTCTGGCCGACCGCCGACCGGGAGGTCCGGCCGCCGAGCTGCGACGACGAGAACGACTCGCCGGAGGTGAGGATCGGCCGTCCACCGCTGACCAGCGCCGGTCCGCCGCCGATCGCGTCGGTCGCCCCCTCGGGAAGCCCCTCCAACGTGGTCGTGACCGCCACCCGGGCGCCGAGGGGCAGCGTGTCCGCGAGCCTGCGCCCGGCCGAGCCGACACCGCTCAGCACCACGTGCCCCGTTTCGATGGGGGTGTCCCCGCCGGATGTCCGCGCGACGACCGTCCCCGTCGTCGGCACACCGACCAGCGGTGGGGCGGGCGTCTCCTGGCGGACGCGCACCTCGAACAGCGAGTCGCCGCTCGGCGTCCGGACGCCCGCTGCGGGCGTGAAGAGGATGGTCTCGCTCGATCGTGCGCGGGGACGGTTGACCGCCTGGATCGTGCGCGGTGCCGGAGACGCCTCGGGCGGGTCGTCGATCCGCTGCCATGCGGCGGCCATGGCCAGACGCTCGACGGCGATCCTGCCGCGCGGGGGCGGCACCACCAGCGCCGATCGGCCCGGCTCTGGATCGCTCTCGATCTGGGAGCCACGCAGGAGCACCCCGCTCGGATGGCCGCCCGTGAAGCTGAAGAAGTCCCCGTTGATGCCCGCCACCACGCCCGCGGAGAGCCGACGTGTCACCGCCTCGGCGAGTTGCCCGCGGACCCGCACGTTCGGGCCCGTCGTGATCGGCTCCAGGCGGAGGCGCGCGGAGGCGCGTGCCCGGATCACGTGCAGGACCTGGTCGGCGCCGAGCGCGCGCCGCTCGTACTCCGCGCCGGGGACGACCGCGCTCCGCGCCGGCTGGGGTTCGGGAAGCGCTTCGGCCGCCGCGAGGGCCGGGCCGGGGAGGGCCAGGAGCAGTCCGAGTGTGAGCAGTCCGCGCACGACGGCCACCCAACCAGACCGACGCCATGGCGCGAAGCGGACCGGACACACGTCTGACACAGCCACGCCGTTCGCGGCCTCGGCGCCGTCCCGCGCTCGCATGCCGCCGACCCCGGATGCGACACTGACGCAATGGTCGCTCTCGCCTGGAGCGTCGCCGTGCTCGGTCTGATCGCCGCGCTCGCCGGCGCCGCGCTCGCGTGGCGCGCGCGCCGCGACAGCGCCGCCGCCGGCAGGCGCGCCGCCGCGGCCGACGCGCGCGCCCGCACCTTCGAGCACCGGATCCAGGGGTCGTTCGAAGTCCTTCCGATCGTCGCCCTGCGCGTCGACGCCGACGGCAGGCTGCTCGAGGTCAACCGCCGCGCCCGCGAGCGGTTCGACTTCCTGCGGACGGGCATGGGCGTCCTGGAGGCGTTCAGCGAGCACGAGCTCGCCGGGCGGGTCACGGCGGCGCTGGCCGGGCAGACCACCGACGAGTTCGAGGTCAGGCTCTTCGCCGACGGGCGCCGCACCTACCGGGTCGTCATCGAGCCCTACCGCACCGGATCCGACGCCGAGGCGCTCATCGCCCTCACCGACACGACCGAGGCGGTGGCCTACCAGGAGCTCCGCTCCCAGTTCGTCTCGAACGTCTCGCACGAGCTCAGGACCCCGCTCACCGGCCTGCGGGGGCTGCTCGAGGCCCTCGACGACCCCGAGATGGACGCCGCGACGCGACAGCGCTTCATCGTGCGCGCGGCGCACGAGTCCGAGCGGCTCGAGGCGTTGATCGGCGACATCCTGTTCCTCTCGGAGCTGGAGGCGACCGAGGGGCTGCCCTCGGATGGACGGAGCGATCTCGCGGCCGCCGCCGAGGTCACCATCGAGGAGCTGCGCCCGGTCGCCGACGAGCACGGGGTCGCGCTGTCCTGGGACACCCAACCGGACGCATGGACGCCGCTCACCGAGCGGATGGCCCGGATCGTCGTCCGCAACCTGGTCGAGAACGCCATCAAGTACGCCGGCGCCGGCGCGCGGACGGACACGATCGTCCGCATCGAGGACGGGTTCGTCGAGCTGCGGGTGACCGACGACGGGGCGGGGATCCCGGAGCGCCAGCTCCCGCACATCTTCGAGCGGTTCTATCGCGCCGATCCCTCCCGCTCGAAGCGGCTCGGCGGCACCGGGCTCGGGCTCTCGATCGTCAAGCACATCTCGGAGCGTTTCGGCGGCCGGGCGACCGCCACCTCGCGCGAGGGCTTCGGGACGACGGTGACGGTGCACCTCCCGCTCGTGGCGGCCGACCCTGAGGCGCCCGAGGGGGGCGAGGGGCGGGTGGCACGGCTGCAGGAGGCGCCGCTTCGCGGCGACGCCGCCGGGCTCTGATAGCGTCCCCGCCCGTTCGCCCGCGCCCGCGCTGACGCCAGTGCGCCGGCCCGGTCGACGGCTCGCGATCATGCCCGTCGCCCTCATGGACATCGCGGCCCAGTACGGGCCCCTTCGCAGCGAGATCGACGCCGCCATCGCCGGCGTGCTCGACAGCGGGCGCTTCATCCTGGGGCCGAACGTCGCGGCGCTCGAGGCCGAGATGTCCGAGCGCGCGGACGGGCGGCCGTGCGTCGGCGTCGCCAACGGCACCGACGCACTCGCGATCGCCCTGCAGGCGGTGGGGGTCGGGCCCGGCGACGAGGTCGTCACGAGCCCCTACACCTTCTACGCCACGGCCGAGGCCGTCGCCCGGCTGGGGGCGACCCCGGTGTTCGCCGACGTCGACCCGGTCGATCTGTGCATCGATCCGGACGACGCCGCCAGGCGGATCACGGACCGCACCAAGGCGATCCTCCCCGTGCACATCTTCGGCCACCCGGCCGACTCGTCGCGGCTGCGCGACCTCGCCGACGCGCACGGACTGCCCCTGATCGAGGACGCCGCCCAGGCCATGGGTGCCGCCGACCGCGGGACGCCCGTCGGGGCGCTCGGTGATCTGGCGACGGTCAGCTTCTTTCCGACCAAGAACCTCCCGGGAATCGGCGACGGCGGCATGGTGATCTGCCGCGACGAGGAGACGGCCGAGCACGTCCGGCGCCTCCGGTTCCACGGGTCCAAGGACAAGGTCACGTTCGAGGAGGTGGGCTACAACTCCCGCCTCGACGAGTTGCAGGCGGCCGTGATCCGTGTGTTCCTGCCGCATCTCGACGCGTGGAACGACGGGCGGCGTGCCGCCGCGGCCGCCTACGCGGCCGCCGACGTGCCGCGTGGCGTCGAGCGCCCGGCCGAGCGCGCCGGGGCCCGGCACGTCTACCACCTCTACGTCGTCCGTCACCCCGACCGCGACGCGCTCCGCGCCGCCCTGAACGAGCGGGGCGTCTCGGCGGCGGTCTACTACGGGATCCCGCTGCACCTGCAGCCGGTGTTCGCGGGCCTCGGGGCCCGCGAGGGCGATCTGCCCGTGGCCGAGGAGTCGGCTCGCACCGGGCCTGGCGATCCCGATGCATCCCCACCTCACCGCGCAGGGCGTGGACGAGGTGACCGAAGCGCTGCGTGCCGCCTGCGCCGCGCTTCCCGCTCGCGTCTGAGCCCCCGGGGAGGCCGATCCGTGCGCGTCTGGGTGGACATCACCAACTCGCCCCACGTCGTCATCTTCCGACCGCTGATCGCCCGTCTCGAGGCGCGCGGGCACGAGGTGACGGTGACCGCGCGGGCGTTCGCGCAGACCCTCGGGTTGCTGGAACGGTTCGGCATCCCGCACGCCGTCGTCGGCGCGCACGGTGGCGGCGGGCGTGTGGGCAAGGCGCGGGCGATGGCCGGGCGCAGCACCGCGCTCGCCTCCTTCGCCCGCCGCGAGCGGTTCGACCTGGCGGTCGCGCACGGCAGCACCGACCAGCCGCTCGCGGCCCGCGCGGCCGGCATCCCGCAGGTCACGATGTTCGACTACGAGTACGCGGCCGCGATGCACCACTGGAACTGCCGCCTCGCCTCGCGCGTCCTGGTCCCCCGGGCCATCCCCGAGGGGGCGCTTCGCCGCTACGGCGTGCGCCCGCCGCGGCTGGTCCGGTATCGGGGCCTCAAGGAGGAGTACTACCTGGCCGACCACGCGCTCGACGCCGCCGCCGTCGCCGCCGAGCTCGACCTCGATCCGGACCGGGTGATCGCGGTCCTGCGCCCACCGCCGGAGGTGACGCTGTACTACCGCGGCGCGCGCGACGACGCGTTCGCCGCGACGCTGGCACGGCTGCTGGATGAGCCCGGGGTGCAGACCGTCGTCCTGCCGCGCACCGACCCGCAGCGCGAGGCGCTTCGGGGCGGCCGCGCGATCGTGCCGGAGCATCCGGTCGACGGCCCGAGCCTGGTCGCGCTCTCGGACCTCGTGGTCAGCGCGGGCGGGACGATGAATCGCGAGGCCGCGGCGCTCGGGGTGCCCGCCTACACCCCGTTCGCGGCGCGTCTCGGCGCCGTCGACCGGGAGCTCATCGGCGAGGGCCGCCTGCGCCGGCTCGAAGACCCGGCGCAGATCCCGCTCGTGAAGCGATCCGCCGCCGCCGCGCCGTCGCTGCGCGACCCCGACGAGCTGATCGACTTGATCTTGGACGCCGCCGCCGTGAAACTCGACGGCCGATGAGGCTTCCCGCGGCCATGGTCAGCTGGCGGGCCGCCGCCCACCGGCTCGGCCAGATCGCGGTCGACGCCGTGCTCGTGGCGGCCGCGTACTGGCTGGCGTACACCCTGCGCTTCGACGGCGACGTCCCGCGTCGCTACGAGGAGCTGTTCGCGAGCACCGTGATGCCGGTCGTCGGGCTGACCCTGCTCGTCTTCTTCGCCGCCCGCTTCTACACCAAGTGGTGGCGGTTCACGTCCGTGCGGGACCTGCAGGCAATCGTGCTGGCGACGATCGCGTCGAGCCTGCTCGTGACGGCCGTTCTGTCCCAGTGGCGCACGGGCGATCTGCCCTCGGTCCCGCGCGGGGTGCTCGTCGCCGACCTGCTCCTCACGCTGGTGCTGATCGGCGGCGTGCGGTTCCTGGTGCGAAGCGTCGTCGAGCGCCCGCCGCGGGGGCAGCTGATCCGAAGCGGCCGGGGCGTCCTCATCGTCGGCGCCGGGAACGCCGGGACGACCCTGCTGCGCGACATGCGCCGCAACCACGCATCCGGGTACCACCCGGTGGGCCTGATCGACGACGACCGGCGCAAGCGTGGGCTGCGCGTCAACGGTGTCCGCGTGCTCGGCACCCGGTCGGACCTTCCCCGCATCCTGCGCGATCGCGTCGTCCACGAGGTGGTCATCGCGATGCCTTCGGCGCCCGGATCCGCACGCCAGGAGATCGTCGACCGCTGCCGCGAGGCCGGCGTTCGCTGCACGACGCTGCCGTCGCTGCCCGAGTTGATCAGCGGCGACGTCACCGTGTCGCGCCTGCGCGAGGTGCGCGTCGAGGATGTGCTCGGCCGTGCCCCGATCGAGATCGACCTGGCCCGGGTGGCGCGGTACCTCAACGGTCGGACCGTCCTCGTGACCGGTGCCGGTGGCTCGATCGGGTCGGAGCTGTGCCGGCAGGTCGTGGCCCTCGGCGTGCGATCGCTCGTGATGGTCGACCACTCCGAGAACAATCTCTTCGAGATCGACCTCGCCCTGCGTGAGCGCCGCGAGAGCGGGCTGGTCCCGGTGGTCGGCGACGTGAAGGACGCGGCGGGGATGGATCGCATCCTGGCCGAGCACCGGCCCCAGATCATCTTCCACGCGGCGGCGTACAAGCACGTGCCGATGATGGAGGCCAACCCGCTGCAGGCGGTGGCCAACAACGCGCTGGCGACCGAGGTCCTCGCGGGGCTCGCCGCCAGGCACGGCGTCGAGCGCTTCTGCCTGATCTCGACCGACAAGGCCGTCGAGCCCAAGACCGTGATGGGTGCGACCAAGGCGCTCGCCGAGCGGATCATCGAGATGCACGGCGCCGAGCGGCGGGACGCGGTTCGCCGCCGTCCGCTTCGGGAACGTGCTCGGGAGTTCCGGGTCGGTGCTCCCGATCTTCCGGCGCCAGATCGCGGCGGGCGGGCCCGTGACGGTTACCCATCCCGACATGACGCGCTTCTTCATGACCATCCCCGAGGCCGTCCAGCTCGTCATCGAGGCGACCGGCATCGCCGACGGGGGCGACATCTTCGTGCTCGACATGGGTGAGCCGGTGCGTATCGTGGACCTGGCCCGGCGAATGGTCGAGCTGTCCGGCAAGCGGCCCGACGAGGACGTGGAGATCCGCGTCGTCGGCATCAGGCCGGGGGAGAAGCTGCACGAGGAGTTGTTCAACGTCGACGAGCAGGTCACGCCGACGCGGTATGGCAAGGTGCGTCGCGCGACGCGGCCGACGATCGACGAGGACGGCCTTCGCGCCGGCCTCGACCGCCTGTCACGCATCATCGCCGACGGACGCCGCGACGATCTCGCGGTTGCACTGTGGGACACGCTCGGCGGCAGGGCTTCCGCCGACGAGCGCGAAACCGACGTCACGTCAACGATCGAGGAGCGCGCCACCTGATGACGACCGCCACGATTCCCGCCGACCGACTTCCCGAGGGCGCGACCCCGGTTCGTGAGGACGGCCTGCTCTCGAGGGTGGCGCGCGGGTGTCCCGAGCACGGTGGCGAGGCGGCCTGTGTCGCGCGCGACGAGGATGAGCGCCTCCTCTACTGGTGCGCCCGGGGCGCGCACCACTTCACCACGCGCTGACCTCCACGCCCGCGGCGGCGGGCGCCCCCTCGCGGCGATCGGCGGTCGCGGCAACCACGGGTCGACCGTCCGTCGGGCGGCTGCCGGTGGTCGCGAGTCGGCCCAGCTTCGCCCGAGGACCCGATCGATGGCATCGCGCAGCGCCCCGGACGGGATCGTCGTCCGGGGGTGTGTGGCCGCCGTGCGACCCGGGCCCGGCCGGCGGATACCACGCCGTGGATCAGGTCGGCGGGCGTTCCCCCGGCCGCGCCGTCTCCCATCGCTCCACCCACGCCTCGATCTCCCGCACGACCGGTGCGAGCGCGCGCCCTTTGGCCGTCAGCCGGTACTCGACCGCCCCGCCACCGAGCTCGCGTCGCTCGATCAGGCCGGCGGCCTCCAGCTCGCGCAACCGCTCGGCGAGGAGCCGCGCGGAGAGACCGTCGACCGAGGCCCTGATCTCGGTGAACCGCACCGGTCCGTCCATGGCCACCCGGATCACGGCGGCGCTCCAGCGGCGGCCGAGCAACTCGGCCGCGTGCTGGTAGCGCGCACACACCGGGGGCCGGTACCCGCAGCGTCCCATGGCCCGGCCCCCGCCCCTCGGCCCGCTAGGCGCCGACCTCGGCGGTCCGCGCGGCGGGTTCGAGGGCGACGTCGAGGACCTCCTCGACGGTGAGGACCGGGTGGACGGTGATCGCCTCCCGGACCTCCTCGGGCACGTCGTCCATGTCCCCACGGTTGCGCTCCGGGATCACGACGTCGGTGAGCCCGGCCCGATGGGCCGCGAGCACCTTCTGCTTGACGCCACCGATCGGGAGCACCCGGCCCTGCAGCGTGACCTCACCGGTCATGCCGACGTTCGGACGCACGGTGCGACCGGTCAGGAGCGACGTGAGCGCCGTCACCATCGTGACGCCGGCCGACGGCCCGTCCTTCGGCACCGCCCCCGCGGGCACGTGCAGGTGGATGTCGCGCCCGTTGAGCACGTCCGCGTCCAGGCCCACGCGCTCCGCATGCGAGCGCACCCACGAGACGGCGATCCGCGCCGACTCGCGCATGACGTCCCCGAGTTGGCCGGTGATCACGAGCCCCTCGCCGCGACCCTCGCCCGGCATGGCGGTCGCCTCGACGAAGAGCACATCGCCGCCCACACCGGTCACGGCCAGGCCGGTCGCGACGCCCGGAAGCGCCGTGCGCTCGGCGGCCTCGTCGTGGAAGCGCGGGCGACCGAGCAGCGCCCGCAGCTCGCCCTGTCCGACGACGATGGGAGTCTCGGCGTTCTCGGCCACCTGCGTCGCGCTCTTGCGGGCCACGGTCCCGAGCTCGCGCTCCAGGCCGCGCACGCCGGCCTCGCGCGTGTACTCGGCGATGACGGTCGAGACGGCCGCGTCATCGACCTCGAGCTCGTCGGGGCGCAGCCCGTTTCGCTCGATCTGGCGGGGCAAGAGGTAGCCGCGTGCGATCGCGAGCTTCTCCTGCTCCGTGTACCCGTCCAGCTCGATGACCTCCATCCGGTCGAGGAGCGCACGCGGGATCGTGTCGGCCATGTTGGCGGTCGCGATGAACAGCACCTCGGACAGGTCCAGCTCGACGTCCAGGTAGTGGTCCCGGAAGGTGTGGTTCTGCGCCGGGTCGAGGACCTCGAGCAGCGCCGAGGACGGGTCGCCGCGCCAGTCGGCGCCGACCTTGTCGACCTCGTCGAGCAGGATCACCGGGTTCTTGGTGCCCGCCTCGCGGAGCGCGCGCACCATCCGGCCCGGGAGTGCGCCCACGTACGTGCGGCGGTGCCCTCGGATCTCGGCCTCGTCCCGGATGCCGCCCAGGCTGATGCGCGCGAACTCGCGCCCGAGGGCGCGCGCCACCGACTGACCGAGCGAGGTCTTGCCGGTCCCCGGGGGACCGACCAGGGTCAGGATCACCCCGGTGCGCGCGTCGTCGAGGTCGCGCTCGCGGCGGAGCTTCCGGACCGCCAGATACTCCAGGATCCGCTCCTTGACCTTCTCGAGGCCGGCGTGGTCCTCGTCGAGGACCCGTCGCGACGCCTCCACGTCGAGGTGCTCGTCCGAGCGCGTCTCCCATGGCAGCGCGACCATCCACTCCAGGTAGGTTCGGATCATCCCGGCCTCGGGCCCCTCGGGGTTGCGCTCCAGTCGGCCGAGCTCGCGCTCGGCCTCCGCCCGGGCCGCCTCGGGGAGGCCCGCCTCGTCGAAGCGCAGGCGCCAGTCGTCGCCGTCGTCCGCCTCGTCACCGAGCTCGCGACGGATCGAGTCCATCTGGCGGCGCAGCAACATCTCGCGCTGGGACTGCTCCATGCCCTCGCTGACGTCCTGGCGGATCCGGCGACGCAGTGAGACGTCGGCGAGCCGCTCCCGTTGGGCGTCCAGCGACTCGCGGAGCCGGTCGATCACGTCGACGGTCTCGAGGATGCGCAGCTTGCGTCCCACCGGGATCTCCGGCGCGTAGCCGGCCGTGTCGGCCAGCCGCCCCGGCCGCTCGATGCCGGCCAGGAACTGCGCGACTCGGGCGCCGTCCCCGCGCATCTCCGCAACCTCCTGCACGACGGCCCGGTACTCGCGGGCGAGTTCGTCGGCCTCCGGCGCGGGGTCGGGCGCGTCGATCACCTCGTCGACCTCGACCATCAATCCCGGGGCACCGACCTCGGCCGGGCCCAGTCGCGCACGGTGCACCGCCTCGAGGGCCACGCCCCGCGTCCCGTCCGGGAGCGCCATGTCGCCCACGATCTCGGCGACCGTGCCGATGGGTGCGAAGGTGCCCTCGAGCCGTGGCACCAGCACGACCCGGTTCTGCACCGCCGCATCGAGTGCGGCGGCCTGCTCGTCGTCGCTCACGGGGAAGGTCACGCTCATCCCCGGAAGGACGACGGCGTCGTCCAGGGGAAGCACGGGAAGGCGCGGTGCCGTCTCACTCTGGCTCATGTCTGCTCCGGCCGCGGGGGCGTCGTTTGGTTACCTCTCATAACCACAACGCTGAGGTTACGCGAGGTAACCACACGTCGCAACCGGGACACGTGACGCGGGCGGATGGAGCATCGGCCGGGCATCATCCCCCGGGTGCCAGAGTGGATCGGCCGCGACGGTGACCGCAGTCCCGCCCGCGGCACGCGTACGCCCAGCCGAGGCCTGGCGATCGTGACCTGCATGGACCCGCGCATCGACGTGTTCTCGCTGCTCGCGCTCGAGCCCGGCGACGCACACGTGATCCGCAACGCGGGTGGCGTCGTCACGGATGACGTGATCCGCTCGCTCGCGATCTCCCAGCGCGTGCTCGGGACGCGACACGCCCTGGTGATCCAGCACACCGACTGCGGCATGACGACGTTCTGCTCCGAGGAGTTCACCAGCGAGATCGAGGCCGACACCGGTGTCCGGCCCGCGTGGTCGGCGCGCGCCTTCCGGGATCCGATGAACGAGATCCGCGACTCGGTCGAGCGGCTGGTCGTTTCGCCGTTCGTGGCCGGGAGCATTCGCGGCATGGTGCTCGACGTCGCCACCGGCCGGCTCCATGAGATCGACGAGCGCCATGGCGCCGCGGGTGCGCCGGGAGCCGTCACGCCCGACTGATCGGGGGTAGCGTGTCCGGCATCCGTTCACGTCTGGAGGTCTCGCCGTGGCACCCCCGCACGCGTTGTTCGACATGACCGACCGCACCGCCGTCGTGACCGGCGCCTCGTCCGGCCTCGGCGTCGTGTTCGCGGAGGCACTGGCCGAGGCCGGCGCGAACGTGGTCGTCGCGGCGCGCCGCGTGTCGCGGCTCGAGGAGGTCGCGGCCCGGATCACCTCCGCCGGCGGGGCGGCACTCGCCGTCGAGTGCGACGTCACCGATGCCGAATCCACGGCGGCGCTCATGGATGCGGCCGTCGCGCGCTTCGGCGGCCTCGATGTGGTCGTGGCCAACGCCGGCGTCGTGGCCGAGGGGGGCACGGTGCCCGAGAAGATGCCGCCCGATCTGTTCGAGCAGTCGCTCAGGGTCAACGTCGTCGGCACCTTCAATACCTGCCAGGCGGCCGCCCGGCACATGCTCCCCGCCGGCCGGGGGATCATGGTGACCCTCGCGTCGGTCGCCGGCATGGGCGCCCACTACGAGGTGCCGGGCGCCTACGGCAGCGCGAAGGCGGCCATCATCAACCTGACCCAGCACCTGGCGCTTCGCTGGGGCGACCGGGGGATCCGCGTCAACGCCCTCGCGCCGGGCTGGTTCCCGAGCGAGATGACCGACGTCGTGATCGGCATCCCGGCCTTCAACCAGCGACTCCGCGATCAGACCGCGCTCGACCGGCTGGGTGACCCGAAGGAGCTCATCGGTCCGCTCCTCCTGCTGTGTTCGGAGGCCGGTTCGTTCATGACCGGGACGACCCTGGTCGTCGACGGCGGCGCATCCTGCTCGCTCGGGGAGGCGCCGTTCCCCGACGCCCTCTACGAGGCGTTCGCGGCCAACGTGCCCGGAGGGCTGGCGCAGAGGATCATGCCCGACGACCGCTGAGGCCCGCGCGCCCATCGGCGGCGCGTGGGATGCTCCGACGATGGACCTGCGTCATCTCCTGATCTTCCGGACCGTCGTCGAGCGGGGTTCGTTCTCGGCGGCGGCCGACGCGCTCGAGATCTCACAACCCGCGGTCTCCTTCCAGATCCGCTCGCTGGAGGAGCGGCTCGGCCAGCGGCTGCTCGATCGGCGCGGGCGCAAGGTCACACTGACCGAGCCGGGTGCCCTGCTCGACGAGTACGCCCGCCGGCTGCTCGAGCTGGAGGACGAGATGGTCCGCGCGCTCGACCAGGTGGATACCCGGGTGGCGGGCCGGCTCGTGGTGGGCTCGTCGACCGGGCCGGGCGAGCTCGTGCTGCCGGGCCTGTGCGGCGCGTTCCGCGCCGCCCATCCGGATGTCGCGGTCCGGCTCGAGGTCCACGACACCCAGGCGGTTTGCGAGCGCGTGCTCGCGGGTGCGCTCGAGCTCGGTGTCGTCGGCGCCGAGCGCGCCCAGCGGGGTCTCGAGTTCGAGGTCTTCATGCGTGACGAGCTGGTCTTGATCGCGCCGCCCGGGCATCCGATCGCCGATCGCGGCTGCATCGACATCGACGAGCTCGCGGCGACCCCGCTGATCATGCAGCAGCCCGGCTCGGGGGTCCGGTCGGTCCTCACGGAGGCGTTTCGGGCGATCGGCGTCCGCGAGCACCCGGTCGAGATGGAGCTCGGGCTGCAGCAGTCGGTCAAGACCGCCGTGCTCGACGGTTTGGGCGTCACGGTGATCTCACGCCTCGCGGTCGCGCGGGAGGTCGAGGAAGGCGCCGTCGCGGCGGTCCCGATCGCCGGCGACGGCCTGTCGCGGGACTTCCACTGGGTGATGCCCGCCAACCGCACGCCGCGCCGCGCGACGACCGCCTTCCTCGAGTTCGTGCGGGGGCGGCTGGACCCGGTCCGTGGTCCGGCGGCGGACGAATGAGCGCGGCCGGGTAGCATGGCCGCGTGAACGGCCCGGATACCGTCGTCGACGTGCTCGTGGTGGGGTCGGGTGGCGCGGGGATGAGCGCCACCCTGAGTGCCCGCGCCGCCGGCGCGTCGGTGCTGATCGCGACCAAGTCCGCACTCGGCGCCTCGAACACCGGCCGGGCGCAGGGCGGCATCCAGGCGGCGGTGGGCGCCGACGACTCGACCGAGTCCCACTTCGAGGACACGTTCGCGGCGGGTCATCGTGACGGCGACGTGGATCTGGTCCGGACGCTCACCGGCGGCGGCCCCGAGGCGATCGCCTGGCTTGCGGAGCTCGGCGTCCCCTTTTCGCGCGACGACGGGGACCTGCGCATCCTCCGCTGCGGCGGGGCGAGCCGACCGCGACTGCTCCAAGCGGGCGAGCGCACGGGGGCCGAGATGGTCAAGTCGCTCCGCGCGGCGGTCCGCGCGAGCGGCGCCGAGGTCTGGGAATCGGCGCCACTCGTCGAGATGGAACGCGCCGAGGGCGGCTGGCGTGCGCTTCTGGCCCCCGGCGGCAACGGCGAACGGCGCACGGTCCAGGCCGGCGCCGTCGTCCTCGCCGCCGGCGGGGGCCAGCGCGGCGAGGCCGAGGCGCGTGGTCTCGCGTCGACGAATCATCCGGATGCGACCCCCGAGGTCCTGCGGCTGGCGGTGGGCCTTGGGGCGGCCGCGGTCGACCTGGACAGCTGGCAGCGCCATCCGACCGGCTCCCTCTGGCCGCAGCAGCTCGCCGGGTACGCGCTTCCCGAGACGGCGCGCGCCTACGGCGCGACCCTCCACGACCGCGACGACGAGCGGTTCGTCGACGAGATGGCGCCGCGTGACACCGTGGCGGCGGGCATCGAGGAGGTGGTCGCGGGCGGGCGCGGGGTCTCCGCGCCCGATGGCCGGTCGGGAGTGTGGCTCGACACCACGGCCATCGACCGCGTCAACGGCGCGGGCTTCACGGCCGAACGGCTGGCGTACGTTCACAATCGCTACATGAAGGCGGGGGTGGACATCACCCGGGAGCGCGTGCTCGTCTACCCGGTGCTCCACTACCGCAACGGGGGGCTCGTGATCGACGCCGACGGCGCCACCACACTGCCCGGCGTGTTCGCCGCCGGCGAGATCGCCGGCGGTGTCCACGGAACGAATCGACTGATGGGGAACTCCTTGCTCGACACCGTTGTCTTCGGCAGGCGAGCCGGCGCCGCCGCCGCGGCCGCCGCGGGTGCCCGATGAGGGCCGCTCCGGACCGCGACGCCGCCCCGACCGGTCGCCCCGACTTCCTGGAGCTGCCCGGGCGCCCGCCCCGGCCGCGTCAGGTTGGGATCACCCACGTCATCGACAAGGGCATGTCGCTCGGCGAGGTCGAGGGCATGTTCGAGGCCGCCGACGGCCTGATCGACGTGGTCAAGCTGGGGTGGGGGACGAGCTACATCGCCCGCAACCTCCGGGCCAAGCTCGATCTGTACGAGCGCCACGACGTCCCGGTCGTGCTGGGCGGCACCTTCTGGGAGGCCTGCCACGTCCAGGGCAAGGGGGCGGAGTGGCGCCACTGGGTCTCGGACCTCGGGCTGCGGTACGTCGAGATCTCGGATGGCACGATCAGCCTGCCGCACGAGGTCAAGCTCGAGGCAATCGCCGACCTTGCGCAGGAGTTCACGGTTCTGAGCGAGGTCGGCAGCAAGGACCTCGACACCGTGATCGCGCCGTACCGATGGGTCGAGATGATCGAGGCCGAGCTTCGCGCCGGGGCCTGGAAGGTCATCACCGAGGCGCGCGAGAGCGGGACGGCCGGGGTCTTCCGGCCCGACGGCGAGGTCCGAATGGGCCTCATCGACGAGATCGTGCACCGCGTCGACGCCAACCGCCTGCTGTTCGAGGCCCCGCAGAAGGCGCAGCAGGTCTGGTTCATCCGTAAGTTCGGCCCGAACGTCAATCTCGGCAACATCCCACCGGACGAGGTGATCCCACTGGAGACGCTCCGACTCGGCCTCCGCGCCGACACGCTGGTCGACCCCACCGCGGGCGACAACGTCGACGGGGCGGGCATATGACGCCCGGACCCATCGCCCCCCACGGGGGCCGGCTGATCGATCGCCGCGACACCACCCTGTCCGACGACGCACGCAGGCCCCGCGTCGCGCTCACCCTGCGCCAGCAGGCGGATCTGGACCTCATCGGGGTCGGCGCCCTGTCGCCCCTCGAGGGCTTCATGGGGAAGGAGGCCTATGAGTCCGTCATCCAGGACATGCGCCTTCCGAACGGGCTCGCATGGTCGGTGCCGATCACGCTGGCGGTCTCGGGCGAGGTCGCCGACGCGGTGCGGGGTGCCGACGCGGTTGCGCTGACCGACGAGGAGGACCGGTTCCTCGGAGTGCTCGAGCTCGAGGAGGTGTTCGACGTCGACCCCGCCCGAGAGGCGCGGCTCGTCTACGGGACCGAGGACCTGGAGCATCCCGGCGTGGCCGCCGTGCACGCGCAGGGCGCGGTCTGCCTGGCGGGCCCCGTCCGGGTCGCCGCGCGGCTCCCGCTGGACGAGGCCTCTGAGCGTCATCGTCTGGACCCGGCCGACAGCCGGGCGCGCGTCGACGAGCTGGGCTGGGCCACGGTCGTGGGCTTCCAGACCCGCAACCCCATCCACCGGGCGCACGAGTACATCACCAAGGTCGCACTCGAGTTGGTGGACGGGCTGTTCATCCACCCCCTGGTCGGTGAGACGAAGAGCGACGACATTCCCGCCGACGTGCGCATGCGCTGCTACGAGACCCTGATCGAGGGCTACTACGTCGCGGATCGCGTACCGCTGGGAGTGCTGCCCGCGGCCATGCGCTACGCCGGCCCCAAGGAGGCCATCCTCCACGCGATCATGCGCCAGAACTACGGGTGCACGCACTTCATCGTGGGGCGCGACCACGCCGGCGTGGGCAGCTACTACGGCACCTACGACGCCCAGCGCATCTTCGACGGCATCACGAGCGATGAGCTCGCGATCACGCCGATGATGTTCGAGCACTCGTTCTGGTGCCTTCGGACCGGGGGCATGGCGACCACCAAGACCTCACCCTCGGGTCCCGAGGATCGGGTGTTCCTGTCCGGCACCAAGGTGCGGGAGATGCTCTCGCGCGGGGAGATCCCGCCCGTCGAGTTCACGCGTCCCGAAGTGGCCAGGATCCTCATCGAGGCCTACACCGCCGACTGAGGGCCGAACGATCGGGGCGGCGCCGGGTCCGGCACGCCGCTCCGGTCGGTGGCCGGGTCGTCACGCGGTCAGTGGGCGTGACGACCCGGGGCGCACCCGCAGCCCCGGCCGGCGAAGCCGGTCACGCGCGGCGCCGGATCGTCCCGCCGCGCCCGGGCGGTCACGAACCCGCCCAGCCGCTGTGTGCAGGACGTGCCGGCGCAGCCGGGGCACACGCGGTCCTCCTCCCGGAGGAAGCGCTGCAGGGCGACCTCGAACGACAGCCCGCAGGCGTCGCACGTCAGTTCGTAGCTCGGCATCAGGGGGTGATGGCGACCTTGATGACGTCGTCCTCCTGGTTCGAGAACAGCGGATAGGCCTCCTCGATCTGGTCGAGGTCGAACCGGTGCGTGACCAGCTGGGCCAGGTCGAGCCGGCCGTTGGCGACCATCTGCATGAGCGCACGCATCCGCTCCTTGCCACCGGGGCAGAGGGTGCTGCGGATGTCGATGTCCCCGATCCCGTAGACGAAGCTCTCCAGCGGGATCGACACCTTGTCCCCGTAGACGCCGAGCGACGACACCACCCCCGCGGGGCGGACGGATCGCAGGCAGTTCTCGAAGGTCTCCTGGATGCCGAGCGCCTCGATCGCGACATCCGCCCCGCGCCCGTCGGTCAGCTCCTTGACCCTGGCGACCGGGTCCTCCTGGGTGTGGTCGATCACGACGTCCGCGCCCATCCGCGTCGCCATCTCGAGCCGGGTGTGGTTCGAGTCGACGCCGATGACGAGCGCCGCGCCCATCAGGCGGGCGCCGGCTGTCGCCGACAGGCCGATCGGGCCCTGCGCATAGACCACGACCGAGTCGCCGATCCGGACGTTCGCCGTCTCTGCGGCCGCGATTCCCGTCGAGGCGATGTCCGTGACGAAGAGCACCTCCTCGTCGGAGAGCTCGTCCGGGATCCGGGCCAGGTTCGCCTGGGCGTACGGGACGCGGAAGTAGTCGGCCTGGACGCCGTCGGCGGAGTTGCCCAGCCGCCAACCCCCGATCATGCCCCACTGCTCGTCGTAGCCCGCGCACTGGGCGAAGTCACCGTGCTGGCAGAAGTAGCAGGCGCCGCAGGGGGTGATCGCGCCGACCACGACGCGGTCACCGACGGCGTAGCCCTGGACGGCCTCGCCGAGTTCCTCGATCACGCCGGCGGGCTCGTGGCCGACGATGCGGCCCACCGCAACCTCGAACTCGGCCCGCCAGATGTGCGAGTCGGTCCCGCAGATCGTCGTGGTCGTCATCCGGACGATCGCGTCGGTCGGGCCGCAGGACGGGCGCGCGACCTCCTCGATCTTGATGTCGCGCGGCCCGCGAAACACCGCCGCGCGCATGGTTTCCGCCATCGTCGCCTCCCGGGAAGTGGGCGTTGTCGGCCACGCTCCTGCCATGTGCGGATCGTGTCAATCGCCGGGTGGCGGTTCCGGCGGATTCGCCGTGGTGTGCGCGCCGTGCCGAGCGCGGACCCGTTCGCGCGGCGAAGCGGGCATCATCCCTTCGTGCTCGACGTCTCCCTGCTCGTGTGGACGGCCACCGTCGCCGGGATCGTCGGCCTGTTCGCGTTCGATCTGCTCGTCTCGGGTCGCGGCGAGCACGTCGTCGGATTCCGCGAGGCCGTGTTCTGGTCGGTCTTCTACATCGCGACGGCGGTGGTCTTCGGGATCGGCTTCGGGATCGTCGCCGGATGGGGCGCCGGTGCCGAGTTCTTCGCGGGCTACGTCGTCGAGAAGAGCCTCTCGGTCGACAACCTCTTCGTCTTCGTCATCATCATGTCCACCTTCGCGGTCCCGACCGCGTACCAGCACCGGGTCCTGACCTTCGGAATCCTGCTCGCGCTCGCGCTCCGCGCGGTCTTCATCGCCCTCGGGGCGGCGCTCCTCGCGTACTTCTCGTTCATGTTCGCGGTGTTCGGGCTGTTTCTGATCGTCACCGCGATCCAGCTCTTCCGACACCGCGACGAGGACCCCGACATCGAGGACAACCGGCTGGTGACGTTCGCGCGCCGCCGCCTGCCGTTCACCGACCGCTACGACGGGGGGCGGCTCAGCACGCGCGTGGACGGTCGCCTGCTGCTCACCCCGATGCTGCTGGTACTGCTGGCGATCGGCAGCACCGACGTGCTCTTCGCCCTCGACTCGATCCCCGCGGTGTTCGGCGTGACCCAGGAGGCGTACATCGTGTTCGTCGCCAACGCGTTCGCCCTGCTCGGCCTGCGGGCGCTCTACTTCCTGGTGTCGGGCCTGCTGGACCGGCTCGTGTTCCTGTCCACCGGCCTCGCGATCATCCTCGCCTTCATCGGGGTCAAGCTCGTCCTGCACTACCTGCACGAGCTCGACGCGGCGGTTCCCACGATCACGACCGTGCAGTCGCTGGTCGTCATCGCGATCGTGCTGGCGGTGACGACGGTCGCGAGCATCGCGAAGGTCCGCCGGGACCCGACCGCACGTGCCCATGCCGGATCGCTCCGCGGCCACGACGCGAAGGACCCCGACCGGGACTGACGGGCGCGCACGGCCGGACCCGCCGGCATGGACCCCCGCGCCGCGAGCGGGCATGATGCCGCGGCGTGCGCCGCCGCATCCTCATCCCGATCGCACTGGTCGCCGGCCTCTCGAGCGGGGCGAGTACCGCGCTCGCCGACCGGCCGGCCGGCGGGGCGTCGTCCTGGGGCCACGAGCTCAACCAGAACGAGCTGCCCCAATGGAAGCCGGGGCAGGCCCGGCCGTTGATCGCCCCCCCGCGGTGGTACGCGAACGTCAATCGGACGCTCCGCCGCGCGGGTCGGGCCGGCATGGGGTTCACGGGACCGAGTGCGCTCCCGCTGCCGCCGCTGCCGCTCGCCCCGGCCGAGCCGACCGGATGGCGGACGCACGCCAACCTCCTGCGCCAGCACCGCGCCACCGGCCTTCGGTGGGACGTCGCCTACGAGGTCTGGGCCGCCCGCAACGCCCTGGATCGGGTCAAGCCGACCAACCCGCGCACGGAGGCGCACACACGCCGGCTGTCGTTGCTGCACCCGGAATACCGCCGGCAGGCCCTCAAGGAGATCCGCCGCCTCGCCCCGCGGTACCGCGGGCGGCCCTACGTCAACTTCTACGCGGGGAGTGACGAGCCGATCGTCTTCCTTCCCTCTGGCAGGAGGGCCGTGCGGTCCGCCTACGCCAAGCGTCTCACCCGCGACATGCGACGCGAGTACGGAACGCCGCCGCCCCGCTGGAACGCCCCTCGGACGCGCGCCCAGGCCGAGCGGCTGAAGTGGGTGGCCTACTCGGACCATGTGAGCGACCGTTTCTTCGCGATGAAGGCGGAACAGGCACGGCTGATCCGACGGCTCGATCCCACGGCAGTGATCAGTCCCAACGACTATGCGTTCATCGACGGGTTCCTGCCGTGGGACTACACGCGTCTGGCCGAGTTCGCCGACATCGCCGAAGCGGACCCCTACGTGAGCTTCGCCGAGCGGGTGACGCCCGGCCGTGGGCGGTACAACCCGGGGTTCGGCGCGAAGTTCATGTCCGACCTGAGCGGGAAGCGCACCCGGATCATCCTGCAGGCGTTCGACTACTCCGGCTACGAGCCCGAGGTCGGCGACCTCTGGACCTGGGCGGCGCAGGCGCTCCGCGCCGGCGCGAGCGACCTCTCGTTCTTCGCCTCCGACAACCCGAAGGTCACGCGGCCGCGGTTCTACGACGGCATGCTCCGGGTCTCGAGCGCCCTGCGCGGCGCGCGCCTGCCGGACGCGCCGGTCGACCCCGCCACCCTCGTGCTCTACTCGACGACGGCCGAGGGCCAGGCCCAGCCGCACAAGAACGGCGGCACGCGCTACAAGACGACCGGCGACGAGCTCTACGCCGCCTACGCCCTGCTCGGTGAGCTCGGCGGCGGCGCCTTCAGCTTCGAGGCCGACGCGAGGATCGAGCGCAGCCCGGAGCGGCTCGCGGCGGCGCGCACGCTCTGGCTGCCGCGTGGCGACGTGCTCGAGCGCGGTTTCGCCGAACGGGTCCGCGACTGGGTCCGCGGCGGCGGGACCCTGATCGTGACCGACCCGGAGGCCTTCTCGATCGCACCCGACGGGTCGCCGCTGACCGACGTGCGCGACGTGCTCATCGGCGCGCCGCTCGCGGAGCCGAGGCGCTCCCAGATCATCGAGCTCGACACGGACGCGATCGCGCCGGGTGTCCCCGCAGACGACCTCGCGGTGCCGGTCCTCGGCCGCACGACGAACGCCTTCGCGTCGGTGCCCCCGGACGCCCGCGTCGTCGCCAGGTTCGTCGACGGCCAGCCCGCGGCCGTCCTCCGCCCCGTCGGCCGGGGTCGCGTGCTCGCCTTCTCCTCGCAGATCCTGCGCCCGGAGGCGCTCGACGTCCCCATGGACCTGGTCACGCTGACGAGTGCCCTCCACGGGTGGAGCGGCGGGGCCCCGCACCCGGCCTGGGACTACCGGCTTCCGGGCGACCCCGAGCCTGACCGCCCGCCCTGGGAGGGCAGCTACGTGCCCGATCGCGACCTGGCGGCCGACGACCGCTGAGTCGTGCGCGGCGTCACGCCCTGGGCGCGGGCACGCGCCTGGTGGCGATCGCCACGTTGCCGGCGCGGTCGCGCACGCGCAGCCGGACCACCACCCCGCCACGCACGGCCGGGGCGCGGGCGAGGGCCCGGGAGACGGTGCGCCCGCCCCCGTCCGCCCTGGCCAGGCGCGCGCGCAGTCGTCCCGGCGCGGCGGACTCCAGGCGCAGGAGCGCGCGCCGGCCCCTGACGGTGCCCCGGCCCCGGAGGTCCCAGCGGTAGCCGTTCGTGGCGATGCCCGCCATGCCGTCGCGCGCGCGGGCCACGAGCCGTAGACCGCCGCCTTCCCTGCGCCAGCCGAAGCTGATGCGGGGCTTTCTCCGGTCGACCACGAGCGTGCTGGTCGCCGGTGTCGCGTCGACCACGCCGTCGGCGCGGACCGCCGCCACCTCGACCAGGTTGCGTCCCGTCCGGAGCGCGAGCCGAAGCCGCGGGTCGGTCTGCACCGGCCCCCATTCGCCGCGATCGACGCGGACCCGGTAGCCGGCGGCGTTGCGCACGGCGACGCCGTAGAGCACCGATCGCGCCCGTGTGGCGGGCGGCGGGGTCCGTACCAACGCGGTCTCGGGTCCCGCGTTCCCGGCCGCGGCGACCGCGGCGTCGGCGTCGACGACGCCGAACCCGGTCTCGGGATCCGGCCCCGGGGTCCCGACGTCACGCGCGCTTCGGCGAAGCAGGTCCGCGAGCGCCCGTCCGCGGATGGCCGGGTTGGCCTCCAGCACGAGCGCGGCGGCGCCGCTGACATGGGGAGCGGCCATCGAGGTGCCCGAGTACGCCGCGTATCCGTCACGCACGCTCGACGTGATCCCGACGCCCGGGCCCGCCAGGTCCGGTTTCACGGGGCCGTCGCCGCCCCGCCCCCGGGCGGAGAACGGCGGGGCGACGTCCGAGCGGTCCACCGCTCCGACGGAGAGCACCTCCGGGTAGCTGGCGGGGCTCCCGATCGACCCCGGCGACGGACCCGTGTTGCCGGCGGCGAACACCGGGAGGATGCCGAGCTCCGTCCACCGGCGCGCCATGTCGGCGAACCAGGGGTCCCCGGCGCTCCCGGCCGACCACGAGTTGTTCACGATGTCCGGCTGGTCCGCGGTGCGAGGATCGCCGTCCGGATCGGTCATCCACTGGGCGGCGGCCAGGAGCGCGCTTCCCGTCCCCACGCCGTTGGAGCCCATCGCCTTCGCGACGACCGCGCGCGTGCCCGGCGCCACGCCGATCGACGGTCCACCCACGATCGTGCCGAGCGTGTGCGTGCCGTGGCCGTGGTCGTCGTAGGGCGCGGGCGCACCGCGCACGAAGTCCCGCCAGGCGACGACGCGTCCGGCGAGCGCGGGGTGGCCCGCGTCCACGCCGGTGTCGATGATGCCGACCGTCACGCCCGCGCCGGTCAGCCCGCGCGCGTGCACGGCGGGGGCGCCGACGCCGGCGACCCCCCACAGGTCTCCCACGACGGGTTCGGCCGATGAGATCCGCCCGGCACGAGGAGGCCGCACGCCAACCGTCCGGTCGAGCCGCACCGACGCGACCGCCGGGTCGGCCGCGATGCGGCGGACCTCGCCGGCGCCCACCCGCGCCGCGAACGCGTTGACCAGCCAGAACCGCCGCACGTCACCACGCACGAGGCGCACCGCGCGGGCCTGCGTCCTGGTCGCGGTCCGCCGGAGCGCGCGGATCAGGGCCGGCCTCGTCCGCCCACGTGCGTCCACCTCCGCCCGCATGGTCACCACGGCGGGAACGCGCACACCGGGCCGCTGCTCGACGCGCTGGGTGAGGGCGGGGTCGACCCACGCCGCGGCACCGCCGGTGGCCGTACCCGCCGCGAGGGCGAGGGCGATGGCGCCCCCGAAGATGATCGAAACGCGGACTCCGCCGCTGCGCCGTGAGATGGCGACCCTCCGTCCATGGAGGTGGATGCCCATCAGGTATCGACTGCGGCCGATCCGCGCTGAACGGCCGATCGGCGCGTGCCGCGAACCATCGCCCGGCCCGTGCCCGCCCGGGCATTCGCGGGCTACACTGCGCCGGCATGCCCTCGTTCATCTGCCCCAAGTGCGCCAACCGCGAGCGGGGCGATCGACAGGTACACGGGCAGCCGCGGGGGTGCAGCCGGTGCGGCTTCGGGTTCCTGTTCGAGCTCCTCGAGGACTACTACGCCGGCCCCAAGACGGCCCTGGTGGTGTGCAACCAGGAGCGGCGCATCATCGCCGCGGGGCATGCGGCGACCGCGATCACGGGGTTCCAGGAGCGCGACATGCTTGGCCAGGAGGTGCTCGCGCGCCTCGGGATGGGCGGCTTCCCGAACGGCGATCCGGCCGCGACGGCGCTCGAGTGGGGCGTCCGTCAGCTCGAGGTGCCGTGCACCTTCCGGCCCAACGGCGTCGAGACGGACCGTCCCGCCCACGCCGACTTCTTCCCCGCCTACGATGCCGACGGCGGGCTCCTGGTGGCGCTCACGCCCGACTAGCGGCCGTCAGCCGGACCCCGCCGCCTCGTGGGCCAGGAGCAGGCGCTTGACCTCGAGGCCGAAGCCGTAGCCGCCGAGCGAGCCGTCGGTGCGGACGACCCGGTGGCAGGGGACGAAGGGGGCCAGCGGGTTGCGGGCGCAGGCCGTCCCGGCGGCGCGGGCCGCCGCGGGCGAGCCCGCACGGGCGGCGAGCTCCGCGTAGGAGATCGTGGTGCCGGCCGGAACGGCGTGGAGGGCGATCCATGCGGCGCGGCGAAAGCCCGTGCCCGGCATCGCCAGGGGCACCTCGGCGAGCGCGTCGGGTTCGCCGGACAGGTATCGCTCGATCGGATCGGCCACCGTGTCGGGCAGTGGCCCCGGCAGGGGCGCGGGTCCCTCGTGCGCCGCGAGCAGCGCATCGAGGGGCGCAAAGCCGCTCGCGACGACGAGGCCCCGCTCGTCGACGACGACCGTGAGCGGTCCGAAGGGGGTGGGCTGGGTGGCGACCACGCTCACGCCGTCATCCTGGCAGCGCCCGAGCCTGCGGACCGGCGGATCTCGGACACGGAGCCGGCGTCCCGCAGCAGCTGCGCCGCGTGTGCGCGCCATGGTCGCCACGACATCGCGCGGTGATCGATGGCCCGCGGTCCTCGCACCGCCGCACGCCGCACCCCCAGGTCGACGAACGGCCCGCTGTCGAAGCGCGCATCCCGCGAGGCCGCGATCCGCCCGCACCGCTCTCGATCCTCGATCACCGCTCGATCGAAGCAGTCTCCACCGGCCCCCGCCAGCGGCCACCGGGGCCGCGCGGGGTGGGGACCGGGGGGCGTGGGCGGGGCTCAGTCCCCGAAGAGCTTTCGCAGCTCGCCCTCGATCCGGAGCGCCTGCTCGCGCGTGAAGGTCGCGCTCACGTGGTACCTGGCGCCCGGGAGGTTTCGGACGAGGTCACGTCGCTCGCGGTCCCACGGGCGCTCGCGCGCCTCCTCGATCAGGTCGCGGTACTCGCCGACCAGGCTCGCCATCTCCAGGTGCTTGACCATGAGCTCGTCGAGCAGCCGGTCGAGGAGGGCGAAACCCTCGTCGCTCGGCGGACTGTCGTCATCGGTCATCGCATGCCCCCGAATCGCGTCGCGCGATGCTACTCCGCGCCCGGTTCGCCCGGCGGCGACGCGCCGTCGTCGGCGAGGGCCGTCGCGAGCGCCTCGACGAGGATGCGCACGTGGGCCTGCACCGTCGCCGCCTGTCCGATCTCGTCGACCACCGCGGCGCTCGGCACACCCGGCACCCGCTCGGCCAGCGTGCGCTTCGCCCGATTGTCGAGTGAGTAGACCAGTCGTGCCAGGTCGCGGTGGCGCCGGTCCATCTCACCGGTCACCGCGCTCGCGATCCCGTCCCCCGCCGGTCCGAGCCGCTCCTCGATCTGCACCAGGAACAGCTGGATCCATCCCGAGATTCGTATCCGCCGCCCGAGCGCGGCGTCGAGCGACGGGTCGCGCCCCGGCGTCGTGCCGTGCTGGAGGTGCTCCTCGAGCGCGATCGCGCCGGCTCCGGCCTGGACGTGTCGCTCGGTAGAGGTCCTCGCCGAGGGCGAACCGCAGGGGCAGGTCCTCGTCGAGCCCCGTGAGCGGTCCGGCGACCTCCGATGTCGCGGTCGCCTCGAGCGCGGCCGCCGCGAATCGCAGATGTGCCCGGATCGCGCCGTCGGAGGCGGGCGCGTCGTCCTCGTCGCGGGTTTCCGCGGCGACGAACCGGCGCAGCACATCTCCGTGCTCGCGCATCCATGCGAGCGTCGCCGCCGCGTCGATCGGTGTGCCGGGCCCGTCAGCCGCCGCCATTTCGGGAGTGTAGACCCGGTGGTACCCTGACCGGCGATCCGGGGGATTAGCTCAGCTGGGAGAGCGCCTGCTTTGCAAGCAGGAGGTCGTCGGTTCGAACCCGTCATCCTCCATCCTCGGCGGATCGCCGCCCGACGGGCCCGCCCCGTTCTCCCCGACCCGGGCGCGTACGCGGGCGGGTCGCAGACCTCGAGGCGGCGGCCGCGCTCCGGCGCTCCGCACGAATCCGGGAGTGACGCCCCGGCGCCGACCACAGAAACGATTCCCGAGGTTCGAGGACCATGGTCGTGCGTCAGGGAAACCGCCGCCGGCCGGCCCCGGGATCGGAGGGCACCGCCGAGTCGCGTCGATGACGGCGTTCTTCGATCGGGAGCCCCAGACGAGGGCGAATGACGCTCCGCCGGGTTGGCGGGGTGGCCAGTTCGCGTCGTCGCCACGCCTCGCGGTCATCGTGCCGGAGGGATGATGAACCCGCGCCCCTCGAGTCCTAGGGTGCGCACAGGAACCGCAGTCCGACCGACGATGCCGACCGAGGGAGCCCGAAATGGCCGAGGAGTCCGAGGACCTCGCCCCGCCGCCCATCCACGCGCTGAAGGCGTTTCGCGAGCGCATCGACCCGCACCACTTCCCGGATCGCGGGATGGATCCGGATGCGGTCCACGCGATCCTCAAGACGGCGCTGATGCTCGACGGACGCGCCACGCTCAACCTGGCGTCGTTCGTCACGACCTGGATGGAGCCACAGGCCGAGGCCCTCATCCACGACGCGCTCCACAAGAACCACATCGACCATGAGGAGTACCCGGCCGCCTCGATGATCGAAGAGGACTGCGTCCGGATGCTCGGCGACCTCTTCAACGCGCCCGACGTCGAGGACGTCGTCGGGGTGGGGACGATCGGCTCGTCGGAGGCGATCATGCTCGGGCTCCTCGCGCACAAGCGCGCCTGGCGGGACCGTCGACGCGCCGAGGGGCTGCCGACCGACCGCCCGAACATCGTCTTCGGCGCCGAGACCCACGTGGTCTGGGACAAGTTCGCCGAGTACTTCGACGTCGAGCCGCGCAAGATCCCGATGAAGCCGGACCGCTACATCCTGAGCCCCGACGACGTCGAGCCGCTCGTCGACGAGCACACGATCGCCGTCGGAGTGGTGCTCGGAACGACGCACATCGGCGAGGCGGATCCCATCGAGGAGATCAACGACCTCATGGTCCGGATCAAGCGCGACAAGGGCTGGGACGTCCCCATCCACGTCGACGGCGCCAGCGGTGGGTTCATCGCCCCCTTCTCGGAGCCCGACTTCAAGTTCGACTTCCGGCTGGAGCAGGTGGCCTCGATCAACGCATCGGGGCACAAGTACGGCCTCGTCTACCCCGGCGTCGGCTGGCTGGTGTTCCGTGATCGGAGCAAGCTGCCCGAGGACCTCGTGTTCAACGTGAACTACCTCGGCGGGGCGCAGCCCACCTACACGTTCAACTTCTCGCGCGGCTCCGCGATGATCCAGGCGCAGATGTACAACTTCCTGCGCCTCGGTCGCACCGGATACGAGGCGATCGTCCAGAACATGCTGGCCAACGCCCGCCACCTCAACGAGCGGCTCGAGGCCAGCGGGAAGTTCGAGATCCTCAACCCCGGGCTCTCGGAGCCCGTCGTGACGTTCAAGATGAAGGGTGAGGACCCCGGCTTCGACGTCTACCACCTGTCCGCGCGGCTTCGCGAGCGCGGCTGGATCGTGCCCGCCTACAACCTGCCGCCGGACGCGGAGGACGTGCATTTGATGCGGGTCGTCGTCCGCCTCGACCTCAGCCGCTCGATGATCGACGTCCTGATCAATGACCTGGTCCGCGGCTGGGAGGAGCTTGCCAAGGAGCAGCCCGTGCAGCGCGCGCGTGTCACGGCCGATCTGTGGACGGCCCCGGAAGCGGCGGCCGGGGACGGCAAGCTGCGCTCGACCGCGAGGCGGTGACGGAGGGCCCGCCGGCGGAGGGGGGGCGGGCCCCCGACTGGCTCGAGATCCCGCCGGGGTGGAGCGTCATGGAGACGCGCGGCCGCTACGGCTTCGTCACGCATGTCGTCCTTCGCGGGCCGGACGGGTTGACGACGGAGCTGAGCTCCCGTGGGCAGCGAAAACGGTCGGGGTCGGTGCGCCGCGCCGCGGCACGCTCCCGCGCTCGCACCGGGCCGCGTGCGAGCGCGATGAGCCTCCTCATCGGGGCGCTCTTCATGGCCGGCTCCACCTGCTTCGCGCTCGGGTCGCTCCCGGTCTACTTCGAGAACGTGACCCCCGACCTCGTGGGGGCCACGTTCTTCGTCGGGTCGATCTTCTTCACATGTGCCGGCTACCTGCAGTTCCGAGAGAGCGGGGGGCCGCCGGCCGATCTCGAGGCCCGCACGCCGCCGCGAAGGGGCCTGCGGGCGCTGATCGGGTGGCGGCCGCGCCGCATCGGATGGTGGGCGACGATCATTCAGCTGGTCGGAACGGTGTTCTTCAACGTGACGACCTTCGCCGCCACGCGGAGCGATCTCTCGCTCGATCAGGAGAAACAGCTGATCTGGGCGCCAGACGTCTACGGGTCGATCTGCTTCCTCGTCGCCAGCTGGCTCGCCTACTCGGAGGTCGTCCCGCGCCTTCGGTCCCGCCCCCGGCCGACGGTCGAGTGGCGCATCGCGGCCCTCAACCTGGCGGGGTCGGTCGCCTTCGGCGCCGCCGCCGTCGCCTCGAGATACCTTCCGACCACCGGCGAGCCGGCGAACATCGCCCTCGTCAACCTGGGGACCTTCGTCGGCGCCGTCTGCTTCTTCATCGGGGCGGCGCTTCTTCCGGTCGAATCGCGGCGGGCGACCGGGACGGCGCCCACCTCCGCCTGATGCCGTCCTCGTCCGCGCGAGCGACGTCGGACGACGGCGCCGTGCGGCGTCCGCTGCCCGCCGCGCGCCCGGGCCGAGGCGTGCGCGCCCGGGCCCGCCGCGTCTGACACCATCTCGCGCATGTCGACCACACACCCCCAGGGCGACGCCACGCGTCCGCGCCCCTCGGCGCGCCCCGCCGTCCCGCACTTTTCCTCCGGCCCCTGCGCCAAGTACCCGGGCTGGTCGCCGGCCCGCCTCGAGGCGGCCGTCGTCGGCCGCTCGCACCGCTCCGCCGAAGGCAAGGCCCGGCTCAAGCGGACGATCGATCTCACGCGCGAGGTGCTCGAGGTCCCCGACGGCCACCTCGTCGGAATCGTGCCGGCCTCGGACACGGGGGCGGTCGAGATGGCGCTCTGGTCGCTGCTCGGCCCGCGGGGGGTCGACGTGCTCGCGTGGGAGAGCTTCGGCGAGGGCTGGGTGACCGACGTCGTCAAGCAGCTTGGCCTCGACGACGTCCGGACCCTGCGGGCCGGGTACGGGGAGCTGCCCGACCTGACGCAGGTCGACTTCGATCGCGACGTCGTGTTCACGTGGAACGGGACGACCTCGGGCGTGCGGGTCCCAGACGCAGAGTGGATCCCGGCCGATCGCGCGGGGCTCTCGATCTGCGACGCCACATCGGCCGTCTTCGCCCAGGACCTCGACTTCATGAAGCTCGACGTGGTGACGTTCTCATGGCAGAAGGTCCTCGGCGGCGAGGGCGCCCACGGTGTGCTCGTGCTCGGGCCGCGCGCGGTCGAGCGCCTGGAGGCCCACGCGCCGGGCTGGCCCATGCCGAAGGTCTTCCGGCTGACCAAGGGCGGCTCGCTGATCCGCGGGATCTTCGAGGGCGAGACGATCAACACGCCGTCGATGCTCTGCGTCGAGGACTGCATCGGGGCACTCGAGTGGGCGCGCGGCATCGGCGGACCGGCCGCGCTCCGGGCCCGTGCGGACGCGAACGCGGCCGTCATCGACGCGTGGGTCGAGCGCACGCCCTGGGTGCGAAACCTGGCCGTCCGGCCGGAGACGCGGTCCAACACCTCCGTCTGCCTCGTCCTCGACGCCGACGAGGGCGTCCCCAAGGCGATGACCAAGCTGCTCGCCGCGGAAGGCGTGGCGCTCGACGTCGGCGCGTACCGCGACGCCCCCCCGGGGCTTCGGATCTGGTGCGGCGCGACGGTCGAGACGTCCGACCTGGAGGCCCTCGTCCCGTGGCTCGACTGGGCATACGCCGAGGTCACCGCCGGCGCCTGACGCGCGGGCGATCGGGATGCGCACCGCCGCGCCGCCGCCGCGCGTCTACCTGGCGGGGCCGGAGGTCTTCCTTCCCGACGCCGCGGCGGTGCTCGCTCGGAAGGCGGCGATGGTCCGCGCGGCCGGGCTGGCGCCGTTGGTTCCGGTCGACGAGCAGGACGGGCGGGCCCGTGACGCATCCGACCCGGCGGCCGGGATCTACGCCGGGAACCTCGCGCTGCTGGACGCCTGCGATCTGCTCATCGCGAACCTGACCCCCTTCCGCGGACCCGGCGCCGATCCGGGGACCGTGTTCGAGCTCGGCTACGTCGCCGCCCGCGGGTGCCCGGTCCTCGCGTACTCGGCGGATGTGCGGGACGCCGCGGAGCGGATCCGCGACGGTGCCGGCGCCACCCCCGACCGGCACGGGGTCCTCCGCGACCCTGACGGCCTCCTCGTCGAGGACTTCGGCCGGGCCGAGAACCTGATGCCCGCGATCGCCTGCGAGCGTGCCGGCGGCGAGATCGTGCGCGTCCCCGCGGACCCTGGCGGGCCGGCCGCGCGGATCGCGGCGACCGACGGGCTCGAGGTGTGCCTCGCCAGGATCGCGCGAGGCGCCGCGACCGCATGACGGACGCGCCCGCTCACCGGCGGACGCGCCACGCCGATGAGGATCAGCGGTGAGCGCCATCGTCGACGCATACGACCGCCTGATCCTCGAGCCCGGCAAGGCACCGCTCTTTTGGATGGTGGCCAGCTTCATCGTCACGTTCGGCTTCATCCGCCTGAGCGTCCACATGATCCGCCGCCAGGTCCGCTGGTGGCCCGGCAACATCCAGACCGGCGGCGTCCACGTGCACCACCTGGTCTTCGGCATCTTCATGATGCTGGCCGCCGGGATCCTCGAGTTCGGCGCCGACCCCGACGGCGTGGCCACCGTGCTCCTCGCCATGCTCTTCGGGTGCGGCGCGGCGCTCACGTTCGACGAGTTCGCCCTGTGGCTGCACCTGAGCGACGTCTACTGGAGCAGCGAGGGCCGTCAGTCGATCGATGCGGTCGTCCTCGTGGGGCTGTTCATGGTGCTGCTGTTCATGGGCACCTCGCCGCTCGGGGTCGAGGACCTCCAGGACCAGAGCCGTACCGGCCTCGCGATCGCGTCCGGGGCGATCGCGCTCAACCTGCTGATGATCTCGGTCACGCTGCTCAAGGGCAAACTCGCGACCGGCGTCGTCGGCGTGTTCATCCCGGTCGTGAGCCTCGTCGGCGCTGTCCGGCTCGCGAAGCCGGGCTCGCCATGGGCGCACCGCCGTTACGCCTCCCGGCCCGGCCGTCGCGCCCGCGCCGAGCGGCGGTTCGCCCGCGACCGCGCGCGGATCGCGCGGGCCAAGCGGGCGTTCGTCGATCTCGTGTCGGGCACCCGCGAGCACCACTGACGGGCGTCACCGCGCGCGGCCGGCGTCCCCGTCCTCGCTGATGACGTCGCTGATCGGGACGAAGGCGCGGCCGCCCGCGCCGTGGTCCACCTGGAGGGTCGTGTGGGTCAGCTCGAAGTCGTCGTGGAGGACGGCCTCGACCCTGCGCCGGGTGTCGTGGCAGTCGACCTCGGGGGCGACCAGGACGTGCGCCGTAAGCGCCGGGAACCCCGAGGTGATCGTCCAGACGTGGACGTCGTGGACCTGGGTCACGCCGGGGACGGCGGCGATGGCGCCGCCGACGCGGTCGACGTCGAGATCGGGCGGGGCAGACTCCAAGAGGACGCTCGCCGCGGCTCGCAGGGTGGGCACGGCGCTTGCGGCGATCAGGATCGAGATCACGATCGCCACGATCGCGTCCGCGCGCTCGAACCCCGTCGTCAGGACGATCGCCGCCGACACGAGCACGGCCACCGACCCCGCCAGGTCGCCGATCACGTGCAGGAATGCCGCGCGCATGTTGAGGCTCTCGGTCCCCGCCCGCGCGAGGACCACGGCGGCGACGACGTTGACGAGCGCCCCGATCGCGCCGACGACGAGGACGATGCCGCCCTCGACCTCGGTGGGCTCGACCAGGCGGCCGATCCCCTCGATCAACACCCACACGGAGATCCCGATCAGGGTTGCCCCGTTGATGAGCGCCGCGAGGATCTCGGCGCGTCCCATGCCGTAGCTGGCCCGCCGTCCGGCGGGGCGCCCGGCGAGCCAGCCGGCGCCGAGCGCGAGCCCGACGGCCAGCGCGTCCGAGAGCATGTGCCCGGCGTCGGCGATGAGCGCCAGGCTCCCCGAGACGATTCCGCCCACCACCTCCACGACGGCGAAGGCGACGAGCATCGCGAGGACGGTCGCGAGCGCGCGCTGCCGGCCGCGGCGTTCCTCGGGAGACGTGCCCGTCGCGCGCAGACCGTGGTCGTGGCCGTGGCTCACGGACGGTCGTTCGGCGTGGGGTCCGGGCGCTCCATCAACTCCGGCCGGACGGCGCGAACCGCCAGCCAGAGACCGATGCCCAGTCCCACTCCGAGCACGAGGCCGCCGACGAGCAGGACTCCGACGATGCTGTAGGCGGTCGCGTACACATCACGATCCTAGTCGAGCGCCCCCGGAGGGTGTCCGGCGCCGGCTCCGTCCGCACGAGGGGGGCGGACGCACCGCGCGAGGGGGATCCGGACTCCGCCGAGGGGGGGCGCGTCCGGCGGGGGGCACCCCTATTCTCACTCGCATGACCCCAGGTGTCGCCCAACGCGTCCTCGGTCTGAACGGGCCTCCGGACGCGGCCGAGCTTCGTCAGGCCTGGCGTCGCTTCGCGCTTCGCAACCACCCGGATCGCGTTCCGACCGACCCGAGCGCCGGCGAGCGCTTCCAGCTCGGGCGCGTGGCGTTCGAGGTGCTGCGCGAGCGCGTCGAGACGCGGTCCAGGCCCGGGCCCGGGTTCGTCCCGCTCGGCGCCGCCGTGCCCCGCGCCACGCGGGAGTGGCTGGCCTGATCGCGACGCCGCCCGTCGTGGCGGTCGCCGCCCCGATGGAGATGGCCTCATGGGCCGTCTGGCGGATGCCGGCCACGGTCGTGGCCCGGAACTACCTCGACGCGGCCGCCGCCGCGGGCGCGGTCCCGGTGCTCGTGCCGCCGCTTGAGATCGTCGGCGCGCGACCCGACGTCGCGCTGGCGGGCGCCGGCGGGCTCATGCTCCTGGGCGGCGCCGACCTCGACCCGTCGGTCTACGGCCAGGACCCAGACCCCTTGCTCGAGGCGACCGACGCCGCCCGCGACCGGGTCGAGCTCGCGCTGCTCGGCGAGGCGCGCCGGCGGGGACTGCCGGTCCTCGGCATCTGCCGTGGGATGCAGGTCATCAACGTCGCCGCGGGGGGCACGTTGTGCCAGCACCTTCCCGACCTCGTCGGCCACGACGACCACCGCCGGCGCGTGGGCACCTTCGACGGCGTCGCGCATCGGGTCGAGGTCGCCCCCGGGACGCTCGCCGCCGAGGCGACGGGCGGCGGCTCGGTCGAGGTGCGCTCCCACCACCATCAGGGTGTGGACCGCCTCGGGGCCGGGCTCGTGGTCAGCGCCCGTGCTGAGGACGGGCTTGTGGAGGCGCTCGAGGGAGCTGACGGGGGGTTTCTCCTCGGCGTCCAATGGCACCCCGAGGCCGACCCCGGCAGCGGCGTCATCGCGCGGTTCGTCGAGGAGGTCGTGCGGGGAGGAGCGGCGCCCGCGGACACCGGCGAGTCGGGCGGATAGGCCTCTCCGCCCAGCCGGGGCCACGCGGGGCACCGCGCCGTTGGATCCCCGCGGCTCGGATGTGACCGGTGGTGTCGACTCAGTCCGACCCGCGGAGGCAAGTCTGGACGACGGAGCGATCGCGCTCCTTGGACGCCGGGCCAACGTTGCGCCCTCGGGGCCTGGACCTCGGGCGGTGGGCCCGCGCCCCCGGGTACGAGCGTGTCGCGGCGATCTGCCGCGGCGGCCAGACCGAACCGCCGGATTCTTGGCCCTGTGGCGATACACCGCGCGCCGACCGGTGCCGATGATGCCAGCGCAGACGGGCGAACACGGACGGGAGGCGGGATGGCGAGGGTGGGGATCGCTGCGGTGTCGGCGCCGTTCGGACGCAGCCTCGACGAGTCGCTCTCGCAGATCGAGCTGACCGTGCGGATCGCCCGCGCCCGGGGCGCCCGCCTCGTGGTCTTCCCCGAGTGCGCCCTCGGCGGGTACGTCGACCCCGTCCCGGACCGGACCCCGGGCCCCCCGGAACTCTCGCCGGACGGCCCCGAGATCGCGCGCCTCGTCCGCCTGGCGGGACCGACGGTCGTCTGCGCCGGCTACACCGAGGCCGGCCCCGGGGGACGCTTCTCGAGCGCGGTGTGCGTGAGCGGCGACGGCGTGCTCGGGCACCACCGGAAGGTCCACCTCCCGCCGGGGGAGAAGGGCCAGTTCCTCGAGGGCGAGGGGTTCGCCGCATTCGACACGCCGGTCGGCAGGATGGGGATGCTGATCTGCTACGACAAGTGCTTCCCCGAGGCCGCCAGGGCGCTGGCGCTCGACGGCGCGGACGTGATCGCCGCCCTGTCGGCGTGGTCGATCTCCAAGCAGCGACCCTCCCGGTTCGTGCGCCGCGACCGGCAGACGGCGGCGTTCAACGTGCTCGACCAGGCGCGCGCCGCGGAGAACCAGGTCGTTTGGGTCTCCGCCAACCAGACCGGTACATTCGGGGGGCTGCGATTCCTTGGCAACTCCAAGGTCGTCGATCCCGAGGGCCGAGTCCTCGCGCGGACGAGTTCACGCTCGGGCGTGGCCCGGGCGGTCGCCGATCTGAACGCGCTGCCGGAGCTGCGTCGGTCGATCTCCCATCTCGGAGACCGCCGGCCGGCCGCCTACGACGCGAACCAGCTGCCGATCGCAGCGGCCACCCCGATGCCAGGCGAGCGCTCGGGGGATGCGGACGACTGGCTCGCCACCGTCTGACAAGGAGTACCCGACCGCGTGTGCGGAATCGTTGCCGAACTCGGTGAGCGCGACTCGCTCGCCGGGGCCAGGATGTTGCGCCGTCTGACCCATCGCGGGCCCGATGGTGAGGGAAGTGCCGCCGTGGGGGGCTCGTGGCTCGGCCATCGGCGCCTCGCGATCGTCGATCTCGAGGGTGGTGACCAGCCCCTGCGGACGCACGACGGCGAGCTGTGGCTGGTCGGCAACGGCGAGATCTACAACCACGCGGACGTCCGCAGGTCGATCGGCTCGTCGGAGTTCGAGACGCGGTCCGACAACGAGGCCGCGCTCCAGCTGATCCAGGATCGCGGACCGAGTGCGCTCGGTGCGCTCTCGGGCATGTTCGCGTTCGTGGCCGCGGGTGCGGACGGACGGTTCGTGGCGGCCCGCGATCCCGTCGGCATCAAGCCGCTCTACTGGGCGCGCCGGAACGGGTCGGTCAGGTTCGCGTCGGAGATGCAGGCGTTCGACCCCGAGTGGCTCCCGTCGGTGGCGGCGTTCCCGCCGGGCCACTACTGGTCCCCCGACGCCGGCCTGGTCCGTTTCGCGCAGGCCGTCCCCAACGCCCTCGCTCCCATCGCGCCGAACGGCGGTGCGTATCCGGCGAGCGTGCTCGCCGAGACACGCGACGTGCTGATCGGCGCGGTCGAGTCCCAGATGATGGGCGACGTGCCCGTGGGCGTCTTCCTGTCCGGCGGACTCGACAGCAGCCTGGTCGCGGCTATCGCGGCCCGCTGGCTTCGCGCACGCGGACAGCGGCTGCAGACCTTCGCGGTCGGCACGGCCGGGAGCCCCGACCTCGTCGCCGCGCGGCGTGCGGCGCAGTACCTGGACACCGACCACCACGAGTGGGTGTACACGGCCGAGGACGCGCTCACGAGCGTCGCCGAGGTCGTCCGCGTGATCGAGCATTTCGACGCGTCGCTCGTGCGGAGCGCCGTGCCCAACCACATGCTGGCCAGGCTGGCGTCGCGCCACGTCAAGGTCGTGCTGACCGGCGAGGGCGCCGACGAGATCTTCGCCGGGTACGAGTACCAACGCGAGATCGCCGACCCCGACGAGCTCCACGCCGAGGTCGTGCGGACGATCGAGGGGCTGCACAACCTCAACCTGCAGCGGTGCGACCGTGTCACGATGGCCCACGGGCTCGAGGCGCGCGTGCCGTTTCTCGACCGCGAGGTGATCGGCTTCGGCGTCAGCCTCCCCGCCGAGTGGAAGGTGGCCGCGCCGGGTGAGATGGAGAAGCGCCTGCTGCGCGAGGCGTTCGCCGGCTGGCTGCCCGAGGACCTCCTCTGGCGCCAGAAGTCCCAGTTCGGCGACGGCAGCGGCGCGGCCGACGTGTTGACCGACGCGCTCGCGTCGGAGATCACCGATGCCGAGCTCGGCGCGGAGCTCGGCGGTGCGCTTGGCATCCGCACGAAGGAGGAGCTCGCCTACTACCGCATGTGGCGGGACAACCTCCAGGGCGTGGACGTCTCGGCGACGCTCGGCAGGTTCGCCACCGCCTGACGCGCCGGATCATGTCGCGCACGCGCGATCGCGCGTGCGCGACATGATCCCCGCCCCGCCTTCGCCTCCACCGCGTGCAGTCGGCGACGGGCGTCTCTTCCGGCACGACGCCCCGGGTGCGCGCGACCCGCTCCACGGTCGGCGGCGTGATCGTGAGCCGGTCCTCCGTCACGAGCGACATCGAGGGCGAGCCGGACAACGGGCCGGACGTCGCCATGAAGGGCGGCGTCAACGCGCCGACGACGTCCGCCGCCGTCCACGTCGCGCGCGCCGCGTCCGCATCCACGCGATCGCCTCCGCGCTGCATGACACCCCGGGCGACGCCTGGCACCGGCGCTCCGAGGACCACGGGCTCGACGTCGACGCCTTCGAGGGCGCCGTTCCGCTGGAGCGCGCCGGCACGGCGGCCGAGATCTGCGGCGCGACGGTGCTCCTCCGCTCCGACGCCGCGGGTGTCGTCGTCGGCGAGGTGCTCGCGTGCGACGGCGGTCGGACGATTCCGGCGCCGGGTTCCCACGTCACCTGCCGAACGGCCGCGCGAGGCCCGGTGGTCCGCACGGCGCGCCCCGGGGGGCCTACCCTGCGGAGGGATGTTCTCGATCCGCTACCTCTCGGCCGAGCTTCGCCGCCGGCTCGGGCGCACGCTCCTGACCGCGCTCGGGCTCGCGGTCGGCGTCGCGCTGGTGGCGGCGGTGACCGCGCTCTCCCGGGGGCTCGATGACGCGCAGGCCCAGGTGCTCGAGCCGCTGACCGGGATCGGCTCGGACATGACGGTGTCGCGTCCGCTCCGGGCCGACGAGGGGGGCGAGGGCTTCGACCCGGGGCCGGGCGGCGTGAACCTGTCGGCCGCCGAGCGGGACCGCCTGGTCGAGGAGAACAGCGCCGCGCAGGTCAGCCTGGACGAGCTGGGCGACCCCGGCGACCCTTTCGAGACGGTCGTCTTCGTCACCTCGACGCGCCTGACGTTCCCGGAGGCGGAGCTCGCGCGCGTTCGTGACGTCGAGGGCGTCGCGGGCGTCGCGGGGGGGCTCACGCTGAGCGCCCTCTACCTCGAGGGAACCGTGCCGGAGCCGGTGCCGGGCCCCGACGGCGACGTGCTCGGTCCTCGGACCGCGCTTCGGGCCGACATCGACTTCGAGCCGGCTGCGGTCGCGGGCGTCGACGTGGCGGAGCCCGATCTCGCGTTCGTGACCCCGGGCCAGATCGTCGAGGGCGACTGGTTCACGGAGGGCCGGCCCGTCATCGCCCGCGACGAGGTCGTGCTCGCACGCGACTACGCGGCGCGTCAGGGTGTCGCCGTCGGGGAGCGACTGGCCATCGGCGACGAGCGGTTCGAGGTCGTCGGCATCGCCGAGCCGCCGCTCGGTGGCGAGGCGAGCGACGTCTACCTCGAGCTCGGCAAGCTGCAGGAGGTCGCGCGGCGCGAGGGGAGGATCAACGTCCTGCGCGTGCGGGCGGAGTCGTCGGCCGACGTCGGGGCCGTGGCCGCGGGGATCGAGACGGCGTTCCCGGGCAGCGAGGTCGTGACCGCCGAACAACTCGCGGCCCGGGTGGGCGGCTCCCTGGTCAGCGCGAGCGACCTGGCCGACTCGCTCGGCACGGTGCTCGCGGTCGTCGCCATGGTCGGTGCGGTGCTCATCGCCACGCTCCTGACGCTGGCATCGGTCGCGAAGCGCACGCGGGAGCTCGGGACGCTCCGGGCGATCGGCTGGACGCGCCGCCGGGTCGTCCGCCAGGTCACGGGGGAGTCGCTGGCCACCGGGGTGATCGGCGGGCTGGTGGGGGCCGGGCTCGGGGTGGCCGCCGCGGCCGTCGTGACCGCACTCGGCCCGACGTTGACCGCCTCGGTCGAGGGGGCGGACGGCGGCGCGGCGGACGCCTTCGGGTTCGGCGCCGGGGCGGTCGGCGGGGCCGAGGAGATCACGCTCGGCGCCCCGGTCGACCTGCCGCTCGTGCTGCTGGCGATCGGGCTGGCGATCGGCGGCGGGCTGGTCGCGGGGTTCGTGGGCGGCCTTCGGGCCGCGCGCCTGCGTCCCGCAGATGCGCTGCGGTCGCTCGAATGAGCGCGGTCGTCCATGCCCGCGGCCTCGAGCGGGTCTACGGTGCCGGGTCGGCCGCCGTCACCGCGCTCGGGGGGGTCGACCTCGACGTGGACGAGGGCGAGATGGTCGCGATCGTCGGACCCAGCGGATCGGGCAAGACCACCCTGCTGCAGTTGCTGGGCGCGCTCGACCGCCCGACGGACGGCACGCTGGAGATCGCCGGCCGGCCGGTCGACGACATGGGCGACGACGCGCTCGCGCGGCTCCGTCGCGAGTCGGTCGGCTTCGTGTTCCAGCAGTTCAACCTGATCCCCACGCTCACGGCCGCCGAGAACGTCGAGGCGGCGATGGCCCCCACCGACGTGCCGGGTCCGGAGCGCCGCCGCCGGGCGCTCGAGCTGCTCGACGCGGTCGGTCTGTCGGCGCGCTCCGGACAGCTCCCGTCGCGGCTGTCGGGCGGCGAGCAGCAGCGCGTCGCGATCGCGCGCGCCCTCTCGAACCGTCCGCGCATGCTGTTGGCCGATGAGCCGACCGGGAACCTCGACTCGGCCACCGGCCGGAGCGTGCTCGACCTGCTCCGCTCCTTCGCGGGGGAGGACGGTCGCACGGTGGTGCTCGTCACCCACGACCGGGGGCTCGCGGCGGAGGCGCCCCGTCGGATCGCGCTCCGCGACGGGCGCGTGGTCGAGGACACGGCGATCGGGGGTGATGACTCCCGGGATCCGGTGCAGGTCCTGGCCGCGTTGGCGAGGATGGGTGACGCCGCACCCCGGCAGCTCGGCGAGCGGGATCTCGCCGCCGCCCGGCTCGCCCTCGCGGCGGTGGAGGACCGGCTCGCTCCCGCGGTCCGGGCCGCCCTCGGCGACGCCGACGGGCTCACGTACCGCGAGCTGGCGCTCGTCGCCGCCGGCCTCGACGCGGGCGGCTGAGCGGGCGTCAGCCGCCCTGCGCGGCGACCACGTACCGTTCGACGTCGTCGAGGGCCGTCTCGACGCCGGGAAGGGTCGCCTGCGCCCACGCGCGGGCGTTCACGCGGTGGAGGTCCTCCCGCTGGGTCGCGCCGAGCGCACGCCACTGGGGGTCGTCGGTGAGCTCCGCGTAGCGCTCCTCGGCCGCGGGGACGGGGTCGACCGCGACGAACACGTAGTCGGCGTCGAAGCGATCCAGCGCATCGACGTTCACCGGGACGCAGCAGTCGGTGCCGCCGGCGCGCCGGAGTGCGACGGGGAGTCGGATGCCGAGCTCGTCCAGCAGGGGCTCGGGGTGGTCGCCGCGACGCGCCACCATTCCGTCGGGGCGCACCTCGAGCGGGGTCAGCGTCGTGATCGGGGCGATCTCAGCGCGGAGCGTCGCGATCCTGTCGTCGGCCACTCGGATGCGCGACATCACGGCCACCTGCGTGCCGAGCAGCCGGCCCGCGCGGACCGAGACGCGCCGCCAGCGGTCTTCGTCGTCGCGCGGGAGCAGGGCGACGGGCGCGATCTCGCCGAGGCGGCCGTTGGCCGCGACGCCCGGGTGGGAGACGATCAGATCGGGGCGCACCTCGGCCACCGACGCCGACGTGGGTGCACGCCCCGGCGAGAGCTCGGCCCAGCCGTCGGGGCGCTCGATCTCAGCGTCGCGATCGGCGGGCACCGAGATCCCGACGACCCGGTCGTCCGCCGTCGTCCGGGCGACGGCCGCGGTGGCCGGGTCGGGGTCGACCAGCACGATGCGCTCCGGCTCGGCAGGGATCACCACCGTCGTTCCGTCGCCGTTGTCCCAGGTCCGGGTCTCGGGCACCGGCGCGGTGGTAGCGGCACCGGTGCCGGCGTCGGACGAGCAGCCCGCGAGCCCGGCGACGACGGTCATGCCCGCCAGGACGGCGAGTGCGGTGGTCCATCGGATCGGTGCCATGGGGGTGGTCGATGTATCGCGGTCGTCGCGACCATCGGTGGCACACTACCGGGCGGGTTCGACGGGCCGACGTCGGCGCGGCGACGTTCAGTCGAGCGGGGTCGGCGCCGATCTGGGAGGACCGATGGCCACCACTCCGATCATCGAGCAGTCCTCGGTCATCGCCGTCCGTGACGTGACCAAGGTGTTCCGCGGCGGACGGCGGGCGCTCGACGGGGTCACGCTCGACGTCCCCGCGGGGACCTGCTTCGGCTTCCTGGGGCCCAACGGTGCCGGCAAGACGACGTTGATCCGAATCGTGCTGGGTCTCATGCGAGCCACCTCGGGTACCGTCGTGGTCCGCGGGCACGAGGTCCCGCGCGAGGCCCGGACCGCCATGGCGCGCGTGGGTGGAATCGTCGAGGAGCCCCGGTTCTACCCCTACCTCTCGGGGCGCGAGAATCTCGTCCTCTGGGCGCGCGTGATGGGTCCGGCCGCGATCGGCCGCGTCCCCGGCGCGCTCGCGCGGGTCGCCCTCGCCGGTCGCGCCGACGAGCGGGTGGGGCGGTACTCCATGGGGATGCGCCAACGGCTCGGCGTCGCCCGCGCGCTCCTGTCGGATCCCGAGGTCCTGGTGCTCGACGAGCCGTCCAACGGCCTCGACCCCGAGGGGATCGCGGAGTTCCGCGCCCTGATCCGAAGCTTCGTCGACGAGGGCCGGACCGTGTTCATCTCGTCACACCTCCTCGATGAGATCCAGAAGATCTGCGATCACGTGGCGATCGTGCGCGAGGGGCGGGTCATCGCCCAGGGGCCGGTCGCCGAGGTCGTCGCGGCGGGGCGGGGCGGGATGCGGATCGGATGCGACGACCCGGGTCGGGCGGCGCAGCTCCTGCAGGACCGCGGCGACCTCGGTGAGATCGAGCTCGACGGCTCCGGCCTCGTGATCGGCGGGCCCGCCGATCCCGCATCCCGCGCCACGGTCGTGCGGAGGCTCGTCGAGGCGGGTGTCGCCGTCGACGCGGTGCAGCCGGTCGGCGCATCGCTCGAGGAGCGGTTCCTGGAGCTCATGGGCGACGCGGCGGCGCCCCCCCCATCGCCACACGCGGAGCCGCCTCCGCCCCCACCCCCGCCGCGGGCCGCGTGATGGGCGCGCAGCTGCGGGTCGAGATCGTGAAGATCATGCGCCGACGGGCGATGCTGCGCTCGTGCGCCGGCGTGGCGCTCGCGGCGGTCGTGGCGCTCTTTGTGATCTCGTACGCGCTCCACGTCCAGGACGCGGCGGCCAACCCCTCGGTCGGGGGCGGGTCGGGCATGGACGCGACGGTCGGCGTCCTGGCGGGGCTGGCGCTCGTCATCGGAAGCCTCATCGGCGCTCGCGCGGGCGCATTCGACCAGGAGACGCAGGTGATCCGGTACTGGGCCATGCTCGGGACACCGCGGGCGGCGCTGCTCGGCGTCCGCCTTCCCGCCGCATGCCTCGTGTCGTTCGCGGCCCTGTTGCCGGCGCTCGTCGTGGGCGTCGGCGCCTCGGCGGTCCTTCCGGCCGAGACCGGCGACGGGTTGTCGGCGGGCGACGTCGGGTCGGCGACGTGGAGCGTCGTGGTGGCAGCCGTGCTCTGGACCGGACTCGGAGTCGGGATCGGAGCGCTCCTCGGATCGACGGGCGCCGGGATCGCGGTGGCGCTTGCGGTCGCGCTGATCGGTGCACCCGCGCTCTCGGCGCTCCAGCTCTTGTGGTCGCCGCTCGAGGCGGTGCCGCTCGGCAACGCGCAGCTGGTGCTCGAGGGCTCGGGTGGGTACGGGCCCGTCTGGGGCGCGATCCTGGTGGCGCTCGCGTGGGTCGGCGCGCCCATGGCCGGGGCGGCGATGCGTCTGCGCCGAGCCGAGCTGTGACGTCGTACGGCCCTCGGATCGGCGGGTAGCGGCGACGTGGCCTCGTGGCGCACGGTCGCGACGGAGGCGCCGGACCTGGTCGAACGGGCCGAGGCCCTTCTCGGCGCCCGGACCCACAAGACGATCGCCACGCTCCGCCGCTCGGGGGCGCCGCGCATCAGCGGGATCGAGGTGGTCGTCGTCGACGGCGACCTCTGGATGGGGAGCATGCCGGGGTCCGTCAAGGCACGGGACCTGCGCCGGGACCCCCGCTACGCCCTGCATTCCGGTTCCGAGGATCCCCCGGAGTGGACCGGTGACGCCAAGCTGGCCGGTCGGGCGGAGGAGGTCCACGAGGCCGAGGCGAAGCGGGCGGTCGCCCGCGCCTCGTCGGCGCCCGAGGGCGATGCCGCCACGCTCGCCGCGATGGAGCTGTTCCGCCTGGACGTCGACGAACTCGTGGTCGTGGACCTCGGCGACCCGCCGGACCACCTCGTCGTCACCTCGTGGCACCCGGGCCGCGGCGTGGAGCGCCGAAAGCGCCGCTGACGGCGCCTACTCCAGCGTCGTGAACACCCAGTCCGTCTGCTCCGCCCCCGCATGGCAGGTCCAGCACACCTCGTCGCGGGCGAGCACGGTGTACTCGGAGTCGGCCGAGCTGCGGGACCATTCGATGTACTCCCAGTCCCCGTGGGCGGGGTCGACGCCGGCCACCTTCCGCATCACGGCGATGATGGCGGCATCGTCGCCGCCCTGCGAGCCGGCCTTCAGGACGACCGCTCCGTCGGGATAGGGGAACCGCTGCTCACCGCCCTGCGTGATCTCGGCGCGGGTGGGGCTCACGTAGACGTTCTTGGTGTCGCCGTGGGGTGCGCCGACGTTCGGCGGGATGGGCTCGGCGTTCAGGCGTAGCCAGTCCTGGTAGCCGGCCGTGTACGGAGGGAGTCCGGGCTCGGGCTCGGCGGCGGCCTCGGTGGTCGCCGGTGGCGTCGCCTCGGTCGTCGGGGGCGCCTCGGTCGTCGGGGTGGCGCCTCGGTCGTGGCGGGTGCGGCCTCGGTCGTGGCGTCGGCCGCCTCGTCGTCGTCGCCGCAGGCGGCGGCGACGAGGCCGATCGAGATCACGCAGGCGCCGACGATGGCGGCGCGGCGGAGTGTCGTGCGGGGGGTCGGCATGTCGTGAAACTAGTTCGCCCGGCGGACGCCCGCACCCCGGCGCAACCTTAAATCGGTCGGGCGGTGCGATCATCCGGCCATGTCCGCCGCGCGCCGATCCGTTCTCGTCGCGGCCGCCTGCGCTCGCGCTGGCGCTCGGAACCGGGTGCGGGTCCTCCGGCCCGGACGGCGCGCCCGCCGCGGAGGCGGTCGCGGCCGAGCGGACGACGGCGCTCCGGGTCGACCGGTTCGACGAGGCGCGGGCGATGCGCCTTCTTCGGTGGCAGGTCGCGCTCGGCCCGCGGCCGAGCGGCTCCGCGCCGGCCCGGCGGCTTGCGACCCGGATGGCCCGCCTGCTCCCCGGCGGCCGCGTGGAGCGGGGCCCCGACGGCGTGCGGAACGTGGTCGGACGCCTTCCGGGCAGGCGTCCGGCAATCGTCGTCGGCGCCCACTACGACACCAAGGACATCCGCCGCAACGTCGGCGCGAACGACGGCGCGTCGGGGGTCGCGGTGGTCGTCGAGCTGGCTCGCGCCCTTCGTCCCACGCGTGTCCGGGGTGCCCGGGAGATCCGTTTCGTGCTCTTCGACGCCGAGGAGAGCCCCGCCGGCTCCACGGACTTCCTGCGCGACGGACTTCGCGGGAGCCGGGCGTACGTCGCGCGCCACGGCGATCAGGTCCAGCGGGCGATCATCGTGGACATGGTGGGCGACGCCGACCTCGCGATCCCCCGCGAGGCGGGATCCAACGCGCGGATGTGGACCTGGCTTCGCCGGTCCGCCGCCCGCGTCGGCGCGGGCGCGGCGTTCCCGGCCCGCACCCGCTCCGAGATCCTCGACGACCACACGTCGTTCACCGAGGCGGGCATTCCCGCGATCGACATCATCGACTTCACGTATCCGCCGTGGCACACGCCACGGGACACCTTGGACAAGGTGTCACCCGCCAGCCTCGACCTCGTGGGTGAGACGCTCGTCGATCTGCTTCCGAGGCTCGCCCGCCGGTAGCAGGATCCCGGCGGCCGACGCGATCCGGTCCATGGTGGCCCCCGCTCGCCCGGATCGGCGCGCGCCGGGACGAGCGCGGTGATGACGTCCGGGTCGTCCGGGCGTCCTCTTCGCCCGTGGACCTCGTCGGCGCCGCACGCCGTGGCCACCGTGATCGTGGTGAGCGGCCGTCCCCGGCACGCCGTTCCCGGCCGTTCGTCCGACCCGCCGCCGGCCGCGGCACCCGCCCGCCCGAGAATCGGCGCGCCGCCCGCGCCTTCGCGGGGTGGCATTGGCCATACGCACAATCGCCGCTCGCCAGGCTTCGCCGGACGGCCAAAGATCGCGCCACCGGCCCGGCCGTAGCCTCAGTCGCGGTCGGCCCGCTGAACGGGCCCGTGGAACTCATCTCGACAAGGAGTCGTCTATGCGATTCAGGGCGTATCGGCTGGTGCCGGCGCTTGCGGCGATCTTGCTGCTGCTCGTGCCCGCGCTCGCTGCGGCCCAGGAGGAGGACCCGCTCATTCCGCTGACCGATGCGGTCAACTCCATCTGGGTTGTGCTTGCAGCGGTTCTCGTCCTCTTCATGCAGGCTGGATTCGCAATGCTCGAGGTCGGTCTCTCGCGAATGAAGAACGCGGGTGCCGTCATGGCCAAGATCTTCATCAACATGTCGATCGCGTTGCTGATGTTCTGGGCCGTGGGCTTCGGGCTCGCGTTCGGTGACGGCAACGACTTCGCCGGCGCCACCGGGTGGTTCGTCCCCAACGATGATCCGGCCGGGACCTTCGGCGCGTTCGCCGACTACCTGTCGGTGCCGATCGAGGGCTTGTTCCTCTTCCAGGCCGCGTTCGCCGCGGTGTCGCTCGCGATCGTCTTCGGCTCCATGCTGGACCGGACCAAGTTCATCGCGTACGTCGTCTTCGGTGTGGTCTTCACCGGCCTCATCTACCCGATCGTCGCCCACTGGACCTGGGGTGGCGGCTGGCTCGCCGGGGACGGCTTCCTCGACTTCGCCGGCTCCTCGATCGTCCACCTCCAGGGTGCGCTCGGCGCGTTCGTGGGTGCGATCATCCTCGGGCCGCGGATCGGCAAGTTCCGCAACGGCAAGGCCGTCCCGATCCCTGGCCACTCGATCCCGCTCGCCCTCCTGGGTGTGCTGATCCTGTTCCTCGGCTGGGCCGGCTTCAACGGCGGCTCCACGCTCGGCGCCGTCGGCAACAACTTCGGCGACATCATCACCAACACGTACCTCGCCGCCGCCGCAGGCGTCATCGGCGCCACCGTCGGCTCGCTCATCATGTTCAAGACGCTCGACGTCTCGCAGATGGGCAACGGCATGATCGCCGCCCTGGTGGGCATCACGGCCGGGTGTGCGTTCGTCGACGCCTGGGCCGCGGTCGTCATCGGTGTCATCGCCGGTGTCATCGTCCCGCCGCTCGTCGTCGCCGTCGAGCGGATGAAGATCGACGACCCGATCGGCGCGATCCCGGTGCACGGCATCGCCGGCATCTGGGGGACGCTCGCGATCGGACTGTTCGCAACGGAGGCTCGTGCAGGCGTCGATGGCATCTTCTACGGCGGCAGCGGCGAGCAGCTGTGGGTCCAGTTCTACGGCATCGCCGCCACCATCGGCTTCACCGGCGTCGCCTGCGCCGTGCTGTTCCTTGCGATCAAGTACACCGTCGGCCTCCGGGTCACGGAGGAGCAGGAGCTCCGCGGTCTGGACATCTCCGAGCACGGCATGTTCGGTTACCCCGAGCGGTTCATCGACGTTCCGGGTTCCACGCCGGAGGAGATCCCGTCCGGTCACGCTCCGGCACCCGCGGGGGCCACGAGCACCAACCCGGCCACGACAGGCTGAGGGAGAACGGTCGTGAAGAAAATCGAAGCCTTCATCAGGCACGAGGCGCTCGAGGGCATCCGTGACCAGCTGGCGCACATGGGCCTTCCGTCCATGACGATCAGTGAGGTCAAGGGCTCCGGCCGCCAGAAGGGCTACACCGAGAGCTACCGGGGGTCGAAGACGACGATCTTCCTCCGCCCCAAGCTCAAGCTGGAGCTGATCGTCGACGACGCAGACGTCGACCGCGCACTCGACGCGATCCTGGAGCACGCCCACACGGGTGACCCGGGAGACGGGAAGATCTTCGTCGTGAACGTGGAAGAGGCGATCCGCGTCCGTACCGGGGAGCGTGGGCCGGTGGTCCTGGCTCCGCACCCCGAGGAGGCCACCGCGTAGGGCGCGGTCTCCATCGCATGACGGCCGAGGGCCGGGGCACCGCAGCACGCGGGCCCCGGCCCTCGATCGTCGTCAGGGCGCCGCGCCGCCGCGAGACGAGGTTGGTGGCTCCGTCGGCCGCGGGCGCGAGAGGTGGGCGGTGATCCGCCGGGTGAGCTCGGGGGGTGGCAGCGCGCCCACCAGGCGCTCGAGCACCTCCCCGCGGCGCATCACGAGCATCGTCGGGATGCTGCGCGCATCGAAGCGGGCCGCGATGTCGGGCGCCGTGTCGACGTCGACCTTCACGAGCTTCATGCTCCCGGCGTTGTCGCGGGCGATGCGCTCGAGCGCCGGGCCGACCGTGCGGCACGGGCCGCACCACGGCGCCCACAGGTCGACCACCACCGGGAGGGCTGAGTCCACCTCGGCGTCGAAGTCCGTCGACGTCGCATCGACGATCCACGGAAGCGTCGCCCGGCATGCGCTGCAGCGGGGCCGGCCCGTGGGGTTCGGCGCCAGTCGGTTCGGCGCGCCGCAGGCGGGGCAATCGACCCGGGTCGGCATCAGCCCGGAGGCGTCTCGCCGCGAAGCGCCGCCCGGATGCGCGCCGCAGCATCGTCGAGGGCCGCCGGGTCGGGCGCCCGGTCGGCGTTCGCGAAGTCCATGTCCCGGACCGTCGCGATCGGCACCAGGTGCACGTGCACATGGGGAACCTCGAGCCCCGCGAGCATCATCCCGACCTTGGTCGGACGAAACGCCCGCTGGATGCCGGCGCCGACGTGCTGCGACGACCGCATGAGGGCGTCGAGCAGGTCGGGGGACAGGTCGAGCCAGTGGTCGATCTCGGCGCGCGGGACCACGAGCGTGTGGCCGGGCTGGAGCGGCTCGATCGACAGGAAGGCCACCGTGTGGGCGTCCTCGTGCACGAATCGGCCGGGGAGCTCGCCGGCGATGATCCGGCTGAAGACGCTGGCCATGGGCGCGGGACGCCCTAGCGGCTTCGCATCGCGAGTTGTCGGCTGTCCCACGTCCGCTCCCACGGCCGCGCCGCGCGGAGCGCGCCGACGATCGCGGCCGTCGGGCCGGCGTCGTTGATCGTGTAGAAGTGGATGCCCGGCGCGCCTGCGGCGAGGAGCTCGGCACACTGCTGCGCGGCGTAGGCGATCCCGAGCTCGCGCACCGACTCCGGCCCTTCGCAGGCCTCCATCTGGGCATGCAGCGGCTCGGGGATCCGTGCCCCGCAAAGGCCGGCGATCCGCTCGAGGCGCCCCTGGTCGGTCGCGGGGAGGATGCCCGGGATGATCGGCACGTCGATGCCGTGGTCGCGGGCGGCCTCGACGAGCGCGAAGTAGTCGCGGTTGTCGTAGAACAGCTGCGTGATCAGGACGGCGGCGCCGGCGTCCACCTTGCGTCGCAGGTGCTGGACGTCCGTGACCGCGTCGGGCGCCTCCTGGTGGGTCTCGGGGTAGCAGGCGCCGGCGACGAACAGGTCGTAGTCGTCGGAGACGAGCTTCGCGAGCTCCGAGGCGTGCGCGAGGCCGTCCTCGCGCTTGACGAACGCCTCCTCGCCCGCGGGCGGATCGCCGCGGAGGGCGAGGATGTTGTCGATCCCGGCGTCCCGGATCGCCCGCACCGACGCGTGAAGCGAGTCGACGCTGGCCCCGACGCAGGTCAGGTGCGCCATCCCCCGCGGCCCGAAGCGCTCCTGCAGCTCGGCCGTGAGCGAGACGGTACGCTCGCTGGTCGAGCCCCCGGCACCCCACGTGACCGAGAAGAAGTCCGGCTCGAGGGCGGCGAGTCGCTCGACGGCCTGTCCGAGCTTTCGCTCGCCCTCGTCGGTCCGGGGCGGGAAGAACTCGAACGAGAGGACGGGCACATCGCGTCCGGCGAGAATCTCATCGATCCGCATCCGTTGAACCCTAGCCCACCGCGCGGGATGCGAGCGAGGCGACCCCGCCCGGTGTCTCGGCGGCCACGATGCCCGAAGCGGCAGGCGCAGCACGAATCGGCTTCCGCCGCCCGTGCGCGGCTCCATCCCGAGCTCACCGCCGAGCGCGCGCGCCAGCTCCCGGCTGATCGCGAGGCCGAGGCCCGTGCCCTGGCTGCCGTTCGGTGCCTCGTGGGCCTCGAAGGGCTCGAAGATGCGCTCACGCTCCCCGGGGGGCACGCCCGGCCCTTCGTCGCAGACCGCAACGATCAGGACGTCTCGGGTCGCACGTCCCTCGATGAGCACGGTCGATCCCGGCGGCGTCCACCGGATGGCGTTGTGGAGCAGGTTGGTCACGATCTGCCGCACCCGGGCGCCGTCGGTCTCCAGCTCGGGCATGTGCCCGAGGCGCTGCTCGATCCGGACCTGCGCCCGGGCGGCTTCGGCGTCGAGCGTGGCGGCCGCGTCGCGCAGCACCTCGGCCGGGTCGACGATCCCCGTGTCGACCCGGAAGCGGTGCGCCTCCAGCCGGGCGAGATCCAGCAGGTCGGCGACCATCGTCTCGAGCCGCGCCGCCTCGCCCTCGATCGCCGTGAGCGAACGCGGGATCTGATCCGCCGGGACGATCCCGTCCGACAGGGCCGCGGCGTGGCCGCGGATCGCCGTCAGGGGCGTCCGCAGGTCGTGCGTCACCTTCATGAGGAACTGGCGGGCGCCCTCGTCGCGCTCGGCGAGCCGCGCGACCATCGAGTTGAACGCACCCGCGACCTCATCCAGTTCCTGGGTCCCGGCCGGCTCCAGGCGCGTCGCCAGGTCGCCGCCCGCCACCCGGCGCGTGGCCTCCTGCATCGCCCGGAGCGGCCTGGTGACCCGGTCGGCGACGAACAGCGACACGATCACGGCGGCAGCGACGCCGATCAGGCTGGCGAGTCCGACGCGCTGCCAGACGTCGGCCCAGGCGGCCTCGAAGTCGCTCGGCGGACGCGCCAGGAGGATGGCGCCGACGGTCTCACCGCCCAGGCGCACCGGGGCCGCCGCGGCCTCGGCCGACGCGCCGGTCTCGGGGAACGTGAAGTCGATCCGCTGGACCCCGGCCTCGGCGAGGGACTCGTACGAGAGCTGCTCGGCCGCGACCGCGGGCAGCCGGTCGTTCGGCCGCTCCGCTCCCGGGGAGAGGCCGAGCCCGGTGAAGTAGATGCGACTTCCCGGACCGACGAGGCGCTGCAGGTTCGCGGGCCGGAAGAAGCGGAACTCGCGCCCGGCCTCCGCGTCGCGCTCCGCCCGGTCACTCACGAGTTGCGCCAGGGCGACCGACTGGCGATCCAGCTCGATGCGTGTCGCCTTGGCGGTCTCGGACCGGATCAGATTCGACGACACGAGCGCGAAGACGCTCGCAGCCGTCAGGACGCCCACAAGCGAGCCCAGGGCGACGCGCCCCCGGAGCGTCTGCAGCGGGTTGGGGCGCGACCTCAGCGCTGGCCCGGCACCTTGTACCCGGTGCCCCACACGGTCTGGATCGGGCACGCGTCGCCGAGCTTGCGTCGCAGTTGCCGCACGTGCACGTCGATCGTGCGGCTGTCGCCGAGGAACGTGTACCCCCAGACCTGCTCGAGAAGCTGCTCGCGGGTCATCACGAGGCCGCGGTTCTCCAGCAGCGTCACCAGCAGGTCGAACTCCTTGGGGGTCAGCGGGACCTGGGAGTCCGACACGAAGGCCTCCCGTCCGCCGACGTCCACCCGTAGCGTCTCGAGGACGAGGGTTGCGGGCGTCTGCGTGGGGCCACCACCGTTCGTTCCGCCGCCCTCCGCCCGCCGGAGCACCGCGCGCACCCGGGCGACGAGCTCGCGGGGATTGAACGGCTTCGTGACGTAGTCGTCCGCCCCGAGCTCGAGTCCGACGACGCGATCGACCGGGTCGTCGCGGGCGGTCAGCATGATGATGGGCAGGCGGCTCTCGCTGCGGAGTCGTCGCGTGACCTCGTAGCCGTCCGCGCCGGGCAGCATGAGGTCCAGCACCACGAGGTCCGGCGGCGCGCTCCAGCGCCCGCTCGAGGCCGTCGTCGCCGCGGGCGCTGACCTCGACCTCGAAACCCGCCGGCCTCGAGGTACATGCGTGCGAACGAGGCGATGTTGGGCTCGTCCTCGATCACGAGGACGCGCTTGCGACCCGGCGCCTGCTCCATGGCCGCCGATGCTAGTCGCGACGCCGCCGTCCGTCCACGACGCGCCGTTGCGGCCCGCTCAGGGACGCGCAACGCTCCCGGTCGCCGCGCGCGCCACGGTCACCGCGGCGATCGGCTCTGGCAGCGGCGCAGCCATCACGTCCGGCGTGGACGCCCGTTCGGCATCCCGCGCCGGAGTCGCCTCGGCGGGCGGCACCGGGGCCTGCTGGACGACCTTGATCGAGCGCACCGACGGAGCCGCCGGGGCGACCGCACGCCGACGGATCACGCGTGAGCGGCGCAGGCGCGGAGGTGATGCCCCGGGCCTGACCTGGAACCACCGGTTGACCCACGGCAACGTCGCCCCGCCGTTCATGCGAAGGCTCCCGACGCCGCCGAGGCGCGCCTTGCCGATGCCCGCGAGCGCGATGTTCATCTCGGCGGTGCTCAGCGTCACGCGAACCTTGCTGCCCTGGAGGTAGAAGCGCCCCTCGGGCTTTCTGGCCCGCGCCTTGCCGCGCCTGAAACGAATGCTCTTCCCGTCGACCAGGAGCCGCGCGTCGCCGGCCGAGTCGACGACGCTGATCCAGCGGGCCTTCTCGATCTCGCCATAGACCACGAACCGGCCGCTGAGCTGGAGCTTGCCGATTCCACTCAGCTCGAGCTGCGCGGAACCCCCTCCCGAGCCCTGGTTGAGGAGCTTCACCGCGGAACGCGAGAGCCCCGGCGCGCCGAGGGCCGAGGTCGCGGTGGCGAGCACGACGGCCGCCATGATGATGAGTGAGAGCGCGATTCGCATGTGTGCGGGGTCCGATGGACCCCATCGAAATCATGACGTTTTCGTCGATCACCGCCCACCCGGCGCGGTGATGGCCCGGTGCGGTGTTCGTTGGATTTCTGTGAGTTCGCCCCCCGTCAGGGCTCGAGCTTGACGTTCTCCTGGACCTTCGGGGGGGGCGGGGCGTCGAGCTTGACGCCCTCCTCGACCTTGGCGGGCCCGGCGGGCTCGACGGGCCCGGGTGCCGCGGGCTCCTCGCCCTCGGGCACCGGTCGTGGCCCGCCGCCCGTGTACGCCCAGACGATCTCGCCGCACTGGGGGCAGGCGGGCAGCACGCCGCGGTTGTTGATCTGGAACTGGTCCGCGACGCAGCTGAAGACGCCCTGGACCTTCTGGCCGGCGTGGAAGCAGGGGAGGCCAAGGCGAGCCTCGGCTTGCTCCGCGCCCTCTCGGGGCGACAGCTTCGGCGCCCCGCGACCGGGGCCCTGCCGGGGCTGGCGACCGGGCCGGCGCGGCGCTGCGGTGGAAGCGAGCTCATGATTTCCCTCGGGTCTGGCCCGTGTCCCCTACTGGCGGCCACGGACCGGGCGTATCCTCGACGGGTCAAGAGTAGTGAAGCGCCGCGCGTGACGCAGCCGCGACCTGGCGCCGTCGACGAGCGAGGGGTGCGCGCGTGCGCGTTGCGTTGGCACAGCTGAACCCGATGGTCGGTGACATCGAGGCGAACGCCGCCAAGGTGGCCGACGCGATCGCGCGGGGCGCCGAGGCCGGCGCAGGCCTCACTCTCGTCCCGGAACTTGCGCTGACCGGCTACCCGCCGGAGGACCTCCTTCTGCGCCCCGGCTTCTCGCGCGCCTCCGAGGCCGCGCTCCGCGAGGTGGCCGCCGGGGTCACCCATGGGGCGGCGGTGATCGGCTTCGCGGAGTGGGCCGGAGACTGCTTCAACAGCGCGGCGGTCGTCGCCGACGGGCGGGTGCGGGCGATCTACCGCAAGCGGTTCCTGCCGAACTACGGGGTCTTCGACGAGGCCCGCTACTTCCAGCGTGGTCGCGAGACGGTGATGGTCGAGGTGCTGGGGGTGCGGGTCGCGCTCGCCATCTGTGAGGACGTCTGGTATCCGACCTCCGCGGCACTCGATCTGATGGCGGCCCGGCCCGACCTGCTCGCGGTCATCTCGGCCTCGCCCTACCACCGCGGCAAGGGCGATCGGCGCGAGGGCATGCTCGCCACCCGCGCGGCCGACATCGGTGCCGCGCTCGCCTTCTGCAACCAGGTCGGCGGGCAGGACGAGCTGGTCTTCGACGGACGGTCCGCGCTGTTCAGCGCGTCGGGCGAGGTCGTCGCCCGTGGCGGCCAGTTCGTCGAGGACCTCGTCGTGGCCGACGTCGAGATCTCCGCCACCCATCGGCGCAGGTTGCGTGAGCCCCTCGCCCGTGCGCTCGAGGGCGAACCTCCCGCGACGCCGACCCCGGTCGCCGCCACACCGCCCGAGCCGGTGTCCCGGCCGGCCGCGGAGATCGTCCCCGTACTCGGGCCCGAAGCCGAGGTATGGGCCGCCCTCCGCGTCGGTCTCGGCGACTACCTGACCAAGAACGGCTTTCCGGGGGCGGTGGTCGGTGTGTCCGGCGGGATCGACTCGGCGGTCACGCTGGCGCTCGCGGTCGACGCCATCGGGCCGGAGCGCGTGATGGCCGTCGCGCTCCCCTCGCGGTTCACGAGCGCCGAGAGCGGCGAGGGCGCCCGGACGCAGGCCGAGTCGCTCGGGGTGCGGCTCGTGGAGATCCCGATCTCCGCGCCGGTCGATGCGCTCGGGGAGGCCGTCGCCGAGGTCCTCGCCGGCGCGGAGCGTGGGATCACCGAGGAGAACCTCCAGGCGCGCGCCCGGGGGACCCTGCTCATGGCGATCTCGAACGCGCTCGGCCACCTGGTCCTGGCGACCGGCAACAAGAGTGAGATGTCCGTCGGCTACAGCACGCTCTACGGCGACATGGTGGGGGGTTTCGCACCCCTGCGCGATGTCTCCAAGACCTGGGTGTACCGTCTCGCCGAGTGGCGTAACAGCGAAGAGGGTCGCGAGCTGATTCCGAGGCGCGTCATCGACCGAGCCCCCACCGCGGAACTCCGCCCCGACCAGCTCGACACCGACAGCCTCCCGCCGTACGCGGACCTCGATCCCATCCTCGAGGGGTACGTGGAGCGCGACATGACACCGGCTGAGCTCGCCACGGCGGGATACGACCCCGAGGTCGTCGATCGCGTCGTGCGGCTCGTCGACCGCGCCGAGTACAAGCGCCGCCAGGGGCCGGTCGGCATCAAGATCACGTCGCGAGCGCTCGGCAAGGACCGTCGCATGCCCATCACCGTCAGATTGTCGGAGGGTGCGCCATGACCTGGCGGGCGCTCGCGGCCGCGGCGCTCGTCGCGGGTATGGCGACGACGGGTGCGGCGGCCGCGCAGATCCCCGACGGCGCGGCCAAGCCGAACCCCGCCGCGGGTCAGGCCGGCGCGCCGAAGGCGGCGTTCTCGGCCGGGGCCCCCGTGCTGATCGTGACCTTCGGCGACCGCCCCGCGCGGCCGGAGGTGCTTCGCCGCCTCGACGGGCTCGGCGAGGTCCGCCCGGTCGTCCCGGAGGCGGGGATCTGGAGCCTGCGCGGCGCGGCGCTCACCCCCTCGCGCGCCACCCGGCGCCAGGGCGTGGTCGCCGCCGAGTGGTCCCGGACGCGCACGGTCGCCGCCGAACCGCGCAAGCCCTTCGACATCGGCGAGCCGGCGCCGGTCGGAGACCCTCTCCATCGGCCCGACCTGCAGTGGGGCCTGTTCCGCGGGAACTGGTCCACGGCGCTCGCGCAACGTCCCCGTCCCCGGCTGGCGGTCCTCGACAGCGGCGTCGACCGGGATCACCCCGAGTGGCGTGCCCCGGGCCTGCTCGTGGCGCCGTTCAGCAGCCTGCGCGGGGTCCGCGAGGCCGACGATCACAGCATCACCGGGCACGGCACGCACGTCGCGGGCATCGCCGCCGCGCCGATCGACGGTGTCGGGGTCGTGGGCGCGGCCCCCGCGCGGGCCCGGGACGGTGAGGTCATCCCCGTCCAGATCGCGGATCGGGCGGGCCGCAGCACGGACGACACCATGATGCGGGGCATCCGCTGGGCGGTGCGAAACGGCGCGAAGGTGGTCAACATCTCGGCGGGCGGCCCCGGCTACTCGCGCGCATTCCAGGACACGATCCTCTGGGCGACCCAGCGCGGCGCGATCGTCGTCGCGTCGGTCGGGAACGAGGGCGGTGAGGAGAACGGCCTCAACTACCCGGCCGCGTACCCGAGGGTGCTCGGTGTGGGCGCCGAGTGCGACGGTGAGCGGTCGTTCGACTGCCCGACGCCCTACGGCACCGCGACCTTCAGCAACCGGAACCGCAGCGTGGACGTCATCGCGCCCGGCGTGTCGATCATCTCGACGATCCCGCGCGACGTCCGCGAGGGCGTCGTCACGCCCGGGTACGGCGTCAAGGACGGCACGTCCATGGCGACGCCGATGGTGGCGGGCGTCGCCGCGCTCGTGATGGCCAACAACCCGGACACGCTGAGCCCCTTCCAGGTCCATCGCCAGATCACGAACACGGCGATCGACGTCGGCCCGCGCGGACGCGACACGCGCAGCGGGGCCGGGATCGTCAATCCGCAGGCGGCGGTGACCCTTCCCGTCCCGGGCGACGACACGGGCGAGGTCAACGACGACATCAAGTTCGTGTCCTCGGCCAGGCCCGCCGCGGAGCGGGCCCGGTCGCGCACCATCACCGCCGTGATCGACCAGACGGAGGACCCGGACGACGTGTACGGCGTCGTGCTGCGAAAGGGCGACAGGGTCCGGGCGCAACTCGATCACCCCAAGGCCAGAGGCCAGGTGGACCTGTACCTCTGGAAGCCGAAGACGCGCACCGTGCGGCTGACCGGGCAGGCCAACCTGGAGGCGAATCTCGCCGACTACAGCGGACGCAAGAGCGGGCGTCGCCAGGTCGTCGCCTTCACGGCCGAGCGCTCCGGTCGCCACTACCTGAACGTCTTCGCACGCCGGGGCGGCGGCGACTACACGCTTCGCGTCAGGGTGACGCGCGCCTCGTGAGCAACCCCGCCCCCACGCGGACGCTCGTCCTCTACGAGTACGTCCCCGACATCCTCGAGCGCCGGGCTCCGCACCGCGACGACCACCTCGCGAGGCTTCGCGCCTGGGCCGACGAGGGGCGCCTGATCGCCGCGGGCGCGCTCGGCGATCCGCCGAGCGGCGCCGCCATCGTGCTGTCGGTCCCGGTGGAGGAGGCCGAGCGCATGACCGCCTGTTGCTCTTCCCGTCCCCCCCCCCCCCCCCCCCCCCCCCCCCCCCCCCGCCCTCGCCCGCCCCCGGGCCGGCGCGCGCGGCCGCCGTTTGCCCGTTGGCTGCCGGCTCCTCCGGGTGGGGCCGACCTCGGAGGATCCGTACGTCCGCGCGGGACTCGTCACGGCGATTCGGATCGAGCCCTGGAATGTGGTGGTTCGCCAGAGCTGACGCGATTCAGGGGAACTGCACGAGCCCGCGCCGGGACTTCCAAAGGTAGTAGCGCTCGAATGCGAGCTTCGCCCAGTGAGACTGTGGGCCCGGGATCATCGCCGCCGCCCTGCGCGGCGGCAGGAGGTGGTCGCCGAGGATGATGACGCCGTTGTTGCCGGCATCCATGATGCACACGGCCGGGATCTCGCCGAAATCCTGTCGCTCGGTGGCCTCCCCCCCTCGTGCCCTGGCCGCGATGTTCCGCGCCGCGACCTTGGCCATCGTCTCCGTTGGGAAGCCGGTTTTTGGGATTCCCACCGGATAGGCGGTGTGCCAGGGGGCGTTGACCGCGGCAGCGATGCCCACCGCCCAGACATTGCGGTTTGCGACGCTCTCGTACGTGTCGTCGACCTCGATGAACCCCTTGGAGTTGCCGAGCCCCGACGCTCGAACGACCTCGGCGCCGACGAATGGCGGGACGACCATCGCGTAGCCGAACGGAAGGCGCGAGCCGTCGCTCAGGGTCATCTCGCCGGCATCCACCGACTCGATCCCGACGTTCGGCACGGCGTCGATGTGCTGGAACCCCAGGAACGCGGAGAGCATGCGTTCGCCGCCACGCATTCCACCGATCCCGAAGTGGCCGAGGAACGGTTCCGCCGTCACGTACGTGATCGGGACGGAGCCCCGAAGGCCGAGTCGCTTGATCTGGTGCGCCGCATTGAAGAGGAACTCGTAGGCGGCGCCAAAGCACGCGGCGCCCTGCGTCGCTGCGACCACGAGCGGCCCGGGCGACTCGACGAACCGCGCCCATGCGTCGCCGGCGCGCTCCGCGTCGGAGGCCGTCGTGATCGTCTCGGCATTGCCACCCGGGCCGAGGCCAGGCGCCACCGAGAAGTCGTTTCGGTACCCCGTCGCGATGACCAGGTGGTCGTAGTCGCGCGGGCCCGACGTGGTCTCGACTCGGCGGGCGACGGGGTCGATCCGGGTGGCCTCCGCGTGGACGAAATGGACCCCCGCGCGGTCGAACGTCGGCGCGAGCGGGAACGTCAGGTCGCGAATCGAGCGCTTTCCGAACGGGACCCAGATCAGGGACGGGTTGAACAGGAAGCCGTTCGCCTTGGAGACGACGGTCACCTCTGCCTCGTCCCCGAGCATGCGCTTGACGCTGATCGCGGCGGTGAGACCTCCGAAGTTGCCACCGAGCACGAGCACGTTCGTCGTCATCGCATTCCTCCGGTCCGCCCCGTCGATGAAAGGTGCAGTGTCGGCCGCGGGCCCGCGGCGTGCATCGGGGTGGTTCGCGGGTCGTCTTGCGGGCGGCCCGCAAACTCTCCGGGTGCGATCGGCAGCGAGAACCCGCGACGCCCGCCGTCGCGGCATGACGTGCGAGGACACGCCGCCTTCACAGGTACGTCACGGCGCGCGCCATAGCGTGATGCGGCCCGCCGCCGGCCGGTGGACGGGCCGTGTCCAACGAGGCGGGAGGTGTGCCCGGTGAGGTGCAGGAGACGCGGTCTGAAGGGTCGTGCTCCAGCCCGACGGCTCGATCGTGCGCCAGGGCGCCGGCACCGGGCGATTCGCCCAGGTGGCGGGCTTCACGTTCACCGACGGCCCGGCGTCGCCGGAGCGCACGTTCGACGCCGACGGCAACGCCACGAGCCAGGGCTCGCGGATCCTCGACGTCACACTCGACGACCGCACACCGCTCGTCGTCGGGGGCGTGCCCGTCGCGGGCGCCCCGTCGGTCAACGTCGCCATCAACAACTTCAACGCCGGTGGCGGTGACCAGTACCCGGTGCTTCCGGACAAGCCCCAGGTCAACCTCGGGGCCCCGACCCGAACCGCGCTCGCCGACGACCTGGCGAGCCTCGGCAGCGTCGGCGCCGACGGGACGCCCGACGCGCCGGGGGTCAACGGGCGGATCTTCCCGATCGTCCCGTCGCGGAGGGCCGACGAAGGGAACAGGACGTCCGGCGGGGACGGGCACGGATGCCCGCCCGCAGGGTGCGATCTGCGGATCATCCGCACACCGATGCCGGTCGGTCCGGATGCGCCGGCCCGGCGGGAGTGTGTGAATCCGGGCATGGATGCGACCAGTGCGGGTCACACGGGACCGGCCACCGGCGGCGCGAACGGCGAGGCGCTCATTGCGCTGCGAGGCGTCGGGCGTCGATACACGGTCGGGGCCGCCGAGGTCGTCGCGCTCGACGCGGTCGACCTCGACATCACCCATGGGGAGTTCGTCGTCGTGCTGGGTCCGTCCGGGAGCGGCAAGTCGACGCTTCTGAACGTCATCGGCGCCCTCGACAGCCCGACCAGCGGCAGCGCGGTCATCGCGGGGCAGGACATCACGCGCGCGGGCGCGCGTGAGCTGGCGCGGTTCCGGCGCGGCGCGGTCAGCTTCATCTTCCAGACCTTCAACCTCTTCCCGCAGCTCACCGCGCTCGAGAACGTCGAGTTCGGCGCGGACGTGAGCCGCCGGCCCTCCGCACGCGAGGTGGCGCACGAGACGCTCGAGCGGGTCGGACTGGGCGATCGCATCGACCACTTCCCGCACGAGCTCTCTGGCGGCGAGCAGCAGCGGGTGGCCGTCGCGCGCGGGCTCGCCTCGGGCAATCCCATCCTGCTCGCGGACGAGCCGACCGGAGAGCTCGATTTCCGTACCGGCGTCCAGATCCTCCAGCTGCTCCACGATCAGACGCACGAGATGGGGATGGCGGTGATCGTCGTGACGCACAATCGCGAGATCGCCCGCGTCGCGGATCGCGTGATCGAGCTCTCGAGCGGCAGGGTGGTCTCGGACGCGCCCAACGAGGGCGGCCCGGCGCCGATCTCCGAGCTGCAATGGTGAGCGAGCGCGGCCGCCGCGTCGCGCTCGCCACCCGCTGGTCGCTGCGCGACCTGCGTCAGAGGTGGGTGCTGGTCGGCGCGATCGCGCTCCTCATCGCGCTCGGAACCGGCCTGTTCACCGGGCTGGGCAGCATGGAGGCCTGGCGCGTCGCCTCCAACGACGTGAGCTTCGCGTTGCTTCGCGTCCACGACCTCCGGGTGGAGCTGCCCGAAGGCGCGTACCTCGAGCGCGGCCGCCTCGAGGCGGCCGTCGCCGGGACATCGGTCGGCGGTGACGTCGCGGCGCTCGAGGAGCGGCTCATCGTCCCGACTCAGATCGGCGTCGCCACCGGCGATGGCGACGTGCTCGTGCCCGGCAAGATCGTCGGGAGCGGCGACGTCGTCGGTGAGCTGACGGTCGACGCGATCGATGCGTCTGCGGGCCGCCTCCCCGGACCCGAGGACGCGGCGTCCGGCCGGGTCATGCTCGAGTCCGGCTTCGCCCAGGAGATGGGGCTGCCTCCGGGCGGACCGGTGCAGGTCGGCGCTCGCACCGTCGAGTACGTCGGTCACGCGCGGACCCCGGAGCAGTTCTACCTGACCGAGGGCGAGGGCGGGTTCGTGCTGCCTGGGGGCTTCGCCTTCGTCTATGCACCGCTCGATGTCGCGGGGGATCTGGCTGGCCGTCCGGGGCAGGTGAACGACCTCGTGCTGCGCCTGGCGCCGGGAGCGGACCGCGACCTCGCCGCCGTCGAGCTGGAGCGGGGACTCCGGGCGGCGTTGCCCGAAGTCGGCACCACCGTGACGACGACCGAGGAGATCGGGGCGCACCGCATCCTGTACCGGGATGCGCAGGGCGACCAGGAGCTGATGAACGTCTTCGCGGCGCTGGTCCTCGCCGGGGCGGCGCTCGCGGCCTTCAACCTCGTGAGCCGGATCGTGGACTCGCAGCGTCGTGAGATCGGCATCGGGAGAGCGCTTGGCGCCTCGACGCTGCGGGTCGCGGTTCGGCCGATGCTGCTGGGGCTCGAGATCGCGATCCTGGGCGTCGTCCTGGGCGTGATCACCGGCCTCGTGATCCAGGCGCTGCTCGCCGACGTGCTCGCCGACGCGCTACCCGCGCTTCCCGTGATCGAGACGCCCTTCCAGGTCTCGGTCTTCGTGCGCGGCGCGCTCGTGGGCTTGGCCGTGATCGTTCTCGCCACGCTCTTCCCGGTCTGGCGCGGCGTGCGGGTCCCGCCCATCAAGGCGATCCGGACCACCGCCCTGTCGGCCACCCGCGCCGGCGCGGTGACGCTCGCCAAGCGGCTGCGGCTGCCGGGCGGGAGCATCGCGCAGATGCCGGTGCGAAGCGTCCTGCGCGCCCCGCGGCGCGCCCTCGTGACCGCGCTCGGGCTTGGCGCCGTGATCGCGGTCGTGGTCGCCATGCTCGGCACGCTGGACGCCTTCACGGACATGATCGACCGCAGCGAGCGCGAGACCGTGGCAGGCGCTCCGACGCGGGTCGTCGCCACCCTCGACACGGTGGTCGCCGCCGACGGCGCGCCCGTGCGGGCGATCGGCTCGAGCCGGGTCGTCTCCGAGGCCGAGCCCTGGCTGCGGGTTCCGGCGGCCGTCGCCCGCTCCGCAGGTGCCGAGCCGATCGAGCTCCTGCTCGGAATCCCGGAGTCCGACACCGGGATCTGGCGCCCGAACGCGAGCTCGGGCTCGCTCGACGCCGGATCGCAGGGGATCCTGATCTCCGAGGTCGCCGCCGACGACCTCGGCGTCGGCGTCGGCGACGAGGTGGTGCTCACCTACCCTCGCCCGGGCGCCGGGGGCGCGATCGCCCTCGCTAGCTCCCCGGTCGAGGTGACAGGGACCCACGCGGACCCCTTCCGTGCGCCCGCCTACATGGGCCCGGCCGGCGCGAGCCGCTTTGGGCTCACGGGCCTGGCGAACTCGGTCGACGTGCTCCCGGCGCCGGGGACGCCCCCGGACGACGTGGTGCGGGCGCTGGTCGGCATCCCGGGCGTCGCGACCGTTGAGCCCGCCTCGGCCTCGACGACGGCCCTGCGCGAGGCGATCGACGAGTACCAGGCGATCCTCCTGATCCCGATCGGCGTCGGCGTGGTCCTCGCGCTCCTGATCGCGTTCAACTCCAGCACCATCGGCGCCGACGAGCGCACCCGCGAGAACGCGACGATGTTTGCGTTCGGGCTTCGCCCGCGCACCCCGATCGCGATCGCGATGCAGGAGAGCCTGATCGTGGGTGTGGTCGGGACCGCGATCGGAGTCGGGCTCGGCATGCTGCTCCTGGCGTGGATCGTGCATGTGCAGTTCCCGGACGTCCTTCCGGAGGTGGGCGCGCGCGTCGTGCTCTCGGGCGGCACGCTGCTTCAGGCCGCGCTCGCGGGCGTGGTCGCGGTGACGCTGGCTCCGCTGTTGACGCTCCCGCGCATCCGACGGATGGACGTGCCGGCGTCCCTGCGCGTGATGGAGTGACGTCGGGGGCTGGCAGACTGGCGTCGTGCCACGTCTGCGCTGGCCCTACACGCGCCCCGGCGCGATCGTGCTCGCCGCGATTCTGGGCGTCCTGGCACTCGTCGCGGTCATCGGGCTGATCGATCTGCGCCCGGGGGGCGACGCCGGGACGGCGAGCCCGCCTCAGCTGGACACGCTGGGCGCCGAGGTCGTCGCGGTCGACGCGACGGGCTGCCGATCACAGGCCCTCCCGGGCGAGGCGGCGCCCGAGTGCCGACGGGTGACGGTGCGGCTTCGCGAGGGGCCCGACCGCGGCCAGACCGCGGCGTTCGACGTGATCGACGTGGTGGTCGACGTCGGTGACGGCGTCCGCGTCACGAGGGCGGAGATCCCCGAGGGGGCCGTGATCGGGGGGGCCGAGATCGACCGCTACGGCTTCGCCGACTTCGAGCGGGGCACGCCGCTCGCGTGGCTTGCCGCCGGGTTCGCCCTGCTCGTGGTCGCGACGGCCGGCTGGAAGGGGCTGCGCGCGCTCGTGGGCCTCGGGATCAGCCTGATCGTGGTGATCGGCTTCGTCGTCCCCGCGATCCTCGATGGCCGACCCGCGGTGGCGGTCGCCTTCGTGGGGGCGCTGGCGATCATGTTCGGGACGATCCCGATCGCCCACGGGCTCGGGCCGCGGTCGCTCGCGGCCATGGTCGGCACCGCGGCGGCCCTCGTGCTGACGCTGACCCTCGCCGCGATCATGACCTCGGCCGCCCAGCTGACCGGCTTCGCGTCCGACGACGCGACGCTGCTTCGCGCCAGCGGCGCGGACGTCTCGCTTCGGGGCGTGCTGATCGCCGGGGTCGTGATCGCGGCGCTCGGCGTGCTGGACGACCTGACGGTCAGCCAGGCGTCCACGGTCATGGCCCTCCGGGCGGCGAACCCCGCGCTCGGGACCCGCGAGCTCTTTCGCAGGGGCATGTCGGTGGGGCACGATCACGTCGTCTCGACCGTCAACACCCTGGTCCTGGCGTACGTCGGCGCGGCGCTGCCGACGCTTCTCGTGTTCGGGATCGTCGACACCTCGTTCGTCGACGCGGCCACGAGCGAGGTCGTGGCCGCGGAGATCGTCGCGACCCTCGTGGGGTCGATCGGCCTCATCGCGGCCGCACCGGTGACCACCGCGATCGCGGCCTATCTGGCGACCCAGGTGGCCCCCGCGGACCTGGGGGGCGGACACGCGCACGTGCACTGACGGCTCGCGCCATCGCTCGCGCTCGGCCCCCGGTCTCGCCTAGGCTCTCGGCCATGCCCGATCCCGTCGCGCTCGTCGTCTCCGCGTCCCCCACCGCCTACGATCTCGGTGAGGGGCACCCGATGGATCCGCTCCGCAGGCACCTGGCACTCGAGCTCATCCGCGCCTACGGGCTCGCCGACGCCCCGAGCGTCGAGATGATCGAGGCCGCGTCGGCCGGCGACGATCGGATCACCGCCGTCCATGCGCCGGACTACGTCGAGGCGGTCAAGCGCCTCGGCGCGCGCCCCGACGGCGCGGACGACCCGAATGCGGTCATCTGGGGGCTCAACCGGATCGGTGACACCCCCGCGTTCCCGGGCATGCACGAGGCGGCCGCGGCCGTCTGCGGTGGGTCGATCGCCGCCGCCGAGGCGGTCTGGAGCGGTCGGGTGCGCCGCGCGTTCCACGTCGGCGGCGGCCTCCACCACGCGATGGGCAACCGTGCGCATGGGTTCTGCGTCTACAACGACCCCGCGGTCGCAATCCGCGCGCTGCTCGACGCGGGCGCCGAGCGCGTCGCCTACGTGGACGTGGACGTCCACCACGGCGATGGCACGCAGTGGCTCTTCTACGAGGACCCGCGGGTCCTGACCGCCTCCGTCCACGAGAGCGGGAGGTACCTCTTTCCCGGGACCGGCGGCATCGGCGAGCGCGGTGTGGGGGAGGGGCTCGGCACGGCGATCAACATCCCGCTCCCGCCCTACGCCGGCGACCGTCCCTACCTGCGGGCGATCGAGGAGGTGATCTGCCCGGCGGTGAACGCGTTCCGCCCGGACGTGATCGTCACCCAGGACGGCGCCGACCCGCACCACGTCGATCCGCTCGCCCACCTCACCGTGACGATGGCGACCTTCCCGCGCCTGTACGCGGCCCTGCACGACCTGGCCGACTCCGCCGCCGGAGGCAGGTGGGTTGCGCTCGGGGGCGGCGGGTACGCCGACGACATCGTGCCGCGGGCTTGGGCGATGCTCTTCTCGGAGCTCGCGGGCATCCCCGTGCCGGACGAGGTCCCCGACGACTGGCACCGCGCCGCCGAGGAGCGCACCGGACACACGATGTCGCGCCGACTGCTCGACGACACCGAGCCCGAGGTCCCCGCCGGGGAGCGCGCCCGCGCCGACCTGGAGGGCGATCGCGTCATCGACGAGGCGAAGATCGTCCTCATCTGACGGCGATGGACGATCGGGCGGACTGGGGTCGGGCCGAGGAGCCGGTGGCCGCGCATGCGCTCGCGGAGCGGCACCTCGACCGCGCGGCGTACGAGCGCGCCCGCGGCGTCGCCCAGCAGGCGGCTCGGCTCGCGATCCCGACCGGCCTGGTCCGCGCAGACCGGGCGCGCCTTCTCGCGGCCGCCTGGCTCCACGCCGTCGGCCCGGTGCCGCTTCCCCAGCTCGGGGCGGCCCGCGCGCTCCGCGGTGCGGGACACGAGGGGCTCGCATCGATCGTCGCCTACTCGGGGGGCGCGCTGGTCGAGTGCGGCCGGCGCGGTCTGGACCCGCTCGCCGACGAGTTCACCCCGCCGCTCGGGGACCTCGCGCGCGTCGGACGACTGCTCGACATCGCGATCGTGACCACGGGCGCCGGCGGCGGGCGGTGCGCGCCCGCCACACGGCTGCGCGCGCTCGCCGCATCGCTCGGGCCTGGTGACCCCCACGTCGTGGCGACGGTGGTGCTGCTCGGCGCGATGGCCGACGATCCGATGGCGCGCGCGTTGGTCGAGGGGATCGTCCCCGGGCCACCGCGTGAGCCCCTGGCCCGGCCGTCCGGTCGCGGCCGTATTCGGGAGCGCTCGACTGGCACCCGGCGAGCCGGAGTACCGGGAGGGGGTCCGGCTCGGCGGGTTGCTGGCCGGTGCCGGGTGGACGGTCCAGACCGGGGGCTACGACGGGGTGATGGGGGCGGTCTCGAGCGGCGCCCACGCCGCGGGCGGGCACGTGGTCGGCGTCACGCTGCAGAGCTTTCGTGGGACGAAGGCGCCGAATCGGTGGGTGCTCGAGGAGCGGGAGACCGAGGACCTGTTCGCACGCGTGCGTCGGCTGGTCGAGGCCGACGCCTGGATCGCGCTCGCGGGCGGCATGGGGACCCTCGCCGAGGTGGCGCTCGCGTGGAACCTGCACCAGAACTGGCCGGCCGAGGCCCGGCCGCTCGTGCTCGTCGGGCCCCGCTGGGCCGCGCTGGCCCCGCTGATCGCGCGCCTGCTCGTCGTCGACGACCGGGACATGGGCCTCGTCCGGCTGGTCCCGGACGTCGACGCCGCGGTCGACCTGGTCACCGGCTCGTACGGCGCGCGCCCCGGGCCCGACGCCCGCCCGGGCTGAGCCGGCCGCACGGCCGAGGATGCGACCCATCCGCCTCGGCGACCGTCGGTACGGCTGACGCGCGCCCACCTGTTGGGGACCGCGCTCCTCGCGATCCTGGTGGCCACGTCCGGAGCGGTGGCGATCGATGCGGACCTCACCCGACGAGGCGGTCCGTGCTGCGACACGGGTGACCCGGTGGGTGTCGCGCCGCTCGGCGGCGGGGGCGCCGTCGGGGTCCGCGACGGGTGGGTCGGCCGTCACCACGTGTTCACCATGCGCACGGACGTGGCGCTGCCGTGTCGCAGCCTGCGCGACCCCGGCCCGGCCCCGCGGCGTGAGCCCGCGGGCGGGCCGGGACGGGCCCCCTCAGTCGGTGCCGAGATCCCCCGCCGCCGCCTCGGTCACGAGCCAGGTCAGGTCCCCGGCGGGGCGGATCCTGCCCGCGGGCAGCGCGTCATCGCCCGCGATCGCCCGCGCGACGACCGGGGCCTTCTCGGCCCCGTCCACGAGGAACATCACGTGCTTGGCGGCGTTCAGGACCGGAAGCGTCATCGACACACGCCACGGCTGTGGCAGGTCGGGCCGGTTGACGGGGACCATCAGCCGGTCGGTGATCTCGAGCTCGGGTGCCTCCGGGAACAGCGAGGCCGTGTGCCCCTCCGGGCCGAGGCCCAGGAGGATGAGGTCGAGCGCCGGAGTCCCATCGCCCGGGAACGCGCGCCGCAGGTCCTCCTCGGCCGCGAAGGCGGCCTGCTCGGGTTCCAGCTCGCCCGGGATGCGGTGGACCTGGTCGGCGGTCAGGGGCACGCGCGCGAACAGCGCCTGGTGGGCCATCAGGTAGTTCGAGCCGTCGTCGTCCGGCGGAACGCACCGCTCGTCGCCGAAGAAGAACTCGACGTGGCGCCACCGGGCGGGGCGCGCGGCCAGGTGCTGGTAGGTCGCGCGCGGGGTGTGGCCGCCCGCGAGCGCCACCGTGGCGGGCGTCGCCTCGCTCGCGCCCTGGAGCACCCGCTCGATGTGGGCGGCCGCCACATCGGCGAGGGCCGCGCCGTCGGAGACCACCTGGACGTCGGTTCGGCTCATGGGATCAGCTCCATCGCTGCGTTGACCGCGTGCTCGAAGGCGTCGTCGCGCTCGATGTACTCGAGCTCGCCGGCGAGCAGGCGGGATCGGACCGGGACCGGCATCGGGAGCACGCGCCGGCGGGGGCGTCCGGCCGGTGAGGACACGCTGACGGCCGCCGCTGCGCGACCCTCGATGCGCTCGACCGCGAGTCGGCGCCCGCTCGCGCTCTCGAGCTCCACCGCGACGATCCCCTCGTCGGCCTTCGGCCGAGGCGAGTGCTCGACGGCCAGGCGGTCGCCGAGGGCGTGGCCGAGCCAGCCGGCCAGCAGATGGGCGTCGAGCGACGGGGTGCGCCCGCGGCTCGCGATGTGGAGCACCGCCGGGCCCGAGGCCAGCCGCTCGAGCTCGGACGCCCCCAGCATCTGGGAGAGCATCTGCCGCCAGGGGGTGATCGCGGCCCAGGCCAGGTCGGTCACCGCGGGCCCCCCCGCGGCGATCCGCGCGTGGAGGCCCGCAAGCGCCGCCGCGGGGTCGTCGGAGCGCGAGCCCTCCGTGACCAGCCGGTCGGCGAGCGAGCAGACCGCATCGAGCAGGTCGTGGGCGACCTCGGGCGGGCCGGGCCACCAGACGAAGGTCGGCAGGTCGTTGCGAAGCAATGGCTCGACCGCGCTCGCGATGCCGCCCCGCGCCGCCCCCCGGACCGTCAGCGTCACCTGCTCGACGCACACCTGCCGGTCCCCGTCGCCCATCAGGCAGCTCACGTTGACGTTGGCGTCGATCCCGGTGTCGTCTCCCTCCTGGCCCTCCGAGACGACGACGGCCCGAGAGGGCTGATGCTCGGCGAGATCGCCGATCGTGTCCTCGATCTCGTTGAGCTCGTCGTCCGTCGGGGCGATGGCGACCAGGTTGAGCACGCTCGACACCGCGAGCGGTGCCGGGCCGTGCGACGTCCGCGCGCGCAACTCCGCCATCTGGGCGATGACGTCCCTGATCCCGACATCGCTGCCGAACCAGTTCGCCTGCTCGCGGTCGGGGGTGGCTAGAGGCGTCGCCACTCGCGTCCGTCCCGGGCGAGCATCTCGTGCGCCGCGAGCGGCCCCCAGCTTCCGGCCTCGTAGTTGGGGAAGGGCCCCTCGGTGCCGCTCCACGCCTCGATCACCGGGTCCATGATCTCCCAGGCGCGTTCGACCTCGTCCCAGCGCGCGAAGAGGGTCGAGTCCCCGAGCAGGCAGTCGAGCAGCAGCCGCTCGTAGGCCTCGGGTGACGCCCGCAGGAACGAGTTGCCGTAGGCGAAGTCCATGCTGACGCCGCGAAGCTCGACCTGGGGGCCGGGCGTCTTGGCGACGAACTTGAGCGACGCGCCCTCGTCGGGCTGGACCTTGAGCACGAGCAGGTTGGGCTGGATCGCGTCCACGGTCGTGGGAAACGGCAGGTGGGGGACGGGGCGGAAGTGGATCGAGACCTCGGTCGCCCTGCGCGGCAGTCGCTTGCCGGTGCGCACGTAGAACGGGGTCCCCGACCACCGCCAGTTGTCGACGCGCAGCTTCATCGCCACGAACGTGTCGGTGTTGGAGCGCGGGTCGACGCCCTCCTCCTCGCGGTAGCCCGCGACGCGGTCACCCGCCACCCATCCCGGCCCGTACTGGCCGCGGACGGCGTGCAGCGGCAGATCGCGCCGGTCGATCGCCGGGATCGCCCGCAGGACCTTGACCTTCTCGTCACGCACCTCGCGGCTCTCGAACCGCGCCGGCGGCTCCATCGCGACGATCGAGAGCACCTGCATGACGTGGTTCTGGACGATGTCGCGGAGCGCTCCGGACTGGTCGTAGTACCCGCCGCGCGTCCCGACGCCGAGGTCCTCGGCCACGGTGATCTGGACGTGGTCGACGTAGCGCCGGTTCCAGATGGGCTCGAAGATCGCGTTCCCGAACCGCAGCACGAGCAGGTTCTGGACGGTCTCCTTCCCCAGGTAGTGGTCGATCCGGTAGACCTGGGACTCGTGGAAGACGGCGCTCACGCGCTGGTTCAGCTCGCGGGCCGAGGCGAGGTCCTCGCCGAAGGGCTTCTCGATCACGACCCGGGCGAAGCTCGACGCGCCGTCGACGACCTCCCCTTCTGCCGCGAGCCCCACGCCGCCGAGGCGCTCCGCGATCTCCGGGAAGAACTCCGGTGCGGTCGCCAGGTAGAAGAGCCGGTTGCCGCGCGTCCCGCGGCTCTCATCGAGTTCACGGAGGGTCTCGCGCAACTCGACGAAGGCCTGCTCGTCGGTGAACGATCCCGAGATGTAGCTCAGCCGACGCGCGAACCCGCTCCAGACGTCCGGATCGACCTCGTGGTGCCCGAGCGTCGTCACGCCCTCGTGCATCCGCTCCCGGAACTCGTCCGCGGTCCAGCGGGTGCGGGCGACGCCGACGATCGCGGTCTCCGGCGGCAGCAGCCCCTGCTGGGCCAGGCTGAACAGCGCGGGCATGAGCTTGCGCCGCGTGAGGTCTCCGGAGGCGCCGAAGATGACGACCGCGGCCGGAGCCGGCGCGCGCACGAGGCGCGACCCCCGGTCCAGCTCCAGCGTCTGGACGGCGCTCACCGTGCGCCGCCGGCCCCGGCCATCGTCCCCGCCGGCATCAGCGGGCCGCCGCCGCGACTGCCTCGGCGGTGATCCCGAGCGCCGCCATCACCTGTGGGCCCGGAGCCGACGCGCCGAAACGGTCGAGCCCGATGCAGGCGCCGTCGGATCCGACCCACTCGTGCCAGCCGAATGCCGAGGCCGCCTCGACCGAGACCCGGCGGGTGATCGCGGGGGGAAGGACCGCGTCCCGGTAGGCCTGCTCCTGCGCGCGGAAGAGCTCGAAACTCGGCATGCTCACGACGCGGGCGGAGATGCCCTCGCCGGCGAGGATCTCGCGCGCCTCGAGGGCGAGCTGCACCTCGGACCCGGTTCCGATCAGGATGCGGTCGTCGCCGTCGGCGAGCACGTAGGCGCCGCGCGCCACGGCCGCCTCGCCACCGAGGTCCGGCAGGCCCTGGCGGCTCAGCACGATCGCCGTCGGCCCGTGGGTGCGCTCGATGGCGACCCGCCAGGCCGCCGCCGTCTCGTTCGCGTCGGCGGGGCGGATGGTCACGAGGCCGGGCACCGCCCGGGCCGCCGCGAGGTGCTCGATCGGCTGGTGGGTCGGCCCGTCCTCGCCCAGCCCGATCGAGTCGTGCGTGTAGACGAAGATCGAGGGCAGGCGCATGAGCGCGGCGAGGCGCACGGTGTTCTTCATGTAGTCGTAGAACTGGAAGAAGGTCGAGCAGACCGGCCGCAGTCCGCCGTGCGCGGCGATGCCGTTGGTGATCGCGCCCATGGCGTGCTCGCGCACCCCGTAGTAGAGGTTGCGCCCGCCGAAGTCGCTCGCCTGGACGCGCCCCATCTCCTCGAGGTCGGTGCCGGTGCTCACCGACAGGTCCGCCGCGCCCTGGATCAACTCGGGCACCGCGTGCGCGATCGCGTTCATCGCGGCACCGCCGGCCTTGCGGGTCGCCACCTTCTCGCCGGCGGGGAAGACCGGGACCGACGACTCCCAGTCGTCCGGGAGGCGTCCGTCCATCGTGCGCTCGAACTCCGCGGCGAGGTCCGGGAAGGCCGCCCGGTAGGCGTCGAGCGTGGCGCCCCATTCCTCGCGGTGCGCGTCCCCTCGCTCGATCATCTCGCCCTTCCAGCGCTCGACCTCCGGCGGGATCAGGAACGGCGGCTCGGTCGGCCACCCGTAGAACTCCTTGGTGGCGGTCACCTCGTCGGGGCCGAGGGGGGAGCCGTGCGCCGCCGACGTGTCCTGCTTGTGCGGTGAGCCCCAGCCGATGTGGGTGCGGGCCGCGATCAGGGTGGGCCGGCCGTCCGGCTCCGAGGCTGCCGTCAGGGCGGCGTCGACCTCGTCGAGGTCGTTGGCGTCGCGGATGTGCAGGACCCGCCAGCCGTAGGCCGCGAAGCGCGCCGGGACGTCCTCGCCGAAGCTGAGATCGGTGGGGCCGTCGAGGCTCACGTGGTTGTCGTCGTAGACCCCGACCAGGCGCTCCAGCCCCAGGTGTCCGGCGATCGAGGCGGCCTCGTGGGAGATCCCCTCCATCATGTCGCCGTCGGAGCAGATGAACCACGTCCGGTGATCGACGATCGCGTGCCCCTCGCGGTTGTAGCGTGCGGCGAGCATGCGCTCGGCGATCGCGAAGCCGACGGCGTTCCCGATTCCCTGGCCGAGCGGCCCGGTCGTGACCTCGACGCCCGGGGTGTCACCCCGCTCCGGGTGGCCGGGGGTCGCCGACTCGATCTGACGGAAGCGCTCCAGCTCGGTCAGCGGCAGGGCGTAGCCGGTCAGGTGGAGCAGCGAGTACAGCAGCATCGAGGCGTGGCCGTTCGACAGGACGAAGCGGTCCCGGTTCGGCCAGAGCGGATCGGCCGGTGCGTGGCGCATGTGGCGCGTGAACAGCGTCCAGCCGATCGGGGCGAGGCCCATCGGCCCGCCCGGGTGGCCACTGTTTGCCTTCTGGACCCCGTCGATGGAGAGCGTGCGGACGGTGGTCACGCACAGTTCGGGGGGCGCCAAGGTCGTCGACAACGGTCACCTCGCGCGGTCGGGGGGCGGGTCGACGCCGATGCTATCGGCACGGGCGGGCGCGGGATTCAGCCGGCGCGCCCCCGCGTTCACAATGTGACGTCGTGCGGGTGGCTCTCGCGCAGGCCGCCGGCGGTGATGCGGACGAAACGGGCCTTCTCGTTCATCTCGCGAATGGTGCGCGCGTCGCTGTAGCTCATCCCGGAGCGCAGCCCGCCGACGAGCTCGTGCACGACCTGCCCGGCGGAGTCCCGAAGCGGGGCCACCGCCTCCACGCCCTCGGGGACGATGGGCGTGAACTCGGTCTCGTCCTCGCCCTCGGCGGCCCGCCGGGCGGCCGCGGCGGACCCCGAGGCCATTCCCCGGAACACCTTCAGGCGCACGCCGTCGCGCGCCACGACCTCGCCGGGGCTCTCGGGTGTGCCCGCAAGGAGGTTGCCGACCATCACGGTCTCGGCACCGGCGCCGATCGCCTTGGCGACGTCGCCGCCCGAGCGGATCCCGCCGTCGGCGATCACCGGGACCCCGTGCTCGCGGCACACCTCGGCGCACTCGAGCACGGCCGACAGTTGCGGGACGCCGACGCCTGCGACGACGCGCGTCGTGCAGACCGACCCGGGTCCGACGCCGACCTTGACCGCATCGGCCCCGGCCGCGACCAGGTCCCGTGCGCCCTCGGCGGTGGCGACGTTGCCCGCGACCAGGTCGCAGTGGCCGCCGACGGTCTCACGTACCGCCTCCAGCGCCTCGATGGCGTGGTCGGCGTGCCCGTGCGCGATGTCGAGCACGAGTGCATCGGCGCCGGCGTCGACCAGCGCCCGGGCGCGCTCCAGATGGTCGCCCCGCACGCCGATCGCCGCGGCGACCGCGAGGTGGCCGCGGGCGTCGAGCGTCGCGCCGGGCCGGTCCGCGCGCTGCATCAGGTCGCGCAGCGTCACGAGCCCGACCACCACGTCGTCGTCGTCCACGAGCGGGAGCTTCTCGACCCGGGCGTCGCGCAGGAGGTCGGTCGCCTCGGCGCCGCTGGTGGCGGGGGTGCCGACCACCAGGCGCTCGCGCGGGGTCATGAGGGCGGTCACCGGCATGGACGGGTCGTCGCGCAGCCGCATGTCGCGTGACGTGACGATCCCGAGCAGGCGCCGCCGTTCGTCGACGACGAGGAGCCCCGTCACCCCGTGGCGGGCGGCCTCGTCGTGCACCTGTCCGAGCGTCGCGTCCGGCCCGACGCCGTGCGGATCCTCGATCACCACCGCCTCGGCCCGCTTGACCCGTGTGATCTCGCGGACCTGGTCCTCGACCGACAGGAACCGGTGGATCACGCCGATCGCTCCGGCCCGCGCCATGGCGATCGCCATCTCCGCGCCGGTGATGGTGTCCATGTTGGCCGACACCATCGGCATCGCCAGCGTGATCCCGCGCGTGAAGCGGGTGGACGTCTCGACGTCCGAGCGCGAGCGGATCCCGCTGCGGCGCGGGACGAGCATCACGTCGTCGTACGAGAGCGCCAGCGGAATCCCGTCGCCGTTGCGCACGTCGCCGAGGATAGCGCGGGTCGTGGCGGTCGGCGCCGACCCGGCGCCGGCGCCGGTGCGCCGTGTCACCGAGATCCGGCGGCGGCGCCCCGGATCGGGCAGGCTCTCGTGTGTCGAGGGAGATCCGGGGAGATGTCATGAGCCAGGACGCCGACGGCGGCGACGTCGAGCAGCTGATCACGAGCGCGGCCGAATTGGAGCGCGCGGTCGAGGCGTCTCCCGAGGACCCCGTCGCGCGCGCGCGTCTGGCCAACGCGCTCCTCGAGCTGGCCGCCGCGCTCGCCGACTCGGGCGGCGAGGGTGACGGCGCCGTGGACGGGCAGCTGGTGCGGGCCGCCGTCCACGCGGCGCGGGCCGTCGGCATGTCGCCGGAGTCACCCGACGCCCGCCTCGCGCTCGCCGCGTCGCTCGGCAGTCTGCACCTGCACCGCGAGGAGCTGGCCGAACTGGCCTGGATCGCGGAACGGCGCCCCGACGACCCCGAGCTCGCCATGGTGATGGAGCACGCGCTGTCGCACCTCGGGCGCGGCGACGAGGCCCTCGCGGCGGCGCGGCGGGCCGTCGAGCTCGCGGGCCCCGAGGCGGACGTGCTGGTCCGCGCCCAACCGGCGTTCGCCCTCGCGCGACTCGGTCGCGTCGACGAGGCCCTCGCCGAGCTCGAGGCGCTCGCGGCGTCGGTGGGTGCACCCGATGAGCGCGCCGTGCCCCTCGGCCTCCTCGCCGACCTGCTCGAGGACGGCGGCCGTCACGAGGAGGCGCTCGCCAGGCTCGCCGAGGCGGCCGAGCTGGCCCCGGGCGACGGCTACGACTGGGCCCGGGGCAACCTGCTGCGCGAGCTCGGCCGCACGGAGGAGGCGGTCGCATGCTTCTCGGCCGAGATCGACGCCGACCCGGACGACGCCTACGCCCTCCGCGACTGGGGGCTGGGCCTCGCGGAGCTCGGTCGCACCGACGACGCCGAGACCGCCCTCGTCCAGGCGGAGCGCGTGGGCCCGCTCGAGGTCGCCGGCGACGCCTCGCTCGCGCGGGCCGCGATCAGGATGGCGTCCGGGCGGGGGATCGACGCGGTGGCACTCCTTCGCGACGCCATCGAGCGCGATCCGATCCGCAGCCAGCTTCGGCATGCGCTCGCCGAGGCGCTCGAGGGGGTGGGCCGAAGCGAGGAGGCTGCGTGGGAGCTGCGACAGGCCGACCGCCTCGACACGATCGCCGAACCCGAGTAGGGCCCGCATCGTCCACCGCGACATCGCCGAATGCCCGGCGCCGTGTCGGCGGCTAGCATCGACCGATGCTCAGCCGCGCCGGCATCCCCGTGCTCGCGCTCGCCGTGCTCTCGGCGGCCGCGTGCGGCGGCGGCTCGGGTGCGGGCGAGCCGCCCGTGACTCCCGGGGCCTATGTCGATCTCGCGCAGGAAGCGCTCCAGGGCCCGTCGCGGATGACGGCCATCGTGGGGCGCCAGGGCGGGCCACGGCCGCCCGCCGCGCCTGACCGGATGGCGCTCGATCGCATCGTCGCCGACGCCGAGCGCGCTCGCGAGCGGCTCGTCGACGCCCCGATCGAGGACCCGGGGCTGCGCGCCCAGCGCGACGCGCTCGTGACCCGTCAGGCCGCGATCGTCGGCGTCATGCGCCGGCTGGTGGACCCCCTCGCACGCGGGGACCGCGCCGCCGTCCGGGCCCAGGCCCCCTCCCTCGTCCTCCTGATGCGGAGACTCCCATCCGACGTCGCGGCAGCCTCGCCCTCGTCCTGATCGCCGCGGCGGCCCTCGCGGGCTGCGGTGGCGAGTCGCTCGATCCCCCGGCGGGCACCGTGGCGCAGGGGGTCGAGCTCAGCCCACAGCGCTACCTGGCGGACACGGTCGCGGGGGCCGAGGCGACGCGCGACTTCGGCGCGACGCTCGACTCCCTCGGGCCCCGTCCGACGGCAGACCAGACGCGCGCGGCGGCGCCGGCACTCGACGAGGCCCTCGCGCGGGCGGAGCTCGTCGCCCAGCGCCTCGCCGGGGCACGGCTCGCGGACACGCGCCTGGAGGCCCAGCGGGCCGCGGCCGCCGCCGAGTACGCGGCCGTCGTCACGGCCATGCGCCAGGTCGTGGCCGAGGCCGAGGCGGGCCGGCCGGTGCGGCTCGCCGCCGCCGCCGCCGGGTACCAGTCCGCGGTCGACGCGCTGCGACGGCGACTCGGGACGGCTCCGACCGCCTGATCCGGCGAACCGCCAGAACCTCATGGGCGGGCCCGGCCGAGGTTGAGGGTGGGGGAGGTCGCGCCGATCCAAGGAGCGTCGCGTGCCCCGCGCGACCAGTGCCCCGAAGACCCCACAGGTGGGAGTGCCCATGCCCAGCGCACCCCAGCAGCCGCCCGTCTCCGTCCTCATCGCGAGTCAGAACCCGGCGTACGCCGCGGGGCTCGCGGACTTCCTCGACCAGCCCCCGATCGAGCCGCTCGTCGTCTACTCGATCGACGCCGCCCTCGAGCGGGCCAGGGAGCGGCGGCCGGCTCTCGCGATCATCGACCGATGGCTCGCGGACGGGCCGGGGGTCGAACTCGCCGCCGAGATCCGTCGCGCCCTGCCGGGCGCGAAGATCCTCCTGGCGAGCGAGTCGGCGCGGAGCCAGTCCCAGATCGAGGCGCTGACCGCCGGCGCGAGCGGCTGCATCCTGCCGACCTGGACCCGCGAGGCGGTCCTCGACGCGGTCCGGGACGCGCTGCGCGGGATCAGCCGCTTCGACCTCGACGTGGTCCGCTCGCTCGCCGACATGGCGCGCCGCCAGGGCGAGCCCCAGGTCGACCTGACCGATCAGGAGCGCGTCGTCCTGCGGCTCATGCGCCAGCACCTGACGTACAAGGAGATCGCCCAGCGACTGGGGCTCTCGTGGCACACCGTCCGGACACACGCCCAGTCGATCCTCCGAAAGCACGGCGTGCATTCGCGCCGCGATCTCGATGCATGGGATGCGCGGGCGGGTGAGGCGATGCTGGCGGTGCCCGCACGGTGAGCCCGGCCGCATCCGCCAGCGCGACCGGTGGGGCCGGCACCCCGGCCGACGCGTCCGCGGGGCGCCTGCGCCGCCGCCTCGCGCCGCCTGCGGGGCTCGCTCTGCTCATGGCGGGCGGTGCGCTCGCGGTCCGCGTGGCGGTGATGACGGCCGCCGGGGACGACCGACAGACGGAGTGGCTGTTCACGGCCGCCGCGCTCGTGCTCGCCGGCGTCGCGCTCGTGCTGGTCGCCCTGCCGAAACTCGTCCCCGGAAAGGACGAGGACACCGAGCCCCCGCCCGGACCGACGTCCGGGCAACGGGGGTGACATGCCGGCGGGGAACCTCTGGGAGGCGGGCCCCCGCCGGTGTGTCAGCTGTTAGAGGTCGTCCGCCGCCGCCGCGGCGAGGGCGTCCTCGCGGGCGCGGACGACCTCCCAGGGGATCGTGATCGAGCGACCCTCGACCTCCACCGATCCGCTGCCCTTGAGCTTGCTGAACGCGGTCGTGACGGCCTCGCGCGACGCGCCGACGAGGCTCGCCCACTGCGCGTGGGTCAGATCGAGCCGCAGCTCGATTCCGTGCCGGGTCGCCACGCCGAACCGGTCTGCCAACTGATGCAGACGGGCTCGCAGGCGGTCCTCCACCCGCATCTCGCTCACCAGCGCCACCGTCTCGCGCAGCATCGCCACGCGATCGGAGAGCAGTTCCGCGAGGTTGCGTCCGAGGCGCGGATACCGCGCCATGAGACCCTCGAGCGCCCGCCCCGACAGCGGCGTGACGGCGGAGTCGTCGAGGGCTCCGACGCTCGCCGGCGGTGATGCGCCGAGGGTCGAGTAGATCGACCCGGCCTCGAGGATCGAGATCATGATCTCGTGCCCCGGGGCGGTGCGCTCGTACAGCGCGAGCCGCCCCTCGCGCACCAGGTAGAGGTGGTCCGGCCGCGAGAGCGGTTCGGGCATCGATGCGCCGCGCGGCCAGCGGACGACGGGAAGGCGGCTGTCGAGCAGCGCCATGTCTCGGTCCGGAAGCCCGGCGAAGAGGTCCATCTGGGAGAGGCTGGGTCGACCCCTGAGCGGCGTCACCGACGCCAGAGGGACCCGCGACTCCGTGATCTCCTGCAGAAGCGTAGCCATGCGGAAGACCATGGCATCGGCGTGTTATGCGGTTCTAAGAACCGGCACAAGATGTCTTATCGAAGGATCTCGGCGCCGGGGATCGACGCCCCTGGCGCGGATACGATGATCCTCCCGGAGAAAGGACGACGGTGGACCGCCCCAGTCCCGCCGTGCAGGACTACCTGAAGGCGATCTACACGGTGCGCGAGGAGGATGCGGACGCCGGCGGCCCGGTGACCACGTCGCAGGTTGCGGAGGCGCTCGGCGTGACCGCGGCGTCGGCGAGCAACATGCTGGCGCGGCTCGATCAGCTCGGGTACGTCGCCCAGGTCAAGCGCCAGGGCGTCGTCCTGACCGACTCCGGCCGCATGGCCGCGCTCGAGGTCGTCCGCCACCACCGGCTGCTCGAGACCTTCCTGGTGGACCGGCTGGGGCTCTCCTGGGACGAGGTGCACCGGGAGGCCGAGGTGCTGGAGCACCACATCTCCGAGACGCTCGAGGCGCGCATCGCGGAAGAGCTCGGTCATCCGGAGCGCGACCCCCATGGTCATCCGATCCCCTCCGCGACCGGCGCCATCCCCGCCTCGCGCGCGAGGCGGCTCTCCGACGTGGACGACGGGGTCGCGGGCGTCGTCGTCAGCGTGAGCGACCACGATCCGGCGCTGCTGCGGTTCCTGGCCGAGCTCGGGCTCACGCCCGGCCGGCGCGTCAGCGTGGTCGGCCGCGCGCCGTTCGGTGGTCCGATCCGGATGCGCGTCGACGGCGGCGCCCCGGTCGAGGTCCCTCCCAAAGCCGCATCCGCCGTGCAGATCGACTGAGCCCGAGCCCGGGGCGCGTCAGCCGGGTCGGGGCAGGTCGTCCGCGTCGAACGGCTGCGCCTCGGCGACCAGGTCCTCGGCCTCGACCCCCGTCCGCTGCATGAAGAACGGGGTCAGCATGTTCAGGGTGTGCCTGCAGGCCGGACAGATCGGCAGGGGCGGCGGCGGGGGCAGGTCGGGGGTCTCGCCCAGCAGCGAGTACGCCTTCCCGTCGTACTTGGCGCAGACGCCGCAGGTGCCGAGGCGGCAGTCGAGACGCACCAGATCGACGTCGGCCGTCCGCAGCTGCTCGATGTAGGCGGCGGTGGTCCGGGCGTACTCGGCCGCCTCGATCGCGAGGATCTCGCGCTCGTCGGCGTCCCACCCGTCCCGGAGGGCCCGCGCGAACGCGGGGGGCGGGCTGTCGAGTGCACGGAAGCGCTCGGTCCACCGGTCGATCTCGGCCACCCAGTCCCGGTCGTCCGGCGGCGGGCCCTCGTGCGGGCTCACTCCGGAACGAAGTCGACGGCGACCGGCGCCGGGATGAGCCCCGCCTCGTGGGCGCGCCGGAGCAGCTCGGCGACCGCCCGTCGCCCGTCGTCGCCATAGTCCAGCGTCCGGTCGTTGACGTACATCCCGACGAACCGGTCGGCCAGGCCCGTGTCGAGCCCGCGGCCGTACTGCTCCGCGTGCGCGAGCGCGGGTGCCCGGTGATCGAGCGAGTAGGCGATGCTCTGGCGAAGCAGCGCCGAGACCCGCTCCGCGACGCCGCCCTCGTCGAGGTCGCGGCGGATCGCGTTGGCCCCGAGCGGCAGCGGGAGGCCGCCGGTCAGATCGTGCCACCACTCGCCGAGGTTGATGATGCTCACGAGCCCCTGCCGCTCGTACGTGAGCTGCCCCTCGTGGATCACGAGCCCAGCGTCGGCCTCGCCGGCCTCCACCACGTCCAGGATGCGGTCGAAGTCGACCACGATCGGGTCGGCGATGCGCCCGACCGCCAGCTCCAGCTCGAGGAACGCGCTCGTCAACAGCCCCGGGACGGCGACGCGCATCTCGGGCAGCCGCGCCGGGTCGACGGCCTCGCGGGCGACGACCATCGGGCCGTAGCGCTCGCCCATCGAGGCGCCGTGGGGCAGGAGGCGATAGCGGTCGGCGAGGTACGCATACGCATGAACCGAGATCGCGGTGACCTCGAGTCGGCCCTCACGGGCCCACTCGTTGAGGGTCTGGATGTCCCGCAGGACGTGCTCGAAGCGGAAGCCCGGCGTGGGGATCAACCCCTCCGCGAGCGCGTAGAACATGAATGCGTCGTCGGGATCCGGGCTGTGCCCGACCCGGATGAGGCGGTCCGTCACGCGGCCCCCTGTTCGAAGTGTGGTCGTGGTGATGCTACGTCGCGCGGGCGGGGCGGATCGCCGGATCAGTCGAGGTATGTGTCCTCGTGCCGGTATGGCGGCGCGCAGGTGCAAAGAAAGCGCAGCTCCCCGGCGTCGCTCGCGGTGATCTGATGCCGCGCGCCCGGCGGGATCAGGATGGCGTCGCCCGGTCCGACCTCGCGGCGGGCCCCGTCGAGCTCCATGGTCCCGCGCCCGTCGAGCACGAAGTAGATCTCCTCCATCTCCTCGTGGTGATGGCGGGTCGTGCCGGCGCCCGCGGGCAACGTGGCCTCGGCGAGGCTCTGGTGCGCGACCGGGGCGTTCGTGCGGTCGAGCAGGGAGCGGATCGTGCTGCCGTCGAGCGTCGTGAACGGGACGGCGTCATCGCGGGCGCGGACCTCCATGCCCGGGATTCAACCAGACGGAGCGCTGCCGGCTTCGGGATCAGTCCAGGACGAGGCGGTCCCTGCCCGACTTCTTGGCCCAGTAGAGCGCCGCGTCGGCGCGGGCGATCAGCGACCCGTGGTCCTCGCCGTCCGCCAGCGCCGCCCCACCGGCGGAGAGGGTGATCGGGCCGGTGCCGACGACCACGCCCTCGCCGGCGGCGCGGATGCGCTCGCCGGCCTCGGCGAGCGTCTCGGGACCGACCCCGGGCGCGAGGAGGGCGAACTCCTCGCCGCCGAGGCGCCCGACCAGCCCCCCGTCCGGGATCCGCTCACGAAGCGCGCTCGCGAGATCCACCAGGACCCGGTCCCCGACCCCGTGGCCGAAGGTGTCGTTGACGCGCTTGAAGTGATCGACGTCCAGCATCACCAGCGACACCGCGGTGCCGCTGGACGCGGCGAGCGCGACCTCGCGGGCCGCACGGCCGATCAGGGCCCGGCGGTTGGGCAGGCCCGTCAGCGCGTCCTGCAGGGCCATCCGCGCCAGCTCCTCGCGCATCCGGCGCTCGGGGGTCGCGTCGATCAGCACGCCCTCGAGCCACAGCCGCCCGTCGGCGCTCGCGGCGCGCCCGCGGTCGAGCACCCATCGCTCGTCGCAGTCGCCGCGGCGGATCCGATACTCGAGGCTGAACGGCGCGTCGGTCACGACGTCCGCCAGCGTACGCGCGACCTCCCCCCGGTCGTCGGGATGGATCAGCCCGTCGAGCGGCGACCCGCGGGGCGGTGGGCCGTCGGGCCCGAGCACCTCGGCGACGCTGCCTGCGAGGAACACGATCGGCCGCCCCGGGCCGGCGACGCACCGGTACACGGCGCCCGGAAGCCCCGACAGGAGCACGTCGACCGCGATCGGGTCGGGACGCGACACCGGCGCCGACGGGGCGGGCGCCAAGCGGCGGAGTCCGGCCATGGATCCGGAGATGATCGAGCGCGTCGGCATCGCCGGCCCGATGTCCTCCGCGGCCCGTCGCGCGCGCCGCCGCTGTCGTGCCGGGGTCTCGCGCACGGCGGCCTGACCCTGGGTGGGCTGCACGGGCGGCCCGGCGGCGGCAGGCGGGCGTCGCCGGCCCGCGAGTCGGTCCCGGCAGTCGCCGCAGAGCGAGCCCCACTCGACCTCCGGGCGTCCGCACGCCTCGCAGAGCGCCCGTCTGGCGTCGGGACTGATCCGCCGCCCCCCCGTGGCCCGCTGGCGGGCCGCCGCCTCGAGACGCGCGAGCGCCTCGGGGGGCACCGGCGGCGCGACCGGCGTGGGTGCCGGCGGGCCTTGGGGGGGCGGCGCCGTGCCCCGTGGGCGCCGGGCGGGGCGCGCGGGGGCGCCGGGTTCGCCGGCGCCGGAGCGCGGAGGTCGCGAGGTCGCCATCGCTTCTTGGATCGGCGCGAGGGGCCTCCGCGTTGAGCCTCACCTCGCGATCGGCGCGGGCACGCACTTTGCTACCGTGACCGCCGTGGTCGCCCTGCTCGTCGTCCTCCACTCGCTCTTCGCGGTGCTCGTCGTCGTGCTCGTCCTGATGCACAGCGGCCGCGACGCGGGGCTGTCCGGCGCGTTCGGCGTCGGTTCCACGAGCGGCAGTTACGGCGGCTCGACCGCCATCGTCGAGCGCAACCTGGACCGGGTCACGGTCGTCGCGTCGCTGCTGTTCTTCGCGACGACATACTTCCTGTTCAGGGCCGGCATCTGACCCTTTCCCACCACGTCCCGGCGGGGTAGGCTTCCCGCCGTGAACGTGAACCCAGCGGTCCTCTGGACGGGCAAGTACGTCGCCGCGGCGGTCTTCGTGGCCATCGCGATGGCGGTCATCTATCTCGGTGGGGTGATCTCGGTCTACGTGATCGCGTGGATCGTCGATCTCATCGGGATCATCTTCACCTAGCCGACCCGCCCCCACCCCGTCTTCCCACACCGGCCGTCGCGTCGGCGCCCGCCCGCCCCGCCGGGGCGGTGCGCCCCTTGACGCGCGCCGACCCGATGCCGTGACGACGCCGGCGCGGCGGTGCGCCTCGGTCGCGCCCACACCGGCCGGGACGCGATGTGCGTTCCGCCCGCATCCCCGTGCGGCGGGGCCCCGGGTGCGCCGCCCGCCGACAGACGACGAGGGCCCCGCGTCGCGGGGCCCTCGGTGATGCGGCTGAGAGGATTTGAACCTCCACGTCCCATACGGGACACAAGGCCCTCAACCTTGCGCGTCTACCAGTTCCGCCACAGCCGCGCGGCGTCCGGGGCAGTCTAGCGTGAGCAGGTGGGCCGCGCGGCCCCCGTGGGACGAGTCCCCGGCGCGATCGCCGGGTGGCGCGGCGGTCTGCTACCTTCCCGCGCGGAACGTCTGTTCGCACACGGCGCATCCACCGGACGCCGTTCGACGATCGAGAGGCGAGGCGTGACGCGATGGGCCTGACCGACCGGCAAGCGGAGATCCTCCGCTTCATCCACGACCACTGCGAGTGCAACGGCTATCCGCCGACGGTGCGCGAGATCGGCGCGGCGGTCGGCCTCGCCTCGCCGTCCACCGTGCACGCCCACCTCGCCAAGCTGGAGTCCGCGGGGCACATCCGCCGCGACCCGACGAAGCCGCGGGCGATGCTCGTGCGCCTCCCCGGAGGCGCGCAGACGGCGCCCCCGCACAAGGAGGCCCCGGCGCCCCGGGGGCTGCCGGTCCTCGGCTCGGTTGCCGCGGGTGTGCCGCGACTGGCCGAGGAGGACGTCGAGGAGTGGGTCGAGACACCGTTCGGCGCGGACTTCCTGCTCCGGGTGACCGGTGACTCCATGGAGCTGGCCGGGATCCTGGACGGTGATCTCGTGGCGGTCCGTCGCCAGCAATCCGCCGAGGAGGGGCAGATCGTCGTCGCGATGATCGACGACGAGGCCACCGTCAAGCGGTTGCGCTTCCGCGACGGCATGGCCGAACTGCACCCGGAGAACCCCGCCTACGAACCGATCCGCTCGGATGCGACGGTCGTCGTCGGCCGTGTTGTCGGGGTGCTTCGCTCGCTCTGACCGCGGCGCCGCGTGGTGCCGCGCGACGACACCACTATGATCGTCGGGCAGGCCAGGCAGCCGCGGGTCGGCCGAGGTCGATTCGAGGAAAGTCCGGACACCGCAGAGCAGGGTGCTGGTTAACGGCCAGCGGGGGAAACCCCAGGGAAAGTGCCACAGAAACGACACAGCCTCGGCGTCAGCCGGGGCAACGGTGAAAAGGTGCGGTAAGAGCGCACCAGCGGTCTGGTGACAGATCGGCTGGGTAAACCCCACCCGGTGCAAGGCCAAACGTGAGCGCGACGGGTTGCTCGCCCAGCTCCAGGTAGGCCGCATGAGGCGTCAGGTGACTGGCGTCCCAGATGGATGGTTGCCCACGACAGAATCCGGCTTACGGCCTGCTGTCCCGAAGGCCCGCCACGTGCGGGCCTTCGGCATTCCGGGGCTCAGGTGGAGGTGCGCGCCCGCGATGCGGGCGCGCCCGCGTCCAGCCCGCGCGCGAGCGCGGCGCCGGCGTGGTCGATCACCGCGAACAGGCATGCCTCGCCCTCGGGCTCGACGTCCGCCCCCGACTCGGTCAGCGCATCGGCCTCGGCGGTGAGAGCTGCGACGAGGCGCGCGTGTTGGGCCACCGCCGCGCCGGGACCGCCCGGCTCGAGCGAGGCCTGCACACCGACGAGCTCGATGCGACCGGCGAACACCTGCGGCGACCCGACCTCCAGGGCGCCGGTGATGGCACGGACGAAACGTCCGGCGGCGCGCGCCAGGGCCGCGTCCTCGTCGCGCGCGGGGGTCGGCACGTCGGGGTGGTAGCGGTCCAGCACCCGCGCCACGACGTCGTCGATGCGCAGGTTCAACTGGCGGGCGAGCGCCGGGCACGGTGGGATCGCGACGGTGGCCGCCGGTCGTCTGCCACGATCCGCAGCGCTCGCGCCGCGCTTTCGCAACCAGTCCTTGAGCTCGCTCGGGTCGAAACGCCGGTGTCCGCCGACGGTGCGGTGGGAGGGGAGCAGGCCGGCGTCTGCCCATCCCCGCACGGTCGCGATGCTGACGCCGATCAGGCTCGCCGCCTCGCTCGCGGTGAGCGTCCGCTCACCGCGGGGGCGCCGCGGGGGCGCCGCCTGGCGGGTGGTCTGGGCGGGATCGGTCGGAGGATCGGTAGCCACCGACTTCGATACTAGACGGGCGATCGGCTGTCGCCGACCCCGGCCGGGCGCCCGGAAGGATGCGGCCGCCCGTGGGCGAACCACCCCACATGGACCCCACACGCTCCGGCGCCGTGCGGCGCGGCCTGATCGTCGGCGGCGCGACCGCGCTCCTTGTCGTGGTCGTCCTTGCCGCCGCGTTCGTCGCCGCGGCGAGGGTGTCGGTCCACGCCCAGGGCGACTCGCTCGCCGCACGCACGGCGACGCTCGCGACATCGCTCGAGGGGCGCCCCTCCGCCGAGGCCCGTCGCCTGAGCCGCGCCGCGGGCGCCACTGCTCGCGCCGACGCGCCCGCGGTCGCCGAGCCGGCTCCGGTCGCGCTTCGACCGGCGCCGCCGTCCGGGCCGGGCTGGTCGGTGCAGGGTCCCGCGGTCCAGGCCGTCGCGCCCGTGTCGGGCGGTGGCGTCCTCGTGGCGCGCCAGGCGATGGCCGGCTGGATCACGCCGAGCATCGTGGCGGTGCTCGTGGCAATCGGGGGCGCGCTCGCGCTGGGCGCGCTCACCGGACTGCTCGCCGCCCGCCGCGGCCGGGGCCGCGAACGGGAGTCGGCCGCGGCGGCCGTCGCCCGCGCGCACGCCGTAGGCGCGCTGGCGGACGCCCGCCGCGCCGCCGAGGCGGGGATCGGGCTCCTCGACGCCTCGGTCGCACCCCTTCGCCAGCCCGTCGTCTCGCGCACGTCGGACGGACGTACGGTGCGAAACGACGCCCTCGAGCGCCTCGCGCACGGCCTCCCGCCGCACGACCGGGCCCGATTCGAGGAGCTGGTCGCCGTCGCGCTCGCATCCTCGGGTCCGGTCGCGCGATCGCTCGACACCTCCGACGGGCGCCATCTGGAGATCGAGGCCTGGTCCGTTCCCGGTGGGCGCATGGCCGCGCTCGACGACCGGCTCGAGGAGCGGCGGCTGGCGGAGCTTCGGCGCGCGATCGCCGGTGGCGCCGGAGCCCGCCTGGGGGCGCCGCTCGCCGAGGCGCGCTCGGCGGCCGCGCGGGTGCTCGTCAGCGCGCCCAAGCCCGCCGCCGACGACGCGGCCCGCGCCCTCGCCGCGATCGACCGCGCCGAGCAGCTCGTCGACGCGATGACCCGTGGCGGGGACGCCGATCCTCGCCGCCGGCGCGAGCGGCCGCGTCGGATCGGTGTGAGCGGTGCGCTCTGGAGCCTCGCGCGCGAGTGGGATCGGCGGCTCGTCGGCCGCCACGTCCGGGTCGAGGTCGAGGTCGCCCCCGGCACGCCGGCCGTGCTCGTCGATCGTGGCGCCCTCGATGACATCCTCGGCGCGCTCATGCGAAACGCCGCCGATTTCACGCCGGGCGGCGGCACGATCGCCCTGTCCGCGCGCCCCGAGGGGGCGGCCGTCAGGATCGAGGTCCACGACAGTGGCCCCGGGTTCGATCCCGCCGAGGCCAGGACCGCCACCGAGCCGTTCGTCCGCGGCGCCGCCGCCGCCGCGCGACCCGGCGCGGGCCTCGGGCTCGCGAGCGCCGCCGCCCTGGCGACGCGAGCGGGTGGGCGCCTGATCGTCACCGAGGGCACGGAGGGCAGGGTCGCCGTGGAGCTGCCCGCGGCGCGCGTCGCCGTGGATGCGCACGACGGGACCGTCCCGCGGCCGGACGGCCTCAGCGCCACCCAGGCGTCGGAGGCGCACCGAGTCGGCGCTCCATGAGCAGCGCCCCGCGCGCGCCGAACAGCAGCCGTCCGATCCACCAGCGCCGGCGCCCGACCACCCGGAACCCCGCGCTCGAGTAGAGGGTGCGCGCGGCGGTGTTGTCGCCGGTGACCCAGAGCGACACGCGGCGCATCCCCGATGCCTCGGCCGCCTCGCAGCACTCCGCCAGGAGCGCGGACGCCACCCCGCGCCGACGGGCGTCCGGGGACACGGCCAGCTCGTCGATGTGCGCCTCGTCGGCCTCCACGCGCCCCTTGGCGAACGCGAGGAGGACCGCCGAGGCCCTGATGGCCGTCACGACCCCGACCTCCCGGGAGATCGGGCCGAACACCGGCGCACCCGCCCCGTCCAGCCCGAGGAACGCGACGCCGACGGGTCGCCCGTCGTCGCCGACCGCCACTCGGTAGCCCCCCGGGGGCGCGCTGGCCGATGCGCGGACGATCGCCTCGAGCGCGCGGACGGCGTGGCGGCCGAATGCGGGCCCGTACTTGTCGCCGAGCCCGTCGGCCAGGATCCCCGCGATCGTCGACGTGTCGCTGGTCAGTGCCGGGCGGATCTCCACGGCCCGTGATGCTACGCGGACCCCGCCCGCGCGGCGCCACGGCGACGCTAGCCTTGTGACGGACTTCGACGATCGGAGACGATGTGGCACGACTCGCGCCCGGCACACTCGCGCCGGACTTCACCCTTGCGGCCGACGACGGCACCGACCTCACGCTGTCGGACCTCCGCGGTGGCCGCGTTGTCCTCTACTTCTACCCGAAGGCCGACACATCGGGCTGCACGACCGAGGCCTGTGAGTTCCGCGACGCCAAGCCCGACTTCGACGCCAGGGGCGCGCGCGTCATCGGCATCAGCCCGGATCCGGTCGCGAAGCTGGTCAGGTTCCGCGACAAGCACGACCTGTCGTTCACGCTCCTGTCGGACGGCGAGCACTCGGTCGCGGAGTCCTACGGCGTATGGGTCGAAAAGAAGATGTACGGCAACACCTACATGGGTGTCGAGCGCAGCACGTTCGTGATCGGCCCGGATGGCGCGATCGAGCAGGCCCTCCACAAGGTCAGGCCGAAGGGCCACGCCGCATCCGTGCTGGGAGCGCTCGCCCCCGCCTGACGCGCGCCGCGCACACGGGGCCGCCGCCGGCCCGTCCGCGTGCGTGCCATCATCCGCCCCTTGGACGGAACGACCACCGCGCGGCGCCGCATCTTCATCGGGTCGCTCGCCGTCGTGGGCGTGGACGGCCTCCTGTTCAGCCTGATCGCGCCCGCCGTCCCGCGGCTGGCCGAGCGCCACGACCTCTCCGACGCGGAGGTCGCCTTCATCTTCGCGGCTTTCCCCGCGGCGATGCTGGTGGCGGCGGTGGGCGGCGCGGGTCTCGTCGAGCGCGTCGGCGGCCGCAAGGTGATGCTGCTGGGGGGCGGCCTCCTGGTCGTGGCGACCGTCGCCTTCGCGTTCGCGCCGAGCGCGCTCGGGCTGCTCGTGGCGCGCGCCGTGCAGGGCGCGGGGGGCGGTCTGGCCTGGACCGCGGCGATCGGTACCGTCGCCGGAGCGTTCCCGGCCGAGCAGCGCGGCGTGCGTCTGGCCGCACTCGAGTCGGCGGCGGGCGGCTCGGGGCTGGTGGCGCCCGTGATCGGCGGGGTGGCGCTCGACCGCATCGGCCTGCAGGCGACGTTCCTGGCGGCGGCCGGGCTCGCGACGCTCGCGCTCGTCCCGGTCTGGATGATGCGCGACGTCGGCGGACGGGTGGCCGTCAGCGCCCGAGGGGTCATCGCCGTGCTCGACCGGCCCGCCGCCCGCGCCGGCGTGGTCGCGACGATCGTGGTGGGCGGGGTGCTGGCCCTCCTCGAGCCGCTGCTCCCGCTCGACCTCGACGAACGCCTCGGGCTCTCGGCGACGGGCATCGGCCTGGTGTTCGCGGTGGGCTCCGGGGCCTATCTCGTCGGCGCCCCGATCATGGGCCGCGTCTCCGACCGCCGCGGGCGGCGCGGTCCCCTGGTCGCGGGATTGCTCGGCACGGCCGTGGCGCTGCCGTTCATGGCCCTCGGACCGGTCTGGGTGCCGGTGCTCGCCTTCGCGCTGGTCGGCTTCGGCCTGGGGGCCGCGATCGGCCCGACGGGCGCGCTCGTCTCCCAGGGCGTGGACGAGGCCGACCTCGGCGGGGCGTACGGCCTCGGCGGTGCGCTGCTCGTGTTCGTCTTCGCGACCGGCTACCTCGTCGGCCCGGTGTTCGGCGGGGTCGCCAGCCTCGGCCTCCCGTTCCTCGCGGTGCTCTCCGCCGCCGCGTGCGCGATCCTCGCGGCCGCGTTCGCCTGCGCGCGGCTCCTGGCGACACCCGCATGACGATGTCCGCCACACGGCGGATCGCCGTCCTCGCGTACGGGTCGCTCCTGCACACGCCCGGGGACGAGCTCGCCGAGCGGATCGTGTCGAGGCGGCGCTGCCGGACGCCGTTCCCGGTCGAGTACGGACGCAGGTCGAGGCGGTGGAACGGTGGGCCCGTCCTGGTCCCGCACCCGGACGGCGGTGCGGTCGAGGGTGCCCTGCTCGTGCTCGCCGACGGCGTCACCATGGGCGAGGCGGTCGACGTCCTCGCGCGGCGGGAGGCGTGCCGTCCCGCCGGCATCCGCCAGGTGCGCGTCCCCGAGGACGACGGTCTGATCGCGCTCTGCGCGTCGCTGCCGCGAAATCTGACGCCTGACCGCATGACCCCCGAGGCCCTCGCCGGCGCCGCCCGCGACAGCGTCGGCGCCGACGGGCGCAACGGTGTGGCGTACCTGCGTGGCGCCCTGCGCGCGGGCATCGTGACGCCGCGCACGCCCGCCTATGCCAGAGCCCTTCTCGGCCTCGCCGGGGCGCGGACGCTGGAGGAGGCCGAGCGCCGCTTGGTAGCGTCCGCCGCCCCGACCCGAGAGGAGCCCCAGATGGCCTGGGATGACGTCACGCGTTGGCAGGCCGGCGATCTCGTCGCCGCGTTCCGCATGGGCGATCCGGTGCTCCCGGTCGATGTGCGCGACCTCGGGTACCGCGAGGCGACCGAGCAGATCAAGGGCGCCGTCCGGATCGACCCCATGGAGTTCGAGCGCGAGGTCCCGACCCTCCCGGAGGGCAAGGAGCTCGTCTTCTACTGCGACCGGCCCGGCGAGGCGACCAGCTACAAGATCGCCCTGTGGGCGTTCGACAACGGTCGCTCGCGCGTCGGGGTCGTCGCGGGGGGGTGGTCGGGCTGGGTCGAGGCGGGCCGGCCGGTCGAGCCGAAACCCGGCTGACCGTCCCACACCCGGACTACTCCACCGGGCTCAGCCCGTACCTGCGCTCGAGCCACTCCGGGAGGAGCGTGGCGAGCCCCCGGATCAGCAGCTCGCGCTCGGAGATCGAGACGCGGGCGGCCACCTCGAGCACCACCTTCAGATCGTGGTCGCGCACTTGGCTGACGCCGGCCACCGTGTCGGCCGCCTCCTTGCGGGCGTAGACCATGCCGCGCGCCGCGGTCGGCCAGTGCTCGCGGGTCCAGTCGATCAGCGCCGTCTCCAGATCGCTCGGTTCATACCCGAGGAGGGCCTTCTGCAGGTCGTTCGGGGTCGGGTCGCTGTCGCGCACGGTCACCTCTTCATCGACGGCATCGGAGTGTAGCGACGGCGGGCGCGGGGATTCACTCGCCCGGCGCGGGCGGTAGGCTCACCACGTGCCCTCGACGCCGACCAGGATCGTCTCGCTCGTCCCGGGCGCCACCGACGCCCTGGTCGCCATGGGGCTCGCCGGGGCCGTCGTCGGCCGGAGTCACGAGTGCGACCATCCCGCCGTCGCCGCCGCCCCGCCGCTGACGCGCCCGCTCGGGCCGGCACCGGACGCGGCCGGCGACGTGATCGATCGCGCGGTCCGCGCCGCCGCCGCCGCGGGGTCCGCGATGGACCTGCTCGACGCTCGGGCGCTTCGCGCCTGCCGAGCGGACCTGGTCGTGGTCCAGGGGCTCTGCGGTGTGTGCGCGGTCGGGCCGGAGGTGGTCCGCGAGGCCGTCGGTGGATCCGACCGTGCCCCCCAGATCCTCGAGCTGTCGCCGCTGCGTCTCGCGGACGTGCTCGACGACGTCGTGCGTCTCGCACGCGCCGCCGGGGCCGAGCCGGCGGGACACGCCCTCGTCGGCGGCCTGCGCGGCAGGCTCGAGCGCGTCCGGGCGCCCCGCCGCGGTGCCCCGCCCCGCCGGGTCGTGTGCCTCGAATGGCTCGACCCGCTCTTTGCGGCCGGACACTGGATCCCCGACGTCGTGGCCGCGGCCGGTGGGCACGACCCGCTCGGGCGCCCGGGTGGCCGCTCGGTGGAGATCACCGACGACGACCTGCTCGGTGCCGATCCGCAGACCATCGTGCTCGCGCCGTGCGGCCTCGACGCGGCGGGCGCGTGGCGCGAGGCGGAGCGGATCGGGCTGGCGGAACGGCTCGAACGCCACGACCCTTCGCCCTCGGTCGTCGCCATCGACGCGGGCCGGCTCCTCAGCCGTCCCGGCCCGGGGCTCGCGGAGGGCGCGGAGGCGCTCGCCGGCATGCTGGCCGGCCCGCTGCCCTCGCTCCGTGGCGCGCCGGCGGGGATCGCGGCCTAGTGCCGACCTACCTCCTGTTCGCCAGCCTCACGCCCCAGGGCGTGCGCAACCTGCTCGCGACACCCGAGCGGGTCCACGAGGTCAACCGTGAGATCGAGCACCTGGGCGGCCAGGTGATCCGCCAATGGGCGCTGCTCGGGCCCTACGATTTCCTGACCGTCGTCGAGGCACCGGACGCGGCGACGATCGCACAGATCGCCGTCGAGGTGGCGTCCCGTGGAAGCGCCGCCCTCCGGACCCTCGCAGCGATCCCGGTGGAGGACCTCATCGAGAGCCTCGACGAGACTGCCTCGGACCCCGAGGCCTGACTAGCGCACCCGCCGCCACTCGTCGGAGCCGCACAGGCTGCAGACGGGAAGCACCAGGATGCCGTCGTTCTCGTCGGGCGAGGTGATCAGCAGGTCGCAGTTCGCGCAGCGGAACCGCCCCCGCACCTCGTCGCCCACCTCATATCGGTCGTCCTCGCGGACCTGACTCGTCTCGGCCATTCGCCCTCCTCCGGGCCCGGCCCACGGCCGGCCCGAATCGATCGTTCGCGCGGTGCCGTCTGGCTCAGGTCGCGAGTGCGGCGGCGATGCTGGCCGCGGCGATGAGCGCGAACAGCGTCGCCCCGACTACCAACAGCACCCGCTCGGAGACGCCGGCGATCTTGCGACCGCCGCGCCCGGAGCGGCCGGCGAGCAGACGCGGGATCGCGCTCTCGTCCTGCCACCGCTCACAGTAGGGGCAGAACTCCACCTCGGGTGCCAGGGGAAGACCGCAGTGCCCGCACCCGTTCGTCTGAGAACGGTGCGGGCCCCGGTCGGGACCCTCGAGGTCTGACTCGGCCCTCAGTGCCCTACTCCTTCGAAGACGGAAGTCGCTCCGTGCGGGCTCCGGATGCTACACCCGGAGCGCCCCGCGGCGAAAGGCCGTGCGGGCTCCGGGTGTCACTTGGGCGCATCCGTCGCGTCGGAGTCCGGGGCGAAGAAGCGGTCGGCGGCCTCCCACCCGGTCCTGTCGGCGTCGGGCCGAGACGGCGCATCCACCATCGGGAAGGCCGTCGCTGCGGGGTCCGCGGGCGGTGTCTCCGCGTCCTGACCCGCCTCCGCGTCATCGTCGCCGGAGGTCCGGATCTCGCCGAGTTCCGTGACCTTGGCCTCGATCTCCATCAACTTCGACTCGACGGCCGCGAGCTCCGGCGACAGCTCCGCGCCGTCCAGTCGTTCCGCGCGCACGAGTTCGTACGTGCGCTCGCCGAGCGCCTCCAGGGCCGCACGGTGCTGGCGCTGGAGCAGGCGTCGCTCCCCCTCGATGCGGGCTCGCTTGAGTGATCCCTGGATGTCCTCGACGAGGCGTCCGGCCTGGCTGGCGATGTTTTCGATCACCGACATGAACGTCCTTTCGCCGACGGTGCGGGGTCCCCGTCGAGTCTACCCCCACGGCCGGCGCGCGCGACCAGCCTTCGTGACGGCGTCGACGCATGCGCGTGCGTGTCGCGGCGCGCTCGTGCCCACACGGGCGCGGGCGGAACGTCGAGCGTGGTCGCCATGGCGTGTCGCACGGTCCAGCGAGGCAGCGCGAGCGTCGAGTTCGCGGGCGTCGTCTCCGTCGTCGCCGCGTTGCTGGCGGCGACCGCCGCCTGGTTGACCGCCGAGGTCCGAGCCCCGCGTCATCCGCCCCCGCTGGTCGAGGCCGTCGCGGCCCCCGTGCAGCGCACCGGCGAGATCGGGTTCGTGCTCGACCCCGCGGTCGGTGTCCAGCCCTGGCCCCTGCCCGCCCCCGCCGGGCGGACCTCCGGCCCGCGGGCGGTCCTTTGGTTCGGGCGGCAGCACCGCCGGATCTTCCTGGACAACGGCGACGCCTTCGCGTGGGCCTTCGCCCAGAACGTGGCGCGGACCACCGGCGAGGAGGTGATGGCGGTGCTCCGCGATCCGGCCGGCGAGGTGATCGACGTCGTCGCGGTGGGCGCCACGGTGCTCGTCGATCCCAGGGATCCCGCCGCCTTCACGCACGTGGGCGGCCAGGTGCGGGATGTGCGCGAGTACATCGTGGGCGTCTACACGGAGGACGACCCGCGCGCGTCCGCCCGCCGCGTGGGCGGGGATCTCGGCGGCCTCACGGCGGAGATCGTCATCGGCAGGGCGAAGGCGCTCGCCAAGCGGCGGGCGAGGGAGATCCTGCGCGAGCGCGCCGAACGCGGGCGGGGGCAGCATCCGCGGCCGCGTGAGGATCGTCCGTGAGCCGGTCGACTCCCGTCACGCTCGGGCGTGGAGCCGCGCGCGAGGGTCCGGCGACGATCCGGCCGGACGATGTCTCCGAGCGGAAGGTGGAGCCGATGCTGCTACCGATGGCGGTGAAGGCGCAGGTCGTCGCGATGGGCCTTGCGGACCGACTGCGCGATCGCCGTGGACAGGGAACGATCGAGTACGTCGGCGTGGTCGTGATGGTGACTCTGCTGATGAGCGCGATGGCGGTGGCCGCCAAGCAGTGGGGCGGTGATGTCGGGAAGGGCCTCAAGGGCGCGGTCCAGGACGGGATCGATCAGCTCACCGGTGAGTTCGGGAAGGGGTGAGCCGCCGGGTCGGCCCGGCGCCGGGCGGCCCCCGGCGTCAGGCCGAGCTCGTGCCGGCGACCGCGGCCGCGACCCCGCCGTCCCCGGCCGACGTCGTCGGCTCGTCGAGGACGGCTCCGGCGCAGTCCGCTCCTGTGAAGTCGCACCGCGACATCCGCGCGCCACGGAGGTCCGCGTCGACCAGCACCGCCGCGAGGAAGCTGACGGAGTCGAGTCGGGCGCCGGACAGTCGTGCGCCCGAGAGGTCTGCGCCGTCGAGCCGGGCGCCGTCGAGTGCCGCCCCCCGCAGGTCCGCCCCCGCCATCTCGGCGCGCCCGAGTGCGGCGCCGCGAAGGTCCGCACCGCGCAGGTCGAACCCCACGAGGTATGCATCGTTCAGGCGCGCCCCGCGCAGGTCCGCCGCCGCCCCGAGGGCCGCCGGACCCTGCGCGCGATCGGCGTTGAAACCCCGCAGGTCGGAGCGATGCAGGCGGGCCCCGGCCACCCCTTCGAGGCGCGTCCCGCGCAGGTCAGCCATGTCGAGGCGACAGCCGGCGAGGTCCGCGCCGCGAAGATCCGCGTCGCGCAGGTCGGCGCGACGGAGATCCGCCTCGCAGAGATCGGCGCGCGCGAGCCGGGTCCCACGAAGGTCGGCGCGGCGCAGGCGGGCCCGAAAGAGCACGGCCTCGCGCAGGTCGGCGTCCGCCAGGAGGACGCGCTCCAGGTCACAGTCGGCCAGGTCGGCACCACGCAGCCGAAAGCCGGTCAGGTCGGCATGCCGCAGGACGGCGCCGGAGAGGCGGTGGTCCCGTTCGAGGGGCTCGGTGGGCGGGCGCGGCGGTCCGTCGCCCCAGTCGGTGCTCGCCAGGTTGGCGCCGGCCAGGTCGACGTCGTCGATCGCCGCGCCGGCGAGCCGCGCGCCCGTGAGGTCGGCTCCTCGCAGCACCGCGCCGTCGAGGCGCGCGTCGCGAAGGTCGGCGTCGGTCATGCTGGCCCGGTCCAGCAGCGCCTCGGCGAGGTTCGCGGCGCGCAGGCGGGCGCCGTCGAGGCGCGCGCCGCTCAGATCCGCGCCGCGAAGGCCGGCCCGGCGGAGGTCGGCGCCCCGAAGGTCGGCGTCGCGGAGGTCCTCACCGCTCAGGTCGGCGCGCCGCAGGTCGGCCGATGACAGGTCGCTCGCGCGCAGGGCGTGCCGTCCGGTCACCGCCCGGCGGCCTCGCCCGGCCCGCGCCAGCCAGCGGCCGTGGTCGGCCACGAGGATCGCGGCGGCGCCTCGTCGGCGGGAGGTCGTGCGTGACGTCGGGTTCGGCATGGGCCTCGCATCGCGTCCGGCGGGTCTTGTCAATGAATCGGCCGGCGCATGCCGATGCGCGAGGGCTGCGTCCGCGACCTCGCCCGCCGGCGCGCCCTCCCGGGCGCCCCCGGGGCTACCATCGGGCCGTGCAGCTGTCTTTCCCCGCACGCGCGCTGCTGGCCGATGCCGGCTGTGTCGTCGCCTTCGTCGCCCTTGGGCGCGCAAGCCACACGGAGGGGCTCGATCCGGTGGGGCTGGCCGCCACGGCCGCCCCGTTCCTGGTGGGTCTCGGGGTCGGCTGGGTCGTCGCCCGGGCATGGCGCCGGCCTGACGCGGTGGCGACCGGAGCGGTCGTCTGGGCCGTGACCGTCGGAGCGGGCCTCGTCGTGCGGTGGGCGCTCGGCGGCGGTGTCGCGCCGTCGTTCGTGGTTGTCACCGCACTGGTCCTGGCGGCGCTGCTCGTCGGATGGCGTGCCGCCGTCGCGGCGATGACCCGCCACCCCCGTAAGGCTCAGGCTTGAGTCGACCCTTCGATGATCAGCACGGCCGCGCCCTCCACGGCGCCGCGCGCCAGCCGATCGAGCGCGACGCCGACGTCGTCCAGGGGATGCGCCTCGGTCGTGGTGTGGACGGGGATCTCGGCTGCCACCCGCATGAACTCGGCGGCGTCCGCGCGCGTCACGTTCGCGACGCTGCGGATCGACCGCTCCAGCCACAGGTGGTCGTAGGAGAACTCCGGGATGCGGTCGAGGTGGATCGCGTTGACGGCGACGGTGCCGCCGCGATCGAGCGCCCGCAGCGCATCCACGACCACGGATCCGACGGGCGCGAAGGTGATCGCGGCGTCGAGCGGCCAGGGAGGACTGGTTCCCAGGTCGCCCGTCCACGCGGCCCCGAGCTCCTCGGCCCGGCGCCGCTCGGCGGCACCTCGCGTGACGACCGCGATCTCGCAACCCCAGTGCCGGGCGACCTGGATGGCGCAGATCGCCGAGGCGCCGAAGCCGTACAGGCCGAGGCGCCCGCCCGCCTGGATGCCGCTCACCCGAAGCGACCGGTACCCGATCACGCCCCCGCACAGGAGCGGCGCCGCCGAGCGGTCGTCGAGGCGGTCCGGGATGGGGACGAGATGGTCGGCACGTACGACCATCCGCTCCGCGAAGCCGCCGTCGCGGTCCCAGCCGTGGAACTCGGCGGCGGCGCAGAGGTTCTCCCGTCCCGATCGGCAAAAGCGGCAGACCTCGCACGTGGACGCGAGCCAGTCGGCGCCGGCGCGCCCGCCGACGCGCGCCGCCGGGACGCCCGCCCCCACCTCGAGGATGCGCCCGACCGCCTGGTGCCCCGGAACGATCGGCAGGCGCCTCGCCGCAAGGTCGCCCTCCGCCAACTGCAGGTCGGTCCGGCACACCGCGCAGGCGTCGACCCCGAGCACGACCTCGCCGGGGCCGGGGCGGGGGTCGGGTCGGTTCGTCATCCGAAGGGGCCCGGTGGACGCCGGGGCAGGATGCTCGAGCACGGCCGCGCGCATCGGCTGATCGTACGCGAGGCGCCGGGCGCGACCGTCCGGCCCGGAGCGCGCTGAGCGGTGCTCGAGCCGGTTCCCGCACCCGATGCGCCGCTCGGCCGACCGGACCCCACCCGGCGCCACGGCATTCGCGCGCGGTCCGGCGAGGTGATGTTCCCGGGCCTGACCGGCCCCGAGGCATCAGCGGCGATGCCGATCCTCGACTCGCTCGACGACCGGTTCCGGGCGCTCGTGCGAATCGCGCTTCCGGTGCTGCTGACCGAGGGCGCCGGCCCGCACCTCCTCGACGTCGACGGCCGGCTGACGTTGGCCGTCGGGCCCCATCCGGGCGACGACGCGTGGCGGGTCGCGATGGGTGAGCCCAGCGGCGCGCAGCGGGTCGGCGTCGTCACGCCGATCGACCCCGACCGGCTCGCGTGGCGGTGGCTCGCCGTCGCCGAGATCGTCGAGGCGGAGCGGGTTGCGGCCCTCGACGCCCTTGTCGCGGCGACTGATCGCTCCGCGCTCGAGGTGTGGGAGCGCGACCCCACCGCGGCCGCGAGCGGCTAGGCTCATGGGGACGCCAGCCACCGTGAGCACCTACCACGTCCACTTCCGCGCCCGCGTTTCCGGGCGCCTCGAGGGAACCGTCGTCGAGCAGCTCGCGCGGGCGCTCGACGACCTCCCGAGTGTGCGCCGGCTCGGGGACGCAACCTCGCAGGACGACGTGCTCGGGGCGACGTTCGCGATCGGCGTGGCGAGCGGCAAGATGTCCGACGCCGCCCGCGACGGCGGCCGGCTGGCGAAGGAATCCCTCAACTGGGCGGGGGTCGACGGCCAGCTGATCGAGCTCTCCGTACGACTCGACGAGGGCTAGCGTGGCCCTCGACACAACACACCCCCTTTGCCTCGGGGGGGCGACGGCCGATGATGAGGGGGTGCCCGGCACATCAGGATCATCCGAGCCGCCCGCGCCCGGCTGCAGCGTCGCGCCGTCGTTCCTGGTCGGTGGGAGCGCGCTTCCGGGTGGCGTGATGATGCGCACTCCGGCCCGCGTCGGGGTGGCGGTGCGAAATGAGGACAGCGGCGAGATCCTCACGGAGACGTTCGAGGTCGAGGGCTCGCGCCGTACCTGGGCGAAATGGCCCCTCGCCCGCGGCGTGGTCGCCATGAGCACCGCGCTCTCGACCGGCAAGCGCGCGATGGGCGTGGGGGAGCGGCTGCGATGGAGCGGTGAGGACGAGGACGAGGAGGAGCTGGACCTCGGCTTCTGGGGCAAGACCGCCATCGTCGCCGCGGCGCTGCTGGGCGCCGGGATCCAGATCGCGGCCTTCCGGATCGGCCCGATCGTGATCGCGAAAGAGGTCGGTCTCACCGGAGGTGCGTTCATCGTCGCCGACGCGATGATCCGGCTCTTCCTGTTGATCGGGACCCTGCTCGTGATCAGTCGCCTCAAGCCCTTTCGGCGACTGCTCGCCTACCACGGCGCCGAGCACAAGGCGATCGCGACGCTGGAGGCGGGGCAGCCCCTGACCGCGGAATCGGCCGCGCGGTTCAGCCGCTTCCATCCGCGCTGTGGGACGTCGTTCCTGGTGGTGTCCGCGCTCGTGTCGATCGGCGTCTACGGCGCCGTGCTCGCGGTCACCGGGGTGTTCACCTACCCCGCCCTGATCCTCACGCGCCTCATCGGGGCGCCGATCGTCACGGCGATCGCGTTCGAGCTGCAGCGTCAGGCGGCCCGCGCCTCCGACGGCCCCTGGCGGTTCCTGAGCTGGCCGGGGATGGCCGCGCAGTGGCTCACGACCGCCGAGCCGCGCAAGGAAGAACTCGAGGTCGCCTGCGCGGCGCTCGAGGTCTCACTCAACGGCGTCCCCGCCGAGGTGCCGGATCCCGTGGACGAGTCCGTTCCGGCGCCCGAACTGCCGCGCACCGCGCCGCAGCCCGCGACCTGAGGTCCTGAGGGCCTGCCCCGCGGCGGGCCCCGCACGACCCGCACGACCCGCGGCTCCGCTCCCTCGCGCATCGATCGCGCATCGTGGCGGATCGGTGGCGTCGTGGCCGCGTCGACAACGTCGGTATGGGGGGAACGCCCACACGACAACCGACCGGGGAGCACCACGTGTCCGAGGCCCGCATGTCGTGCGCCCGTGATCGGCGCACGGGCACCGGGATGCGACCATGAGCGCCGCGCTGGCGGCGGTCGGAGTGGCGACGCCGACCCGCGACATGTGGGTGGTGCCGGCGGCACCCGGGCGGGTGCCCGTCGGCGTGACGACCGAGCCGATCCACCGGCCGCAGCCGCCCGCACCCCCGGGTGGCATGGTCTTCGCGGTCGAGCACTCCGCCCTGGCGTTGCTCTTCACGGGCCTGCCCGCCTTCGCCGACGTCGAGCCCGGCGACCGGGGGCTTCGAGGCCGCGGGTTCTCCGTCTACGCGTGAGCCCGTGCGTCGTCGTCGCGTCCCGAGACCGTCTCGACCAGTGAGCGCAGTCCGCAGAGATCGAAGACCATCGCCGGTTGGCCATCCCGCCGGGCCAGCACCCGCAGCTCGCGACGGCTCACGCCGGCACGCGCGCGGGCGCGAAGGACGCAGGTGATCCCGGCGGAGTCGATGTACGTCAGGTCGCGAAGATCGATGACGAGGCGCGGCGGCCTGCGGTCCTCGGCCAGGATCAGCGCCCTGTCCGCCTGATCGCCTCCGCCGGCGTCGAGCTCCCCTGCGAGCGCGACCACGACCTCGGTCTCGTCACCGTCGCTCCTGATGCTGAGCGGTGCTGCCATGTCGGAGAACATCGCCCCCCCTCGATGGAGACCGAAACGGTGACAGCACGTGCGATCGCGGACAAGGGCTCCGTGTGCCGCGAACTACGCTTCCGGCGAGTTTCGGCTTCAGCTCCGAGCGTCCGGGCGCGCGGGGACGAGGATGAGCGGCGCCGCGTGCTGCACCTCGCGATCCGCCTGGTCGAGGGTCAGGAGGCGGAGCCGAACCGTTCCCCGGGCGGGGTTGCGCGTCGAGCGGCGCACCTCGGTCACCTCCGCCCGTATGCGGATGCGCGACCCCGGGCGGAGCGCCTCCCAGCGAAGCTCGTCGACGCCGAGCCCCACGAGCCCGCCGACCGGCCGTGGGCCGTGGTCGACGAGCAGCCGCATCGTCAGGGCCGCCGTGTGCCAGCCGCTCGCGACGAGCCCGCCGAAGACGGACTCGGCGGCGGCGGCGGGATCGACGTGGAAGGGCTGTGGGTCGTATCGGCGCGCGAACTCGATCATCGTCGCCTCGTCGACGAGCATCGACGGGCTCTCGAACACCTGCCCGACCTCGAAGTCGTCGAGCCACATCTCCGCGCGCACGGGCGGAACGCTATCGACGCCTGCGGGGACGTGACGCCGCCGGCCTTGGACCGCGCGCCGATCCGGCGCCCGGCGGCGCCGGATGATTTCCTTGCGATGCACGCGGCATTCGCCGTCGTCCAGCGACCCGAGGAGCCCCGCCCAAATGCGCACGCCCTATGTCCACATCGCCTGCTGCATCGAGACGTCCCCGGCGCTCGACGGCATCCTGGCCGAGGCGGAGCACCTTCGCCAACTCGGAAAGGGGCGGCTGTCGCTCGTACACGTGGTTGAGCCACCGGACGCCTACCGGGACGTCCCCGGTGTCCGTCAGGAGGTCGAGTTGGCCGAGAACATCGTCGGGAGGCGGTGGCTCGAGGCCCAGTGCAAGCGGATCAAGGGCGCCGAGCCGGTGCTCCTCGAGGGGCGCCCGGTCGATGCCGTCTGCGCCTGGGCCGCGGCCGAGGGGGTCGACCTGATCATCGCCGGTGCCCACCGCGGCCCCGACGAGCGCCGCGAGCTCGGCAGCTTCGCGGGCGAGCTCGCGTACAGCGCGCCGGCGAACCTGCACCTGGTCCGGCCGCCACGCGGGGGGTCGGCATCGCCACGCGGGGGGTCGGCATAGGGCGCGACGGCACGCGTCGCCTGCCCGACTCGGGTCGCCGTCCGGCACGTCGACTCGGCCACGGAGGGCGCCCCGGACCGGCCGCGCGGAGGTCGACGCGAGTGCGCCGCGTCCGCCGCGCGCGGCTTCAGAACTGGTCGATCAGTACCGGGTTCCCGTCCGGATCGGTGAGCATGATGTGCCCGGGGCCGGTGCCGCCGGGGTCGGTCCGGGCGTCGAGCACCAGGCCCGCCGCCTCCAGCCGGGCTTGGATCTCCCGGACGTCGGGCCATTACGGGTGCGATCCCATGCGCGTGTCCATGCGGGGGTTGAACGTGATCGTGTTGCGTTCGACGTGGCCGGAGAAGAGCCCGATCACGGCGTCGCCGTTTCGGAGGATCAGCCACCCCTCCTCCGGCTCGCCGCCGAGCGCGACGAAGCCGAGCGCCTCGTAGAAGGCGCGCGAGGCCGGCAGGTCGGCGACCGCGAGGCTGATCGAGAACGCGCCGAGCGGCGGCGGCTCGGGCGCGTCGGGCGCCGTGTCGAGCGGTTCGGTCACGGATCCACCTCCGTCGGGTGACGTGGGCGACGCGAACGCGCGCGCCCGGGGCACCCGCCCACGGTATCGTCCCGGCCCACGCCGCTCGCGGCGAAACCCGGGTGAGGACGGTGTCGTGATGGCCGAGGACCTCTGGCGCATCGATGCGGGTGGCGAGCGCGAGGACGCGCCCACGGGGACGCGCCGGTCGGAGTGGACGCTGATCAGTTGGTCCGGTGGGCGCACCCACCGGATCGAGGTCAGCTGGCTCGCCGATCTGGAGGGGCTCGAGGAGCTTGCGCCGGAGGGGTCGGGGGTCGCCGAGTCGCTCGCGGATCCCCCGGGCCGACGGGGCCTGTCGGCCGTGCTGCGCTACCTCGCGGCGGAGAACCCGCCCGGTGCGGTCCGGCTGACCGAGGACGGACTCCAGACCGAGCCGCGATGGATCCCGCTCGGTGCCCCGACGCGGGCGGAGCCCCTCCAGGGCAAGGGATGGGTGTGGGACCTGCAGGGACCGGACGGGCGCGCGACGGTGGCCGTGGTCGAGGACCCGGGACTCACCGGCGGCCGCGGGCTCCCGAAGGCCGTTCGCGACGCCCGCAGTTCGAAGGGGCGGAGCGCCCTCGCACCCCTGCTCGATCGGCCGCGCCTCCCGGCCCGCATCCGCCTGGACGACGAAGGTGTCCATGCGGAGGCCCGCGGCGCGGACCGGTGACCGCGCCCGCCGACGGTCTCGACGAGCGGCGTCGCGGCGACCCCCTCAACCGCCCATCGCGGGAGCCCCTGTGGCGGGACGGTCCGCGTCCGATGTGTCGCGGAGCAACCCATGCGTGCGCCAGTAGGCGTCGACGTCCTGCACCCGGGGGCCGCGGGCGAACCCGATGGTCCTGGTCGAGGGCTGCGACCACACGAACCACGACTGGCCGTTCTTGCGAAAACAGGCGATCCTGCCGCGCTCGCCGGTGTCGTCCCACGTCCAGGTCGTCTCGCCACGCGTGCGCGGCGCAACGCACCGCGCCGAGTTGGGCGTCAATCCCTGCGACGACCTGATCGACGCATAGGCCCTCGCCATCGCCGCCGTCGAGGCGAAGAGGTCGTAATAGGCGGTGACCCCGTCGGTCACCTCGAGCTCGCAGATGACCCCCGCGACGGCGGTGTCCGTCAGTGCGTCCCCCGTCTCGCGAGTGCACCTGCTGTCGTCGATGCCGGTCGACAGATGCGACATCACGAACGCCTCGCCACCGTTCGGGAAGTCGGGCGGACGATCGACGGGGCCCTCGCCGGTCTCCGGGCCGGTTTCCGCCGGAGTCGTCGAGACCGTCGAGGAGGGCACCGTCGTGAGCGTGTCGTCATTGGGCGCGGTCGTCCCGGGACTCGGCGAAGGTGTTTCGGTGGTGACCGTCACCGTCTCGAGCGATGCATCGTCGGCCTCGCCGCAGCCGACCATCGCGCCGGCGAGCGCGAGGGCGGATGCGCAGACCGCCGCCCGGCATGAGGGATGGAGGATCATCAGATCGATGGTGCTCCGGAAAACCTCGGGGCGCATCGGTGATTCTCACGATTCCCGAGCACGGCGGACCCGCACTCCGCGCCATGGCGGTCTCGTCCGCGGCCGCCGATCCGCTTCGGCCATCCCCTCCGCCGGAGCGCGCGGAGCGCGCGTCGATCACGCAGCGGGGTCCATCGGGTCGCGGGAACACGTGTTCGGGTTAACCACCGCGGATGCGAGCCGACTACGGGCCATCCGGTCGCCCTTGTACGGATGCCCGGCGTCCGGATCGGCGGGATACTCCGCCGACGGCAACGACCGGGCGACGCACGATGCGTCCGGAAGGGGGTCCGCATGTCGAACACCGAGATCGTTCGCTCATACATCTCGGCCTGGAACGCGCACGATCCCGAGGCCGTCGCGGAGCACTTCGCGGACGACGGCGTCCGCCACTGGCGGGTCGTCATGAACCCGCTCATCGGCGGTCCGACCCGGTTCGAGGGCCACGAGGAGATCGCCGGCGGCGTCAAGGCGTTCATGGACGCCGTCCCCGACCTCGTCGTGGACACCCCGATCCTCGTCGAGACCGACGATGGCGCCATCCTCGAGTGGGTCGTCCGCGCCACCCATACGGGTGCCTGGGGCGGATGGGCCGCGCAGGGCGAGGACGTGGAGCTGCCCGGCGTCTCGATCTATCGGGTCGTCGACGGCAAGATCGTCGAGGAGCGCATGCACTTCGACGTCGACATGATGGCGCGCAACTGGACGCCGCCGCAGGGCTGAGTCCAAGCGAGGCGGGGGGCGCACGAGTGGCGCGTCTCCCGCTCCGCGTCCGGTGACCGGACCGTTGACGGCGGCTGCCGCCGCCGCGTGGCGCCGCCCTCCCTCCTCGCCGCTGCCGCCACGTTCGTGCCGCGCGACGGGTGGCCGCGGGCGCGCTCGGGGCGTCGGCGGCGTTCGGACGAGGCTCAGGTGACGCGGAGGACCAGCTTGCCCGGCGGTCGCTCGCCGCCGAGTGTCGCCAGCGCTTCTCCGGCCTCCTCGAACGGGTAGACGGCATCGACGTGCTGCGTGAGGCGTCCTTCCTCGACGAGCGCAGCGATGGCCCCGAGTGTCGCGGAGTCGCTTCGCATGCGCAGGAACTCGACGGCGAGCCCCGGCGGCGCGCCGGCGATGTCCTGGCCTCCGAGGGTCGACACGACGCGCCCTCGCGCCCGCACCGCCGAGTAGGAGTGTCGGAGCGACGCACCGCCCATGAGATCGAGGATTCCGTCGACCTGAACCCCGAGCTCGGCCACCGATTCGGCCGCACCCGCGGCCCCGAGGCCTCGCACGCGCTCGAGGTCCCTCTCCCGGGCGGTGGCGAAGGCGACGAGTCCGCGGATCCGAGCCATCTGGAGCGCGGCGGCTCCGACGCCGCCGCCGGCGCCCAGAATCAGCAGTGTCGACCCCGGCGGGAGACCCAGCAGGTCGAGGGCCTGCCAGGCCGTGAGGGAGCTCACCGGGAGCGCTGCTGCCTCGGCGTCATCGGCGTTCTCGGGCGCGCGGCCGCACGCGGTGGCGCGCACGGTGATCCGCTCCGCCCACGACCCGGTGAGTCCGGGGTTTCCCATGACGCGTTCGCCGACGGCGAGCCGGTCGACGCCCTCACCGACGGCGCGCACCCGTCCCGCGAACTCGGCCCCGAGAACGGCCGGAAGCAGCTCCACCGGTACCAGCCGCGACAGCCGACCGGAGACGACCCCGAGGTCCCATGCGCCGACGCCCACGGCCGCGACGTCGATCGTGACCTCGCCGACCCCGGGGGGCCGGGGTTCGCGTACCCGATCGAGACGTGGCGGCGCGCCGTACGAGTGTATGCGGATGGCGCGCACGGCCCGGCTCCTTCGGGTGTCCCCTGATGCCGTTCGGAGCGGTGGAGGCACCCCGGACGGTGAGCATACGGCGTCCTCTGCGCGATGCGGAGCGGCACCGGGCGCCCCGCGTCGCGCCATGGGCGGCGTGGCGAGCGTTCCGCGCCTCGGACCGAGCGCCCAGCGCTGGTCGCCGAGTTCCGACGCGATCGCCGGAGTCGTCCACCAACCCGTGTCGCTCGGCGGAATCCCCGATGTGGCGGACACGCATGTGTGCTTGAGTCAATTATTACAAGCGACATGGAGGGGTGGCGGGCCGGATCGGCTCGGCTCGAGTTCTCGCGGCGCGAGCCAGGGGGCATTGAGATGGCGAGTTCACCCACGTGGCTCAGGAAGCGCACCGAAGACGCAGATGAGGTCCGCGAGTTCCCGAACGGGCGGGGGTCGCTCAGGCTCTTCGACCTCGGCGACGAGGCCGTCGGGTACATCACGTACGGAGTGGGCTGGAAGTGATCCTCGGACATGAGGGCGGCGGCGGGCACCGAGACCTGCCGGGCCACGCACAACTTCTACGTGCTCTCAGGTCGCATGAGGATCGCCCCGGAGGGCGGTGAGCAGTTCGAGGTCGGCCCGGGGGACGTGGTCTATGTCGCGCCCGGGCACGACGCCTGGACGCTCGGCGACGATCCGTGCGTCTGCCTCGACTGGACCGCCGCGCGCAAGTACGCCCGATGAGTCGGTGCGCCATGGATGCCCCGACGGGGCTCGTCGGCCTGAGCCCGGTCGCGACTCGACCGACGTCGAGCCTGGGGGCGCGGCAATGACGACCGAAACGGGTTCGGCGCCCGGGGTGCTCGTGGACCCCGAGTGGGTCGCGGACCATCTCGAGGACCCTTCGGTCGGGATCGTCGAGGCCGATGTCAGCAAGACCTCCTACGACGAGGGGCACCTTCCGGGTGCGGTGCACTGGAACGCGTACACGGACCTTCGACACCCCGATCTGACGCCCATCGGCCCGGATGAGTTCGCCGCCTTGCTCTCGGCCTCCGGGCTGTCGCCGGACACGACGATCGTCGTCTACGGCTACGCCGGTCATCTCGCGTACTGGCTGTTGCGCGGCTACGGACATGCTCGTGTCGTGCTCCTGGAGGCGGGGCGCGAGCGGTGGCGTGCCGCTGGCCTTCCCTGGAGCACCCGCCCCGCCGAGGTCACCCGCACCTCCTATCCCGAGTGTGAGTTCGACCGCGCCACGCTGGTGTCGCGCCAGGATGTGGCCACCCTCGCCGATGTCCCCGGCGCCCTGATCGTCGACGTGCGCTCGGCTGCCGAGTTCGAGGGGGAGCGCTTCTGGCCCTCGGGGGCGACCGAGGGCGCCGGCCGCCCCGGCCGGATCCCGGGCGCGATCCACGTGCCGGTCGACCTCGTGCGCGAGGACGACGGGAGGCTTCGGAGCGCCGCGGCGCTTCGGCGCGTCTTCGCCGAGCGAGGGGTCGAGCCCGATCGGACCGTCATCACGTACTGCACGATCGGCAACCGGGCGAGCGAGGTCTCATTCGCGCTGCTCGAGGTGCTCGGGTACTCCGACGTACGGGTCTACTACGCGTCGTGGGCCGAATGGGGGACGCGGACCGATACGCCGGTCGAGACCTGAGCCGTTCGCCCTCGGCCGCCGTGCAGCGTCCGTCGGGCGCGTCCCCGCGGCCGGGGAACGCCCGAGGCGCCCGTCCTCGTCGCTTGGGACGTCGATGTCGCCCGGACCCGGTCGGTCGGGCGCGACGGATGAGCGCTCGATCGAGTTCGGGGTGAGCGGGACGCCGGCGCCCTGACGGCCCGCGGCGATCGGCACGTCACCGCGCGAGCCTGGCTCGCGGTCTCCGGACCGCGGTTGTCTGCGTCGGCTGCCGGGGCCCCGGCCACGCCGCCGTGGATGCGATAGTTGGCGACTACGACCCCATCGCAGAGCGCGCGAGGCGGAGATGGCCACGACCACGCCCGATCGATCAGCTTGGTTCACGCAGGACCCCGCCGACGTGGCGGAGGCCTTCGCGAGCGATCTCGAATCCGGTCTCTCGGGGCCCGAGGTGGTGCGGCTGCAGGAGCGGTACGGGCCGAACTCGCTTCCGAAGGATCCTCCGCCGAGCACCTGGAGGGTGGCGCTTCGCCAACTCGGCGATCCGATGAACGTGATGCTCATTGCGGTGGCTGCCGCGAGCCTCGTCATCGGGCAGGTGTCGACGGGGCTTCTCGTGGCGGCACTGGTGCTCCTGAACGTCGGGCTCGGAACCAGGCAGCAACTCAAGGCCCAAGCCAGCGTCGACGCCCTCGAGCAGATGCAGGTGCCCTCGGCGCGGGTCATGCGAGACGGGTCGCTCGCCAGCGTCGGTGCGGTGGACCTCGTGCCCGGAGACCTCGTCATGGTGGAGGCGGGCGACGTGGTCCCGGCCGACGGGAGGCTCGTGTCCTCGGCCACCCTCGAGGTGCAGGAGGCGGCGCTCACCGGTGAGAGCGCGCCCGTCTCGAAAGACCCGGGGCCGATCGGCGATCCCGAGACCGCCCTCGGCGACCGCGTGAACATGGTCTTCCAGAACACCTCCGTCACGCGCGGGACCGCCTCGTTCGTGGTGACCGCCACCGGGTCCGCGACCGAGATGGGCAAGATCGCGGGGCTTCTGAAATCGGTGGAGCGGTCCGATTCCCCCCTCCAGCGGGAGCTCTCGGGTCTCACCAAGTGGCTTGGCGTGGTCGCATGGGCTGCCGTCGCGCTCATCTTCGTGATCGGGCTCTTTCGTGGGCTACCGATCGAGGACTTGGTCCTGTTGGCGATCACGACCGCGATCTCCGCGATTCCGACGGGACTGCCGACGTTCGTCCAGGTGATGCTGTCGAACGGGTCGCAGCGCCTCGCGCAGGCGAAGGCGGTCGTCAAGAACCTGACCGACGTCGAAACGCTCGGCGCGACCAGCGCCATCAACAGCGACAAGACCGGCACCCTGACGCTCAACCAGATGACCGCCACGAGGCTCTACGGCGGCGGGAACTGGCTCGTCGTCGAGGGATCGGGATACGAGAAGCAGGGGGCGATCCTGCGCGATGCCGGCCACGACGTGCCGGACCTCACGCCGCTCGCGTACGGGCTGGCGCTCTGCAGCGACGCAACGGTCTCCGACGCGGGCGAGGTCGTCGGAGATCCGACCGAGGCGGCGCTGGTGGTCCTCGCAGCGAAGATCGGCGTCGACGCCGAGACGTCGCGAAGGGCGCTGCCGCGCCTCGCCGAGGTCCCCTTCGACTCCGCGTACAAGTTCATGGCGACGTTCCACGAGGATCCCCGCGAGCCGGGGACGATCATCGAGCTGGTCAAGGGGGCACCGGACGTCGTGATCGATCGGTGCGCCAACGCGGTGTGGGACGGCGAGGAGGTGCCGATCGACGAGGTGCGGGCGCGGATCGTCGCGGCGAACTCCGAGCTCGGTGCCGGGGGGCTGCGCGTGCTGTCCTTCGCCTACCGCCGGCTCCCCGGGAGCGAAATGGACGCTCTCGGTGACGACCCGATGGCGCACGTCGCGGACCTGGTCTTCGTTGCGCTGGTCGGGATCATCGACCCGCTCCGCCCGAGCGCGAAGGATGCGGTCGCGACCGCGCTCGCCGCCGGCATCGACGTCCGCATGATCACCGGCGACCACGCGGTGACCGCCAAGGCGATCGCCGACGACCTCGGCCTCGGGCCCGGGGTGATCACCGGCCCCGAGTTCGAGCGCCTCGACGATACGGACCTGCACGAGCGCCTCCCGGAACTCCACGTGTTCGGCCGAGTCGCGCCCCAAGACAAGCTGCGCCTCGTCGCGAACATGCAGGACGACGGCCTCATCGTCGCGATGACGGGTGACGCTGTGAACGATGCCGCGGCCCTCAAGAAGGCCGACATCGGCGTCGCGATGGGGAGCGGGAGCGAGGTCTCCAAGCAGGCCGCGAAGATGATCCTGACCGACGACAACTTCGCGACCCTCGTGCATGCCGTCGAACTCGGGCGGGACATCTACGGCAAGATCACCGCCTACATCCGGTACCAGCTGACCGGCCTGTTCGGCCTGCTGTCCCTCATGCTGCTTGCGACGCTCTTCGACGTGAACAGCGGTATCGCGCTGACGCCGGCGATGCTGATCTACTCGAGCTTCGTGATCGCGGTCTTCCCGGTGCTCGCGATCCTGACCGACGACACCGATCCGGCGGTGATGACCCGCCCGCCACGCGATCCGTCGCTGCCGGTCTTCGGCAAGCACACGGGGCCGAGATGGCTCGTCACCGGTCTGATCATGGGCGTCACCGCGCTGATTCCGCTGGCGTTCGGCCCGGATCAGCCGCGCACCGACGGTCCCTCGGTGTCCATGACGATGGCGTTCGGGGTCGCGGCGTTCGCGACCATCGGGCTCGGCCTGGTTCAGCGGCGCGACCCCGAGGCGACCTGGAGCGCCAGGATGTGGCCGTATCTCGGCTGGCTCGGTCTCGGCGCCGTCCTGACGTGGTTCGCCATCGAGCTGCCCGTCCTGCAGCGCTGGCTGAGTACGGAGAGCCTCTCCGGCTGGCAGTGGCTCGGCGTGCTCGGGCTCGCGCTGGTGACACCGCTCGCCGTCGAGGCCGACAAGGCCGTCCGCAGGGCACTCCTGCGGCGCCGGGGGGCGGAGGTCGAGGCGTCCGGCGAAGCCACGCGGTGAGGGGCGGAAACCGCGCGGCGCCGCGCCCTCAGTCGAGTGGTGCGTCTCCGGCGATGCCCCGTCCGAGCCGCTGGTAGATCCAGCCGAACGTCCGCTGCGCCACGATGAGCGCGACGACGAGGAGGATGACCTCGAAGATGTACCCGAGATCGACCTCGTCGCCGAACACGATGTCGATGACCTCGAGAATCACGAACTTCGACAAGAAGAGGATGCCGAGCGTCGCCACCGCGTCGAGCACACGCCAGGCGGCCCCCTCGCGTCGGTCGAACCACGCACTGGTCACGTGCTCGTAGTGGAGGATCAGGTCCAGCAGTAGCTTGAGGACGACCGCTGTGAAGATCGAGATCGTGAACGACTCGATCTCGACGCCGGGGACCCACTCGACGAACAGGTTGAGGACCACCGTGTAGACCAGCACGTCGGTCATCCACGAGGCGAACCTGCGCTGGGCGTTCGTGATCGTGATCAGCGTGGGCGATCGCTTGTCTCGGCGCATCGTCTCGGACCTCGTTGCGGTGGATGATCGGCCGGCCCGGCGGTGACAAGGTGTGTGCGGGTGGTCCCGGCGATCGCTGAAGCGGGGTCCCGAGTCGACGGGGCGGGACCGATGCGCCACGAGACGATCCGGAGCGCGCCCGAGCCTGCCAGATAAAGACCCTCCACGGGGCATGCTCCGACGGTCGCGGTGTCGCCGGAGGCGCCGAGGACTCCTCGGGCCGCTCGGTCGGCCGCGCCTCAGCCAGGCCGGCCGGTCGGGTCGCGATCGTCCGCGGGCGGTGGCGCGGCCGGACCTTCGCGACGCGAGGCCCATTTCGCCGGGCGCTGTGCCCATCGGGGGAGGGCGTCGGGATCCAGCACCCATGGTCGCCCCGCGATGATCTCGGCCCGGTCGGTCCACGCGCTGTTGATGAAGGCCGTGCCCACGAGGAGGTACCCGAGGAGGAACATGTAGAAGAGGAGCCCAAGCGCCACCCCGAGAGCCCCGTAGAGCTCCGAGGCCCCCGCGATCTTCTGAGGGAGGTAGATGGCCACGAATGCCTGGACCGCCGCGGTCCCGAGTGTGCCCGCGACCACCCCGGGGACGAGGTCGAGCCAGCGCCTGGTGCGACGCGGCATCGTCCAACACACACCCCAGAGTGAGGCGGCGACCAGGACGACCGACCCGGCGGTGCCCACGACGGCGAACAGCGGCCCCTGCTGCTGGAGCGCACCGACCGCCGCGAAGAGGACGACGAGCAGGAGCGCTGAGACCATCAGGTAGCCGACCTGGCGCGCCAGTCGCTTGCGGGGCGCGATCTCCATGCCCCACGCCTGGGCAAAGGCGTAGTGGAGGCCTCTGATCAAGCCGAGGGTCGCCCATGCCAGGGTGCCGAGGCCGACGACGAGTGCCGCGAAGCGACCTCTCGAGGCCTGCGCCGCGGCATCGCTCGCGGTGTCGGAAGAGACCCCGTACTCGGTCGCGTACCTCACGACATCGAGGTTCGCCGCCCGCGAGAAGCCGACGACGGCGGTGATCACGAGTGCGAGCGGCGCGAACCAGACGAACAGGCGGTAGGCCAGGTACCCGGCCAGCACGGACCCGTTGTTCCGCCGGAATCGGTGCGCGAACGCCCAGATCAGGTCAGCGGCGGGGACCGCCCGCCGGACCTTCGACTCCGCGACCTGGAGTCGTTCGACCCATGCTCTCGCGTCGTCGGCGAGGTTACGCACCCGGCTGCCGCAGGTCGGCGCCTCGGTTGGCGCCGCCGATTCTCCGTCGCGACCCGGTCTCGCCTTTGGCGACCCCCCTCCGAAACGGCCAGCGCATCAAACGCGCTCGTCCTCTCGTCGCCGGCGCGCGCTGCGGCCGCGGCGTGCGATTACCCCGCGCGGGAGCCTAGCGGCAGCGCCCGGCCGGACTGCGCGTCCGCGTGGACAGGTGCGAGCCGACGACGGGTCGCGACCGGTTGGGGGTGATGTTGGACGACGCGCACGCTCTGCGGCCGGCGCGGGAAGGGGCTTCCCATCGCCGGCACCGGTCTCGACGCGGCGGCACTCGCCGTGACCGCCGCTGGTCGGCTGAGATCCCGATCGGCCGAGGCGCCCCCGGGCGCGGCCAGCCCGCACCGCCCGGTTCGATGGCCGGGGATGGCCTCGGTGCGGCCCTCAGGCAGGCTTGCGCGCGATCGCAAAGAGCTTGGCGAACTCGTATCGCCAGCCCCGCGGGCCCGAGAGCTCGCGCAGCTTCGCCTCGATCTTTCCGACGTAGTCGGCCACCTCGGCCTCGGACATGTCGCCGATCATGTGGCCCGCCACGACGCGCATCCGCTCCATGTACGCCTCGACCGTGGTGTGGCGCACCCGGGTCTCCATCCAGATGTCGAGGGGCTCCAATCCGGCCTGGACGAGGTAGTCCTCCATCTCGGGCCCGCTTCGCAGGTTGCCGTCGAAGGCGCCGAGCCACCGGTAGTTGATCGGCTCGATGTTGGCGATCACGTCGCGGTAGGCCTGCTCGCCGCCGCGGCCGGACATCAGGATCGCGATCACGCCGCCGGGCTTGAGCGCACGCGCCATCGCCTCGGCCGCCGCCCACTTGCGCGGGAACCAGTGGTAGGCCATCGAGCAGACCACGAGGTCGAACGCGCCGTCGGCGACCGGCATGTGCTCCACGTCGGCCTGCGCGAGCGTGATCTCGACGCCCTCGATGCTCCCGAGCTTCGCCGCGAACTGCTCCAGCATTCCCGCCGCCGGGTCGACCCCGGTGATCCTGGCCGGCCGGAACCGGTCGATCACGGCCTGGGTCGCCCATCCGGTCCCGCAGCCCACGTCCAGCACGTCGTCGTAGCGGCCGGGCGGGATGGTGAGGGCGAGACGCTGCGCCCCCTCGATGTTGAAGCGGACGGCGTCGTCGTAGTCGGCGGCGGTCTCGGTGAATCCGCTCGCGACCGACTCGTGGCTTTCGTGAACGTGCGACGACACGGGCTCCTCGTTCCACCTTCGGGGGTCGGAGCGGACGACTCTACCGGGGCGCGTGCGACCACCCTCGGCGAGCCGCGAGGACCGTGGGCGCTCGGGCGGTCGGGCCGCCGATCACCGCCGGCCGATCAGCCCGCCGTCCTCGCGGTCGGTTCCGGATCGCGTGGTGGGCGTGGGCGAATGGATCGCCGAGGGGATCGCCGACGCCGTCGTCGCCCACGGCGGGTGGAACGGCCCGGGGGCGTCGCGGCGCCCCTCGCGTCGGCCGTCAACCCTGCGCGCCGCGAGGATTCCCTTCCGGGCGCGGCGCGCGGGGAATGCCGAGCGCACCGGCGAGCATCATGTCGATACGCGGCCTGCAGGCGGGGTCGGTGACGTCGATCGCCTCGAGGTCGCTCAGTTTGGAGACCAGCGCGACGGCGGCCGAGGTCGCAGCAGCACGGCCCGCCACGAAGTCCGGACGTAGACCGAAGGCCCGCTCCGCGCCGACCGCCGCGTACGGGTCCGAGGCGCAGAGGACGGTCATGCGCAGGCGCGGCTCGAGCTCGCGCAGGACGGCGGCACCCTGGTAGGGCTCGAGCGGCGACGCGCCGGCCTCGGCGACGAGCACGTCCGCGCGGAGTGCGTCCACGGCGGCCAGCACCCGCCGAGTCGACTCGACGACGACGTCCCGTGGCATCGCCGTCGAGGGCAGCCCACCGTCGACGAAGTCGAAGACCGCCTCGGCTCCTGAATCGCGCATCGACAGCACGTCGGCGAAGCGGGCGACTCCCGCGAGCTTGGCACCCACCACCCTCAGGCCCATCGATGTGAGTCGCCGGATCAGCATGCGAGCGGCGGTGGTCTTTCCGCTCGACATCGACGTCCCGATCAGTGCGATCGTGGGCGTCCGTGGATGCAGCGGCGGGCCCGCGGGCGGGAGCATCCAGTCGCGGAGCCTGGTCGGCTCGCCATCGAGGCGAACATGGCCGAGATAGCCGAGGTCGATCACGTAGGGGGTGAGCTCGGTCGCCGCGGATGTGATGCGGCCGAGAACGCCGCCGCGGGTCAAGGACTGGATGCGTCGGTCCTCGCGCACGTCCCGCCAGCCCCCGACGATCTCGAGCGTCGCCCGCCTCGTGCCGAGCGCGCCCATCACCACGTCGCCCTTCTCGACGCGGACGTAGTGGCCGTCCGGCGCCTCGATGACCCCGCCGGCGCTCTCGGCTTCGGCCGCGATGAGGTCGCCCTCGGCCCACGCACCCCGCTCGCGTGGTCGCCAGTCGACGTTGCGCCCCTCGTGCTCGATCACGCGCGTCAGGCTCGACCAGATGATCGTGGTCGTCATCGCGGAGGCTCGGGCGGCTCGCCGGCGGGCCGCGGCGTGTCGAGCGGGGCTGCGAGGAGCATCGCGAGAAGGGCGGCGCGCTCCGGAAGCGTCGAGACGACGACGTGCTCGTGGTCCGCGTGCGCGCCGTCGCCGACCGCGCCGAGGCCGTCGAGCACCGGCACCAGGCCGGCGATCAGGTTGCCGTCCGACGCGCCTCCGACGGACGCGCCTTCGATATGCGATCCCAGGAGGTGCCCGGCCTCCTTCGCGAGCGCGAGCAGGCGTGAACCCCCGGGCGTCTGCTCCATCGGGGGGCGCCCGAAGCCCCCGCTCACCTCGATCGTCGTTCCGTCCAGCGCGGGCGTGAGTGCGCGAAGGGCGCGCTCCACGGCGCGGGCGTCCTCGAGACGTCGCGTGCGCGCCTCGACGACGACCGACGCCTCGGGCGCGACGACGTTGGGACGCATCCCCCCCTCGACCGTCCCGACGTTCACGGTCACCCCCCGCTCGGGATCGTTCAGCGCGTCGATCGACTGGATCTGGTGCGAGGCCTCGAGGATCGCGCTCACGCCCTGCCCGGGGTCGATCCCGGCATGCGCGGCGCGGCCCTTGATCCTCACCTCGAAGCGCCCGACGCCCTTTCGCGCGACCTTCAGCGCGCCCCGCGATCCGAACGACGGCTCCAGCACGAACGCACGGCACGCAAGTCCGGCGAGCCGGGTGATCAGCCCCCGCGATTGGTGGCTCCCGACCTCCTCGTCACCGGTGAGCAGCACGACCGGCGCTGCGCTCGGAGCGAGACCGACGGCGTCGAGCGCCCGGAGCGCGTAGACCAGCTGCACGATGCCGCCCTTCATGTCGAACACGCCGGGGCCGTGGAGGCGGCCCCCCTCGCGGCGGACGGGCATCCGCTCGAGCGTTCCGACCGGCCAGACGGTGTCGAGGTGCCCGAGCACCAGCTGGTACGAGCGCGGGCGGGCGTGGCGGTTGGGCCGTCCGAGCACCCACACGGTCGCATCGCCACCTCCGGTTCGCGGCCGGAGACCGCTCGCCGCCAGCTCGTCCGAGACGACGACCGCGGCCTCCTCGAGCCCTGGACGCCAGCCCGACGGCGATTCGACCGACGCGAGCCTCACGAGCGTCTCGACCATCTCGTCCTCGCGCGCCGCCAGCCAGCCGGCCACCGCGCGCGCGTCAGACGTCGCAAGGGCTCCCATCACATGATGATGACCGGTCATTCCTCGCCTGGCGGTGGGCAGAACCCGATTGGCGCTCAGTAGTCAGCACGGATATCCGCGAGGAGCGCGAGCGCGATACTCGACGGACGTCGACGTGGGAGCGAGGGTGAGCACGAGGGACGACAGCCCGACAGGGGGGCTCCGGCGACTGGATGCGGGCGTGCGCCTTTTCGACGCGGTCTTCACCGTCGCCGCGCTGGTCCTCGTGGGGACGATCGACTCCGATGGGACACCGAACCTCGCGCCGAAGCACATGGCGATGCCCATCGGCTGGTCGGACCGCTACTGCTTCGCCTGCACCCCTCGGCACGCCACGCACGCGAATGCGGAGCGCTCGGGCGTGTTCACGGTCAGCTATCCGACCCCGGACCAGGCGGTGCTGGTGGGGCAGGCCGCCGCCGAGCGCTCGCCGGACGGGGCGCGGCGCGAGCTGGCGGCGCTCCAGACCATCCCGGCGTCGGAGGTCGACGGAGTGCTGGTCGGCGGCGCGCACGCCGCGCTCGAGTGCCGCCTGGAGCGCATCGTCGAGGACATCGACGACGCGAGCCTCCTGATCGGCCGCATCGTCGCCGCACACGCCAGCCCGCTCGCGTTGCGCGCCCATGATCGCGACGATGCTGACGTCGTCCACGGGCAGCCTCTTCTCGCCTACGTCACGCCGGGGAGGCTGAGCCGGATCGATCGCACGACCGCGTTTCCCTATCCGGCCCGGTTCTCCGTCTGATCGGTGCGACGGCGAAAGGGCGTGACGACGGCTGATGTTCCGTCGCCGCGGGCCCGGACCGCCAGGCGCACCGCGTGATCAGGCGAGCGCGTCCACATGGTGCCCGGGCGGCGCGACGACCGCGCCACGCGATCGCGCTGGTCCCGCCGGGGGAGTCCGGACTACTTCGCGGCCGCCGGGTCCAGGACCTCGACCGCCTTCGCGACGACGTCCTCTCCGGAGCGCTCGTTCACCTCGAAGGCGAGTCGCTCGGCATCGGCATGGCGGTTGAATGGGCCGAAGACCCGTTGCGCCGGCCATTCACCGGTGCCCGAGGGGTCAATGAGGACGATCCACATGTGGCGATGGTACCCGGGGCCGGCATCACGGGAAAGCCCGCGGTGCGTCGGCGACTCGTGATGGCGGGCGGGCCGGGCCCCGAGGGGTCGACGATGTCGCGGGGTTCGTGTCGGCCGCGACGACGAGGGGTGTCCGTGCCGGGTCCGCTCCGCACGATGAGCGGCCGCCGGCCGGCGCCCCGTTGCCCCGCGCTGCGGTCTCCGGAGGACCATGCCGCCCGGTGAGCGGCGCCTACTCGACGAGGCCGAGCAGTCGCATGAGGTTCGCGAGGTCGAAGTAGTGGTGGATCGAGGCGACCCTGCCATCCCGCACCGTTGCGATGATCGCCGCCGGATTGACCGTCTGCTTGTCGGTGGCCGGGAAGGTCTGCCCGTCGGGTGTGTGGAGCGGTCCGGTCTGCGTGCCCAGCCAGACCGTCTCGACGGCGACGTCGCCGTCGGGTCCGCCGCCGGTGATCGTCCGGGTCTCGGTGTGGCGCAGGTCCGGCCAGGACGTCCTCCACATGAAGACGAGGTCGGTCACCTCGGTCCGGCCCTCGACGTGCCGGTTCGAGCACGGTTCCCAGTAGGCGCAGTCGTGGGTGAGCGACGCCTCCCAGGCCGCGCGATCAGCCGAGTTGAAGGCGTCGAGTGCACCGAGGATCACGTCGTCCGCGCGCATCGCCCAACCCCCTCGCTCGGTGGGCGCTCCGGCCGAGGATCGCAGACCGGCGCACGCCGCGGCATCCGCGCATACGCGCACCGGGTCTGCGGGGATTTCGCTGCGGCCCCGACTCATGCCAGGTTGGGGCGCCGGCAGCGCAAGACCCGCAGCGTCGCGGCGGGCACGGTCGGAGGTTGGGTGCGAAGGCGACGTTCGCACGTGCGGGCCGCCGAGGCGCCGCGACCCACGCTCACGGGTCGCGGGTGCGGGGAAGCCGTGCTCTCGCGTGAGTGCGGCCGCGGGTGGCGCCGGCTCCATCCGAGCCGACACTCGCTTCATCTGGGCCGGTCGACCGAGGGGGCACCATGGCGAGGACGGCGGACACCGATCGAGCCTTCGCGCAGCTTCGCGACGCATGGGCGAGGGGCGACTTCTCGGGGGTGGGCGAGCTGATGGCGGCTGATGTGTAGTACCACATGCCGCCGATCGGCGATTTCGATCGGGCGGGCATGAGCGAGTTCGTCAGCGGCTTCCGGCAGGCATTTCCCGACTTCGACGTGCTCATCGACGAGACGATCGCCGAAGGCGACCTCGTTTCGTGGCTGTGGCACTGCAGCGCGACCTTCTCGGGCGAGTCACCCGCTGTCCCCGTGAAGCCCACCGGAAAGCCCAGTGCGGCGACCGGGACCCTCGTCGCGCGCTTCGAGGACGGGCGCATGGTCGAGGCCTGGCATCACGGCGACTGGATGAACTGGCTCCAGATGGATCTCGGCGCGTCGGCCAACTGAGGAGTGTGTGCGGTGAGCACGAACCTGGAGACGGCAAGGGGGCTCTACGCGGCGGTCGCGAGCGGCGACATCCCCGCCGTCCTCGCCTCGTCCGACGAGTCCATCGAGTGGTGGGAGCCAGAAGAGCTCCCGTACGGGGGGTCGCGCCGGGGGCACGAGGCGGTCATGCGCTTTTTCGCCGAGGACTTCCCTCCGCACTACGAGGATTTCCGGGCCGAGGCGGAGGAGTTCATCGACGCGGGCGATCAGATCGTCGTCATCGGCCACTATCACGGCCGCGCCCGAGGTGGCGGCGACCTCGGTGACCCGCACTTCGTCCACGTCTGGGATTTCCGAGGCGGCAAGGTCGTGCGGTATCGGGACTTCACCGACAAGGCGGCGAAGCTGGCCGCCGCGTAGAGGCTGGCGCACGCCGGCGGGTGCCGTCTTCGACGGCGGCGCCCCCAGGTTGGGAGTGGACCCAGGGGCTGCCCGGAGTCGCCGTCACGGACGGATTCGCGGTCGGTTCCGCGCGGAGGGGTGCAGACCTGAGGCGATGCCAACTCGACGCGCGGCGAACGGGACCCGCAGCGGGTCGGACCCGACAGGAGGACGCTCACGGCTGCGTCGGCTCGACGCGATCCAGACGATTCGCCACCCCGAACGACGGTCGACCGCCAGGGGTACGATCAGCGGCCGCGCGCCGGTATCGCCGTACGTAGAGCTCCCCCGGAGCCCGGCTCGCCCACGACGACGGCGTGGCCGCACAAGTCGCGGCTTCACCTCGCTGCCGGGAACCCCCAGCAGCGTCGCCCAATGCCAAGCGACAACGGGAGGGATCGACATGGGAAGAACGCAAGACGTCTTGGTGGGCCTCGCCCGCGGGGCGGCGCTCGGTATCGGCAGCATCGTCGCGGTCGATGCGGCCACGGAATCAGGCCGACGCGCAGGAGAGGTTCACCGTCAGCGCTGCGCAGCTCCCAGATCAACCAGAGAATCAGCCAGGCGGCCGTAAGGCGCAGCAACCGCTCGCTCAACTGCGCTGGCACGATCCGCACGACGACGACCGACGGAGCGTCTCTCAACTGCCCACGACGATGGCAGCAGGAGGTTCCGTCGCTCGCGGGCTGCCTGGCAGCGGCGAGGGCTGGACCACGGCCCCCCCCCCCCAGATCGCCGACGAGGCGGTCACCGGCGCGAAGATCGCGGCGAAGGCCCCCGCCGCACACTCGTCCATGGCTCGCGCCCTCCGCCAGCGCCATGGGCCCCCCTGCGCCGCGTGGGGGCGGTTTTCAGATCGCCGACGACGCCGTGGGACCCTGGCAGCAGCTCTCGAGTGAGGTTCGCAGCCAGGTCGATGCCGCGGTCTCCTCGGCGGACGCATCGACTCCGGGCGCGTTCTTGGGCGAGCCGATCCCGTCGGGGGGCACCAGCGAGGTCGTCCTGAGCACGGCCGACGACTCCGCCGGCAAGCGAGGAACCGGCCCCCTGACCTTCACCGTCCCGCGACGGATCGTCGCGAACGGATTCGTTGATGTCCGAAACACGGGCGCCGCTCCGTCGTCCGCGCTGTGCTTACTTCGGCGCCCGGCCCACACGTGCTTCTTCGGCGCCCGGCAAGGGGGCGGAACCAGTTCGTTCACGACCCCTCAGCGCGCGGTCACGGTACCTCCGGCGACCACGGTGCGGCTGGGTCTGGCGGGGACGATCGATCGCGATCCGGGCACGTACGACGTCGTGATCCTCTGCCGTGGCGGCGCGACCGTCGAGATCGAGGAGATGACACTGAACGCCATCGTCGCCGACCGATAGCCGCGGGGTCCGGCCGGGGCTCCGCGACGCCGGCGTCTCGCGGCCACGTGCGGCGATCCCAGGCGATCCAGGCAGGGTGGGGCTCCATGCCTTCGCCGGATCGGCGGGCTGGGGGCGCTGGGTGACGCCGGCGTGTCCCCGTGACGTCTTGCTGCACCGAGCCAGTGACCCGACCGTCCACATCACTGGGCCGAGTCCCGCGGGACGTCGCGTCGCGCCTCTCGGTGCATCGACAGTGGAGCCATCGCCTCGTTCGAGGGTCCGCGCACGGCTCCTCGCTCCCATCGGCCGCGACTCCAAGACGTAGCCACCGAGCCAACAGACCCTACCCGCGTCGCACTGCGCCGGCGTGCTGCTCAGCCTGATCAGCGCATGCGCTACGCTGCCCGACTGCTCTCTGTGCCCGCTGCCCACCGAGCAGCCAGACTACGCCCAAGGGCACGGCGTAGAGCGGGGGCAATCCGGTGGCACTCGGCGACGAATACCAGCGCGGGGATCACGACTGAAGTGGCAGCACGGTCTAGGTATCCAACGAGCCCCGGTCCCCGTCAACCAACTTCCCCTCCCCCTCTCTGGCTTCGAAGATGCCGATCCCCCCGGGTGAACGAGGGGCCTGCCCGCTGCCACTGCACACCGCTCCGCTGCTCATGCCGATGCGACCTTCGGAACACGAACCCCCCAGTGCGCCGATCCCCGCCATGTCCGGCCGACCCCGAACATGCCGGAGGCGCGATTCGGGCCGCCGTTGCGCACCTCTCAACGCGCACCCTCGTGGCGGTACGCGCACCGAATCGAGAAAGTCCCGCTCGCTGCTGGGCTTTTGCATGGGCGCGCCAAGATTCGAACCTGGGTGTCTGGGATTATGAGTCCGATCTGGGCCGTTGCGCCTGACTGCGCTGAACTGCATAACCCAGCAGTCATGGGGGTTCTTGACTGCACCGGACTGCGCCTAGATGCAGCGGGTGGAGGCGACCCCGTACGCGCACGGTACGCGCAGGACCCACACGGCAGAGTCGACCCTCCGAGGCGGACCGAGCGCGGCCATCTCGCATCGGCGCGGCAGGGCTGGCAACTGAGGATCCCCTCACTGGGTAGGATCCGCCTCCCACTGGCGCCGCTACCCGCGATGGCGATGGGGACGACGTGATTGGCACATTTCTAAGCCGCCAGATGATCGAGCGCCTTCTTGGTCCGCCCATGTCGGTGGCGATCGGCCTTTGCGCTCTCTTGTTCGGGTTGCTCGCGGCGAGCGCGTCGGCCGCGCCAACCGCCTACGTCACCGACAGCGCCTCCGACAACGTCGCCCCGATCGACGTGTCCACAAACGCTGCGGGCACGGCGATCCCGGTCGGGGGCAGTCCGGCGGGCATCGCCATCACCCCAAGCGGCGCGACTGCCTATGTCGCCAATTTCGACTCGGACGACGTCACGCCGATCGACCTCGACACCAACACCGCTGGGACCCCGATCCCGGTGGACTCGCCTCGCAGAATCGCAATCACCCCCGACGGGAAGAGTGCCTACGTCACGAACGTGGGAGCGAACACGGTCACGCCGATCGATCTCGCTTCCAACACCCCGGGCACTCCCATTGCCGTCGGCGACCAACCAGAGGGCATCGCCATCACCCCAGACGGCGCGACCGCCTATGTGGCCAATTCCGATTCGGGCGACGTCACGCCAATCGATCTCGCCACCAACACCGCCGGCACGCCGATCCCGGTCGGGGAGAGCCCGAACGGCATCGCGATCACCCCGAACGGCGCCACCGCCTACGTGGTGAACCTCGTGTCGGACGAGGTCACGCCGATCGCAGTGGACACCAACACACCCGGAACGCCGATTGCGCTGAAGGACGGGGCGGCCCGGAGCATCGCCATCACCCCCGACGGCACCACCGCCTACGTGACCGTTCCGTTCGCCAACGGATTCGGTGCCCCCGGGGAGGTCACGCCCATCGACCTGACCTCCAACAGCGTCGGCACGCCAATCGCGGCCGGGGATTCCCCCTGGTCGATTGCCATCACCCCCGACGGCACCACCGCCTACGTTACGAATCTCCTCGGCCCCGCGGTCACGCCGATCGACCTCGCCACGGGGAGTGCGGGAACCCCGATCGCGCTTGGGCTCGCACCCGAGGGCATCGCCATCACCCCAACCATCGCCGCCACGCCCGACCGCGCCCAGGTCGACTTCGGAAATCGCGATGTCGGGGCCGGCCCGAGCGGGAACGAGACGGTCCGGATCGAGAGCACCGGCACCGGCAACCTGATCGCCGGCGCGGCAACGCTTGCCGGCCAGAGCCCGGGTGAGTTCGCGATCACCTCCGACGCGTGTGAGGGCACCACCCTCCTGCCCGGCGATCGCTGCACGATCGGGGTGAGCTTTGATCCGACGAGCCCGGGCGCAAAGAGCGCGAGCCTCGAGGTCCCCTCCAACGATCCGAATAGGCCCACCAGCGTGGCGCTCGCCGGCACCGGGACCGTGCCAGCGCCGCCACCTGCACCGGTGAGCCCGCCGCCTGCCCCGACCCAGGCCAACTCGGTCTGCAATCCGGCCCCCACCCGGACACCAGGAAAGAAGGGCACCATTCGCCTCAGCCCACAGGCGCTCGCCATCCAGCAGCGGATCGATGCCGCCGCCCTTCGCCGGCTGAATGCGGCCAACGTCTGGATCAACCAGGGGATCGTCCCGACCGATCTGTGTGCCGGATCGTTTGGGCCAGGTGCCTTTCAGGCCGGAATCAACTGGGTGGGAGGCGCTCCTGTTGACACCACCCCCCCAAGCCCCAGGGCACTACGCATCATCAAAAAGAAGAAGCGCCCGGCCAACTTCACCGTCTCCCGCCGCCAGGTTCGGATCAACGACACCATCTCGCGGGCGCTCTTTGCCCGGGCCAGGGCCACCGAAGCCCGAATCCAGACCCTCACCGGTGGAAACCTGGCCCAGGGCGCGAAGCTCACCGGCCGCCCACTCTGGCCGGGCCTTGCCACCACTGGCCCGCTTCCCGCCTCCGCCGAGTCGCCGGCCACCCCGCTTCGGATCGGAACGCTCCCTCCGGCGGGCAGGATCACCGTGAGCGCGGCGCAGCTTCGTCGGACCCAGCGGCGAAGCCAGCAGGCGATCCGCATCGCCAACCGCGTCAACGACCGGATTCCCCAGGGGCTCACCGAGTCCCAGTTCCGGCCCGGATCGATCGGGAGCGCGCGCCTCGGTTAGGGCACGGGCCTGGAAGGTTCTCTGCCTCCTCGCGAGGGCGAGATGGCGACGAAGGACGCCAGGCCCAGGACGACTCGGGCTCCGCGGGCTACAGGCTCACCCGTGCCTCGACAACAACGCCCGCATGGTCTGAAAGACGAACCCCGTCCAGGGTCGCGGGCCACCCTGTCGCCCGACCTGAACGAATTCCGGGTCCGAGCGCGATGTGATCGATGAGCGGCCCATCAAGCCCGGAGATCGAGCCTGCCGTCGCGATGTCGAATGTCGCGAGCGACTGCGCGAGCGACTCGGCCACGCGGGCAGGGGGGCGTCCTCGTTGAGCCGGGATGCGCTGGTTGAAGTCGCCCGCGACGACGATCGCGGGCTCTCTCGACGACATGGCGAGGATCTGCCGGAGCCCCCCGAGGTAGGCAAGGTGATCTTCCCACGGGGAACGGTCCCGCCGTCCGCTTGTGACGTGCGCCATTGACCATGGAATGCACATCCCGAGCGCCCGGATCGGCCCGATTGGGGTGTCGGCAATCCCACTCACAAAGCGGCCCGAGGGGAGCGCCGGATCACCGACGCGATCGACTTCGCGCCAGGGCGTGCGGCTCCAAAGAAGCACCTTCCGGCGTCCTTCCTTGATGGGATAGCCGTAGTCGGGATCGGAGTCGATGACATGTCCATCGCGCGGGAGAAGATCGGCCTTGCCCTCTGTGAGGCAGATGAGGTCGGCACCGAGTTCTTCAAGATGCGCCGCGATTGCCCGACCACGGCGACTGCGTGGCGGGGCCCATTCAGAATTCCAGGCCGCGATTCGCATGGATGACATCGATCCGAGCCCTTCTCTCAACTGCATCACCCACTTCCGATGTTGATCTACAGGTGGTCAGGACCCCGTCCATTCGCGCGAGAAACCCCATCGCCTCCTGGAGAGTCCCTCTGCAAGAGCTTGAAACGAGAACGCGACGATCCCCCAGCACCCATAGGTAGAAAGTGGTTCTTGCGGGGCTCAGGAGGATTCAGGAGCCCAGCGTGGCCCGTTGTGAACATGGGAGTGCCCGCTCCCCTCAACTCACGCCCCTGAACACACCTGCCTCAACGCACGACTCGGTTCGTCGGCTGTCCCGGCCTCGCGCTTGGCGACGTCCATCCCGGCTTCAACTCGGGATGGGCGCGCCTGAAGTTCTCGCTCGCCATGGCCCACGTTTTCTTGTCCTGGGGCCTTCCTGTGAGGGTCCAGCGGAGCGCGCGCGGCATGTCGACCTTGGCCGGATCGAGGTACTCGAGTCGTTGCTGTTCGTCCGCCCACCAGTCGCGGTAGGAGCCGAAACCCGCTCGCGCGCGAGAGACTCCTCGCTCTAACCAGCCCTTGTGTCGCGACGGGATCCCGGGGGATGGACACTGGCTGGCCAGGTACCAGAAGTGGTCGACGTTGACATCGATCAGCTTCAACCCCCGTCTTGTCGTTTGGCACCTGATCGAGACGAAGAAGAGGAGCGTCCTTCCAGGGCTGCACCTCCAAGAGTGATCGGAAGACGCGCACGTCAAGGGGGCGAGACGACTGACTCGACCACCGCCCGCGCGCCTTGGGGGGCGGCCAATTCCGCCCAGGCCCCAGTCGGCTGAGCGAGGCGCACATGCTCATCGGCGGCGCCCACGTCGGGCCTGCCGGGGCGGGGCGTTGGCGTTTCGTACGCGCCTGGTACGCACGCCGCCGCCCGCTCACGCCTCTGTCGACCGATGAGTATGCTTTTTGCAGGTACTTCTCAGTGGGCGCGCCAGGATTCGAACCTGGGTCTCTGGGATTATGAGTCCCGTGCTCTGACCAGCTGAGCTACACGCCCCGAGGTCGGTCGCGGCCGACGGGTCCGAACGGTGGCAAGCCGGAGGGGAGGGGGCAAGTGGCGGACGCGATTCCCGGGCCCGGATTCCCCGGCGCCGACGACGGGCGGGTTCGGCTCGTCCCGCTGGCGCCGGCGGCGCTGCGCGCGGTCGACGCGGGCGACGGCGACACGGCCGATCGCCTCACCGGCGCCGCGTGGCCGCGGCCGCTCGTGCCGCCGCCGCTGGTCGGCGAGCACCTCGCGTTTCTCGCCGACCGTCTCACGATCGAGGGGCCGGGCTCGGGGTGGTGGAACTGGGCGATCGTCGCCGGCGACCCGGCGCGAACGCGGGGGGTGATCGGCCTCGGGGGTCCCTCCGGCGAGGACGCCGCGGTGGAGATCGGGTACTCGCTCTACCCGGAGGCCCGCGGGCAGGGGTTCGCGACGGCCGCGCTCCGGCTCGTCGTGGCGATCGCGCTGGCAAGGCCCGGCGTGCGTGTGGCGCGCGTCACCGCCGAGCCCGACAACGTCGACTCGATCCGCGTCGCCGAGCGCGCCGGCATGGCCGGTGCCGGGGTGCGGCGCCGGCCCGGCGGCGGTTCGGTCGTGGTCTTCGAGGCGATCGGCCGCGCCTTCGCGGCGGAGGCCCTCAGGAGGTCGTGACCTCGCGCGTGGCGCTCGTCGTGTCGCCGGCGGTGTTGAACGCGGTCAGCCCGATCTCGTGGCTGCTCCCGTCGCACGGCACCGGCAGGCTCGCCGTGCCCTCGGCGCCATAGCCGGCACTGGCCCCCGGCGCCTGCCCGTCGACGCTCAGCTCCACGCCGTCGGCCCCGGTCGCCGCCCAGCTGACCTCGATCTCCGTCGTGTCGTCGCCGGACGCGCACATCGCCGTGCCGGGGACGGTGAAGCGCTCGATGATCGGGGTCCCACCGGGCGGCGCCGTCGTGGTGGTGGTCGTCGCGTCGGTCGTGGTCGTCCCGCCGCTCGGCGGGCAGTCGGCGTCGTCGGTCGTGCCGTCGGTGCGGATCGTGCCGCAGCGCACCGCGCCGTTCAGGTCGGTGCCGTCGAGCGTCGCGCCGGTCAGGTTCGCCCGGGTGAGATCCGCGCCCGCCAGGTCGGCGTCGGTCAGGTCGGCATCGCTCAGGTTCGCCTCGGTCAGGTTCGCACCGGCCAGGTTGACGCCGGTCAGCTGCGCGCCTGACAGATCGGCGCCGGTGCAGTCGGCGCCGGGGCCGACCTCGCAGCCGTCGATCACCGCCGCGGTGGCGGACCGATCGGTTGTCGCGCCCGAGTCGTCGTCGTCACCGCAGGCGACGAGGCCCATCGCGAGCATCGCCAGCACGACGGCGGCGAGGGCGGCCAGGCGGAGGGGGAACCGAGTGCGTCGCATGGTCGGGGAGCATGTCACTAGGCTCCCCGGCCATGCCCACACGGCTGTTCTTTCTCGGGGCCGCGTCCGCGGCCGTCCTCCTCGTCGGTGGCGCCTCGCTCGCGCCCGCACCGGCACGGTCGGCGCCCACGGTCCTGGCGGCGCAGCCGGGCATGATCCGCCAGGTCGTCCAGGGCGACGGATACACCGCGTGGACCCGCTGCCGTGGGCGCAGGGGGCCGACCGACGTCTGGGCCGCGCGGGGGACGAGGGCGCCGCGTCGGGTGGCCGGGCTGGGTCGCGGCGGCGCCTGCGAGGCGCAGCGGCTCGTCGGCATCGCGGGCGGCCGCCTCATCGTGGACCTGCCGGTCCGCGGCGGGCGCGAGCTCGTCGCGGTCCCGCTGCGCGGCGGCACGCGGCGCACGATCGTCGCCTCGTCGGTCGCTCCCGGCGGGCTTGAGCTGGTCGATGCGGCCTCGGGGGGGCGCCGGGTGGCGTGGATCCAGGTCGTCGGCGCCCCGGCCGACCGGGTCGCCCAGGTCGTGGCGCTCGATCTGCGCCGCGACGCCCCCACCGTCGTCCACGAGCGCGCGCTCTCCTCCGGGGCGATCGAGCTCACGGGGGTCTGGATCAGCCCGAGCGGGCGGGTCGCCTTCCGCGAACGGCTCCGCGGCGCCCAGTACGGGTACGGGGCCGGGGAGGACCGCGTGCGCCTGCGAAGCGCCGGCGGCGTGCTCCGCGAGCTGGTGCGGACCTCGGGGCCGGTGCGCGTCGCGGGCGCCGCGCTCTCGAACCGTTGGTTCACCTACTCGCTCACGCGCGAGGGCGACCGCCGCGTCTGGATCACGGCGCGCGACCTGGCCCGCGGGACCAAGCGGCGCCTGCGCGTGGCCCGCGTGGCTCCTCCGCGGCTGGCGCTCGAGCCGCCCGCCGTGCCCGCCCCCGACCTGTCCGGCGGCCTCGGCGTCTGGCGCGAGCGGCTCCGAAAGGGCGGCCGCTTCACCGACAGCATCCGATCGTCACGGGCGCTTCGCACCGACCGCCGCGTGGTGGAGCGACGGATCGACGTCCGGGGTCAGCGCCTGTTCCAGTCGGCGCCCGTCGTCGGCCGGGGCGTCGCGACCTGGGCCATCATCGAGTTCCGCCGGGCGAGCGGCTGGCGCGGCGGCTACGCGGGCCTGTCGCGCGTCTCGGCCCGCTCCACCGTCGTTCGCGAGCGGGTTCCCGCCCGCGGGTGAGCCGGCGGGGTCGGGAGGTCTCGACCCCTCGCCCCGCTAACCTCGTCCCATGTCACCCGACGCATCGCCGCGCGCACGGCGGTCGGCGCCCGAGGTCGACGGGGTCGACCCCGAGATCTTCCGCACCACGCTCGCGCGCTGGGCCAGCGGTGTCACGGTCGTCACCTGCGCCGACAACGCGACGTCCGGCCCGGTCGGCATGACCGCCTCGTCCTTCTCGTCGCTCTCGCTCGACCCACCGCTCGTGCTCGTGTGTGTCGCCACCACGGCGAGCGCGCACGACCCGCTGGTCGGTGCGGCGGGGTTCGCGGTCCACATCCTGTCGCGCGACCAGGCGGACCTGTCGCAGGTCTTCGCGCGACCCGGCGCCGAGAAGTTCGACCTGGTCCCCCACGAGCCCGGCCCGTTCGAGGCGCCGCTCCTCCCGCTCGGCGCCGCGCGTCTGGCGTGCGCCCACGAGGCGGCGCTCCCCGGCGGCGACCACACGATCCTCGTGGGCCGCGTGGTCGCGGCCGAGCACACGCATGCGGCTCAGCTCCTCTACGCGGACCGCGGCTACCACGGACTCGACGGCTCGGGCTGAGCCGCGGACGGGCGATCAGCCCGCCCCGCGCCGCCACTTGATGGTGCACCCGACCGCCGGCGTCGTCGCCACGTCGGGCGCCGCGCCGGCCGACACCGCGTCGAGCGCGTCGCGAAGGTAGGTCGCCCGAACGCCGGCAGCATCGGTGGAGTCGTCGATCGCGCCGTGGTAGCGGAGCGCGCCGTCGCCGTCGAACAGGAACACCTCGGGCGTGCGCTCCGCACCGAACCGGCGCGCGAGCGCCTGCGTCTCGTCGTGGGCGTACGCGAAGCCGAAGGCCTTCTCACGCGCCCGCTCGCGCATCTCGGGGAAGCCGTCCGCCGGGTAGGCGGCGGCGTCGTTGGCGTTCACCGCGATGACCGTGACCCGCCCGGCGTAGTCGGCGGCGATCGCGTTCAGCCGGTCCTCCCACGCCCGCACGTACGGGCAGTGGTTGCACCAGAACGCCACGACCACGGGACCGTCGAGCCCCTCCGTCGTCGCCTCCGACCCGTCGACGCCCGGCAGGGCGAAGGGGGGCAGCGGGTCTCCGAGCGCCAGGGTCATGCGGCCTCCTCGATTCGATCTCGCGCCGCCACCAGCGCATCGACCAGCAGGGCGCGGTCGGGGAGTGGCCCGATCGCCCCGCCGGCGCGGGTGTAGGCGCGACAGGTGTCCATGCGGTGCGGCATCCGCGGGTCGCGGGCGGCCACGTCCCGGCCGTCGACCAGGTAGGTCGGCGAACCGGGGAACGCGCGCTCGGCCGCCTCGGCGTCGCTGGTGATCTCGACGGCGTCGACGGCCAGCGTCACGCCGGCCGCGTCCGCGGCGTCGTCGAGCAGGCGACGCCCCTCCTCGTGCGACGGGCACGAGCGGCTGAACAGGTACGTCACCGGGACGCGCGGAGGCACGTCGCTATCGTACGCGCGTCCGAGGGCATCCTGAGGGGAGCGGAGTGACGTGAGCCTGCCCGCCGAGCGGCCGATCGGGGTCTTCGACTCGGGTGTCGGCGGCCTCACCGTCCTGGACGAGTGCCTCGCGAGCCTGCCGGCCGAGGACTTCGTCTACTTCGGCGACACCGCCTGGTTCCCGTACGGGGAGCGCGGCGACGCGGAGCTGCGCGAGCGGGCGCTCGCGATCGGGCGCTGGCTGACCGGCGAGGGCGCCAAGATGGTGGTCGTCGCCTGCAACACCGCATCCGCGGCGGCGCTGACCGCACTGCAGACCGCGCTCGAGGTCCCGGTGATCGGGGTGATGGCGCCCGAATCCCATGCCGCGGCCCAGACCACCCGCAATCGCCGGATCGGACTGCTCGCGACCGAGGCCACGGTGCGCTCGGGCTCGTACGAGCGCATGATCCTCGCCAACGACGCCGGCGCCCGCGTGGTCTCGGTCGCCTGTCCGCGCCTGGCTCCGGCGATCCAGCGCCACGACCCGTACGACGACGAGATCGTCGCGATGGTGCGCGACTACACCGCGCCCCTGCGCGAGGCCGACGTCGACACGGCGATCCTCGGCTGCACCCACTACCCCATGGTGGAGCGGCTCCTGCGGCGCATGCTGCCGGGCGTCACGCTCATCAAGAGCGGCGAGGAGATCGCCCGGGAGGTGCGCGACGCCTTGCGTCGCCGGGCCATGCTGCGCCCGGGGCATCGTGAGGGGACGTACCGGTTCGCGTGCAGCGGCGACCCGGCGCTGTTTCGGTCGGTCGGGTCGCGGTTCCTGCAGATGCCCCTGGGCGAGGTGCGGATGGTCGATCCCGCCCCGACCCTCGCGCCCAGCCGCTAGGACGGACCGCCCGTGCCCGTCGAGCGCCGACTGGTGACGCTCACCGCCGCCGACGGCGAGCTCCACGACGCCCTGCTCGAGATCGACGAGCGCGCGGCGCGTGTGCGCGAGCGCGTGAGCGGTCGCAGGACCGCGGTCCTGCACTGCCACGGGGTCATGGGCAACTTCCTCGTCGGCACGTTGCGGTTCCTCCCCGGGCCGCTCGCCCGCGCGGGCTTTCCGGTGCTCGTGCTCGAGACGCGCATGAGCAACGTCGGCCAGCTGTTCGGGCAGGCCATCCTGAGCGACGCGATGCTCGACATCGACGCGGGCGTCGAGTTCCTCGCCGACGAGGGCTTCGATCACATCATCCTGTCCGGCTATTCGAGCGGTGCGGTGATCGCGGCGCGGTATGCGTCGCTGCGCCACCTGACGAACCTGCGGGGCCTGGTCGGGATCGGGACCCCGTGGGGGCTGCCCCAGTCGATGGAGGGGCGTTCGCTCAAGTACGGGTCGGATCCGGCGTTCGACGACGTCGTCTTCCGCATCCGGCGCGCGATCGGGGGCGACCCGCGCGACCCGACGAAGGACCGCCTGTTCACCATCGAGCGCAGCCGTGGACCGACCCGCCAGCCGCACGACAGCGAGGTCTACACGTACCGCACCTGGTGGGAGAGCCGCGGCCCCAACGCCACCGCCGCGATGACCTTCCGCCAGATCGGCGGGGTGTGGGCCCCGATCCTGCTGGTCCAAGGTGACGACGACGAGATCGTCGATCTCGAGGAGACGGAGGGGCTGGCCGCGGTCGCCCGCCGCTCCGGCAACCTGGACGTCGAGATCGCCGTGATCCCGGGCGCGCGGCACGAGTTCAAGGGGTCCGAGATCCTGACGCTCGACGCGATCATCCCGTGGCTCCGACGGAAGGCCTGAGCACGTGACCCCGGTCATGCCGGGCGCCATGGGCCCCAGGGTGCTGTTCGGCCGCGACGACCGCGCCATCCAGGTGCGGCTGCTCATGCTCGACACCGAGGACGGCAAGCACTGGGACGCCGTGCTCTTCCGGCCGCGGATCGGCCCCCCCGCACGCCACCGCCTGGCCGTCGTGGTCGTGCACGGCTCGGTGGGCAACTACCTGACGGGCCTGCCGCGACGGGTCGGGTTCGGGCTCGCCGGAGCCGGTTTCACGGTCCTCTCGATCAACACACGAATGGCCAACTACGGCGTCTTCTTCGGCGGCGGGCTGATGCACAAGACCCCGCTCGACATCGATGCGGCGCTCGCGCTGCTGCGCCGGCTGGGATTCGGGCGGATCGTGCTGTGCGGCTTCAGCATGGGGTCGGCCATGGTCACGAACTACCAGGCGCTCCGCCGACCCGATGACGTCGTCGGCGTCGCGACGCTGGCCCACCCGCGCTCGCTCCCCGAGGCGCTCCGGGGCCGGTGGGAGCGTTTCGGGGCGACGCCGTCCTATGCCGAGGTCACCGGCGAGGCGCGTGAGCGCCTGGCGCCGGACCCCGAGACATCCGCCAACGATCGGATCTTCATCGTGCGCCGGGCCACCGGTACCAGCGACGCGCCCATCGACGCCGAGATATGGACCTACAAGACCTGGTGGTTCTCGCGCGGACCCGAGGCCCAGCATGCCGACTCCCGGCTGCGCATCGGCTCGGTGACCGTGCCGATCGCCCTGTTCCAGGCCGGCCGCGACGACCTGGTCGGCCCGACCGAGGGGCCCGAGCTCGCGGCGATCGCGCGACAAGGGTCGGCGCCGGCCGTGGAGCTCGAGACCATCGACGGGGCGGATCACGTCTTCAGCGGGCGCGACCGCCAGCTGGTCGAGGCCGTGTCGGCGTGGCTCGACCAGCTGGTCGGCGGGTGAGTGGCCATCGGGTGTCGATCCGCGCGCGTCTGAGGAACGCCTCGCCGTCGAAGCCCGGTGGCGCGGCCCGCGCGATCGCGCCGACCAGGTCGCGGGTCGTCGCGACGCCGTACATATGGTCGTCCGAGTAGCGGCGCAGCATCCGGTCGATCGTGCGTGATCCCCAGGCGCGCCGCAGGGACTCGAGGGCGCACGCCCCGCCGTCGTAGACCGCGCCGTAGTCCGTGGGCGCACGCGCGAACCGACCCAACGTCCACGTGAGGCGCGCGGACCCGTATCCGGCGAGCGGTGCGCGGACGTCGCAGCGATCGAGACCGCCGAGCAGGCGCAGCTGGGCATACGTCGTGAGCGTCTCGTCGAGCCAGGGCGCGCGCCATTCGTCGCTTCCGACCTGCGAGGACCACCACTGGTGGGCCACCTCGTGCACGACCGTTTCGGCGCTCGCCTCGGACAGCACGAGCCCCGGGTACTCCATCCCCTCGGACTCGAGCCCCGGTGTGTCGACCACCTCCAGCTCGCGTGCCCGGTACGGTCCGTATCGGCGCCCGAACGCCACGAGCGACCGCGTGGCCGCGGACAGCATGCGCCGTGCGCGCGGGCGCGGGGCACCGGGTGACGAGAGGTGGCGGACGCGCACGCCCCCGACCGTGGCGGAGATCGTGCGAAAGCGGCCGGCGACGATCGCGAAGTCCCTCGCGCGGGGCGCGAGCACCGTGAGGTGGCGCCCGGACCGGGTCCGCCGATCGCCCGTCCGGTGCCCGGTCGTGGCGGCGTCCCAGCCAGGGGGGACTCGAACGCGGGCCGACCAGCGGGAGGTGTGGGAGAAGAACGGGTCGCCCAGGGCGATGTAGGGGTCGAGGTCGGGGCGGCCGTCGCGATGCGCCGCGAGGATCGGGACCGCGTTGCCAAAGCGCGCCTGCCCTCCCGAGACGCCGAACCGCGCGTTCGCGCGGGGTGCCGAGATGCGGAACCCGACCGTGAGGCCGCCGCGGGCGCCGGGCGCAAGCGGCGTGTCCAGCCGCACGGGAAGCGCCGTGCAGCCGACGCGCAGGGGCTCCGCATGGCCGCCCTCGAGGACGCGGACGTCGATCGCCCGAGCCCCGCAGCCGCTCGGCCCGTTCGCCCACAGACGAAACCAGGCCCGCGCCAGCGGCCGGGGTCCGGCGTTCACGAACGAGACCCGTGCCCGGCCGTCCAGTGTGCCCGGCGCCGCGACACTGAGATCGAGCGCATAGCGGGCCCGGGAGGGTCCGGTGTCGTCGGCGGCGAGCGCGGGAGCGGCGGCGGCGAGCGACACGAGGGCGATCGCCGCGCGCACGGCGTGAGGGGTGCGCACGGGGTCGGATCGGCGGCCGCGGGCGGGATGGGAGGTGCCGCGCCCGCGTCGGTCCGCGCGACCGTCCGACTCAGTCGAGCGCGACGACGACCTCGGCCATCTGCACGGCCGCGGGTCCGGCGAGTCGCAGGTGCGCCCGGTCGTCGTACGGTGTCTCCGCGGCGTTGAGGATCGCCAGTCGTCCGCCGCTCGCCAGGACGATCCCCGGCAGCTCGCTCACGGGCGAGACCGAAAGCGAGGAGCCGATCACGAGCATCACGTCGGCCCGCTCGGCGTGGGCGTAGGCGGCCTCGATCGCCTCGGCGGGTAGCCCCTCGCCGAACATGACCACGCCGCTTTTCATCTGGAAGCCGCAGGCCTCGCAGCGCGGCACGCCGTCCCTCGCGGCGTCGGCGAGGACGACCAGCTCGTCGATCTCGACGCGCCGCTCGCAGCGCAGGCACAGGCCACGGTCGAGCGCGCCGTGCACCTCGATCAGCTCGCCGGAGCCCGCCCGGGCGTGCAGCCGGTCGATGTTCTGCGTGATGAGCGCGCGGACGATTCCGCGACGCTCGAGCTCCGCGAGGGCGTGATGGGCGGGGTTGGGGTCGACACCCGCGAGCAGGTCGATGCGTGGGCGGTGGAAGCGCCAGAAGCGCTCCGGCTCGGCCAGGAACACCGACATCGAGGCGACCTCGAACGGGTCGTACTCCTCCCACAGGCCGCCCGCGGAGCGGAAGTCGGGGACGCCGCTCTCGGTCGAGACACCGGCGCCCGTGAGCACGACCGCGTGCTCGGCGTCGGCGAGCATCCGTGCCAGGTCCGCGGGGGAGTCGGCCACGCGGTGAGGTTACCGTCGCCCGGAAGGTCTATCCTGCCGCTCGTGCGCGAGGACGGCCGGACGGAAGGCGACCTGCGACCCGTCGAGATCGTCCCCGACTACCTGGAGGCGGCCGCCGGGTCGGCGCTGGTCGTGATGGGCGCGACGCGGGTGCTCTGCACCGCGTCGGTCGAAGAGGACGTGCCGCGGTGGCGGCGCGACCAGGGGCTCGGCTGGGTGACCGCCGAGTACGGCATGCTCCCCGCCTCGACGGGGCAGCGCCGCCAGCGGGACGTGAGCCGCGGGCGCCCCGACGGACGGACGACCGAGATCCAGCGCCTGATCGGCCGTTCCGTGCGCGCGGTCGTCGACATGGCGGCCCTCGGTCCGCGCACGATCTGGCTCGACTGCGACGTGTTGCAGGCCGACGGCGGCACGCGGTGCGCCTCGATCTGCGGGGCGTGGGTCGCGCTGGCGCGCGCGCTCGAGCGCGTGCGCGCGGACGCCGGGCTCCCGGGCGAGCCCCTCGTCGAGCCCGTCTCCGCCGTGAGCGTGGGGATCGTCGACGGCGTGCCGCTGCTGGACCTGGCGTACGCCGAGGACTCCCGCGCCGAGGTCGACTGCAACATCGTCATGGCCGGCTCCGGCGCCCTGATCGAGGTGCAGGCGACGGGCGAGAGCGCCACGTACACCCGCGCGGAGCTCGACGCCATGCTCGACCTGGCCGGCGAGGGGATCGCCCGACTGCGCGAGCTGCAGCGCGCGGCGGCGGGCGCCTCGTGAGGGTCGCGCTCGCCACGGGGAATCGCGACAAGGTCACCGAGCTCAGGCCCATGTTCCCCGGGGTGGACCTGGAGGTCGCCCCCGAGGGCTTCGATCCCGAGGAGACCGGCACCACGCTCTTTCAGAACGCCCTGATCAAGGCACAGGCGCTCCGCGCCCAGGTGCCGCCGGACACGACCGTGGTCGCGGACGACTCCGGCCTCGTCGTCCACTCGCTCGGCGGGCGCCCGGGGGTCTTCAGCTCCCGCTACGCGGGGCCCGACGCCACGTACGAGGACAACTGCCGGCGCCTGCTCGAGGAGCTCGAGGGCAGCGAGGCGCGCGAGGCGGCGTTCGTCTGCGTGCTCGTGGGGTTGCGTGGCGAGGATGCCATGCTCGTCGCGTCAGGGGTCTGCGCGGGCCGCATCGGCACGGCGATGCGCGGGACCCGCGGCTTCGGCTACGACCCGGTCTTCGTGCCGGAGGGCCAGGCGCGCTCGATGGCCGAGATGACCGGCGAGGAGAAGGCGGCGATCTCCCATCGGGGGCGCGCCGCGCGCCGGCTCGCGGGCATCCTCGGGACGGGCGCGTGAGCGTGGCGGGGCAGGGCGGCCTGTCGCGGATCGCGGGCCGCACGGTGGCCGCGGCCGTCATCGGGTGGGCGGTCGTCTACAGCGTGCTCCGCATCCAGGGCGACGAGCCGGACCAGGCCGCGTGGCCGGCCCTGGTGATCGGCGGCACCGCGGGCGTCGTCGTCTACCTCGCCGGCCTCGCGATCGTGCGACGCGTCCGCGGGCAGGAGCCCGCCCGGGTGGCCCAGGCGGTTCCGGGACCCGGCCGGCTGAGCGAGGACCAGCGCGAGACCCTTCGGATCGCGGCGTTCGCGCTCGCGGCACTCGCGCTCTCGGCGCTCCTGATCGGCGCGGTCGAGCTCGGCGACTGGATCGGCACGACCCCCGACGACCGGGGCGTGACGCCGTTGGTGCTCGGCGGCTGGAACATCCTGTTCGCCGTGTGGTGCGGCGACGTCGCCCAGCGTGCGTGGCGGATGGACGGTGAGGATCTCGACTCGATCCCCCTCGGGGCGGCGCTCACGGCGGTGCTCGCGGGTCTTGGGATCTCGCGCGGCCTCTTCGTGCCCGGCCAGGTCGCGCTCGCGGCGGTGGCGGGCGTGTGCGGCGCGGTGGTGGGGCTCGCCGCATGGCGCATCGCGGGCAGCCGGGGGGCACCGGTCGTCGCGATCGTCGCCTTCGGGGTCGCGGTGCTCGCCATCGCGTTGCCGCTCGCCGCACGCTGAAAGTGGCGACGGTGCGCCTCGACTGTCCGCTGTGCCGGGCCGACGTCGCGCGCGGCGCGGAGCCCACGCCGGGCGCCTGCCCGGGTTGCGGCGCGCTCGTGCGCGGCGGCGGCGAGGACCCTGTGGGCGGCGTCGCGCTGGCGCTCGCCCAGCTCGGCCTGCCCGACGCTCCGGCACCGGCGGTCGCGCAGGCGCTCTTCCGCCTGACGCCCGCGACGCCGCGCGGCCGCGTGATGGCCGTCACCTCCGACGTGCGTGAGGACTTCTACCGCTGGTGGGTGTTCGTCCTGGCGCCCGACGACGCGGCGGCGGGTGCCGCGCTCCTGGAGCTCCTCGGGGACTGAGGCCGCGGGCACCGGGCGCGCGGGTGTCACATGCGTCGTAGCCGGGCGCGGAGGGCGGTGGAATCCCGTCGCCGGCCCCGCTACGCTCCCGCCCGGTTGGCACTCTCACCAGATGAGTGCCAGAGCCCATTGGGGCCGACGTCGGCCCCCCGCCCCGGACGGGGCCGAGGCAAAGCGATCCGGGAGAGTCGATGAATCTTAAGCCACTGGGAGATCGCGTCATCGTTCAGGCGATCGAGCAGGAGGAGGTCACCGCCGGCGGGATCGTGCTGCCCGACACGGCGAAGGAGAAGCCCCAGCGCGGCAAGGTGCTGGCCGTGGGTGACGGTCGCTACGTCGACGGCGAGCGCGTGGCGCTCGAGGTCGCCGAGGGCGACGAGGTCATCTACTCCAAGTACGGCGGGACCGAGGTGCGCGTCGACAGTGACGAGCTCCTGATCCTGTCCGAGCACGACATCCTCGCGAAGGTCTCCGGCTGATCGACGCCTGAGCCGCCCGCGCTGCCCGACGGAAGGAGAGGAAAGGCCACATGGCCAAGGAACTGAAGTTCAACGAGGACGCCCGCCGGGCCCTCGAGCGGGGTGTCAACACCCTCGCCGACGCCGTGAAGGTGACCCTCGGCCCCAAGGGCCGCTACGTGGTGCTCGACAAGAAGTTCGGCGCACCGACGATCACCAACGACGGCGTCACCATCGCCCGTGAGATCGAGCTCGAGGACGTCTTCGAGAATCAGGGCGCGCAGCTTGTGCGCGAGGTCGCCACGGCCACCAACGACGTGGCCGGCGACGGCACCACCACGGCGACCCTGCTCGCGCAGGCGATCGTCCGCGAGGGCCTTCGCAACGTGGCCGCCGGTGCCAACCCGATGGGCCTCAAGCGCGGCATCGAGCAGGCCGTCGAGGCCGTCGTCGAGCACATCCAGGGCCAGTCCAAGGAGATCTCCGGCCGCGAGGACATCGCGCGGGTGGCGACCATCTCGGCCCGCGACCGCTCGATCGGCAACGTCATCTCCGACGCCATCGAGAAGGTCGGAAAAGACGGCGTGGTCAACGTCGAAGAGGGCCAGACCTTCGGCATGGAGCTCGAGTTCACCGAGGGCATGCAGTTCGACCGCGGCTACATGAGCCCCTACATGGTCACCGACCAGGACCGCATGGAGGCCGTGCTCGAGGATCCCTACATCCTCATCCACGGCGGCAAGATCTCCTCGGTCCAGGACGTGTTGCCCCTGCTCGAGCAGGTCATCCAGTCCGGGCGGCCGCTGTTGATCCTGGCCGAGGACGTCGAGGGCGAGGCCCTTGCGACCCTGATCGTCAACAAGCTGCGGGGCACCTTCACCGGCATCGCCGTCAAGGCGCCGGGCTTTGGGGATCGCCGCAAGCGCATGCTCGAGGACATCGCGATCCTCACCGGCGGCGAGGTCATCTCCGAGGAGATGGGCCTCAAGCTCGCCAACGCCCAGATCGGGCAGCTGGGCAAGGCGCGCAAGGTGGTGGTCGCCAAGGAGGACACGACCATCATCGACGGATCCGGTGACACCGACGAGATCAAGGGCCGCATCGCCCAGATCAAGTCGGAGATCGAGACCTCGGATTCGGACTTCGACCGCGAGAAGCTCCAGGAGCGGCTGGCCAAGCTGGCCGGCGGTGTCGCGGTGGTCAAGGTCGGCGCCGCCACCGAGACCGAGATGAAGGAAAAGAAGCACCGCGTCGAGGACGCCCTGCAGGCGACCCGGGCGGCGCTCGAGGAGGGCATCGTCCCCGGCGGCGGGGTGGCACTCTTGAACGCCGCCCACGCGGTCGACGCGCTCACCCTGGACGGTGACGAGGCCACCGGGGCGCGCATCGTGCGCCGCTCCCTGGAGGAGCCCCTTCGCCAGCTGGCCGAGAACGCCGGCATGGAGGGCTCGGTCGTGGTCGGCAAGGTCGCCGAGCTCGAGCACGGCCAGGGCATCGACGTCGACACCGGCGAGTACCTGGACCTGGTCGACAAGGGCATCATCGACCCGGCCATGGTCACCCGCTCGGCGCTTCAAAACGCCGCGTCGATCGCCAAGAACATCCTCACCACCGAGGCCATCGTGGCCGACAAGCCCGAGGAGCCGGGCCCGGCCGGAGGCGGCGGCATGCAGATGAGCCCGAACATGGGCGGCATGGGCATGGGCGGCGGGATGATGTAGTCGATCCGAGCGTGCGTCGTCGGCGTCGCGTCGGCGGCCACGCTCGAGTCGACGCCGTTCTCGCGGGGGTCGGGCCGACATGGCCCGGCCCCCGTCGTCGTTTCCGGGCCCCGCTGCCGGGCGCCGTGCGGGCGGGCGACCCGTGGCATGGCGTGGAACCCGTACCTCGACTCATGCGACTCGGGCAGGGCGGCATGATCGAAATGCTGAGAGAGGCACCGGGCTACGTCGCCTGGCTCTGGCACCGATTCGTCGGGCGGAGCCGGCGCGACTGGCCGAAGCCGGACCTGACATACCGCCTGTACGCGCTCGCGTATGGCGTCGGCGGCGCCGCCCTCCTGGCGCTCCTGGCGCTCTGGCTGATCGTGCTCGTGGCCCTTCCGCTCTATGTGGTCTGGTTCGTGGGCGGCGACATGCTCGGCATCGTCGAGCCGGGCGATTCGATTCCGACGTGGCTACTGGTCACGCCGATCGCGCTCGGCTTCGTCGGCATGGTTCGTCGTCGGCCTCGCGGCCTACGACGAGAAGATCGACGACTGGCAGACCACGCACCGGCTCATCATCGACAAGGCCGAGAGCGGCAAGTTCTGACCGGCTGGCCGGGGAGTCACATCCCCGGCTCGTCCTGCACCACCCCCGACAACGACGAGAGAATCGAACAAGTGTCCACACCCAACAAGATGAGGGCGCCGAAGTACGGCTGGCTCTCCATCATGGCCGGCGTCCTGGCCGTCTGGCTGCTGCTGGTCGTCATCGTGAACGTGGTCTACGCCACACAGGAGCCCGACCACACCGGGGCGATGGCGGTCGAAGGCATCTTCAACGGCTCGTTCGGCGCGCTGGTCGCGTGCTCGATCATCTACGGGATCGGCGTGCTCGTGAAGGCAAGCGCGCGCAGGGCACGGTGGCCGCGATGCCCCGCCGCAGGCTCCCGAAGCCCGAGCGCGGGCCAGAGCACGGGAACACCCTCACGCGACTCCGGCGCTGGCACCGAGGCGTCGCCGACGAGCAGATGCCGACGCCAGGCGACCGGGCCGCCACCACTCCGAGATCGGCGTCCCCTGGGCGGATGGCCGGATGCGCGTCCGTTCTTCCCCCCCCCCCCTTCATACGCCCCCCCCCTCCGGTGCCAGAATCGACGCTGAACAGAACGCTCCGACGTGGACCGGGGGGCTCCGATGAAGATCGTCATCGCCGGCGGGGGAATGGTCGGCCTCACGCTCTCGCAGCTGCTGCAGCTGCGGGGCATCGAGTCCACCGTGATCGAGCGCATGCCCAAGGACGCCTACGTCCCGCGGGGCTACATGCTCGGCTTCCAGGGGTACGACCCGCTGCAGGAGATCGGCGTGCTCGACGAGATCCGGCGCGAGGGCTGGGACATCGCGCCGCGCGAGGACGGGTCGGCGGTCGCCGTGGCGGTCGAGGTCGGCAAGGTACTCCACGCGCTCGCGCGCGATCTCGACGTGATGTACGAGCACAGCGTCGTCGGCCTCGTGCAGGGCGAGGACGGCCGTGTCGTGGGTGTCGAGGTCGAGGGCCCCGACGGCCGGCGTGAGATCGCGTCCGACCTCGTCGTGGCGTGCGACGGGATCAACTCGCCGGTCCGGGAGATGGCCGGCTTCCAGGCCGACTTCGCCCCGTTGGCGGACGCGACCCTCGCCTGGATGGGCCCGGAGCCCGGCGGGGTGTCGTTCGCGATGGCCTACCTGTCCGACGGGGGCCACATCGGGACCCTGGGTTGGCCCCAGGGCGCGGCGGGCTGGCGGAGCATCGAGAAGGTCGGCGAGGAGGCGGCGCTGGCGCCGGGGCTCGACGCGATCAAGGAGATGTGGGTGCGCCTCCTCCCGGAGTGCGAGAACGGGCATCGCGGGCGTCACGTCGATGGAACAGATCCGCTACGGCGAGCCGCGCCTTCTGAGCTGCCCGAAGTGGTGGTCGCCGGGCGTGCTGCTGATCGGCGACTCCGCGCACTTCTTCGGGCCGGAGACGGGCATCAGCTCGGGCATCGGGCTCGGCGACGCACAGGCGCTCGCCCAGGCGGTGTTGCAGAACCCCGACGACGCGGACGCCGCCTGCCAAAGCTACGAGACCTGGCGCGCGCCGGTCGTGCGTCCGTACGAGGCGATGGACCCCGGCCGTCAGCGGATGGTGCCCGCGGGCGCCCCCGCCCGCCCCGAGGATCGCTGGCCCCCGGTCGAGTAGGCGCGGGGCCGCCCCTCCGGGCGCCACGCTCACCACGCGCACACGGATGGCGCACGTCGCCGCACGCATGCGCTCGCCGGCCCGTGCATGATCGTCCGCACCTCGACGCTTCCCCATCGGAGGTTCGGCATCCTCGCCGCCACACGAGCGCGACCTCCTCGGCGCGCACCTCGATCACGTCGACGGCGCCCCGCACCCCCTTCGGTGTGGTCCGCCACGACGACGCGGCCCCCGCCGCCCTGACCGTGCGCGCCGGGGTGGGACGACACCGTCGTCCGCGACCGCCACCCCCGGGTCGCGGAACGCCACCGTCGCCTCGACCCGGCCCGGCCGGGTGCCGACCGGGGCCCGGCACTCGGGGCGGGGTGGGACCGACGCCTCGCCGACCGCGCGACGTCGCGTGACGACGCTCCGGAGGCGGCGCACAGGCACCGGAGATCTGGCGATTCGGCGCCCGCCCGGCCGTCAAGGGCCGTCCGACGGGGGCCGATACCGGGACTGCCTCCCCGGTGCCCATCCGCGAACGCCCGTGCCCACGGCGTCTCGCACCCCCGAGACTGGAGGGGAGCGTGCGTCCAGCCCGAAGGTCCCGCAACGGCGGGTTCTCGTACATCGAGATCCTCGTCGGCATCGCGCTGCTCGCCATCGTCGCCGGCGGCATCGCGCAGGGGCTCGCGCTCGCCTCGGACCGGATCGGCGACTCCCGCGTCGACACGGTGGCCAGCAAGCTCGCGGCGGCCCAGGCGGACGAGGCACACCGCATGCCGTACGGCGAGATCGGCACGCCCGGCGGCAACCCGCCCGGCACGATCCCGGCGACGCGGACCGAGACGGTGCGAAGCATCGACTACGAGGTCGCGGTGGACGTCGACTACGTGGACGACCCGGCGCTCGGCCAGCCGCAGACGTTCGTCAACTACAAGCGCGTCAGCGTGACGGTGACCCCGCAGACGGACGGCGCCAAGCCCGTCACCGAGAGCACGCTGGTCGCGCCGCCGGCGATCTCCGCCATCTCGGGCAAGTCCGCGGCCGTGGTCACGGTGGTCGACGCGTTCACCGACGAGCCGCTGGCCAACGCCCCGGTCACGATCGACCTGAGCACGTCGGCCGCGCGCACCGACACCACCGACGCAACCGGGAAGGTGGTCTTCGCCGGCCTCGAGCCGAGCGCCATCGACCCGGCCGACCCCAAGCACGAGTACCGGCTCACCGCGACGCCCGACGGGTACCTCACGACGGCCGCGGACGGGCCGGACAACAAGCGTCAGCACCTGACGGCGGGCCAGACGTGGGAGACCACGATCCAGGTGTTCCGGCCCTCGCGCATCGTCGTCAACCTCCTGGACGCGAACACCGGCGACCCGGTCGTCGAGCGCGCGAACGTGACGGTGTCGACCCCCGCCCCTGACGTCCGCACCGAGCAGCGGATCGGCACCTCCGGGACGACGATCTTCGACACGATCTCCGGTCAGCCGATCCAGCCGTCGACCTCGGACTTCGACGTGGGGGCGACCGCGGAGTGCTACCGCGAGGCATCTGCGTCCGGACCGGTCCCGGGCCCGGGGTATCCGACCAGCACGACGGCGACCTTCGACCTGACCATGGAGCCGATCGCGGGCGGGACGCTCGTGGCCACGGTCGTCGACCAGGACGACCAGCCGATCCCGAACGCCCAGGTGCAGGTGTCCGGCGGGACCCAGGGCATCGCGCCGCGGATCCGCCAGGTGGACCCCGCGACGGGCTCGGTCCGCTACTGCATCGAGCCGTCGGGCGCGACGCCCTACGTGGTCTCGGCGACCGCGCCCGGCCATGGTGACGGCAGCCTGCTGGCGGTCGTCCAGGAGGCGCAGCAGACGCCGATCCGGATCCAGCTCATCCGCGGCGCCACCGGTGACATCGAGCTCGTCGCGCCGGGCCCGAACCAGCTCGTCCGGCTTCGTGCGCTCGTCGGGACGTACGACGCCAACCAGCTCACGAGCTCGACCAGCCGGGCTCGCTTTCGCAACCTCGCCCCCGGCGACTTCGTCGCCTACATCGCGACCGGCTTCAGCGACGGGGCCCCGGTGTGGAGCCCCGGCAAGGTCGTCCAGGCCGTGCCCGGCCAGAACCGCGTCTACTCGGTCCCGTGATGCGTCTCGTCCGCGCACACCACCGCCGGCGACGGGGGCAGGCCGGCTTCACGTTCGTCGAGCTGCTCATGACGATCGCGATCACCGCGTCGTTCTCGCTCGCCCTCTACGGGGCCTTCATCGCCACGGTCGAGATGAGTCGCGGCCACGAGTCGCAGGCCCGGGCCCAGGCCGACGGCCGGACGACGCTCGATCGCTTCAGCCGTGACGTGCGCCAGGCCGTCAGCGCGGACGCGGGCCTGACGGTCCCGATCGAGTCCCTCGGCCCGGCGCAGATCGTGATGTACGTCGATTCCACCCGCGACCCGTCGGCCTACGACCCCCGCCCCTTCCGCGTCCGCTACCGCGTCGACGGCGACCGCCTGCTGCGCGAGCAGGCCACCCCGATCGGTGCGTCCGCCCCCTACACGTACGGCGCATACGGCCCCGAGGAGATCCTGGTGGAGGGCCTCGTCAACGGGGCGGTGCCGGTCTTCTCGGCGGTCACGACCCAGGGGGTCGCGATGCCGGCGAGCGTGAACCCCCCCTTCTCGCGCGACATCGCGCAGGTCGGGATTCGCCTCCGCGTCGCCGGCGCCAACGGCAACGACCTCTCCCAACCAACGGAGCTGACCACAGATGTCGCGCTGCGCAACGTCATCACGCTCTGACGCCCGCCGCCGGCCGGGCGGCCCCCAGTCGGGCTCCAGCCTGATCGCCGCGATCATGCTGACGGCGATCATGGCGCTCACGGTCGTCGTGAGCCTCTCGGTGGCGCAGTCGAGCGACAGCTCGTCCGGGCGCGAGGGGCGCGAGGGAGTGGCCGTCCAGGCCGCCGACGCCGGCGTCAACCAGTACATCTCGCGGCTCGTCGAGGACCCGCGCTACTACGACCACTTCGTCGATCCGGCCGAGGATCCGCGCATCGACCCGGGCGGCGTGGTCCACGCACCCGGCAGCACGTGGGTGGCGGGAACGCCGTGGACCTACGGGCCGACGCTGGAGACGTGGACCGAGGTCCAGGACGCGCGCTTCGGGAAGGCCCGCTACTCGTTGCGGATCACGCCGCCGGGGCTCGGCGACGACGTCGTCACGGTCCAGTCGACCGCGGAGGTCGCCCTCGACGGCACCCCGGGCGTGCGCCGCTCGATCCAGAGCCAGATCTACCCGACGTCGATCGCCGACTTCCAGATGATCTCGGACCAGTCGATCGTCTACGGCTCCAGCGCGACGACCACCGGCAAGCTCTACTCGGCCGACGACATCCGCCACTCCGGAACGGCCCGCGCGCCGGCATACGCCCAGCACTTCGTCTGCGCGGGGGCGGGCGGCAGCGTGTGCACGGGGTCGAACCCGTCGCCCTCGGTCTACCAGGGCGGCGCCTACGACGTGAGCACCACGCCGTCGTTTCGCGACAAGTTCCCGACCCCGATCGACTTCGGCCACTTCACGCAGTCGCGCCTGGACCTGAAGGACGCGGCGGCCGCGACCGGCGTCTATCGCAATGATCCGTCGGTCGAGGGATGGATGATCCAGTTCAGGGCCGACGCCACGATCCGCATCTGGCGCGTGCTCGCGACCGACGGCGACCTGGGGCGCAGGATCACCCGGCTCTCGTGTCCCGAGACCGTCGGCATGCCCACCAACGGCGCGATGTACTTCGAGCAGTCGGTCGTCGTCGGCGACGGCTCGACCCTCAGCGACGACTGCGGCGGGGTCGGCCCGCGGCCGTCGGTCGTCAACGGGCGCGTCACGGTGGCCACCTCGAGCGACCAGAACCTCTACGTCGGCGGCGACATCGCGTACGCCGCAGAGGGCGACGACGTGCTGGGGTTGATCTCCGGGCGCGAGGTGATCATCGGGGAGTACGTCCCGCTGAACCTCACGTGGCGGGCCGCGTCGCTCGCCCAGAACGGGCGCTGGCGGACCAACCGCGGCTCGCCGCGGAACCCGAACCCGCACGGGCGCATGCACTACATCGGCGCCCAGGCGACGCGCGAGGGCGGATACGCATCCATGTTCCGGGAGCGCGAGTACGAGTACGACGAGACGCTCCAGCGGTTGCGTCCGCCCTTCTATCCCGTCCTCGAGGGCGCCTGGAGCACCCGCTACTGGCGGGAGGTCGCCGCACCGGGCGCGTAGCCGCCCCGCGGGGCGGTGAAGGCGGGTGCGATCGGGGGCCGGTCCGGAGGTCCTCATCAGCGCCGACGACGGGCGGAGCACGCCCGCCGCCGGACTAACCTTCACGGCGCGATCACCTCACGCCGACACCTCGTCCGCCCCGGCGGGCATCCGGACGCCGCCACGGCGGTCGCGCCATGACCGCGACCGCCGTCACGGCGCTCCTTCTGATCGCCCTCGGCGCACTTCTTCGCCGGGTCGGCATCCTGCGCGTCGACGACGCCCGCGTGCTCGTCGACGTCGTGCTCTACCTGGCGCTCCCGGCGCTGATCGTCGACATCCTGCTGGACGCCGAGCTCACCGCGACGCTCCTGCTCGTTCCGGTCGCCGCGTACCTGATCCACGCCGTGCTCCTGGTCGTCTGCTTCACCGGCGCGCGGCTCTCCGGTCGCGACGACCCCACGACCGGGGCGATCATGGTGGCGGGCGCCGTCGGCAACACGGGGTTCTTCGGCCTTCCCCTGATCGCGGCCTCGGGCGCCGGCTTCTCGCTGGCGGCGGCGGTGATGTACGACGCCCTGGCCACCTCGTTCATCACCTGGACGTCGACGGTCATGGTGGCCAGCATGTTCGGCGGCGAGGGCATGACCCGCCGCGAGCTGACCCGCGGGATCGGCCGCGCCCTGGCCCTGCCGCCGATGTGGGCACTCGGGGCGGGGCTGGTGCTCAACCTGGCCGGCGCGGACCCGTCCGACGCGGTGCGCCGCCCCTTCGAGATCCTGGGCGCGGCCACCCTGCCGCTCGTGATGATCTACGCGGGCGTCGTGATGCACCCGCGCGGCATGCGGCGGGCCTGGGTCGAGGTCGCGGCGACGACGTTCGTCCGGCTGGTGGTCGCCGCCGCGCTCGGCCTCGCCATCGGGCTGGCGCTCGGCCTGCGGGGCGACGTGCTGCACACGGTCGTCATCATGGCGGCCATGCCGACCGCCATGATGTCGCTTGTGCTCGGGACCAAGCACGGCCTGCGTGCCGACGTGATCGCGGGCGCGGTGCTCGCGACGACGCTGCTGGCGACCATCACCCTCCCCGTGCTCCGGGCGCTGATGACGTGAGCGGCTTCGGCGATCGGATCGCCGCCGTCGTGGCGGCACGGGAGAGCCAGCTGCTCCTCGGGCTCGATCCCCCGGCGGCGGTCGCCGCCGAGGGCCGGCTCGCATCCTGGTGCGGGGAGCTGATCGGCGCCGCCGGACCGTCCTGCGTGGGCGTGAAGCTCCAGCTCGCGTGCTTCGAGCGCGCGGGCGCCGCGGGCTGGCAGGCGTTCGAGACCGTCGCGGCCCGCGCGGCTGCGGACGGGCTGATCGTGATCGCCGACGCGAAGCGCGGCGACGTCGACGTCAGCGCCGCGGCGTACGCCGCGGCGTTCCTTCGCGCCCCGATCGACGCCATGACGGTGAACCCGATGCTCGGCGGCGACGCCATGGCCCCGATGCTCCGGACCGCCGTCGAGGGCGGGCGCGGGCTGTTCGCGCTCGTGCGGACGTCGAACCCGGGGGCCGCGGACCTGCAGGACCTTCGCCTGGCCGACGGCCGGGCCTGGCACATCGCCGTGGCCGAGATGGTGGCGGCCCTCGGCGCGCCGAGCGTCGGCGCGTCCGGGCTCTCGTCGCTCGGCGCCGTGGTCGGCGCCACGGTTCCCGAGCGGGTGAGCGCGCTCCGCGAGGCCATGCCCGACCAGGTGCTGCTCATGCCGGGCGTCGGCGCCCAGGGGGGGGCCGTCGACCAGCTGGGTCCGGCGTTCGGCGGTCGCGCGGCCGGTGTGCTGGTCCCCGTGAGCCGCGGGATCGCACGCGCCGCCGACCCCGCGGCCGCGGCCGCGGGGCTCAGGCGCGAGCTCTGGGCGACGTGGCGGGAGGTGGCCCCGTCGTCGACGCCCTGATCGCGAGGCTGGTCGGGAGCGGCGCGCCGTCGGGGGGCGGATCGCCCCTGATGAGCGCGAGCGCCGTCCGCGCCGCGAGCTCGCCGAAGGGGAGATAGGGGACGAACACCGAGGTGAGCCCGGCCGCGCCCGCGCCCGGGAGGTCGTCGATGCCCGCCACCGCCACCTCCTCCGGGATACGCGCGCCCGTATGGCGCACGGCGTCGAGTGCGCCGAGCGCGAGCTCGTCGCAGAGGCCGAGGATCGCGTCGGGGCGAGGTGTGGCGCGAAGCGCCGCGCGCGCCGCCGCCTCGCCGGCCGTGCGGGTCGCGTCGGCGACCTCGTAGGCGCGGATCGGGCCCGCGTCGCCCCAGCCCCGCCTCGCGCCGGCGAGGCGTGCGCCCGCCTCGGGCCAGGTGAGGATCGCGAGGCGCTCGCATCCGGTCGCCGCCAGATGCGCCCCGGCCGCCCCCGCCGCACCCTCCACCTCGGCGCCGATGTGCGGGAGGTCGACCGGCGTGGCGGGATCGACCGCGATCGCGGCCACAGCGCCGCTCCAGCCGGTCGACGCGCCCCGCCACAGCACCACCGCGTCGACGGGGAGCACCGGTCCGTCCTCGTCGGCGAGCACGAGGGCCAGGCCCGTGGCGTCGCAGGCACGGGCGATGCCCCGGGCGACCTCGGACCCCGCGGGGTCGGCCAGCAGGCCCTCGATGCCGCCGGTCCCGTGCAGTCCGAGCAGTCGCCGCCGCCCGAGCCGGAGCGCACGGGCCCCGGCGTCCGGTCCGCGATACCCGATCGTCGCCGCGGTGGCCAGCACCCGCTCACGCGTCGCCGCCGCCACGCGGTCGGGGCGGTTGAAGGCGTAGGAGACCAGCGCCTCCGAGACGCCCGCCGCGCGCGCGACGTCACGGGCGGTTGCACGCCCGGCGACGGACGGTCCGGCGTCCGTGGCGCGATCGGCGGGGTTGTCGGCGGCCATGCCCGGGTCTAGTGTGCCTGAGATGAGTTGAATCGTTTCACAACACCGTCTCCGACGTGTTCGTCGGGCCGGGGGGGAGGCGCGACATGGCCAGTGGACTCGACGCACCGCAGCTTGTGATCAACAGCCGCATGCTCTATTTCGGATGGATTCCCGCGGACCCCGACGCCGTCAAGGCCCTCGTGCCCGCCGGCCTTCGGCCGAACCCGGACGGGTCGGTCTTCATGAACCAGTACGTCGTCGACGACGACGACCAGACCTCGCACTTCGGCGCGTATTCCCTGACGTACATCGGCGCCGACCTCGATGGGCTCGACGCGCCCGGGGGCGCGTTCCCGGGTCGATGGTGGACCAACTACTTCAACTCCCGCCCGCTCATGCGCGAGTACGTGAGCGAGCGCGGCGTCCCCGCGACCGTCGGGTCGACCACGCTCGAGGTCAGCGGTGACACGCTCGTCGCGACGACCGAGTCGGACGGCGTCCCCGTCATCCGCACGACCGTGACCGTGGGCGACGTCGCCGGCGTCGCGGCGCGCGGAATGCTGCGGTACATCACGAAGGTCGGGTCCGACATGGTCTCGGGCAACTACCCGTTCGTCTCCGAGCCGGTCGCGCCCTTCGAGGTCACCAAGCTCGAATTCCTGGCGCCCGAGCACTCGGTGTACGCGCTCCGCCCCGCGGACCCGCTGAACGTGACCTGGGGCTTCTACGCCCCGCGGGCCTCGTTCTGCTACCCGGGCGGCGAGACCACGCTCTAGCCGCTCATCGTCGTCGCGCTCGCGCACGCTCGCCGGCGCGCGGGTGGGGGCAGCGTCCCGCGCCGCGGAGCGAGCATCGCGGGCGGTCGCGAGCCGCCGCGTCGACCCGGTGGACGCCGTGACCGTGTCGGCGGGGGCGCGTCCACGGTCGACGCCGACGAGTCGGCCGACGAGTTGATCGCCCCCGCCGACCGCGCCCTCTCCGCCGCCAAGGAGGCGGGGCGCGACCGCACGGTCGCGACGCCGCGGATACCCGTCCGCGCGCGAGCGAAGACGCCCTGATCGGGGGTTGAGCGACCGCGTGCGCATCTGGGCGCGGCCGCGCCGCTGGTACGATCGCACCGGTGTCAGCACTCCGGACGGCGATCGGGCTCGTGGCCGTCATCGCCACGATCACCGCCCTGGCGCCGGGGCCGGCCGCCGCGGTGTTCGGTCCGCCGCCCGAGCCGCGCGCCTCGGCGTACGCGCTCGTGGACCCGGCGACGGGTGAGACCTTGGCCGCGGAATCGCCGAAAAGGGCCCTGCCGATGGCGAGCACCACCAAGATGATGACGGCCCTTCTCGTGCGCGACCGCACGGACCTCGGCGAGCTCGTCACCATCCCCGAGACCGACCTGGACGACGATGTCGTGCCGACGCTCGTCCCCGGCGAGCGAGTGCCGGTGCGCGATCTGCTCGCGAGCCTCCTGGTCGGCAGCGACAATCGCGCCGCCGTGGCGCTCGCCGTGCACGTCGCCGGATCCGAGGAGCGGTTCGTGGCGCTGATGAACGCCCGCGCCCGGAACGCCGAGCTGTCGGCCACGCGGTTCGCGAACCCGCACGGCCTGGACGCCCCGGGCCATCGTTCGAGCGCCGCGGACCTCGTCGCGATCGCCGAGGACGTGATGGCCGACCCGTTCCTGGCCGACCTCGTCAGCGAGCGCACGGCGACCATCCCGGGGCCGGGCGGGGTCGGCATGCGGACCCTGGAGTCCCAGAACGATCTGCTCGACCTCGACGCGCAGGCCGACGGGGTCAAGACCGGCATGACGTCGGACGCCGGGTACGTGCTGGTCGCCCACGCGACGCGGCCGCGGCTGGACAAGGAGCTCTACGTGGCCATCCTCGGGTCGCCCGGCCGCCTCGAGCGGGCGGCCGACGCCGAGGCGCTCCTCGACTGGGGCTTCGCGCAGTTCGCCCGGCCGACGCTGGTCGCTCCCGACGACGAGCTCGGCGAGGTCGCGGTCACGGGGCGGCCGGGTCGCGTGATCGGGCTGCGGACGGCGCGGCCCCTGGCGGCGACCGTGCGCGTCGAGGAGGGGATCGAGCAGCGCGTGCGCGTGCCGCCGCGCGTCGATCCGCCGGTCGCGGCCGGCGAGCGCGTGGGCGAGGTCGTGTACCTTCAATCGGGTCGCGAGCTGGCGCGGGCGCCGGTGGTCCTCGCGGGCGGTGCGGGTGCGCCGACCCTGTGGGACCGGGTCCGCTCGGGCTGGGACGAGCTCATCCCGTGATCGTTACCGTCACCCTCAACGCGGCCCTCGACCGCACGGTCACCGTCCCGAACTTCCAGGTCGGGAACCGGAGTCGTGCGACCTCGTCCCTGCGCCAGCCGGGCGGCAAGGGCGTCAACGTGGCACGCGCGCTCAAGCGTATGAACCAGCCCGTGATCGCCACCGGCCTGGCCGGCGGGCGCGTCGGGACGTACATCATCGAGGAGCTCACGTCCGAGGGCATCCTCAACGACTTCGTCCGCATCCAGGCGGAGTCGCGCACCTCGACCGCGGTGATCGACTCGACCAACGGTCAGCAGACCGAGATCAACGAGCTCGGGCCCGAGGTGCAGCCGGCCGAGCTCGAGGTGCTCATCGACAAGGTCCGCTATCTCTCGCGCGGCGCCGACGTGTTCGTGCTCGCCGGCTCGCTTCCGCCCGGCGTTCCCAGCGACTTCTACGCGGCGCTCCTTCGCGAGCTCCGCGGCGCGGGCCTGGTGAGCGCGCTCGACGCACACGGGCCCGGAGCTGCGGGCGGGGCTCGCGGGCGAGCCGGACGTGGTGAGCCCGAACGAGCGCGAGGCCGAGGAGATCGTGGGGCACGAGTTCCACGACGAGGAAGATCTGGCCTCCGGCGTCCGGGCGCTGGCCGAGATGGGCCCGCGGGCAGCGCTCATCCACCGGAGCGACGGGTGCGTGGCCGCCTTCGAGTCCAACGGGCGCAAGGGCGGGCGCGTGCTCAGGGGCCGACTGTCGCTGCCCGAGGTCGTGTCGACCGTCGGATCGGGGGACGCGTTCCTGGCCGGGTTCGTCTGCGGCGTGTACCGCAAGCGCGACCCGGAGGACACGCTCGCGCTCGCGATCGCCTGCGGAGCGGCCAACACGCAGCGGCTCGGGGCCGGGAATCTGGACCCCGCCGACGTCGAGGCCTACATGCGCCAGGTGGAGATCGCGCCGATCGGGTGAGCGACGGGCCGAGGGGGGTCCGACAGCCTGTCGGACCAGGCTGACGGGCATCCGGTCGCATCGATAACATCCCCCGCCAATCTCCGTGGTCGACGCTCCTCGGATCGGGTGCCCGGCGCCTGCCGGCGACGGTTCACCCGAGGGGTCCGGCGGGCGCGGACGCGGGCGGGGCGAACGGTCGATTCGGGGGGCGGAACGCGCATGGAGATCGAGATCGGGCGGGGCAAGCGGGGCCGGCGGGCGTACGGCCTCGACGAGATCGCGATCGTGCCCAGCCGGCGCACGCGCGACCCGGCTGATGTCGACCTCACATGGAAGCTCGACGGTCACACCTTCGATCTCCCCCTGCTGGCGTCGGCGATGGACGGTGTGGTCGACACCCGCACCGCCGGGATCGTCGGCAGGCTCGGCGGGCTCGCGGTGCTCAACCTGGAAGGGATCCAGGTCCGCTACGAGGAGGCCGACGCCGAGCTCGAGCGGATCGCCCAGATGCCCCCGCGGAGGCCACCCGCGGACTGCAGGAGATCTACCGCGAGCCGATCAAGCCCGAGCTGATCGCGGCCCGGATCAAGGAGGTCAAGGACCAGGGCGTCGTCGTGGCCGGCTCCCTGACGCCGCAGCGTGTCCGGACCTACACCGATGTCGCGATCGAGGCGGGCCTCGACATCATGGTCATCCAGGGCACGGTCGTCTCGGCGGAGCACGTGTCCAGCGTGGCCGAGCCGCTCAACCTCAAGCGCTTCATATCGGAGCTCCCGGTCCCGACCATCGTGGGGGGCTGCGCGTCGTACCAGACGGCGCTCCACCTGATGCGCACCGGCGCCGTCGGGGTCCTCGTCGGGGTCGGTCCGGGCGCGGCGTGCACCACGCGCCAGGTCATCGGTGTCGGCGTCCCCCAGGCGACCGCGATCGCCGACGCGGCCGGTGCCCGCATGCAGCACCTGCTGGAGACGGGCCGGTACGTGAACGTCATCGCCGACGGCGGCATGGCCTACGCCGGCGATCTCGCCAAGGCCGTCGCGTGCGGCGCCGACGCCTGCATGATCGGATCGCCCCTCGCGAAGGCGAGCGAGGCGCCCGGTCGGGGCTACCACTGGGGCATGGCCACCTTCCATCCGGAGCTCCCCCGCGGCACCCGGGTCAAGACCTCGACCATCGGCACGCTGGAGCAGATCCTCGCCGGCCCCGCCGACGAGAACGACGGCTCGCGCAACCTCATGGGCGGGCTGCGCACGGCGATGGCGACGAGCGGCTACGACTCCATCCAGAGCTTCCAGAAGTGCGAGGTGATGATCGCTCCGGCCCTCAAGACGGAGGGCAAGCGCCTGCAGCAGGACCAGTCCGTGGGGATGGGGTGAGGCCTCGCCGCGGGGGGGAGGCGCCGACGGAGCGGCGCCCGCGCTCGACCGGCGTCGCGACGCCGGAGTCGCCGTGACGACGACGGAGGGGGTCACCGCGACGGCGGCCGCACCGGTCGACCCGGCGCTCGCCAACGCCGCGCCCGGCGGGGTGCTCGTCGTCGACTTCGGGGCCCAGTACAGCCAGCTCATCGCGCGGCGCATCCGTGAGTGCCGGGTGTTCTCGGCGATCGTCCCCCACGACGCCGATCCCGCGGAACTGGCGGCGCTCCGGCCGGCCGGCCTCGTCCTGTCCGGCGGGCCGGCATCGGTCTGGGCCGAGGGGGCGCCGGTGCTCGACCGCCGACTGCTGGAGCTCGGCATCCCGGTCCTCGGGATCTGTTACGGCATGCAGTCGATCGCGCAGGTGCTGGGCGGCGAGGTCGCCCAGACCGGGGCCGGGGAGTTCGGCAAGACGGCCCTGCGGGTGGAGGCCCGCGACGGGATGTTCGGTGACCTCCCGGCGGACGCGTGCTGGATGAGCCACCGCGACGCCGTGGTCGCCCCGCCGCCGGGCTTTCGCGTGAGCGCGCGGACCGACGGGAGCCCGGTCGCCGCGATGGAGGACCCGGCGCGGCGCCTGTTCGGGGTCCAGTTCCATCCCGAGGTCAAGCACACGCCGTTCGGGAACGACCTGCTCAAGTGGTTCCTCTTCGACGTCTGCGACTGCGCGCCGAGCTGGACCGCGACCCACGTCATCGAGGAGCAGGTCGAGCGCGTCCGCGCCCAGGTCGGCGACGGCCGGGCGATCTGCGCGCTCTCGGGCGGCGTCGACAGCGCGGTCGCCGCGCTGATCGTCCACCGGGCGATCGGCGACCGGCTCACCTGCGTGTTCGTCGACCACGGCCTCCTCCGCTTGGACGAGGGGCGCCAGGTCGAGCAGTCCTTCGGGCACCACTTCGGTGTGCCGCTCGTCCACGTCCGCGCCCAGGACATCTTCATCGACGCGCTGGCCGGGGTCACCGAGCCCGAGGAGAAGCGGCGCATCATCGGGCGGGAGTTCATCCGGGCCTTCGAGCGGGAGGCGGACCAGATCGACGGCGCCCGGTTCCTGGTCCAGGGGACGCTCTACTCCGACGTCATCGAGTCGGGCTCGCGCGATGCCTCCAAGATCAAGAGCCACCACAACGTGGGCGGGCTGCCCGAGGACATGGCGGTCGAGCTGATCGAGCCGTTGCGCCAGCTGTTCAAGGACGAGGTCCGCATGGTTGGCGAGGAACTGGGCCTGCCCGAGCGCATGGTCTGGCGGCAGCCCTTCCCGGGGCCCGGGCTCGCCATCCGCATCATCGGCGACGTCACGCGGGAGCGGCTCGACATCCTCCGTCGCGCCGACCACGTCCTGCAGGAGGAGATCCGGCGGGCGGGGCTCTATCGCGACCTCTGGCAGAGCTTCGCCGTCCTCCCGGCGGTCAAGAGCGTCGGGGTGATGGGCGACGAGCGCACGTACGCCTATCCGATCGTCATCCGGGCGGTGACCTCCGACGACGCCATGACCGCCGACTGGGCCCGGTTGCCGCACGACCTGCTCGAGCGCATCTCCAATCGCATCATCAACGAGGTGGACGGGGTGAACCGCGTCGTGCTCGACCTCACGAGCAAACCCCCGGGGACGATCGAGTGGGAGTAGGCGGCACCCCACGCGACCCGGGCGCGGGGCGAGCGGGCGTCCGCGCCACCGGCTGAGCCGATCGCCGCGCGACGCGGGGGCGCGCGGCGCGACCGACACACGGCCGGCGCTCAGGCGACGCGCCCCCCGGCGGCCGCCCGTCGGGCGACCGCGACGCCGGCGTCCCACCCCGGCGCCCGTCCGCCGCGTGGCGGCCGGGCGGCGTCGATGTCGAGTCTCGCGCCGACGACGAGCCACGAGATCAGCGAGTTGGAGTTCCACATCTCCCCGGTCCCGAGCTCGTCGCGGCCCCAGACCGGCGTCGGGACCAGCGGGACCAGTTCGAGCACCCGCGCGGCGATCGCGCGGTCGTCCGTCAGTCGGCGCGGCGGACCGACCGCCTCGTCCGCGTCCGGGATGACCCCGCCCCGCCATCGGCGCACCTCGTATCGGAACATGCGCATGCGGCCCGCCCACCGGGCGCCCACGGGGCCCTCTGCCACGACTCCGCGGCGCGCCCCACCGGCGTCGGGGACCGGCGTCATCTCGATGACCGTGCCGATTCCGTCGAGCCGGACGTCGAGGGCCGAGTGATAGAGGTCGAAGCGCGGCCGTCGCGCGAGCGCCGCCGCCCCCGCCTCGAAGACGCGCCCGTTCAGCCGGACGAAGTGGCCGCCCGCGCCGAGCGGCAGCCACAGCAGGTCGACGGATCCGCTCGGCCCGGCGGCGCGCGTCGGAGCCGCGTCGGACCGGGGGCGGGCGAGCGCGTGCATCGCGCCGAGTCCACACCCTCGGCCCCCGCACGGCAAGCCTGACACCGGGGGACCCGCGCGCGCCGACCCGCCGGGCGCCGCGTCAGCCCTCCTGCGGCAGCCTCGTCGATCGCCCCGGGCCCGGGTCACGGCGCACCTCGACGCCGGCCCGCTCAGGACCGGCGGGCAGGCGGACCCGCCCGGCCTTGCCGCTCTCCAGGAACGCGACGAGTCGCGCGGTGCCCTCGGGGCCGAGCAGGGTCGCCAGCCGCGACTCGGGCGGGCGGGTGCTCGTGACGGCGCTGGCGCGAGCCACCCGTCGCTCCGCGTGTCCGTGGTGCCAACAGAAGTCGCTCGCACCGTGGGAGGTCTGCTGGCAGCGGCGCCCGTGGGCCGCGATCGCGATGCACCTGTTCACGTCGCACCTGGCGAGGTCGTGAAGTGGGAGACGAGTGCGAGGACGAGAAGGTAGCAGCAGCCGTCGAATCGAGACGCGGCCGAGAGCCGCGCCACCTTGCGCGGGGGCGGCGGCTTTCCTACTGTTCGTCGTCGGTCCGCGGCCGAGGTCGTCGCGGCGTGGTCGAACACGAGTGGGATTCGAGGTCGCGTGAGGACGCAGAGCGCAAAGGCGGGCACCGTCGAGCGGCAGTGGTGGATCGTGGACGCCGAGGGCCAGAACCTCGGCCGCCTGGCCAGCGTGATCGCGGACACGCTCCGCGGCAAGCGGTCGGCCTGGTACACGCCGCACGCCGACACCGGTGACTTCGTGGTGGTGGTCAACGCCGAGAAGATCGCCGTGACCGGGAACAAGATGCGCGAGAAGCGCTACTGGCGCCACTCGGGCTACCCGGGCGGCATCCGGAGCCGCACGCTCGCCGAGCAGCTGGCCCGGCGTCCCGAGGAGGTCCTCCGCAAGGCGGTTCGCGGGATGCTTCCCAAGAACAGCCTCGGCCGCAAGCAGCTCCTCAAGCTCAAGCTCTACGCGGGGCCCGAGCACCCCCATGAGGCACAGGAGCCCAAGCCACTTCGGCTCACACGCGTCGCGGAGGTCGATCGATGAGCACTGACGTCACACAGCGGCACCGCGGCACGGGCAAGCGCAAGACCTCCATCGCCCGCGTCTCGCTCGTTCCGGGCGAGGGCCGCATCATCTGCAACGGCAAGCCGATCCACGAGTACTTCGGCCGGAAGGCGCTCGTCGTCGACGCGCGGCGGCCCCTCGCCGAGAGCGGCACCGCCAGCCAGTACGACGTCATCGCGCGCCTGAGCGGCGGCGGAGTCTCCGGCCAGGCCGGCGCCCTCCGCCACGGGATCGCCCGGGCACTCGTCGCCGCCGACGAGAACCTGCGGCCCCAGCTCAAGAGCGAGGGCTTCCTCGTTCGGGACGCGCGCATCAAGGAGCGCAAGAAGGCGGGCCTCAAGGGCGCGCGCAAGCGGCCGCAGTTCTCCAAGCGATAGCGGTCGCGCCGCCGGTGGCGCAGCTCAGCACGCCCGCGCGGGCGCTGTTCGGAACGGACGGCGTCCGCGGGGTCGCCAACCGCGATCTGACGCCGGAGCTCGCGCTCGGCATCGGCCGGGCGCTCGGGCTCCGGCTTCCCGCCGGGGCGCTCGTCGTGGTGGGCCGCGACACGCGAAGATCCGGGACCATGCTCGAGTCGGCGCTCGCCGCCGGGATCGCGAGCGCGGGCGCGGACGTCGCGCTGGCCGGTGTGCTCCCGACGCCGGCCGTCGCCGAGGCGGTCCCCGCGTCGGGCGCCGCGGCCGGCGCCGTGATCAGCGCGTCGCACAATCCGTTCCCCGACAACGGGATCAAGCTCTTCGGCGCCGACGGCTTCAAGCTGGCGGACGCCGACGAGGCCGAGATCGAGCGCACGATGGACGACGAGGGCGCCGGTGGGCGTCCCGAGGGCGCCGACATCGGCGCGGTCGCGCAGGCGCCCGAGATGCGCGAGCGCTACGTCCGCTCCCTCCTCGAGCGCCGATCGGTCGATCTCGCGGGCATGCGGATCGTGGTCGACTGCGCCCACGGCGCGACCGCCGGGACCGCGCCCGACGTCCTCGGGCGCCTCGGGGCGACGGTCGCGGTCCTTGGGGGCGCGCCCGACGGCGTGAACATCAACGCCGGCTGCGGCTCGACCGATCTGGGCGCCCTGTCGGCCGCGGTCGTGGCGGGCCGGTACGACCTGGGTGTGGCGTTCGACGGGGACGGCGACCGCGTGCTTGCGGTCGACGCCGGCGGGACGCCGGTCGACGGCGACCAGATCCTCGCCGTCTGCGCGCTCGCCAAGCGCCGCGCGGGGCGGCTGGCGGGTGACGCGGTCGTGACCACCACCATGACCAACCTCGGGTTTCGTCGCGCGATGGCCGCCGAGGGCGTCGAGGTGCGCTGGACGGACGTGGGCGATCGGTACGTCCTCGAGGAGATGCGACGCGGCGGCTACACCCTCGGGGGTGAGCAGAGCGGCCACGTGATCGACCTGGACCACGGCCCGAGCGGCGACGGCCTCGCGACGGCCCTGGCCCTCCTCGCGGCGCTGCGGGCGGACGGCGTCGACCTGGCCACCGCGGCCGCGGTCATGGAGCGCATGCCACAGCGACTGGTCAGCATCCCCGTCGCCCGCAAGGGCGATCTCGCCGGCGCCGCGCCGGTCTGGGAGGCGGTCCACGCATGCGAGGCCGCCCTCGGCGATGACGGGCGCGTCGTCGTGCGGGCCTCGGGCACCGAGCCCCTTGTGCGCGTGATGGTCGAGGCGCCGACCGACGCGGAGTGCGAGCGGTGGTGCGGGGAGATCGTCGGCATCGCGGGGCGTGAGCTCGGGGCGATCGGGGGCTAGGCCGTGTGCGGCATCATCGGATACGTGGGTGCGCGACCCTGTCGGGAGTTGATCCTGGCGGGGCTCGAGCGTCTCGAGTACCGCGGGTACGACTCGGCCGGATTCGCGCTGGTCGAGCACGGAGGCGATGACCTCGCGCGGCTGCGCGCGGTCGGCAACCTCTCGCAGCTTCGCGCGGCGGCGTCCGAGCTCCCCGACTCCGCGGCCGTCTGCGGCGTGGGGCACACCCGCTGGGCAACCCACGGCCGCGTCACGGTCGACAACGCCCACCCGCACATGAGCGCCGACGGACGGGTCGCGGTCGTGATGAACGGGATCATCGAGAACTACGTCGAGCTGCGCCGGGAGCTCCAGGACGACGGCGTCGTGTTCGCATCCGACACCGACACCGAGGTCCTGCCCCACCTGATCGCCCGCGCGTACCGGGGCGACATCGTCGCGGCGGTCAGGGAGATCCTCGGACGGATCCAGGGCCACTACGCGTTCGTGGCCTCCTGCGTCGACGAGCCCGACGTCCTCGTCGCCGCCCGGCACGAGTGCCCGCTGGTGATCGGCGTGGGGGACGGCGAGCACTTCGTCGCGTCGGCGATCCCGGCGTTCCTGTCCGAGACGCGGGACGTGGTCCTGATCGACGACGGCGAGGTCGCGGCCATCCGCGCGGACGGCGTGCGTCTGTGGAACGGCGCCGGACCGTCGGACGCGCGCGCACCGGAACGCGTCGAGTGGGACGAGGACGCGGCCGAGAAGGCCGGCTACGAGACCTTCATGCTCAAGGAGATCCACGAGCAGCCGGCCGCCCTCTGGGACACGCTGGGCGATCGCCTGCGGCCGGGCGGGCACGTGGAGCTCGATGAGTTCGGGCTCGACGACGCCACGCTGGCCCGGGTGGAGCGGGTGCACCTGGTGGCCTGTGGCACCTCCTATCACGCGGGGCTCGTGGGCAGGTACCTGATCGAGGACTGGGCGCGGGTGCCCGTCCACGTCGAGGTCGCGTCCGAGTACCGCTATCGCACCTGCCTCGCGGGCCCGGGCGATCTGGTCGTCGGCATCACCCAGAGCGGCGAGACGGCGGACACCCTCGCGGCGATGCGCGTCGCGCGGGAGCGCGGGGCGCACGTGGTCGCGCTCACGAACGTGATGGGCTCGCAGGCCACGCGCGACGCCGACGGGGTCCTCTACACCCGTGCCGGCCTCGAGATCGGCGTGGCGGCGACGAAGACCCACACCGCCCAGGTGATCGCCCTCGCGCTCCTCGCGCTCAAGCTCGGACGGCTTCGATGGGCGCTGACCGAGGGCGGCGCCGTCGACCTGGCGGAGGAGCTCCGCGCGGTCCCGGATGCCGTCGAGTCGTACCTGGCCTCGCCCGAGGCGGCGCGCGTCGCGGACGTGGCCCGCACCTATGCCCGCAACGACTTCTTCCTCTACCTCGGTCGCCACGTCGGCGTCCCGATCTGCTTCGAGGGCGCGCTCAAGCTGAAGGAGATCAGCTACGTGCCGACCGAGGCCTATCCGGCGGGGGAGATGAAGCACGGGCCGATCGCGCTGCTCGACGAGGGGTCGCCCGTGGTGTGCGTGGCGACCGACGGCCACGTGTTCGACAAGGTCGTCTCGAACCTGCAGGAGGTCAAGGCGCGCGGCGCCCGGGTCGTCGCCGTCGCGACCGAGGGCAACCCGGTGATCGCCGACCACGCCGACGACGTCCTCTGGACGCCGCGGACGCCGCCCCTGCTCACCCCGGTCTCGGCGATCGTCCCGCTCCAGCTGTTCGCGTACCACATCGCTCGCGAGCGGGGTCTGAACGTCGACCAGCCGCGCAACCTGGCCAAGACCGTCACCGTCGAGTAGAGGTTGAGGCACCGGGCGGACAGCGCGATGATCGCCGGCGTCGGCGTCGACGTCATGGAGATCGGGCGGTTCGCGGACGCCCTCGCCCGCCGCCCTCGCCTCGCGGAGCGCTGCTTCACCGAGGTCGAGCGGGCCTACTGCCTGGCCAAGCCCTTCCCGCCACAGCACTTCGCGGCGCGGTTCGCCGCGAAGGAGGCGGTGGGGAAGGCGCTCGGGACCGGGATGACCCGCTGGCGCGACTGCGAGGTGGTGCGCGGCCGGGGTGCGCCGACGATCTCCCTGACCGGGATCTACGCCGCTCGGGCCGAGGACCTCGGCATCACCCGGGTGCACGTGTCGCTGACCCACGGCAAGCACTCGGCGATCGCCTTCGCCGTGGCGGAGACGGGGACCGGGGGCGCCCCCCGGGCCGGGTAGGCTCGCGCGATGCCGACCGCCATCCCGACCGTCGCGCCGCCGCTGCCGGGTGCCGTGCCCCTCTACGGCGCCGAGGCGATGCGCGCGGCGGACCGCGCCGCGCAGGACGATCACGCCATGCCCTCGATCGTGCTGATGGAGCGCGCGGGGCTCGCGACCGCCGAGGCGGCGCTCGCCCGGTTCCCGGTGCCGGGGTCGGTCGTGGTCCTGGTCGGGAGCGGGAACAACGGCGGTGATGGGATGGTCGTGGCCCGCCACCTTCGCGAGGCCGGGTGGCTGGTCCGGGTGATGGCGCCGGGCGACGCCCCCGCCACCCCCGACGGCGCGGCCATGACGGCGGTCGCGCGCACGCTCGGGATCCGGGTCGACGACCTCGACCCGGCCGCGCCCCCGCCCGATCTGATCGTCGATGCCATGCTCGGCACCGGCGCCCGAGGGGCGCCCCGCGGCGCGATCGCCGATGCGATCGCATGGGCGGACGCCACGGGCGCGCCCGCGGTCGCCTGCGACGTCCCGACCGGCGTGGACGCCGACACCGGCGAGGTCGCCGGCACGGCCGTGACGGCTGCGCTCACGGCGACCTACGCCGGACACAAGGTTGGCCTCGCGGTGCGGCCCGGCCTCGAGCGGGTGGGGGAGGTCGTCGTCGTCGACATCGGCATCCCGTCCGATGTCCGCGCGGCGCCGAGCGCATGGCGCGCCGACGCCCGGGCGCTCGAGGCGCTCCCGCGAAAGGGCGTCGGCGGGGAGAAGTACCAGGCGGGCGCGGTCCTCGTGGTCGCGGGCTCCAAGGGGCTCACCGGGGCCGCCGTGCTCTCGTCCGGGGCCACGCTCAGGGCCGGCGCCGGGCTGACCGTGGTCGTGACCACGGCCTCCGCCCAGCCGGTCGTCGCAGGGCACCTGACCGAGGTGATGCCCATGCCCGCGCCCGAGCGCGACGGCGGGCTCGCCCCCGAGGCGATCGACGTCGTCAGGTCGCAGACGGGCCGCGTGACGGCGCTGGCGATCGGGCCGGGACTCGGTCGCGCCCGGGGGACCACCGACCTCGTGAACGCCGTTCTCGAGGAGACCGACCTGCCGGTGGTCGTCGACGCGGACGGCCTCTGGCATCTGGGGGAGGCGGTGGGCCTGGTACCGGGACCGGGTGCGCCGCGGGTGCTCACTCCCCACGCCGGTGAGGCGGCGCGCCTGCTCGGGTGGACCCGCGATGAGGTCGAGGCGCGGCGGATGGCCGCGTCCGTCACCCTCGTCGAGCGCACGGGCGCCACGGTGCTGCTCAAGGGGCCGGACACCATCGTCCTGGGCCCGGGCGAGACGCCGATCATCACCACGACCGGGACGCCGGCGCTCTCGACCGCGGGCTCCGGCGACGTCCTGACCGGCGTCGTGGCGGCGATGCTGGCGCGCGGTGTCCGCCCGGCCTCGCGGGCCGCGGCGCTCGCCGCCGTGCTCCACGGCGTGGCCGGTCGCGCGGCCGGCAAGGGCGACGGCACGGTGGCGGGCGACGTCCTGAGGGCGCTTCCGTCGGCGCTTTCCCGCCGGGGCCCCGAATGACGCACGACCGCGCCCGGGCGGTCGTCGACCTCGATGCGGTGCGCCACAACGCGGGCGTGCTCGCGCGCGCCGCGTCGGGGGCGCGCCTCATGGCGGTGGTGAAGGCCGACGGGTACGGGCACGGCGCCGTCCCGGTCGCGGAGGCCGCGCTCGACGGCGGCGCCGACCGGTTGGCGGTCGCCACGGCGGCGGAGCTCGAGCACCTGCGCGACGCGGGCATCCGGGCGGTCGTCCAGGTCTTCGGGCCGCTCACACGTGACGAGTTCGCGCGGGTCGTCGCCGCCGACGGCGAGCCGACCCTGTGGACCCCGGAGGCGGCCGGCTGGGCGGCGTCGCTCGGAACGACGGGCCACCCGGTCCGCGTGCACCTGGAGCTCGACACCGGCATGGGGCGGCTCGGGGTGCGCGCCGAGGACGCCGCGCCGCTCGCCGATGCCGCCGATCGTCCGGGGGTCGCCGTCGTCGGCCTGATGACCCACTTCGCCTGCGCGGACGAGACCGAGGGCGAGAACGCCGGGTTCATGCGCGAGCAGTCGCTCCGGTTCACCCAGGCGGCCGCCGCGCTCGCGCCGCGGTTCCCGGACGCCCTGTTCCACACCGCCAACTCCGCCGCCACGCTCCGCGATGCCCGGACCCACCGCGACCTCGTCCGGTGTGGGATCGCCCTCTACGGGTGCTCGCCGTTCATGGGCGACCCCGCCGAGTACGGCCTTCGTCCGGCGATGGAGTGGGTGAGCTGGCTGGCCTCCGTGAAGACCATCCGCTCTCGCGAGAGCGTCGGCTACGGCAGGACCCACCGGGCCGCCCGCGGCACCCGCATCGGCCTGGTGCCGGTGGGCTACGCGGACGGATACGCGCGCACGCTCTCGAACCGCGCGCGCGCGCTCGTCGCCGGCCGTCCGGTGCCGGTCGTCGGCACCATCTCCATGGATCAGCTCACGCTCGACCTCGGGCCGGAGGGCCCGGGCGAGGTCGGCGACGAGGTGGTGCTGATGGGCGCGCGAGGAGACGAGCGCGTGTCGGCGGAGGAGCTCGCCGGGTTGCTCGGCACGATCAACTACGAGGTCACCTGCTCCGTGGGCGCACGGGTCCCGCGCGTCGTCCGATGAGCGAGGCGGCGCTCGCCGCCCTGATCGAGCCGCTGGTCCCGCTGGGCGGTGAGGCCTGGATGGTCGGCGGCGGCGTCCGCGACGCGCTGCTCGGGCGGCCGGTGGCCGACGTCGACGTCGCGATCGCGGGGGACGCGGCGGCGGCGGCCGCGCGGCTGGCCCGGGCAAACCCCGGCGCGACGCGCTTTCGGCTCTCGTCGGACTTCGGCTCGTGGCGCATCCAGGGCGGCGGGCTCGCGTTCGGGGTGGACGTGACGCCGCTTCAGGGCGCCACGATCGAGGAGGACCTGGCCCGCCGCGATCTCACGGTCAACGCCATCGCCGCCCCGCTTTCGGGGGCCGCGCCGGTCGACCCGCACGGGGGGATCGCCGACCTGGCGGCCGGGCGGCTCCGCATGGTCGGCCCGGGGGCGTTCGCCGCCGATCCGGTCCGCCTGCTCCGCCTCGCGCGGCTCGCGCAGCAACTCGGCTTCGAGGTCGACGCCTCCACCGCGCGCACGGCTCGCGCCGACGCCGGACGGCTGTGGCACACGCCGGGAGAGCGGCTTCGCGACGAGCTGGTCAGAACACTGTGCCTTCCAAACGCGCCGCGGGCGGTCGCCCGCATGGATGAGCTCGGGATCCTGGGTGCGCTCGTGCCGGAGCTCGAGGAGGCGCGCGGCGTCGACCAGAGCGAGTACCACGACCGCGACGTGCTCGGGCACACGCTCGAGGTGGTCAGGATCGCCGGCGAGCTCGCACGTGATCCGTCGCCGGTGTTCCGCGCACAGGCACCTGGCGTCGAGGCGCTGCTCGCCCGCCCGCTGGCGGACGGCCTGACGCGCGGCCAGGCGCTGCTGCTCGCCGCGCTCCTTCACGACATGGCCAAGCCCGCGACCCGCGGCGTCACGCCGGACGGGCGGGTGACGTTCATGGGGCACGACCGCCTCGGCGCGGACATGGCCGACGAGCTGTGCCGGCGCCTCCGGGTCTCCACGCGCCTTCGCGGGTTCACGACCGACCTCGTCCGGTTCCATCTGCCGCTCGGGTTCGCGGTGCACCAGGCGCCGCTGTCGCTTCGCCGCATCCACCGCTACCTTCGCGCCACAGCGCCCTACGCGGGCGAGGTCGTGGTCCTGTCGTCGGCGGATCGCATCGCCACCGCCGGGCCGCGCACGACGCCCGCGCAGATCGAGCGTCATCTCGCGCTGGCACGGGAGGTGATGCGGGTGCACCTGGAGCTCGAGGCGTGCGGGCCCGTCGCGAGGCCGGCCACCGGCGACCAGATCGCCGCCGCGCTCGGAACGCCGCCCGGCCCGTGGCTCGGCGCCGTGATGCACGACCTCGAGGAGGAGGTCGTCGTGGGGGCGGTCCGCGACCGAGACGGCGCGATCGAGTTCGCGCGCCGCCACGTTGCCGGTGAGGTGCCCCCCCGCGCGATCCCGGGGATGCCGAGCCGCCCTCCCCGCTAGGCTCGCCCCATGGTCAAGCTGACGCGCATCTACACACGCCAGGGCGACGGCGGCGACACGCACCTCGGGGACATGAGCCGGGTGCGCAAGACGAGCGGCCGGGTCGAGGCCTACGGCGAGGTGGACGAGGCCAACAGCGCGATCGGCGTGGCGCGCGCCCTGGGGTTGGCGCCCTGGATGGACGGGTGGCTCGGCGTGGTCCAGAACGACCTGTTCGACGTTGGGGCGGACCTCGCCGTGCCGGGGGGCGACGACGGGCGGCTGCGCATCGTCGCCGCGCAGGTGGCGCGCCTCGAGCGCTGGTGCGACGAGGCCAACGCGGAGCTCCCCGCGCTCGAGAGCTTCGTCCTTCCAGGCGGGACGCCCGCGGCGGCGTCGCTCCACCTCGCGCGGGCGATCAGCCGCCGGGCCGAGCGCGCGATCGTCGCGCTGTCGGACGCCGAGCCCGTCAACGACCAGGCGCTCGCCTACGTGAACCGGCTCTCCGATCTGCTCTTCATCCTCGCGCGCCGCGCCAACGCCGACGCGGGCGGCGACGTCACCTGGGTCCCGGGCGCGTCGCGGACGCCCGACCAGGGGGGCGCCTCCTGAGCGGACGACCCCGGCTCGCGGGGGTGGTCGCCGGGCTGGCGATGATGCTCGCGCTGCCGGCGCTCGCGAGCGCCGCGAGCACGCCGGACCTCCTGGCCGGCACGCCCCGGGTCGAACGGCTCGCCGTCGCCGAGGGGGAGGGCGGCGACCTCGTCCTCGACGTCCGGGTCGCCCACCCGGCGCTCTCGAGCGCGGCGCCCGGCCGGATCCATCGCGAGGCGGCCGCGCACGAGGCGGTGCTCCGCGTCGCGCTCGAGGGGCCCGGCGGCGGCGTCGTGGCGAGGGGCGGGGCGCGGACGGGGGCGTTGCTCGGCGCGCCCGGGGGCGGGTCACCGTGACCCAGCGCGTCCGTCTGCACGGCCGCGCGGCCGCTCGCGTCCGCGCGCTCGCCGCGCGCTCGGCCCGGGTCGAGGTCCGCGTGGTCGCGGCCAGCCGGCTGCGCCGCGACGGCGCGCCGCGGCCCCGCGCCACCGCCGTGGGGCGGCGGACGCTCCCCCTGCCGGCCCGTGCATCCTGGCCGTCCGCGCCCGCGGCGCCCCGCCCCCCCGCATGCGAGCGCACGCGCAGTCGGGCACCGGTCGGCGGCGTGGTCCGCATCGCGGTCCGGTGCCAGGGGGCCACGCGCCTCACGCTCGCCCGAGGCCCGGGGTCGGGAACGGCCCGGCTGCGGTCCGTGCGGGACGGGCGCGCGCTGATCGACTATCGGGCACCCGATCGCAGGGGCGCGGATCGGCTCACGCTCCGCGCGAGCGGCCCGGGCGGCGTCACGACGACCACGCGCACGCTGGCGGTGCGGGGGCCGGTCATGCGCGCGCTCGGCGACTCGGTCACGGCCGGCTTCGGATTCCTCGGCGACGGGACCGAGATGTCCGTGCTCGAGCTTCCCGAGTGCTTCCCGGGGGCCCCGCTCAACGACCGGTGCTCCTCCAACTCCCCCAACGGCCCGGGGACCGGCGGCACACCCGCGTACCTTCCCGACTTCGGCCTCTCGAACGGCGTCGCCTGGCCCGCACAGTTCGCGATCGGCGCCGGTCTGGAGGGGGCGACCGCGTTCCAGAACCTCGCCGTCTCGGGCTCCACTCCGGGGAACTGGGACACCGGTGGGGCGCTTTCGCCGACGCTCGCGGGCATCGTCGCCGACCAGCCGGACCTGACGGTCATGACGCTCGGCGCCAATCCTCTCCTCGACTCGTTCCTGTTCGGCGGCGGCCTTCGCTGCGAGCTGACGCTCGGCGAGGCGCGGTTTCGCGCCTGCGTGGAGGGGTTCATCGAGGAGTACGGGCTCGTCCCGCGACTCGAGTCCGTGATCGGGCAGCTGCTCGAGGCGCCCACGAACCACGTCGTCGTCTCCCAGTACCACCAGGCGATTCCCGCCTCGTCGGTGTTCGGCGTGCCGTCGCTTCGCATCATGGGCGACCTGCTCAACGGCGCCGTCGCGGAGGCCGCCCGTGCGCGCCCGGAGTTCGGCACCAGGGTGTTCCTGATGTCGCCGCCGCTGTTTTCGGTCGGCGTGCCGCCCGGCGACGCGATCTGCACGCGGACCTCGCTCGGGACGCCCGTGGACGGCGCGAGTCGTCAGTCCGACGTGACCCAGGACGAGCTCTCGGTGTTCGATCCGTTCAGCTTCTGCGGCTCGGAGGAGTTCTGGATCATCAGCGCCGACACCGGCATCCACCCCAGCCGCGCCGGGCACGCGCAGTTCGCGGCCGCCCTCGCGCAGGTCGTGACCGAGCACGGGTTGCTCCCGGGGCCGTGACCGGCGACCGGGGCGGCCCGTCGCGTCAGTAGCGGCGGGCGCCCGCGTAGGCCGCGGTGAACCTGGGCTCGTAGAGGCTCGCGAGCGCGACGTCGGGCGCGTCGCCCGGAGCGTGGACGAACGCGCCGTCGCCGAGGTAGACGCCGAGCGTGGCGACCGGTCGTCCCTCCGCGGCGAAGACGAGTACGTCACCCGCCCGCAGCTCGGACGGCCGTACGGGCCGGCCCAGGTCCGCGAGCGCCGCCGCGTCGCCCGCCACGGCGAGCCCGGCGCTCCGGTAGGCGCGGCGCACCATGCGCGCAGGGCCCATTCCGTCCGTCCGCGCCGCCGCCGTCGGACGGCCGAGGAGCCCGGCCGCGGCGCGCGCCGCGGCCGGTCCCGCCTCGGAGTTCCCGACGACGGGCGCGATGCTTCCGCCCGGAGCGATCACGCCCGCGACCGGAGAGGGCACCGGTGCGGGTGGCCGGCCGGCCATCACCTCGGCGGTGAACACCGGCGCGCTCGGATCACCACCCTGCTCGGCGTAGTAGAGGCCCACGTTGCGCGTCCAGTGGGAGTTGAGACCGGTCGGGTCGTTCGCCGCGCCCCCCGGGGCCCACCGTGCCTGGATCGCCGCGATCGTGAACCGCCCCTCGCCGACGTAGAAGCCCCCGGCCAGGTTGCGGGCCGCGGAGGCGATCGCGGCCTCCCAGGACGGGAACCGGATGTGCGGCCCGAGCCCGAACGGGTTCCTGATCTCGATCGCGGGCCCGTAGGTGCCGAACGAGGTCTCCGCACCCGAGATCGCGACGACGAAGCGCGGATCGAGCCCGACCCGGGCCGCCTCGGCGACGAACACCGCGCCCAGCCCGGTGAGCGGCGAGGCCTTGGACGCGAGATAGGCGTCGATTCGTGCCGACATGTCGCCGGTCGGGGCGGCCGTGCCGGGCACCGGCGCCACCGTCGGCACGGGGGCCGCCGCCGATGGGGCGGCCGGGGTCTCGGCGCCCCCGGGCGCCCGGACCCCCCTCGACCTCCGCGTCCGCGGCGCGCCGTTCGCCGCGCTCGGCCCGGGCGAGGGCCGTCTCCTCCCTGGTCGCCAGCCGCATCAGAATGCGCTCGCGTTCCATCAGCCGGTCCTTTCGAAGCAGCAGCCGGCGCTCCCGCCGGGCGGCCTCGGCGCCCTCCTCGGCCCCGGACACGCGCGACTCGGCCCTGGCCGTCGCGAGCTCGATCGAGACCCGCTCGAGGCGCTCGCGCGTGTCGTCGAGCGCGTGCTGCAGCGACGTGTCGGGTCCTCGCGCCACGGAGCCGGGCGCGGCCGAGAGCGCCGGCGCGAGGGCGCCGGCGATGGGCAGAAGGGTCAGGGCGAGGGCGATCGCGCACGCGCGCAGGCGGCGGGCCCCCGCCCCCGTGGGCACCGGGCGGACGGCCATCACCTCTGAGATCGGCCCCATCGGACCCCCCCTTGATGCGGTGTCGCGGCCCCGGACGCTCCCACCGCGCCCGCGTGTGGGGCAGAATGGCCCGGGGGGAGAAACGGATGGAGCGAACATGGGCCTGAGCGTCGGGGATGTCGTCGGGGACCGCTACGCGCTCGAGGAGCGCATCGGCGCCGGCGGGATGGGCGAGGTGTTCCGAGCCCGCGACCGCGTGCTCGAGCGCGAGGTCGCCATCAAGGCGCTTCTCGCGCACCTGGCCCGCGACGAGGCGCTCCTGCAGCGGTTCCGGCGCGAGGCCCGCGTGCTTGCGCGCATCCGCGACCCCGGCATCATCACGGTCTACGACATGCTCCCGGTGGACGGCGACCGGCTCGCGATCGTGCTCGAGTTCGTGCCCGGCCGCTCGCTCGAGGCCGAGATCGACGCGGACGGCCTGCCGTGGCGTCGGTGCGCCGAGATCGGCGTCCAGGTCTCGGGCGCGCTCGCCGCCGCGCACGAGGCCGGCATCGTGCACCGCGACATCAAGCCGAGCAACATCCTGGTCGAGCCCAACGGCAGCGTCCGGGTCGCCGACTTCGGCATCGCGCGCCTGCAGGGCGACGTGACCATGACCCGCGGCGGAGAGTCGCTCGGCACGCCCGCCTACATGGCGCCCGAGCAGGCGCGCGGCGAGGCGGCCACGCCCGCGAGCGACGTCTACAGCCTCGGAGCGGTGCTCTTCAACGCGGCCACGGGTCGTCAGCCGTTCGTCTCCGAGGAGGGCGGCATCGCCGTCGCGCTGGCCCACCTGACCCAGCCGGTGCCCGACCCGCGGACCGTCACGCCGGGGCTCCCGGCCGAGGCGGCGGCGATCATCATGCGCGCGCTGGCCAAGGACCCCGCCGACCGGTTCGCGTCCGCATCCGAGATGGGCGAGGCGCTTCGCCGCTCGGCCCACATCGTGCCCGACGAGCTGCCCGCGCCCACCTCGGTCGGGGCGGCACCCGGTGACGAGGGGCCGGCCACGCCGGTGGACCCCACGGCCACGCGCATCGTCGCCGTCGGCCCGCCGACGCCCGCCGGCGACCCGACCGAGGTGGGCGACCCGACCGAGGCCGGCGGTCCGGCGGCCGGGGGCCCCGCCGCCCCCGCCCCCGCCCCCGCCCCCGCCCCCGGCGGGCCCCCCGATGGCGGCACGGACGGCCCCCCCGGCACGTCGGGCGGCGACGGCGGGCGGCGCAAGGCGCTCCTGATCGGTGCGATCGCCGCCGCCGCGGTGCTCGTCGCCACCGGGCTCGGCCTCGCCGTGGGCGGCGTGTTCTCCGGGGACGACGGCTCCGACGCGACGACCGAGACGACCGAGACGACCGAGACGACCGAGACGACCGAGACGGTCGTGGCGCCGCCGATCGTCGTGGACACGTTCGGCGACCCGACGTCGGGCTTCGAGACGTTCCAGGAGCGGTCCGGCGCGGCGCGCTATCGCGACGGCGAGTTCGAGATCAGGCTGACCGAGCCGCAGTTCGTGGCGGTCGCCGAGTCGGGCAAGCCGCCGGTCGCCGACATGGAGGTCAGCGCCGTGATCCGCAACCCGAGCGCCGCGCGCGACGCGGCCTTCGGCGTCGTCTGCAGGTTCGTCGACGACGACAACTACTACCTGCTGGGCGCCGGGCGCGACGGCTTCTACGCCATCGTGCGCTGGCTCAACGACGAGGCGACCGTCCTGACCGGGGGCGGGAAGTGGACGCGCTCCCCCCAGGTGCCGGAGGACGCACCGCTCTACAAGGTCACCGGGACCTGTGACGGGGAGCGGCTCGCGCTCGAGGTCAACGGCCGGGAGATCGACTCGGTCGAGGACGACGCGCTGAGCTTCGGCGAGTCGGGCCTGTTCATGCAGACCTTCCAGGCCCCCGCCGCCGTCGTGCGCTTCGACGACTTCAGCCAGCGCGCCCTGGGCTGACGGCTCGGTGCGCGCGCCCGGTCAGGGCGCGCGCACGTGGTGCTGGTCGAACACCACCTCGCGCTGCCCCATCAGCAGCCGCGTCCCGCTCTCGATGCGAAGGCGTTCCGCATCGCGCAAACGCCGCCAGTCGTTCGCGGCGTCGTCCCAGACGAAGGTGCCGTTCGACGATCCGCGGTCCGAGACGATCACATCCCACTGCTCGAGCTGGATGTGCAGGTGGCTTCGCGAGACCGACTGGCTTGCGTCCGCGACGCCGACCGGGAGCGCGGTCCCCTCCTGCACGAGGTCGTCGCCGTCGGGGTCGCGGCCGATCACCAGGTCGAACTGGACCGGGACCGTCGAGCCGTCGTCGAGGATGAGCACGCCGAGTGGCGGTCGCGGTCCGTCAACGAGCACCAGGCTTCGCGAGATGCCGAGCTTTCGCCCGCACGACGAGCAGTACGAGGCGGCGGGGTTGTTGTGGTGGTCGACGGGGCACCTGATGCCCTTGACGGTCGCGGGGGCCGGGCCGTCATCGGGCGGCGGCGGCCCCGCCGACCCCTCGCGGGGCAGGGGGGTCCGCTCGGCGAGCAGGGCCGGGTCGGCGGTCAGATCGACGTGGATCGCCGACACCCGCTCGTCGGTCGCCTCCGCCGCCACCGGCGCCGGCGGGGGTGGTGGTGGTGGGGGTGGGGTGGGAGGCGCGGCGGCCCGGCGACCGCGCCTCGGCGCCGGTCGGGACCGGCGTTGCCGGCGAGGCCTCGGTCGAGGGCGCCGCCGCGGTCAGGAGCCACGCGGCGGACCCGGGCGCAGTGCCATCGCGCAGGTCGGTCCACGGCTCGTCGGCCGGTGCCGTCAGGTCGCCGCCCACCCCGAGGCGGGTCACGGGTCCGGGGATCGAGCGCTCGAGCCAGGGGGCCGAGTCGCCGCCACGGCCGCCGATCTCGCTCCCGCCGACGAGCGCCGTGAAACCGATGTCCCCGTGCAGGAAGACGGACGGCTCGTCGACGCCTCCGACCAGCACGCCGAACGCGGGTGCCGCGTCGGCGTCGATGACGATGCGGCCGAGGGCCCGGAAGAGCCGCTCGGGCGGGGTGTCGTCGACGGCGGCGAGGAGGCGGCCGGTCAACGCCGGCGCGCGTGCCGGATCCAGCACCACCACGACCACCTCGCCGGCGCGGCGGACGAGACCGGTCCCCGAGGTCACCGCGACCCGGATCGCCCTCATCGCGCCACCACGATCGCGTCGATCGCGCCTGCGAGGTCGGCCGCCGTGGCGATCGGGTCTCCGCGCCCGAGGCACCGCTCGACGAGCGGGCGGTAGGCCTCCGGAAGGCGCGGGCTCACCGCCGGCGCGGTTCCGAGGACGTGCGTGAACGCCTCCATCACGTTGGAATCCGGGATCCGCCCGTAGACCCCCTCGCCCGCGAGCGTCGCGTGCAGCGTGACGCCGAGCGCCCAGAGGTCGGTGGCGCGGGAGGCGCGCTCGCCGAGGATGGCGCCGGGTGACATGAACTCGATCGAGCCGACCGGCCCGACACCCGTGCTGGTCATCCCGGGCGAGAGCAGCCGCGCGAGCCCGAGGTCGGTCAGCATCCCCCGGCCGTCGTCGATCAGGATGTTCGCGGGCTTGATGTCGCGGTGCACCACGCCCACCTCGTGCAGGTCGTGCGCGCCGCGGGCGGCGTCCGCGACCAGCCGTGCGCGGGCCGCATCGTCGAGCGGGCGGGCGGGGTCCGCCAGCGAGCCGTCGGGGTGGTGTTGCATCGCGTAGAAGAGCACGCCGTCGGCGTAGCCCGCGTCGTGGATCCGGACGAGGTGGTCGGATCGCACCGAGTGGAAGATGCGCAGCTCGTTCGCCACACGGCGGAACTCCGACTCGCCGGCTCGACGGTCGAGGACCTTGACGGCCACGCGCGCATCGCCGAGCCCCAGCCGGGCCGGCGCGTCCGCCAGGTAGTAGCGCCCGTGGTTCCCGGCGCCGAGCTCCTCGATGAAGTCGTAGTCGGCGATGCCGTCGAGGTCCGTCACGTCCCGTCCTCCTCCGGTGGACGCGTCTCGTCCGTAGTCTCGCGCATCCGCCGCTCGAGCTGCTCGCGGTACTTCGGGCCGACGTCGAGGCGTGTGCGGGTGAAGGTCTCGTCCGTGTCCACGTTCCCGAGCCCCAGGATGCGGCGACGGAACCGGACCAGCGTGGTCAGCGTCACGACGATCGCCACCAGCCCGAGCACCGCGTAGGCGGCGAGCACCGGGTCGGTGCGGAGATCCTCGAGGAAGAGCACGGTCGACAGCGCCTCGGCGGCCGCGAGCGCCAGGACGAAGACGACGAGCTGGCGGTCGGTGATCTTGGAGGACACGTAGGTGCCGAGCGGGGCTCCGAACGCGACGACGGGCACCGCGGCCAGCCAGAGGCCCAGGAGGTCGAATCGCGACCCCTCGAGCGGCGGGAGGCCTTCGCCGAAGGCGGCCGCGCCGCCCGGCCCGACGCCGACGTCCTGGCCGCCGAGCGTGGTGACGTCGCCGGCGCCGTTCAGCCCGATCATGATCTGGCCGTCGATGCCGCCCAGGACGATCAGGCCGAGCAGCGAGGTGAACGCCATGATCACGACGCTCGACGGCACCCCGACCCGCGGCACGATCCCGATCAGGATCACGAGGACGATGTAGACCAGCACGTCGGCGCCGGACCCGACGAGCGACGACGCGACGCCGCCGAGGACGCCGAAGACGGCCAGCGCGACGTAGATCCGCGCGGAGTACGCCTGGATCCGGTTGATGCGCTCGATGAGCTGCTGGCGGTAGTTCAGCCAGACCACGAAGGCCATCGCGACGACGATCAGCGTGAACGTCACCTTGACGTAGGCTCCCGCGAGGGTCGACGGCCAGAACGGCGCGTCCGGGTCGCCCAGGGCGAAGAGGCCGATGAAGAAACCGATCGCGGCGAACACCGCGCCGACGGCGATGCTTCGCCACTCGACCGCGCGCCGGTTGATGACGATCGAGAGCGCCGCGCACGTCATGCCGACCGACTGGATGAACAGCGAGAACGAGCGCGCCACCTCCGCCGGCACCTCCAGCAGCTTGGTGAACACGGGGAACGCCACCGCGCCCCCGCCCTGCGGGGTCGAGCCGGCGACGAAGCTGCCGAACACCATCGTCAGGGCCGCGATCCAGTTGTCGGTCACGCGCCCCCACTGCCCGGCGGCCGTCACCGCCACCGCCCAGACGAGCAGCACCGCGAACGACACCCCGAGCGCGGCCCGCGCGCGCCGCCTGTTGGTCGCCCTCCGGTCGGCCGCCGCGCGCCCGATGAGGCCCTCGACGTCGAGGGGGGGCCTCGTCACAGCAGTCGGCCGCCCCGATAGCGCCAGCGCACAAACACGACCCGCATCGGTCCGTTGGCCGCAAGCCACACCAGCAGCCAGAGGGTCGTGAACTGGATCAGGAAGGCGGCCCCGTCGACGTCCGCGCCCAGGCCCCGCAGCACGCCGTACGTCAGGAGGCCCTCCGGCACGGCGGTCACGAGGCCGAAGAGCGTCGGCCAGTCCTTCTCCCAGCGCAGCTGCTGCAGCGCCTGGTAGAGGAACTCCCAGCCGATGCCGAGGACGGCGACCAGCACGACCGCGCCGAGCAGGACGACGTAGGCGTCGCCGAGGGTCGCGCCCGGCGGGCGGGGCAGCGCGGGGCCGATCAGCAGCGTCCAGGGCACGCCGATCACGAGCACGAGGAACACCCGTGTCTGGATGCGTCCCGCCAGCGTCGGCGTCATGGGGCGACGTTCCTCGCCCAGCGCCACCACTGCGCGATCGAGCGCCCCGGCCCGATCCGCCGCCCGAATCCCCGGCCGGCCAGGTCGTCCGCGATCTTGAGCGCCGCGTACTGCAGGCCGAGGAAGGAGTCGACGCCGGCGTAGTAGCCGCCGAGCGTCATCGCCCCGGAGGCGTACAGGCGCCCCTCGCCGCTGCGTGTGCCCCGGACCTCGAAGCCGGGCTCGACATCGAGGCGGTTCTTCGGGTTCCGTCCCGCGCCGGTGTGCGTGAGCAGGTCGCCCATCAGGCGGTGCTCGGACAGGTCGGCCTCGAGGCCCGTCGCGTCGATCACGAACTCGGCCGCCACGTCGGACTGGATGCCGTCGGACTGGCGCACCTGGGTGAGCACCGCCCGCCGGTCCGCGGAGGGGACGACGCCGACCACGGTGCCGACCATCTGGCGGTAGTGGCCGTCGCTCAGCCCCCGCTCGAGCTGCTGGCGCCAGTCGGCGCGCGGCGCCGTGTTGGTCCCGCCCATCGTGTCGATCAGCCGTCTGCGCTCGTCGCCCTCGAGCGCCTCGAGCGTCTCCCGTAGCTGGCCGCCCCATGCCGCCTTGGGGTAGTTGAACGCCTGGTACGCGAAGCCCATGCCGCCGGGGCGGCGGAAGGTCGCCCGCGTGCCCTGCGGTCCGCCCACGTAGTTGCGGAACAGATGTAGCACCGTCGTCTGGGCGCCGTTCTTCTCGCGGTCGTCGAGCAGTCGCTGCAGCACGCGCGACGCGACGATCCCGTTGCCGCGGACGAGCACCGTCACCGGACGACGGAGGGCCTCCTGGTAGACGTGCTCGTGCGGCTCGTAGGCGTTGACGACGCGCTGGTAGTCCTCGTGGCGCTCGCGGTATTCCTGCAGGTCGTCGAGGAACTTGACGCCCGGATAGCCGACCGCCAGATGGACGTAGGAGGTGCGAAAGGCGACCCGCTTCGTGGCGGACGTGCCCGCCGGGGGCGTGGCGAGGACGAAGTAGCCGCCACCGGCACGCTTTCGCACCATGCGTGCGTATCCCCGCCGAACCATCCGCTCCCACCCGATCCGGGCCGTCTCGCGGGCGACGGAGCGGTAGACCTGTCCCGCCTTGGGCGTGAAGTACTCGGAGAGGACCGGCTCGGTCAGCACCCGCCAGACCTGGGCGAGCGAGCGGTCCTCCCAGGCCTCGCGGATGGCGTAGCTGGGAAAGCCCCAGATGTTGTCCATCACGGACCCGGCGTCCGAGCGCAGGCGCTCGCCGGGCGGGATCTGCGAGTTGGCCGCGAGGTACTCGTAGGTCTCCGTCGGCCCGGACAGGTCGGTGATCACCCGGATCTCGTCGGTCGGCACGCCGGCGATCCGCAGGGTGTCGATCAGCGCGAGCGAGCCGAGTCCGCCGCCCACGCTGACGAGCGGCACGTCCTCGAGCGGGATGCCCGCGTCGGCGACCATGCGGTCGTCCCAGACCGAGGTGCGCTCGAGCGCATCGGTGAGGTCGCCCGCACCGCCCGCGCCACGGCCCGGCGGCTCCTCACGGGGCCCGCCGCCGATGATCGTCTTGTCGCCCGCCCCCGCCATCTCCGCTCCCGGCCTCGGCCGCGCGCCAGCCTATTCGCAGCGCCCGCCGGTACTCAATGCGACGAACGGGGAGTCGTGCACGGCCCCGGGCCCGGGTCGGGCGCGCCTACGGCCGGACGGCCCCCACGAAGTCGGAGCGCTCGGAGACGGCCGAGATCTTCACGACGTCGCCGGTGCGCGGTGCGTGGACGTAGTTCCCGCCACCGATGTAGATCCCCATGTGGCCGAGATCCGCGCGGAAGAAGACCATGTCGCCGGCCTGGAGCTGGTCGCTCGGGACGCGCGGGAACGCGGCCCAGATCGCGCCGGTGTAGTGCGGCACGCTCTTGCCGACCTGCGCGTACGAGTACGAGGCGAGTCCGCTGCAGTCGAATCCCGACGGCGACGCCCCGCCCCACACGTACGGGACCCCGAGGTAGCCGAGGGCGATCTGGGCGGCCCGCCCGTTCGCCCCGTCGGCCTCGGGGAGGGCCGGCGTGACCGGTGGCGGGGCCGCCGGCCTGGGCGGCGGTGGGCTGCGTCGGCGTGGCGGGTGGCGGTCGCGGTCGCGGTCTGGGTGCGTGACCGGGCCCTGGCCTCGGCCACGGCCGCGCGCGCCTCGGCCTCGCGGCGGGCGGCCTCGCGCCGCTCACGCTCGCGCTGCTCGGCGAGCAGCTGGCCGAGCTCGCCCTCGGCCCGCTGCAGGACACCGCGACGCTCGTCGAGCAGCGCCTGCACGCGGGCGCGCTCGCGCTCGGCCTCGGCCACCTGGCGCTCCACCTCGACGCGGTCCTCGCGAAGCTGGGCTCGGGCGGCCTCGAGCCGCCGCCTGCTCTCGCGGATGCTGCCGACCACGCGGCTGTCCGCCTCGCCCGCGCGGTCGAGCATCTCGACCTGGTCGACCGCGTCGGTCAGGCTGCCCGACGACACGATCACGTCCACGATCGAGGGTTCCGGCTGGCGGTAGATCGCGTCCAGCCGGGAGGCGAGCCGGCGCCGGGCCTCCGCGAGGGCCGTCCTGTTCTCGGCCAGCACCCGCCGGTTGGTCTCGATCCGGCCCTTGACCTGATCCAGCCGGTAGCGCGCGCCGTTGTACCGCTCGGCGGCGGCGCCGACGCGGCCGTCGATCTCCGCGAGCTCGGCTTGGATCTGTGCCACCTGGGCCCGTTTCGCCTCGATCGGCGCGGGCTCGGTGCGGGCGACCGCGACGGCCATCAACAGGACGGCGGCCGCGAGGACGAGCAGCGCGAGGGGGTGTGGGCGCGTGAGATTTCGCATGTGGACGGGCACGAGGCGGGCCACGCTACCAGTGTCGCTCGTTGCGAAGAAGTGCCGTGGGCACGCTCGTAACGGTGGCGTGCGTGTCTTGCGGCGGTTATCGGCCATGATTGCGGTGCGCTCGCGCGCCCGATTCAATCTCCTCGATGACGAACCGTCGCCGCTCATCCGCGTTTCGCATGATCGCCGCGACCGGCGCGGCGGCGGCATGCATGGTGCTCGGGGCGGCGTCGGCGAGCGCGGCCGACGCGGCGCGGGCGCATGGGGTCGGCGCGCTGGTCGCCGAGGGCAACCGCGCCGCGGCCACGGCGGTCTCCGGCGGGGTCGAGCGACGTCGCGCGCGCGCCGCGGCCATCAGGGCCCGCTGGGCGACGTCGGCGAGGTGGTCGTCACCCTCACCGCGACCGGCGAGCCGGGCGTCGCCGAGGGCCGCGTGCGCGCGCGCGATCTCCTCCTCCTGGACGGGCGCGTCACGGTCGCCGAGCTGGTGATGGCCGTCCGGGCCGAGGCGAGCGGCGCGGCCCGGGTCACCGAGGCCGTCGCATCGGGGCTCACCGTCGACGGCGTCCCGTTCACCGGCACGCCGGGCGAGCGGATCGAGATCGCCGGCGTGGGGGCGCTCGTGCTGTTCGAGCAGGTCGGCGACGGCACCGGTTCGGTGCGCGCGAACGCGCTTCGGATCGAGCTGGCCGAGCCCGGGGCCGGCACGCCCACGTCCGGCGCCCTCGTGGTCGGCCACCTCGACGCGACGGCGGTGGCCGAGGCCGCGCCAGACCCTCCTGCGACGCCCGATCCCGCACCTGCCCCGGCGACCCGCGCGCCGCGCACCTCCCCGCCCGCCGCGTCTCCGCCCGCGGCACCGGCGCCCGCAGCGCCCGGCGTCGCGCCCGCCCCCGCGCCGGTCAGGCCGGCGCCCGCCCCGGGGGGTCGGGGTCCCGCAGTTGGTCCCGCAGCCGTCGCCGCCCGCGCAGGGCGCCACACCGAGCATCACGCCGACGAGCGACGGCTACGTGTTCCCGGTGCTCGGGGACGTGTCGTTCACGGACGACTACGGCGCCCCCCGCGCGGTCACGGGCTGGCATCACGGCAACGACCTCTTCGCCGACACCGGCACGCCGCTCCTGGCGGTGACCGACGGGACGCTCGGACGTGTCGGCGTCAACACCCTCGGTGGAAACCGGCTCTGGCTGACCGACGGTGCCGGGAACCAGTTCTACTACGCGCACATGTCCGGCTACGCCCCCGGCGCCGTGAACGGGGCGCGGGTCCGTGCCGGCGAGGTGATCGGCTTCGTGGGCAACACGGGCCAGGCGATCACCACGCCGCCCCACCTGCACTTCGAGATCCACCCCGGCGGCGGCGACAGCGTTAATCCCTACCCCTACCTGATCGCCTGGCAGCGGGGTGCGCCGGTGGCGCGCGCGTTCCGGGTGGCGGAGTCGGTCGGCGGCAGCGCCCCCGCTCCGGCGACCGGCGCGGTCCTGGTCTCCGCGGAACCCGCCCGCGACGTCGAGCCCGAGACCGGCGACGGTCTGGCGGTCTCGGCCCGCTGACGCGGCACCCCCGGCCCGGGGCCGCGACCTGGTCCACCACCTGCGCCGCCTCCGCGGGCCCGCCGCCGACGCCCCTGACCCGTCGATCGACGCGCGGGACGCGTTTGGCACCAGGTCCCGTCCGCCCCGCGCCGGATCGCGCCGCCGACGGCGGGGGGCACGCGATCAGCCGAGCCCCCCGAAGGTGAACGCGTACCCGGCGACGCCCGGGGTGGCGGCGACGTCGAGGCGATGGGCGTCGGAGTCGTCCAGGCGCGCGAGCGTGTAGAGGCGGTGCTCGCGGACGCGGACCGTGCGGGGCGGTCCGCCGTCCAGACGGACCACGACCTCGCCGCCGCCGCTTGCGTCGGGTCCGAGCACGAGGTGCACACCGCCGCCCCGGAAGTGGAGGCGCACCCGGGCGTCCCGGCCCGCCACGGCCCGCTCGCCGCGCACCGTCCACTCGCCGCCGAGGCCGACCCGGTCCGGTCCGGGGTCGGCGGGACGCGCGTAGCGAGACCGCTCGTCGCGCCGGATCGCGTGCGCGTAGTGCTGCGCGCGGAGGTGCCCGAGGTAGATCTCGGGCGTCTGGGGCCGGTGGAACGGCGCCTCCTCGACGTCCGCCGTTTCCGGCGCGGGCAGCGCGTCCGCCGGCGCCCCCTCGGCCAGGAGGGCGCGGATGACCCGCTCGCTCTCCGCGTAGGCGCCCTCGCCGAAGTGGGCGTAGCGCACGTGTCCGTCCCGTCCGAGGACGTACTTGGCGGGCCAGTAGCGATTGCCCCAGGCCGACCAGGTCGAGTACCGCGAGTCGAGGGCGACCGGCCACGGCACGTCCAGGTCGCGGACCGCGCGGGCCACGTTGTCGTGATCGGCCTCGAACGCGAACTCGGGGGTGTGCACGCCGATCACGACCAGGTCGTCGCCGTACGTGTCGTGCCAGCGGCGCAGGTGGGAGAGGGTCCTGATGCAGTTGACGCACGAGTAGGTCCAGAAGTCGACCACCACGACCTTCCCGCGCAGGTCGGCGAGCGTCGTCGCCTCGGCGTTGATCCACGCCTGGATGCCGGTGAGCTCGGGTGGGACGCCGTAGTCGGGGAGCGTCTCGGCCAGCCGGCCGAGCGCCGCGGGGTCGTCGCCTCCCGCGTCGGCCGTCGCACCCGCGCCCGGCGCCCCGGCCGCCGCGACGCCGACGCCCCCGGCGCCCGCGAGGCGGTCGAGCTCGCGGGCCACCGGCGCCGCCTCCTGGATCGAGAGCGGGCCCTCGAGCACGGCGGGCACGTGGGCCGCCAGCCGCGCATCGAGCCCGAGCACCATGACCACGACCGCGCCGAGCGCCAGCACGCCGAGTGCCTGCTGGATCCTCGGCGCCGCCCGTCGCACCGGCGCCATCGCGAGCCCCCGGCGGGCGGCCAGCATGATCGAAAGGAGCGCGACGCCGACGCCGAGGCCGTAGGCCGCGACCACCAGGAGGAGTCGCAGCGAGTACTCCTGGGTGGCGGCCGCCGACGCCACGGAGCCCATCAGCAGTCCTGCGCACGGGGTGAACACGAGCCCGAGGGCCATGCCGAGGACGAGCCCGTTCCCGTCGGCGCGCGGTGCGATCCGCGCGAGGGGGGCGAGCGCGCGCGCCGCCGGCGCCCCCACCGCCGGGACGATCAGCGAGACGGCGGTCACCGCGATGATCGCGATCGCGAGGTTTCGAAGCAGGTCGGGCGGGATCGGGAGCGCGTCCAGGATCGCCGTCCAGAAGAGCGTGAACAGCGTGAAGCTGAGGACGAGTCCGACCACGATCGCGAGCGGCCGACGCCGGCCCCCCGTGGGGCCGACGGCCAGGATGACCGGGAGCACGGGCAGGACGCACGGCGTCACCGCCGTGAGGACCCCGATGACGAACGCGGCGCCGAGGAGCGGACCCATCGGCGCGGGATGCTAGGCGGCGGGTCTGAACGGACCCTTACGGGCCGCCCCGCCCCCCGGTCAGGAGCTGAAGCTGTCCCCGCAGGAGCAGGTGCCGGTCGCGTTCGGGTTGTTGATCCGAAACCCGCGTCGGAGCAGCGACGCCTCGTAGTCGATCACGGACCCCGTGACGTGGATCGCCGACTTGACGTCCAGCAGCATCCGCACGCCGTTGCTCGTGATCTCGCGATCACCGTCGCCGGCGGTCTCGCCCGAGGCGAGCAGATCGAGCTTGTACTCGAGACCGGAGCAGCCTCCGGCGAGGATGCGCAGCCGCACGCCCTCGGGCCGCCCCTGTTCGGCGGCGCGAGCGCGGATGTACTCGGCTGCCGCCGGTGAGATCGTCACGAACGCCTCGCCCGCCTGCTGCGCGGCACGGGCCGCCTTGGCGCGGGCGCGGGCGGCGGCTTTCTTTTCCTCGAGCGTGCGCGGGCGATCCGTGGCCGCCGCCGCGGTGGTGTCCCCCGCGAGGGTGGTGGTCTCAGCCAAAGCCCATCACCTTCATGAGGAACTTCCCCTCCTCGGTCATCGAGTCGGGCGACCACGGCGGATCCCAGACCCAGTTGATCTCGACGTTCTCGACCCCCTCGAGCGGCCCGACCGCGGCGCGGGCGTCCTCCAGGATCTTCTCGGTGAGCGGGCAGCCCATCGAGGTGAGCGTCATGTCGATCACGACGTTTCCGGCGTCGTCCGTGTTCACGTTGTACACCAGCCCGAGGTCGACCACGTTGACGCCGAGCTCCGGGTCCTCGACCTGCTTCATGGCCGATCGGACGTCATCCTCGCTGACCATCCGCCACCTCCGATCCCGTCTGGTTGTCAAGGAGCGCCGCCTCGATCGCCGAGCGCGCCGCGAGCCACGACATGAGCGCGCACTTCACGCGCGCCGGGAACTTGGCGACACCCTCGAGCGCGACGGCGTCGCCGAGCTCGTCCGGCACGTCGGCGTCCCCGTGCATGACGAGCCGGAAGCGCTCGATCAGGGCGAGGGCCTCGTCCGTGTCGCGCCCCGGCAGCGCGTCCGCCAGCATCGACGCGGAGGCCCGTGAGATCGAGCAGCCCTCGCCGACGTGCCCGAGGGCCGTGAGCCGACCGTCCTCCACGAGGACGTCGAGCGTGATCTCGTCGCCGCACATGGGATTGTGCTCCTCGGCCGTCGCGCTGGCCGCCGCCAGCCGCCCCCCGCCGCGCGGGTTGCGGTAGTGGTCGAGGATGAGCTGCTGATACAGGTCGTCGACGCCCGGCACGTGCGCTATCCCTGTCCGTCGAAGTAGGCCCGCGTCGCCTCGATGCCGGCGACGAGCGCCGCCACGTCCTGGTCACGATTGTAGATACCCATGCTGGCGCGGGCCGTGGCGGGCACGCCGAAGCGTCGCATGAGGGGCCGGGTGCAGTGGTGGCCGGCGCGGACGCAGATCCCGTGCGCGTCGAGGAGTTGCGCGAGGTCGTGGGGATGGACGTCGTCGAGCACGAAGCTGACCGCGCCGCCGCGCCGGTCGGCGTCGAGCGGTCCGAGCACGCGGAGTCCGGGCACGGCCGCGAGCGCGTCGAGCAGGGACGCGGTGAGCCGGCGCTCGTGCGCGCGGACCTCGGCCATCCCGATCGCCTCGAGGTACTCGACCGCGGCCCCCAGTCCGATCGCCTCGGCGATCGCCGGGGTCCCCGCCTCGAAGCGCCAGGGGGGCTCCCGCCAGGTCGATCCGTCGGTCGTGACGTCGGCGATCATCTCGCCGCCGCCCATGAAGGGCTCGATCGTCTCGAGCAGGCCGGGCCGGGCGGCGAGCACGCCGATGCCGGTCGGGCCGAGCATCTTGTGCCCGGTGAACGCCAGCAGGTCGCATCCGAGCTCGGCGAGGTCGACGGGCATGTGCGGAACGCTTTGCGCGCCGTCGACCAGGCAGAGGGCGCCGTGCCGGTGCGCCTCCTCGGCCAGCTCGGCGACGGGGTTGATGGTGCCGAGGGCGTTCGACACGTGCACGACCGCCAGCATCCGCGTCCGGGGGCCCATCAAGGCCGAGAGCGCGTCGCGGTCGATCTCGCCCTCGTCGGTCACGGGCGCGTACCTGACCGTCGCGCCGGTGGCGGTCGCGACGAGCTGCCAGGGGACCATGTTGGAGTGGTGCTCCATCTCGGTCAGGACGATCTCGTCGCCGGGGCCCAGCTCGCGCATGCCCCACGCCCAGGCGACGAGGTTGATCGCCTCGGTCGCGTTGCGCGTGAACACGACGTCGGCGGGCCCGGCACCGACGAAGCGGGCGACTGACCGCCGTGCGCCCTCGTACCGCTCGGTCGCATCCACGCTCAGGCCGTAGACACCGCGATGCACGTTGGCGCGCGCCTCGCGGTAGTAGGCGTCCATGGCCGCGAGGACGGGCTCAGGGGTCTGCGAGGTGGCCGCCGAGTCCAGGTAGACCACCGGCGGCCGGCCGTGGGGGCCGTCCGCGAGCAGCGGGAAGTCCCCCCGCACGGTCTCGGGGTCGAGCGCCGTTACCCCGAGCGCCGGGCGGGACATCCGCGTCAGCGGCCCGGCGTCACGGCAGGCTCCTTCGAGCCGAACTCCGCGTAGCCGCGCTCCTCGAGCTCCTCGGCCAGCTCCGGCCCACCCGTGCGGGCGATCCGGCCGTCGAACATGACGTGGACCACGTCGGGGCGGATGTAGCGCAGGATGCGCGTGTAGTGGGTGATGATCAGAACGCCGAGACCGGGGCCGCGCATCGTGTTCACGCCCTCGCTGACGATCCGCAGGGCGTCCACGTCCAGGCCCGAGTCGGTCTCGTCGAGCACGGCGAAGCGCGGCTTGAGCATCGCCATCTGGAGGATCTCGTGCCGCTTCTTCTCGCCGCCGGAGAAGCCCTCGTTGAGATAGCGGTCCGCGAAGCTCCGGTCGAAGCTCAGGAGCTTGGACGCCGCGTCGAACTCCTTGATGAACTCGCGCGGCGGCACCTCCTCGCCGCGCACCGAGGTCAGCGCGGTGCGCAGGAAGTTCATCACCGACACGCCGGGCACCTCGACCGGGTACTGCATGGCCAGGAACAGGCCGATCTTGGCCCGTTCGTCGGCCTCCATCTCGGCGATGTCCTGCCCGTCGAACAGCGCCGTGCCGCCGGTGATCTCGTAGCGGGGGTGCCCGGCCAGCGCGTAGGCCAGCGTGCTCTTGCCGGAACCGTTGGGTCCCATGAGCGCGTGCACCTCGCCCTGCGGGATCTCGAGGTCGACGCCCTTGAGGATGGGCGTCCCCTCGACCGCGACTTCGAGACCGGTGATCTTCAGGATGGCTTCGGACACGTTGCTCCTCGTTCTCGTCTCGTCAGTCGGTCTGGTCGTCGTCGAGCAGGGGATGGGGCCGGTCGGGCTCGGGATCCACGAGGACGCGTCCGCCGCGCACCTCGACCCGGAACACGGGCACCGGCAGCGTCGCCGGCGGGGTGGTCGGGGCGCCGTCGACCAGGGAGAAGAAGGCGCCGTGGCGGGGGCACTCGATGCGGTCGCCCGTGACCCAGCCCTCCGAGAGGGACTCCTCGGCATGCGTGCACATGTCGTGCACCGCGTGGATGGTCCCGTCGGCCAGGCGGACCACGCACACCGGCGCGTCACCCACCGTGACGAGCTTGGGGTGGCCGGTCTCGAGGTCGTCGACCGCGGCGATGTCGATGAGGTCGGCCATCAGGCGAGCTTTCGCTCCAGGGCCGCCTCGAGCTCGGCGCGCAGCTCCTCCAGCGCCACGTGCTCCAGGACCTCCTGGAGGAAGCCCAGCACGATCAGCCGCTTCGCGGTCGCCTCAGGAACCCCGCGGGACATCAGATAGAACAGGTGCTCGTCGTCCACGCGCCCGACGGCGCCCGCGTGCGAGCAGCGCACCTCGGCGGTCTCGATCTCGAGGAAGGGGATCGTGTCCGCGCGGGCGCCCTCGTTGAGCACCAGGTTGCGGTTGGTCTGGTACGCGTCGGTGCCCGGCGCGCCGGGGGGCACGATCAGGTTCCCGAAGAACACCGTGTGCGCCCGGTCCTTGAGCGCGCCCTTGTAGAGCAGGTTCGAGTACGCGCGCGGCGCCTCGTGGCGCGAGACGACCCGGTGCTCGAAGTGCTGCCTGCCGGAGGCAAAGAACAGCCCGAGCGCGCGCGCGTCGGCGCCCTCGCCGGCACAGATCATCGTGGGCTCGACACGGACGACGTCCCCGCCCAGGGTGACGACCACCGAGCGGACCCTGGCGTCCTTGCCGGTGTGCGCCTGGACGATCAGGTGGTGGCGCATGCCCGCGCCCCAGTCCACGACCGCGACGTGCTCGACCTCGGCCCCCTGCGCGGCGTAGATCTCGACCGCCGAGGACGCCTGGACCTTCCCGTCCAGATCGGGCGACAGGTAGCGGTCGATCACCGTCGCCGAGGCGCCCTCCTCGACCACGACGAGCGTTCGCGTGGTCACGCGCCCGGCGGCGCCGGTCGCCGTCGTGACCGTCTCGACCGGCAGCTCGAGGTGGACCCCGCGCGGGACGAAGACGAAGGTGCCGCCCTCCCAGAGGGCGGCGTTCGACGCCGCGGCGCGGTCGTCGGCTCCGACGAGGCCCTGCAGCCGGTCCCGGACGAGCGACTCGTGCGTCTCGAGTGCCGCGGACAGCTCGCCCACGACCACGCCGTCGGGCAGGGCGCCCACCTCGACGCCGCCGGGCCGTCCGTCCGACAGCGTGAGCCGGGCGGACCGCTCACCCGCGGCGGGCACGTCGAGCGCACCCGCCGGACCGGGGGCCGTCGGCTCCGCGTCCTCGAGGAACAGGTCGCGCGGACGCGTGAAGCGCCATTCTTCTCTGCCCGCGAGCACGGGCAGATCTGCGATCCGCCGCTCGGCGTCGGCGCGCCGCTCGGCGGCCCAGCTCGCGCTAGCCAATCGAACCCTCCATCTGCAGCTCGATCAGCCGGTTGAGCTCCACCGCGTACTCCATCGGCAGCTCCTTGGCGATCGGCTCGATGAACCCGCGCACCACCATCGCCATCGCCTCCTCCTCGGAGAGCCCGCGGCTCATGAGGTAGAAGAGCTGGTCGTCGCCCACCTTGGACACCGTGGCCTCGTGGCCGATCGAGGTGTCCTCTTCCTGGATGTCCATGTACGGGTAGGTGTCCGAGCGGCTGTCGTCGTCGAGCAGCAGCGCGTCGCAGACGACGCTCGCCTTCGTCCGGACCGCCCCCGGCTCGACCTTCACCAGGCCGCGGTAGCTGGTCCGGCCGCCGCCCTTGGAGATCGACTTCGACACGATCGTGCTCGACGTGTCGGGCGCCGCGTGCACCATCTTGGCGCCGGCGTCCTGGTGCATGCCCTCGCTCGCGAAGGCGACCGACAGCACCTCGCCGCGGGCCCCCCGCCCGGTCATCCAGACGGCCGGGTACTTCATCGTCAGCCGCGACCCGAGGTTGCCGTCGACCCACTCCATGGTCGCGTTCTCACGGGCGACCGCGCGCTTGGTGACCAGGTTGTAGACGTTCGTCGACCAGTTCTGGATGGTCGTGTAGCGGCAGCGCGCGCCCTCCTTGACGATGATCTCGACGACCGCCGAATGGAGGGAGTCCGAGGAGTACGTCGGCGCGGTGCAGCCCTCGACGTAGTGCACGAACGAGCCCGGCTCGCAGATGATCAGCGTCCGCTCGAACTGGCCCATGTTCTCCTGGTTGATCCGGAAGTAGGCCTGCAGCGGGATCTCCACCTCGACGCCCTCGGGCACCCAGATGAACGAGCCTCCGGACCAGACGGCCGAGTTGAGTGCGGCCATCTTGTTGTCGCCCGGGGGGATCACGGTGGCCCAGTGCTCGCGGAAGAGTTCCTCGTGCTCGCGCAGGGCCGTGTCGGTGTCGCAGAAGACGACGCCCTTGCGCTCGAGGTCCTCGCGGATCGAGTGGTAGACGACCTCGCTCTCGTACTGGGCGCTGACCCCCGAGAGGTACTTCTGCTCCGCCTCGGGGATGCCCAGCCGGTCGAACGTCTTCTTGATGTCGGCCGGGACCTCGTCCCAGTCCTTGCCCTGCTTTTCCGACGCGCGGATGAAGTAGTAGATGTCCTGGAAGTCGAGGTCGTCCAGATCGCCGCCCCAGTCCGGCATGGGCTTGCGGTCGAAGATCTCGAGCGCGCGAAGCCGGAACTTGGTCATCCACTCGGGCTCGTTCTTGAGCGCCGAGATCTCGCGGACCACGTCCGGGCTCAGGCCCTTCTTGGGCGTGAAGACCGACTGGCGCTCGTCGTGCCAGCCGAACTTGTACTGGCCGATGTCGATGTCCGGTGGCTTGGTCGTGGACACGTCGTTCCCCCGTCGGTCGTCGTCCCGGGCCGGTACTCGATCCTGACACGCGCCGGATGCCCCGCGCGTCGGCGCTCGGTCTAAAGGATAACCAGGTTGCCGCTATCAGTGAAGCGGTATACTGACGGCCGATCGCAGCGGCGGAACCCTACCGGGCGAGGCCTTCGCGACGACCAGCGGGAGCCCACGTGCCGCGCAGCCACGACGATGCCTTCAGGCCGGAGCCGCTCGAGGACGAGATCTCGCGGCTCGTCGCCGCGCTCGGAGACCCGACCCGCCGAAGCGCCTTCTTCCACGTCCGCGCCTCGACCGAGCCGCAGAGCAAGGACCACGTGGCCGGGGCGCTCGGCATCGACCGGCGGCTGGCGGGATTCCATCTGGACAAGCTCGTCGACCAGGGGTTCCTGCGCGCCGAGTTCCGACGGAGGACCGGGCGCACCGGACCGGGCGCGGGTCGCCCGGCCAAGCTGTACTCCAGCGCCGACACCGAGGTCCACGTCGACCTCCCCGAGCGCCACTACGACGTGCTGGCGTCGCTGCTGCTCAAGGTCGCCGCCGACGAGTCCGGCGCGCCGACGTCCGCGGTGATCGAGCGCGTCGGCTTCGAGTTCGGCCTGCAGGTCGGCCTCGCGGAGGCCGCGGCGGGGGCCCGATCGCCGAGCGAGGCGGCCCAGACCGCGGCCCGCGAGGTGGCGGGCGTCCTCTCGCGTCTCGGGTTCGCGGCGACGAGCGACGACGACGGCGGCATCACGGCCTGCGCCTGCCCGTTCGAGGACCTCGCCTTTCAGGACCCCGAGCGCATCTGCGGCCTGGACCGGGCGATCTGGAAGGGGATCCTGGCCGCGTTCGTCCCCGCCGCACGGCTCACCACGACCACGACCCGCGCCCTCGGGGACGACGCCTGCGCGGCGAGCGTCCAGGAGTCCCGTGCCGAAGAACTGGACGCCCGGGTCGCCTCGGCCGGCTAGTAGTCCTTCGTTCGCGTGGTGGCGAAGAGGTACGTCATGATCGAGAAGGCGACGGTCATGAACAGCGACGGCACCCAGTCGTTGCCGTAGCGCGCGGTGTCGGCGAGCGTCGCGATCGTCTGGGCGACGAGCGCGAGCGTCAGGAATGCGAACAGCGCGAAGCCGAGCCAGTTCGCCCAGCTGATCGGGAGGTACCGCCAGACGCCGGTCTCGCCGCGCGTCGGCGCGTAGTTGGCGCGGCGCCCGCCGCCCCCTTTGCGCTTGCGCTTCGCGGTGGTCTTCGACTTCGCCACGGCCGGAAACGGTACCAGCTACCGCCGACCCCGGATCAGCGCGCGATCGACCAGGACCGCGACGACGAGGGCGAGCGCGACGAGGCCGACCGCGAGCAGCGGGCGGTCGTACACCGTCCACACCAGCACGGCCAGGATGAGCACCGCGAGTCCGATCCGCCGACGGTACCCCGCCTGACGGCGCGCGCTCACGTCGCCAGGCGGTAGCCTCCCGGGCCGTGGCGAGCACACCGCCCCAGGACTGGCGCGAGGTCCTCATCGTCGAGGCGGCGCTTCGGACCGGCCTCCTCGCGGCGTTCCTGACACCGGCGTCGCCGGCGGCCGTCGCCGATCGCCTCGACCTCGACCCCCGGGCGACGCGCATCACGGCGCTTGCGCTGGCCGACCTCGGGTACCTGGCACCCGCCGGGGCCGACGCCCTCGCCGCGGCGCCGGCGGCGCTCGGGCTCATCGACGATCGGGGTGAGGAGCGCGACGCCGCCGCGCGGATCCACGTGACCGCCCGCCTGATCGCCCAGCACGGCCGCCTCGCCGACGCGCTGCTCGGCGCGGCACCGGTCCCGCCGTGGCGGGGGGACCGAGGGCTCGCCGAGTTCACCGCGGCGATGCGCGCGAGCGCCGGCGAGCGGGTCGACGAGCTCGTCGAGGCCCTCACCCGCCCCCGCGACGGGGCACGGCTCCTCGACATCGGCGGCGGTCCCGGCGTCGACGCCGCGGCCCTCGCGGGGGCGGGATGGGACGTCACGGTCCTCGACCTCCCGGAGGTGCTCGCCGTCTCGGGCGAGCGGCTGACCGAGCAGGGCGTGCGCGCGGTCGCGGGCGACGCCACCGAGCGCGTGCCGCCCGGGCCGTGGGACGCCGTCCTCATCGCGAACGTGCTCCAGCTGCTCGGACCGGTCCAGGCGCGGGCGCTCGTCGCCCGCGCGGTCGCCGGGCTCGCGCCGGACGGCGTGCTCGGCGTGCTCGGCGTCGTCCGGGACCTGAGCCCGCACGGGCGCCTGTTCGCCGTGGGGATGCTCCTGTCGACCGAGGAGGGCGACACCCACGAGTCCGAGTCCATCGCGGGCTGGATCCGCGACGCCGGCCTCGGCGACGTCGCGGTCGTCGAGTTGTCGGGCGGCCGCATCCTGATGACCGGGCGGGCCGCGTGAGCGAGTCGGTCGGCGCCGGCCCCAGCAACCGGATCGCGGGCTTCGGGTTCGCGGCCAGGATCCGCGTCGAGATCGCCGACACGGACCTTGGCGGAGTCGTCTACTACGGCAACTACGCCCGCATCCTCGACCATGCGGTGCTCGCCTTCCGGCGGCAGGTCGGGATTCCGCTGATGGGCCCCGAGGACCACATGTTCATGGTCCGGCGGCTCGAGATCGACTATCGCTCGCCCGCCCGGTTCGACGATCTGCTGGAGATCCACGTGCGCGCCGCGGAGGTGGGGCGGGCCAGCCACACCCTCGTGGCGCGGATCGACGCGCTCGAGGCCGAGGGCCCGAGGCACGTGCTGGACGCCCGCGTCGTGCTCGTCGGCGTGCGCCCGGACGTCATCCGCCCGTCGCCGATGCCGCAGCCGGTCGCCGACGCCCTCCGATCGCTCGATCCCCCGAATGACCTCGCGGGTGCTCGGCGAGGACGGACGGGCGCTTGCGCTCGCCGGGTGCGACCCCGCCGCGCTCGCCGCGCTCGAGCGCCGCGTCCTGGCCGACGCGCCCGATCGCGCCCTCGGGCCCCGGCGCGACGCCCACGTCCATCTCGGCCGAGATCGCGACGGGCACACGCTCGGCGCCGACGCCCTGATCGCCGATCTCGATGCCCACGGCATCGAGGACGCGGTCTGCTTCCCGCCCGACGACCCCGGTCCCGACGGGCAGTTCGCCGCGGCCAACGCCGCGGTCCTCGCCGCGTCCCGCCGCCACGCGGGCAGGATCATCCCGTTCTGCAGGGTCGATCCGGGGTCAGCGGGCGCCGCCGGCGCGATGGCGCGGGCGCACGGCGGCGGCGCGGCGGGGCTGAAGCTGCATCCGGTGGCGCAGGCCTTTCGCCCCGAGGGCGCGGAGTCGCTCGCGGTCGTGCGCGACGCGCGCGACAGGGGGTGGCCGGTGCTGATCCACGCCGGCTTCGGCGCCCGTCGGCTCGCGCGGCCCCTCGCCGCGCTGGCCGATGCGGTGCCCGACGCCCGGCTCATCCTGGCCCACGCGGGCCGCGGTGACGCGGTGGCCCTGGATCGCGCGACGGAGGGCCGTGGGGGTGTCGTGTTCGACACGTCGCTCGCGGCGCTCGCGGACGTCGTCGCCCTCGCCCCGCACCGACTCGTGTTCGGGTCCGATCGCCCCTATGGCGAGCACGCGTCGGCGCTGGCGCTGGTCGGTGTGGCGGCGCGGATCGCCGGGTGGAGCGACGAGGAGGCGGCCGCGGTGATGGGCGGCAACCTGACCCGGCTGCTCGGCTGATGGACCGCGCCGCCGCGCTTCGCGTCACGACCCTCGGCGCGCAGGCGGAGATGGCGCTCGTGCGCCGGGACCCGGTCGTAGCGCCGCTGCTCGCACAGGCCGCGCGCGCCGCGGACGGGTCGGCGTGCGCCCCCCTCCTGGACGAGGCGGCCGCGCTCGTCCGGATCCATGGCGTCAGGGGCGACGATGCCCCGGCGCGGGCGCGCCGTAAGGCGGTGCAGGCCCTCGTCCGCGCGGCGTCGCAGCGCGCCCAGGCCGTGCTGCTCGAACCGGCGCCGCGCTGATCGGCGGGGCGTCGGGCCCGGCGCGCGGCTCGCGCGGCCGGGCGGCGCGACTCAGGCCTTGCTCGCCAGGTACTCGGCGACCATCTTCTCGCCGGCCTCGTGGCCGTCCTCGAAGTAGACCCGGTTGATCTCCTTGAACAGGTCCCACTGCTCCGGGACGTCGTCCTCGGCCAGCGTCGCGTCGACCGGGCACGCCTCGACGCACGCGTCGCAGTCGATGCACTCGTTCGGGTCGATGTAGAGCATCGTGGCCTGCTCGTAGTGCTCCTCGCCGGGCGCGGGGTGGATGCAGTCCACAGGACACACGTCCGCGCAGGACGTGTCCTTGGTGCCGATGCACGGCTCGGCGATCACGTAGGCCATGCGGCCGACCTCCGGTGGCGGTTGGAGACTCCGGCGGCGCGGTCGCCGTCAGAACCGCCATTCATACCAGCAGACCGCACCCCGCGGTAGCGTGCGGCGGGCGCGCGGATGTGGCGTTCGGCCCGGGTGTCCCGGGCCGATCAGACCCCGGCGGCGACGCGGTCGAGGAGCGCGTCCGCGGTGGACACGAGCGCCCTCGCCGAGGGCGAGTCGGGCGCGGCCGCCACGACCGGCGTGCCGTCGTCGCCGGCGCGCGCGACGTCGGCCTCCAGCGGGATCCGCCCGAGCAGCGGACGGTCGATCTCGCGCGCGAGGCGCTCCCCGCCGCCCGTCCCGAAGACCTCGTGGCGCACCCCGGTGTCGGGCGCGACGAAGTAGCTCATGTTCTCGACGACGCCGACGACGGGCAGGTCGACCCGCGCGGCCATCGCGGCGGCGCGCCGGGCGACCCGCTGGGCGGTCAGTTGCGGGGTCGTGACGACGACCACGGATGCGCGTGGAAGGAGCTGGGCGATCGACAACGAGACGTCGCCGGTCCCGGGCGGGAGGTCCACCAGGAGGTACTCGGGGTCGTCCCAGAACGTGTCGCTCACGAAGCTCGTGAGCGCCTTGTGGAGCATCGGTCCGCGCCAGATGACGGGGCTGTCCTCCTCGGCCAGGAACCCGATCGACATCAGCCGCACGCCGTGGGCCTCGACCGGGATCATCAGGTCGTCGACCATCACCGCGGGGCGCTGGATCCCCATCATGCGTGGGATCGAGTAGCCGTAGACGTCGGCGTCGAGCAGCCCCACCGAATGGCCGCGCGCCGCGAGCGCCACGGCCAGGTTGCACGTCACGCTCGACTTGCCGACGCCCCCCTTGCCGGAGGCGATCGCGATCACGGTCGTGGCGCTCTCGTCGCCGGCGAACGGCGACGGGCGCGCGATGCCGCCGGCGACCCCGGAGCGCAGCGCCCCCCGTTCCGCGTCGCTCATGGCGTCGAGCGTCACGCGGACGACCTCGACGCCCGTGAGCGGCTCGAGCGCGTGGCTGACCCGCCGCTGGATCTCGGCCTTCAGCGGGCAGCCGGCGACCGTGAGCTTGACCTCGACGGCGACCGTCCCGCCGTCGATCTCGACCGCACCGATCATCCCGAGGGCGACGACGCTTCGGCGCAGCTCCGGATCCTCGACCGTCCGGAGCGCCTCCCAGACGCGGTCGGCAAGGGGCGCGTCGACCCCGGCGCTCACATGAACATCCGTGCGAAGGGGGCGGCCTCGGCGATCGTCCCGCCCCAGGGCCCGTGCCCTGGGTAGATGAGGGTCTCGGGCGGCAGCGCGAGGGCGCGCTCGAGGCTCGTCATCATCGCGGCCGGGTCCGAGCGCGGGAAGTCGGTCCGACCGATCCCCTGCGCGAAGATCAGGTCGCCGACGATCGCCTGGCCGGAGCCGGGGTCGTGCGCGACGATGCACCCGGGCGAGTGGCCGGGCGTCTCGATGACGTCGAGCCGGAGGTCGCCGACCTCGACCACGTCGCCTTCCGCGAGCAGCCGGGCCGCCGTCACCCCGGGGGTCGGCGGCGGGCTGCCGAACAGCGCGGGGTTGAACGGCGCCGGGGCGGCGACCCAGTCGGCGTCGGCGCCGTGGACCCAGACCGGCAGGCCCTTCTCGGCCCAGAGATGGTTCTCGACCACGTGGTCCCAGTGCCCGTGCGTGTCGAGGACCGCGACCGGCGTCGCCCCGAGCCGCGCGATCGTCTCGGTCAGCCACCGCTCGCTGCCGAGCGCGGGATCGACGACGATCGCCGTTCCGCCCTGGCGGTCTGCCACGACATAGCTGTTGGTCGCGACCGGACCGAAGGTGCCGCCACGGATGATCACTCGTCCTCCCCTGACGCGGGCTCGCTGACAGTCTAGGAGGGTGTGGCCCGTGCCACGACCACCGTGACCCGCTTTCCGGGCGCCCGGTAGCCTTTGGCCATCACGAGGGGGAGATCATGAGCGAGATGGCGACGACACACCCGGATGCGCGCGAGCTCGCGACCGGTGCCGAGGTGGTCGAGCCAACCGTGGCGGGCCTTGCCGCCATGGCGCACTGGGCGCCCGAGGGCGGCGTGCTGAGCGTGCTCGGTGACGCGCCGACCGGCGGGGCGGGTGACGAGGCCCGGATCGCGATCCGGAACGACATCGCCGCCCTGACGCGGCGTGTCCACGACGACGGGCGCCGCGAGATGCGTACCGCGCTCGCCGAGGTGCTCGCCCGTCACGGCGCCGCGATCGACGCCGTGACGCGGGCCGAGGCGGGCGCCGGGCTGGGGCGCGCCCTGTTCCTCCCCCTCGACGGCGGCCCGGGGCGGGTGCTGGCGACACAGTGCGCCCTGCCGGCACAGGCCTCGTTGGCACCGCTCGCCCGACTCGGCCCGCTCGTGCGGGCGGGCACCGTCCATCGGGCGATCGGGCTGATCCTCGCCGCGGCGGACCGGCTGGAGGTCACGACGGTCGCCATGGGCGTCGCCGACCGTCTCGCGGACTGGGAGGTCACCGGCCTGACGGATGGACGTGAGCGTCGTGGCCCGGCCAGGGCGAACCCCGGCCGGGCGCAGCACTCGGTCACCCACGTCGAGCGCCACGACGCGCACATCGCCGATCAGCGACGGCGCGCGCTCGCGCCGCTCGTGCAGCGCGCCGCGGGGCTTGCCGGTGGCGCCGGTTGGGTGCATGTGATCGTTGCGGGAGATCCGGGGGTGGCCGAGGAGGTCGCCGACGGGTTGCGGGCGGCAGGCCTCGACGGATGCACGGTGGTGCACTCGGACCTCGCGGGCGAGTCGGCGGGCCGGCAGGCCGACGGTCTCGCGGTGCCGATCGCGGCGGCCCGTGCGGAATGGGCGCGCGCCGCGGTGGACCGGGCGCTCGAGGGCGCGGCGTCCGGTGGGCGAGGCGCCGTTGGTCTGGACGCCGTGCTCCCCGCGCTCGCGGAGGGTCGGGTGGCCCGCCTGCTGCTGTCGGCCGCTGGAGATGTGCCCGGCTGGCGTGCTCCCGACGGGCGCCCGCTCACCACGCCCGCGGACGGCGCGGCGTCGGTTCCGTCACTCCACGACCTCATGACGGCCCGCGCCATCGCCACGGATGCCGAGGTCCTGATCCCGGACGGTGACGCTGAGGAGCGGCTCGCCGACGTGGCCGTCGCCGCCGAGTTGCGCTGGTAGGGCCGCTCGTGCGAATCGTGATCGGAGCGGACGACACCGGCGCGCTGGTCGATGCGGTCGTGACCGAGGCGCGTGCGCTCGGCCACGAGGTCGAGCTGATCGGTCCGCCGGCCGGGACGGGCGAGGAATGGGCCGAGGTGGGTGAGGCGGTCGGACGCGCCGTCGCGGACGGGGCGGTGGAGCGCGCGGTGGTGTGCTGCTGGAGCGGAACGGGTGTCTCGATCGCCGCGAACAAGGTGGCCGGCACGCGTGCCGCGCTGTGCATGGATGCCGAGACGGCCAGGCTCGCGCGGCGCTACAACCACGCGAACGTGCTCGCGCTCTCGATGCGTGCGACCACCCCGACGCTCGGCCGCGAGATCCTGGCGGCGTTCCTTGCGGGCGATGACGGCGACGAGGACTTCGACCATCGCAACGTCGCCCACGTCGAGGCGATCGACCCCACCGGGGCGCCCGGCCCGAGCTAGCGCCCCGCCCCGTGCAGGTAGGCGATGTCGCGGCCCTCGGTCGCGGCCAGCCGGCGGCGCTCGATCGTCGCCGCCCACTCCTCGTCGATCACCGGCCACCTGGCCAGGACCGCGGCGTGGCGCATGTACCAGAGCAGCTCGGGCCGGGCGCGATCGCGGACGGTGTCGATCACCTCGGGGCTCCCCATGCCGGAAGACTGCCCGCCGGGCGCCACCACGCCAAGTCGCCTCCGCGCCGCGCTCCGGTGGTCAGCCGCCCAGCAGGCCGCCGAGTCCGCCCGCGCCGAGGGGTTGCGGGTCGTCGGGAGGCGTGACCGTGAGGTCGGCCCCGAAGTCCGACGGGTCGACGGCCACGTCGATCGCGGGCCCGTCGTCGGCGTCGACGTCGCCCACCGCGAGGCGCACCCGGCGCGGAAGCAGGTCGTCGACGCCGACCAGGATGCTCACGCGGCCGTCCTCGACCGCGACGTCCTCCGCCGGGCCGAACGCGCCGAGCACCGGCGCGAGGGCGGCCTGCGCCCGCTCCGCGGTGAGGACACCCTCGATCCGTACGACCCGCACACCGTCCAGCTCCTCGCGACCGGCCTCGACCGGGTCCTCCACGAGCGCCGGCAGCTCCGTGATGATGGACCCGGGATCGAGCTGCGCCACCTGCGCGGGCGCGAGCCCGAGGTCGAGATCCCGACCGAGCACCCCCGCGTAGAGGGCGTCGTCGACCCGCGTCAGGTTGACCTCGACCGGAAGGCCGGCGTCGACGCCCACGTCGACCGAGAAGCCGGTCGGTGGCACGACCACACCCTCGCCGTCGATGCCGAGGGCACCGGAGAGGAAGCTCGACGGCGCGAGGTCGCCGGCGAGCACGGTGCCCTCCAGGCCGATGCGGTAGGGGCCGGCCTCGGCCAGCGCCTCGGCCGACTCGCCGAGGATCGCCGCGGGTGCGAGGCCCTCCGTGTTGTCGGACCCGCCACCGCCGCCGTCACCACCACCACCGCAGCCGGCGATCAGCACGATGGATCCGACGGACAGCGCGGCCGTCGTCACCTTGGGCGGAAGGCGCATGACGGCCGGTATAGCATGCGCCGGATGCCCGACCACTCAGCGCTGTCGCTGGTCCCGATCGGCGTGGGGACCGCGTACGCGCGCGAAGGTGAGGTGCAGAGCGCGTACCTGGTCCGCGCGGGCGGGGCCGAGATCCTCCTCGACCTCGGCGCGGGCGCGCTCAACCGCCTGCAGTCGGTCTGCGACCCCGCGCGGCTCGACCTTCTGGTCGTGTCCCACGCCCACCCCGACCACTGCGCCGACCTGTTCGCGCTGCGCGTGCTGATGGCGTACGGGCCTGGGGCGGGGGCGAGCATCCGCACGCTGCTGCCGGAGGGGCTCAAGGAGCGGCTGGTCGCGTTCGCGGGGCCCGACGGCTGGGGGTGGATGCGCGACGAGGTGCTCGCGCGCGGCGGCGGCGAGACCTCGGTCGGCGACGTCCGCGTCGTCCAGCGCGAGGTGCCGCACGTCCCGCCGACCCATGCGGTGCGCATCGAGGCGGGCGGGCGAAGTCTCGTCTACGGGGCCGACGGCATCGTGTCGGACGCGCTGATCGACCTCGCGACCGGGTGCGACCTGCTGGTGTGCGAGTGCTCGTTCGGCGCCGAGCCCGCACCGCCCGGCCCCGCGCACCTCGACGCCATGGGTGCGGGGCGGATCGCGGCGCGGGCCGGCGCCGGGGCGCTCCTTTTGACGCACTGCTATCCGGAGCACGATCGTGACGCCGCCGTCCGCGCCGCGCGCGCGGAGTTCGACGGTCCGGTGGCCTTCGCCGCGCAGGGCAGCGAGGTGGCGGCATAGGCCTTCGGCGCCCGCAGCCGCGTGGTCGCCGCGCCTACATCCTGGCCGTGCTGCTGAGCCTGGTGGTCCCCGGGCTCGGGCACCTGTACATCGGGCGGAGGATCCGCGCCGCGATCTGGTTCGTGGGCTTCGTGGTGATCACGGCCGTCTTCTGGAGCCGGGACGATCTGGGGACCGACGGCGCGGTCGCGCTGGTGGCGATCCTCTCCGTGCTCGCGGCCGTCGACGCGGTCATCATGATCCGCCTCGGACCGGGCTCGCGCTAGCCGCCCACCGCCTCCCGGAGGCTGCCCTTGAGTCGCAGGATGGCCTTGGTGTGGAGCTGGCTGACGCGGCTCTCGGTGACACCGAGCACGTCGCCGATCTCGCGGAGCGTCAGGTTGTCGTAGTAGTAGAGCGCCACGACCGCCTTCTCGCGTTCGGGCAGCCGGGCGATCGCCTCCGCGAGATCCTCGCGGAGGTCGCCGGTGTCCGCGAGTGAGGACGGATCGACCGCGCGCTCGTCGGAGATCGTCTCCATCAGGTGCGGCGTCTCGCCGGGGGCCATGTTCCAGCCGTCGTCGAGGGCGATGATCGACGAGTTCGCGATCTGGCTGATGAGCGCCCGGAACTCCTCCAGGTCGAGCCGCATCGCCGCGGCGAGCTCCTCCTCGGTCGGCGCGCGCTTGAGCTTGTGCTCGAGCTCGGTCGCGGTGCGCTCGACCTCCCGGGCGCGGGACCGGACCGATCGCGGCACCCAGTCGAGGGCGCGCAACTCGTCGATGATCGCGCCCTTGACCCGAGTGGCCGCGAAGGTCTCGAAGCGGACCTCACGGCCGGGGTCGTAGCGCTCGATCGCCGCGATCAGGCCCTCGAGGCCATACGAGATGAGGTCGGCCTCCTCGACGTGCGGGGGCAGGGCGCTGCGCATCCGTCCGGCGACCCACTTGACGACGGGGGCGTAGGTGAGGATCAGCCGCTCCTTGGCGACCTCGTCGCCCGCGCGGTAGCGGCGCCAGAGGGCGTCGATCTGCGCGTCGCGCTCATCGCGCGAGGCCTGCCTGGGGGACTCGTCCGCCGACACGAGGGGAAGCCTACCCGCGTCCTCCGACACCGTCCGCCCCCACCGCCGGAGTACCCTCCGGGCCGTGCTCGTCGCCCAGCTGATCGCCGCCGTCCACCGGCTCGCGCCACCGGAGCTCGCCGAGGAGTGGGACAACGTCGGCCTCGCCGTCGGACGTCACAACCACCCGGTGCGCCGGGTCCTCGTGGCGCTCGAGCTCCGCGACGAGGTTCTGGACGAGGCGCGCGACCTCGCGTGCGAGGCCGTGGTCACGCACCACCCGCCGATCTTCCCGAGCCTGACCACCGTGAGCGACCACGCCGTTCCCGGTGAGCTCGTCCTGCGCGCGGCCGAGGCGCGCGTGGCGGTCGTCGCGGCGCACACCAACCTCGACGCGGCGCGCGGCGGGCTCAACGACCTGATGGCCGAGGCGATCGGCATGTCGGGCACGTCGCCGCTCGTGCCGTCCGGCGCCGACCCGGGCGCCGGGCTCGGCCGGATCGGCGAGGTGGCCGAGACGACCGTGCAGGACGTGGCGGCCCGAGCGGGCGCGGCCTTCGAGACCCGCGCGGTCTTCTGCGGCGACCCGTTCGGCCGCGTGCGCCGCGCCGCCTGCTGCACCGGCTCGGGCGCCTCGCTGCTCACCGAGGCGCGGGCGGGCGGGGCGGACGTCTACGTGACCAGCGATCTCAAGTACCACGACGCCGATCGCGCGGCGGGGATGCCGCTGGTCGACCTGCCCCACGCGTCGGTCGAGCGCGCGGTGCTCAAACGGTGGGCCCGCGGCCTCGAACGGCTGCTCGCCGACGAGGGCGTCGAGACACGCTTCGCCGCGGCGGACACCGACCCGTGGCAGGTCGGCTGACGGGCGCGACGGGCCGCCCGCGCGGGTGGTAGCGTCGCGGACATGAAGCTGCTGGACGACGAGGACCTTGTCTGGCAAGGGCATCCCACGTGGCGGGCGCAGTTCATGCGACTCGTGGGGTTCCTTGCGCTGGCGGCGATTCCCCTCGTCCTTTCGGTCATCCTCGCGGCGAACGGCGCGGGCACCGGGCTGCCGGTGTGGCAGTGGCTGCTCGTCACGGCGGCGCTCGCGCTCGTCGTGCTGGCCGTCGATGCGCTCCGCCGGTTCGCCACGCTCTACCAGGTGACCTCGCGGCGCATCCGCATCCGCCGCGGCATCCTGTCGCGGCGGAATCAGTCGGCCAGCATCGGCCGGCTGCAGTCGATCGACATCAGCCAGTCGGCGCTCGCCCGCGTGCTCAACGTCGGCGACATCGACTTCTCGACCGCCGGTGAGGACTCGCCGGACTTCCGCTTCGACGGCGTCGGGGCGCCCAACGAGATGGTCCAGATCGTCGAGCGCGCGCTCGAGAACATCGACGACACGCGGGCGGGTCTGGGTTAGGCGCGTCCCGCGGGCGACGCTCGTCCGAGCGTCGCCGACCGGGTAGAGTCCCGCCGCATCGAGGGCGAGCGAGGGGCGGCACCCGGCGTGAGCGATGGCGGTCAGCAGGGGCCGGCCCCAGTCGATCTGGGTGCGCTCGGCGTGCTCGGGCGGTGGGGGCGGTTCTGCTTTCGCCATCGCTGGCCGGTCGTCGGGGTGTGGATCGTCGTGATCGCCGTGCTCGCGACGTCGGCGTCGCTGTTCGGCGGGTCGCTCTCGAACGCGGTCGAGATCCCCGGCACGGACTCGCAGCGCGGGCAGGACCTCCTCGACGAGACCTTCCCGCAGGTGGCGGGCAACGCCGCGACGCTCGTCTTCGCGGCGCGTACCGGGACGCTCGCCGATCCCGCCTCCCAGCAGGCGGTGCAGGCGGCGCTCCAGGGCGCGGGTGAGATCGACGGGGTGGTCTCGGTCGGCAACCCCTATCAGCAGCAGGGCGGCCTGATCAACGCGGCGCAGACCGTCGCCTTCTCGAACGTCCAGTTCGCGCAGCAGTCCTTCGACGTCCCTCAGAGCGCCATCGACGCGCTGGAGTCCGAGGCGAACGCGGCCGTCGCCGGGACGCCGGTCGAGGTCAACTTCACCGGCCCGGTGATCACCAACAACATCACGCCGGACGACTCGCTCAGCGAGATCATCGGCCTGACCGTGGCGCTGGTGATCCTCCTGATCATGCTGGGGAGCGCCGTCGCCGCGATCGTCCCGATCGCGATGGCGATGGTGGCGCTCGTCGCCGGCCTGTCGCTGGTCTACCTCGAGGCCGATTTCGTCAACCTCAACACGATCACCCCGACGCTCGCGATCATGCTCGGGCTCGGCGTCGGGATCGACTACTCGCTCTTTCTCATCACGCGGTACCGCCAGGAGCTCGCGGCGGGGCGCGAGGTCGTCGACGCCGTCGCCATCGCGACCGCCACCGGCGGGCGGGCGGTCATCTTCGCCGGGACGATGGTCGTGCTCTCGGTCGCCTCCCTCGTCGTCTTCGGCCTGTCATGGATGACGCTGATCGGTGTGGGCGCCGCGGTCACCGTCGTCACGGCGGTCATCGCGGCGAACTCGCTCGTGCCCGCGGCGCTCTCGATACTGGGGCACCACGTCAACAGCCTGCCCCTGCCCCATTTCCGCCAGCCGCGCGAGGACGACGACGGCGGGGCGATCGGCGCCTGGGGGCGCCTCGTCACCCGTCGCTCCCTGATCTTCGGGCCGCTCGCGCTCGTGGTCCTCCTCGTCCTGGCGCTTCCGGTCTTCTGGGTGCAGTTGGGCGCGTCCGACGCCGGGACGTACCCCAAGGGCCAGACCGAGCGCACCGCCTACGACCAGATCTCGACCGCCTTCGGCCCCGGGTTCAACGGTCCGCTCGTCGTGTCGATCAACCAGTCCGCCGACCCCCAGGTGACCGAGCGCATCGCGAGCGCGATCCAGGGCACCGACGGCGTGGCCACAGTGCAGGCCCCGCTGGTCAATCAGCAGCAGACGACCGCCGTGCTCTCGGTGATCCCCACGTCGTCGCCGCAGTCCCGCGACACGGTGGACCTCGTCGACACCCTTCGAAACGACGTCATCCCCGGGGCGATCGGCGGTGCCGACGCGAGCGCCTTCGTCGGCGGCACCACCGCGGCATTCGACGACATCGCGGCCCGGATACTCGACCGGCTGGCCTGGTTCGTGCTGCTCGCGGGCGGAATCGTGCTCGTCATCCTGACCACCGCGTTCCGCTCGCTCTCGGTCGGGGTCAAGGCATTCGCGACGATGCTGCTCTCGGCGATGGCCTCGTTCGGCGTGTTGATCGCCGTGTTCCAGTTCGGATGGGGTCTCGAGCTGATCGGTCTGGACCAGACCGGACCGATCACGTCGTACCTCCCCCCGATCGTCTTCGCAATCCTGTTCGGTCTCTCGATGGACTACGAGGTGTTCCTCGTCAGCCGCATCCGGGAGGAGTTCGTGCGGGGCGCGTCGGCGCCGGACGCCATCACGCAGGGGGTGGCGCGCATCGGCAAGGTCGTCGTGGCCGCCGCGCTCATCATGACCAGCGTCTTCCTCTCGTTCCTCCTGAGCGACTCCAGCCTGGTCAAGCAGTTCGGGCTGGCGCTCGGGGCCTCGATCCTGATCGATGCGTTCATCGTCCGCCTGACCCTCGTCCCGGCCGTGATGCATCTGATGGGCGAGCGGATGTGGTGGATCCCGCGCTGGCTCGACCGGATCCTGCCGCCGCTCACGATCGAGCCCTCGTTCGACAGCCGCGCCGAGGACGACCCGACGGTGCCGCCCAGGTCCGGCTGAAGGCCCGCCCGGCCGGTCAGGACTCGACCGGCTGGCTCCCGAGGACGTCGATGCGAAGGTACGGCTCGGGGCCGGACCCGTAGTCGAACGCCGCCTCCAGACGGGTCGGGATCCTGACGCCCTCGACCTCGGCGTGCTCGCCGAGGGTGTACTGGAAGGGCGTGTCGGTGAAGGTCCGGTCCGGGAGGTCCCGCGGCCGGTCGGGCGCGGACGACCTGACGACGTCGCCGTGCTCGTCGACGTCCAGGTGAACCGTCGCCTCTTGATCCCCGATCCGGGCGTGCACGCCGACGCGGTCGGGGCCCGCGTCGATCCACTCGAGGGCCGGGTTGAGCGCCGCGGCGGCGGGGGCCAGGGGCAGCTCAGCGAGATGCCGCACGAGCTGCGAGCGCACGACCTCGACACCCTTGGCACGCCGCACGCGCAGCACGCCGAGCAGCTTGCCCGTGCCCCACCCGTCCGCGGGGCCGCACCCGTCGCGCAGGCGGAGCGGCAGCACCTTGAACACGCGCATGCGGGCCGTCCACTCGAATCCGACGTCGTCCTGCCAGATCAGATGGGTCCCTCGCCATGGAAGCCAGCGCTCGCCCACCAAGAACTCGCCCTGCTCGCGAAGCTCGACGCCCTGGGGTGCATCGCCCGGGTGGGGCAGCGCACGGTCAAGCCACCGCCGGGCGGCTTGCGGCAGGTCCGCCCGGGCGACGGTCGCCCGATCTCCGGCGGTCATGTGCGCGGGCTGCGTGGCACGCGGCGAGATTACCCGTGTCGCACGGTCCGGGGCCGTGGACTCACGTCGCCCCCGCGGTGGGGCCGATGTCGGTCCGAGTCCCGCCTCGTGCGTCTCCGGGCCTGCCCGCGGTGTGAAGGGTGACGGTGGGCGTCGTGGCGAAGTGCGTGTCACCCTCGGTGGGCAGGTCAACCACCTCCGGGGAACCGACATGACGCTGACGCTCTCGCACGGCCCGCTCGCCCATCGACCGTTCGCCGAGCGCAACTACTCACTGGACGGCCCCGCCCACAAGCTGCTGCTGGAGCCGTTCCCGCACCGGGTCCGCGCGGAGTTCGCGGGCGTCACGGTGCTCGACACGACGGCTGGCGGGCTCCTGCACGAGTCGGCGATCCTGCCGCGGCTCTACGTGCCGATGGCCGACATCGACCCCGCCTTGCTCGAGGCCACCGACCTCACAACCCATTGCCCGTTCAAGGGCGACGCCGCCTACCACTCGATCCGCGTCGGGGATCGGGTGGCCGAGAACGCCGTCTGGCACTACCCGGAGCCGATCGCCTCGGCCGAGTGGCTGCGGGGGCTCGCGTCGATCGAGGCCGAGGCCATGGACCTGTGGCTCGACGAGGACGAGGAGGTGCTCGGCCACCTGCGCGACCCGTACCACCGGGTCGATGCCCGTCGAAGCGGTCGCCACGTGCGGGTGGCGGCGGCGGGCGCGACGATCGCCGAGACGACGCGCCCCGTGATGGTGTTCGAGACGGGCCTCCCCGTCAGGGCGTACGTGCCACGCGAGGACGTCCTTGGCACGCTCGACGCGAGCGCCACGACCAGCGTGTGCCCGTACAAGGGCGTCGCCTCGTGGTGGTCGGTGCGCGTCGGCGACGACGTGCTGGAGGACGCCGCCTGGTCCTACGAGGATCCGCTCGGCGAGATGCTGGCCGGGCGGGGCCACGTGTGTTTCGCGCACGACGGGATCACGGTGGACGTCGGTGGTGGCGCGCCCGGATAGCCCGGCCACGGCGTGCGCGGCGCGGACGCCTCTGGTCGCCACGCATCGGCCCCCGGCCTTCCGGTGCACGCGATGAGCGGCGCATGAGCGGAGCGCTGCGTCGTTTCGGTGTCACCGTCGTCGCGCCCACGCGAGCCGGCGCGTCCACCGCGATCGACGGCGACCGCAGCCGAGCCGCCCCTGCTCGGACTCCGGCGCGCCGCGGGCGATGCCGCGGTCGAGTCGCTCGTGCGTTCACGCCAGGAGGCGAGCGGCTTGGGGCTTGCACGCGAGCCGGTGGATCGGTCGTCGGTGCCCGCAGAGTTCGTCCGGGTCGAGGACGGGCGCACCGGGCTGGCGCGCGACGACGCGTGGACGGGCGTGGCGCGGGCCGACGTCGAACTGGACGAGATCGGGATCGCGCCGCCGCCCCGAGGACCCCGGGCCTCGGCGCGCACGCCGTGCCGGAGGCGCACTGGCCGACCGACCGCGACCCCGAGCTGCTCGAGCGCGCGGGGGCGGACGGTGCGACGGACGACATGCCCGTCCTGCAGGAGGAGTTCCGCCGGGTCGAGATCTCGCCGGGCGGGCTCCTCGGGGGTCTCGGTCGATCCAGGGGCGAGGCCGAGCTCGTGCGCGAGGTGATGCCCGTCGCGCCGCACCATCGGAAGCGCTTCGAGGGGTACCTGCCGCTCGGCCCGTACGTCCTCGGCGGCGAGCCGGTCGCGATCACCGCGGGCGTCGCGACGCTCGGGCTCACCCACTGATCGGCACGCCGGCGATCACTCCCGACCGGCGGCCCCCTCGGTCCGGGTGACGTCTCGGGCCCGGCGCCTGGGGGCGCGCCCTTCGGGCTGCACCGGGCGCGCGAGGTCCGGCGCCGGTGGGATCGGCAGCGTGACGGCGGATCGCTCGACGACGGCCTCCTCGCCCCAGTGGACGATCGGAAGGGGGGCGTTCTCGGCGTCGAGCGAATAGGTCGCGGCGTCGGGCCGGACCTCGACGTGCAGGCGGCGCCCACGGAAGTACAGCGGGAAGGCCAGTCGGTCCAGGCCGGTCGGGAGGCAGGGCCGGAACGAGAGCCCCCTCCCGCCTCGCCGGAGCCCTCCGAAGCCCGCGACCGTCGCGAGCAGCGCGCCCGCGAGGGAGGCGATGTGGAGGCCGTCGCGCACGTTGCCCTTGAGGTCGTGCAGGTCGGTGAGGGCCGCCTCGGCCAGGTAGTCGTAGGCCAGGTCGCGGTGCCCGACCTCGGCCGCCATCACCGCCTGGATGCATGCCGACAGCGACGAGTCCCGCACGGTCAGGCCCTCGTAGTAGTCGAAGTTCCGTCGCTTGTGCTCGTCGTCGAACGCGTCGCCGCAGGTGAACATCGCCAGCACGAGGTCCGCCTGCTTGACGACCTGCTTGCGGTAGAGGTTCAGGTAGTGGTGGTGCAGGAGGAGCGGGTACTCGTCCTCGCCCGTCGACGCGAAGTCCCAGCGCTCGTTCGCGGTGAACCCCTCGTTTTGCTGGTGGACGCCGAGGCCGGCGTCGTACGGGATCGCGATCGCATCCGCCGCCCGCCGCCAGGCCGCGATCTCCTCCACGGTGATGCCGAGGCGGTCCGCCGTCGCGGTGTGGCGCTCGGCGGCGGCGGCGGCGTTTCGTAGGTTGTCGCGCGCCATCAGGTTGGTGTAGAGGTTGTTGTCGGCGAGCGCGGAGTACTCGTCGGGGCCCGTGACGCCGTCGATGCGAAAGCGCCCGTCCGCCGCGTGGTAGCCGAAGCTCTCCCACAGCCGCGCCGTTTCGCAGAGCAACTCGACGCCGGCGTCGCGCTCGAAGTCGCCGTCGGCGGTCACGTCGACGTAGAGCTGCACCGCGCGCGCGATGTCGGCGTTCACGTGGAACGCGGCCGTGCCGGCCGGCCAGTAGCCCGAGCACTCCTCGCCGTGGATCGTCCGCCACGGGAACGTGGCCCCCCGCAGCCCCAGCTGGCGCGCACGCTCCTTGGCGAGCTCCAGCGTCGAATGGCGCCAGACCAGCGCGTCGCGCGCGAGCGCCGGCTGGAGAAGACCAGGGCCGGCAGCACGTAGCCCTCCGTGTCCCAGAAGGCGTGCCCGTCGTAGCCCGGGCCGGTGAGCCCCTTGGCCGGGATCGCGCGCGTCTCGGCGTGCGTGGCGGCCTGCAGGAGCTGGAACTGCGCGAACCGGAGCGCCTGCTGGATCTCCGGATCGCCGTCGAGCTCCACCTTCGCGCTGGCCCAGTACGCGTCGAGGTGGGCGCGCTGCGCGGCGGCCAGGCCGTCGAAGCCCTCCGCCAGGGCGTTCTGCAGGCTGGCGTCGACCTGGTCGCGCAGCCACTCGATCGACTGGCGCGAGGACCAGTGGTACGAGAGCAGCTTGACCATCCGGACGGGGCGCCCGGGGTCGAGATGGGCCGAGACGGTCACCCGGCCGAGGTCCGGCTCGCACTCGGTCCTCGTGAGCGGGGGGCTCTCCGCCTCGACGGTGTGCTCCATGCCCGTCGCGAGCGACAGGTCGCTTCGCCGTGTGGAGTGCGCGAGCACCACCCGCATGCCGTCGTGCACGGACAGCCGCGGAACGAGCGCCGCGCCCATCGGGACCGCCTGCCGGGGGTCGTCGCCGCTCTGCCCGTCGACCCGGTTGGCCAGCAGGTTCGACTGCAGGGCGACGCGCACGGGGCCCTCGAGGGCCTCGACCTCGTAGCTGATGGCCGCGATGCTCCGGTCGCGAAAGGAGACGAGTCGCCTGCTCGTGACGCGCACCGAGCGCCCGGACCGCGAGCCCCAGACCAGCGTGCGCTTGAGGATGCCGGTCCGCATGTCGAGCGTGCGCTCGTGCGCGCGCAGGCGGCCGCCGTGGACGTCGAGCGGCTCGTCCTCGACCAGCAGGCGGATGAGCTTGCCGTCGGTGACGTTGACGATCGCCTGCCCGTCCTCCGGGTACCCGTAGCCGCCCTCGCCGTATCGGAGCGCGACCGTCTCGTAGAACCCGTTCAGATACGTGCCCGCGATCGCGCGCGGCTCGCCCTCGTCGAGGTTGCCGCGAAGCCCGAGATGCCCGTTGGCGAGGGCGAAGACCGACTCGCTGAACCCCGAGCCGCGAGAGATCGAGGGCGGATTCGCGGATGACCCAGGGGTCTGGTTCTGCGTTGGCGTCGGCGAGCATTCGATGGCCCCGTCGTCGTCCATCGCCGGCCCTACTACTCGCGGGCGTCCGAGGACCGGCGCCGCCGAGTCTCGCGTCCCCGAGGACACGTACCCCGCACCCTCGGACCACCACGACGCGCGGAGGGTGTAGGCCCGATCGCCTCGCACCGTCGCGACGCGACATCGGGCCGGATTGCGGACCGCCCTCCCACTCTTCCCCCCCGCGCCTCGCTGTATGCGATCCGAGCCCCTCATCCGGCTCGACGGGCCCCGCCGCGATGCTCCGCACCCGCCTGGCCGAGTACCGGGCGCATGAGGGTCGACCTGACGTCGAACAAGGCGACTGGCCGGATCAGCCCGTCGGGAATAGTCGACGGTGATGAACACGATCACCCGCACCGACCGCCTGACCCCCCTCCCCCCCCCCCCCCCCCCCTCCAACTCCTTCCGACGCTGTGGGCGCCGGCGCGTGCTCCCGCGTGGTCGGGCACCGCCTCACGGGCGGGTGGCCTAGCGCGTGGGGCGCCCCGTCGGTGCTGGAGGGCGCGGACACGGCGGCATCCCCCGCGGCTCTCCGGCGGCCGCGCAGCGCGTGGGATCGCACGTGCCCTCGCCGCGGACCCGCCGCTGCTCTCGCGCGCCGCCGGCACCTCGCCGCGCCGCGGCGGATGTGTTCGACCTGCTCGGCGCTCCTCAACGCGGAGGGGTCCGGGGGTGACACCTTGAGGTGTCGCACCGCATCGGGCGATTCCGAGCTCGCGTCGCGCCGACCGCCATGGCCACCGTGACTTCGATCCGCGACGTGCGGCGTCGGCGGAGGTTCGGTGCGCTCACCGCGCCCGCTCGCCGCCGAAGTCCCCATCTCGGACTCGTCGCAGCCCTCGCAAGGGGCGCACGTTCTGAGCGGGTCCTTGAGCTCGCGCCCGACGGTCGCGGCACTCCCGGCTGGCCCTGAGAGGCGGTGGAACGCGAGGGGCGCGCCCGCGCCCGGCCTCCGTCTCGTGCCGCCGCTCGAGCTCCCGACGCCCCGGCTACCCGCTGCCCGGGTTGCAACTGCTGTCGCCGAGCCCTCTCGCGCGCGGGTGTGGCCGGGCGGGCGCGCTCGTCGTCGGCACGCGCGCCGCGCGTCGACGTCGTGCGGTCGGTCCGGTACGGCCCCTCCTCGGGTGCTGTCCCTTCTGTAACAACGCCGAACAAGGGGTTGATCGTCGCCGAGGGGGACTCCGTGCGGGTGATCGCCGCCGACGGGACCGCGACCCCTCTGACGGTGAGCGGTGTCGGGCGCAACCTGACCAACGGCGAGGCCGATCTCAGCAACGACTGGATCACCCTCTACGCGACGCCGGAGACCGTCGCAGGGCTTCGCGGTGAACCGGGATATACGACGATCGGCTTCCGCCTGGCGGACAACAGCCGCGAGGCCGCCGAGCAGACCGTGGCCGCGGTGCGCGACCGGCTTCGGGGACGCGGCGTTCGCCCCTCGATGACCTCCTCGTCATCCGGAGTCCGTCTTCAGGCCGGGTGCCTGGGCCGGACTGGTCGGCCTCCCCTCGTCATCACGGTGCTGGTGCCGTGGGCGGCCGGTGGTGGCTCGCCGCGTCTCCGCCCGATCCCGCTGATCGAGTCGGCGGACGTTGACGGCGACCCGCCCCCCCCCCCCCCCCCCTCCTCCCCCCTCCCCCCCCCCCCCCCCCCCCCCCCCCCCCCCCGCTCGCCGCGCTCCCGGCGGTCGCTCTCGCGGCCCGAGAGCTCCTCCGCTCGAGAAGGCTCGGCGACTTCCGGGTCCGCCCGGCCGCCGGGACCCGGAACCTCGGCTCCGCCCCGCTGAAGCGAAGCGTGAACTCGTTGCCGGCCGCGCTCGTGACCGCAAGCGGAAACGACACCTCGGCCGTCGCGACATCGAAGCGTCGGTTCGTGGCGAGCACGTCGACGACCTCGCCCTCGACCTCGACCACCGTGATCGGCGAGCCGCCCTTCGCGGCAGCGCCGCCCACACCGCCCACCAAGAGCGCCGCCAGCATGACGCTGACCACAAGACCGATCCACCGAGCCATTCGAGAACCTCCGGACACCGCGCGCCCCGCCGCCTGAGTGGTCGGCCGGGATCACGCCCGATTCGCACCGCGCCTGACGCGCGCGAGCCTACGAGAAGGTGCGAAATCCGGCACACAGGGGATCGAGGGCACGATCGGCGATGCCCCTCTCTTGCTAGATGCGGTGACATCTGCGGTGGCGACCGGTGCGCGTCTAGGGTGCGGTTCGTCTTACTCGCCTGGGCGGCACGGGCTTCCCCCCCCCCCCCCCCCCCCCCCCCCCCCCCCCCCCCCCCCCCCCCCCCCCCCCCCCCCCCCCCCCCCCCACCCCCTCCTCCCCCCCCCCCCCCCCCCCCCCCCCCCCCCCCCCCCCCCCCCCCCCCCCCCCCCCGCCCCCCCCCCCCCCCCCCCCTCCCCCCCCCCCCCCGGAGCCCCCCCTCCCCCCCCCCCCCCCCCCCCCCCCCCCCCCCCCCCCCCCCCTCCCCCCCCCCTGCCCGCCCCCCGTCCCCTCCCCCCCCCCCCCCCCCCCCCCCCGGCCCCTCCCCCGCCCCCCCCCCCCCCCCCTCCTCCCGTCGGCGGGGGGCGCCCCCCCCCGGCCCCGCCCCCCCGCTGCTCTCCCTCGCGGTCTGGCGCCGGGGTCCCTCCCGTACGCCCCCTTGTCCCCCCCCCCCCTACCGGATGGGCCGGAGAACGCAGCGGGAAGACCGCTTGCCGATGAGGAAGGCGACGGCCGGATTCGAACCGGCGAATAGCGGTTTTGCAGACCGCCGCGTTAGACCAACTTCGCCACGTCGCCGCGTGGGTGGGTGCGGCACCGAGGCCCGCACGACCCGACCGACTGTACCAGCGGGCGGGGTGCGCGCTCACGCGCTCGCCCGGCGCGGCGCGTCGTTGGTACATTCGCGAAAACGATGTCCCCGGTGGAGGCCCGGCATGACCACGACGTCCAACACGCAGATCGGCACGGTCCGCGTCAACGTCGCCCGCGAGCGGCCGCCGGTGCGCGCCGCGACGTTCGAGGTGACGGGGGAGACCGCGACCTACGGCGTCCCGACCTTCCAGGCCGAGTTCTACGGGATGCCGGACGAGGGGCCCCACCAGGAGCACGCCAGCACGTTCGACCACGTGGTCGGCGCGTTGGCGTCGTGCCTGACGGGGACGCTCGGCAAGGCGCTCAGCGTGCGCGGCATCGATCCCGAGGGCGACCGCCTCACCGCCGCGGCCGAGGGCGACATCGAGATCGATCCGGACGGCGTCATGATCATGCACCACGTCCGCGTCAGGTACCGGCTCATCGCGCCCGACGACAAGCGGGCCGCCGCCGAGCGCGCCCATCGACACCACGTTCCGGCCTGCGGCGTCGCGCGCTCGCTCGGCGCCGCGCTCGACATCACGACCGAGTTGGAGATCGTGGCCCCCTGACGCCATGACGGGCGGCCGCCCGGCGGTGCGGCCCCGACTCGACGGACCGGCCGGCGGTGTGCCGATACGACCGGGGTGACGAGCGTCAAGGCCGCCTGAGCCCCGTCCGTGGGGAGGTTGAGCGAGGAGGAGCGCGCCGCCCGGCGTCGGCGCGTGCGTCGGCGGACCCGTCGCCGGCGAAGGGCTGCGCTCGCCAGCGTCGCGGCCGCCGCGATCGCCCTGGCCGGGACGACGCATGTCGCCGGCCTCGGCCCATGGGGCTCGGAAGAGGCCGGCGCCCGTGTCACCGTGGACCCATCCGACGACGCCGCCGCCACGTCGCCGGCCCCGCCCGCGGCGCCGAGGAGCGCCCGTCGGCCGCCCCTTGGCGTGGACGCGCACGTCGTCCGTGACGGCGGTCGGGTGCGCGTCCGCGTCACCGTCCGGGGCGGCCCCGACAGCTCGGGCGCGCGGGCGGTTGCCCTCGATGACCGTGATCGGCGCGCGGCGATCTCCGGCTGGATCCCGTCGGGGCGGACCGCGACGGTGCGGGTCCCGCCGCGACTGCTCGACGGTGGTCCGGCCCGCGTCCGCGTCCAGACCCGGGCTGGAGCGGATGCCGGGCCCCCGGGCCCGATGCTGCTCGTCGCGCGGCCGCCCGCACCGGTCCGGGCGCGGACCGTCTCCCACGTCGACGGATCCGGGCCCCGCGTGGCGCTCGTCTTCGACGACGGGATCGACGCCGGGGCGATGCGAAGCATCGTCGCGACGCTTCGGCGAAAGGGCGCGTCGGCCACCTTCTGCCTGAACGGGTACGCGGCGAACCGGTGGGACGAGGGCCTTCGCCGCGCGCTCCGGGCGGCCGTGCGCGACGGGACGGTCGAGAACTGCAGCCACGGCCACGGCCATCGCACCGGGACGCATACCACCCATGCCGAGGCGCGCGCGGACCTCGCGCGCAACGTCGCCGGCGTCGACCGGATGCTCGGTGCGACCTCACGGCCGCTCTATCGTCCGCCGTTCGGGCGCCTGAGCCCGGGCCTCCGGCGGGCCGCGGGTGAGCTCGGCTACTCGCACATCCTGCTCTGGGACGTCGACCCGGGCGACTACCTTCGCCCGTCGCCCGGGACGATCACGCGGCGCGTGGTGCGCGATGCCCGGCCCGGCTCCGTCACCGTGCTCCATCTGCTCGACGGCACCGCCGCCGCGCTCCCGGCCATCATCGACGGTCTTCGAGGGCGGGGTCTGGAGCCGGTCGGCGCGCTCAGGATGCTGCGCGGGGCCGATCGCCGCGCGGCCGCGGCGGCGCCGGGCCCCACGGCCGCACCCGGGGCCCTGCCGCCGCCGCCTGCCGGGGAGGCCGCGCCGTGACGACGGAGCCGCCGAGACCCTCGTGATCCCGTGCGATCCGCCGGAAGGAGGTCGACGCCGGTCCGGGGTGGCGCGGAGCGCCCTCGGGGGCGCGGGACCCTACGCGCGGGCGTCGGGGGCGAGCCGGCCCGCCCGGCGCATCGACCAGCCGATGACGATCATGACGATCCCGTCGAGCAGGAACATGATCCCGAGCAGCAGGCCGATGGCCCAGTCGGCGGACCCCGGCAGCTCGAACGCGATCAGCACGCCGAGCAGGAGCGAGATCACGCCGTTGACGGCCACGAGCGCGGTGTCGGTGCGCCCCCGCTGCTCGAACGCGGCGACGATCTTGGCCAGCCCGCTGAGGATGAACCAGACGGCCAGCAGGACGGTCAGGGTCACCGTGCCGATCTCGGGCGCGCTGAGGAACATGATTCCGACGATCGCCGCGAGCGCCCCGACCACGATCCAGGTGATCACGCCGCCCGCGTCGCGAGCCGTGAACGCGAAGCCGAACAGCAGGACGCCGGCGATGATGAGGAGGACGCCGGCGAGGATGTTGACCGTGGCCGTGGCGACCGCGGGGTAGACGATGGCCGCGATCCCGAGCAGTGCCAGAAGGACGCCGGTGCCCACCAGGAACCGCCAGGCGCTCCGCCACATGTCGGCGGCGTCCGCCGCGGTCACTTCTCGGTCGATCGTTCCCATCGGCGGAACCCTACCGAGGGGCCGATCCCCGCGCGTGAAACCGTCTTCGTGCGACGGATCGCGTCGTCCGAATCGCACCGAGCCCTGCAAGACGACGCCCCCGCGCGATGCGGGGGCGTCGTCACAAGCGGATGAAGGGACTCGAACCCTCGACCTTCTGCCATGGAAAGAGGGCACGGGGTGTTCTGCGACTCGACCGGAGCGGGCCTGAAAGACGTTCGTAAGCAGGGGCGTCGTGGCGTTCCGAGCGGAGCGGTCGTGTGCGCCAATCGGAGCTTCTCGGTGTCGATCGGACTGCTGAACGTGTCCCAGGCTCAACCTCACGGATCTGCACGAGAGCGAGGTCGTGAGCCGCGCCTTGGCTCTACTCGGGGTCGGGCGCCCGGCCGCCTGAGTATCGTCGACGTCCCGATGGGGTCTCCCTGGCGGCTACATCCGTTGTGATCGTTGCTCTGGGCGCGGGCGTCCCAGCCTCGGCTCGGCGCCGCCGGCGGTCGAGTCCGTCCGTCTCGACCCCGAGATGCGGAAAGAGCTCCCAGAGCGTGCTCGCTCGGAGGGAGCCACGACTGGCCCGACCCCCTGAGATCGGTCCACGTGACCCGTCCCGACGAACGGGGTCCGGTCAGTCCTTCCCGCTCGCGCGCAACCCGTCGCCGATCGAGGCGGGGACCACGCCGATGGCGCTAACGTCGCCGAAGAGCCGGTAGGGGGCTCTGGTGCCGGGACCGGGGCGAACGGCGACGCGCACCCGGCGGACCGCCCCCGGCCTCATTGTGCCGAGCTTCCAGCGCCACCACCTGCTCGACAGTCGCAGGCCGCATGGTGCGCTTCCGACGAAACGGCTTCCGGGGCATGGAGTCGCGGTCGTCAGGCGAACGCCGCGGGCGATGACCGGGCCCCGATTGCGCACCGTGACGGTCCATCGGATCGTGCCGCGCGACGGGATCCGGACCGCGTGCGCGCTGCCGGTCACCACAGCGCGACGGTAGCGGTCGTAGCTCGCCGCCGAGATGATCCCCTCCGTATCGAACGGGCAGTGACCGCTGCTTGCCTCGTCGTCGAGGAGCACCAGGGCGTTGCCGACACCGTCCGGGGCGATCGCGATCGCGGCGCTGTTGGTTGGGGCCCTCTGCCCGAATCCTCTGAACACTCCGTCCGACGCCGCCGTTGACACGCCCGCCGTAGCGGTGCCGGGCCCCTCCGGGTCGACCCACCCCAGGAAGGCCCGGCCCGACGCGCCGATCGCGATGTGCGCCCGGTAGATCTCGGCCGTGCCCAGGTCCGAGGACGCCCAAAGGGTCTGGGGCGCGGTCCAGCCGGCGCCGTGGTTCACCGCCGCCTGTAGCGGCGCCTTGTCGCGTACGCCGCCGGGGCCGGCCCAGGCGGCCACCATGGCCCCGCTGCCGTTGAGGGCGATCCGAGCCGTCGATCCCGGCGCGACGACCTCCGGGGGCGAGAAGGCGCTACCGGGGGCCTCCGCCCGGGCGATGATGACCTCGCGGCCGCTCTCCGACAGAGCGGTCCAGGCCACCGCGAGCCCTCCGTCCGAGCCGATGGCGGCGTCCGCGCCGCCTTCGGACTCCCCGAGGGTCGCGACCGGGCTCCAGGCGCCGTTGCGCGCGCGGGTCGCCACCCGGACGGTGCCGGGGGGGACGAAGGCCGCCTCGGTTCCCGGCCGCGGCAGGATCCAGGCCGCCACCGCGTCGCCGCTCGCGTTGACGTGGGCGGCCGGCGCCGCCCAGGCGGTGTTCGCATCCGGTGCGAGCGGGGGTGTCGCGATCCACGCGCCGCCGGGCCTGCGGCGGGCGCCCCGCAGCATCCAGGCTCCGCCCTCGTTCGTGAGCCAGAGCGCCGATGCGCTTCCGTCGGCGGCGACCGCCACCTCCGGGCCCACGAACGTCCTGAGCGCCCGAGGGTCGGCGCGACGGGACGGCACCGCCATGACACGCCAGCGGCCGCCACGGGTGCTGCGGACGGCCGAGCGCACCGGCCCGCCGGGGACCCGCCAGATCACGACCGCGGCGCCGGCCGGGTTCGCCCCGACGGCCAGGGCCGTCGCACCCCCCGCACCCGAGGTCCACGCCACCCGCCACGGGCTGACGAAGCCGTGGCGCGTCCTGATCTGCACCCGGGCGCTGGAGCGCGAGAAGATCGTCCACGCTGCGATCGCCTCCCCGCGCGCCGCGAGCGCCGCCGCGGGTGCGGAGTGGGAGCTTCCCGCGGGCGAGATGCGCAGCCCGGTGGTCCAGGCCGGCTCCGGGGGCACCGCGGCCGCCGGCGCCGCGACGACGCCCATGGCCGCCGCCATCAGGAGTAGCGCATGGGATCTCATGCTCCGCAGTCTGAACGGGAGGCCGCGCCGCCGGCATCCGGGCCGACCCTGACACGGTCGGGGTAGTCACCGAGGTCGCGCTCCAGGCGGGGGTCTGATCGAGCGCTGGCGCAGCGAGTACAACACGATCCGACCGCACAGCAGCCTAGGCATGGGCACCTCCACAAGGGGGCTCGCCTGCAGGCCGCGACGGTCCTCGAGGCCCACGTCTTCGGCGCTTCGCCCGATCGCTCGGCGGGATGGACGTGGGATGAACGCCAGATGGGGCTCGATGTCGATGCCCGCTAGAACGACAAGAGCCCCCGATCTCGGGGGGCTCTTCAGAGAGCGGATGAAGGGACTCGAACCCTCGACCTTCTGCATGGCAAGCAGACGCTCTAGCCAACTGAGCTACATCCGCGAGGGACCGGGAGTCTAGCGACGAGCGCCGGGCCGCTCAACGCGCCCCGGCCACTCGTGGTCCGCGGCTACGTGGTGCCGGCGTCACGCACCCGCGCATCGGCGGCCCTGGCGGTGTCGGCCATCGCTCGCTGCGCGGCGGTGACGCGCGCGGTGAGCGCCTCGTCGCCGATGGCGAGGATGCGGGCCGCGAGCAGCCCCGCGTTGCGCGCGCCGTCGATCGCCACCGTCGCCACCGGCACGCCGCGCGGCATCTGCACGATCGAAAGAAGCGAGTCCATTCCGTCGAGCGCCGACGTCCGGACCGGGACGCCGATCACCGGAAGCGCGGTCACCGCCGCGAGCATGCCGGGCAGATGGGCAGCGCCCCCGGCGCCCGCCACGATCACCCGAAGCCCCCGCCCGGCCGCCGCATGGCCGTAGGCGAGCATGTCGTCGGGCGTGCGGTGCGCCGAGACCACCCGCACCTCGTGCGGGACGTCCAGCTCGCCGAGCGCCTCGGCGGCGGCCGTCATCACGGGCAGATCCGAGTCGGACCCCATCACGATGCCGACCAACGGTGCGGGCGGCGTCACAGTCCCACCTCCTGGGCGGCGTGCTGGGCGCGCGAGTGGGCGATCGAGAGGTCCTGCCCCAGGCAGGTCACGTGGCCCATCTTGCGGCCGGGGCGCACCTCGTGCTTGTCGTACAGGTGCAGGTGTGCCCCACGGACGCCGAGAGCGGGGCCGATCCGGGGTCGCGCGGGCGCCGTGCGGGACCCCAGCAGGTTGATCATCACCGCCGCCGGCACGCGCATCTCGGCCGACCCGAGCGGGAGCCCCAGGATGCCTCGAAGGTGGTTCTCGAACTGAGACGTCTCGCAGGCCTCGATCGTGTAGTGCCCGGAGTTGTGCGGGCGTGGCGCGAGCTCGTTGATCACCACGCGGTCGTCGACGAGGAACATCTCGACGCCGGTCACGCCGAGCCCCTCGGCCGCGTCGACGGCGCCCGCGGCGATGTCCGCGGCGGTGTGGGCGATGGCCTCGTCGATCGCGGCGGGCGCGCGCACCTCGTGGCAGACGTGGTCGCGCTGCACGGTCTCGACCACCGGGTAGACGACGCGCTCCCTGGCGTCCGATCGGGCGACCATCACCGCCAGCTCGCGCTCGAATCCGACCATCTCCTCGACGAGCACGCCCTCGCCGGCGTCGAGCCGGGCGAAGGCGACCGCGGCCTCGTCGGGGGTGCGGCAGGTGGCGTTGCCGCGCCCGTCGTAGCCGAGCTTGCGGGCCTTCAGCATGAGCGGCCAGCCGAGATCCCGGCCCACCGCCGCGAGATCGGCCGGCGACTCGGCGACGCGGAAGCGCGGAACCGGCAGGCCGGCGTCGGCGAGCAGGCGCTTTTGGAGCGCCTTGTCCTGGACCGTCGCGAGCGCCGAGGGGAGGGGGCGGACCGGGGTCCCGGCCGCCTCGACCGCCGTCAGCGCGTCAGCGTCGACGAACTCGTTCTCCAGCGTGACCACCCGCGCCGCCCGGCCGAGGGCGGCGACGTCCTCGGCCTCGTGCCAGTCGCCCTCGACGAGGGCCGCGGCCATCGGCGCGGAGGGCTCGTCGGGCCGGCCGAGGATCGCGACCTTGACGCCCATGGGCCACGCCGCGAGGCACGTCATGCGCGCGAGCTGGCCGGCGCCGGCGATGCCCACGTCCGCCCGCGCATCGGATGCCGTCGTCGCCACCCCCTGACGGTATCGGATGCGCGGGCGCCCGCCGCCGTGCAGGCGGCCCGCCGGTGCTGGTAACCTCCCCGCCCTCAGGGCGCTTAGCTCAGTTGGGAGAGCACCAGCTCGACAAGCTGGGGGTCACTGGTTCGAGCCCAGTAGCGCCCATTCACCGAGGACCGTGAGGGTGGGCGGTTCTCGGCGTCCCCATCAGGGCCGGCGGTACGCGGACCGGGCGCTGCCGGGCCACCCGGCGCGCGTGAGGGCCTCGGCCTTGCGCCCACCGCGACATCTCGACCACTGTAGGTTGCGCACCCCGGCCGTGCTCGGAATGGGGGGGAAGGAGCGGGGATGACGCGCGGGTCCGACGAGTACGGAAAGCCTCGCCCGAAGTCGCGACTCGAGGCTTTCAGCGACGGCGTGTTCGCCATCGCCATCACGCTTCTCGCGCTCGAGATCGGCGTTCCGGAAGGAAGCGGCGATGACCTGGCGCAGGCGATCCTGGACCAGTGGCCCTCGTATCTCGCCTACCTCGTCAGCTTCGCCACGATCGGCGCGGTGTGGCTGAAGCACTCGGCCATCACGGACCTCATGCCGAAGACGGATGGCGTGTTCCTTCGGATCAACCTCGCGCTGCTGCTGTTCGTCGTCTTCCTGCCGTTCCCGACCCGCCTCGTCGCCGAGTACATCGACGGCGGCGAGAGCGCCGAGCGGACCGCCGTGGTCTTCCTCACGCTCAACATCCTTCTGATCAGCGTCCTCCTCAGCGCGCTCTGGCAATACGCCCGGCGCCGGAAGTTGATCGACGAGCGAATCGACGAGGACGAGGCGCAGTACCTGACCGCGCAGATCACGCCGAGTCTCGGCGTGTATGCCGCCGCGGTCGTCCTCGGCCTCGTGGTGCCGAAGCTGACGGTGGTGCTCCTGCTGCTGGCCGCGATCCTCCTGGCCTTCCCAGCGCGAACCATGCTCCGATGGTTGCCGGGCCGGAGGCGCCGCTGACGTCACGCCGACCCGGTCCCCGTCGTCCCCGCCGCGATCTTGGGAGCGGGCACCGACCATGGCGGAAGTGCAGTGGCCTGCAGGGCGCGGGACCCGTTCGGTCTCCTGTCCTGGGCCGCCTCGATCTCGACCCGCCGGGGACCACCGGTTCGAGCCCGCGGGCGCCATTTCGGACCTGGCCTCCCGCACTGCAACCCGCCCCGCGGGGCCGCAGCACGGCCGGCGACGGTCATGGAGCCGAGGTCCTCAGCGGCTCCATTTGAGCTCGATCTCGAACTCGGTCTCGTGCTCGCCCACCTCGATCTCGACCTCGAGGCGCACCTCGTCCGCGACGTGCACGCGCACGCGCTTGCCGCCCCGGTCGAGCTCGACGTCGTTGTTCGAGGCCAGCGCGTCGGCGATCTCGTGGAGCCGTGCGGCCGCCGCCTCGCGGGAGACGACCTCCGTGCGCTCGATCTTCAGGATGTCCATCTTCGCCTCCGTCGGTTCGTGCCGAGCCCTGGTCCGGGCGGCGTGGGGGTGTCAGGCCAGGTCACCGGCGGCGACGCCCGCGCCCGCCCCTCGGCCGAATGCGATCCGGAGCGCCCTGCGGATCCCGTCCCAGATCCCGTCGGGGAGCCCGGCCGACGGCGACGCGCCCGGGTGCAGCGGGGCGATCCTCACCCGCAGGGCGGCCGGGCGGGCGACGAAGCGAAGCGGCGGGTCGAGGACGAGGGCCTCGCCGTCGACTCCGACCGCGACCGGCGCCGTCGCGTCGACCTCGAGGCGCGGTGCCGTCCACCGCTGCAGGCGGCGCGACCGCCCGGCCGGGTCGCCCCGTCCCGATGGCGTGTCCACCGCCGCCACACCGAGGGTGCCGCCGTCGAGCCGGGGTCGCGTTCCCGAGCCGATGGCCCGGCCCAGGCGGTACTCGTTGTTCGAGACCAGGATCACCACGGCCGACTCGTGGCGGGCTCCGTCCGGACCGGTCCACCGGAGCGCCGGCCCCCTCGACCGGTCGGGACCCGCCACATCCGGCACGGTGTCGAGGATCGTTCGGATCTTCGCCTCGCGATACCCCGGCCGCTGCACGGCGTCCGCGTACAGCCCCAGCGAGACGTTGTTGACGAAGGTGCGGCCGTTCACCTCCGCCAGGTCGACCGATCGCTCGCCGCCGGTCACGAACGCGTCCAGCGCACCGACCACGTCCGTTCGGTCGACGCCGAGGTCGAGGGCGAAGTGGTTCCGGGTCCCGGCCGGGATGCAGGCGAACGGCACGTCGTGCGCCGCCGCGATCGAGGCGACGATCGCCTGCGTTCCGACCCGGCCGCCGCGAGTCCGTCGGCGCCGCCCGTCAGGGCGCCCTCCACCAGCTCGACGAGGTCGGCGCCGGGCGTCAGCTCGATCGGCTCGATGCCCCGCGCGCGCGCCTCGCCGGCGAGGTCGGCGGCGAGCGCCTTCCCGCCGCCGGACTTCGGATTCCAGATCACCACGGGTCGCAGGGGTCGCGGCGCCCGCGCGAGTCGCACGCGCACCGTGAAGACCCGCCGCGCGAGCGCGAGGGCCCCCGCCAGGCAGCCGATCGCAACGAATGCCTCGGGGATGAGCCCGCCGACCACGGCCGCTCCGACCGATGCGAGCGCCAGGCCGACGCCGAGCGCCACGAGGACCACGCGTGCGCCGCCCCGTCGGCGGATCGCGTGCCCCGCGGCGGCGGCCGCCGCCACCACGAGCACGGCGACGATCAATCCGCGCGGGAACGGCCGCGCCGCGCCGACGACCAGGACGGCGGCGCATGCGGCGAGGAGCGCGAGGCTCGTGATCGCCTGGAGGCGCCTCATCGCTCCTGGCCCCGCGGTCGTGCGGTGCCGCCCGCCCGCCCGCCCGTCGCGACGTGCCTCGCGGCGTGCCCGCGTGTCGCAGGGGGGCCGGGCGGGCGGGCACTCACGTCATCTCCTCGATCCGCTCCCCGAGGATGATCCGCCCCGCGGCCTCGATCAGGGCGAGGTGCGAGAACGCCTGCGGGAAGTTGCCGAGGTGACGTGCGCTTGCGGTGTCGTACTCCTCCGCGTAGAGCCCGAGCGGCGAGGAGATGCGAAGCAGTCGCTCCATCAGGTCGCGGGCCGCGTGGTGATCGCCGACGACCGACAGCGCCGAGACCAGCCAGAACGAGCAGATGAGGAACGTGCCCTCCTCCCCCGAGAGCCCGTCGTCGGTCTCGTCGGTGCGGTAGCGAAGGACGAAACCGTTGTCGGTGAGCCCGTCGGCGATCGCCCGCACGGTGGCCCGAAGCCGGTCGTCGGTTCCGGGGAGAAAGCCGAAGATGGCCGCAAGGAGCGTCGAGGCGTCAAGGGCCTCGGTGGCGTAGTGCTGGCGAAGCACGCCGCCCGAGGCGCCGCGCGCGAGGATGTCGGCGCTGATCTCGTCGGCGGTGGCCCGCCAGCCGGCCTGGAGCGTCGGATCGCCACGGATCCCGGCCAGCTTGGCGGCCCGATCGAGCGCGACCCAGCACATGAGCTTGGACGAGACGTAGTGCTGGGGCTCCCCGCGGGCCTCCCAGATGCCCTGGTCCGGTTGGCGCCACACCTTGGTGGCGCACTCGGCCTGGGTCTCGACGATCGGCCACAGGCGGCGCGGAAGGCGTTCGCTTCGGCGGGTGTGGAGCAGGATCGAGTCGAGCACCGCGCCGAAGACGTCGTTTTGGCGCTGGTCGAACGCGCCGTTTCCGATCCGGACCGGCCGGGCCCCGGCGTAGCCGGTCAGATCGTCGCGGGTCGTCTCGGTCAGATCGCGGCGCCCGTCGATGCCGTACATGATCTGCAGCGACCCGTCCTCGGTCGGCTCCAGATCGGCGACGAACTGCATGAACTCGTCGGCCTCCCAGTCGAGGTTGAGCCAGTGGAGCGCCTGCAAGGTGAAGGTGGCGTCGCGCATCCACGTGTAGCGGTAGTCCCAGTTGCGCTCGCCGCCCGGCGTCTCCGGAAGCGACGTCGTGAGCGCGGCGACCGTGGCCCCGGTGGGCATGTACGTCATGCCCTTGATCGCGAGCGCCGAGCGCTGGATCGGATCGCGGAAGCGATGGTCCGGGATCCGGGCCCGATCCAGCCACGTGCGCCAAAAGCGGATCGTCGCCTCGATCTGCGCGTCCGCCCCGGCCATGTCGTGCGGCGCGACCAGCCCACTCGCCCATGAGAGCGCGCAAAACGCGCGCTCACCCGGCCGGAGCACGTGGCGCCCCCGCACGCGCCCGCCCTCGATTCCAAGCGCAAGGTCCGAGCACAGGCGCACCGTCTGGCCCGCGCCGCTCGCGTCGGCCGCGTGGCGGCGCTCGTCGACGAGCTCCCAGGTGGCGTCGGTCCGCCCGTAGTCGAACACGGGCTCGCAGACGAGATCGATCTCCACCTCGCCCTCGATGCACTCGACGGTCCTGACCAGCACGTGCTCGGCGTCGTCGTCGGCGGGCGGGCGCGTGTGGGGCGTGACCAGGTCCTCGCGGTCGCCCGCGCCCATCGTGAGCGCATCCCGGACCACGACCCAGCCCGAGGACGACTTCCAGGTCGTCACCAGCACGTTCGTTCCGGGCTCGTAGGCGCGTGCGGTCGGGTGGTTGATCCCAAACGGCGCCACACGGAAGAACCCGGCCTGGCGGTCGAGGAGGCTCCCGAAGATGCTCGGCGCGTCGAAGCGGGGCACGCACAGCCAGTCGACGGACCCGTCCGGCGCGATCAGGGCGCCGGTGTGGCAGTCCGACAGGAACGCGTACTCGGCGATGGGCGGGAATGGCGAGGGCGTCGACGCCGGGACCGGCACCGGTTCGTGGTCGCCGGCGCTCATGACGAGGGGGTCGTGCGCGTCCCCGTCCGGGTCCGACCCCTGCGCGTCCGGTCGGTCGTTCGAGTGTTCATGTCGTCGTCCTCGATCGGTGCCTCGGCGGTGCCGATCGCCGGGCGGCCGGTGCGTGCGCCGGGCCGACTCGCGATCGGTGGTCACATGCCGTCCCGCCGCGGGGTGGTCCCCGCGCCGGCGCCGCGCCAGCATCCCAGATTTCGCCGCGCGGGCACTCGTCGTCGACCGAGCGTGCCTCGATGCGCGGACGACGCGCGGGCGCCCGCGCGTCGTCCGGACCCCGAGGCCCCGGGGTCCGCGCTCCCGCGCGCCCCGCTCGCCTCACGCATCGTGCGCGTCTCGGCGGCGCGTGCCGCGGCCGACGCAAGGGGTGACGGAGCCCCTGCCCACGGGGCCCGACGTGCCCGCGTCGTCCCAAAAGGAATCGTGATGCGTCGACTCACCCGCACTGCCGCCATCGCAGGCGCCTGCCTGGCGACCGGCGCGATCGCCTCCACGGCGGCCGCCGTCGAGCTCCCCGGCCACGGCGAGATCTTCGTGCAGACCAACGGCCCGAGGTCGCCGATCCAGCACGGCGACTGGTACACGAGCCGGGTCAACTCGGAGGGCGGCGGCTACCACTACGTCAAGCTGATCGCCGCGTGCGAGTGGCCCGAGGACATGCCGCTGCACGTGGACCTCTACAGCCCGGAGATGAACTACTCCTCGCGCGACGCCAAGCGGCACGACGAAAAGCGCGGCAGGTGGCGCGACAAGACCTACTTCGAGCTCTACGAGGCGGGAACCGAGCGGACCGGTCCCAAACAGCCCGGCCCGAGGGCCGACGGGTCGATGCTCCGGAAGGTCTACAAGCCCACCCGAAAGGCCGAGGGCTGGGTCCGCTTCGCCACGATCGACGATCCGGAGCCGTGCGGGCAGTACCTGATGCGCGTCGCCACCCAGAAGGACGACGAGAACAGCTGGCGCCTGCGACTGGGCGCCGACGACGACGCGGATCCCACCAACGCACCGCCGGCCGGCTACGACGACCCCGACCGCGTGCCCGCCAGCGGCGACGAGCCGACCTACGAGATCGAGCGCCTCGCGTTCCAGCACGAGGTGGACACCGGCCAGTGCCACACCTTCTCGAAGTACGCACCGCCGGGGGCGGCCTCGCTCACCTGGCACAGCTTCGACATGGATCGCGGCAACCCGGGCGTCGTGCGCCCCGGCACCGAGGATCAGCTCCGGCTCTCCTACTACGGGCCGGACGACGCGTTCGATCCGGAGGCCTCGACCCCCGGTCGCAACCCGAGCAACCACCCGTTCCCCCAGATGTCCGGCAACAACAGCTGGAACGGCATGGGCGCGCGGCGCGACCTGCGGGTCGGCGACCGGTTCGACAACCCCGAGACCGGCTGGTGGCGGATGGTGGTCTGCACCGACGACCACAACCAGTACATCTCGGAGGGCGAGCTGATCGAGGACGATCCGGCCGTCCCCAGAATGGCCTTCGACAAGACCGACGGCCAGGATGAGATCGCACCCGGTGACTCCTCGACCTACACCCTGTCGTTCGAGAACCGGGCCTCGGGCGCGGGCGCGGGCGCGGCGGCTGCGGTCGTGATCGAGGATCGCCTGCCCGCGGCCACGACCTTCGGCACCTGCGAGATCGCGGCGCCGTTCAGCGGGAGCTGCGCGCTCGAGGGCGGCCTCGTCCGGGCGCGCCTCGACGAGCCTGTCGGCGCCGGCGAGTCGGGCGAGATCGAGGTGCGCGTGACCGTCTCGGGCGACGCGGCGCCGGGCTCCACGCTTCGCAACGAGGCCACGCTCGGTTACGAAGACACCATGGGCAACCCGTTCCCGCGCCTGGACGCGGCGGACGAGACCGTGGTCGCCGACACCGGCTTCTAGCGGTCCGCGTTCACGACCTCCCGACGGCCACGCCGCCGGGAGGTCGTCGAGAAGGGGGGCGGCGCCCGACGTCGAACGACGCGTGAGCCCACCCACGCGTCGCCTCGAGGAGAGCCCCGTGCGCACCGCCTACGACCCGATCGACACGGTCAACTGGATGATCGAGCAGACCCGCGCCGAATTGCACAACGACCAGGTCATCGACGCCGCCGGCCGGCGGCGTCGCAAGTCCAAGGCCCAGGCCGAGCGCGAGCGCGAGCGCCTGGCGGTGCTCTGCGAGGTCGTGTGGAACGCCGATGGGCGCCCCGCGCCCCTGGACGACTACCTGGGGCGCCTCACGGCCGCCTGACACGTCGCGCATCGCGGGTCGTCACCGCGGCGGAGTCGCGCTACCGTCACCCCCGGGGATGACCCGACACCCTTGGAGGGTGTGATGCAGACGACATGGAAGGCGTTCCTGGAGCCGCGCTCGGACGACGAGTCCGCGGTCCGCGTGGTCGGCGACTTCGACATCCGCTCGGCCGACGACGTCGCGTCGGTGGTCCGCCAGGCCGAGACCGCCGGCGGTCAGCGGATCGTGTTCGAGTTGGACGACGTGACGTTCATGGACTCGGTGGCGCTCGCGGTGCTGATCGGCGCCCGTGAGCGCGCCCGCGGGCGGGACGGCCAGGTGGTCGTCCGTGCCGAGCGGGGCCCGGCCCGCGACCTCCTCGGCCTCGTCGGCCTGACCGAGCTGCTCGAGGATCCGTCGCGCGCGGTCGACCGGCGTTGACGCTGCCTCGCCGCGGGGTCTGAGGCCACGGGCGGTGTGAGCGCATGGGTGCTCGGCGAGCAGCTCTCGTCGGCCAACCCCGTGCTGGCCGGCGCGGACCGCGTCCTCGTGGTCGAGTCGCGGGCGGCCCTGTCGCGCCGGCCGTACCACCGGCAAAAGCTCCACCACCAGCTCGTCGCGATGCGCGCGTTCTCGCGGCGGACGGCCGCGGGTGGCGCCCTCGTCGACCACCGGGCCGCGCCGGACATGCGCACGGGGCTCGCGGCCCACGTGCGCGAGCACCGACCCGACGTCGTGCGCCTGCTCGCGCCCACGGGTCACGAGGCCGCGCGCTCCCTGGGTGCCCTCCCCGCGGTCGAGCTCGTTCCCGGGACCCTCTTCCTGACGGACCATGCCGAGTTCTCGGCGTGGCTCGACGGTCGTTCACGCATGGTCATGGAGGACTTCTACCGGCGCCAGCGCGTGCGCCTGGACGTGCTCATGGACGGCGACCGGCCGATCGGCGGACGGTGGAACCTCGACGCCGAGAACCGCGAGCCGCCCCCGCGCGACCGCCGGCCACCGGCGCCCCGTCTCCCCGAGGAGGACGACCTCGACGCCGAGGTGCGCCGTGATCTGGACGCGATGGGTCTGGCGACGTTCGGGCTGGACGGTCCGAGGCGCTGGCCGGCGACGCCCGAGGAGTCCGAGGCCATGCTGGAGGACTTCGTCACCCGCCGCCTGCCCGACTTCGGCCGTTACCAGGACGCGATGCTGGCCGGGGAGCGGACGATGTGGCACGCGTGCATCTCGGCGGCCCTCAACGTGGGCGTGCTCGATCCGCTGACATGCGTCAGGCGGGCGGAGCGCGCGTTCGCGGAGGGCGACGCGCCGCTCGCGGCCGTCGAGGGCTTCGTGCGTCAGATCATCGGGTGGCGTGAGTACGTCCACGGCCTCTGGCACGCCCTCGACTGGGAGGGCGTCAACGCGCTCGGCGCCGACGCGTCGCTGCCCGCGCCGTTCACCGGAGCGGCGCGCACGCGGATGGCGTGTCTTTCGGACGCGCTCGACGGCGTCGCGCGGACGGCGTACGCCCACCACATCGAGCGGCTCATGCTGTTCGGCAACCTGATGCTGCTGCTCGGCGTCCGGCCGGACGCGGCGCTCGAGTGGTTCCGTTCCGTCTTCGTCGACGCCTTCGACTGGGTGATGGCACCGAACGTGCTCGGCATGGCCCTCCACGCCGACGGCGGCCGCATGATGACCAAGCCCTACGCGGCCGGCGGGCGCTATGTCCAGCGCATGTCCGACCACTGTGGCGGCTGCGAGTACCGGCCCACCGAGCGCACCGGCGCGCGCGCGTGCCCCTTCACGGTCCTCTACTGGGACTTCATCGCCCGCCACCGGGAGCGCTTTCGCCGCGACCCGCGCATGTCGCGCGCCGTCGCCGGACTCGACCGGCTGGACCCGGTCGAGGTCGGCGACCTGCGCGCGCGCGCGGCGCGGCTGCGCGCGCACTTCGATGCCTGACCCCGGGGTCACGGTGCTCTACGACGGCGGCTGCCGCTTCTGTCGGGCGTCCGCCGCGGCGATGGCGGCGTGGGATCGACGCCGGCGCCTCACGATCCTCCCGTTCGCGGACCCCGAGGCGCGACGTGTCGCCGCGGCCGTGCCCGAGGAGTCGCGCTTTCGCTCCGTGCACGCGGCCCGGGGGGGCGATGTGGCGAGCGAGGACGCCGCCATCGCCCGCATCCTCGGTGAGCTTCCCGGCGGAGGGGTGCTCCGCGCCGCCCGCGTCCAGTCGCTCTACGGGCTCGTCGCGCGGCACCGGGGGCCGATCGGGCGGCTGCTCCCCGACCTTCGCGTCACCCGCCGCGTGCCGTATGGGCCGACCCGCGCGCCGATCCGGCGACCCTCGACACGGAGCGCTCCCGAGGCCGTTGCCTGCACCCATGCCGACCGGATCCGCGACGTGACACCGAGCGCGGAGGGCTGCCAGGACTGCCTTCGCGACGGTGGGACCTGGGTCCACCTTCGGATGTGCCTGACCTGTGGGCACGTCGGATGCTGCGACTCGTCCCCGAACCGCCACGCCACCGCCCATTTCCGCGCGACGGGGCACCCGATCGTGCGCTCGATCGAGCCGGGGGAGTCGTGGCGCTGGTGCTACGCCGACGAGGTCATGGTCTGACCCGACCCGGTCCGGCCGGCGACCTCATCGGCTGGAGCGGCGGTGCGTGCCGCGCCGCTGGCGGCGCGCATCGAGCTTCAGGGCCACCGTGACGGCGTCGGCCTTGCGCTCGCCCTCGGCGCGGTCGGCCACGTGCCACGCCTCTCCGACCAGATACGCCAGGCGGCGGTCCGCGTCGGGGAACTCCGCGACCCGGTCGGCCTCGGCGGAGATGTAGTCGAGGATCTCGCCCGTCTCGCGGTCGCTCCAGCGGGGGCGGCGCATGGGCCACTCTTTGTTGCGGACGATCAGCCAGAACAGCAGGCCGACCAGCGGGAGCTTGAGCAGGAAGACCGCGAACAGCACCCAGAGCGCCTGCGCCCCGCTGTGGCTGATCGCCGGCGTGATCGTGATCAGGAAGCTGCCGAACAGGGCGAGCGCGACCAATGCGATCACGACCGCCGTCATGCGGCGCGTCCGGATCCGCCCGTCGGGCACGAAGAGGAATCGCTCGAGCATGCCCTGACGATCTTCCTCCGACGGGGGGTCCGCTCACAAGGGGCGTTGGTCCCAGGCGGTAGGATCGAGGGGATGTCCTCGTCCGAGACCGACCGCGCGATCAGCGTGACCCTTCCCGACGGGGCGGCCCTGGAGCTTCCCGCCGGCGCGACCGGCGCCGACGCGGCCGCGGCGATCGGCCCCGGCCTGGCGAAGGCGGCGCTCGCCATCAGGGCGGGCGACGAGATCCGCGACCTGGCGCGGCCGCTCGGCGACGGCGAGGCGATCCAGATCGTCACGAGAAAGAGCGGCGACGACTACCTCTGGGTGATGCGCCACTCGGCCGCGCACGTGCTGGCGGAGGCCGTACAGGCGATCGTTCCGGGCGCCAAGCTGGGCTTCGGACCGCCCATCGCGGACGGCTTCTACTACGACTTCGACCTGCCCCGGCCGCTGACCGACGAGGACTTCCCGGCGATCGAGGCGGAGATCCGGCGGATCGTGTCCGAGAAGGCCCCCTTCGAGCGGACCGTCATGTCGATCGAGGAGGCCGGCCGGTTCTTCGCCGACCGCGGCGACGAGTACAAGGTCGATCAGGTCGAGGAGCTCGGACGCCAGGGTGAGGTCGAGGTCTCGATCTACCGCCAGAACGACTTCGTGGACCTGTGCCGCGGCGGGCACGTGCACCACACCGGCGAGATCGGGGCGGTCAAGCTGACCTCGCTGGCGGGCGCCTACTGGCGCGGGGACGAGCGCAACCCGCAGCTGACGCGGCTCTACGCGACCGCGTTCCCCACCGGCAAGGAGCTCGACGCCCATCTGGAGCGACTCGAGCAGGCGCGGGCGCGCGACCACCGCAGGCTGGGTCGCGACCTGGAGCTCTTCCACTTCGACGACGCCGGCCCCGGATTCCCGTTCTTCCTGCCCAAGGGCATGCGCATCATCCGGGAGGTCGAGGGCGCCGTGCGGGAGGAGCTCGAGCGGATGGGCTACGAGGAGATCGCGACGCCGACGATCCTCTCCGACGAGCTCTGGCGAAAGAGCGGTCACTGGGACCACTACCGCGAGAACATGTACCTCACCGAGGTCGACGGCCAGGGGTTCGCGGTGAAGCCGATGAACTGCCCCGGTGCCTGCCTCGTCTACCGGAGCACCCGCCGTAGCTACCGGGAGCTGCCCCTGCGACTGGCCGAGTTCGGCCACGTGCACCGCCACGAGCTGTCTGGGGTGCTGCACGGGCTGTTCCGCGTGCGGGCCTTCACCCAGGACGACGCGCACGTCTTCTGCCGGCCGGACCAGATCCAGGACGAGGTCGTCGCGATCCTGGAGATGATCGACCGGTTCTATGCGCGGTTCGGCTTCGACCGGGTCCTGCTCGGGCTGGCGACCCGCCCGGAGAAGGCCACCGGCGACGCGGCCACCTGGGAGCACGCCGAGGCGGCGCTCCGCGCCGCGCTCGGCGACCGCGAGTACGTCGTCAAGGAGGGGGACGGGGCCTTCTACGGACCGAAGATCGACTTCCAGGTCACCGACACGATGGGCCGCCTCTGGCAGCTCGGGACCTGTCAGCTCGACTTCTTCATGCCGGAGCGGTTCGACCTCTCGTACCAGACCGCCGAGGACACCCAGGCGCGCCCGGTGCTGATCCACCGTGCGATCACGGGGTCGATCGAGCGGTTCCTCGGCATCCTGATCGAGGACACGGGCGGGGACTTCCCGCTGTGGCTCGCGCCGGTCCAGGCGCGCGTGCTGCCGATCGCCGACCGCCACGCGGATCATGCCGAGGCGGTGCGCGACGCGCTGGTCGCGGCCGGGCTGCGGGCCGAGGTCGACGCGCGCGCCGAGTCGGTGGGAAAGCGGATCCGTGATGGCGAGCTCGAGAAGATCCCCTACCTGCTGGTGGTCGGGGACAAGGAGGAGGCCGGCGACGCGGCGGCGCTCCGCGGTCGCCACGGCGCAGACGAGGGCACGATGCCGGTGGGCGACGTCGTGGACCTGCTCGTGGCGCGGGCGCGGGCCTGAGCCGTCCGTCCGGCCCGGCGACCGTGCTCCCCCCTGGCGCGGGACTGTGCGCCACCTGCGACCACGCCCGTCCGGTGCCCACCCGCCGCGCCGTCTACGTCCTGTGCGCGCGGAGCCGTACCGGACCCGGCCTACCCGCGGTATCCGGGCCTGCCCGTGCGCCGATGCGCCGGCCATGCGCGGGGTGCGGCGGAGTGACCCCGGCGCGGCCGCGTATGCGAGAGTCCCCGCGATGAACGTGAACTGGGTCGGCGTGCGAAACGGCGCGATCATCGCCGGCATCGCCGCGCTCGCGGTCGTGTGGCAGGAGGGGTTCTCCGCCATCGCGAGCGCCGCCAGTCTGATCATCCTGGTGATCTTCGTGTTCGCGATGGCGGCCTTCGGGATCAACTACTTCCGCCAGAACCGCCTGGCATGGCTCATCCTCAAGCCCTGGCAGCGCGTGGCGATCATCGTCGCCGCCATCGGCATCGCGGCGATCGTGATCGGCTTCCCGTGGATCACGTCGGTCCTGACCCCGCTCGGGGCGATCGCGCTCATCGCGGCGCTCGTGCTGCTGATCGTCTGGATCGTCCGCGAGAGCCGCCGCTGGCGCTGACGCGCGCCGCGGGATCGGGAACCACGCGGCCCCGGCGGCCGCGCCGAACTGCATAATGGCCGAATCGGTCGCGTCAGAGAAATCGCGTTATTGATGTCATTCGCCGGTCAGCGTGGCGGCGGTCGCGCCGCGTGAGCCTCGACCTCGTCGTCGACAACCTCACCTCGCCGATGGTGCTGGCATTCGCGCTCGGGGCGTTGGCGGCCGCGTTCCGGAGCGACCTGGCGTTCCCGAAGGGCCTGACCGACGGCCTCTCGGCCTATCTGCTCCTCGCGATCGGCTGGAAGGGCGGCCAGGCCCTCGCCGAGGCATCGCTCGGCGAGATCTGGCTGCCCGCGGTCGTCACCCTGGTCCTCGGCGTGACGACGCCCTTCGTGGCCTTCGCGGCGCTTCGCACGTTGCGCTTCGAGCGCATCGACGCCGCGGCGATCGCCGCCCACTACGGGTCCGTGTCGGCGGTCACGTTCGCCGCCGGCCTGACCTTCCTGGACGCCCGCGGCGACTCGCCGGAGGGCTTCATGGCGACGCTTCTGGCGCTCCTCGAGGTGCCGGGGATCGTCATCGCGCTGGCGCTCGCCGGCGCGGGCGGCGGGGTCCGGCTCGGGCGCGTGGTCCGCGAGACGGTGACCGGCAAGGGGATCGTCCTCCTCGTCGGCGGCCTGGTGATCGGCGCGCTGGCCTCGGACACCGGCGCGGCGCAGGTGAGTCCCTTCTTCGAGGGGCTCTTCTTCGGCGTGCTGACCGTCTTCCTGCTCGACCTGGGGCTGATCGCCGCGCGCCGCGCGCGTGACCTGCGCGTCGGCGGCGCGCGCCTCGTGGGGTTCGCGCTGGTGATGCCGCTGGTGGGCGGCACCGTCGGGGTTCTGCTCGGCACCGCGTCAGGGCTGTCGTCCGGGGGCGCGGCGATCCTCGGGATCATGGCCGCGAGCGCCTCGTACATCGCGGCGACGGCGGCAGTCCGTCAGACGCTGCCGGACGCGAGTCCGGCCCTCTATCTGACCGCCTCGCTCGCGATCACCTTCCCGTTCAACCTGGCGGTGGGCATCCCCCTCTACGCCGCGCTGGCCGACACGGTGGGCTGACGGCCACACCGCCGGCGCCGGCGAGTCACACGGGCGGCACGGGGCCGGCACTCGGGCGGCACGCTCGGCGCGCCCCTCGTGCGCGGGGTGGACATAGCGTCGGCGCATGCGGATTCGGGCGTCGCGGACGCGGGGGAGGCACGGCCCCCGCCATCGAGGGCAGTCGAGCGTCGAGCTGCTCGCGGTCCTCCCGGCGCTCGCGGTCCTGGTCGTCGTCACGTGGCTCGGCCTCGCCGCGGCGCTCGCATGGATCGACGCCGCCGGTGCCGCCCGAGCCGGCGCGCGGGCGGCCGAGGTGGGTGCGCCGGCGTCCTCGGCCGCCGAGGCGGCCGTGCGATCCGGGCGCGTCCGGGCCGAGGTCGACGGGGACGGGGTGATCCGGGCACGGGTCCGCGCCCGGCTCGTCCCCGGGCTCGGGCCGGTCGAGATCGCCGTCGCGCGAGGCCCCCGGTGAGGGGCCGCCACCACCGGGGTGCGGCGTCGATCGAGGTCGTCGCGGCCGTGCCGGCGTTCGTGGTCGTCGCCCTCATGGGCTGGTACGCGGCCGCGACGGTCGTCGCCGCGATCGACGTCCAGGAGGACCTCCGCCGTCGTGGCCTCGAGCGGCTCGTCGCGGCCGAGGCCGCGTCGTACCGGGGCGGGACGACGATCATCCGGGCGCGACGCCCGGTCGCCACGCCGCCGCCGTTCCCGCGGCTCACCGTGCGGGGTGCGGTGGCGGTGCCCGCCCCGTGAACCGAGGCCAGGCGCATCCGCTGATCCTCGGGGCGTGGCTCGTGCTGCTCCTCGCCGTCGTGGCCGTCTTCGCGCTCGGCCGCGTGCACCTCGCGGCGGCGCGCGCGCAGACCGTCGCCGACCTCGCGGCCGTGTCCGCGGCCCGCGGCCTCCCGGCGGGGCCCGCCGCCGACGGCGTCCCGGAGCGCGTGCGTCGTCTGGCGGCCGAGGTGACCGAGGGGTCCGGCGGGCGGCTCGTGCAGGTGTCGATCCCGGCCCACCCCGCCATCGCCGTGGACGTCCGGGTCGAGGTGGCCGGCCCGCTCGGCACACGCCTCACCGCCGTGGCGCGCGCCGGACTGCTCCCCGGGCGGCACCCGCCGGCCCCACGGTCCGGGCGCGCGGCGGCGGCTACTCGGGGCCGCTCGTCCATCGCGACGGTCGGCCGATGTGTCCGGCGGTGGCCGCCGCGTACGACCTGATGCACGCCGCCGCGCTCGCCGACGGCGTCGACCTGGTCGTCGTCAGCGGGTTCCGCTCGGACGCCGAGCAGGCCGTGCTCTTCGCGCGCCACCCCGACCCGCGGTGGGTCGCGCCCCCGGGGCGCAGCCGCCACCGCGACGCGACCGAGCTCGACCTCTCGCAGGCGGGGGGCTCGGTGCCGTGGCTCCAGGCCAACGCCGGCCGCTTCGGCTTCACCCAGCGCTACTCCTGGGAGCCGTGGCACTGGGGCTACCTGCCCGGGTGCGGGGCGGGGGCGGGTGCGGGCGACGCCGCGGGCGGCGGGGGCGCGCTCGCGGTGCCGGCCTGGGTCCCGGCGGAGTACCGTCGCCCGGTCCGCGCGGCCGCGGCCGCGCAGGGGCTGCAGCCGTCGGTGCTGGCGGCACTGCTCCGCGCCGAATCGGGGTTCGATCCGCGGGCCGTCAGCCCGGCCGGGGCCCAGGGGATCGCCCAGTTCATGCCGGCGACGGCCGCCGGGGTCGGGCTGGCGGATCCGTTCGACCCGTCACAGGCGATCCCGGCCGCCGCGGCCCTCCTGGCGGGCCATCTGCGCGACCTCGGATCGCTGCCGCTCGCGCTGGCCGCCTACAACGCCGGCGCGGGGGCCGTCCGCCGCCACGGCGGCATCCCGCCGTACCCCGAGACGCAGGGCTACGTGGCCCGCATCCTCGCGCTCGCGGGCGGCGGCGCCGTCGGCGGCGGGGGCGTGGTGCTGCTCCGCCGCGGCGACGGGTTCGTGTGATGCACGCCGGCGACGTGCCGACGCACGCGTCGGCCGGGTCCGGCGGTCGCGGCGCGCGCGAGGGGCCGACCTATACTCGGCCGGATGGCGCAGCATCCGGACACACGCCGCGACCTCCTGCGCGAGCAGCTCGCCGGACTTCCGTCCGATCCCGGGGTGTACGTCTACCGCGACGCCGCCGAGCGCGTGCTCTACGTCGGCAAGGCCAAGTCGCTTCGAAAGCGCGTGCTGAGCTACTTCCAGGCCCCGCTCCAGGCACCCGTCGCCGGGGCCGTGGACGACCGCCCGATGCGGGCCCGCGACGGCGCCCACCCGAAGGTGCGCGACCTCGTCGAGCGCATCGTCCGGGTGGAGACGGTCGTGACCGGGTCCGAGAGCGAGGCCCTCATCCTCGAGGCCAACCTGGTGCGGCGCCATCGGCCGCCGTTCAACGTCCGGCTGCGCGACGACAAGAGCTACCCCTACATCGGGATCAGCCTCGACGAGGAGTACCCCCGGGTCTACTTCACCCGGGAGCGCCACCGGCGCGATCGGGTCTACTTCGGCCCCTTCTCGAGCGCCTCGAAGGTGCGCGAGACCCTCAACCTGATCAACAAGATCTTCCCGAGTCGCCCCTGCGAGGGCCGGGAGCCCGGGCGCCCCTCCGGGGTCCCGTGCCTCGACTACCACATCAAGCGCTGCCTGGCGCCGTGCGTGGGCTACATCTCCCAGGCGGACTACCGGGCCCTGATCGACCAGATCATCGCGTTCCTGTCCGGGCGGTACCGCGGCCTCGAGCACGACCTGGAGCGCAAGATGCGTGCCGCCGCCGATCGCCAGGAGTTCGAGGCGGCGGCCGTCTTTCGCAACCGCCTCGCCGCGGTGCGCCACCTGATGGAGCGCCAGCTCGCCAAGGGGGCGTCGTCCGAGACGCTCGACGTGATCGGGCTCGCGGGCGACGGCGAGGTCGCCAACGTCCAGGTGCTGCAGGTTCGCGACGGCGTGCTGCAGGACCGTCAGTCCTTCTTCCTGGACACCGCGGGCACCGACTCGCCCGAGGTCGTCTTCCGTGAGTTCGCGCGGGAGTACTACGCGATGGCGATGGCGATCCCGCCCCTGGTCGTCGTTCCGCGGGGGCTGGAGTCGAACGCGGTCGAGGCCCTCCTTTCGGCGCGCCGGGGGACCGGCGTGGAGGTCAGGGCCGCCGAGCGGGGCGACAAGCGACGGCTGGGCGAGATGGCCGAGCGCAACGCGCGGCACGCGCTCGATCAGGACCGGCGCCGCCACGAGCGTCAGCGCACCGCGCGGCGGGCGTCGCTCGCCGAGTTGCAGCATGCGCTCGGCCTGTCGGCGCCGCCGGTACGGATCGAGTGCTACGACATCTCGAACCTCGGCGACACGCACGCGGTGGCCTCCATGGTGGTCTTCGAGGGTGGCGTGTCGATGCGCGCCCACTACCGCACGTTCACGATGCGCTTCGACGGGGGGCCGAACGACTTCGCGCGCATGCGCGAGGCGCTCGGCCGTCGCTTCGCGCGCCTCGCGAGGCCGGATCCCGAGCCGGACCCCTCGTTCTCGTCGCGGCCCGGGCTCGTCGTGATCGACGGCGGCAAGGGGCAGTTGGGCGCGGCGCTCGCCGGCATGGCCGACGCAGGGGTCGAGGGCGTCCCGGCGGTGGGCCTGGCCAAGCGCCAGGAGGAGGTGTTCCTGCCCGGCCGCCCGGACCCGCTGCTGCTGCCCGAGGGCTCCGCGGGGCTGCGGTTGCTCCAGCAGGTCCGCGACGAGGCCCATCGCTTCGCCCTGCGCCACCATCGCAGCAGGCGCGACCGCGGCATGACCACCAGCGTGCTCGACGACCTCCCCGGCGTGGGCCCGGTGCGGCGCCGCGCCATCCTGCGCCATTTCGGCTCGCCGGACCGGTTCCTCGCCGCCAGCCCCGAGGAACTCGCGGCCGTGCCCGGCCTCCCGCCGAAGGTCGCCCGCAGCGTATGGGAGCGTTTGCACCGGACCGCCGAGCCGGGCGAGCTGACCGGCGCCGGACGGCGGGAGGGCTGATGGAGCTCACGGTGATCACGGGGATGAGCGGTGCCGGCAAGAGCCAGGCGATGGGGGCCTTCGAGGATGCCGGCTGGTTCTGCGTCGACAACCTGCCTCCGCGCCTGCTGCCGGCGCTCGCCGAGCTGAGCGACGACGCGGGCGCGCCCGTCGAGCGGGCCGCCGTCGTCTGCGACGTCCGCGGCGGCGCGTGGTTCGCGGATCTCTCCGCCGTCCTCGACACGCTCGGCGCGCGCGGGGTGAGGGTGCGAACCCTCTATCTGGAGGCCGGCGACGACGTGCTGGTGCGCCGCTACAGCGAGACCCGCCGTGCCCACCCGCTGGCGGGCGGGCGGACGCTGCCCGAGGCGATCGAGCAGGAACGCCGGGCGCTCGCCGCGATGCGGGCCCGCGCAGACGTCGTCATCGACTCGAGCCACCTCACGATCTGGGATCTGCGCCGGGCCGTCTTCGAGGCGCTCGCGCTCGACGGGGGACGACCGAGCCTCCAGGTCGATCTGGTCTCGTTCGGCTACAAGCACGGCCTGCCCCACGACGCCGACCTGGTCTTCGACGTGCGGTTCCTCCGCAACCCCCACTACGTGCCCGAGCTCGCGCCGCTGACCGGGATGGATGCCGCCGTCGCCGCCCATGTCGGCGACGATCCCGCCTTCCCAGAGTTCATCGCGCGGCTCGTGCCCCTGCTCGACCTGCTCCTGCCCGCCTACCGCGACGAGGGCAAGAGCCGCGTCGTCGTGGCCTTCGGCTGTACCGGCGGCCGCCACCGGAGCGTCGTCCTGACCGAGCTCATGGCGCGCCGCTACCGCGACCAGGGCTACCGGGTGAGCGTCTCGCACCGCCACGTGCGAAAGCCCCACAGCCCGCCCACGGCCCCGGTCCGCGAGGGCTCCTCGACACCCGTGGCGGGCGACTGATGGCCGCCACCGGTCGACGCGCGCGGATCGCGGCCCTCGGCGGCGGCACGGGGCTCGCCTCCCTCCTTCGCGGCCTCAAGCGGGAGCACACGGATCTGACCGCCATCGTGACCGTGGCCGACGACGGCGGCTCGTCGGGCCGGCTGCGTCGAGAGCTCGGGATCCTGCCCCCGGGGGACATCCGCAACTGCCTGGTCGCCCTCGCCGACGACGAGTCGCTCATGGGACGGCTGTTCCAGCACCGCTTCGCCGACGGTGACCTGTCGGGGCACCCGTTCGGGAACCTGTTCCTCGCGGCCCTGACCGAGGTCACGGGCGAGTTCGACCAGGCGATCGCCGAGTGTTCGCGCGTGCTCAAGATCCGCGGCCGCGTCCTGCCGTCGACGCTCGCCCACGCGCGCCTGTGGGCCGAGCGCGCCGACGGCGAGCGCGTCTGCGGCGAGACCCGGATCGCGGGCGGACCCGGTCCCTGTCGCCGGGTCTGGCTCGAGCCGGAGCCCGACGCCCACCCGGCGGCGCTCCGCGAGATCGCGCGCGCCGACCTCGTGGTGCTGGGCCCCGGAAGCCTCTTCACGAGCGTCCTCCCGCACCTCTCGGTTCCGGACCTGGTCGACGCCCTTCGCGGGACGCACGCGCTTCGCGTGTACGTGTGCAACGTCATGACGCAGCCCGGCGAGACGGACGGGTTCGACGCCGTCGCCCACGTGGAGGCCGTGCTGGCCGCGGCGCCCGGGGTGATCGACGCGGTCGTCGTGCACGAGGGTGCGCTCGACGGCGACGCCGCGGACGTCTACGCACGCTCCGGCCAGGATCCGGTGCGGGCGCGGCGCGATCGGCTGGAGGCGCTCGGGGTCGGAGTGGTCGCCGGCGACGTGGCGGATTCCGGCAGCCTGGTGCGCCATCGCCCCGAACGTCTGGCGGCCCTTTTGATGGGGCTCCTCCGCACGCCGGCGGCGATCAGGGGCTGATCGTTCCGCAACCGAGGCGAAAGGACTTCGCAACGGTTGCAACGAACAAAGCCCCGGCCATAGACTGTCGCCGCCGACGGCGTCGTCGACGTCGTGGCCGCAGGCGGAGTCCTTCGGGCGTCCGCCACCCGTTCTCTCATCACAAGGAGTCGAGTCCCTCATGGCTGCACGAGCACAGGCAATTCTGCCGCTCGCAATCGTGATCGGGATCCTCAGTTTCCTCTGGACGGAGTTCTCTCTGAACTTCACGTTCCACTGGGTGACCGTCGAGGACAACGTCCTCGCCGGGCTGGGTGTTCCCGAGAACTTTCATCTGATCCTCCCGACCGCATTCATCTCCTGGGGTCTGTTCTTCGCCGCCGGTGGCGACAACGCCGCGTTCGGCAAGATCTTCCTCGCGATCTGCTTCGGCACCGTGGCCGCCCTGGTCACCATGCCGCTGGCCTTCCAGACCGCCGAGATCCCCGACTTCTGGGGCATCGCCCTGTGGGTCGGCGTCTTCGCGTTCGTCCTGGTCGCGATCCTGATCGCCGGTGACTGGTACTACGTCGCCGGAACCTTCCCCTGTTTCGCGGCCGTGTTCCTCTGGTGGATCGCGACCGGCCTCGACGGCTGGGTCCCGGACACCGTGTCGGGCAACGCCGCCAGCAAGAGCGAGCAGGCCGCGCTTCTCGCCGAGGGCACCCCTGCAGGCACCGGTGCCGCGCTCGGTCTCATCAACACGCCGTGGCCGTGGGTGTGGTTCAACACCTTCGTCACCCTGGTCTGCGGTCTGATCCTGGGCATCGTGTCCGGCAAGGTCGCCGCCGCGATCACCCCGAAGCCGAAGTCGGCCGAGGCCGCCGCCTAGCGCGGCTCCCTCGAACCCGGGTTCGGGTTTGACACATGCCGGGGGTCGGTTCCCATCACGGGGACCGGCCCCCGGTGTCGTTTCGGGCCCGGAGCACCCCCGTCGGCGCGTGTTAGGCTCACCTTCGACGAGCGACGACACCGGGGAGTGCGATGAGCGTACGCGTGGGGATCAACGGGTTCGGGCGCATCGGGCGCAACGTGTTCCGGGCGGCGCAGAGTCGCTCCGACGACGTCGAGATCGTCGCGGTCAACGACATCACGGATCCGGGCACCCTCGCCCATCTGCTCAAGTACGACTCCGTGTTCGGCAAGTTCCCCGGTGAGATCGCGGTCGACGGTGACGCGATCACCGTCGACGGCAGCCCGGTGAAGGTGATGGCGGAGCGCGACCCCGCCAAGCTCCCGTGGGGCGACCTGGGCGTCGACGTCGTGATCGAGAGCACGGGCCTGTTCACCGAGCGCGCCAAGGCGGCGGCCCACCTCGACGGCGGCGCCAAGAAGGTCATCATCTCGGCGCCGGCCAAGGGCCCGGACCTGACGGTGGTGCTGGGCGTCAACGACGACGCGTACGACCCGGCGTCGCACGACGTGATCTCGAACGCCTCGTGCACGACCAACTGCCTCGCGCCCCTCGCCAAGGTCCTGCGCGACCAGTTCGGGCTGGAGCGCGGCTTCATGACCACCTGCCACGCGTACACGAACGACCAGAAGATCCTCGACCTGCCGCACACGGACCTGCGCCGAGCCCGGGCGGCGGCGCTCTCGATCATCCCGACCTCGACCGGCGCCGCGCGCGCCATCGGCGAGGTCATGCCGGAGCTCAAGGGCAAGCTCGACGGGATCGCCCTGCGGGTGCCGACGCCCGACGGCTCGGTCGTCGACCTGACCGCCGAGGTCGGGCGCGAGACGACCGCGGAAGAGGTCAACGCGGCCTTCAAGGCCGCGAGCGAGAGCGGTCCGCTGGCCGGCATCCTCGGCTACACCGAGGAGCCGATCGTCTCGGCCGACATCGTGGGCGACGACCGCTCGTCGCTCCTCGACGCGGGTCTCACGATGGTGAGCGGTCGCACGGTCAAGCTCGTCTCCTGGTACGACAACGAGTGGGGCTACTCGTGTCGCCTGGTCGAGCTCGCCGGCCGCGTGCTCGCCTGATCCCGGGCGCGCACGCCACATGTCGCGGCTTCTGACGATCGATGACCCCGGCGTCGACTGGAACGGCGCCCGGGTCCTGCTCCGCTCAGACCTGAACGTCCCGCTCGACGACGGGCGGATCACCGACGACGGGCGCATCCAGGCATCGCTCCCGACGATCCGGGCGCTCCTGTCGCGTGGCGCGGCGGTCGCGGTCTGCTCGCACCTCGGGCGGCCGAAGGGCGAGGTGCGCCCCGACCTGTCCCTCGCGCCCGTCGCCGAGCGGCTCGGGAAACTGCTCCACCGCCGCGTGGAGCTCGAGGACGACTGCGTCGGACCGGAGGTCGCGGCCCGGGTCGAAGGACTCGCCCCCGGCGACCTCATCCTCCTCGAGAACCTTCGCTTCCACGCCGAGGAGGAGGCCAACGACTCGGCCTTCGCCGACGCGCTCGCGACCGGCTTCACGCACTACGTCAACGACGCCTTCGGGGCCGCGCACCGCGCGCACGCCTCGACCGAGGCCGTTGCACGGCGGCTGCCCTCGCGGGCGGGGCTGCTCCTCGCGGCGGAGGTCGCGCAGATCGGCGGCCTGCTCGCGAATCCGCCACGGCCCTTCTACGCGGTGCTCGGCGGCGCCAAGGTGAGCGACAAGCTGCCCCTGATCGACTCGCTTCTCGAACGCTGCGATCGCGTGCTGGTCGGCGGGGCCATGTGCTTCACCTTCATCGCTGCGCTCGGCGACCCCGTCGGGGCGTCGCTCCACGAGGGGCCTGAGGAGCAGCAGATGGCGCTCCGGTTGCTCGACAAGGCGACCAACGTCAACCACGCCCTGCAGTTGCCGGTCGACGTCGTGATCGCCGACCGGTTCGACGCGGACGCGACGCTCCAGGTCGTCCCGACCGACGCGATCCCGTCCGGCTGGATGGGCGTCGACATCGGACCCCGTACCGCCGCCCAGTACGGCGAGGCGATCGAGGAGGCCGCGGCCATCTTCTGGAACGGCCCGATGGGGGCCTTCGAGATCCCGCCGTTCGCCGCCGGCACCCGGGTCGTGGCCCAGGCGATGGCCGACTCCGACGCCGTGACGGTCGCGGGTGGCGGCGACTCGGCGGCGGCCCTGTCCCTGCTCGGGATCGAGGGCGGCCTGACCCACATCTCCACCGGCGGCGGCGCGGCGCTGGAGATGCTCGAGGGGCGCGCGCTCCCCGGCGTGCTCGCGCTGCCGAGCGCATGAGCATCCGGCGCCCGCTGATCGCGGGGAACTGGAAGATGAACAAGACCGGCGCCGAGGCCGAGGAGTACGCACGGGGGCTGCGCGCCACCATGCCGACGCCGCCCGAGGGTGTCGACCTCGCCGTCTGCCCGCCCTTCACCGCGCTCGCGGCCACGGCCGCCGCGCTGGCGGGGTCGGGTGTGGCGGTGCTCGCGCAGGCCGTCCACGAGGCGGCCAAGGGCGCCCACACGGGGGAGATCTCCGCCGGAATGGTCCTGGCCGCCGGGGCCACCGGGGCGCTTGTCGGGCACAGCGAGCGGCGCGCGGCCGGTGAGGACGACGTCCTGGTCGCGGCCCGCCTGCGGGCGGGGCTCGACGCCGGCCTCGACATGATCCTCTGCATCGGCGAGTCGCTCGAGCAGCGGGAGGCGGGCCACACCGAGCGGTGGCTGGCCGGCCAGGTGGAGGCGGCGCTCCAGGGGCTCGACGAGGTCCCCGTCGACCGCCTCGCGATCGCCTACGAGCCGATCTGGGCGATCGGCACGGGCCGGACGGCCACCCCCGCCATCGCCCAGGACGCCTGCGCGCACGTGCGCGCGATCGCCAGAGGTTTCTGTGACGCCGACCGGCTCCGGATCCTCTACGGCGGATCGGTCACGCCCGACAACGCGACGGAGCTGCTCGGCGAGGTCGACGTCGACGGGGCGCTCGTCGGTGGGGCGAGCCTGGACCCCGACTCGTTCGCCGCGATCGCCGGAGCCGCCTGAGCGCGGTCCGATCCGGCGCCGCCGTGGCCGATCCGGCGCCGTGCGTGATCCGCCGGAACCGGGCAGAACCGCGGATTCAGCGGTCGGCTCACGGAGTTCTCACAGTCTGCCGACCGATCCACCCTCCTGATTCGGCGGCTCGTCGCCGATGGTGTCGGTGTGAGGCCAGTGCCCCGTCCTCACGCCATCGGCGGCGCCCTCGTCGTCGCCTTGGCGCTCAGTCTCGCGCAGGCGTCCGCCGGGTCGGCCGCCCCCTCCGTCGCCTGCGCGGCCGCCAAGCGGGCCGACCTCGGTCCCGCGGCCCAGGAGCGGGCCATGATCTGCCTGATCAACCGCGAGCGCACCAAGCGCGACCTCGCGCCGGTGCGGAGCAACCCGCGCCTCGCCCGGAGCGCGGCGGCCAAGAATCGCGACATGCTGCGCTGCGGCGACTTCTCGCACACCGCCTGCGGCAGGTCGTTCTCGACCACGTTCAAGCGGGCCAAGTACCGCGGTCGCTCGGTCGGCGAGAACATCGCGTGGGGCACGGGCCGGCTCGGGACCCCCGCCGCGATCCATCGCGCGTGGATGCGCTCGCCGGGGCACCGCCGCAACACCCTGTCGCCGAAGTGGCGCGACGTGGGCGTGGACGTCCGGCCCCGCGCGAGGTTCCTCGGCAACTCCGGCGCGGCCGTGTGGACCGCGCAGTACGGGGTGCGCTAGCCCCGCCCGCCGGTCGCGCCCACGCGCACCAGGCCGACATAGGCGCCACGCTCGCGCCGCAGTTCCACCAGGCGGTGCCCGTGATCGTGGCACCAGGCGGGAAGATCGACCGCCACCAGCGGGTCGTCGGCGAGCAACTCGATCTCGTCGCCGGGGGCCAGGCGCCGCGCGGCGCGCGCGGCGAGGCCCACCGGGACCGGGCATCGTGTCCCGAGCGCGTCGACCACGCGCCTCACCTGGGCGCCAGCGCCCGCACCCGCGCGACCTCTTCGACGAAGGCGTCCACTCCGGCGTCGATCTCCTCGTCGCGGGTGTCCGCCCCGAGCGTCATGAGGACGGCGCCCCGCATGCGCCCCGACGCGGTTCCGATCGCCTCGAGCGCAGGGCTCGGCCGCCCGGCCACGGCGGTACAGGTCGACCCCGGCGCCACGCACACTCCACGGGCGCCAAGCGTCGCGGCCAGGGTGTCGCCGCTCAGTCCGGTGACGGTGACGTGGAGATGCCCCGGCACACGGTCGTCCGCCGGCCCGGTCCGCGCGAGGCCCGGCACGGGTTCGAGGCCCGCAGCCAGGCGGGCCCCGAGCGCGGACATGCGCCGGGCGCGAGCGGCTCCCTCGAACTGGGCGATCCGCGCCGCCGTGCCGAGTCCCGCGATCGCGGGAACCGCCTCGGCCCCCGCCCTCTTGCCGCCCTCCTGGAGGCCACCCTCGATCAGCGGATGGAGCCGTGCGCCGGGCCGGACCCAGAGCGCGCCGGTCCACGGTGGCGCCCCGAGCGACGGCCCGCCCACGACGAGGGCGTCGACGGCGAGCGTCCGGACGGCGACCGGCAGCCGCCCGGCGGTCGCGGCGCAGGCGAGCATGATGCGCGCCTCCGGGCGGGCCGCGCGCGCGGCGGCCACCAGCTGCGGGACGTCCTGGCGGGTGCCGATCTCCTCCTGCCCGTGGTGCAGGCAGACCAGGGCGACGTCGTCGTCCGACAGGGCGCGCGTGAGCGACGCGGCCTCCACCCGGCCCTCGCCGTCGACGTCGGCCGGGACGATGCGACCCGCGGCCGCGGCGGCCGCCAGGGTGGCCGGGTGCTCCAGCGCGGTCGCCACGACGCCGTCGCCGAGGTCCGCGTTGGCACGGAGCAGACCCTTCGCGGCCAGGTTGCGAGACTCGGTGGCCCCTGACGTCAGGATGATCTCATCGGGATCGTCGGCGCCGAGGAGGGCCGCGACCGCCGAGCGGGCCTCCTCGAGCGCCTCCGCCGGTGCGCGCGCCGCCTCGTGCACACCCGCGGGCGAGCCCGGCCAGGCGAGCGCGGTCGTGATCGCCTCGACGACCCGCGGGTCGAGTCGTGGGCCGGACGCGTGGTCGAGGTATGCGACGACGTCCAGGGGCATGACCGCTACCAACCCTCGCTGAGTCGGGTGGCGAGCGGCGTCGGAAGCCCAGCCCGCAGGATGGCCGACTGGGCCCCCGCCACGTCGTACGGCGTGCGACGGAACTCGAGCGTGCCGGCCTCCTGATCGAGGAGGGCCCAGGCGGCACGGGCGTCGCCGTCACGCGGTTGGCCGACCGACCCGGGATTGACCAGCCACCGCCCCTCGTCGAGATGCAGCACGGTTCCCGCGCGTCCCCGGATCTCCTCCATCGCGCCGTCCGGACGCAGGTGCCACGCGACCGCCACGTGAGTGTGGCCGACCATCGTGAGTCGCACGCGGCGGGCCTCCAGGGCGTCACGCGCCTGCGCGACCGTCGTGACGTACTCCCACACCGGATCGCGAGGGCTCGCGTGAAAGAGCGGGACCTCGGCGTCGGGGTCGGCGGGGGAGAGCCGGTCCAGGCGTTTGCGCCCCACCGGACCGAGGGTGGTCCGGGTCCAATCGAGTGCCACCCCGGCGATGTTGCTGAAGCTCCCGAGCGGGATCCGCTCGGCAGCGCCGAGGTCGTGGTTGCCCGCCAGGCAGCGCGCGGCACCCGCGGTGCAGGTGTGCAGGCAGTGGGTCGGGTCTGCGCCGTAGCCCACGAGATCGCCGAGACACCACCACTCGCGCGCCCCCGCCTCGCGGGTCGCGCGCAGGACGGCGTCGAGGGCGTGGCGATTGGCGTGGATGTCGCTGAGGACCGCGACCGACGGCGTGGTGCCTGACCTCGGTTGGCAGGGCTGGGTCGAGGGCTACGATAGTGGCGTGCGACGGCTTGCGCGCGGGCGTCTCGACTCCGGGCGGCGGGCCGCCCTCCTCGCCGCGGGCGCGGTGACCCTTGCCGGCGGGATTGCCGTCCTGCTCCGATGGAAGCTCTGGTCGGGGGCGGGCGTCCCGGCACCCGAGCCGCCGCCGCTCGCGGACTGGTTCGATCCCGGCGCCCTCGCCCGAGCCGAGCGGTACCGCGCGGGCGTCTGGACGATGTCCGCAGTCGGCGCCGTGCTGGCACCGCTCGCGGCGATCGGGTGGGCCGTGTTGGCGTGGCGGATGGCACCGGGGATCGTGCGCCTCGCCCGCGGCCGTGTCTGGATCGCCGGCGTGCTCGTCGGCGCGGGCTTCGTCGTCGCGACCACGCTCGTGCTCCTGCCGCTTCGCGTTGCGCGGCTCGCCTGGGGCCGGGAGTTCGGGATCATCACCCAGGGCACCGTCGGCTGGCTGCTCGACGTCGCGAAGGGCCTTGCGGTCGAGGCGGTGCTCCTCGGCGTGGTCGGCGGGGTGCTCGCGGTGTGCGTCGCGCGACTGCCGCGTGCTTGGCCGGTGGCGCTCGGGGGTGCGGCCGCCGTGCTCGTCTTCGTCGTCAGCGCCGCCGCGCCGATCGTGATCGAGCCGCTCTTTCAGCGGACCCGAACACTCGACGACGCGGCGCTCCGCGCGGACGTGCTGGCGATGGCCGCGCGCGCCGGTGTGCCCGCGCGCCAGGTGCTCGTCAACGACGCGAGCACCCGCACGAACGCAAGCAACGCATACGTGTCCGGCATCGGCGCGAGCCGGCGGATCGTGCTCTACGACACCTTGCTCCGTGACGCCGCGCCCGACGAGGTGCGCGCGGTGGTGGCGCACGAGCTGGCGCACGTGTCGCGTGCGCATGTGGTGAAGGGGTCGGTCTGGGCTGCGGCGCTGGCGCTTCCGGCCGGTCTCCTGATCGGCGCGGCGGTCGGCTGGCGGACCGGCTGCGGCCCGGCCGGTCGAGGCCGGGACGGCGCCGCCCTCGTCGTGCGGCGGGTCGCGGTCGCGGGTGCCGCCGCGGCATGCGTCCTGACGCTCTCGGCACCGATCGGCAACTGGGTCAGCCGGGCCTACGAGGTCGAGGCCGACTGGGTCGCACTCGCGTTGACCGAGGATCCCGATGCCCAGATCGCGCTGCAACAGGGGCTTGCGGAGCGGAGTCTCGCCGTCCCCGACCCGCCCACGGCGGTACGCGTGTGGTTCGGGTCGCATCCGACGACGCTCGAGCGGATCGGCCTTGCACTTCAGGCGCGGCGCGCCGCGTCCGACGCGACGGACGGGCGGTGAGCGTCCGGGTGCAGATCGTCGCGGTCGGGAAGTTGCGCGACCCGTTCGTCGGGGCGGCCGACCTCTATCTGCAGCGGCTGCGCCCGGGTCTCGACGTGCGCGTCGACGAGGTCAACGCCGAGCCGGCGAGCAGGGATCGGGGCCGCGCGATGCGGCTGGAGGGGGAACGGCTGCGCGGGCGCATCCAGGAGCGCGCCTGGCGCGTGGCGCTCACGCCCGAGTGCCGGTCGCCGGTTTCGAGCGAGGCGCTCGCCGACTGGCTCGGCCTGCGGATCGAGGCGGCACGGCCGATCTCAATCGTCATCGGCGGCGCGGACGGCATCGAGCCGGGCCTTCGGCGCGAGTGCGAGGAGTGCCTGTCGCTCGGGCCGTTGACGCTTCCGCACCAGCTCGCGCGCGTCGTGCTGCTCGAGCAGCTCTACCGGGCGGTCTGCATCCGTTCCGGGCACCCCTATCCCCGCTGAGGGTACGCTCAGTCGCCGTGACCGAGTTCGGACCCTTCACGCCGATCGAGGCGGCCATCGCCCGCCATGCGGCCGCGGCCGTGGGTCGTGCGCCGGACGAGATCGTCCTCGCGCCTCCCAAGCATGCGGGGCAGGGCGATCTGGCGAGCCCTGTCGCGATGAGCCTCGCCCGCTCGGCGCGCCGGGCGCCCCGCGAGATCGCGGAGCAGATCGCGGCCGATCTGCGTGCGGACGCGGGCTCCGGCGCATGGCTGGCGAGCGCCGAGGTCGCGGGCCCGGGCTTCCTCAACCTCGAGTTGAGCCAGAGGTGGTTCAGCGAGACGGCCGCGGACATGCGGAATGCGGGGCGCGAGCGCGGCGCGGGCGCCGCGGCGCGGCATGAGGCCATCCTGCTGGAGTACGTGTCCGCGAACCCAACCGGGCCGCCGCATGTCGGGCACGCGCGCAACGCCGCCTACGGCGACTCACTGGCCCGGATCCTCGCCTTCGCCGGCCATCGGGTCTCCCGGGAGTACTACGTCAACGACCACGGACGGCAGATCCGCACCTTCGGCGCCTCGGTGGCCGCACGGTATGCGCAGCTCGCGGGCCACGACGTCCCGGTGCCCGAGGACGGGTATCGGGGGGAGTACGTGGGTGACCTTGCCGCGCGACTGCGCGAGGAGGTCGGCGACGCCTACGTGGACGAGATCGTCCGCGACGGCCCCGCCGCCCCCGGCCCGCTCGCCTTCTTCTCCGGGCGAGGCGGCGGGCTCATGCTCGACGAGGTGATCGCCGAGCTGGCCGTGTTCCGAACGACGTTCGACGACTTCTTCCGGGAGTCGACGCTTCACCACGAGGGGCGCGTCGCCGCGGCGATCCGCACGCTGGAGGGCGCGGGAGACGCCTATCACCACGACGGGGCCGTCTGGTTTCGCACGAGCGCCTACGGGGACGAGAAGGACCGCGTGCTCGTGCGCTCGAACGGCGAGGAGACCTATCTCGCGTCGGATGTCGCGTACCACCTGGACAAGGCGCGGCGTGGCCATGACCGGCTGATCGACGTGCTCGGGGCCGACCATCACGGCTACATCGCACGGCTCCGGGCCGTGCTCGCGGCCGAGGGAGAGGACCCCGACCGGCTCGAGGTCGCGATCGTCCAACTCGTCAGCCTGCTGGAGCGTGGCGAGGCGGCCAAGATGAGCAAGCGGGCCGGCACCATCGTGACCCTCGGGGAGCTCGTGGCCGACGTGGGCGTGGACGTGGCACGGTTCTTCCTGGTCCAGCGCAGCCACGAGACGGCGATGGAGCTCGACCTCGACCTCGCGCGCGAGCAGAGCCAGGAGAACCCGGTCTACTACGTGCAGTACGCCCACGCGCGCTGCTGCAGCATCCTCGCCGAGGTGGGAGGCGCCGACGAGGCGCACTCCCCGCCGCCCGAGGAGATCGGTCCCGACGAGCGCCGGCTCACCCTGCGCCTGTCGGAGTGGCCGGGCGTCGTCCGCGAGGCGTCCGCGCGGCGGGCCCCCGCACGGGGTCGCCGCGTACCTGATCGACCTTGCGCGCGACTTCCATGGCTTCTACCACCGTTGCCGCGTGAAGGGCGAGGCGCCGGAGGTGCTCGCCTTCCGGCGTGACCTCGTGCTGGCGACCCGGAACACGGTCGCGACTGGGCTCGATCTGCTCGGTGTCGCCGCACCGGAGCGCATGTAGCCCCTGACCTCGGACGCTCGCTCGCTCAGGTCCCCCCGGGGCGAGCGCCACGAGGGGACCTGAGCGCCCCGGTCAGTCCGACTCCGGGGCCGGCGCGGGCCCGATGTCGATGATCCGCCGTGCGGCGGGGAGCGTGTCGGCGTCGAGTCCGCGCGGCGCTCGGAGCTTCACGATGACCCGGTCGCCGCTGGCCAGGTCACTGAAGGTTCCGGCACGACGGGTGCCGTCCGGGCGCGCGCGGCCGGCGAGCCGGATCCGCGTCGACTCGCCGATCTTGGCGGTGAAGGGCGAGGCTCCGTCGTGGGCGCGACGCATGTGCCTGTTCGCGCTCCGGACGTCGATCGAGACGGCGGTCTCGCCCGCGGGCGCCGCGACGACTCCGCGCAGGCGGTAGGTCACGGGCTTCGGGCGTCCGTGGTCGACGATCAGCTCCGCGGCGGGCAGCTCGGCCGCCGTGGTGCCGGGCTCGGCCCGGAAACGGACCATGACCCGATCGCCGGCCGTCAGGTTCGCGTACGTGCGTGCTCGCTTGCCACGCTGCGCGCGTCCGCGCCGCGTCTCGGCCTTGCCGCGGTGTCCACGCCGGATCATCGTCGTCGCATCGATGGCGACGTCGAGTTCGGCCGCCTCGCCGAGCGCCGCTCGCATCGGAGGGTTGGCGCCGCGCACGCGAACCGGGACGGTGGTGGCCGTCGCGTCGGCGGTGACCGTGCCGCGAAGGAGGTAGTGCGCGGCGTCGCGCGGCGGTGCGTCGCGGTCGGCGCGGGCTTGTCCTTGAGCGGTCCGTGTCTCATGGCCGGGCCGCGATCGGATTGGCCGCCCGGGGCGGCCAACAACATCGGTGCAAGGGCCAGCGGGACGGCGACCGCTGCTGCGACGAGTGCTCGGCGGATCATGGTTCCTCGCGTTTCGGCGGAGCTGATCTGGGGACTCTCCCCGACGATCGGCATCGTGGACCCTCCGTCGCCAGGATCAGAACGGAACGCTCACAAACGGAGCGGCGACGGGGTGGCGGCGCGGGCCGCCCGCCTCAGTCGACTGCTGGTACCGTTGATGCCCGCGCGGACGTAGCTCAGCTGGTAGAGCGTCGGCTTCCCAAGCCGAAGGTCGCGGGTTCGACCCCCGTCGTCCGCTCTTTCGAATCGCGGCACCGGAGGGTCTGGGGCACACCGTCCCGCGCATCCGACGGTAGCGAGGAAGCGGTCACATGCGGTAGAGACGCCCAATGGCGAGCGGCATCATCTCGCGTCGCATTGGAGGTTTCGCCCGATCGGCGGCCGTCGTGGTGGCGGTGGCGGCATTCGCACCCACGGGCCTCGGTGCCGACGTCGTGACCAACGGCGGCGCCGAGGCCGACGCCGGCAGCGACCACAGCGGCGAGAGGGTGGTGCGCCCCTCCGGTTGGCAGCAGGTCGAGGGCGGCATGTCGGTGCAGCGGTACGGGACCGGGGGCTTCCCCGGTGGCGGCGGCAGCGGGAGCAACCTCTTCACGGGTGGCCGGTCCGCGACGAGCAGCATCAGGCAGGCGACCAGCCTCGTCGCGAGCGCGGGCGCGATCGACACCGGGGGGCAGACGGCCATGCTGTCCGCCAGGCTCGGCGGCTACTCGACGCAGGACGATCACGCGACCGTCACGGCCGACTTCCTGGACGAGAACGGCACCCGCCTCTCGGCGCTCGCGCTGGGGCCGGTCACGAGGAGCGATCGCGGCGACGAGACGACCCTGGTCGGCCGGACCGCGTCGGGGCCGATCCTGACGGGGACCCGCACGGTGGTGGTGACCCTGACCGCGACGCGGGTGGCAGGCGCGTCGAACGATGGCTACATCGACGACGTCGTCCTCGATCTCAGCATCGCCCCCGGCGGGGCGCCCGCCGCGCCGCAGGTGATCCCGCGCGTTCTCAGCGCACGGAACCCGACGGTGAGCTACACGACGGCCTCCGGGGCGAAGCTCATCCCGAGGATCGCGATCGTCCGGCACGGCGCGCGCGTTCGCTTCTGCAACCGCAGCCCCGTCTACCGCCAGCCATTCCTCGGGATTCCGAGCGGAGGGTTCGTGCTCTCCCGGAAGGCGAAGCGGCCCCCGTCCAGCGTGACCGGTCGCTCCTGCGCAGGTGCGTGCACGCTCTCTTCTCCAAGGCTGCTCGCGCCCGGACGGGGCAGGGCGTGCGGCGTCTCGCGACGCTCAAGACCCGTCGCGCGGCGGTCATGCCTGGCGCCAGATCGCGCAGGGCTTCGACCGGGAGTCGGGACGCCTGCTTGCACCGAGGCGCAGCGGCAAGCGCGGCGTCTGCTGGAGGATCTACGATCGCATCGACGGCGATCTGCTGACCGCGGTGTACGTGCTGCCCAAGGGGCAGCGACGGCCGCTCCCGGCGGACGTCAGGGCCGCCAGGGCCTGCCGCCCGAACGAGCCACCCGGAAACCCCTGATCGACAACGGGCAGACACGCCGCCGGTTCGCGTCGGCGTGTCTGCCCCCGTGCGGAGAGGACCGCGCCGCATCGTGACGGCGCACCGTCAACCGCGAGGTCTGCGGGGCGCGCTCGAAGCTCGGCATCTGGGCACGGGGGCGGAGGCCCGGTCGCCCGAGCCGGACGAGGTCTTCTCCGCGCGGGTCCCAGCGCCGAACCGTCGGACGACCTGACGCCGGAGGCGATCGAGGAGTTCCGCGGCGCTCGCGGTCGATGAAGGCGTCGGCGAGGCCGTCGCATGGGCGTTGCGGGTGACGAGGGTGTCGCTGACGCCCGCCGCCGACCCCCCTCGGTGCTGGTCGGCGACCGCTGATCGATGATCCCGGGTCAGGTGGCGTGCGCGAGGTTCCGCCAGGCGGTGGCGGCGCTGGCGCGGCTCTGGCTGGGCGACCGACGGGCGCCGGCTCGCCTCAGGGCGAGACGGCGTTCCCCACGGCGCGCAGCGTCGCGGCCTCGGCGGCGAACCGTCCGGGGTCCGTTCCCGGCAGGTCGACCAGAAGGTGGACCACGCCGAGCGCCGCGAGCCGTGGTGCCAGCAGCTCGACCCGGTCGGCGTCCGCGCGAACCCGAACCGACACCGGCAGGTCCTCGGGAGGGCGACCCACCGCGTCGCACTCCGCGTGCAGGGTGACCAGCCGGCGGGCCAGTTCGTCGGGGTCGGAGATCGTGGTATGCCACGCGTCGCCCCGCAGGGCGGCGCGGCGCATGCCCGCACGGGAGTTCCCGCCGACCCAGATGGGAGGTCCTCCCGCGTGGGCCGGCACGGGGGAGGAGGCGGACGCCGGCCAGGTGGACCGTCGGCCCCTCGAAGGATTCGGCGCCCGACCACAGCGCCCGGCAGACGTCGATCGTCTCGTCGGTCAGGGGGCCCCGACGGGCGAATGGGACTCCGAGCGCCGCGAACTCCGACGCCATCCATCCCGACGCCACGCCGAGCACCATGCGCCCGCCGGAGAGCACGTCGAGCGTGGCGACCGACCTGGCGAGCACCAGCGCGTGGCGGTAGGGGGCGACCATCACGCTCGTCCCGAGGCCGATCCGCTCGGTCGTCGCCGCGGCGAAGGCCAACAGGGTGAGCGCGTCGTGAAACGACTCCGGCGGGCGCTCGCTCCCGACCGGCAGGATCACGTGGTCGGAGACCCAGAGGTCGTCGATCCCGGCGTCCTCGGCGGCGGCTGCGACGTCGCGGACGAGACCGGCATCGACCGCCTCGCGAAACTGGGGCAGGTGCAGTCCGATGCGCACGCGACAACGGTAGTGGCCCGCCCTGCCGCCGTCCGCGCGGGCTGAGTGGAACGGCGCCGTGATCGCCGAGAGCGACCGGACGGTGGCCGTGGAGGGCAACCACTACTTCCCGCCCGACAGCATTCGCTCGGAGCATCTCGTCCCGAGCGCCATGGTCGGCGTCTGCTCCTGGAAGGGCGTCGCGAGGTATCGCTCGATCGAGGTCGGCGGCGAGCGCCTCGGCCGTGCCGCCTGGTGCTACGGGCGGCCGCCTCCCTGGGTGCGGAGGATCAAGGGGCACGTCGCCTTCGGGCCCCGCGTGAAGGTGCGTCCCGTGCGGTGAGTGGGCGGGTGGCAGAACCGTTCGGGGGCGTGGTCTCGGATCAGAGCGAAACGGATCTGACGATCAAGGAGCCGCACACGTGCCACGAATGTTCCGAATCCCACTGCTGCTGGTGTTGGTGCTCGCACTCGCGCTCGGCGCCGTCGCCTGCGGCGACGACGATGACGACGCCGAGGCCACGACCGCGGCCGAGGCCACGGAGCTGGTCCTGACCGGCGAGTCGACCACGCTCGCGCTGGACGCCGACACCGCCACGATCCTCACCGACAACGGTGTGGAGGTCGCCCCGGTGGACCCCGCAACCGCGGGTGACGACGGGATCGCGTTCCCGATCACCGGTGGGACCGTCGAGGCGGAGTCGCTCGCCGGGACCATCGAGCACAGCGGCGGCCTGGTCTTCTCGGCCGGGGGCACCGAGCTCGAGGTCACGGACTTCGTGATCGACACGACCGACGGCACGCTCACGGCGACCGCCGGCGGCGACGAGATCCCGCTCCTCGCGGTCGACCTGAGCGCGCTCGAGCGCAGCGACGACATGGGCACGATCGTGCTCGAGGGCATCGCGACGAGCCTCTCCGCCGAGGCCGCAATCGCCATGAACGACACGTTCGGGGTGGACCTGTTCGAGGAGGGCATTCCGATCGGGATTGCGACGGTCCGCGCGACCGCAGTCGCTGGAGGCACGGGCCCGGTCGCCTCGGCGGCCGGGCCCGTGCCACGGGTCGGCGCTACGCCAGGCCCAGCTCGCGCCGGCGGATCGCCCGCTGGCGCTCGAGTACGTGTGACCGGAGCAGCCGCTCTGCATCGTCCGGTCCCTCGGTGAAGGTCAGCGCGATCGGTCGCTCGCCGGTCTCGGTCGAGCGCTGGCCGACGCGCACGACGCGAGCCTCCATCGCCAGGGCGCCGCGTTCCGGCAACTGGAGCACGATCCGGACGGAGTCGGCCACCTCGAAGCGGGCTTCGGCCCGCAGCAGCACCCCCGACGCGGAGAGGTTCTCGGTCACGGACCGGAATCGGCTCGTTGTGCTCGCCGCCGTCGGACCGCCACATGCGGACCTGGAGCGCGTCGTCGACCCGGAACTCCATGCGGCGCTGGTGCCGCTCGACGGGCCCGGACTGCTCGAACCAGATCTCATCGTCGTCGCGCCCCCCGGGCGTGCTCGTCGCGATCACCCGGAACACGCACGGCACGCGCCGGGCCCGAAAGGTGATCTGGGCGTGCTGGCCGACACGGATCGTGACCGGCAGTCCGCCGAGTCGCGGCCGGTCGAGGCCGATCAGCCCTCCCTCCTCGGGCGCGGCCACCACGCGGACGCCAGCGCCTCGGCGCGCGCACCCTCGATCGACACCTGCGTGCCGGTCTCGGGAAGGGGTGCCTCGTCGGCCGGCACACGCGTCGCCATACGATGTGGTCGGCCGAGGGGGGCGGACTTGAGCGCCCCCGGGGGTGCGACGGGACGGTCGGCGACCTTCGGCTCGGACCCGACGAGGAGCGTACGCATGACCTTTCCGACCGACGAGATGGCACGCACCGAGATCTTCGTGGTGGGCGACCTGGCACGTGCCCGGGCGTTCTACGTCGACGTCCTCGGAGCGAGCCTCTTCCGCGAGTACGGGGGGACGTCCGCCGTCCTGAGCTTCCTCGGCGGATGGATCCTGCTCGTGACCGGCGGGGGGCCCACCGAGGACAAGCCGGACGTGACGATGTCCGCGCCCTCGGATCCGACGCGCATCTCGCGCGCCTGGACGATCCGTGTCCCCGACTGCCGGGCCGCATTCGAGACCCTGCGCGCCCGCGGCGCAACCTTCCTGACGCCGCCCCTCGACCGCGGGGCCGAGGTCCGCTGCTTCTTCCGGGATCCCGACGGCAACCTGATCGAGATCAGCGAGGCGCGCTGACCCCCCGGTGCGGCGCCGAGGGGCCGGGGCCCACCCCCGCGCGCCCTCGCCGCCGGGATCCTCAGCGTCCGGTTCGGATCCCACGACCGTGAACGCATCGTCGAGTGGCCCGTCGACCTGTCGTCCGTCGGCCGGCCTGACCTCGACCTCGTCGCGGGGCTCATCGTCGCCAACCTCGGTTTCGGTGACGGTCCCGCCGCGGGTCGACGCGAGTGCCGCCGCACTCGCGCCTCGGCGGGGCTTCGTCGCCGATGCGCGCCGTGGGCTTCGGACGCCCCTCGCACCCCTGAAGGCCGAGCTGCGACCCGCGCTCGTCTCCGCCGAGGAAGAGGCCGATCGGCTCATGGCACGGGGCGCGGGCTCCCGATCGTCCGCGCGGTCGCCGAGGCGCACCGTGGAAGGCCGCCGTCGACCCGGACGGCGCGGTCGCGCTGCGGGGCCCGGGCGCCGGGACGATCCGGGACCGGCCGCCGGAACATGATCATCCGAAAGTCGCCGGCGGGACGTTGACCGACGGGAGGGGTCGTCGTACGTTCGATGGGCGGTTTGGTCGCCGACCGTGGCGGGCTCGGGCTGGGGGTCCGCCACGGATTCGGCCGCCGACGGCCAGGCGTCGCACGTTCCGTGCGGCGCTGCACGCCGCCGGCGTGCCCTGCGATGACCCACCGCGCGCCGGGGGGTGGTGGGTCCGTCCCACCCCCCGGGACGGCGCGGGGCGCCCTCACGACGTACCGTTGCGTGATGCGCACGCTCGTGTTCTCGATCGTGACCGTGGCCGCCGGCGTCCTGTCGATCGGCGTCGCGGTCTTCGCCGCCTACCTCGCCTGGCTCACGCGCCGCGCGGTGGCCATGGGCGCGACCACAGTGACGCTGCCCCTCACGCGTCGACGCCTCGTTCCGCCGAGCGTGGTGGTCATGATCCTTTTCGCGGCCTGCTTCCTGATGATCGGCGCCGGCCTGATCGCCCTGGGGCTGACCGCCTGATCACCCCGAGGGGGTGAGCAGGACGATCGGAATCTCCCGGTCGGTGCGCTGCTGGTATTCCTCGTAGTCGGGCCAGATGGCGACCATCTCCGGCCAGAGACGCGCGCGCTCCTCGGGCGTGGCGGTCCGGGCGACGGCGGGCACGATCTCGTCCATGACCTGCACCGTGACGTTCGGCTCGGCCATGAGGTTGAGGTACCAGTCCGGGTGCTGCGGGGTCCCGCCCTTGCTGGCGACCACGACGTAGGAGTCGCCGTCCCGCCCGAAGATCAGCGGCATCCGTCGCAGCGACCCGCTCTTGCGGCCGCGGGTGACGAGCAGCAGGATCGACGTCCCCTTGCGCCATGTCCCGCCGTCCTCGCCGTCGGTGGCGACGTACCGGTGGACGTGATCCGCGACCCAGTCGGTGGTCGGGGCGAGGATCGGCTCCTCGTGCTCGGTGCTCATCGGGCCTCCTCGTCGGCGTGTGCATCGAGCCTAGCGAGCCCCGGGCCACCTGAGCCGCGGCTCGGCCCGTCACCGCGGCTCGGGTCCGCCCCGAGTGCCGCTGGAACGTGCCGCGAACGCCGATCCGCCCGGCACGCCTACGTTGCGACGATGGGAGGGACACGAGACATCACGGCCGGAAGCATCATCCCGTCGGCGCTCGGCGGCGTGGCTGCGGCGCTCGTCCTCTCGTACTTCGGCGCAGCGGGAAGCCTGGTCGGCGCGGCGCTCGGGCCGGTGGTCTTCCTGGTCGTCAAGGAGCTCAGCCGCGGTCCCACGGAGGCCGCGGTCCAGCGGGCGGTCAGGGTGCCGCCGACCGCGAACGCACGCGCCGGTGGAGCGCCCGCCGTCCGTGTCGGGCAGCCGCCCCGGCCGCGCGGCGGGCTGCGATGGCTCGTCGCGACCGCCGTGCTCGCGACGGCGGTCGCGGTGACCGCCATCACAGTCCCCGAGCTCATCACCGGAGGCTCGTTGACGACCGACCGCCAGACGACCTTCTTCGATCGGGGCTCCGGCGGCTCGGCGCCGTCGTCGGCGCCGAGCGGCGGAACGACGACCACGCAGACCGAGACGACCACGCAGACCGCGACGACCACGCAGACCGAGACGACCGCGCCCGCGCCCGCGCCGACCGATGCCACGACGACGACCCAGCCGGAACCGCACCACGTCTGCGCGCCTTCCGGACAGCTCGGGGACGGCATCGGTGACTTCCGGGGGCTCACCGAGAAGCTCGACTACCTGCACGACCTGGGCGTGACAGCGCTCTGGCTCCTGCCGTTCTACCCCTCGCCCCTGCGGGACGACGGCTACGACATCGCCGACTACCGGGGCATCCACCCCGACTACGGCGACGTTGCGCGAGATGCAGCGCTTCCTGCGCGAGGCGCATCGGCGGGGTCTGAAGGTCATCACCGAACTGGTGGTCAACCACACCTCGGATCAGCACCCGTGGTTCCAGCGCGCCCGCAAGGCCAAGCCCGGCTCCAAGTGGCGCGACTTCTACGTCTGGACCGACATCCCACCCAGTGGTCCGACGCCCGGATCATCTTCCAGGACTTCGAGACCTCGAACTGGAGCTGGGACCCGGTGGCCGAACGCCTACTACTGGCATCGGTTCTACTCGCACCAGCCGGACCTGAACTACGAGAGCGCCGACGTGCGCGCGCTGATCCTCCGGATGCTGGACTACTGGTTCGAGCTCGGCGTGGACGGGCTCCGGCTCGATGCGGTGCCCTACCTCTACGAGCGCGAGGGGACGATGTGCGAGAACCTCCCCGAGACCCACGAGTACCTGAAGCAGCTTCGGTCGCACGTCGACGAGCGCTTCGAGAACCGGATGATGCTCGCCGAGGCCAACCAGTGGCCGGAGGACGCCGCCGCCTCTTTCGGCGACGGGGACGAGTGCCACATGGCGTTTCACTTCCCGGTGATGCCACGGCTCTTCATGGCTGTCGAGATGGAGGATCGGTACCCGATCATCGACATCCTCGAGCAGACGCCGGCGATCCCCGACACGGCGCAGTGGGCGCTCTTCCTGCGGAACCACGACGAGCTGACGCTCGAGATGGTGACCGACGAGGAGCGCGACTACATGTACCGCGTCTACGCCCACGACCGTCAGGCGCGCATCAACCTGGGAATCAGGCGTCGCCTGGCGCCGCTGCTCGGCAACAACAGGGCGAAGATCGAGCTCCTCAACGGCCTGCTGCTCTCCCTCCCGGGGACGCCCGTCGTGTACTACGGCGACGAGATCGGGATGGGCGACAACGTCTACCTCGGCGACCGCAATGGCGTGCGCACCCCGATGCAGTGGAGCGGCGACCGCAACGCCGGCTTCTCGCGGGCGAACCCGCAGCAACTCTTCCTGCCGCCGGTCATCGACCCCGACTTCCACTACGAGACGGTCAACGTCGAGACGCAGCTGGCCAACCCCCACTCTCTCCTCTGGTGGATGCGGCGCCTGATCGCGCTGCGCACGAGGCACCACGTCTTCGGGCGCGGCAGCCTCGAGTTCCTGACGCCCGAGAACCACAAGGTCATCGCGTTCCTGCGCCGGCACGAGGACGACGTGATCCTCGTCGTCGCGAACCTGTCGCGCTTCGCGCAGTACGTCGAGCTCGAGCTCACCGAGTTCAAGGGGCCGTCCACGCGAGCTGTTCGGCCGGACGCCGTTCCCGCCGATCGGAGACCTCCCGTACCTGCTGACGCTCGGCCCGCATGCCTTCTACTGGCTCGCGCTCGAGCGCCGCGCCGGCCGAGATAGCCGACGGTCACGACGATCGCCGTCGCATCCGGCGGACGGCGGAGCAGCTCTTCGCCGGCCGGACGAAGGCCTCGGTCGAGGAGGCGATCACGGGCTTCCTCCGGCAAAGGCGCTGGTTTGCCGGCAAGGCCCGCGCCGTCCACGACGCCTCGATACGCGACGTCGTCTCCGTGCGGCTGCCCGACCGCGACCACGCGATGCTCGTGGTCGTCGACGTCGAGTACGTCGACGGCGAGCCCGAGGCATACGTGCTTCCCCTCGCGATCGCGGACGGCGCCGAGGGCGAGCGGGTGCTCGCAGACATCCCGCAGGCGGTCGTCGCCCGGCTCGAGCAGCGAGGACGACACCGGCGGCGTCCTCTACGACGCGCTCTACGACGAGCGCTTCTGCGCAGCCCTGCTCGACGGGATCGCGAAGCGTCGCCGCTTCCGCGGCACCGAGGGCTCGGTCGTCGGCCGGCCGACGGCGGCGCTGAGACGGATCCTCCGAGCGCGGACGGCCCGCTCGATCCCGATCTCTTCCGGGCGGAGCAGAGTCGAACAGCTCGGTCATCTTCGGGCACGCGGTGATCCTGAAGCTCTTCCGGAGGATCGAGGAGGGCGTCAACCCCGACCTCGAGCTCGGGCTCTTCCTCGGGCAGAGGGGGTTTCTCGCACGCGCCCGCCGTCGTCGGGGCGCTGGAGTACGAGCGGGAGGGCGTGGAGCCCGTGACCGTGGCGATCGCACACGAGGTCGTGGCGAACCAGGGAGACGCCTGGCAGTACACGCGTGAGACGGTCAGCCGCTTCTACGAGCGCGTGGCGAGCGAGGAGGGCGGCGCCCTTCCGCCGGAGCCCCCGGCGGACACGCGACCGCTCACTGCGCTCGTCCGCGAGCCGCTTCCGCCCGAGGCACACGCGACGAGCGAGGCGTTCCTCCGCTCGGCCGAGCTCATCGGCCGGCGCACCGCCGAGCTGCACAACGCGCTCGCGTCGAACGCCGAGTCGGCGGCGTTCGCGCCCGAGACCTTCACGCCGCTCTACCAGCGCTCCGTCTACCAGTCGATGCGGAACCTGACCCAGAGGAGCCTCCGGCTTCTCCGGCGCATCCCTCCCGGCGCTCGCCCCCCGCGAGCGGGCCCAGGCCGAGCAAGATCCTCGACGCCGAGGACGATCTCCTCGACCGGTTCCACGCCGTTCTCGAACACCGGCGAACCGGGCTCCGCACCCGCTACCACGGCGACTTCCACCTCGGCCAGGTGCTTCACACCGGGAAGGACTTCGTCATCATCGACTTCGAGGGAGAGCCTGCCCGTTCGCTCGGCGACCGCAGGATCAAGCGCTCACCCTCCGCGACGTCGCCGGCATGCTGCGCTCGTTGGCCCGAGTGGGTCGGCATCCTGCTTGCGCGGGATCCTTCGCGAGGTCGGCGCCTCGCGCTGACACCGCCGGGAGGGGGCGCCTGATGGAGGGGCGGCGCGCATGCACCCCCCGGTCAGGGCTGGCGGGGCGGCTCCACGTGCTCGGTCGCGCGGACGTCGGTCGGGGACTCGGCCTGCGGCGGAAGGCTCGCGGGGTCGACCCGGGGCGGCTCCTGTTCGGCGCGTGGCGCGGGGGTGTCGTCGTGCGGGTCGGCGGCGCCCGTGACGCCCTCCTTGAACTCGCGCGCGCTCGAGCCGAGGTTGCGCGCGATCTCCGGGAGGCGCCGCGCGCCGAACACCAGCAGCACGATCCTAGCGAGCACCAGGAGCAGTTGGACGGGGCTGAAATCGAAGGGCATGGATCTCGCGGTCGCGGCCCTTGGGGGCGATAGGTGACTACCGACCGGGCCAAAGGTCACACCGGCCGCGTCGATATCGGCATCCCGGGCCGTTGCGGGCGGGTCACCACGCGCGACGAAGCAAGGTGCACGAGCGACCCGCGACGTGCACGAGTGCCCGGGCCGAGTGGTGGGTCGCGCCCTCGGGGGCACCGGGATTGCTCGTCGAGAGGATGAACCGCCATCGGTTGCCGTAGCGCCGGGCCGGGAGCCGGAACGTGGCGTCGTCGGGGTCGCCGTTGAACAGCAGCACGAAGGCGTGGTCGATCAGCAGGTCGCCGTGTGCGTTGGCGCCTGGGATCTCCTCGCCGTTGAGGAACATGCCGAGCCGCCGCGTGTCCTCGCGGTCCCAGTCGCGCCGTGACATCTCGCGACCGTCCGGGCGGAACCACCAGACGTCGCGGAGCCCCGAGTCGCCCACATGGCGCCCGTCGAAGAAGTCGCTCAAGACCGGATGGGCGCGGCGGAAGCGCGTCAGCGCGCGGGTGAACTCCCTCAGCTCCTCATCGGCCCGCTCCCAGTCGATCCGGGAGTGTCGTGGCAGTAGGCGTTGTTGTTGCCGTCCTGGGTGCGGCCCAGCTCGTCGCCGCCGAGGAGCATCGGCACGCCCTGGGAGAGCAGCAGCGTCGCCAGCAGGTTGCGCTGCGGCGTGCCCGCAGGGCGAGGATGCCGGGATCGTCGGTCGGGGTCCCTCGACTCCGCTAGTTGGCCAAGCGGTTGTCGTCGGTGCCGTCCCGGCCGTCCTCGCCGTTGGCCAGGTTGTGCTTGTGCTCGTACGACACGAGGTCGGCCAGGGTGAAGCCGTCGTGCGCGGTGACGAAGTTGATCGACGCCGTGGGCCGCCGTCCGCCGTCGTCCGTACAGGTCGGAGCTGCCGGTGAAGCGCGTAGCCGAACTCGGCGAGCGTGGACGGTTCGTGCCCGCGCCAGAAGTCGCGCACCGTGTCGCGGTAGCGCCCGTTCCACTCGCTCCAGCCGGCGGGGAAGTCGCCCACCCGATAGCCGCCGGGCCCGACGTCCCACGGCTCGGCGATCAGCTTGACCCGCGACAGCACCGGATCCTGGCGGACCGCATCAAGGAAGCCGCAGTGATTGTCGAAGGCGCCATGCGCCTCGCGCGCCAGCGTCGTCGCCAGGTCGAAGCGAAAGCCGTCGACGTGCATCTCCTGGACCCAGTAGCGCAGCGAGTCCATCACCAGGCGCAGGGTCTGGGGGCGGTGGATGTCGAGGGTGTTGCCGCAGCCCGTGTCGTCCACGTAGAAGCGCGGATCGTCCGCGTCGAGGCGGTAGTAGGCGCGCGTTGTCGAGGCCCTTGAACGACAGCGTCGGGCCGTCGTGGTCGCCCTCGGCGGTGTGGTTGTAGACGACGTCGAGGATCACCTCGATGCCCGGCGGCGTGCAGGCTCGCACCATCGCCTTGAACTCGCGCACCTGCTCGCCGCCGCTCGGTGCGCGGCGTAGCCGTCGTGCGGCGCGAAGAAGCCGATCGTGTGGTAGCCCCAGTAGTTGCGTAGCCCGCGGGCGACCAGGGCCTCGTCGTGGACGATCTGGTGCACCGGCATCAGCTCGACGGCGGTCACGCCGAGCGCGGTCAGGTGGGCGATGGCGGCCGGGTGCGCGAGCCCCGCGTAGGTGCCCCGCAGAGCCTCGGGCACGTCCGGGTGCAGCGCGGTGAAGCCCTTCACGTGGGTCTCGTAGATGATCGTGTGGGCCATGGCGGTGCCCGGGTGGCGGTCGTCGCCCCAGTCGAAGTCGTCCGCGCACACCACCGAGCGCGGCACCCACGGCGCCGAGTCGGCGTCGTCGCGGCGGTCGGGGTCGCCGGTCGACCGCCGCGTGGACCGCCGGCTGCCACTCGCACCTCGCCGTCGATGGCGCGCGCGTAGGGGTCGAGCAGCAGCTTGGCCGGGTTGCAGCGGAGCCCGGCGGCCGGATCCCACGGGCCGTGGACGCGGTAGCCGTATGCCTGGCCGGGCCGCACCCCCGCGACGTGGCCGCCCCACACGTAGCCCTCGCCCGGGATCAGGGCGATCCGCGTCTCCTGGCCCGCGTCGTCGAACAGGCAGGTGGATGCCGAACAACAGATCGCGGCCGCCTTCCAGGTGCAATCCATACCGTCGGTCTTCGCGGTGATCGAGGGGCAACCGCTCCCGCTGTTCCATGTGCGTCGCTGCCTGGAACGGCCGGGTCTCGCCATGCGTCCTCGCCCTTGAGGCCATCGGCGTCCAGGGCGCGGCAGCACAAGCACACGCTGCGCTGGCGAGCCGCGCAGCCGCGGCGGCAGGCGGTCACCCGAGCGCGCGGTTGCCGACCTGGTCGTGGTTCTGGGCAAAGACGACGTAGCCCGTCGGGCGCGGGTCCTCGACCGGGACGCCGTGGCGCTTCTCGCGAAACGGCGAGTAGCGCCCGTCGAAGACCGAAGGGCGTGCGATAGGCGTCCGCGAGATCGCGAACTCGACCGTAGTCGGCGTAGTAGCCCGTCCGGTCGCCGGTGAGCAGCGCGTGCAGGGCATGGTGGAAGTCGTCGGCCCAGACGCCGTCGAAGCCGATGCCGTGGCGGTCGGCCGCGCGCACGAGGGCGGGGTCGTTGGTGTCGGATTCGGCGTGCAGGATCACCGGTCGATCACCGGCGACCGCACGGGCGCGCGCCGTCAGCTCGGCCAGCACCGGCCGGGGCCCCGTGTCGACGATCGCCTGCACCGCGTCCAGGCGCAGCCCGTCGAGGTGGTACTCCTCGATCCACATGCAGGCGTTCTGAACCGCCCATTCCCGGACTGCGCCACAGCGCCGGTCGTCGTAGTTGACCGCCCCGCCCCACGGGGTCGTGGAGCGGACCGAGAAGTAGGGCGCCGAGTAGCAGCGCCGGTCGGTCTCGCCCGGGCCGAAGTGGTTGTAGACCACGTCCAGGACCACCGCGAGGCCCACGGCGTGGGCCGCATCCACCAGTCGCCGCAGCCCCTCGGGGCCGCCGTACGAGGCCTGCGGGGCGAAGAGGTCCGTGTAGAGCCCGTCGTAGCCCCAGTTGCGACTGCCGGGAAAGGTCGCCACCGGCATCAGTTCGACCGCAGTGAACCCCATCCGCGCGAGGTCCGGGAGTCGTGCCGCGGCGGCGTCGAAGGTGCCCTCCGCCGTGAATGCGCCGACGTGCAGCTCGTAGAGGATCAGCTCGGTCGTGTCGGGACCGGCCCACCCCACGTCCCCCCAGGCGTGTCGTCCGGGATCCACCAGCCCGGACGGTCCGCGGACCCCCCCCCCCTTCCGGCCCCTGGGTGCCGCGAGCAGGGTCCGGCCATGAGGTGTCCCATCGAGCACGAGCAGGTACTCGTCCCCGTGCGCGCCGAGATGGCGACCCTCGAAGACCCCGAGGCCGGCGTCGCCCAGGGTGATCTCGGCGGACAGGCCGGACGGCGACCCGATCCGCATCGAGGGCCACACCCGGAACTCGAACGTGTGCGGGTCGATGGGCCGGGCGCCGAGCGGGTGCTCGAACGGCAGGCGCCCGCCGCCGTCCTCAGTCGGCATCCGGCTCGAGCCACACGGTCGCGAGCGGTGGGAGCGTGATCGACGCCGAGGCGGCGTGGCCGTGCATCGGCCCGCCGTCCGCCCGGATACGGCCGGCGTTGCCGACGTCCCCGCCCCAGTAGGCGGCGGCGTCGGTGTTGACGACCTCGCGCCAGTCACCTCCGGCCGGGAGCGGGACGAGGTAGTCGTATCGGGGGACCGGGGCGAGGTTCGAGATCGAGACGAGGGGCGGGACGCCCTCGTCGCCGAAGCGGGCGAACGCGATCACGTTGTCGCCGGCCGCGCCCCCGAGCAGCCACGCGAAGCCCTCCGGGACGGCGTCGCGTTGCCAGAGCGCGGGGCGCGCCCGGTAGGCGGCGTTGAGATCCCGCACCAGGCGCTGGACACCCCCGTGGCGCTCGTACTGGAGCAGGTGCCAGTCGAGGCTCCGCTCGTGCGACCACTCCTCGGTCTGGGCGAACTCCCCACCCATGAAGAGCAACTTCTTCCCCGGGTGCGCCCACATGTAGCCGTAGAGGGCACGCAGATTCGCGGTCTGCTGCCATTCGTCGCCGGGCATCTTGTGCACCAGCGATCCCTTGCCGTGCACGACCTCGTCGTGTGAGAGCGGCAGCACGTACTGCTCGCTGAAGGCGTAGACCAGGCTGAAGGTCAGCTCGTCGTGGTGCCATGATCGATGGACCGGATCGCGCGCGAAGTAGGCCAGGGTGTCGTGCATCCAGCCCATGTTCCACTTCAGGTCGAAGCCCAGTCCGCCCTGGTCGGTCGGTCGCGACACGGCCGGCCACGCGGTCGACTCCTCGGCCGCGAGGATCACGCCCGGATTGCGCGCGTGCACGACCTCGTTGACCTCGCGAAGGAATGCGACGGCCTCCAGGTCCTCGCGCCCGCCGTGCTCATTGGGCACCCACTCGCCCGACTCCCGTGAGTAGTCGCGGTAGAGCATCGACGCCACGGCATCGACCCGCAGCCCGTCGGCGTGGAAGTGCTCGATCCAGTGGAGGGCGCTCGCCGCGAGGAAGTTGCGCACCTCGGTGCGGCCGAAGTTGAAGACGAGCGTCCCCCAGTCGGGGTGGAGCCCACGGCGGGGGTCGTCGTGCTCGTAGAGGGCCGTCCCATCGAAGCGCGCAAGCGCCCACTCGTCGCTCGGGAAGTGCGCGGGCACCCAGTCGAGGATCACCCCGAGCCCCCGGGCATGGAGGACGTCGACCATCGCGCGTAGGTCGTCCGGGCTCCCGAGCGCCGGCATCGGCGCGAACTGGGAGGTCACCTGGTACCCCCAGGAACCCGCGAAGGGGTGGGCCATGATCGGCATCAGCTCGACGTGCGTGAAGCCCATGTCGACCGCGTAGTCGCCGATCTGCTGTCCGAGTTCGCGGTAGTCGAGGGGGCGGTCCCCGTCCTCGGGGACGCGGCGCCACGACGGGGCGTGCACCTCGTAGATGGAGACCGGCGCACGGTGGGGCTCGCCCGTCGCGCGCGCCGCGATCCATTCCGCATCGCGCCACACGTGTCGCGGCCGGTGGACCACCGAGGCCGGGCGCGGCGGAACCTCGGCGGCGAGCGCGAGTGGATCCGCGTGCTCCCGATCCCCCGCGGGGCCACGGATCATGAACTTGTAGCGTTCACCCTCGGCGAGCCCCGGCAGGAACAGCTCCCAGACCCCGCTCGCGCCCATCGTTCGCATGGGGTGGCGACGCGCGTCCCACGCGTTGAAGTCGCCCACCACGCTCACCGCCCGGGCCGACGGCGCCCACACCCGCATGGCGACCCCGTCGACGCCCTGGTGCGTGATCGGCCGGCCGCCGAGCGCGTGGCCAAGATCCCGGTGGCGTCCTTCCCCGATGAGGTGGAGGTCGACGTCGCCGAGCGTCGGCGTGAAGGCGTATGGGTCGGGCGCCCTCGTCCCGCCGCCGCCCCAGTCGGCCTCGACCTCGTACGCGATCGGGAGCGCGCGGTCGTCGAGCGCGCACCCGAACACGCCCGCCTCGTGCAGCCGCGCGGCCGTCACCGGCGGTCCCCCGGCCGGATGGACGACCACGGCGACGGCGCCCGGCGCCCAGACGCGGACGTCCACGCCTCGAGCGGTCGGGAGTGTGCCCCGAGCAGGCGATGCGGTTCGGCATGCTCGCCGGCCACGATGCGCGCGATGTCGTCGGCCAGGGCGTCCGCGGGTGTGGTCAAGGGGTCAGCTCCATCACGTGGGCCATGCCGTGGCCCGGTCCGAGCCCGACGTAGTTGCGCCCCGTCCGCCATCGATACGACGTGTCCGTGAGGAGATCGCGCGCGGTGAACGCCTCCGGCAGGCCCAGCTCGCCGGGCACGATGCAGAGGCCCTCGCGGCGCGCACGCGGGTCGAGGTTGACGACCGTGATCACCACATCGTCGCCCTCGCGCTTCGCGTATGCGATGAGCTCGTCGTTCTGCGTCTCGAGCCACGCCAGGTTGGCAAAGCGCTGCAGGGCCGGGTGGGCACGCCGGATCCCGTTGAGCCGCCCGAGCAGCGGCAGGAGAGGGCCGGCGAGCGACCGCTTCTTGACCTCGTACTTCTCGGAGCCGAGGTACTCCTCGCTTCCCCTGCGGAACGGGGACGTTCTCGCAGGCCTCGTAGCCCGAGTAGATGCCGTAGCTCGGGGACAGCGTCGCGGCGAGCACGAGCCGCGCCTCGAACGCCGCACGGCCGCCGTTCTGGAGGTACTCGTGGAGGATGTCGGGCGTGTTGGGCCACATGTTCGGCCGGTAGAACGCCGACCACGAGAGGGCCTGCTCGACGAATTCGACGATCTCGGCCTTCGTGTTCTTCCACGTGAAGTACGTGTACGACTGGCTGAAGCCGACCTTTCCGAGCGTCGTCATGGGCGCAGGGCGCGTGAACGCCTCGGCGAGGAAGACGACGTCCGGGTGCACCAGCCGGACCTCGGCGATCAGCCACTCCCAGAACGGGATCGGCTTGGTGTGGGGGTTGTCGACGCGGAAGCAGCGGATGCCGCGCCGACACCAGCCGAGGACGATCTCGAGCAACGCGCCCCAGAGCCCCTCGCGGTCGGGTGTGTCCCAGTTGACGTTGTAGATGTCCTGGTAGCGCTTCGGCGGGTTCTCCGCGTACTTGAGCGTGCCGTCGGGGCGCCGCTCGAACCACTCGGGGTGGTCGACGAGCCAGGGGTGATCCGGGGAGCACTGGATCGCGAAATCGAGCGCGATCTCGAGACCGGCGCTCTCGGCCGCTGCGATCATCCCGTCGAAGTCCGCATGGCTCCCGAGCTCGGGGTGCAGCGCGTCGTGCCCGCCCGCGGCCGCGCCGATCGCCCAGGGGCTTCCCGGGTCCCCCTTTCGCGCGGTCTCCGCGTTGTTCCGCCCCTTGCGATGCGTGAGGCCGATCGGGTGCACCGGCGGGAGGTAGAGGACGTCTAATCCGAGCTCCGCCAGGCGCGGGAGTACCTCGGCGGTGACACCACGGCAGCCGCCCCACGATCGGGGGAAGAGCTCGTACCACGCGTCGAACAGGGCGCGCTACGCGCACGACGTCGACGTCGACGACCAGCGGCTGCGGGAGGCGCACCTCCTCGTCGCGCGTGGTGCTCACGTGGCCATCGCCCGCGCGAGCGAGGGTGACAGCGCGGCCTCGGCGCGGCCGTGGTCCTCACCCGCGGGATCCTCGATCACCGCGAGGGCGGCGGCCGCCATGTCGCGCGCATCTCCGTCCAATGCGGCGAGCTCGGCGGCGATGAGCGCGGCCCCCTCGGCGAGCTCGCTCGTGAGGTCGGTCTGGCCACCTCCCCGCCCCGCGCCAACTCGTCCGCCACGAGGCGAAGCGGTCCACCCAGGCCACGACGTCGAACTCGTGCCGCCCGGGCGCGTCGAGCACGCACCGGCCGGTGTGGCGGTCGGGGCCCGCCGGCGCCATCTGCGTCTCGCGCCACGAGGTGCCGCCCGGCGCCCGGTGCGCGAGCACCGCCCGAAGCTGCTCGTGGCCGTCGCGCAGGACGTCCACGCTGATCTCGATGTCGTCGCCGGTGGTGCGCTTCACCGGATGGCGGCCGCAGTCGACCATCGGGGAGGGGCGGGCCAGCCTGATTCTCGCGGGCAGGTGCGTGGGCGGGCGCACGGCCGGGACCTCCGGGTCGGGACGAGGCGTCGATGCTAGCTGGGAGGTAGCGCCCCGTTCCGAGGTCGGTGTGCATCCTCTTGCGGGGCCGTGACTCGGGGTGGCGGGCGCACCCTCCGAGCGGGGCACCATCAACGCGGTGGACATCGATACCCCCGCCACCCGACGCCCCGCTCGCGGACCCGGCGCTCCTCGCCACGCGCGCCCCGGAGGCCGCCGTTCTGAAAGGCCTTCTCCCCGGCGGGCGCCTTGGGTACGCCCCGGCGCGGACCTTCGTCGACTGGATGGCGGAGGCCGGTCAGCGCCTGGTGGCCGGAATGCTGCCGCTCGGGCCGCCGGACGAGCACCGCTCTCCCCTATGCGGCCCGCCCGACGTTCGCCGCGTCCTTTGCGAAGCATCGGCGTTTTGGCTCTTCCGAGCGTGGCGGCGGATCGAGCCTTCCCCATGCGCCACGCATACTGGGCGGACGGGTAGGGGCGGTTCGCGGGTCCCGGCGCCATCGCCGATCAGGTGCGGTTCGCCAGCGGAGTGGGCGGCCTGTCGCGCATACGCCGCGGCGCGTGGAATCCGGTTGCTCGGCGACGTACCCCTGTACGTCGCCCCGCGGAGCGCCGACGCCGCGTCGTGGCCGGGCCTGTTCGCCGACGGTGAGGTCGCGGGCGCTCCGCCGGACGACTACTCCGCCGTCGGGCAGCTCTGGGGCAACCCGCTGCACGACTGGCGCGCCCACGCCGCAGACGGGTACCGCTGGTGGGTCGAGCGGATCGGCCGCACCCTCGAACTGGTCGACGCCGCCCGGATCGACCACTTCCGAGGACTGGTCTCCTACTGGGCGGTGCCCGCCGGCGCGCCTGATGCCGCGTCGGGTCGCTGGCGGCGGGGGCCCGGCGGGGGGCCGCTTCGCGCGGCCGCGGCGCGAGTCGGTCCGCCGCGCTGATCGCCGAGGATCTCGGGCTGATCACCCCGGCCGTCGAGGCGCTCCGGGTCCGCCTCGGGTTTCCCGGCATGCGTGTGCTCCAGTTCGGCTTCTCGGGCGGGCGCGCGAACCCTCACCGTCTCGAGAACCACGTCCCGGACGCGGTCGTCTACACCGGCACACACGACAACCCGACCATCCGCGAGTGGTGGGACGGGGTCGACGGCGCCACCCGGGGCGAGGTCGACGGCGCCGCGGCCGCGGCGGGTGTCGAGGAGGCGTCGCCGCACCTGCGGCTCATCCGGCTGGCCCTCGGCTCCCCCGCGGCCCTCGCGATCGTGCCGGTGCAGGACGTCCTCGGGCTCGGTGGAGAGGCCAGGTTCAACACACCGGGCACCATCGACGGGAACTGGGCCTGGAGGCTCGCTCCCGATGCCCTGGACGTGCGCCTCGCCGACTGGCTGCGCACCGCCACCGAGGAGGCGGGCCGGACCGGCCCGGGGATGGCGCGACGCCGTCCGGGCCGCCTCGACGAGCTAGGTGGCAGGTGTCCTCT
>CALNYH010000011.1:0-13602 GCA_942490795.1 uncultured Thermoleophilia bacterium | reverse complement strand
TTCGTTCCAGTTGCGGCGACACTCTCGTCTTCGGCGGCAGCCAGGGCGCGCGGTCCCTCAACCTGGCGGCGGTCGAGGCGTTCGGCGACGGCCCGCCGTTCGACCTGATCCACGTCGCCGGCCCCGGGCAACTCGACGAGGTGCGACGGCTCCTCGCACGCCGCGTCGCCGGCCCGCGCTACCGGCTGGAGGGGTTCCTCGACGATCTGCCCTCGGCGATCGCGGCGGCCGATCTGGTGGTCTGTCGCTCCGGCGGGTCGGTGTTCGAGCTCGCGGCGATCGGGCGTCCCGCGATCCTGGTGCCCTATCCGCACGCCGCGGGCGACCACCAGGCCAAGAACGCCCGCTGGTTGGCGGAGGCCGGCGGCGCCGTCGTCCTGACCGACGCGGAATGCACGGGTCCGCGGCTTCGGGAGCTGGTCGGGGCGCTCCTCGCCGATCGACAGCGCCTGGACGCCATGGGTGTCGCGTCGGCCAGCGTCGGCCGGCCGGACGCGGCGGACGCGGTCGCGGACGAGGCGATCCGGATCGCGAAGCCCCGGCGGGCCGAGCGGCGACGCCGACTGCGCATCCGCCGCCCCCGCCGGCCGCGCCTTCGCCGGCCGCGCCTTCGCATGCCGCGTCGCCGCCGCTCGCGGTGATCTCCGGTCCGATCCACCTCGTCGGGGTCGGCGGGGCCGGGATGAGCGCGCTCGCGCGGCTGGCCCTGCTCCGCGGCGACCGGGTCAGCGGGACGGACCGCGACGACTCGCCGGTGCTCAGGGCCCTCGCCGAGCTCGGCGCCGACGTGCACGCCGGGCACTCGGCCGACGCGCTCCCGGACGACACGGCCGCGGTCGTCGTGTCCACCGCCGTGCCCGCCGACAACCCCGAGCTCGTCGCGGCGCGCGCCCGTGGCATCCCGGTCCACCATCGCGTCGAGCTGCTCGCGCACCTCATGGCGGGACACCGGGGGCTGGCCGTCGCGGGGGCGCACGGCAAGTCGACGACGTCGGCGATGCTCGCGATGGCACTCGGTGATGCGTCCTGCTGCATCGGGGCGACCGTGGCCGGCGGGGGCGGCACGGGCGCGCGGTGGGGGGACGGGCCCTGGTTCGTCGCCGAGGCCGACGAGAGCGACCGCTCGCTCCTCAGGCTGCGCCCGAGGGGGCGATCCTGCTCAACGTCGACCACGACCACCACGCCACCTTCGCCACGCTCGAGGAGGTCCGGCGGTGTTCCGATCCTTCGTCGCACTGTTGCCGGCCGAGGGCTGCCTCGTGGTCGGCCCGGATGCGGGTGCACGCCGGGTCGCCGCCGCCGCGCCGTGCCCGGTCATCCGGGTCGGGGCCGAGCCCGACGCCGACGTGCGAATCGTCGACGGGCCGGGCGGCGTGCGCCTGATCGCGGGCGACGACGAGGTGGCGCTCGCGCCGGCCGTGCCGGGACGCCACAACGTCGAGAACGCGGCCTGCGCCGCGGCGCTCGCATGGCGGTGTGGGACACCGCTCGCCGACGCGGTCGCGGCGATCGCCCGGTTCACCGGTGTCGGGCGGCGCTTCGAGGTTCGCGGCCGTGCCGGCGGGGTCACGGTCGTCGACGACTACGCCCACCACCCGACGGAGGTCGCGGCGACGCTGGCGGCGGCCCGCGAACGCGTGGGGGACGGCCGCCTGATCGCCGTCTTCCAGCCGCATCTCGTCAGCCGGACCCGCGCGCTCGGGGCCGAGCTCGGCCGGGCCCTCGGCGCGGCCGACCGCGTCGTCGTGACCGACGTCTACCTGGCCCGCGAGCAGCCCGACCCGACCGTGAGCGGCGTCGCGGTCGCGGCCGCCGTGCCCGGGCCCACGGTGGCGCGGTTCGTTGCGGATCTCTCCTCGGCGGGACGGGTGGCCGTGGAGGAGTCGCGTCCCGGCGACATGATCATCACGATGGGCGCGGGTGACGTGACCCGACTCGGGCAGGAGTTGGTCGACGCGCTCGGAACGAGATACCGCGATGGAGGCAACGCTGACGACCCCGACCCCGACCGCATCCCCTGACCTGATCCGTGATGCGCCGCTCGACGGCCTCACGACGATCCGCGTCGGCGGGACCGCCGACTGGCTGACCGAGGTCCGCACGACCCGAGCCGCGGTCGTCGCGCTCGCCTGGGCCGCCGAGCGGGGTGTGCCCGTCGCGGTCGTGGGGCGTGGCTCGAACCTGATCGTCGCCGACCAGGGCTTCCGGGGCCTGGCCATCCGTCTCGGCGGGGCGCTGAGTCATATCTCCGCGCGCAGGTCGGCGGTGTGGTGCGGCGGCGGCGCCTCACTGCCCCGTGCGGTCCAGCGGGCCGCGGCGTTCGGTCTGACGGGTCTCGAGTGGGGTGCGAGCATCCCCGGCACCGTCGGCGGCGCGGTCGCGATGAACGCCGGCGCGCACGGCTCCGATCTTGCAGCGGTCCTCGACTGGGCGGTGGTCTGCTCGGCCCGCGGCCGGCGTCTCGTGCGCCCCGAGGCGCTGGAGCTGGGTTACCGCCGTTCCGCGCTCGAGACCGACGAGATCGTCGCGTTGGCCGGGTTCCGTCTGGGGGCCGACGACGCCGATGCGATCGCGGCGCGCATGTCCGAGTTCCGGGGCCATCGCCGACGGACCCAGCCGCAGGGCGTCCGGACGTTCGGAAGCGTGTTCACCAACCCCGCGGGCGACTCCGCCGGTCGTCTGCTCGACGCCGCCGGATGTCGCGGACTGGCCGTTGGGAGCGCGCGCTTTTCCCCCGTGCACGCCAACTTCATCGAGGCGTCGCCCGGGTGCAGCGCCGACGACGTGCTCGCGCTCATGCGGGAGGGGCGCCGGCGGGTCGCGGCCGGCGGCGGTCCCATCCTGTGGCCGGAGGTGCGGTACCTGGATCCCGAGCGGGGGATCGTCGCGCCGCCGCTCCCGCCCGCGTGAGCACGCCCCGCACACCGGCCCACCCGGCGGTCGCCGCGCGCAGGCGCAGGGTGGAGCGCTCGCAGACGCGCCGCCGCCGCTCCCTGTTGCTCGGCGCGATGGTGATGGCGATCGCGGTGCTGGGCGGCTGGTTCCTCGTCACCGGGCCCCTGCTGGCCGTCGACTCGGTCGCCGTCTCGGGGTACGACCGGCCGGACCGCGCCGAGCTGGAGGCGGCGATCGCCGTCGCGGCGGCCAGCGGGACGGCCATTCGCCCGCCCGTCGCGGACGTCCGCGAGGCGGCGGAGGCCTTTCCGTGGGTGGAATCCGTCCAGGTGCGCCGTGATCTGCCGCGAGGGCTGACGGTGCGCGTCACGCCGGCCGAGGCGGTCGCGGTCGTCCGCTCGCCGGAGCGTCCGCCCCTCCTGGTCGACGACCGGGGTCGCGTGCTGGAGCGCGCCGCGCGCGCGCCGGGCCTCCCATCGATCCGCCTGCTCAAGCCTGCGCCCGATCCGGGCGCGCAGCTTCCCCGCGGCGCGACGGCGGCCATCGGCCTCCTCTCGGCGACCCGCCCGGAGATCGCGGAACGGGTCCGCGGGCTCGGCGTCCGGGGCGGGCAGCTCCAGGGGGCGCTCGCGGACGGTCCCAAGCTGCGCCTCGGCGCCCCGGATCGTCTCGTCGCCAAGGGCGCGGCCCTCGCCGCGCTGCTCGACCACCTGAGCGCCGACGAGGAGCGACAGGCGACCTACATCGACCTCTCGGTTCCGGAGCGGCCGGCGGTGGGCGGCATCGCGATCACCCCGCCGCCCGACGACGAGGGCCTTGAGTGATGATCGAGGGTCGGCCGCAACCCGGCGTGCAAGGTCTCCACCATCACCTGAGTGTTGTCTTGACACCCCCGTCGTCTGCACCTAGGGTCAATGTGGATTTTTAGTGCCTGACGCGGTCACCTGAGCGCCGAATCGGCCCCGGTCCAGCCTCGATCACTACTCGACGGTTGCCGGGACCGGCCTCAGCTTCAGGATGATGCGGGTCAGCGCAGACGCGAGTTCCCGGCCGTGGCCGCGCGAGGAGGGGCCCACATTGGAGACCAACAACTACCTGGCGGTCATCAAGGTCTGCGGGGTCGGCGGGGGCGGCACGAACGCCGTCAACCGCATGATCGACGCGGGCGTTCGCGGCGTGGAGTTCATCGCCGTGAACACCGACGCCCAGGCGCTCTCGATGTGCGATGCAGACGTGAAGATCCACATCGGCGGGACGATCACCAAGGGGCTCGGCGCGGGTGCCGACCCGAAGATCGGACGGGACGCCGCCGAGGAGAGCCGCGAGGAGCTCAAGGAGGCCGTCCGAGGGGCGGACATGGTCTTCGTGACCGCGGGCGAGGGCGGCGGAACGGGGACCGGTGCGGCCCCCGTGCTCGCGCAGATCGCCCGCGAGCAGGGCGCCCTCACGGTGGGCGTCGTGACCCGCCCGTTCGCCTTCGAGGGCAAGCAGCGGGGGCGGCGCGCCGACGAGGGGATCGACGAGCTCTCCGGGCAGGTCGACTCGCTGATCGTCATCCCGAACGAGCGCCTGATCGAGGTCGTCGAGCGACGGACGTCCATCATCGACGCGTTCCGGATGGCCGACGACGTCCTTCGCCAGGGCGTGCAGGGCATCACCGACCTCATCACGGTGCCCGGGCTGATCAACCTCGACTTCGCCGACGTGCGCACGATCATGCAGGACGCGGGCGCATCGCTCATGGGGATCGGCAGCGCCTCCGGCGAGAACCGGGCCGCCGAGGCGGCGCGCGCGGCGATCAGCTCCCCGCTCCTCGAGACCACGATCTCCGGCGCGACGGGCGTGCTTCTCAACATCACCGGCGGAGACGATCTGGGGCTGTTCGAGATCGACGAGGCGGCCGGGATCATCCGGACCGCCGCCCATGACGAGTGCAACGTCATCTTCGGCGCGGTCATCGACGAGGGCAACGGAGACTCCCTGCGGGTCACCGTGATCGCGACCGGGTTCGACGCCGACTCGGCGGGGGACGCGGGCGAGGGCGCGAGCGACGCCGGCGCCGACGAGCCCGCCGCGGTGGCCGCGGCACCGTCGGCCCCCGCGGAGCCGGGCATGACGCTCTCGCGTACGGACCGGGACGCGCTCGACATCCCCGACGACGCGCTCGACATCCCGGACTTCCTGAAGAGCCGCTAGCGAGCGTCGCGACCGCCCGCCGTCGCCGGCCGGCGGCGGGCGCGTCGGACGGGTGTCCGCACGGGCCCGTCTCGCCGGCCGCTCCTCGGCCCGGGTCGCCCCGTGACGCGGGGGTGTCACGTCACCCGGATCGGAGCCGGGGCCGTGGTAGCGTCCGCGCGGTGACGACGGCCTCGCGCACCACGCTGTTCGACCGCCACTCCGCGCTCGGTGCCAAGATCGGTCCGTTCGCCGGGTGGGACATGCCGCTCTCCTACGGGTCGCCCCGGGACGAGCACATGGCCGTCCGCACCCACGTGGGCCTGTTCGACGTCTCCCACATGGGGCAGCTCGAGCTCCGCGGCGCCGGCGCGGGCGACTACCTGCGCCGGGCGCTCACCAACGACGCCTCCCGGCTGTCGCCGGGACAGGGCCAGTACACCCTGATGCTCCAGGACGACGGCGGGGTGATCGACGACCTCATCGCCTACCGGCTCGCCGACCGCCATCTGCTCGTGGTCAACGCCTCGAACATCGACGCGTGCCGCGAGCGGCTGCAGGCCCGCCTGCCCGGTGACGTGGAGCTGGTCGACCGCTCACCCGAGACCGCGATGCTCGCGCTGCAGGGGCCCCTGTGGGCCGAGGCCCTCGGGCCGCTGCTCGAGGACGACGACGTCCTCCATGCGGCGTACTTCGAGATCGTCGAGGGACGCGTGGCCGGGGTCGACGCGCTGTTGGCCCGGACCGGGTACACGGGCGAGCCCGGCATCGAGATCATGTGCGACGCTGACCGGGCGCCCGCCGTCTGGGACGCGCTCGTGGGCGGTGCGACGCCGGCGGTGCCGGCGGGCCTCGTCGCCCGCGACACGCTGCGCATCGAGATGGGCTACCCGCTCTACGGCCAGGAGCTCACCCGCAGCCGCACGCCGATCGAGGCGGGCCTGCGATGGGCCTGTGACCTCGACGGGGCGCTGTTCGCCGGCGCGGGCGTCTGCGTCGCCCAGGCGCAGGCCGGGACGCCCGAGCGGCTCGTCGCCTTCGCGCTGACCGAGAAGGGGATCCCGCGGCCCGGGCAGGACGTCATGCTCGGCGACCGACGTGTCGGGACGGTCACGAGCGGCACGCTCTCGCCCGTCCTCGAGCATGGGATCGGCATGGCGTACGTCGGGCGCGACCTGTCCGCGCCCGGCGCCGACATCGAGATCGACGTCCGCGGCAAGCGAAAGACCGCGCGGACGGCCAGGCGACCCCTGGTCGACACCTCCCCGAACCGCACGAAAGGCTGAGGACTTGTCCGAGGAGAACTACCCCGCAGACCTCCGGTATCACCGCGAGCACGACTGGGTCCGGATGGAGGGCGACGTGGCCGTCTTCGGGATCACGTGGTACGCGCAGGACGCGCTGGGCGAGGTCGTGTACTACGACGCCCCCGGCGTCGGGGCGACGGTCGCCAAGGACGGCGCCTACGGCGAGCTCGAGTCCGTCAAGGCCGTCTCCGACATCTACGCACCGGCGGCGGGCGAGGTGGTCGCCGTCAACGATGCGGTCGGCGGCCGCCCGGAACTGGTCAATGAGGATCCGTACGGCGAGGGGTGGCTCATCAAGGTGCGCCTGGCCGATCCCTCGGAGCTGGACGAGCTCATGGACGCCGACGCCTACCGGGGCTACCTGGCCGGGCTCTCGTAGCGACCGGGCGGCGGCGACTCGGTCGGGTCCGCCGCGTCGGAGCGTCGCACCGTGCCCTCGCCGTCGGCCTTGGCGCGAAGGAGCGCGCCGTCGGCGCGGCCGACGAGTTCCGAGGGGCCGTCGCCGGGCTGGAGGCCGGCCACTCCGGCCGACGCCGTGATCCGGCCCGCCGGGCCGAACGTCCGCGTCCTGATCGCCTCGATGGCCCGCTCGGCGGCGCGCACGGCCCCCTCGACACCGGTCTCGGGGAGGAGCCACGCGAGCTCGTCGCCGCCGATCCGCGCGACCAGCTCCCCGCCCCTGACCAGCGCCTTCAGGCGACGGGTGGTCTCGACCAGGACGGCGTCGCCGACCTGATGCCCGAGCGTGTCGTTGACACGCTTGAACCGGTCCAGGTCGATCAGCACCAGGCTGAGGGGGCCCGCATACCGGCGGGCCCGCCCGACCTCGCCCGCCAGCCGCTCGGTGAACGCCCGGCGATTCGCGATGCCGGTGAGCTCGTCCTCACGGGCCTCCGCTGAGAGCGCCCGGCTGCGCTCCGCGTTGCCGAGCGCGATCGCCGCCAGCTCCGCGAACGCCGCCAGGCGTCGCTCGGTCGCCGGCGGCAGGGGGCCGCCCGCCGCCCGCTCGACGCCGAGGGCCCCTCGCACGACGCCCCCGACCCGGATCGGGACGGCCGCCCCGCATGCGCAGTCGTCGTCCGGGCGCGGCGCCGCCGCCGATCTGGCCGCCCGCGCGTCGCGGATCGCCCGCGCGGCCGCGCGATGGGCGTGGCCGCGGGCGTCCGGTCGGGGCACCAGCACGATCGCGCCGCCGTCCGCCCCGAGCAGCGCGACCGCCTCGTCCACGACCATCGCATCGATCTCCGGGAGTGGTCGACCGGCCGCGACCGCGGTCGCGATACGGCGAAGCACGGCCTCCTCGCACGCGCGCTCCGACAGCGCGATCCGCTCGAGCGCGCCGTCGACGCTCGGCTCGGCGGCGGTCACGAGCCTCGCGAGGCGATCGAGCGCGTGATGCGCGTCGGCGACGCCCCAGCACGCGATCGTCGCCCAGTGGGTCCCGCGGACGCGCACCGGCGCCACGAGCGCGCCATCGCACACCAGTCGCGGACCCGCATCCGTCCCCAGGCGCACGGCCCCCCGACGGGCCGCGACGTCGATCCCCGCGGGGGCCCGCGAAGAGCCGGCCGACCGCCAGCGCCCCAGCTCCACGAGTGCACCGTCGCCGTCCCGACGCAGGGTCGCCGCCCCCGCCGCGCCCGTCGCGGCAGCGGCGGCCTCGGCCAGTCCGACCCCCAGGCGGGCCGTGTCCCCGGATGCCGCGGCCCAGGCCAGGATCTCGATCGGCGCCGCGCCGTCGGCCGCCGGCCTCGCGTCGACCGGGCCCCGGCGGCGGGGTGTTGCGCGCCCCCCCGGCCGATCCTGTCCCCGGAATCCGGCCACGACCGTGCGAAGCGCCGCGCGGGCCGCGCCGACGCTTCGGGTTCCGACGGGGCTCAGGGTGTCGAGGCTCGGCATCATGTCGGTGCGGTTGCCTCCGCGCCGCGCCAGCTGGGGCGCGGTGCGAAAACCTCTCCAAGGCTATCTCGACATGCCTGCAAATCACCCAGTCGGAGGTCCTGTCCCACCCACGCTCGGCCCGTCCGAACGGGCGTCCGGGCGGGCGGTCGAGGGATCGCTCCCAGCGAGCCCGTTCCTGCCCGGTTTCTCCCGGCGGCGACTGCCGGGTGAGGGCGCCGACCTCGCCGTCGCGACCGCCGGCGAGGGGCCGCCGGTGCTGCTCGTGCACGGATACCCGCAGTGTCAGGCGATGTGGCACCGGATCGCGCCCGCCCTCGCCGCGCACCGCTCCGTCGTGGCGGTCGACCTGCGGGGGTACGGCGAGAGCGACCGGCCTCCGGGCGGCGACGACCACGCGGGCTACTCCAAGCGTGTGATGGCCCGCGACCTCGTCGCCGTCATGGACGCGCTCGGCCACGGCGGCTTCGCGGTCGTGGGCCACGATCGGGGCGCCCGCGTCGCGCACCGCATGGCCCTCGACCACCCCACGCGGGTCGAGCGCCTGGCCGTGCTCGACATCGTCCCCACCCGCCACGTCTTCCGGGCCATCGAGCAGGGGATGGCCACGGCCTACTTCCACTGGTTCTTCCTGATCCAGCCGGACGGCGTCCCCGAGCGGATGATCGGCGCCGACCCCGACGCCTGGGTCCGCTGGCTCCACGAGCGCTGGGCGGCTCGCCCCGATGGGATCGACCCGGCCGCGCTGGACGAGTACGTCCGCCGGTTCAGGGACCCGGAGGTGATCCACGCGAGCTGCGAGGACTACCGCGCGGCCGCCACGATCGACCTCGCCCACGACGACGCCGACGTCGCCGCGGGCCGGCGCGTCACCCAGCCCCTGCTCGCGCTCTGGGGGCGCCGCGGGCGCGTCGGCCGAAGCTACGACGTGGCGGCGGTCTGGCGCGAGGTCGCCGAGGATGTGACGGCCGCCCCGGTCGACTGCGGCCACTTCCCGGCCGAGGAGCGGCCCGACGAGACGCTCGCGGTGCTCGGGCGGTTCCTGGGGCTCCCGTCGCCTAGCCCGTGACCGCAGGCTCCTCGGCGGCCGGCTCCTCGGGTGCGGGTCCGTCGGAGGGCGCCGTGTCGGGGGCCGACTCCTCCGGCGCCGCCTCCTCCGGGGGCGGCGCGGCGCTCGGCCCGATCTCGACGAAGGCGTTCTGTGGCGAGTAGGTCCAGGTGTACCGCTCGTCGCGCTTGAGCGAGTCCCCGCGGTAGACCTTGCGCGTGTAGTCGACCGTGAAGCCGGATGAGCCCGAGGATTGCGTCGCGACCCGGGCCCCGGGCTCCAACTCGGGGTTGAAGACCTCGAGCGCCTCGGGCTCGGTCGGGTTGCGCCGCTCTCCGGTCTCGGTCTCCACCCGGCGTCCGAGCGGGCGCGACAGCATGCGGACCGTGATCGACGTGTCCGTCGCCTGGACCTGGACGACGAGCGGGGCGGGCCAGTCGTTGCGCACGATCATCTCCGGACCGCCCCACGAGACCGTCGCCTCGCGTCCTTCCGGGTATCGCGAGATGTAGAACTGGTGCGGGCGGTGGCTGACGATCTCGAGGCCGGCGAAGAAGGCGGCGTTGTAGAGCGTCGTCGCGACCTGGCTCACCCCGCCGCCGACGTCGTCCTTGAGGCGACCGGCCTCGATCTGCGGCGCCGGGACGAAGCCGCGCGCCTCGGTGCGTCGCCCGAGCGCATCGTTGAGCGAGAACGTGCCGCCCGCGGGCACGACGACCTCGTCGAGGATCTCGGCGGCGCGTTGGATGTTGGTGGTGCGGGGCTCGCAGCACGAGTACTGGGTCGTGAACTCGGAGACCACGTCGGTGACCCCCAGGCGCTCCGCCGCCGCGGTCGTCCGCTTGGGCCGGATGCGCTCATAGCGCGCCTTGACGGAGTCGGTTCCCTCGGGGCGCTGCACGATCGCCGCCCCGATCGCGTCGAGGTCCAGTCGGACGCCCTCCCGCGACGGGACGACGCGCACCTTCGTGCCGACGACGCCGAAGCTCGCGTTGCGCGCGCCGCGCTCGCGGGATGCGAACGCCGGCCGGAGCTCGGGGGCCAGGACGGCGGGCGCCAGCCGGACCGCGAGGGCGCCGTCGGTCGGCTCGAAGCGGATGGCCTTCCGGATGAGCGCCGCCGGGAGCTGGACCCCGTACGGGCCCTGCGTCACCGTGACCCCCCCCGACGCCGCGCGCTCCGCGGTTGCGGCGGCGCGCTCCGCGTCCGCATCGTCGACCGCCGGCGGGTACGGGCCGAGCGGAAGCGAGATCTCGCCCTGCGGCAGGGCCTCGATGCGCGCCCGGAGGACCGCCGGATCCACCCCGAAGCCCTCCTCCGCACCCGGGACCGGGACGAAGCGACGTCCCTCCCGTCGCACGGTCGCGTCCACTCCGGGGCGGTTGAGCTGATCGGTCGCCCGGGCCGCGAGCGCGTCCACCTTCGGGGCGGCCAAGGCGAACTCGAGCGGGACCTCACGCGCGGCCAGCAGCCCGAGCCGTCCGAGCGTCCGCTCCATCGGTCCCCGCGGCGCGAGCGCCTCGTCGACCGCGGCGTCGATGCGGGGAATCGCGCCCAGCGAGCTGCGGGGGACGCTCACGCCGAACCCCGGCTTGTCGGGGCTCGTGATCACGAGGGGCGGGGCGAGCAGCTCCTCCGCGCGGTGGCGGGCAGCGGCCCGCACCTCGGCCGCCGAGAGCCCGCTGACGTCGACGCCCGCGATGGACACCCGCGCCGGAGCCGCCTCGGGTGAGCTGTCGAACGCGGCAGTCGCCGCGGCCAGACCCAGCAGGACGAGGATCGCAGCGGCACCGGCGATGAGCACGCGCCGGGTCAGATTGCGGCTGGCGGGTCCATCCGGCATCGCGACGCGCCATGATAGCCGTCGTCCGCGCCGGGGCGAACCGGGACCGTGCCGAGCCACCCCGCACGGTGCGGGAGGCCCGGCACGGTGCTTCGGCCGATCCCGGAAGGGTGACCCCCGTGCGACAGGGCATCGCGCTTTCGTCGATGGCGACGGCGCTCCGGTGGCGCGCCGCGCCGATCGGTCTGGCGGCGGGGGCGCTTGCGGCACTGGCGGCCGGGACGGCCGGGCTGAGCGGAATCGCCGTCGGGCTGGCCGCCCTCGCGCTCTCGTTCGCCGCCACGCTGCGTCCGGGTGATCCCGCCCGGCCCCGCCGGGTCGTCCGGGTCATGCTCGACGCGCCGGCCGACGCATGCCGCGAGCCGATCGCGCGGACCCGTACGCGAGCGCTCCTCCAGGCGACGCCGACGGTCGTCCTCGCCGCCGAGACGGCGGTGCTGGCGGCCGCGGCTGTGCCGGCCCTCGTCCTCGCCCCCGCGGGTGTGCTGGCGGCGCTGGCCCTCGACGACGTCGGTCTGCTGATCATCGTCCGCGCGTCAGAACGACGGTCCGGGCGGAGGGTGCTCGCGAGGCCCGCATGGCTCGTCGGGCTCGTCCCGCTCCCCGGCATGCGACGGGTGCGGGGCCGGGATCTCTACCGGGAGCGTGTCGCCACGAGCGGCCCGAGGGGGCTCCCGGTGACGCGCCGGCCCCCGGTGTGGCTCATCGGACCGGGATCGACGGCGGCGGACGGGGCGGGGCCGCCGGGCGGCGAGCGCTAGGGGGCCGGTGGAGCCGGTCGAGCTCGTTCGGCCGGCCCCGACCGGACGAGCAGGCTGCGGTTCCTGACCTCGATCTCGCCGGCGTCCGCCAGGCGGCCGAGGGCCAGCGTGACCGACTCGCGCGCGGTGCCGACCATCTGCGCGAGCTCACGGTGTGTCAGCCTCAGGTCGAGCCGTATGCCGTCTGGGGTGACGCGCCCGAACCGCTCGGCGAGCTGGCCCAGCTTGAGCAGGAGCCGGCGCTCCACGCGCGGCTCCAGCGCGATCGCGACCGCGAGCTCCCGATCCGCGACCTGCCTCGAGAGGATCCGCACCACGTTGCGGGCGAGCGCCGGCTCGCGCAGCCAGTCGGCCAGGCGGTCCGCCGACACCAGGACGAGCGCGGAGTCCTCGATCGCCACGGGGCGGGGCCGTGGGCCGACCGCGGCCCAGGTGTCGGTGGGGGGCACGAGGACGTCGCCCTCCTCGACCAGGCCGATGATGCGCGCCCGCCCGTCCGGGGCGGCGACCTGCAGGGCGAGTCGCCCGCGTGAGACGACACAGCAGGCGGCCGCGACCGACGCCAGGTCGATCGCCGCGTCCTTGTCCAGGCGGTGGTCGGGAAGCCCCTCGAGCGCCCGCTCGACCATTTCGGCCGGCACGTCGCCGAACAGCTCCAGGTCTCGCATGTCGTGCTGCGCGGCCGAGGCGTCCCCGTCGCCGTTCACGAGGACGCCACGAGCGCGATCGCCGCGACGCCGTTGACGGTGGCGTGGGCGGCCACGGCGGAGACGTACCCGCGCCCGCGGTAGACCCAGGCGAACACGAGGCCGGCCACCACGAGCCAGATCGCCCGCGGCCACAGGAACAGGATCCACGCGTCGAGATGCGACAGCGAGAAGACGACCGAGCTGATGACGGCGGCGGGGAGGAACGAGACGACGCGCGCGAGCCCGCGAAGGAGCAGCGCGCGATCCAGCAACTCCTCGCCGAGGGGCGCCAGAGCGACCAGCGCGACGACCACGAGCAGGTCGGCCCAGACGATGCCGGACAGCTGGGTCTCGTCGGCGAGATCGTCGAGGCGGCGCCCGACCGAGGGATCCAGCCACTCCCCGAGCAGGAACAGGGGCCCCGCCACGACCATCGTGCCGAGCCCGGCCAGGACGCCGATCCCGACGGCCGGTCCGACGCGCCCCTTGGTGGCCAGCGCGAGCCGCCGCTCGTGGCGCGGCAGCCCCCGCCAGAGCGCGAGGCCGAACACGAGCAGTGACGCCGACCCGACGACGGTCGCGATCGACCCGGTCGCCTCCTCGCCGAGCGAGGTCGGCGTCAGCAGGACGATCGTGACGATCGCCATCGCCAGTCCGGCGACGGTCGCCCCGATCGGGCTGAGGATCCGCCACCAGTTGGCCGGCGAGGCCGTCGTCGGTCCGCTGGGGGCGTCGGCCTCGATCGTTCCCACGCCCCGATCATGACAGGGCGGGACCTCGCACCCGCTGCGATCGGCCCTCAGCGATCGGCCCGCCTCCGGCCGACCGCCTCGTCGTCTAGTTTGCGGGGGTGCCGTATCCGATCGTCCCGGGGGCGGAGGGCCGCCGGTGAGCGGGACCTCCGCACTGCGCCAGCCGCTCGACCTCGAGCTCTTCGAGGGGCCGCTCGACCCTGCTGCTCACCCCTCGTCCTCCGGGAGGAGGT
>CALNYH010000010.1:0-6550 GCA_942490795.1 uncultured Thermoleophilia bacterium | reverse complement strand
TTGAGCGCGGAGCGCCAGCCGACGCCGGGAGCCCCCAGCCGCATCGGGATCCTCGGGACCGGCGCCATGGGGACCGCGATGGCGGTCGGCCTGGCCCGACGCGTACCGGCGCCGGAGTTGCTCCTCGTCGATCCCGTGCCCGGTGCGGCGGCCGCCGCGGCGGCCGCGAGCGGCGGCCGGGCCGCCGAGCCCTCCGAGCTCGCCGACGTCGACCTGCTGGTCGTCGCGGTCAAACCCGGCGACGCTCCGGCCGTGCTCGCCTCGAGCGCCGCGGTGGTGCCCGCCGGGGCGGCGATCGCGAGCGTCGTGGCGGGGCTCACGCTCTCCCAACTGGCCGAGCTGGCTCCCGGCCACCCGGTGGTCCGGCTCATGCCCAACCTCGCCGTGCGCCAGGGCGCCGGGCTCGTGGCCCTGGCCTCGTCGGCGGCGCACGACGCGGCGGCCCGTTCGGTGACGGAGGTGCTCGCGCCGTGCGCCACCGTCGTCCGCCTGCCCGAGGCGCTCTTTCCCGCCGCCACCGCGCTCGCCGGGAGCGGTCCCGGCCTCCTGGCGCTGATCGCCGAGGCGCTCGAGGAGGGCGGGGTCGCAAGCGGTCTCACGCGGGCGTCGGCGCGCGCCATGTCGGCCGCCGTGTTCGCGGGCACTGCGGCGCTGCTCGCCGACGGCGAGGACCCGGCACGCCTTCGACAGCAGGTCACCTCGCCGGGAGGGACGACGGCCGCCGGCGTCGCGGCGCTCGAGCGCGGTGCGGTCCGCTCGCATGTCGCCGATGCGGTGCGGGCGGCTGCGGACCGCGCCGCGGAGCTGTAGAACCCCCGGAGGATGGACGTCGTCGCAAGCTATGTGAACGCCCTCTTCCTGGTGTTCACGATCGTGATCTTCGTGCGGATCCTGATGTCGTGGGTTCCGCGCCCGCCGATCAGTCCCGCGCCCCGGGCGATCTGGGACTTCTTCCATCAGAGCACCGACTGGTACCTGAACATCTTCCGCAGGATCATCCCGCCGATCGGGATGTTCGATCTCTCGCCGATCGTCGCGCTGATCGTGCTGTTCATCCTGCGGGCGCTGGTCACGAGCATCCTGGCGAGCTTCTGAGCACGTCCGCACCAGCGTGGCTGACGGTTCGCGAGGACGGCGTCACGGTGGCCGTCAAGGCCGTTCCCCGCGCGAGCGCGACGCGTGCCGTGGGCGTCCAGGCCGGCGCGCTCCGCGTGCAGATCGCGGCCGTGCCCCACAAGGGGCGCTCGAACGCCGCGCTCTGCGCGTACCTCGCCGAGGTCGCGGGGTGCCGTCCCTCGTCGGCGCGGCTCCGCCGGGGCTCGAGCGGGGCCCGCAAGCTGATCGAGATCGACGGCGACCCCGCGGCGCTCGAACGCCGCCTGGCCGCCGCGTTCGGCTCGCTCGAGGCGTCCTGATGGGCACGGACGGCGCGCCGGACGCCGACCCCCGCGCCGCGGTCGCACGGGCGATCGACCGGCGCGAGAAGCGCGAGATCAGGCACCGCTGGAGAGTGGCGGCGGTGCTCGCGGCGGCGGTGTTCGTGGCGGACCAGATCACCAAGTCGATCATCCGCGCGACGATGGTCCTCGGCGAGGACATCCCGGTCATCCCGGACGTCTTCGCGATCACGCGCGTCCGCAACGAGGGCATCGCCTTCTCGCTGTTCCCGGGTCGCCAGGGGCTGATCGCGACGCTGACGATCGTCGCGCTGGGGGTGATCGCCCTCGCGCTGATGCGTCTGGTCGGTCGCAACACGTGGATCGCCGCGGGCGCGGGCCTGCTGTTCGGCGGCAGCCTGGGCAACCTGGTCGACCGGCTGCTGCACGGCGGCGTCACCGACTTCCTCGACCTGACGCGCTGGCCCGCCTTCAACATCGCCGACATCGGGATCACGTGCGGAGCCGCCCTCGTGGTGTTCGGCCTGCTGCGCGATGCCGACCGAGATCCCGCGACCTGACCCGCCCGCCGTCGCGCTGACGGTGGGCCCCGAGGAGGCGGGCCGGCGACTCGACGCCGTGCTCGGCGCGATCGAGGAGATCGGGAGCCGAGCCGAGGCCCAGCGCCTGATCGACGACGGACGGGTCCTCGTCGACGGGGCGGCGAAGCCCAAGCGGCACGTCCTGGCGGTGGGCGAGCGGGTGCGCGCGTCGCCGCGGGCGCCGGCCATGTCGGAACTCGTCCCCGAAGACGTCCCGTTCGTCGTGAGATACGAGGACGAGGACGTGCTGGTCGTCGACAAGCCGGCGGGGGTCGTCACACACCCCTCGCGCGGACACGGGGCCGGCACGCTGGTCCACGGACTGCTCGCGCACCGGGTGGCGGGCGGCGGCGACCCCGAGCGTCCGGGGATCGTGCATCGTCTGGATCGCGACACGAGCGGGCTGCTCGTGGTGGCGCGCAACGAGCGCGCGCACCGCCGACTCGGGCGGATGATGCGACGGCGCGAGATCGAGCGGACCTACCTCACACTCGTCCACGGCCCGACCCCTCCGGCCATGGAGATCGACCGGCCGATCGGCCGCGACCCCAGGCGCCGGACGCGGATGGCGGCGGTGGCCGAGGGCCGCCCAGCGGTGACGCGGATGCGACGCCTGGAGGAGATCGGCCAGTTCGCGCTGCTCGAGGTGACGCTCGAGACGGGTCGCACCCATCAGATCCGCGTCCACCTCGAGGCCGTCGGCATGCCCGTCGTTGGCGACCCCGTCTACGGTCGGCGATCGCCCGACCTGGGCCTCGCGCGCCAGTTCCTGCATGCGGCCCGGCTCGGCTTCCCGCACCCCGAGCACGGCGGCCGCATCGAGGTCGAGAGTCCGCTGCCCGACGATCTGGAACGGGCGCTCGCCGCCGCGCGGGCCGCGCCGGTCGGCGCCGCGCGCGGCGGCGGCGCGGCTCGGGGGGCTGAGCGCAGCCGTCCCGGTGCGGGCCCCGAGCGTCGGGTCGCCCCAGCCGATGTCCCCGGGTTCCCCCCGGGCGCTAAGATGCGCGGCCGCGGGTCATCGACCCGCTGAATCAATCGATCCCCTCCCCGGCGGATCGACGACCGATGGAGGTGCCCGAGCGTCCGCCCGGGTCCATCGGCGCACCGCCGGCGCAGACGACGACAACCAGGATCAGGAGCACCCGTGTCAGCCGTGACAATGAAGCAGCTGCTCGAGTCGGGCGTCCACTTCGGACACCAGACCCGGCGGTGGAACCCCAAGATGCGCCGCTACATCTTCGGCGAGCGCCGGGGCATCTACATCATCGACCTCCAGCAGACGATCGTCCTGCTGGACAAGGCGCGCGAGACGGTGCGCCAGATCTCCGAGGAACGGGGCGCGGTCCTGTTCGTCGGGACCAAGAAGCCTTGCCAGGACGCCGTGCGCGAGCAGGCCGAGCGGTCCGGCAGCCCGTACGTCTCGCACCGCTGGCTCGGTGGTCTGCTGACCAACTGGGGCACGATGTCCACTCGGATCCGGCGGCTCCACGATCTGCGCCGCCAGAAGAAGGAGGGGCAGCTCGACCTGCTCCCGACGCGTGAGCGACTCGCGCGCGAGGCCGAGCTGACGAAGCTCGAGACCAACCTGGGTGGCGTCGCCGACATGGAGCGCCTCCCGAGCGCCGTCGCGATCGTCGACCTGAACAAGGAGGCCATCGCGGTGCGCGAGGCCAACCGCCTCGGCATCCCGGTCATCGGGCTCGTGGACACCAACTGCGACCCGGATGAGGCGACCTACGTCATCCCGGCCAACGACGACGCCATCCGCTCGTGCAACCTGATCCTGAGCGTCCTGGCCGACGGTATCCGCGAGGGGCGCGGGCTCGAGGCCCAGGAGGCGACCGCGACCAACGGCGCCGCGACCGCCGAGGCCCCGGCACCCGCCGAGGCACCGGCACCCGCCCGCCGAGGCCGCCGGCACCCGCCCGCCCCCGCCGGCACCCGCCGCCCCGCCGGCACCCGCCGCCCCCGCCGGCACCCGCCGCCCCGCCGGCACCCGCCGCCCCGCCGGCACCCGCCCCCCGCCGCCCCGCCGCCCCGCCGGCACCCGCCGCCGAGCCGCCGGCACCCGCCGCCGCGCCCCCGCCGCCCCGCCGCCACCCGCCGCCCCGCCGGCACCCGCCGACCCCGAGACCGGCCCGAGCGCCGAGGAGGCGAAGCCCGAATGAGCACGGCCATCAGCGCGAAGGACGTCAAGGCGCTCCGCGACCGCACCGGCGCGGGGATGATGGACGCCAAGCGCGCGCTCGAGGAGAGCGGCGGCGACATGGAGCAGGCCGCGACGTCGCTTCGCAAGAAGGGCCTCGCGGACGCCGCCAAGCGATCCGGTCGCGAGGCCAACGAGGGGCTCGTCCACTCCTACATCCATCCCGGTGGCCGGGTCGGCGTGCTCGTCGAGGTCAACTGCGAGACCGACTTCGTCGCGCGCAACGAGGTGTTCATCGAGTTCGTGAACGACCTCGCGCTCCATGTGGCGGCGCTCAAGCCCCTTCACCTGAGCGCCGACCAGGTGCCCGAGGAGTTCAAGGACGCCGAGCGAGCCGTCTATGCGGAGCACGCCAAGGACGTCCCGGAGCACGCCCGGGAGAAGGCCGTCGAGGGCAAGCTGGCAAAGCGCCTGCGCGAGATCGTGCTGCTCGAACAGGAGTGGGTGCGGGACCTGAGCGAGAAGAAGGCCCGCACCGTCGAGGACGTCCGGGCCGAGACGGCTTCCCGTCTCGGGGAGAACGTCACAATCCGACGCTTCGCATTGTTCGAGCTTGGGCAGTAGCGACACGGTGACCGTCCCGGGGGGAGGGCCCGCCTTCGAGCGGGTCCTCCTGAAGCTCTCCGGGGAGGCGTTGATGGGGGACGAGCCCTACGGGATCGATCCCGAGCGGATCTCCGCCACCGCTCGTCAGGTCGACGGCATGGTGCGCCACGGGGTCGAGGTCGCGATCGTCGTCGGCGCCGGCAACATCTTCCGGGGCCTGCAGGGCACCTCGATGGGGATGGACCGGGCGACCGCGGACTACATGGGCATGATCGCCACCGTCCTGAACGCCCTGGCGATCCAGGACGCGCTCGAGAAGCTCGGCCTCGCCACGCGTGTGCAGTCGGCCATCGAGATGCAGGAGGTGTGCGAGCCGTACATCCGCCGCCGGGCGATGCGCCACCTCGAGCGGGGGCGGGTCGTGATCTTCGCGGGAGGCACGGGCAACCCGTTCTTCACCACCGACACCACCGCGGCGCTCCGGGCGCTCGAGATCGGCGCGGGCTGCATCCTCATGGCGAAGAACCGGGTCGAGGGCGTGCTCGACGCGGACCCGCGGACCGATCCGGATGCGAAGCTCATCCCGACGATCACGCACCGCCAGGCCATCGAGCGCGGCCTCAAGGTGATGGACACCACGGCACTCACGCTCTGCATGGACAACGACCTCCCCATCTTGGTCTTCAACATGGGGGACGAGGCGAACATCGGCCGCATCCTGGCGGGCGAGCACGTGGGGACGATGGTCACAAGCGATTCGGGGGAGCCCTCGTGAAAGAGCGCATCGACGAGGCGAGACGACGGATGCAGGGAGCGGTCAAGGCCTTCGGGGGTGAGCTGGCGTCGGTGCGCACCGGGCGTGCCTCCACCGCGTTGCTCGACCGCGTGACGGTCGACGCATACGGGACCAACATGCCGCTCAACCAGGTGGCGACGATCCATGCGCCCGAGGCGCGGCTGATCACGGTGCAGCCGTTCGACCGGACGCTGGTCGAGGCGATCGAGCGCGGGATCAACGAGGCGTCACTCGGCCTGACGCCGTCCAACGACGGAAACATCATCCGGCTCTCGGTGCCGGAGCTCACCGAGGAGCGCCGCAAGGAGTTCGTGAAGCTCGTGCACAAGATGGCGGAGGAGGCGCGGATCGCCGTGCGCAACGTGCGCCGTGACGCGATCAACGAGATGCGGCGCGCCGAGAAGGACGGAGACCTGTCGCAGAACGAGCTCGGCCGCGGGCAGGACGAGATCCAGAAGCTCACCGACGCCGAGGTGAAGGCCATCGACGACCTGATGGCGCGCAAGGAAGCCGAGATCCTCGAGGTCTGAGGGCCGGACGCACACCGCCATGTCCCTTCGCACCCGCTGGCGCACTGCCCGGACCGCCCTCGGTCTCGGGCGCGCCGGCGCCGAGAGCGGGCGGCCCGCGCTCACCGAGTGCCCGAGTCGGTGGCGATCATCATGGACGGCAACGGCCGCTGGGCCCGCGCGCGCGGCCTGCCCGATCGGCGCCGGGCACCGCGCCGGCGCGCGGGCGCTCAAGCGCGTGGTGCGGGCGGCGGGTGACGCCGGCGTGCGTGACCTGACGGTCTTCTCGTTCTCGACCGAGAACTGGAATCGCTCGGACTCCGAGGTGGGCGAGCTGATGGCCCTCTTTTGTGAGCAGATCGACCGCGAGGTGCCCGAGCTGGTTCGCGAGCGGGTCCAGATCCGCTTCATCGGTCGGCGCGACGGCCTCGACCCCGCGCTCCAGGCGCGAATCGCCGACGCGGAGGCCGCGACGACCGGCGACCACCGCCTGCGGCTGTTCGTGGCGATGAACT
>CALNYH010000009.1:0-8109 GCA_942490795.1 uncultured Thermoleophilia bacterium | reverse complement strand
GCCAGTCGCCCCGGCCGCTCGATGCCGGCCAGGAACTGCGCGACCCGCGCGCCGTCCCCGCGCATCTCCGCGACCTCATGCACCACCGCCCGGTACTCGCGGGCGAGCTCGTCGGCCTCGGGCGCCGGGTCGGACGGGTCGATCACCTCGTCGACCTCGACCACCAGGCCAGGCGCGCCCACCTCGGCCGGACCGAGCCGGGCGCGGTGCACGGCCTCGAGGGCCACGCCCCGCGTCCCGTCCGGGAGCGCCATGTCGCCGACGACCTCGGCGACCGTGCCGATGGGCGCGAACGCCCCCTCGATCCGCGGTACCAGGACGACCCGGTTCTCGACCGCCGCGTCGAGTGCGGCGGCCTGCTCGTCGTCGCTCACGGGGAACGTCACGCTCATGCCCGGCAGGACGACGGCGTCGTCCAGGGGGAGCACGGGAAGGCGCGGTGCCATCTCACTCTGGCTCATGTCTGCTCCGGCCACGGGGGAGGGGTGTCATGGTTACCTCTTATAACCGCTCGGAAGGTTACGTGAGGTAACCTGTTGGCGCAACCCCGACCCCCGCGACCGAGCGGGCGAGCGGCGCGTCGGCAGGGCATCATCCCCCGGGTGCCAGCGAGGATCGGCCGCGACGGAGACCGCAGCCCCACCCGCGGCACGCGTGCGCCCAGCCGAGGGCTCGCGATCCTCACCTGCATGGACCCGCGCATCGATGTGTTCTCCCTCCTTGCGCTCGAGCAGGGCGACGCGCATGTCATCCGAAACGCGGGCGGCGTGGTGACCGACGACGTGATCCGCTCGATCGCCGTCTCGCAGCGCGTTCTCGGCACGCGTCACACCGTCGTGATCCAGCACACCGACTGCGCCATGACCACGTTCGCCTCGGAGGACTTCGGGCGTGCGATCGAGGCCGACACCGGCGTGCGGCCGCCCTGGTCGGCCCGGGCCTTCCGGGATCCGATGGACGAGATCCGGGACTCGGTCGGGCGGCTCATGGTCTCGCCGTTCGTGACCGGGAGCATCCGGGGCATGGTGCTCGACGTCGCGACCGGTGCGCTGCACGAGATCGAAGTGCGGCCCGCGGCGGCGGGCCCGCCGGGAGGCGTCGCGCAGGACTGATCGGGGATAGCGTGTCCGGCGTCCGCACTCGTCTGGAGGTCTCGCCGTGGCACCGCCGCACACGTTGTTCGACATGACCGACCGCACCGTCGTGGTGACCGGCGCCTCGTCCGGCCTCGGCGTGGTGTTCGCCGAGGCGCTGGCCGAGGCCGGCGCGAACGTCGTCATCGCCGCGCGGCGTGTCTCGCGGCTCGAGGAGGTCGCGGCTCGCATCGGCGCGGGGGGAGGGACGGCGCTGGCGGTCGAGTGCGACGTGACCGACGCCGAGTCGACCGCGGCGCTCATGGACGCGGCCGTCGCGCGGTTCGGTGGGATCGACGTGGTCGTGGCGAACGCCGGCGTCGTCGCCGAGGGCGGCACCGTCCCCGAGAAGATGCCGCCGGACCTGTTCGAGCAGTCGCTCCGGGTCAACGTGGTCGGCACCTTCAACACCTGCCAGGCGGCCGCCCGGCACATGCTTCCCGCGGGCCGCGGGGTCATGGTGACCCTCGCGTCGGTCGCTGGCATGGGCGCCCATTACGAGGTGCCGGGCGCCTACGGAAGCGCCAAGGCCGCGGTCATCAACCTGACCCAGCACCTGGCGCTTCGCTGGGGCGACCGTGGGATCCGCGTGAACGCGCTCGCCCCCGGCTGGTTCCCCAGCGAGATGACCGACGTCGTGATCGGCATCCCGGCCTTCAACCAGCGCCTTCGCGACCAGACGGCCCTCGACCGGTTGGGCGACCCGAACGAGCTCGTGGGGCCGCTGCTCCTTCTGTGCTCGGACGCCGGTTCGTTCATGACCGGGACCACGCTCGTCGTGGACGGCGGCGCCTCGTGCTCGCTCGGGGAGGCGCCGTTCCCCGACGCCCTCTACGACGCGTTCGCCGCGAACGTGCCCGGCGGCCTGGCGGAGCGGATCATGCCGCACGACGCGTGAGCGCGACGCGTCCATCGCCGCCGCGTGGGATGCTCCGGCGATGGACCTCCGTCACCTCCTGATCTTCCGGACCGTCGTCGAGCGGGGCTCCTTCTCGGCGGCCGCCGATGCGCTCGAGATCTCACAGCCGGCGGTCTCGTTCCAGATCCGCTCGCTCGAGGAGCGGCTGGGGCAGCGGTTGCTCGACCGGCGCGGGCGCAAGGTCACCCTGACCGAGCCCGGTGCGCTGCTCGACGAGTACGCCCGCCGGCTGCTCGAGCTGGAGGACGAGATGGTCCGGGCGCTCGACCAGGTGGACAGTCGGGTGGCGGGGCGGCTCGTCGTGGGCTCGTCGACCGGCCCGGGCGAGCTCGTCCTGCCCGGGTTGTGCGGCGCGTTTCGCGCCGCCCATCCGGATGTCGCCGTCCGGCTGGAGGTCCACGACACCCAGGCGGTCTGCGAGCGCGTGCTGGCGGGGGCGCTCGAGCTCGGGGTCGTCGGCGCCGCGCGCGCCCAGCGGGGCCTCGAGTTCGAGGTCTTCATGCGGGACGAGCTGGTCCTCATCGCGCCGCCGGGCCATCCTCTGGCCGATCGCGGCAGCATCGACATCGACGAGCTCGCCGCGACGCCGCTCATCATGCAGCAGCCGGGCTCCGGGGTGCGGTCGGTGCTCACCGAGGCGTTCCGGGCGGTCGGCGTGCGCGAGCACCCGGTCGAGATGGAGCTCGGGCTGCAGCAGTCGGTCAAGACCGCGGTGCTCGACGGCCTGGGCGTGACGGTGATCTCGCGGCTGGCGGTCGCCCGTGAGGTCGAGGACGGGGCCGTCGCGGTGGTCCCGATCGCCGGCAACGGCATGTCGCGCGACTTCCACTGGGTCATGCCCGCCAACCGCACGCCCCGGCGGGCGACGACGGCGTTCCTCGAGTTCGTCCGGGCGCGGCTCGACCCCGTCCGCGGCCCGGCGCCGGACCGATGAGCGCGGCCGGGTAGCATGGCCGCGTGAACGGCCCGGACACCGTCGTCGACGTGCTCGTGGTGGGATCGGGTGGCGCGGGGATGAGCGCCGCCCTGAGCGCCCGTGCCGCGGGCGCCTCGGTGCTGATCGCGACCAAGTCGGCGCTCGGCGCGTCGAACACCGGTCGCGCGCAGGGCGGCATCCAGGCCGCCGTCGGCGCCGACGACTCGACCGAGTCCCACTTCGAGGACACGTTCGCGGCGGGGCATCGCGACGGCGACGTGGATCTGGTCCGCACGCTCACCGGCGGCGGCCCCGATGCGATCGCCTGGCTGGCCGACCTCGGCGTCCCCTTCTCGCGCGACGACGGGGACCTGCGCATCCTCCGCTGCGGCGGCGCGAGCCGGCCGCGCCTCCTGCAGGCGGGCGAGCGCACGGGGGCCGAGATGGTCAAGGCGCTCCGCGCGGCGGTGCGCTCGAGCGGCGCCGAGGTCTGGGAGTCGACGCCGCTCGTCGAGTTGGAGCGCGGCGAGGCCGGATGGAGGGCGCTGCTCGCCCCCGGGGGCAACGGTGAGCGGCGGACCGTCCAGGCCGGCGCCGTGGTCCTTGCGGCCGGGGGAGGGCTCCGCGGCGAGGCGGAGGCACGCGGCCTCGCGTCGACGAACCATCCCGACGCGACCCCCGAGGTCCTGCGCCTCGCCGTGGGCCTCGGGGCGGCGGCGGTCGACCTGGACAGCTGGCAGCGCCATCCGACCGGCTCCCTCTGGCCCCAGCAGCTCGCCGGGTACGCGCTCCCCGAGACGGCGCGCGCCTACGGCGCGACCCTCCACGACCGCCACGATGAGCGGTTCGTCGACGAGATGGCGCCCCGCGATCAGGTCTCGGCCGGCATCGAGGCGGTGGTCGCGGACGGGCGCGGAGCGTCCACACCCGACGGCCGGTCGGGGGTGTGGCTCGACACCACGGCGATCGACCGGGTCAACGGCGCGGGCTTCACGGCCGAGCGGCTGGCATACGTCCACAACCGCTACATGAAGGCGGGGGTGGACATCACCCGGGAGCGCGTGCTCGTCTATCCGGTGCTCCACTACCGCAACGGGGGGCTCGTGATCGACGCCGACGGCGCCACCACGCTGCCCGGCGTGTTCGCCGCCGGCGAGATCGCGGGCGGCGTGCACGGAACGAATCGACTGATGGGGAACTCCTTGCTCGACACCGTCGTCTTCGGCAGGCGCGCGGGCGCCGCCGCCGCCGCGGCCGCCATGGGTGCCCGATGAAGGCCGCCCAGGACCGCGAGGCCGGCCCGACCGGCCGCCCCGACTTCCTGGAGCTGCCGGGGCGTCCGCCCCGCCCGCGCCAGGTCGGCATCACGCACGTCATCGACAAGGGCCTGTCGCTCGCCGAGGTCGAGGGCATGTTCGAGGCCGCCGACGGCCTGATCGACGTGGTCAAGCTGGGATGGGGGACGAGCTACATCGCCCGCAACCTGCGCGCCAAGCTCGACCTGTACGAACGCCACGACGTCCCGGTCGTGCTCGGCGGCACCTTCTGGGAGGCCTGCCACGTCCAGGGCAAGGGCGCCGAGTGGCGGCGCTGGGTCTCGGACCTGGGTCTGCGGTACGTCGAGGTCTCCGACGGGACGATCAGCCTGCCCCATCAGGTCAAGCTCGAGGCGATCGCGGACCTGGCGCAGGAGTTCACGGTGCTGAGCGAGGTCGGCAGCAAGGACCTCGACACCGTGATCGCGCCGTACCGCTGGGTCGAGATGATCGAGGCCGAGCTTCGCGCGGGGGCCTGGAAGGTCATCACCGAGGCGCGCGAGAGCGGGACGGCCGGAGTCTTCCGGCCCGACGGCGAGGTCCGGATGGGCCTCATCGACGAGATCGTGCACCGCGTCGATGCCAACCGCCTGCTGTTCGAGGCCCCGAAGAAGGCGCAGCAGGTCTGGTTCATCCGTAAGTTCGGCCCGAACGTCAATCTCGGCAACATCCCACCGGACGAGGTGATTCCACTGGAGACGCTCCGACTCGGCCTCCGCGCCGACACGCTGGTCGACCCCACCGCGGGCGACAACGTCGACGGGGCCGGCATATGACGCCCGGACCCATCGCCCCCCACGGGGGCCGGCTGATCGACCGCCGCGACACCACCCTGTCCGATGACGCGCGCAGGCCCCGCGTCGCGCTCACCCTGCGCCAGCAGGCCGACCTGGACCTCATCGGGGTCGGCGCCCTGTCGCCCCTCGAGGGCTTCATGGGCAAGGAGGCCTACGAGTCGGTCGTCCAGGACATGCGGCTCCCCAACGGCCTCGCCTGGTCCGTCCCGATCACGCTCGCGGTCTCACGCGAGGTCGCCGACACGGTACGGGGCGCCGACGCGGTGGCGCTGACCGACGAGGAGGACCGGTTCCTCGGCCTGCTCGAGCTCGAGGAGGTGTTCGACGTCGATCCCGCCCGCGAGGCGCGGCTCGTCTACGGCACCGAGGACCTCGAGCACCCCGGCGTGGCCGCCGTCCACGCGCAGGGCGCGGTCTGTCTGGGGGGCCCGGTCCGGGTCGCCGCGCGGCTTCCGCTGGACGAGGCATCCGAACGGCATCGCCTGGATCCGGCCGACAGCCGTGCCCGCTTCGACGAGCTCGGCTGGGGGACGGTCGTCGGCTTCCAGACCCGCAACCCGATCCACCGGGCGCACGAATACATCACCAAGGTCGCGCTCGAGCTCGTGGACGGGCTGTTCATCCACCCGCTGGTCGGGGAGACCAAGAGCGACGACATCCCGGCCGACGTGCGAATGCGCTGCTATGAGACCCTCATCGAGGGGTACTACGTCGCGGACCGCGTGGAGCTCGGCGTGCTCCCCGCGGCCATGCGCTACGCGGGTCCCAAGGAGGCGATCCTCCACGCGATCATGCGCCAGAACTACGGGTGCACGCATTTCATCGTGGGACGCGACCACGCCGGTGTCGGCAGCTACTACGGAACCTACGACGCCCAGCGCATCTTCGACGGTGTCACGAGCGATGAGCTCGCGATCACGCCGATGATGTTCGAGCATTCGTTCTGGTGCCTTCGGACCGGCGGCATGGCGACCACCAAGACCTCGCCCTCGGGCCCGGAGGAGCGCGTGTTCCTGTCCGGCACCAAGGTGCGGGAGATGCTCTCGCGCGGGGAGATCCCGCCCGTCGAGTTCACCCGTCCCGAGGTGGCCAAGATCCTGATCGAGGCATACACGGCCGACTGAGTGCCGGTCGCGCGGGAGGGCGCGGGGTGCGGTGCGGATCCGACGCCCCGCCGCCCTCGTGTCGCCGGGTCGTCGCGCCGTCAGTGGGCGTGACGACCCGGGGCGCACCCGCAGCCCCGGCCGGCGAACCCGGTCACCCGCGGCGTGGGATCGTCGCGCCGCGCCCGGGCGGACACGAACCCACCCAGGGCCTGCGTGCAGGCCGTGCCGCCGCAGCCGGGGCACACGCGGTCCCCCTCGCGGAGGAACCGCTGCAGGACGACCTCGAACGACAGCCCGCAGCCGTCACATGTCAGCTCGTAGGTCGGCATCAGGGTGTGATCGCGACCTTGATCACGTCGTCCTCCTGGTTCGAGAACAGGGGGTAGGCCTCCTCGATTTGGTCGAGGTCGAACCGGTGCGTGATCAGCTGGGCCAGGTCGAGCCGGCCGTTGGCGACCATCTGCATCAGCGCACGCATCCGCTCCTTGCCGCCTGGGCACAGGGTGCTGCGGATGTCGATGTCCCCGATCCCGTAGACGAAGCTCTCCAGCGGGATCGACACCTTGTCCCCGTAGACGCCGAGCGATGACACAACGCCCGCGGGGCGCACGGATCGCAGGCAGTTCTCGAAGGTCTCCTGGATGCCGAGCGCCTCGATCGCGACGTCCGCGCCGCGCCCGTCGGTCAGCTCCTTGACGCGGGCGACCGGATCCTCCTGCGTATGGTCGATCACGACATCCGCGCCCATCCGCTTCGCCATCTCGAGGCGTGTGTGGTTCGAGTCGACGCCGATCACGAGTGCCGCGCCCATCAGGCGGGCGCCGGCCGTCGCCGAGAGGCCGATCGGACCCTGCGCGTAGACCACGACCGAGTCGCCGATCCGGACGTTCGCGGTCTCCGCCGCCGCGATGCCCGTCGAGGCGATGTCGGTGACGAAGAGCACCTCCTCGTCGGAGAGCTCGTCCGGGATCCGGGCCAGGTTCGCCTGGGCGTACGGGACGCGGAAGTAGTCGGCCTGGACGCCGTCGGCGGAGTTGCCGAGACGCCAGCCGCCGATCATGCCCCACTGATCGTCGTAGCCCGCGCACTGGGCGAAGTCGCCGTGCTGGCAGAAGTAGCAGGCGCCGCAGGGGGTGATCGCGCCCACGACGACGCGGTCGCCGACGGCGTAGCCCTGGACGGCCTCGCCGAGCTCCTCGATCACGCCGGCGGGCTCGTGTCCCACGATGCGGCCCTCCGCCACCGGGTACTCGGCCCGCCAGATGTGAGAGTCGGTCCCGCAGATGGTGGTCGTCGTCACCCGGACGATCGCGTCGGTCGGTCCGCAGGACGGACGCGCGACCTCCTCGATCTTGATGTCGCGCGGTCCGCGATACACCGCCGCGCGCATGGTCTCCGCCATTGTCGCCTCCCGGGAAGTGGACCGTCGCCGGCCAGCCTCCTGCCTTGTGCTGATCGTGTCAATCACGGGACGCGATTCCGGCGGATCGCGTGGCGTGCCGCCGGCTGTGACGAACGCGAACCCCGTTCGGGGTGCGAACGGGCATCATCCCGGCGTGCTCGACGTTTCCCTGCTCGTCTGGACGGCCACGGTCGTGGGGATCGTCGCCCTGTTCGCGTTCGATCTGGTGGTGTCGGGTCGCGGCGAGCATGTCGTCGGCTTCCGCGAGGCCGTGTTCTGGTCGGTCTTCTACATCGGCACTGCGGTGGTCTTCGGCATCGGCTTCGGGATCGTCGCCGGATGGGGCGCCGGCGCGGAGTTCTTCGCGGGCTACGTCGTCGAGAAGAGCCTCTCGGTCGACAACCTGTTCGTCTTCGTCATCATCATGACCACCTTCGCCGTCCCGACGGCCTATCAGCACCGGGTCCTGACCTTCGGGATCCTGCTTGCGCTCGCGCTCCGCGCGGTCTTCATCGCCCTG
>CALNYH010000008.1:0-52627 GCA_942490795.1 uncultured Thermoleophilia bacterium | reverse complement strand
GGCATGGCGACGGCCACCGGTGCGGCCGTCCGCGGCGGGCAGCGGCTCGGGGTGCGTACGGTCAGCCGGCCCGACCCCTCGACCAGCTCGTCCGCCTCGGCCGTCCCGCCGCTCGACGGCGCCGACAGCTGGCCCGACCTGTACGCCGAGCCGTCCGAGCTCCCATCCTCGCCGGCGCTCGGCCCGCTCGGTGACGAGCACGAGACCGACCCGGGGCCGCCGACCGTTCGCGGGGCACGGACCGGCGACGGCGACGCGTCGCGCGACGTCGACCCGGAGGGGCGCCTCGACGATGACCCCGAGGAGGATCCCGATCCACTGGGCGTCTTCGCCGCGCGCCCCACCGCCGACGACTCCTCGGCGCCCGCGGCCGCCGAGGCCCCGACGGTCGCCGCCCGCCGTCGTGCCGGGCACGGGTGACGCGCCCGCCGGCTACGTGCGCCCGGACGCGTCGCTGCTCAAGCATTCCGAGAACCCCGGCCACCTGCCGGACGGGGTGATCGAGGAGACCAGTGGCCGGCTGGTCGAGGCGCTGGGGCATTTCGGCATCGAGGCCTCCGTGTCGGACACGGTGAGCGGCCCGCGGGTCACCCGATACGAGCTGCGCCTCGCGCCCGGCACCAAGGTCGCCCGTGTCTCGGCGCTCCGCGACGACATCGCGTACGCGCTCGCCGCGCGGGACGAGATCCGGATCATCGCGCCGATCCCCGGCAAGCGGGCGGTCGGCGTGGAGGTGCCGAATCCGGACGCCACGCTCGTCACGCTCGGCGACATCTACCGCGACTTCCCGGCGCACACCGGGCCGCTCATGACGTGGCTCGGCCCGGACATCTCGGGCAAGCCGGTGTACGTCGACCTCGCCCGCATGCCGCACCTGCTGATCGCCGGATCCACCGGGACCGGCAAGAGCGTGTGCCTGAACGCGATCCTCGCGTCGATCCTGTTGCGCTCGACGCCGGACGAGCTGCGGATGATCCTGATCGACCCGAAGAAGGTCGAGCTCAACCACTACGAGCACATCCCGCACCTGCTCACGCCCGTCGTCACGAACATGAAGGACGCGGCGGCCGTCCTCTCCAACGTCGTCCGCGAGATGGAGAGCCGCTACGAGCTGATGGGGATGGCCCGGGCCCGCAACCTGCGCGACTGGAACGCCATCCGCGAGGCCGAGGGCGAGCGCCCGATGCCCACCGTGCTCGTGCTCATCGACGAGCTGGCCGACCTCATGATGGTCGCCCCGGCCGAGGTCGAGGACGCCATCATCCGCCTGGCCCAGAAGAGCCGGGCGGTCGGGATCCACCTCGTCCTCGCCACCCAGCGCCCGTCGGCGGACGTGATCACCGGAATGATCAAGGCCAACGTGCCCTCGCGGATCGCGTTCGCCGTCTCCTCGCAGGTCGACTCGCGCGTGATCCTCGACGCCGGCGGCGCCGAGAGCCTGCTCGGAAGCGGCGACATGCTCTTCCGCCCGGTCGGCTCCTCGCGTCTTCAGCGCCTGCAGGGGGCCTACGTGAGCGAGGAGGAGATCCTGGCGGTGACCGACCACTGGCGGGCACAGGGGCGTCCCCGCATCCGCACCGAACTGCTCGAGCGTCGCGACGGGCCCGAGGAGGTGGGCCCGCAGGACGGCGACGAGATGCTCGCATCGGCGGTGGAGCTCGTGGTGCAGCAGGGCACCGCCTCCGTGTCGCTCCTGCAGCGGCGCCTCGGGGTGGGGTACGCCCGTGCCGGGCGCCTGGTGGACGTGCTCGAGCGGATGGGCGTGGTGTCCGGTCACGAGGGCTCCAAGCCCAGGTCGGTGCTGATCGGGCCGGGCGAGGTGGACCGCGTCCTCGGCCGGACGTCGGCCACCGACGGCGAGGGCGCTCCCGAGGACGTCGAGCGGTTGCGGACGCGGCGTCTCCCGAATCGGTGGTCGCACCCGGGGACGTTTGACCGGCGGCATGTCTTGGGCGTAGGGTTCGCGGTCGACCGTGGGCGGAGCGGCTGGGAGTCCCCGTGTTCGAGATCGGCAACACCCTCCGCGAGGCGCGGGCCAGACGTGGGCTCGACATCCTCGAGTGCGAGTCCGGCACGAAGATCCGGGCGAAGTACATCCGGGCGATGGAGGAGGAGCAGTTCGACCTCATGCCCTCGCCGGCCTACGTCCGAGGGTTCCTCCGCACCTACGCCGAGTTCCTGGATCTCGACGGGCGCCTCATGCTCGACGAGTACGAGTCGCGCTTCGGGCAGACCGGGCCGCCGACCGAGGAACCGGCGCGCCGGGACCGCGCGCCCAGCAACGGACCGCGACGGCGGGGGGGACCGCGTCGCGGGCGCCGGACCGAGGCACAGTTGGTCTGGCTCGCGATCGGCGGCGTGACCGGCGTGGCCCTGCTCGTCTGGATGGGGGTCGGGGGAAGCGCCCCCGAGCCGGTGGCGCCGATTCCGCCCCCGGTGACGAAGGCGGCCACGGTGGGCGCCGGGGCGAGCGCGCCGACGGCGACGGCGCCGCCGGTGGACGAACGGGTCCAGATCTCGGTCGAGGGCGTGGGTGAGGCCGGTTCGTGGACCGAGGTCCGTGGCCGCAACGCCTCCGGGCCGGTGATCTGGGACGGGACGATCCCGGCGGGCGAGTCCCGGAGCTGGCGTGTCGGGCGGAGCGTCTGGATGCGCGTCGGCGACCCCAGCGGGCTGCAGGTGCGGCGTCGGCGATCGGGTGATCGCCCTCTCCGGCGGGACGGGCGACTTCATCGTCTCCCGCACGGGTGTGCGCCGGGTGTCCACTGGCTGACCCGCGCCCCGCGGGCGCGCCCGCGGCCGCGATCGTCGTGAGCGGGGACGAGGTCCTGCGCGGCCGCGTGCGTGACGCCAACGGGCCCGCGCTCGCCGAGGACCTCGAGCGCAGGGGCGTCGTGGTCCTGGGGATCGCGCAGATCCCCGACAGGTTCGACCTCCTCGTCGAGGCGCTCCGGACGCCGATGGCCGCCGGGGCGGCCCTCGTGATCGTCACGGGCGGGCTCGGCCCGACCCACGACGACCTGACGATGGCCGCGGTCGCGGAGGCCGCGGGCGTCCCCCTGGTGGTCGACCCGGCCGCGCGTGCGATGGTCGAGGAGCGGACGCGCAACCATGGACTGGACCCCCGCGATGACGGGAGAGCCTGCTGGACAAGCAGGGGGCGATCCCCGAGGGAGCGGTCGTGCTCGCGCCGGCGGGGACCGCGCCGGGGTGCGTCCTCGCGACACCCGAGTCCGTCCTGGTGGCGCTGCCGGGTCCGCCCTGGGAGCGGGCCGAGGTGTGGGAGCGGGCAGTCGCGACCGCCCCGCTCGCCGCCGTCCTGGCCCGCGGCGCCGCGCGCCCCGAGCGCACGCTCCGCATCACCGGCGTCCCGGAGTCGCGCTTCGCCGACGCGCTCGGCCGGGCGCCGGCGCCCGCCCGCGCCCGCGTCGAGGTGGGCGTCTGTGCCCGTGACGGCGATCTCGAGGTGACCATGCGCGGCCCGGAGGGCGAGATGGACGCGCTCCATGGGGCTCTGACGCGCCGGATCGGGCGCGGGGATCTACGCCGACGACGGCCGAACGCTCGAGGAGGTCGTGGCCGCGGCGCTCCTCGCCCGTGGCGTGCGGCTCGGGCTGGCGGAGTCGTGCACCGGCGGGATGATCGCGGCGGGGCTCACGGGCCTCGCGGGTGCGTCGCGCTGGTTCGCCGGAGGAGTCGTCGCGTACGAGGACGCGGTCAAGCGCGACGTGCTCGGCGTGCCCGACGAGGTGCTGGCCCGCCACGGCGCCGTGTCAGAGGCGACGGCGGACGCGATGGCCGTCGGCGCGCGGGCTGCCCTGGGTGCCGAGTGGGCGGTGTCGGTGACCGGGATCGCCGGACCGGGTGGCGGGGACGACCGCAAGCCCGTGGGCCTCGTGTACATCGGTTGCGCCGGCCCCGACGGGCACGTGGTCGTCACACGGCACCAGTTCGGCGGCGACCGCGGGCGCGTCAGGGCGCGCGCGCGCGTGGCGGCCCTCCATCTGCTCCGGCGCGCGCTCGCCGGCTGACGGGCGGGGCGCCGGGCGTTCCACTCTCGTCATCCGGTCGTCGTCGACTCCTGACGGGCGTGATGGAACACATGTTCGCTTTCGGCCGAACCGCGCCCTATGATCCATCGGGCGCGGCGGTCCCTCGCCGCGGTCGCCGGCCACTCGCCGACGGCAGCTCGGCTGACCCGCCCCTCCCAAGGAGGCCAGGACGTGGAGAAGGAACAGGCACTCGGCTCGGCGGTGGCGCAGATCGAGCGCCAGTTCGGGAAGGGCGCGATCATGCGCATGGGCGATCCCGGGGCCAGGATGGAGGTCTCGTCGATCCCGACCGGCTCGCTCGGGCTCGACCTCGCCCTTGGCATCGGGGGGCTCCCACGTGGTCGCATCGTCGAGGTGTTCGGGCCCGAGGCGTCGGGGAAGACCACGTTGCTCTACCACCTGATCGCCGAGGCGCAGCGCGGCGGAGGCCTCGCCGCCTTCATCGACGCCGAGCACGCAATGGATCCCAACTACGCGCGGCGCATCGGTGTGAACGTCGACGAGCTCCTGGTCTCGCAGCCCGACCACGGCGAGCAGGCGCTCGAGATCGCGGACCTGCTGATCCGCTCCGCGGCGCTCGACGTCGTGGCGATCGACTCGGTCGCCGCACTGGTGCCGAAGGCCGAGATCGAGGGTGAGATGGGCGACACACACGTCGGGCTTCAGGCCCGGCTCATGTCGCAGGCGCTGCGCAAGCTGGCCGGGAACCTCAACCGCGCCGGCACCATCTGCATCTTCACCAACCAGCTCCGGGAGAAGATCGGGGTGATGTTCGGCTCGCCCGAGACGACCACCGGGGGCCGGGCGCTCAAGTTCTACTCGTCCGTCCGCCTCGACATCCGCCGCATCGAGACCCTGAAGGAGGGCTCCGAGGCGATCGGCAACCGGGCGCGGGTGAAGGTCGTCAAGAACAAGATGGCGCCGCCGTTCCGTCAGGCCGAGTTCGACATCATCTACGGGGAGGGGATCTCCCGTGAGGGCAGCCTGATCGACCTCGGGGTCGAGCACGGCATCCTCACCAAGAGCGGGGCGTACTTCTCGTTCGGAGACGAGCGCCTCGGCCAGGGACGCAACGCCGTGCGCGCGTTCCTGCGCGAGCACCCGGACGTCGCGGACGAGATCGAGGCCCTGATCCGCCGCGCCGCCGCGCCCGAGCCCCAGCCCGAGCTGGACGTCGACCCGGAGACCGGCGAAGTCCGCACACCCGAGACGGAGGCGACTGCCGAGGCGGCGGCGCGCTGACGACCGCGCACGTCGCCCACCGTCGCACCTGAACGTTCGGCCTGTTGACATCCCCCTGGGGCGAGTGCGTTCAATCCTCCTAAAACCTTCACAGGAGGACGTATGCGTCTCAGGTCAGGCGGGGCTCGCCGCCGCGCACTCAGTTCCGTCGCCCTCGTCACGCTGGTGGCGGCCGGCTCGCTCGCGGCGGGGGCCACATCGGCCGTCGGCGCCTCGAATGACGCATCCGGGGACGGTGGCCCCAGCGTCCTCGCGGAGATCGGCGTCGGCGCCGAGGCGGTCGCGGCGCGCGCCGTCGCCGATCGCACGGGTCTTCGGCTCGGACGGACCTTCGAGGAGATCGGGTGGGCCGAGTACATCGTCCCGGGGGCGGATTCGGCGGCGGACATGGCGGCCGCGCGCGCCAGTCTGCGGAGCGATCCCTCGGTTCGCAGGATCGACTGGGCCGCGCCGGGCGAGGCCATCGCGCCGCGACTCATCCCCGACGACATCATCTGGCTGCAGCAGGGAACCGTCGCGATCCCGGGCCAGAACCCCGCGTCGTGGAACTGGCACTGGTCGAAGGCCAACTTCCCGTCCGCGTGGGACGTGACGACGTCCGGTGCGAGCACCGCGGTGTCGGTCATCGACAGCGAGTTCGACACCGAGCACGAGGACCTCAAGACGAAGATGCGCCCCGGCACGAACTTCGACTCGGGGACCCCGGCGTACCGAACGGGCGACGTGCGATTGACCCGCGTCGAGGAGGGGCACGGCACGCATGTCGCCGGACTCGTCGCGGCGGCCACGGCGAACCGACTCGGCACGTCGGGGGCATGCTTCGATTGCACCGTCATCCCCTACAAGATCAGCACCTTCAGCACCCCGGGCGTCGGTGACGCCAAGTTCGTCGCCGACCTGACCGAGGCACTGCTGGCGTCGGCCGACGACCCGTCGGGCGTCGTCAACATGTCGCTCGGCACGCGACGCGACCATCCGCCGCTGCGCGCGGCCGTCGACGCCGTGCGCGCCAGGGGCAAGGTCGTGATCGCCGCGGCCGGGAACGACCAGCAGCAGAACCCCGGCGTGAACCAGTATCCCGCCGCGTATCCCGGTGTCGTCGCGGTCGCGAACACACGCCCGGACGACAGCATCAACCCGTCGTCGAGCAACGGCGGATTCGTCGACATCGCGGCGCCCGGCACGGGGATCGTGTCCCTCTGGGACAGCCGACTCACGGCGGCGAACACCTCGCAGCAGTTCGCCCCGACGCACGGCACCGGATACACGAGCCTGTCGGGTACCTCGATGTCCGCGCCGATCGTTGCCGGGCTCGCCGCGATGATCCGGACGGTCAGGCCGGATCTCACGGCGGACGAGGTCGAGGGGGTGATGGCGTCCACGGCGTTCGACCTCGGGGCGCAGGGCCGGGACCAGGTCTTCGGTGCCGGACGGATCGACGCTCGGCGCGCCCTGGACGCGGCGCTCGCCTTTCAGCGGCCCGCGCCCCCGGCGCCACCCGCGCCGGCGGCGGCCCCACCGGCTCCGGCGCCACCGCCCGCGGTCAAGAAGACGCGCTCGCGCATCTTCATGACCGCCAAGCTCGGCAAGCGGCGGCTCAAGAACAACCGGCTTCAGAGGGTGCGCGTGAAGTCCCGGATCAAGGTCACGGGCCGGACCAAGCCCGCCACCCGGAGGGTGCGGGTTCTCGTCCAACGTCGGGTCGTCGTCCGCACGAAGGCGGCCGGCCGCGTCGAGACCGCCGTCCGCTGGAAGACCTTCCGCCGGGTGCGGACCAACAACAAGGGCCGGTTCGGTTTCGTCTACCGGCCGAAGACCCGCGGGCGGGCGACGATCCGGGTCGCCCTGGGCTCGACCTCGACGCGTGCGCGCTCCGCGGGGCCGCAGCTTCGCCTCCGGGTGGTGGCGCCGAAGCGCAGGGTGGCGACGTAGCACGCGAGCGACCATGAGCCGCGCACCGGCCGGCGGGCCCCCTCGGGCACTCTCCGGCCGGTGCGCGGCTATCATCGCCGCGGTGCGGTACCACCTGACCACATTCGGCTGCCAGATGAACGAGCACGACTCCGAGCGGATGCGGGGCCTGCTCGAAGGGCTCGGATGGGACCGGGCGGAGGTGCGCGACGACGCCGACCTGATCCTCTTCAACACGTGCACGATCCGTGGCAGCGCGGACGAGCGCTTCATGGGAAACCTCGGCGAGGCGCGACGCATCAAGCGAGCGCGCGCCGACGTGATCGTGGGCGTGGGCGGTTGCTGGGCGCAAAGCCAAAAGCAGCGGGTCTTCGAGGACTTCCCGTTCGTCGACATCGCGTTCGGGCCGGGTGAGATCGCGCGCCTCGGCGAGATGATCGCGCGCGAGCGACTCGATGCGGTGGGCGCCTTCTCCCTGGACGGCGCCTTCAGCGCCGACCTGCCGACGCGGCGCGGGCGCGCGCACCAGGCATGGGTCCAGATCTCCACCGGCTGCAACTGCGTCTGCGCCTACTGCATCGTCCCGAGCGTCCGGGGCCGGGAGCGCAGCCGAAGGCCCGCCGACGTCGTGGCCGAGGTCGAGGGCCTGGCCACGGACGGCGTTCGCGAGGTCACGCTGCTCGGCCAGAACGTCAACTCGTTCGGCCGGGACCTCCCGCGCGAGCAGCGCATCGGCTTCGCCGACCTGCTCCGCCGTGTCGCGGGCGTCGAGGGCGTCGAGCGGGTGCGGTACACGAGCCCGCACCCCAAGGACATGCGCCCGGACGTGATCGCGGCGATGGCCGAGTGCCCCGAGGTGTGCGAGCACCTCCACCTGCCGGCCCAGTCCGGATCGACCAGGGTCCTCAAGGCGATGCGGCGGACCTACTCCCGCGAGCGCTACCTCGAGCTCGTGGACCGGCTCCGCGAGGCGATCCCGGACCTCTCGCTCACCACCGACCTGATCGTCGGCTTTCCCGGCGAGACGGACGAGGACTTCGCGGACACGCTGTCGCTGGTCGAGCGGGCGCGCTACGACGGCGCCTACACCTTCCTCTACTCGCCCCGTCCGGGCACCGAGGCCGAGGCGCGACTGGACGACGACGTCCCCCCCGAGGTCAAGCGCGAGCGGATCGCGACGCTGGTCGACCTCGTCCAGCGGACGGCGGCGGCGCGGGCGGGGCGGTTCGTCGGGACGACCGGCGAGGTGCTCGTCGAGGGTCCGTCGCGCACCGACCCGACCCGCATGCGTGGGCGCCTGCGCCAGAACATCACGGTCAACTTCACCGGCGGGGCCGAGCCGGGGGCACTCGTGGACGTCGTCATCACCGGCGCGACCTCCACCACCCTGACCGGCGTGCTGGCCGGGGTCGCCGCCCCGGCATGACCGGCGGGCGGCACCCGCGGCCGCGGGTGCTCGCGCTGTTCGGCCCGACCGCGGTGGGAAAGAGCGCGCTGGCGCACCTCGCCGCGCTCGCGCTCGGGGGCGAGATCATCGTGGCCGATCCGTTCCAGCGCTACCGAGGCCTCGAGATCGCCGCGGACGCGCATCCCCCGATCGCCGAGCGCGGTGTGCGCTCGCACATGGTCGGCGACCTCGACCTCGCCGAGGCGTCGTCGGCCGGGGAGTACGGCGCCCACGCCGCATCCTGCATCGACGGCGTGCTCGCGCGCGGTCGCGTCCCCATCGTGGCCGGCGGGACGGCACTGTACGTCCGCGCGGCGATCGCGGAGGTGGGGTTCCCATCGTCGCCCGAGCCCGGCCTGCGGGCGGAGGTGGAGGCGCGCGTGGAGCGCGATCCCGCGGGGGCCGCGGGCCGAGCTCGGGCGGCTGGACCCCGACCGGGCGGCCGCGACCGACCTCGACAACCCGCGCCGACTGGCGCGCGCCCTCGAGCTGGCGCGCACGGGGGCGCCGGCCGCTTCGGGTCGGCTCCTCCAGGGCGGGGATCGACACCCGACGCTCCTGGTCGCAGTCATCCGCCCCCGGCCGGTCCTCGACGCGCGCATCGCCGCGCGCGTCGCGCGCGAGCTGGAGGAGGGCCTCGTGCGAGAGATCGACGCGGCCCTCGCACGCGCCGACCTCTCGCGTGAGGCGGCTCAGGTGATCGGTGTGCGCGAGGTCCGCGCGCTCCGCGACGGGACCCTCGCGGAGGACGCGCTCGCGGACGCCCTGGCCGTCCGCACCCGCCGCCTCGCGCGGCGCCAGATGGCGTGGCTTCGCCGGCTCCCCGTCGCGGCGACGATCGACCTTGGAGGGCGCCCGGCGGAGGCCGGGCTGCCGGCGCTGCTGCGCCTCTGGCGGGATCCGGGCCGGTAGGCTCCGGCCATGGTCTTCGAGAAGTGGCACGGCCTCGGGAACGACTACCTGATCGTCGATCGGGCGGACTGGGCCGTGCGGATCACGCCGGCGCTCGCCCGCCGGGTCTGTGACCGCCACTTCGGCGTCGGCGGCGACGGCATCCTCGAGGTCGACCACGACGGCGAGGCGCCGCGGATGACCGTGTGGAACCCCGACGGCTCGGTCGCGGAGAACTGCGGCAACGGCATCCGCATGGTGGGGCGCCATCTGCACGAGGCGGGCCGCCTGCCGCAGGACGGACGGATCCTGACCGGTGACGGCGTGAGCCGCGTTCGGGTGCTGGACGACGGCCGGGTCGAGGTTGCGATGGGTCGAGCCCGTTTTCCCGCCGGCGAGGGTCGTGAGCGGCTCGCGGTCGACGACCGGGAGGTCGAGTTGGTCGAGGTCTCCATGGGGAACCCACACGCCGTGATCGAGCACGACGACCCCGACAGCGTCGTCCGCGACCTCGGACCCCGCCTCGAGCATGCGCCGCGCTTCCCGGACCGCGTCAACGTCGAGTTCACCCGCACGGACGGTCCGTCCGAGCTGACGATGCGGGTGTGGGAACGGGGCGCGGGGGAGACCCTGGCGTGCGGCACCGGTGCCTGCGCGGCCGCCGTCGCCGGAGTGCGACTCGGGGGCCTCGCCAGCCCCGTCACCGTGCACCTTGCGGGCGGTGACCTTGTGATCGACGTCGACGACGACCTCGAGGTGACGATGACCGGACCTGCAGAGCAGATCTACTCAGGGCGGCTGAGCCCCGCACTCGAACGCGCGCTGGTGGGGGAATGAGCGCACGGGCCGCCGCCAGGCTGCAGCGACTGCCGCCGTATCTGTTCGCGCAGATCGAGAAGAAGATCGCCGCCAAGCGGGCCGCGGGTGTGGACGTCATCACCCTCGGGATCGGCGACCCGGACACCGCCACGCCGGGGCCGGTGATCGATGCGCTCTGCGCGCACGCGCGCCGACCGGACACGCACCAGTACCCGTCCAACCGGGGCCGTGCCGGCTTTCGGGCGGGCGTGGCCGACTTCTACGCGCGTCGCTTCGGCGTCGACCTCGATCCGGAGACGGAGATCATCCCGGCGCTCGGCGCCAAGGAGGCGATCGCCAACATCAACCTCGCGTTCCTCGACCCCGGCGACGTGGCGCTCGCCGCCGACCCGGGCTACCCGGTCTACGTCAACGGACCGATCCTCGCGGGGGCCGAGCCGGTCTCGATGCCGCTCGTCCCCGAACTCGGCTTCCAGCCGGACCTCGAGGCGATCCCGGCCGAGATCGCCCAGCGGGCGAAGCTGATGTATCTCAACTACCCGAACAACCCGACCGGCGCGGTGGTCGACGACGACCTGTTCGCGCGGGTCGTCGAGTTCGCCCGCCGCCACGACATCATCGTCGTGCACGACAACGCCTACTCGGAGATCACCTTCGACGGCTACCGCGCGCCCTCGTTCCTCGCGACGCCCGGGGCGAAGGAGGTCGGCATCGAGGTCTTCTCGCTCTCCAAGTCCTACAACATGACCGGCTGGCGGGTCGGCGCCGTGGTGGGCAACCCCGAGTTGGTCGAGATCTACTGGCAGCTCAAGACCAACATCGACAGCGGCATGTTCGAGGCGGTGCAGGAGGCCGGCGTGGCCGCCCTGACCGACTGCGACGCCGCGGTCGCCGAGATGTGCGCGCTCTACGGCCGTCGCCGGGACACCCTCGTCTCGGCGCTCCAGGCGATCGGCATCCCGGTCTCGCCTCCGCGGGGCACGATCTACGTCTGGGCGCCCGTGCCCGAGGGTGAGACCTCGGCCGGGTTCACGGAGCGGGTGCTCGAGGACGCCGGCGTCGTGATCTCGCCCGGCTCCGCCTTCGGGCCGAGCGGCGAGGGTTTCGTGCGCATGAGCCTCACGACTCCCGACGACCGCCTGAACGAGGCCGCCGAGCGGATCGCGGCGCTGGTCCTCCGCTGACCACCCCGCCCGGCGCGCTCCCGCTGCGACGCCTGCGCGCGGATGCGCGCCTGCCGCATCGCGCGAACCCCTGGGACGCGGGGCTGGATCTCGCGGCGGTCGAGTCGGCTCGCATCGCCCCGGGAGCCCGTCTCGCCGCACCGACCGGTCTGGCCGTGGCCATTCCCCCCGGGCATGCGGGGCTCGTCGTGCCGCGCTCGGGCCTCGCGCGCGACCACGGGGTCACCGTCGCGAACGCCCCGGGGCTGATCGACGCGGGCTACCGCGGAGAGCTCACGGTCCTTCTGATCAACCTCGGCGACGAGGAGCACCGCGTGGCCCCCGGCGATCGGATCGCGCAACTCGTGATCGTCGCGGTCGGCGACCACGCGCCGTTGGAGGTGGACGCCCTCCCCGCATCCGACGGACGCGGGGAGGGCGGGTTCGGCTCGAGCGGACGTGGCTGAGCCGAGACGGCGCGTCAGCGTCCGCGAAGCAGTCGGCCGGCGGTGACCGGCTCGAGTCCCCGGGCGCGCAGGCCGTCGATGATCGCCGGCAGGGCCGAGGCAGTGCGCTCGACGAGGTGCAGGATGATGATCGAACCACCGCGGGCGCCCCGCACCACCCGGTTCGCGATCACCGAGGGCGCCGTCGGGAGATAGTCGCTCGGGTCCACGTCCCACATGAGGATGTAGCGGTAGCCGAGCGTCGATGCGGCCGCGCGGAGGCCGGGGCTCGACCGCCCGAACGGGGGCCGGTAGAAGGGGGCGGAGGCGACCCCGAGCGCCTGGTCGAGCCGTAGGTTCCCTCGAAGGTCGCCAAGCGCGGCATCGTAGGACGTGTCGGAACCGGTCCGGTGCGAGTAGCCGTGGCTGCACAGATCGAGCCGGCCCTCGGTCTGGGCCGCGCGGAGGCTCCGACGAAGGGCGGCGTCGATCCGCCCGGCGTTGGTCCCGTTCAGGCAGAACGTGGCACCGGCCCCTCGCGACTCGATGGTGGCGAGGATGCGCCGCATGGCGCCGGGGAACAGGCCGTCGTCGAAGACGATCGCCACCTGGCGCCGGCTGCGGGACCCGCTCGAGACCACCCGTGTCGGCCCGGCCGCCGGTGGGACGACGATCGGCACCGGCCTGCTCTCGCCGACGTTCCCGGCCGCGTCGCGGGCGAGGACTGTCACGTCGAATGGGCCCCACGCACGGCCGGATGCGAGCGCGGCGGGAAGCGGCGGGGCGGTCGAGGGCCGCGTCCAGCGTGACCCGTATCCGGCGCCGCCCCCCGCCCGCACCGCCCGCACGCGAATGGCCGCGACGCTCCCGGCGTCCCTGACGCCCACGCGAAGCCCCGGGCGAGTGGCCGGGAGCGTGACGGGGCCCACCGCTCGGCCCGACACGCGCGGCGGCGTCGTGTCGATGCGCACCCGGGCCGGCACAACGGGCAGCACTCGGGCGCCCTCGACGAGGAGGCGCAGGCGGTAGACGCCGTCGCGGGCCCGGGGGCCCGTACCCGCGGGGCCGAGGCGTCCGTCCCAGGCGACGCCGCGCGGGCCCGGACGCACGATGCGGGGCGGCGTCAAAGCGATCACGCGACCGGCCGCGGAGCGAACCTCGAGGCGGACCTCGGCCCCATCCGGGATCGTCGCGCGGGCGACGATCGCGGTGCGTTCCGGGTTGATCGCAGGCGCCGGGACCGCTGCCGCGTGGCCGGCGCCGACCGCCAGGCAGATGCCCGCCGCGAACGGCAAAAGGAGCGCGCGACCCGCGGGCCGTGTGCGGCATCGATGCAGCCGAGGGACGCTCATCGCGGAAAACTAGCCAGAATCGGCGAGTTCGGCGACCTCGCCCGGTCCGCCCCCCGACCGCCGGACCGCGCCGGGCGGCGGCGAGGACGTCGGACGTGCGGCGCTCGACGTCCCCCGAGCCGCACCGCGGCCGACACCGGGGGCGACCACCGGCCGCCGCGCCGTCACGGTCGCCGCGCCACCAAGCCGATCAGCGCCGACAGGCCGGAGTGGCCGGTCCCTTCCTCGACGACGACGTCCGCCGACTCCAGCCGTTCGATCTCCAGGTCGGCGAGCTCCGACCGCAGCTGCGCCTCCGTGTAGAGCTGCTCCGGCACACGCGGCCCGCCGGTCCCGTGGGCGAGCTGCTCGACGCGATAGCCCTGCAACACGAGGACGCCGCCGGGACGGAGGGTGGTCGCGATGCGAGCGAAGAGTCGCCGCCGAAGATCCGGTGGCGCGAACTGGATGAAGACGGCCGCGACGAGGTCGTAGGCCTCGCGCGGCCACCTCCAGCCATCGACGCCGGCGACCTCGAATCGCACGACGACCCCCTTGGCCTCGGCCAGGCGCCGGGCCTTTGCGACCCCGACGGGGGAGATGTCGAACGCGTCGACGTCCAGCCCCAAGCCGGCGAGCCACACGCTGTTCCTGCCCTCGCCGTCGGCCACGCAGAGCGCCCGCCCGCCCGCGTCGAACAGGTCCCGGCAGGTGACGAGGAAGTGATTCGGCTCGGTTCCGAAGAGGTAGTCGTCGCCGTCGAACCGGCGATCCCAATCGGCCGCACCACGCGCGAAGCCGCGCTGCACGCTAGCGCCTTCGCCCCGCCCGGGCGATCGCCGTCTCGCGAGCGGCCGCCGCGAGGCCGTCGTCGAGCGGCTCGAGCTCGGGCGGATCGCCCGCTCGCCGCGCGAGCCCCCAGGCGATCAGCGTGTCCGCGACCCATGGATTCTTCGGGAGCAGCGGCCCGTGCAGGTAGGTGCCGACGACGCGCCCCGCGACCGCGCCCTCCCCATGGTCGTCGCCGTTGTTGCCGTGGCCCGCGATCACCCGCCCGAGGGGGCGGGCGGCGCCAAGACGCGTCCGGCCGGCGTGGTTCTCGAACCCGACCACGGTGCGGTGGACGCCGCCGAGCTCGGCCTCGATCACGAGGTCTCCGATCAGGCGGGAGGGGCCTGCGACCGTGTCGAGGTCGAGGAGGCCGATGCCCGGCATCCGGCCGCCGTTCGAGCCCGTGTAGCCGTGGCCGGCGAGCTGATAGCCCCCGCAGACACACAGCCCAGCCGCGCCGTCGGCGACCGCCGCGGCCAGCGCCGCGGCCTTGTTGTCACGGAGGTCGTCGGCCACCATGACCTGGTCGCGGTCCTGTCCGCCGCCCAGATAGAACAGGTCGAACCCCGCCGGATCGACCGCCTCGCCGGGGCCGGACTCGATCAACTCGAGTCCCATGCCGCGCCAGCGCAGCCTGCGCGCGAGCACCGCGATGTTCCCGCGGTCCGCGTAGATGTTCATGTGGTCGGGGTACAGGTGCAGCAGCCGAAGCGTCGTCATGCCGCCACCGCCGGCCGGGCGAGGACGTGCACCTGTATCTCGGCGCGATCCGTGAGCGCGCGACCCTCGAAGTCGCCGAGGGCCTCCACGCAGTCGAGGCCGGCGGTCCGGGCCAGCTCCCGGATCTCGTCCGGGGTGTACAGGTGGACCGTGTGCCGACGCATGCGCATCTCGCGTCGGGCCCCGGGACGCTCGACCATGACCCGGATCGCGAACCTCGCGGTCATCGTCTCCGCGTCGACCCCCTCGAACCAGCTGGTCTGCCGGACGCGGGTCCCGTCACGGGTGACGTGGCTGCCGGCCGGCAGCTCGAGCCCGATCATCGCGGCGACGTCGTCCGCCGAGCACCACGCGACGTCGAAGGCGAGCCGCCCACCGGGGGCGAGGGCCGACGCGAGCGCGGTGAACGCACGCGTCCGATCCGCGGGCTCGACCAGGACCTGCATCGTGTTCATCGCGACGAGGACGAGCGGAAAGCGCCGGCCGGGCGGCGGCGCCTCGAGTCGCCCGGCGACCACCTCGACGCGCGCCGCGACATCCGGATCCTCGCGCGCGAGGGTCGCGGACAGCTCATGGCGCATCGGCGCCGACGGGTCGGCGGCGCAGACGCGGTGGCCCCGTCGCGCGAGGTCGATGGCAACCCGCCCGGTGGCCGCGCCCATGTCGAGCACCGGGCCGCCCGCCGCGGCGGCCAGCCGGCGCCAAAGGGCCAGGTCCGCGCGGTAGTGGGCGTGCTCGAGGGCGAAGCCGCGCGCGTACTCCGCGGCGGGGGACTCAGGCGGCGCGGCCGTCACGCCAGAACTCCTCGACCGCGCCGCGCTCCACGAGGATCTCCCGCAGCGCCAGCATGGCCGTGTAGGTGGGGAGGGCGTGCACGCGCCCCCCGATGGGCGCGGCGTCGAGCGCGGCGTCGAGCGCGAGCGCGGGGTCGGGCTCGACGGTCAGGCGCTCGGCCGGAAGGCCGCCGTAGATGAGCCGCAGCGCCATGTCGTGCGCGCGGTCACCGGTCACCGTCACGCGCGCCGCGCGCTCGACGATCGGCTCGTAGTCGACGTCCCAGATCCACGAGACGTCCTGCCCGTCGGCGGTCCTGTCGTTGAGTGAGACGAGCAGGTGCAACGCACCCTCCTCCATGAGCACCGTGCGCACGGTCTCGTTCGCGCCCGCCGGGTTCTTGGCCAGCAGGAGGATCAGCTCGCGGCCGTGCAACGCGACCCGCTCTCCCCGGCCGAAGGCCGCGGTGCTCTCGGCGATCGCGGGACCGATGAGCTCGGTGGGGATCCCGAGCGCCACGGCGGCGGCGATCGCCGCGGTGGCGTTGTACGCGTTGTGAAGCCCGGGCAGGGCGATGCGCGCGTGCACCTCGCCACCGGGCGTCGACGCCGTGAGGTCGATCCCGGACAGCCCGTCGAGCTCGACCCGCGTGGCCCGGACGTCGGGACTCGGACGGGTGGCGCCGCAGCCCGGACACCGCCAGTGGCCCATGTGGCCGAGCAGGGCCGGCGCGTACTCGAGCTCCGCGCCCCGGGTCCGACACCGGGTCGAGTCCGCCGCATGGGGCGGCCGCTCGAGCGCGGCGCGTGTGTCGTCGACGCCGAACGTGAGGACGCGCGGGCCGTCCGGGCGGGGATCGTCCGCACACCCGAGTCGCCCCGCGATGGCGATGACGGCGGGATCGTCGGCGTTCGCCACCACGATCGTGGAGGCGGGGAGCGCCGCGACCATCGCCTCCCAGCGCTCGGCGAGCGCCTCGAGCTCCCCATAGCGGTCCAGCTGATCGCGGAAGAGGTTCATGAGCACGATCACGCGCGGTCGGAGCCGCCGGACGACCTCGGGAAGCGCGGCCTCGTCCACCTCGAACAGGCCGGCGTCCGGATGCGGGCGGCGGGCGGCACCGTCCAGGAGCGCTGTCGCCACGCCCGAGAGGAGGTTCGCGCCCGCCTGGTTGGCCACGGCGTTCCATCCCGCCGCCTGCAGGCAGCGACCGACCATCCGCGCGGTCGTGGTCTTGCCGTTGGTCGCCGAGACGACGGCGACGCCGTGTGTCAGCTCGGCCGCCAGGCGCTCGGGCGCGCCCTCGTCGAGGCGCAGCAGGACATGCCCGGGGAGGCTGGTCCCGCCGCCCCGTCCCAGTGCGCGCGAGAGACGGCCCGCGGCGCGGGCGATTGTGAGCGACGGCCGGACCATTCATGGGATCGTAGTCGCCGGGCGGCCGACGAGGCGCCCGGCGACCGATCCTGCGACGTCAGCCCGCGGCACCCTCGGGCATGATCGACTCGCCGAGGCCGTCCGGCACCATCTGCGCGAGCCCCTGGGCGAGCTCCATCGGGAACGGCGCCTCGCCGACGGAGGCGGAGATACCGCCGTCCACCACCAGTGTGGAACCGGTGATGTAGCTGCCGGCGTCCGACGCGAGCAGCAACAGGGCGCCGAGCAGCTCCTTCGGCTCCCCGAGCCGCCCGTTGGCGGTCTGGTCCAGGATCCGCTGACGGAAGGGCGGGATCTCGAGCACGAAGTCGGTCATCTCGCTCGGGAACCAGCCCGGCGCCAACGAGTTGACCCGGACGCCGCGGTTGCTCCAGCGGAGGGCCATGTGCTGGGTCAGGTTGATGATCGCGGCCTTCGCGGCGCCGTACGCCCCGGGGATCTCGAAGTGGGCGCCGAGGCCCGCGACGGACGAGACCGTGATCATCGACCCGCTCCCCTGGGCGAGCATCCTGCGCGCCGCGGCCTGACAGGTGTTGAAGGTGCCCGTCAGGTTCACCGAGACGGTCTGCTCGAAGAGCGCGACCGGGATCTTCTCCGTGACGGCGGCACCCTCGGCAACCACGCCGGCGTTCGCGACCACGACGTCGAGGCCCCCGAGCTGCTCGACCGTCGCGGCCATCAGCGCCTCGGTCGACTCCGCGTCGGTCACGTCGCACTCGATCGCCACGGCGCGACCGCCGGCCTCGTTGATCCGCGCCGCGACCTCGTCGATCCGGTCCCGGCGGCGGGCGGCGACGGCCACGGCGGCCCCCGCGGCCGCCAGCCCCTCCGCGAAGGTCACGCCCAGGCCCGACGAGGCCCCGGTGACGACCGCGACGCGGCCCGACAGATCGAACATCTGGGACGGGTTCTCCATGCTCGCGCTCCCTCTGATGTGACTTACGTTGTAAGCACAGACCGCCCGAGAGGCTAGGCTTCGTGTCATGGGCGGTCAAGGCACATCACCGGCGGGCGTCGCGGGGCGCGGCGCGCGAGCGCGCCTCGACCGGGACCGGGTGCTCGCGGCGGCCCTCGCGCTCGTCGACCGAGAGGGCCTCGACGCCCTCTCGATGCGCCGCCTGGGGGCCGAGCTCGGCGTGGAGGCCATGTCGATCTACAACCACGTCCCCGACAAGGGCGCCATTCTCGACGGCCTGTGCGAGGTCATGCTGGCCGAGCTCGGCGACGGCGGGGTGGAGGGGGACTGGCGCGAGGTGGCACGGGTCCAGTGCGTCAGGTTCCGCGAGGTCGGACGACGGCATCCCGCCGCGTTCTCGCTCTTTTCGACCCGGCCGATCGGTGCGTACGCGTCCGCGCGCGACCTGTCCGAGGCCATGCTGTCGGGCCTGCGCGCCGCCGGGTTCGATCGGGCGACGGCGATCATGGCCTACCGGACGGTGGTCCGGTACGTGCTCGGCTTCGTGCTCGCGGAGGTCGCGGTCCGCACCGAGGGCACCGGTGGAGGGGCGCCGGTCTCCGAGCGGGCGCATCCGCTGTTCGCGGAGATGCTGGTCGCGCTGCGCGACGACGACGCCGACGGGCTGTTCACGTTCGGGCTGGACGTCCTGCTGGACGGCCTCGCGGCCCGCCTGCACGCTCCGCCCGCCGAGGTCACCCCGAGAAGCTGACCTCGGCGGCGGTCGCGGTCGATCCGTCGGGCCGACCCACGATCACGTCCTCGAGCGCGCTGTGGAAGAGCCCATGGTCGACGACGCCGGGCAGGTCGCCCACGCGGGTGCCGAGCGCGACCCAGTCGGCGGGCGGCGGCGGATGGAGGTCGACGAGCACGAGGCCGTCGTCGCTCGTGCCCGGGCGCCGGACGGGATCGAGGTCGGCCAGCTCACCGATCACGCGGGCGGCGGCGAACGGGACCACCGCGATGGGCAACGCGCCCCAGGCGTCGAGCGTGCGGACGAGCTTCGGACCATCGATCAGGACGAGGAAACGCGCCGCCGCCGCCGCGACGATCCGCTCGCGGACGAGCGCCCCGCCGGCGCCCTTGACGAGCGCGCCGCTCGGCGACACGGCGTCGGCACCGTCGAACGCCAGATCCAGCGGCCCGCGAAGGCGTCCGAGGGGGATCTCGAGCCGCCTGGCCAGCGCGACCGTGCCGGTCGAGGTCGGGACGGCGGTGACGCGAAGCCCCTCGTCGTGGATGCGCGCCGCCAACGCGGCGATGCCCGCGCCGGCCGCGCGGCCGGTCCCGATGCCCACGCGCATGCCGGACTCGACGCGACCGGCGGCGGCGCGACCTGCGGCTGCCCAGGCGCGGTGGCGGTCGTCGTCCATCCCGGGAGCCTACGGCTCGTGTGCGAGACTCGCCACATGACTGAGATCGCACCCGGATGCCACCTGATCGACACCATGCTCCACGGCCGACCCGGACTCCACTCCGCCCTCTTGATCGAGGGGGACAGCCCCGCCCTGGTGGATGTGGGCTGCCAGACGTCCGCCGACGCCGTGACCGCCGCCCTCCACGCCCACGGCGTCGGCCCGGACGACCTGGCGTGGATCGTCCCCACCCACATCCACCTCGACCACGCGGGTGGGACGGGGGACCTGGCGGCGCGCTTTCCCAGGGCGCGCGTCGTCGTCCATCCGCGCGGCGCACGCCATCTCGCCGACCCCGCGCGACTGGTCTCGGCCTCGCACGAGGTCTACGGACCCCTGGCGCCCGACTACGGGGGCCTCGCGCCGACGCCCGCGGAGCGCATCGACGAGGCGCCCGACGGGCACGTCGTCCCGATCGGCCCGGGGCGGACGCTCCGCATGATCGAGGCCCCCGGTCACGCTCGCCACCAGAACGCCGTGCTCGACGAGGCGACGGGCACCGTGCACGCGGGGGACGCGGTCGGAATCCGCCTGCGCGAGGGCGGGCTGGTCCCGACGCTGCCGCCGGCGGACGTGGACATCCAGGCCGGGCAGCGGACGATCGGGACGCTCGCGGGGATCGGCGCGGTGCACATGGTCCTGGGGCACTTCGGTCCGGTGCACGACATCCCGGCCACGCTCGCCCGAGGTGCGCAGTTGCTCGCCGTGGCGGCGCGTCTGTCGGCGTCCACGCTTCCGTCGCCGACCGGCGATCGGATCGCGGAGCTGATGGACGAGGAGGTGCCGCTGGCCGAGCTGACCGGGGACGCCGAGGCCACCGCGGAGCTCGAGCGCCTGCGCTGGTACCGCGACAACTCCGACGGCCTGGCGATCTGGGCGTCGCGCCTCGGGCCCGCCCGTTCTGTCGCGACGACATAAACCTGTCGGGGTGTTATCGTCACAGTGACATGAAAACGGTCGCCGTCGACGTCTGCATGATGACCGTGCGCGAGGGCGCGCTCTCGGGCCTCCTGCTTCGTCTGCCAGGAAACAGCTGGACGCTCCCGGGTACGGATGCGATCGACGCGGGCGCCTCGCCCGCCGAGGCCGCGCAGTCAGCGCTGGTGTCCGCCACCGGTGTGCGAGGCGCGGAGCTCGAGCAGCTCTACACCTTCGACCGGCCGGACCACGGCCAGGTCCGGATCGCGCATCTGGGGCTGGCGTCGCCGGAGCGCCATCGTCTGACGCCCGGGGTGGAGGTGGTCGAGGTCCGCTGGATGCCGCTCGACGACCTGCCGCCGGTCGCCGACGCGGACCGCGAGGTGCTCGAGGCGGCCCGCGCACGCATCCGGTCCAAGTCGACGTACGCACCCGTCGCGTTCCAGATGCTCCCCGAGGCCTTCTCGCTCGGCGACGTCCAGACCGTCTACGAGGCGATCCTCGGCACGGCCCTCGATGCCCGGAACTTCCGCCGCGATCTTCGGGCGGCGGGGGTCGTCGAGCCGGTGGGCACGGCACGCCACGACGGACCCGGCAGGCCGGCCGCCCTCTACCGGCACGTGGCGGGGGAGTTCGCCGTCCTCGCCCGGGAACGACGCATCGCCCGCACCCTCGCCCACGCACGTCCAGGAGGCTGACCATGAAGCCCGCCGTGATCGTGATCGACATGCTGAACGACTTCGTCACCGGGACGCTCGCCAACGAGCGTTCGTCTCGGATCATCCCGCGCATCGCACGCCTGCTCGACGCGGCCCGCGAGCGCGGCTGGCCGGTGGTGTACGCCAACGACGCCCACCTGCCGGGCGACTTCGAGGAGCGCGTGTGGGGCCCGCACGCCCTGGCCGGGACCCCGGGGGCCGAGGTCATCCCCGAGCTTGCGCCGCACCCGGGCGACCTGGTGCTTCCCAAGCGCGTCTACTCGTCCTTTCACGAGACGGGTCTGGACCTCTCCCTGCGCCAGCACGGCGTCGACACGGTGATCCTGACCGGCCAGCACACGAACATCTGCGTCCGTCACACCGCCGCCGACGCCCTGTACCGGGGCTATCGCATCATCGTGCCACCGGACGCCGTCGACGCCTTCAGCCAGGAGGACCACGATGGCGGGCTCGAGTACCTCACGACGGTCTACGGCGCGGAGCTGACGTCGGTGGGCGAGCTCGTGGGCGAGGCGGCCCTCACCACGTAGACCGTTCGACCCCCGCGACCGGGCCGGCGGGCAGGTCGCGCCGAGGCGCGTGGTAGCCTGCCGACGCGTTTCTGCGAGACCGACGAGGGAGTACGGTGGCCGAGCACGAGGCCCAAGACGAGTATTCGGACCTTCCGATCACGTGGCCGTTCCGCTTCGCGGGCCTGTGCCTGATCATCGCGCTCATCTGGTTCTGCATCGGCTTCGCGGCCGAGGACGTGGGTGAGAAGGTGTGGGGGCACTACTCCGTGTTCCAGGCATTCCTGCTGATCGGGGTCGTGTCCGTGATCGGCGGCGCGGCGTTCAACCTGGCGACCGCCCGGCGGCGCAAGGCCCACTGACCGCGGCGTGGCGCCGTCGGATGCGCTCCGGCGGGGCCCGCGCGGCGTCGCCGAGGTGACCGGCTGTCGTGACGGGGGGCGCGGTCCGTCGCTGATGGCGGGCGTCGAGCCGTCCCGGCGGCGCGCGGCGTGACCGACGCACCCGCGAACCGTCGTGGGCGGCTGCTCGTCGCCTCGCCGAGCCTGGTCGACGACAACTTTCGTCGCGCCGTCGTGCTGATGCTGGAGCACTCGGACGAGGGTGCGCTCGGGCTCGTGCTGAACCGCCCGACCGGGCTCGTGGCCGCCGAGGCGCTCCCCGCGCGCATCGCCGACCTCCTTTCGCCGAGCGAACTGGTCCACGAGGGTGGCCCCGTCCAGCCCGAGGCCGTGATCGTGCTCGCGGACTTCATCGATCCCTCCGACGCGCCGACGCTCGCGTTCGATTCGGTCGGGATCGTCGACCCCGAGCGGCTCGCCTCGACCCCCGGCGAGATCCGCACGGCACGCGCGTTCGGCGGCTATGCCGGCTGGGCCGCCGGGCAACTCGAGCGCGAGATCGAACAGGACGCGTGGATCGACGCGCGCGCGACGGCCGGCGACGTGTTCACGGATGCGCCGGACGGCCTCTGGAGCGGCGTGCTCGAGCGAAAGGGCGGCACGTACCGCCTCGTCGCCAGGATGCCCGAGGATCCGACCCTCAACTGAGGACCGGTCCGCGCCACCGTGCGCCGGCCGGTAGCCTTGGCGGCGTGCCGCGTCGGGTCGTCATCACTGGGATCGGAATGGTGACGGGCCTCGGCGCCGGCGCGGAGGCAGTGTTCGACGCGCTCCTGGCCGGGCGGTCGGCGATCAGCCGCGCCGAGGTCGACGGGCTCGGCGAGGTCGCCGCCGCACGCGTGCCCGACGAGGCCGCCGACGCCGACGGGCGGTTCGGACGCCGGGCGGCTCGCCGGATGGACCGGGCCAGCCGACTGGCGGCGCTCGCGGCCGACGACGCCCTCGCCGATGCGGGCAGGCCGGACATCGACCCGGCGCGGATGGGCGCCGCGATCGGCTCCGCGCACGGCGGCGCGGGGACCATCGCCCTCGGCCAGTCCGTGCTCGAGGAGCGCGGCGCCGACCGAGTGGGCCCGCTCACGATCCCGCTCGGTCTGGTCAACGCCCCCGCGGCCAGCGTGGCGCGGACGGCCGGTCTGCGGGGCCCCTCGCTCGCGCCCGCCACCGCCTGCGCGGCGGGCGCGGACGCGATCGGGCAGGCGATGCTCTGCATTCGCGACGGACGCGCCGACGCCATGGTGGCGGGCGGCGCCGACGCGCCCCTGGTGCCCGTGGTGATCGCGGGCTACCGGAGCGCGGGCGCACTGGCCCAGCCGGGCGATGCGCCGGTGGAGGGCCTCTCGCGGCCGTTCGATCGCGGTCGGTCGGGCTTCGTCATCGCCGAGGGCGCGGCCGCGCTCGTGCTCGAGGAGCGCGAGCATGCGCTTGCACGTGGTGCCCGCATCCATGCCGAGCTGCTCGGCTACGGCGCGAGCTGCGACGCCGGACACCTGACCGATCCCGAACCCGAGGGCCTCGGCCCAGGGATCGCGATCGCGAACGCACTATCGGACGCGGATGCGGGGGCCGACGAGGTCGGAGTCGTGAGCGCCCACGCGACGTCGACGCCGGCCGGAGACCGCGCGGAAGCGCGCGCGCTGGCGCGCGCCGGACTCGGCGCGGCGGCGGTGTTCGGCGCCAAGGGCGCCCTCGGGCACACCCTCGGGGGCGCCGGGGCGCTCGAGGCCGCGCTCTGCGCCCTGACGCTCGCGCGCGGCGTCGTCCCGCCCACGCTGAACCTGACGAGCCCCGATGACGACGACCCGCTGACCCGTCACGTGCGGGCTGCCGTCGACGCCCCCGACGGGCTCGCGGCGTCGACGTCGTTCGGCTTCGGCGGCGCGAACGCCTGTCTCGTCCTGGGGCCGCACCGAGCCTCGTAGCCCGGGCGGCGGGGTCGCGGCGTGTGCCGCCCGCCGCGACCCCGCGGTCCGCGCGTCAGCCCAGGCGGCCCGACTCCGGAAGGCCGCCGATCTTCTGGAGCGACTGGCTCTCCACCTGCCGGATGCGCTCGCGCGTGACGTTGAACATCCGCCCCAGCTCGTCGAGCGTCCGCGGCTTCTCGCCTCGAAGGCCGTAGCGCAGCTCCAGCACCCGACGCTCACGGTAGCTCAGCTGGTCCAGCAGCTCACGGAGCGCCTGTTCGCGAAGCGACGACTCGGCCGACACCTCCGGCGCGATCGTGTTCTCGTCCGCGAGGAAGCGACCGAGCTCAGACTCCTCCTCCTCGCCGACCGGCTTCTCGAGGGACACCGTCGGCTGGGCGCTGCGGAGGATCTCCTCGACCTCGTCGGGCGGCAGCCCGGCGGCGTCACCGATCTCCTCGACGGTGGGCTCGCGGCCGAGCTGGCCGATCAACATGCGCTCGGCGCGGCTGATCTGGTTGAGCTTCTCGACGACGTGGACCGGGATCCGGATGGTGCGGCCCTTGTCCGCGAGCGCGCGCGTCACGGCCTGGCGGATCCACCATGTCGCGTAGGTCGAGAACTTGAAGCCCCGGCGCCAGTCGAACTTCTCGACCGCCCGCACGAGCCCCAGCGTCCCCTCCTGGATCAGGTCGAGGAAGGGGAGTCCGCGGCCGCGATAGCCCTTGGCGATCGACACGACCAGCCGCAGGTTCGCCTCGACCATCTGCTGCTTGGCGTCCTGGTCGCCCGACTCGATCCGCTTCGCGAGGCGGACCTCGTCGGCGGCGGTGAGCAACGGCACGCGGCCGATGTCCTTCAGGAAGAGTTGCAGCGCGTCAGTGGTCTGCTCGACGACCGCCGCCTGGCGCCGCGGTCGCTCGACCTCCTCGGCGAGCTCCGCGGCGCGGGCGCCGGCCTCGCTCTGCTCGAGCAGCTCGATTCCCGCTTCCTCGAGCTGCTGATAGATCCCCTCGGCCGCGTTCGAATCGAGCCCGAGGACGTCGAGGACCTCGGCGATCTCCTCGAAGCCGAGGAAGCCCATCTCCTGACCGCGCACGATGAGCTCGCGCAGCTCACCGTCGCGTGCAAGGCCGCTCAGTTGCGTCGACATCCGCCTCCGTTCAGCAGTGACTCACCACACACGCCGGCACGCTGCCGTGCGCCGTGAACAACTCGCGCGCACCGGCGCCTCCACCGCATGCACCGATGCCATCAGGAACACCCGCCCGACCGTCCCGCGCGACTCGAGCACGAGGCTGCGGGCATGGTGTGACCGACACGAGAATATGGGCCGCCGACGCGCCTGAGTCAACCCCGGGACGCGCCCGTGATGGCGGTCGTCAGGGGCCCCGGCCGAAGGGGGCCGTCAGGCGGGACCATGACCGCGGTCTGCGCCGGGCCGATCGTCGCCGACGTCACGGGCCTCATGCGCCACAGACCGGCCAGTGCGACGCGCCCCCGGTGCGGAGCAGGATGGCGGCCCGCCGATCCTGTTCGCCCTCGGGTGCCGCGGCCGGGTCGCCCGACCCGCCGACCGACGCCCAGGTCCCCGGGTGGAACTGGTACTTGCCGCGGTACTGGCCGCCGGGCGAGATCGCGGTCGGGTCTCCGCCGGACTCGCACTGCGCGATGCGCTCGAGCCGGCCACCGACGTCGCCGCTGACCGGCGGAGCCGTCGTCGACGGCGCTGTGGGTGCGGCCGCGGCGGGGGAGGGGGTGGAGCCCGAGCCGGAGCCGGACGAGCTGACCGGCGCCGCGACGGCGCGCAGGCGAGCCTCCTCGGCGGCCTGGGCGGCGGCGAGGGCGGCCGCCTGCCGGCGGCGCTCCTCGGCGGCGACGAGCTGGGCGAGGGTGGCCTGGGCCTGGTCGAGCACTGCCCTGCGCTGGCCGATCAGGTCCTCGAGGGTCGCGCGTCGCTCGGCCGCGGCGCGGCGCTCACGTGCAGCCGTGTCGCGCTCTTCCGCGAGTGCCGCGCGAGCGCGCGCGAGCCGGGCACGACTCTGGCGGACGCGCTCGAGCACGCGCTGGTCCTGCTCGCCGACGCGGTCCAGCTGGCTCTGTGCATCGACCGCGCTCGTCAGGCCGTCGGCGCTGAGCAGCACCTCGACCAGCGAGGGCGGCTGCTCGCGGTAGATGGCGACGAGCCGGTCGCTCAGCCGCGCTCGGCTGATCTTCAGGTCGCGCTTGGCCGCCCGGAGGCGCGTCGCGTTGACGGCCAGGCTTCGCTCGGCGCGGTCGAGCCGCTCCGAGGCGACCGCGGCCTGGGAGGCGGCGCTCTGCGCCTGGCCGTCGATCGCGATGATCTCCCCCTCGATCGCGCGGATCTGCGCGCGCTGCGAATCGATCGTCCCGCCGCTCGGTGCGGCACCGAGCGTTCCAGCCGTAAGACCGGCGGCGAGCGCGGCGAGGACCAGGACGGCGATGGCCGCCTTCTGGACCCGGCCCCCCCGTTGGCGTCGAGTCGATCGCATCGTGGTTGGTCGCGCGAGCGGACCCGCGGACCGGCGGCAGGTTACCAGCCGTCGCCCGCCGGGTCGACACCCGGCGGGCCCCCGAGCGGGACAGCCCTGACACGCCGTTAACGCGCCATCGGAGCCCCCCGGCCGGCGCGTGGGCAGATCGACTCAACCGACCTCTGGAGGCGCCGATGAGCGCCCCGTGAGCATCAGCGGTCACCTCGCCAAGTCGCCCGGCCGCCACTCGTTGTCAACCGACGAGCTGGCCGCCCTGTGGCGCAGATACAAGATCAGCCAGGACCCGTTGGCGCGCGAGCGCCTCGTCCTCACGTTCGCGCCGCTTTGCAAGTACGTCGCCGGACGCATGGGGAGCACGCTGCCGTCGTACATCGACGTCGAGGACCTGACCTCCTACGGCCTCGTCGGCCTACTCGACGCGATCGACCGCTTCGAGCCCTCTCGCGGGGTGAAGTTCGAGACGTTCGCGCTCGCCCGCATCCGCGGCGCCATCATCGACGAGCTCCGATCGCTGGACTGGGCGCCCCGGGCGCTCCGCCAGAACCAGCGCCGGCTGATCCAGGTCGCCGCCGAGATCGAGCAGCGAGTGGGTCGTCCGGCCACGGACGCGGAGCTCGCCGAGCGCATGGGCCTGACCGAATCGGAGCTCAATCAGCTGCTGGCCGACATCGCGGGCAGCTCGATGGTGGCGCTCGAAGAGCTGTTCGCGCCCTCCCCGAACGACGACGAGGCGCTCGCCCTCGGCGACGCGGTCGAGGACGAGACATCCCCCCAACCGGGCCCCGCGACCGAGCACGCGATCCTGCGCGACCTCCTCGCGGACGCGATCGTCCGGCTTCCTGAACGCGAGCGGATCGTCGTGAGCCTCTACCACTACGACGGCCTGAGCCTGCGGGAAATCGGCCAGGTCCTGGGCGTCACGGAGAGCCGCGCCAGCCAGCTCAGGACGAAGGCGATCGTGCGGCTGCGCGGCGCCCTGCTCGCGGCCGGCCTCGCGCCGGAGTCGATCACCGCGGACCCGTGAGGCCCCGCGCGGAACGTCCTCCGCGTCTGCGGAGGACGTTCGGACGGAATCGGGGCGCGAGAACGCACGCCGCCGAGACGCGGAGCAGGCCGCTCGACGAACGAGACCACCTTGGCCGCGCGCCGGTGGACCGTCCTTCGTGAGCCGCCCCGCAGGAGGTCGGGGGCGAGCGGGTGACGGCACCCGGTCGAGGGGTGCGGGGCAATGCCAACCCGAGGCTCGGGCATGCGTCAGCGCGAGCCAAACACCCGGAGGTCAGGGGAGCTCGGCGCGGCTGAGCGCGCGGGCGGCGAGCACCCAGCCCGCCCCGGCCACCCCGAGCAGCACCAGGACCCCCACCGTCGCGGAGACCGGCGGCCCGTCGATGCCCGCCGCGCCGCGTTCGGCCACCGCACGGCCGTACGCGGCCACGGAGAGTCGGTCGATCCCGTCCGCGAACGTGCCGAGCGTGCCCTCCCACAGCAGAACGTAGACGGCACCGACCAGGATCGCGCGCCGCGTACGCAGGGCGACCCACGCGAAGACCGAGGCATAGGCCAGCGCGGTCAGCGCGACCGCGACGAGCGGCCAGACGAGCGCGGCCGGCCGCACGTCGCCCCCCAACGCCACCGCCGCCGTCGCGAACGTGGCGGGGAGCAGCACGGCGAGGGCCGCCGCCCAGCTCGCGAGGATCTTGGCGAGCGCAAGTCGCGAGCGTGGGACCGTCGTGGCGACCAACTGCAGGATCGTGCCGTCCTCACGGTCCTCGCCGACCGCGCTCGCCGCGAGGATGACGGCCACGAACGCGGTCACAGTGGGGATCATGAGGTCGCCGAGAAGGCCCGCGTAGGCATCGGCGGGCTCGACCTCACCCCCGATGCGCTGGCCGATCGCCGCCACCACCGGGATCAGCGCCAGCGCGGCCACGACGAGCGGTCGCCGCCCCCGCATCAGCGACCGGACGCCGAGGCGGAACACGACCGCGGTCACCGGCGTGCCCCGCGGGCCCGCGCATGCAGATACCCGTACACGCTCTCGAGGTCGTCGCCGACCGGCTCGATCAGGCGCAGCGTGGCGTCGTGTCGACGCGCCGTCGCGGGAAGCGCGCGGGCGAGGGAGTCGACGTCGGCGGTCTCGACGAGCACGCGGCCCTCGGCCTCGCCGTCCTCGAGCCGCGCGGTCTGCACGAGTCCGCGCTGGATCAGGTCCCCCGCGAGCGCCGCCGCCGCCGGTCCGGCATCGATCCGCACCTGCCGAGGCACGTCGTCGATCAACCTGCGGATCGCCTCGGGTGCGCCTTCCGCCACGAGGCGACCGTTGACCAGGACCAGGACCTGCTCGGCCATGCGCTCGACCTCGTGCAGGACGTGGGAGGACACCACGACGGTCCGCCCCTCGGCGCCGAGGCGGCCGATCAACGCGACCATGTCGAGACGACGTGCCGGGTCGAGTCCCTCGAGCGGCTCGTCGAGGAGGAGAAGCGCCGGGTCGTGCGCGAGCGCGGCGGCGATCCGGACGCGCTGGCGCATGCCGTGCGACAGCTCGCCCACGATGCGCGCCTCGGCGTCCTGCAACTCGACGCGCCGGAGCGCCGCGTCGGCCGCGGCGTCGGGATCGGCGGCGCCCCGGAGCCGTGCGAGCGTCGCCACGGTCTCGCGGACGCCGAGAAACGGCCAGAGGGCGTCGCGATCCGGCACGAACCCGACCCGGCCGTACACGGACGGATCCCGCCTCGGATCGCGCCCGAAGACACGCACGACACCCGTGCTCGGAGAGTCGAAGCCCGCGCAGAGCTTGAGCGCCGTCGATTTCCCGGCGCCGTTGTGGCCGAGCAGGCCGACGACGCCCCCGTCGAGCGCCAGATCGACGTCGGCGAGCGCGACGGTGTCGCCGAACCACCGCGAGACGCCCTCGAACACCAACGGGATCGCGCTCACAGGGTCAGCACCGACCGTTCTGTGCAGATACGGCCCGGATCAGAGGTCCCTTGCCCGGTAGCGGCGCAGCAGGATGACGCACGACGCGCTGACCACCACCGCCCATCCCAGCGCGTAGGCGCCGAGCCCGAGCGACGACGCGCTCTCGTAGCCGGGGAACAGGCGCGCCCCGAGCTCGGTCGGGATGCCGGGGAGCGCCAGCAGGTTGGCGACCTCGGGCGCCCCCGAGGCGCGGAGCGCGCCCGCGACGGCCGTGCTGGCGATCAACACGGCGAGATACCCCCCCGCGGCGAACGCTCGCCGCGGGGTCAGGGAGGCGATCGCCAGCCCGAGCAGCCCGAAGTAGAGCGCGCTCGCCAGCCCGGCGCCGACGATGCGGGGGAGGTCGTCGAGCTGGGAGACGAGCGCGTCGAAGGGGTCCGCGTCGAACAGCACGAGCCCCACGAACAGAAAGAGCATCGGGACGAGCGTGACGAGCAGCAGCGGGACCACGGCGGCGATCGTCTTGCCGGCCAGATACTGCCGGGGGGAGAGGGCGGTCGAGTAGTAGAGGGAGAGGACGCCGTCGCGCCGGTCGGGGCACAGGAGCTCGGGGGCGATCACGGCGGCGAAGAGAAGGATGGCCGCGCCGGTCTGGCGTTGATAGTCGGAGAAGCTGACGAGGTCGAGGTCGTCGAAGTCGTCGGGAAGGAACGCGCGCAGGCCGAGCAACACGACGGCCGGACCGAGCGCGAACAGCGTCAGCGCGATCGGGAGGAACTTGGCCTTCCATCCCCGTCGCGCGCCCAGGGCGCCGAACGCGCCCCAGCGCGCCAGCGCGAGCACCGAGGCGCGCGTGCCCCCGCGCGCGCCCTCGTCCCGCGAGTAGCGCAGATCGGTGATCCGGGCGCCGTCGCCCATCCCGCTCATCCGGTGATCGCCTCCACGAGGGCGGCGGCGGCCCCGCCTCCGGACGGCCCGAGCGCGCGGATCCCGACCCCCGTGTCGGCGGCGGCGTCACGGATCAGGTCGAGCACGGCGTCGTCGGCGGCCTCGACGACGAACGTGTCACCGGCCTCGCCCACGGCCCGCGAGGCCACTCCGAGCGCGTCCAGCCGAGCGCGAAGCGCCTCCGCCGAGCCGAGCACACGCACCCGGCAGCCGCCGCCCCCGGGACCCACGAGCTCGGCCACCGTGCCGGCGGTCGCGACGCGGCCGTCGCGGAGCACGAGGACCGCGTCGCAGGCCCGCACGACGTCCTCGAGCACGTGCGAGGACATGACGACGCGGATGCCCAGATCCGCGGACAGCCGACGGACGAGGCCGAGCATCTCCGCGCGACCGCCCGGGTCGAGGCCGTTGGTCGGCTCGTCGAGGATGACGAGGTCGGGGGAGTGGACGATCGCCTGAGCCAACTTGGTGCGCTGCCGCATCCCGGTCGAGAACGTGCGGATCAGTCGCGAGCGCTCCTCCTCGAGGCCGACCTGGAAGAGCACCTCGGACGCGCGCAGCACGGCCGCCCGGCGCCGCAGACCCCTGAGCTCCGCCATCTGCACGACGAGGTCCCGGGCCGCCATGTCGAGCGGCAGCGCGTCGCCCTCGGGCATGTACCCCAGTCGGCGGCGGAGCTCGCCGGGCCCGCCGGTCACGTCGCGGCCGATCACGGACAACCGGCCGCCGTCCGGGCGGACGAGGCCGAGCAGCGCCTTCATCAGGGTCGACTTGCCTGCGCCGTTGGCCCCGAGCAGCCCGATCGCGGGCGCGTCGAGGCCGAAGGTCACGTCGTCGAGCGCCACGGTCTCGCCGTAGCGCTTGGAGAGGCCCTCGGCCGAGATCACCTGGCCGTGCGCGGACGTGGGGACCACGGTGGCAACCGTAGCGGCGCGGCGCCGACGGCGACCCGGGATCAGTGCAGCGACGCCTCCCGCGACGGGCTCGGGTGCGTGCCCCGCCGTGGCCAGTCCTCGCGGTCGAGCTCGCCGGCGAGCGCGGCGCGATAGGTCGGAAGGTCGGTGAGGTGGCGTCCGATCAGGCAGAGCAGGCGGTCGGCGGTGTGGACGTCGGTGACCGTGTCCGCCCGTCGCGAGGCGCGCAGCCGTCGCTCGATCGACTCGGGATCTGAGCCGAACCGGTCCGCCGCGCGCCGGGCGAGCTCCGCGGTGGTGGCTCCGCTGGCACGCATCTCCCCGTCCAGCAGCTGGAACAGCTCCCGACTCCAGACCCAGCGCGGTGCGGTGACGTCCACGCTCACCGGCGGCCCCCAGGATCGACGCACGAGCGGGCGAAAGCGACGTGGGCGCAGTCTGGCACCACTGGGCGCACACGATCAACCCGTGGAACCGTTCGGCGGAGCGGCTTTGTAGCCTCCGCGCGCATGTCTATGCACCCCGACGCCCCGCGGCGACTCCTCGAGCGCATGGTCACGTTCTCCGACGGCGTGATGGCGATCGCCATCACGCTGCTGGTGCTGAATCTGGCCGTGCCCGTGCTCACGGAGGGCGAGTCGCTCGCGTCGGGTCTGGCGGACATCAGGCCCCAGGCCTTCGCATGGATCCTCAGCTTCGCGGTGATCGCGCTGCTGTGGAACTTCCACCACCGGGCGCTGGATCGCCTCTGGGGTGCCGATCGCCCCCTCGTCGCGATCAACTTCACCTTCCTGGCGCTGATCTCGATGCTGCCATTCACCAGCGACCTGTTCGGCCAGTACACCGGCGACGGGCTGGCGACGGCCATCTATGCGGCCAACATCGCCATGCTCGGACTGTCGCTCACGGCCGTCCAGGCGGTGGGCGACCGGCGCGGGTTCCGCCGAGACGACGCCCCGCCCCTCAACCTGCTCGCCGGCATCGTCCCGATGTCGTTCTTCGCGATCTCGATCCCGGTCGCGTTCGTCGACCCCCCGATCGCGCAGGCGATCTGGGCCCTCTCGGCCATCGCCGACCCCATCGAGCGGCTGCTGCGGCGCACCGTCCCCGGAATCCCCTCGGGTCCGCTCGAATAGGACGGATCCGCCTACGCGGCGAGATCCGGATCGAGCGGCGTGATCCCGTATGCCCGGCGCAGATCCTCGAGCGGCGCGGGCGTCGCCGCCCAGAAGTCCCAGTCCGCGGCGACGACGTCGACCGTGGTCGCCGCCCCGCGCGCCCAGGCCGTCCAGAAGCGCTGCGGCTCGAAGACGCCCGTCGTGCTCCGCGCGATCTCGTTGAGCTTGATCCCCAGGTGCCAGCTGTAGATGACGGGGAGGACCTCGGCCGCCATCGGGTGATCCGGGTGCATCGCGCCGATGAAGGTCGACACGCAGAGCTCCCCGATCTCGCTGGTCGAGTATCCGGCGAGCACGTGCGAGGAGTCGTGCGGCGTGGTGAACCCCTCGGCCAGGGCGTTCGGGTGCCCCGGGAAGGCGAACCCGTTGCGGGCGAAGTGGTCGAAGAACGCCCGCCCGAACGTGCCGGCGGGGGAATCACCCAGGGCCTCGTAGCGTGCGGCCAGCGCGGGATCGTCGTTTCCGTCCCGGTACGGGAGCAGCGGCGCGATCGGATCGGCCAGGAGATCCAGCGAGTGGTCGAGCCCGGGGAAGCTCTCGGTGTTCTTTCGGATCATGCAGGCGGCGGCGGTCGCGATCTCACCCTCGGCGGTCTCGGTCAGGACCGCGAGGTAGTCGTCGTGGATGTCGAGCGCCGCGGCGTAGCGCGCCACCAGCCCGAGCTTGTCCTCGTCGACGCGTCCGTCGACCAGCGCCATCACCGCGAGGAACCGCGCGGCCTGACGGCGCTCCTCCGAACCCGTGAGCGTCCGGGCGAGCGCCGAGGGCCCGGTCACAGGGGCGCTCGGACCGTCGACGTCGGCGCGACCGAAGACGATCGCCGCGGCCGCCGCGAGGGTGCGCTCGTCCGCCTCGGACACCCCGCCCTCGCCGTGCTCCTCGGCGACGCCGCGCATGGCGCCGAGGATGGCGTCCGAATGGGCTCTCGGCACCTCGATGATCATCGTCGCTCCGCTCGTGTCGACGCGCTCCCGCGCGCCCGTCGCCACGCCGGACTGACCCGATGGGGGGGGACGCGGAGCGCATGTCCCAGACGCTCGTCTGTCCGCCCGCCAGCTACCCTCCGCTCAACGGGCGCCGACAGTGTGTCATGCGCCCCTGTCGGAGGTCGGACCGCGGTGGAGATCGCGCAGGGCATCGAGGGGATCCGCGCGGCCGCGCGGGGCACCGGGGCGAGGCTCCCGGAGCGGCCCCGCCCCGATGCGTCGCATCCGCTCGCGCGGGCCGCCCTGGACCTCTTGCCGCCGGGCGCCCCCGAGGACCTGCGGGAGCTGTTCGCGCGGTGCGACGTCGATGGGCTTCCGGTCGAGATCAGCCCCTCGCTCCTCGACTCCCGCGCGGCGCACCGGTTGTGGTCGGGTGAGCTGGCGCGGATGCCGAACGCCGTGCCGAGGTGCCTCTTTCCGATCGCGCACGACCGGATGTCCTTCCTGTTCGTGGAGCTCGGCGGGCCCTACGCCCGGACCGAGCAGGTCGGCACGGTGTGGAGCTGGTCCTTCGGCGCACAGTGGTTCGATCTGTTCGCGCCAAGCATCGCCGAGTGGCTGGGGCTCCTGGCGCGGGCGGTGACGACCGGCGCCTATGCCGCGCACGAGGACCCGCGCGTTCCCGGCCGCAGCCGGATCGAGGTTCCACGCGACGCGGTCGCGGCACTCGCGGCCACCCGGTTGCGGCGCACCCGCACGTCCCCCGGCGCCGGGGCGCGGATCAGCGCGAGGGCGCACCTCTGGCCCGACCGCTGGCTCGCGGCCTCCGGCGTCACCCCGGAGATGCGGCGCTCCGACGGCGGCGCGCTCGCCATCGCGGAACTCATCGAGCGGGCCGCGGCCCGGCCGCTCGCCGCGACGATCACCGGCGAGGTGGCCGACATCGTGTGCCAGGACGACGGCGTCTACGCGCTCACCGTCGACGACCACCACGAGCTGTGGGTGTACTGCCCGAGCAGCGTGAGCGTGCTCGGGCCCCGGCTGCGGCGGCCCTTCGAGTTCGACGTGACCGCCGGTCCGTGGCCGGGCGACCAGCGGCGGCGGCGCCTCCCCGACCCGGGGTGGCTCGGTGCGACGCTCGTGCGCGCGATGCAGTCCGGTCCGAGGGTGGTGGCCCAGGCCGTGCGGCCGGTGTCGTCCTAGGTGGGGTCGCACCCGCACTCGGCCACCCGCCGCGCCAGGTAGGCGCGCTCCGCGGCGGTGGGTGCCAGCGCCTGCGCGCGCCGGTACCAGGGGAGGGCGTCGCCGCCACGTCCGGCGCGGCGGCGCAGATCCGCGTTGGCGGCGTGCCACAGGTGGTACTCCGTCAGCACGTCCGAGGAGCGGGGGGCACCCGCGAGGGCGGCCAGCGCCCGGAGGCCATGCTCCGGTCCGAACGCCATGCCGGTCGCCACGGCCGCGTTGAGCGCCACCACCGGGGTCGGCGTCAGTCGCATCAGCTCGCGGTAGAGCAGGACGATCTGTGCCCAGTCCGTCTCGGCGAAGGTCGGTGCGCTCACGTGGAGCGCCGCGATCGCCCCCTGGACCTGGTACGGGCCGACACGCTCGCGGCGAAGCGCCGCCTCGACGAGCGCGGCCCCCTCCCGGGCCATCTCGGCGTCCCACCGGCCGCGGTCTTGCTCCTCGAGGGGCACGATCGCGCCCGACGCCGAGAGCCGAGTGGAACGGCGTGCGTCGCTCAGGAGCATCAGTGCGAGCAGACCGGTCGGTTCGGGCTCGTCGGGCATCAGGCCGGCGAGCGCCCGGCAAAGGCGCACCGCCTCCCCGGTGAGATCTCGCGAGAGCGGCTCGTCACCCGACGTACCGAGGTACCCCTCGTTGAAGATCAGGTAGACGACCGAGAGGACGTCGGAGAGCCGTTCGGCGAGGGCGGCCTCGGGCGGGACCTCCAACGGGATCCCGGCCCGCGCGATCTTTCGCTTGGCCCGGACGATGCGCTGCGCGAGCGTCGCCTCGGGGACCAGGAAGGCGCGCGCGATCTGCGGCGTGGAGAGGCCCCCCAGCGTGCGGAGCGTCAGGGCCCAGCGCGCCTCGGGCGCGAGCGCGGGGTGGCAGCACGCGAAGATGAGCCCGAGCCGCTCGTCGGGAACGGGTGCCTCGTCGGGCTCCACGTCGGCGTCGTCGCGGATGCGCGCGTCGAACTCGGCCGCGGCGGCGGCCTTCTCCCGCCCGACCGCATCCCGGCGCCGGGCGTCGATCGCGCGCCGGCGCGCGACGGTCAGGAGCCAGGCGGCGGGTCGGTCCGGCACGCCCCGCTCCGGCCAGACCCGCAGCGCCAGGACGACCGCGTCCTGCAGCGCGTCCTCCGCCAGCTCCAGGTCCCGGAACTCGCGGGCCAAGGCGGCCAGGACCAGCTGGTGCTCCTCGTGCACGACCCGCTCGAGCGGGTCGTGCGCCGACGTCCGAGTGCTCAGGCGAACTCCACGACCGGCCGCACCTCGACCGTCTCGAGCATCCCGCTCGGGATCTGGCGCGCCCACTCGAGCGCCGCGTCCAGATCGGGGCACTCGAGCAGGTAGAAGCCCCCGAGCACCTCCTTGGTCTCGACGAAGGGTCCGTCCGTCGTGGCGACCTCGCCGTCGCGCACCTGGACCGTCGTCGCCGTCTCGGGCGGCTGGAGGGCCTCACCCGCCAGCTTGACGCCCGCGGCGCGCGTGCGCTCGTCGAAGGCGAACCAGGCCTGCATGTTCGCCTCGATCCTGTCGGGCGGCGTGGCGGCGTAGACGGCCGGGTCACCGAAGATCAACAGCATGTACTTCACGGGATGCTCCCCTCTCGTGGCCCCCGGTGTCGGGGTCTCGCCTCCACGACGAACGCGGGGCGCCGGGATCGACACCCTCCGCGAGAGAAGCATCACACGTCCACCGGCGCCGCCCCCGTCGCGGGGGAGCGACGCCGGTGGAAGGGTCAGTCCTCGCCCTGCGCCTTGGTGAACACCGGCTCGCCGTCGAACTCCTGGAGCTTCTCGATGTGCATCCAGCGGTGCTCGGAGGCAACGCGGCGGATCAGGTCGAGGACGTCCTCGTCGTCGATGTCGTCCACGCCCTCGCGCGCCACGAAGCGGCACCGCCAGTGGTCGACCGAGTCGGTGATGGCGCCCATGGACGGATAGACCTTCGTCCCCCGGCTCGAGATCATCTTGAGCTTCAGGGCAGAGCCCTCGCTCAGCCGCTCGAGGCTCGGGCCGAGCTCGAGGGCCTCCGCGCCGGACTCGACGAACACGTCGGCCCCGACGACCCGGCGCTCGGCGACGGTGACGTCGACCGGAGAGGAGGTGACGCGCGGCAGGACGATCGGCCGGTACTCGCGGACCGACCAGGCGGCGGACTCGCGGCCCAGGTTGGCGATGATCGCGTCGGTGTAGGCGGTGGTGCCCGCGGCGAGCTCGTCGCCGACGACGTCCCGTGTCATGGCCGTGCCGTCCTCGAGGGTCACCATGATCGCGTGCTCGATGGCGGACGCGGCGCCGAACTCCCCGATGTGGCGCAGCATCATCACGCCGGAGAGGATCATCGACGTGGGGTTGATGACGTCCTTGCCGGCGTACTTGGGCGCCGTGCCGTGGACCGCCTCGAAGATGGCGACGTCGTTGCCCAGGTTCGCGGACGGGGCGAACCCGAGACCCCCGACGAGCGCCGAGGTCAGGTCGCTGATGATGTCGCCGTTCATGTTGGTGGTGACGATCACGTCGTACTGCTCGGGCTTCTTGACCAGCTGGTGGGCGCCGTTGTCGATGATCACGTGCCAGGACTCGATGTCCGGGTAGTCCTCGGCGACCTCCTCGAAGACCCGCTTCAGCTGCCCCTCGGTCAGCTTCATGATGTTCGACTTGGTCATGCAGGCAACGCTCGAGCGCCCCTCGGCGCGCGCGACCTCGAACGCCAGACGGGCGATCTTCTCGCACCCCTTGTGGCTGATCAGCTTGAGGCACTGGGCGACACCGGGTGTCTGCTGGTGCTCGATGCCCGCGTAGAGGTCCTCGACGTTCTCCCGGACGACGATCAGGTCGATTCCGCGCCCGCTGTAGGGGGTCGTCACGCCGGGCATCTCACGGACCGGACGCAGGTTGCCGTACGTCTCGAAGAGCTTTCGGAGCGTGACGTTCGCGCTCTTCTCGCCGTAGCCGATCGGTGTCCCGAGCGGGCCCTTCAGCGCGACACGGGTGTCGCTGATCGAGGCGATGGTCTCGGGCGGCACACCCGAGGGGAGCCCTCGCAGGAACACCGATTCACCGGCGTCGCACTCCTCCCATTCGATGCGGGCACCCGCCGCGTCGATGATGCGGCGGGTCGCCTCGATGATCTCGGGACCGATTCCGTCGCCGGGGATGAGCGTGACCTTGCGCGGCGCTCCGGCGCCTCCGTTGCCGTCCATCGTTTGACTCCTCGCGTCGTTGGGCATACGCACAGTACACATTTCCGGAAACCAGTAGCGTATGTGTGAGGGAATCGGTCGCTTCGGGTTCGGGTGCGCGGGCTCCGGGGCTCCGGTCCTCGCGACGACAGCCGACGCGGCCCGATTCCGGAGGTCCCCGGATGCGCGACGCCGCGGCCGGCGCAACCATCGGGCCATGAGATCCACGAGCACACCGCGCGACGACACGACTCCCGGCCAACCGTTCGCGCTCGAGGCCGCGGATGTGTCGCGCACGCTCGCCACCGACGTCGAGGAGGGCCTGGGCGGCGGCGAGGTCCGGCGGCGGCTCGCGCGAGACGGTCCGAACGCGATCCCGCACGCTCCGCGCCGCAGCGACCTCGTCATCCTGGCGACGCAGTTCCGGAGCCCGCTCGTGGTCATACTCGTCGCCGCGGGCTCGGTGACGCTCGCGCTCGGGCGCCTCGTGGACACCGCCGTCATCTTCGGTGTCGTCGTGCTCAACGGGATCATCGGCTTCGCCCAGGAACGCCGCGCGGAACGCGCCCTTGAGGCGCTGACGCGCCTGACGCGGACATCGGCGACGGTGGTCCGGGACGGCCGGTCCGCGAGGGTGCCGTCCGAGGAGCTCGTCCGAGGCGACATCGTGGTCCTCGGACCGGGCGACCGCGTGCCCGCCGACGTGCGTCTGTGCGTCGCGAACGAGTTGCGCGCCGACGAGGCCTCGCTGACCGGGGAGTCCGCCGCCGTGTCCAAGCGGACCGGGGCGACCGCGCCCGACGTCGAGCTCGCCGACCGGCGCTCGATGGCCTTCGCCGGCACGATCGTCGTCGCCGGCCACGGCAGGGGCATCGTGACGGCGGTCGGGGCGGAGACCGAGGTCGGGGGGATCCAGCGGCTGACGGCGAGCGCGACGCCACTCGAGACGCCCCTCACGCGCCAGATCGCCGCGTTCAGCCGTGTCCTCGGGCTTGCCATCCTGGTCCTGGCCGGCGCGACGTTCGCGGTCGGCGCCCTCCGATCCGAACCGCTGGCCGACTCGTTCCTCGCCGCCGTCGCCCTGGCCGTCGGCGCCATCCCGGAGGGGTTGCCGGCGGCGGTCACGATCTCGCTCGCGCTCGGCGTCTCGCGCATGGCCCGGCGATCGGCGATCGTCCGGCGGCTCCCGGCGGTGGAGACCCTCGGCTCGACGACGACCATCGGCACCGACAAGACGGGGACCCTGACGCGCAACGAGATGGTCGTCCGCGCATTGGTCGTCGGCGGCGTTCGCCTGCCCTGGCCGGACCCGGACTCCACGTCCGAGGCGCCGCCCGGGGCGATCGAGGTGCTGCGGGCCGGCGCCCTCGCGAACGATGCGGAGCCCGGCGCCGACGGCGACGGCGATGTCGGCGATCCCACCGAGACCGCGCTTTTTGCGAGCGCCCGCCACGCCGGTCTCGATCCTCGTGCGCTCCGCGACGCCGCGCCGAGGTGCGACGCCCTCCACTTCTCATCTGAGCGACGCCTGATGGCGGCGTCGCACCGGACGGCCTCCGGGGATGTCGAGACGGTCGTCGTCAAGGGGGCGCCCGAGCGCGTGGCCGCGCTCTGCGACGTGGAGCTCCTGGCCGACGGGCGGACCCGGCCGCTCGAGCGGGGACGGGTCACGGAGATCGCCCACGGTCTCGGCGAGGACGGAGACCGCGTCCTCGCCATGGCGCGCGGCACGCGACCGGCGGGCGGGCCGTCGCTGAGGACCGAGCTTCCGAGCGGTCTGGTGTTCCTCGGTATGCAGTCGATGTCGGACCCGCCGCGGACCGCGGCGATCGCCGCGGTGGCCGCGTGCCGGGACGCCGGCATCGAGGTCCGGATGATCACGGGCGATCAGCCCGGGACCGCGGCCGCCATCGGGCGGGCGGTCGGCCTGGGACCGCGGGGCACCGGCCCGACGACGCTCCGCGGGCGTGACCTCGACGCCATGGACGACGAGGCGCTCGCCCATGCCGTCTCGGAGTTCGACGTGTTCGCTCGCGTCAGCCCCGCGCACAAGCTTCGCCTGGTCCGTGCGCTCCAGCGCCGCGGCGAGGTGGTCGCGGTCACCGGGGACGGGGTCAACGACGCACCGGCGCTCCGACAGGCCGACATCGGTGTGGCGATGGGCGTCACAGGAACCGATGCCGCAAAGGAGGCCGCCGACGTGGTGCTCCTGGACGACGACTTCGCGACGGTGGCCGCCGCCGTCGAGGAGGGGCGGCGCGTCTTCGAGAACATCACGAAGTTCATCACCTGGACGTTGCCGACCAACCTGGCCGAGGGGCTCGTGATCCTGGTCGCGGTGCTCCTCGGCATCACGCTGCCGATCACCCCGCTCCAGATCCTCTGGATCAACATGACCACCGCGGTCGCGCTCGGCCTGACGCTCGCCTTCGAACCCGCGGAACCCGACGTCATGGAGCGTCCGCCCCGCCGTCCGGACAAACCGATCCTGACGCGGGCCCTGATCGGACGGATCCTGCTCGTCGGGGTGCTGCTGCTCGTCGGCAGCTTCGGAGCGTTCGCGTGGGCGCGGGGCCTCGGACTGGGGGTCGACGAGGCACGGACGCTCGCCGTGAACGCCTTCGTCGCGGGCGAGATCGCCTATCTGTTCAACTGCCGATCGCTCGAGGGATCGACCTGGCGGAGAAGCGTCGGCGCCAACCCGCTCATCTGGGCGGGGGTCGCCGTCACGATCGCACTCCAGATCGCGTTCACGTACGCACCGCCGATGCAGGCGGCCTTCCACACGACCGGTCTCGGACCGATCGGCTGGGCTGCGGTCGCATGTGTCGGCGTGGTCACGGGCGCGGCCGTGGCGATCGAGAAGTGGATCGTGGGACGAACGCGTGCCGGCGCGGCGCGCTGACCGCGACCTTCAGCCGACGAGGTCCTCGTACTCGGGGTGGCGATCGATGTACGCGCGCACGAACGGGCATGCGGGCACCACCGGGAGCCCGCGGGCACGCGCTGCGTCGAGGGCGGCGACCGCCAGGCGGGAGCCGACCCCGCGGCCCTCGAACCGGGGGTCGACCTCGGTGTGGGGGAGGACCATCCGCCCGTCCACGACCCGGTAGGTGATGAGCCCCGCCCGCTCGTCGCCGACGTGCGCCTCGAAGCGCCCGTCCTCGGCGACCTCGCGGACCACGACCTGATCGTCGGACACGCGCCCTCCCCGGTTGCTCGTCGGACATTGATCGTGACGAACCCGCCCGCCTCGCGCCCCGCAGGGGGCGACACCCGGTGTGGGACGTCGACGCGCGAGGGATGGGCGGTGCGACGCCGAACGAGGGTGGGTGCGCGCGGCGTGCCGGGGACGGCGCGACCGGTGCGCTTGGCGGGGACGGCCGGGCACGTCAGTCTCCCGGCGCTTCGGCGAACGAGTGGACCTGGAGGCGAGGGTGGCGGGACGGCGATCGGGACGTGGGGCGCTGCGGTGGACGGCGGGTCTGGTGGCAACGCTCGCCCTCGCCCTCGGCGTCGCCGGCACGGCGACGTCCGCACCCACCCCGGTGCTCGGGCCGAGCGCACTCACGGCCGAGCAGATCTCCGACTGGTACGAAAGCCTCGGAATCCGCTCCAAGAGCCCCACGCCGGTCCCCGACCTCGCGGCCATGTTCGTCGACGAGGGCACGCTCCACGGCGTCCGCGCCGATCTCGCGTTCGCCCAGTCGATGGTCGAGACCGGCTACCTGCGTTTCGGTGGCCAGGTGCGGCCCTCGGACCACAACTTCTCGGGCCTCGGCGCATGTGACCGCTGTGCGCGCGGCCTGGCCTTCCCGTCGCCGCGGGTCGGAGTCCGCGCGCAGATCCAGCACCTGGTCGCCTACGCGTCACCCGAGGCCGACCCGGCGCTCCTTCCCACGCCGCTCGTGGACATCCGTTTCGGCCTGGTCCGCCCGCCCGGCCGGGCGAGCACCTGGGAACGCATGGGTGGCGGCAACTGGGCCACCGACCCCGTCTACGGCCCCAAGGTCCTGAGCGTCTGGCGCGCCATGCTCCGGCACGCCGGGGTCGAGGAGCCCGACGTCACGCTCGCACAGGGAGCGCCCCTGGCGGTACTGGCCACGCGACGGGGCGGCGTCCGCCTCGGATCCTGGCCGCTCCGACGGGCGCCCCTCTCGACCGGGATCGAGACGTTCGGACCGCCGTCCTCGCGACGCGCGGCCCGACGCGGATGCCTCGTCCGCTGGCGCGAGCGGGGGGCCGCGGCGCTCGTCCGGGGGGACGCCGAGGCCTGCGCCCGCGACGACGGAACCGTCACCTGGGTCCGGGTGGCCGGTCCGGCATGGCGTACCCAGAAGGGACTCGTGCCGGGTGACTCGCTCGAGCGCATGCGTGATCTCTACCCGTCGGCCCGCCGCCGCGCGGGACGCTGGTGGCTGGTCTCCGGGCGCGACCCCGGCGCGCGGACGCCGGTGCCGCGGCTGACCGCCGAGGTCCGCGGCGGCGAGGTCCGTGCGTTGTGGCTCCAGGTGCCGACCGGGGCCTGAGCCGTGGGGCGGGCCCGGTGCCCGCCCGGCTCAGGCGAGCGCCTGCCGGCTGCGACGGGCCGCCTTGTGGCGCCCGGTCGCGTCCAGGATGAGCTTTCGGACCCGAACGGATTCGGGCGTCACCTCGACGCACTCGTCGTCGCGGACGAACTCCATCGCCTGGTCGAGCGAGAGGCGCTTGGGCGGCACGAGCCTGACCAGGACGTCCGAGGTCGAGGAGCGCATGTTCGTCAGCTGCTTCTCGCGCACGGCGTTGACGTCCAGGTCGTCGGTTCGCGCGTTCTCGCCGACGACCATGCCCTCGTAGACCGCCTCGCCCGGGGCGACGAACACCGTCCCGCGCTGCTGCATCTGAAAGCACGCGTGCGAGGTGACGTCGCCCTCGCGGTCGGCCACGAGCGCGCCGGTCGGTCGTGTCCGCAGCTCGCCGTACCACGGCTCGTACCGGTCGAGGACATGGTGGGCGATGCCGGTGCCACGGGTGTCGGTGAGGAACTCGGTGCGAAAGCCCATGAGGCCGCGAGCGGGGACGAGGAACTCCATCCGCACCCAGCCCGAGCCGTGATCCACCATCTGCTCCATCCGGCCCTTGCGGAGCGCGAGCATCTGCACGACGACCCCCACGTACTCGGACGGGACGTCGACGGTCATACGCTCGACCGGCTCGTGGCGCACGCCGTCGACGTCGCGCGAGACGATCTGCGGTGGTCCGACCGTCAGCTCGAAGCCCTCGCGGCGCATCGACTCGATCAGGACAGCCAGGTGGAGCTCGCCGCGTCCTTGCACCTCCCACGAGTCGGGCCGCTCGGTGGGCGCGACCCGAAGCGACACGTTCCCGACGAGCTCCTGGTCCAGCCGGGCCTTCACCTGGCTCGCGGTGAGGCGGTCGCCGTCCCGGCCCGCCAGCGGCGACGTGTTGATCCCGAGCGTGACCGAGAGCGACGGCTCGTCGACGCGGATGGCGGGGAGGGGTCGCGGGTCATCCGGATCGGCGAGCGTCTCGCCGAGCGTGACCTCGCTGAGCCCCGCGACCGAGACGATGTCCCCGGGGCCCGCCTCGTCGACCTCCACGAGGTCGAGCGCGGTGGTGGCGTGCAGGCTGGCGATCTTGGCGCGGTCGATCGTCTCGCCGTCGGCCCGGCACCAGGCCACGGTCTGGCCGCGGCGGATCGTGCCGTTGCGGACCCGGCAGATGGCGAGCCGGCCGAGGTACGGTGACGCGTCGAGGTTGGTCACGTGCGCCTGGAGCGGGTGGCCCTCCTCGAACGTCGGCGCGGGCAGACGCGAGACCAGCAGGTCGAGCAGCGGCCCGAGGTCGATGCCCTCCTCGCCCTCGGTGAGCGAGGCCCAGCCGGCCTTCGCGTTCGTGTAGACGATCGGGAACTCCAGCTGATCGTCCTCCGCGCCAAGATCCAGGAAGAGGTCCTCCACCTCACGGACGACCTCGTCGATCCGCGCGTCGGGGCGGTCGACCTTGTTCACGACCAGCACGACGGGAAGCCTCGCCGCGAGCGCCTTGCCGAGCACGAACCGGGTCTGCGGGAGCGGACCCTCGGAGGCGTCGACCAGCAGGAGCACCCCGTCGACCATCGTCAGGGCCCGCTCGACCTCGCCGCCGAAGTCGGCGTGACCGGGGGTGTCGACGATGTTGAGCGTGACCCCGCCGTACCGCACGGCGGTGTTCTTGGCGAGGATCGTGATCCCCTTCTCGCGCTCCAGGTCCATCGAGTCCATGACACGGTCGTTCACGTCCTGGTTCGAGCGGAACGCGCCGGACTGCCACAGCATCGCGTCCACGAGCGTCGTCTTGCCGTGGTCGACGTGCGCGACGATGGCCACGTTCCGAAGATCGTCGCGGCTGGCGACGCGGACGGAGGGCGTGTTCACGAACAGGACTCCCTGGATGGTCGGGCGATGGCCGCGCGGGACGGTAGCACCGCGCCCCGCGGAGGACTTAGGGTTTCGCCCATGCATCTGCGCCGTCCGCCGCGACGAGCGTACCGCTCGTCATCGGAACGCTCCACGCGCTCGCACGCGACCGTCGCCCTCGGTGCCGCCGGCGGCGGGTGCCGGCGGCTTCAGCGGCGGGGGTGGGGGAGGGGGCGGGGGAGGAGGTTTCGGCGGCGGGGGCTCCGGCTCCGGCTCTGGCGGCGACACCAACCCCTGGCGTGCTGCGCGATCCTCGTGATGCTCATCGGGATGATGGTGTTCATCATCTGGAGACGCTCCGCTCGCGGCGCAAGCGGCGCGCCGCCGCGGGCACGTGGGATCCGGCCCTGGCCGCACGCCGCGACCGCGCGACGCGTGATGCACGCAGGGCGCGCGCGTCGAACGGATCAGCCGCGCCTCGCTGGTCGCGGCCGAGGACGATCCGTACTTCGCGAGCGAGACCGTGCTCCCGCAGGCGGAGACCCTGTTCCGTGAGATCCAGGCCGCGTGGAGCGCGCGAGACGAGGCGGCGCTTGGGGCGCTCGTGGCACCGGACCTCATGGCCGAGTGGTCGCGCAGGCTCGCCGACTTCGCGTCGCAAGGGCTGGCGCAACGTGGTCCGCGTCCACGATCCGGTCAGCGTCGAGTACGTCGGGCTCGTGAACCGGGCCGACGACGATGAGGACCGGGTCGTCGTCCGTGTCGCGGCGACGCTCGACGACTACGTCGAGACCGCCGACGGCGGGCGCATGAACCACATCGGGGTCAGCTCGCAGGTGGCCACACTCAGGGAGTACTGGACGCTTCGCTTCCACGACGGACGCTGGCGCCTCACCTCGATCGAACAGGACCGCGAGGGCCAGCACCATCTGCGATCGGACGTGATCGCCGATCCAGCCGACGACGGCGCCCTGGCCGACGAGGCGATGGTCGAGCAGGCGCTCGCCAACCGGATCACCGACGGCATGAAGATCGCCGAGCTGGCCGACCTGGACTTCGACGGCGACGCGTTGACGGCGGCCCGCGACCTGTCCCTGGTCGACCAGCGCTTCGACCCCGGGGTGATCGAGGTGGCGGTCCGCCGCGCGGTGGCCGCCTGGGCCGAGGCGGTCGACGGGCCGGACGACGCGCTCCTCGAGCTCGCGGGGGCCGGCCGCGGTCCGCTCCATGCTCTATCCGGCGGGCGACGAGTACGTGCGGCTGGTCGTCCGCGGTCCCCACGTCTCGGCGCTCCACGTGCGCGCGGTCGATGCCGGTGCCAAACCCGCCGAGGTGCACGTCGAGGCCGAGGTGGACGGGGTGCGCTTCCTCGAGGACCGGGACACCGTCGTCGTCGTGGCCGGCTCCAATCGCGAGCGCGTGGCGTTCGTGGAGCGATGGACACTGGCCCTCGACGAGACGTCCGACGAACACCCCTGGCGTGTCATCGCGGCGGTGCCCTCACCGATCCGGTGAGCGCGTTCGCAGAACCCGCTCCGCCATGAGCGGAGCGGGTTCTTCGAGGACACTGGGCCGAGAGGACGCGCCGCCACGGTCCGTGCCCCGGCGGTGAAAGGCACCCGGTCGAGGGGCAAGGGGCAATGCCCAACCCGAGGCGAAGGGGTGCGGTCCCCCGGCCGAGCCTTGGGCCGAGGATCCGCAACGACTTCGATCGAGCGCGCTGTCTCTCGCCGCGTGACCGGACAGGCCCCGGAAACCACGCCACTCTCAGCGCGAGGAAGGACAACCGCCCCGTCCCCGACGACGCCCCGATCCGGCATCACCCGCACGCGCCCCGCAAGCGGCCACGCCCGTGGACATGCCGCCCCGGGACGGCCTTCGGCCGAGGCCGACACCCGGACCCCGGACGGCCCTTCGGCCCGCCCACATGACCACGGGCGCGACCACGAACGACGAGTTGATGCACTCGGCGAACGACGACACCCCCGAGGCTCAGCGACGACTGGCATTGGCCCGACCCGTTTCCCGATACGTGACCGGGCAGGCCCGAGGACCCCGCCAGTCTCGGCGCGACCCTTCGCCGCGCGACGCTGCCCGTGCCACGGCGGCCCCGATCACACGAACGTCGCAGGACGCCGCTGCAGGCGGCATGATCAGGTCGCCGCGGGGGCGTCCTGACACCCGTGGCACTCCGGCGTGCCACCCGACGTGGAGCACCGACACGATGACGCCCGAGCCCCCGGCGAACCACCTTCTCTACACCGAGCTCGCCCCGTGGTTTCACGTGATGACGGCGCCCGAGGAGTACGCGCGGGAGTCCGAGTACATCGTGCGCCTCGTCGACGCCGCGATCGTGGGCGAGGCCCGCACGCTGCTGGAGCTCGGCTCGGGCGGCGGCAACAACGCCAGCCATCTCAAGGCGCGCTTCACGTGCGTGCTCAGCGATCTGTCGCCGCAGATGCTCGCCACGAGCCGGGACATCAACCCCGAGTGCGAGCACATCGAGGGTGACATGCGCTCGCTCCGGCTCGGCCGAACCTTCGACGTCGTCCTGATCCACGACGCGATCGACTACATGGCGACCGAGGACGACCTGCGGGCGGCGATCACGACCGCGGCGGCGCATCTGCGTCCGGGCGGTGTGGCGGTCCTCGCGCCGGACGTGGTGATCGAGTCGTTCGAGCCGGGAACGAGCACCGGCGGCACCGACGCCGACGACGGTCGCGGCGTGCGCTACATCGAGTGGACCCACGACGTCGGCCTCGACGCCAACCGCTACCACACGGACTACGTCTATCTGCTCCGCGACCCCGACGGATCGGTCCGGGTCAGTCACGACCGCCACACGTTCGGCCTGTTCGCCCGCGCCACCTGGGTACGGCTCATGGACGAGGCCGGCCTCACGCCGCTCGAAGATCTGCCGGTCGAGGATCCCTACGCCGGTCACCACGTGGTGCTCGTGGCCCGCCGACGCTGATCTCGTGGGTCCGGCCGGTGTGCGCGTCGGCGGTACCGGCGTTCCCGGCCCGCACGGGGACGTCGCCTGTATTGCCGGCGACGACGAACGGGAACCCCGGCAATCGCCGCGGGGGCTCGTGCGGGCGCGCCACGGCGAAGGCCGCCGCTCGCCCTTGCCGCCGCGCATCGAGATCGGCGCGGGCAGGCTCCGCCGCGGTTGCTCGGGTCCCGGCGATCGGCGTTCGGTGCCCGCTGTTCCTCACCGCCCATCCGCACGGGAACTGAAGTTATGGTGAGTGCCTACCTCGTTCGGTGTCGTCGCCCTTCTTGCCCGCAGGGAGCGCGCGCACCTCCTCGGCACCGGACGGCCCCACGGTGATTCCCACGTGCAGTCGTGTGTCCGACCTCACCCCGTCCGCCCGCGGGCGGGGCTGCCGACGGCCCGGGCGCGAAGGCGGCCATTCGGCCGCGGCTTCTCGGGCGAAGGGCGCCTGTGCCGATCGACTCGGTGGTGACGAAACGAACACGTGGGAGCGGAATGCGAACGATTCTCATCACGACTGCGCACGGGATGTTCGGCGGGGCGCTGCTGCATCATCTGCGAGGGCGGGACGGCGTGCGGATCCGGGCGATGGTGCGGTCCCGGGGACCCGAGGACGTCGACGCTGACGGCGTCGAGTTCGTCGAGGCCGATCTCGATCGACCCGAGACGCTCGCCGCGGTGGCGGGTGACCTCACCGACGTCTTCCTCGTCACGCCGATGGACGAGCGGGTCGAGGCTCGCGAGCGTGCGGTCGTCGACGCGGTCGCGACCGCAAGCCCCGGCGCCCGGGTCATGAAGCTCCACGGCGCCGTCGACCACGCGGGCGACGCGCTGTCCCAGCTGCACGAGGGCAGCATCGAGCACCTGAAGGCCTCCGGGCTCGTGTGGACGCTCCTGAGCCCGAACTCGGTCATGGAGACCTCGCTTCTCCCCTTCGTCGACACCATCGAGGAGGGTGCCGTCTTCGGGACGAGCGGAGACGGGAGGGTCGGCCTGGTCGCGCTCGATGACTGCGCACGCGTCGGCGCGGCCGCGATCACGAGCGATGACGACTTCGGCCAGGAGCTCGTCGTCACGGGGCCCGAGGCGCTGGCGATGTCGGAGGTCTGCGAGCGGTTCTCGGAGGCGCTCGGCCGGACGATCACCTACTACGACCTCCCGGAGAAGAAGCTCACGTCGCTGCTGGTCGAGCACGGAGGGTTCCCCGACGAGGCGGCCGTCGAGACCGCGGTGCTCTGCCACTACCGGGCCTGGAGGCGCGGCGGCGCCGACGTGGTGACCGACACCGTCGAGCGGGTGACGGGATCGCCCTCGGTGCGCCTCGACGAGTGGATCGGCCGGCACATGGACGCGTTCGGCCGGGGACGCGGCGCGAAGGACCACGTCCTCGGATGGCTGCTGCGGCTCGAGTTCGGGAAGTACGCCCACCGACCGGCCTGAGCGACGGGGCGCGCGGACGCCACGCGCACCGCGGCGCCCCCGGCCGCCACGGACGCGAGCGAGGGTGATGAGACCGTTCGGGCCCGCGGCGACCGGTCTCCTCGATCACCGCGATCGACCGAGCGCTTCTCCACTCCACGAAACGAGCGCGAACGCCGGCCCTCGCGTCGCGTCAGCCTGGACGCGCGCCGATCACCACGGCGAATCGCGCGGGTCCTCTACCCTTCCGACATGGATCGCGATGCCACGTCGGCGCACCGGTTTCCCGTGCCGCTCTCGATCCTCGAGCTCGCGACGATCTCGGCCGGCTCGACGCCGGCGACGGCGCTCGCGGCCACCACCGAGGTCGCCCGGCGCGCCGACGCCCTCGGCTACCACCGTCTCTGGGTGGCCGAGCACCACGGCATGCCGAGCGTCGCGAGCAGCAGCCCGGCTGTGCTCATCGCCCACCTCGCGGCCACGACCCGCCGTATCCGACTGGGGTCGGGCGGCGTCATGCTGCCCAACCACGCGCCGCTCGCCGTCGCCGAGCAGTTCGGCACCCTGGAGGCGCTCCACCCCGGCCGCATCGACCTGGGGCTCGGGCGCGCGCCCGGCACCGACGGCCGGACGGCCATGGCGCTCCGCGGCCCGCTGGCGGCCTCCGCCGAGGACTTCCCCGAACGCCTCGCCGAGCTGCTCGCGTTTCTCGACGGCGCCTTCCCCGAGGGGCATCCGTACGCGCGCGTGCGGGCCATCCCGGGGCGCGCGCTGGCCCCCTCGGCCGGGCGGCCACCGGTGTGGCTGCTCGGATCGAGCGACTACAGCGCGCAGCTCGCCGGCCTCATGGGGCTCCCCTACGCCTACGCGCGACACTTCAGCGCCCGCAACACACTGCCCGCGCTCGAGCGCTATCGGGCGACGTTCCGGCCCTCCCCCGCCCTCGAGCGCCCCTACGCCATGGTCTGCGTCGGGGCCGTCGCCGCCGACACCGACGAGGAGGCGCGCCGCCTGGCGACCTCGGGGGCGCTCGCGATGCTCATGCTGCGCGCGGGGCGCCCCGGCCCGGTGCCCACCCCCGACGAGGCGGCCGCGTTCGCGTGGGAGGGCGACGCCGCCGACCACCTGCGCAGGTGGCTTCGAAACGTCGCGCACGGCACGCCGGACGCCGTGGTGGCCGAGCTGGAGCGGGTCCGGCAGGAGACGGACGCCGACGAGCTCATGCTGACCGCGAGCATCCACGGCGAGCCCGCGCGCATCCGCTCCTTCGAGTTGATCGCCGAGGCGCTCGGGGTCGGCGTCGCGGCCGAGGCACCCCTTCCCGCCTGACGTCCGTCGCCCGGCGGCCGCGACCTGACGCCGCCGACGCGCCGGAGGTCCGTGTCGTACCGCCCGCGTCAACGTGGCCGCGCGCGCACCGCCGCCGGATGCACGCTGCCGCGTCCGGATCCAGCCTGACCGTCGTCCGCATCGACGCATCATCGCGCGCCGACTGACACCCTGTCGCACCCGCCGCCCCTGGTGTCGCGTCGGGTCCTGCTGCTAGCCTCGACCCGTCGATCGCCTGCCGTGGGAGAGCCCGACCCCGAGTCGGCGCCGAAGGAGCAACCGCCCCGGAATCTCTCAGGCACACGGACCGTGGCAGGCGCGGCGACGCTGGAAAGCGGATGCGCACAGGCATCCCGCCGACGGGGAAAGCCCGGGAACGGGTGCATCTCTCAGGCAACCAGGACAGCGGGGGCTCGGTCCGACCGACCCCGCGACCCTGGAGTGCCGCCCATGAGCCAGCAGCCGCCGACGACCGACCAGCGCCCGACGCTCGACGACCTCGAGGACCGGGCGCGCTTCTCGGCGCGCCACATCGGCCCGGGCGACGACGAGCAGCGGGTCATGCTGGACGCGGTCGGGGCCGCGGATCTCGACGCCCTGATCGACGACGCCGTGCCCGCCTCGATCCGGCTGGACGCGCCGCTCGCGCTGCCCGATCCGATCACCGAGGCCGAGGCCATCGCGGCGGCCCGCCAGGTCGCCGACGAGAACCGGGTCATGACCTCGCTGATCGGCATGGGCTACCACGACACGATCACGCCCCCCGTGATCAGGCGCAACGTGCTCGAGGACCCCGCCTGGTACACGGCCTACACGCCCTACCAGCCCGAGATCTCGCAGGGCCGCCTGGAGGCGCTCCTCAACTTCCAGACGCTGGTGGCCGACCTCACCGGGCTGCCGCTCGCGAACGCGTCGCTGCTCGACGAGGGCACGGCCGCGGCCGAGGCCATGACGATGGCGCGGCGCGGTTCGAAGAGCGACTCGCCCATCTTCTACGTCGACGAGGACTGCCACCCGCAGACGATCGCCGTGGTCGAGACCCGGGCCGAGCCGATCGGCGTCGAGATCGTGGTCGGACACCCCGACGAGGTGCCGGCGGCCTGTTTCGGAGCCCTCCTCGCCTTCCCCGGCTCCACCGGCGAGCTCCGCGACCTGGCACCTGCCGTCGAGCGCGTTCATGCGTCCGGCGGCCTGGCGGTGGTGGTCTGCGACCCCCTCGCATCCGTGCTCACGCGTTCGCCGGCCGCCGCCGGCGCGGACATCGCGGTCGGCTCCATGCAGCGCTTCGGCGTGCCGATGGGCTTCGGCGGGCCGCACGCCGGCTTCATCGCCGCCCGCGAGGCCCTCGCACGGACGCTTCCGGGCCGAATGGTGGGCGTCTCGGTGGACGACGCCGGCAGACCGGCCCTTCGCCTTGCCCTCCAGACCCGCGAGCAGCACATCCGCCGGGAGAAGGCCACGAGCAACGTGTGCACCGCGCAGGTCCTGCTCGCGGTCACGTCGGCGATGTACGCCGCCTGGCACGGGCCGGAGGGTCTTCGGCGGATCGCCGGCCGCGTCAACCGGTTGACCGGGATCCTCGTCGCGGGCCTCCGCGCCGGCGGCGTGGACGTCCCGTCGCGCACCTGGTTCGACACGATCCGGATCCGTGTTCCGGGGCGCGCGGACGAGGTGCTCGCGGCCGCGGTCGCGGAGGGCCTCAACCTGCGCCCCATCGACGGCGACACCGTCGGCGTCACGCTCGACGAGACCTCGACCCGCGAGGTCGTCGAGCGGGTGTGGCGGGCGCTCGGGGTCGCCGCGTCGGTCGCCGAGCTCGACCGGGAGGCCCTCGAGGGCATCCCCGCGGCGCTCCGGCGCACCGAGGGGCTGCTGACCCATCCGGTGTTCAGCCGCCATCACACCGAGCACGACATGCTCCGCTACCTGCGGCGCCTGAGCGATCGCGACCTGGCCCTCGACCGGACCATGATCCCCCTCGGCTCGTGCACCATGAAGCTCAACGCGACCACCGAGATGGAGCCAATCACCTGGCCGGAGTTCGCCGGGATCCACCCGTTCGCGCCGCTCGACCAGGCCTCTGGCTACCTGCGCATGATCCGCGAGCTCGAGGACGCGCTCTGCGAGGTCACCGGGTACGACGCCGTCTCGCTCCAGCCGAACGCGGGCTCCCAGGGCGAGCTCGCCGGGCTGCTCGCGATCCGCGCCTACCACCGCGAGCGTGGCGAGGCCGGGCGCGACATCTGCCTGATCCCCTCGTCGGCCCACGGCACCAACGCGGCGTCGGCGGTCATGGCCGGCATGCGCGTGGAGGTGGTCGCCTGCGACGCGGACGGCAACGTCGATCTGTCCGACCTGCGCGAGAGGGCCGCCGCGGCCGGCGGGCGCCTCGCCGCGCTGATGGTGACGTACCCCTCGACCCATGGGGTGTTCGAGGAGGAGATCGGCGAGATCTGCGCGGTCGTGCACGACCACGGCGGTCAGGTGTACATCGACGGGGCGAACCTGAACGCCCTGGTCGGCCTGGCGAAGCCCGGCCGCTTCGGAGCCGACGTCTCGCATCTGAACCTCCACAAGACCTTCTGCATCCCCCACGGCGGGGGCGGACCCGGGGTCGGCCCGGTCGCGGTGCGCGCCCACCTGGCGCCCCACCTCCCGAATCATCCGCTCGTCCCCGAGGCGGGGCCCCGGTCCGGCGTCGGGCCGATCTCGGCTGCGCCCTGGGGATCGGCGGGCATCCTCGTGATCCCGTGGGTCTACATCGCCCTGATGGGCGCATCC
>CALNYH010000007.1:0-28143 GCA_942490795.1 uncultured Thermoleophilia bacterium | reverse complement strand
GACGAACAGCGTGCTCACCGCGTGGGCGAGCATCTGGCTGGAGCCGTCGAGCCCGCCCGGCGCCGAGCGCCCCGCGCGCAGGTGGTCGAGGAGCTCGGCCGTGTCCTTGGCCGGGGGCGTCTGCGTCCATGCCCGCGCGATGTCGAAGCCGGAGTGGTCGTCGCTTCCGCCCGTGAGTGCGATCACCCCGTCGGACACAGGTGTGATCCCGTGCTTTTCGGCCAGCTTGTCCAGGTACTCCGGCGTCGCCGAGCGCGCGATCCGCGCCGCGATCTCGTTCGTGATCTGGGGACGTGCGCCGTTGCGTCCCTCCCACGTCGAGAACACCAGGAGCAGCCGCTCGAGGTGGTCCGCCGAGAGATGCCCGCCGACCCGATGGAGGGGGTGGGCCAGCGCGTGCGCCAGCCCGACCGCGCGGATGTAGTCGAGCATCTCGAAGAGGTTGGTGCGCAGGTAGTCGATCTCGGCCCACTGGGCGTCGTCGAGGCCCCAGACCAGGACGTGGACGAGCTCCTCGTCGTCCGGGAACGTCGCGGTCACCTCGACCCCCACGATCACGTCGGGGTGGTGCGCGATCTCGGCCACGCCCTCGAGCGTGTTGTGGTCCGTCAGGGCGACGAAGTCCATGCCCTTGGCCTTCGCCGCCCGGTAGGCGGCCTCGGGCGCGGTGTAGGACTCCGGCAGTGCACCGCGGTTGAGGAACCAGCTCCCGGTGTCCGTCGAGGCCCGCGAGTGCAGGTGGAGTTCGGCGCGGGCGCCGGTCTCAGGGGGTCGCACGAGGGTGGCTCCTTCCGGTTGCCGGCCCCGGACGCCGCGTCGCGAGGGTGTCCCTCGCGCCCCGCCGTCGCCCGGAGGCTCGCACATCACACCCCCGCAACGCGGTACAGGGTGGTGGAGTGGATGTTAAGCGACAAGACGGGCACCGCCACATCGTCGTGTCCGCGACCCCGCGCGGCGACCACGCTCAGGCGGGCCTCGGTCCGGTCACGGCGCCCTCGCTGGCCGAGGAGACGAGGGCCGCATACTTGGCGAGCACGCCGGTGGCGTAGCGGGGCGCGGGCGGCGTCCAGCCGGCGAGGCGCGCGGCGATCTCGTCCTCGGAGAGCTCCAGTCGCAGCTCGCGGGCGTCGACGTCGATCGCGATCGGATCGCCCTCCTGGACCACCGCGATCGGTCCACCTCGCGCGGCCTCCGGTGCGACGTGTCCGACCATCAGGCCATGCGTCGCGCCCGAGAACCGTCCGTCGGTGATGAGCGCGACCTCCTCGCCGATCCCCTCGCCCACGATCGCCGCCGAGACGTGCAGCATCTCGCGCATGCCCGGCCCGCCCGCGGGGCCCTCGCTGCGGATCACCACGACGTCGCCGGGGCGGATGAGCCGCTGCTTGACCGCGGCGAAGCACTCCTCCTCGGAGTCGAACACCCGGGCCGGGCCGACGTGCAGCCGGCGCTCGTGGCCCGCCAGCTTGACGACCGCGCCCTCCGGCGCCAGGTTCCCGCGCAGGATCGCGAGTCCGCCGGTCGGCGAGATCGGATCCTCGATCGGGACCACGACCTCCTGGCCCGGCCGTTCGGCCGTGGCCGCGGCGGTCTCGGCGAGCGTCGACCCGTCGACGTTGCCGGTGCTCCCGTCGATCAGCCCGGCCTTGAGCAGCTCGCGGGTGATGAGGCCGACCCCGCCGGCCGCGTGCAGGTCCGGCGCGACGAAGCGCCCGCCGGGCTTCAGGCTCGCCACGATCGGGGTGCGTTCGGCGATCGTGTCGAAATCGTCGATCGAGAGGGGGATGCCGAGCTCGCGGGCGATCGCGAGCAGGTGGAGGACCCCGTTCGTCGAGCCGCCGGACGCCGCGATGCCGGCGATCGCGTTGTCGATCGACGCCCGCGTGATGATCGTCGAGGGACGCACGTCCTCGCGGACCAGGCGGACCGCGATGCGACCGGCCTCCTCGGCGGCGCCGGGCTTGTCGGGGTGATTCGCGGGGATGCCGTTGAGCCCCGCCGGGCTGATCCCGAGGAGCTCCATCACCATCGACATCGTGTTCGCGGTGAACTGCCCCCGCAGGCGCCGGCGCCCGGGCACGCCACGCTCTCGAGGGCGTGGACCTCTGGCCGCCGTCATCGTGCCCGCCGCGTTCGCGCCGACGCCCTCGAAGACGTCCTGGATCGTCACGTCGCGGCCCTCGAAGCGACCGGCGGCGATCGAGCCGTTGTAGAGCACCAGGCCGGGGACGTCGAGCCGCGCGAGCGCCATCGCCGCACCCGGGATCGTCTTGTCGCAGCCGACGAGGCATACCAGCCCGTCGAGCAGGTGGCCGCGGGTGACCAGCTCGATCGAGTCGGCGATCACCTCGCGCGACACGAGCGAGGCCCGCATGCCCTCGGTGCCCATCGACACGCCGTCCGAGACGGCGATCGTGTTGAACTCCATCGGCGTCGCGCCCGCGGCGCGCACGCCGCGCTTGACGTGCGTGGCGAGCTCGCGCTGGTTGAGGTTGCACGGCATGGTCTCGATCCATGTCGTGGCCACGCCGATCAGCGGCTTGGCGAGGTCCTCGTCGGTGAACCCGGTGGCCTTGAGCATCGCCCGGGCGGGCGCCCGCTCGGGGCCGTCGGTGATGGCGGCGCTCCGGCGCTTGGCCGGGTCCGATGGCTGTGCGTACGGGTCGTCGGTCACGGCGCGATGCTACCCGACCGCTCGCCGCACGCCCTCGTGGCGCGCGGGTTCGGGCCGGATCGGCGCACGCAGGGGGATCACGCGAGCCCGAATCCGCGACCCTCGCACCTCGAGCACGCCCACCGAGGGTCGCCTCGCGGCCGCCGGCAGGCCGGCCCGGACGTGCAGATGGATGCGGGCGCGCAGTGAGTCGTCCATCCCCCGCGGATCCGCCTCGGGGACGTAGACGGCGCCCGGTGAGAAGAGCAGGGTTCCCCGTCGGCGGGTCAGGATCGGCAGGTGCACGTGGCCGAAGACCACGCAGTCGCAATCTCCCATCCGGCGGGCGATCCGGTCGAGCATGCCGTCCAGGCGCGGCCGCCCCGCCGCCAGCGAGCGGAGCGCGGCCGCCGTCTCGAGCGGCCGGGGCGCGTCGCCGTGGAGCAGGCCGATCCGCACGGCGCCCACCTGAAGTCGTCGCGCGACCGGCAGGTCGAGGCGTCCCTCGCGATCGTGGTTGCCGCGAACGGCGAGCACCGGCGCGATGGACTCCAGGTCCGCGAGCACCTCCCGCTGGGAGAGGTCCCCCGCGTGCAGGACCAGGTCGACCCCGGCGAGCACGCGCACCACCTCGGCGGGCGTCTCCGGGAGCACCTCGCCGACGTGACTGTCGGCCACGACCCCGATCCGCACCGCGCGCCCGGCCGCCGTCCGCCGGGCGCGGCCGCTCAGCGGGCCGCCCGCGCGGTCGTGGCCGGACGGCGTCCCCGCGCCACGCGGCGGCGGAAGGTCACCAGGTCCGCGACGGTCAGCCGCGCCTCCCGCGCGGCGCGGATGTAGGACCGCCCGGCGGGCCGGTCGTAGTGGCGCACCGGCACCTCGACCACGCGCAGGTCGCGCGCCACGGCCCACGCGATCAGGTACCGGTGCCCGCGGTGGAAGCCGGCCGGGTCGTAGCCCATCGCCGGAAGCGCGTCGGCCCGGAACGCCTTCAGCCCGCTGTTTGCGTCGTGCACCCGCACGCCCAGGGCGGCTCGCATCACCACCCGGTTGTAGACGCGGGACACGAGTCGCCGCCATGGGTTGTCGGCGCGCGCGACGCGCACGCCGTTGGCCACGTCCGCACCGGTCTCGAGCGCCGCCAGGAGGCTCGGCAGGTCGTCCGGCTCGTACTGGCGGTCCGAGTCCATGACGGCGACCGCGGCGCCGCGCGCCTCGGCGAAGCCGGCGGCGATCCCGTGCGCGCGTCCGCGATTGTGCGGGAAGGTGATCGTGCGCACGCGCGGATCCTCGATCGCAGCCAGGACGTCGGCCGTCCGGTCGGTGCTCCCGTCGTCGACGGCGATCACCTCGCCGGCGATGCCGTGCCGGTCGAAGGCCGCCAGCACGTCCGCGATCAGCTGTCCGAGGTTCCCTTCCTCGTTGCGGGCAGGGAGTACCACCGAGAGCTCCATTTTTCCTCCGGGCGTCGACGGGAATGCGCGCGAACCAGGGCCGCGAGCGCCCCGAGGGGATAGCTCAACCAGGTCGAGGTCGCCACGAACACCAGACCGATCGCCACTGCCGTCTGCGGGTCGGCACCCGACGCCCCGATCATCGCGCTCACGGTCAGCGCGATGCCGGCCCCGCCTCCCAGCACGGCGATCAACCCGGCGAGCGTACCGATGGCGACGATGACGAGGGCGCGCCAGACGCTGATCTGGACCTCGTAGGCCGCCGCGATGAGGGCGAGCCGGACGGCGTCGTTGAGCTGGATGGGGATCGTGAGGACCGCGGTCGCGGCGCCCGTCGCGGGCTTGCGCGCCAGCGTGTCCATGCCCCAGCGCCGCCACACGAGCCCCGCGACCACGACGATCAGCAGGGCGAGCACGCAGACGCCCGCGATGGTGGGCCCGACCGCGTCGGGGTTCAGCCCCGCGAGCAACGGGATCCCCGCCGCGGCGGCGGCCGCCAGGAAGGCGGCGTCGAGCACGCGGTCGGCCGTGAGCGCGCCCGCGGCGTTGCCGGTGATCTTCCCCTGGAGGTGGAGCAGGCGGAGCGGCTCGCCCGCCACGCCGCCCGGCAGCAGGTTGTTCACCGACATGCCCACGAGGAACGCGCCGTAGGCCCGGAGGAACGAGACGTGGACCCCGGCTGCGCGAAGGAGCATCCACCACCGCAGCGTCTTGAGCAGTCCGTTCGCCAGGTAGAGAGCGATCGCGACCGCGATGAGGGCGAGTCCGCCCTGCTGGAGGGCGGTTCCGAGGCTCGAGAAGTCGGTGAACAGTGCGAGGGCCCCCAGCAGGGCGATCGAGATCGCCGCCAGGCCGAGACGGCCGATCCAGCCGTGCGGGGCCAAGGACTTGCGGGCCAGCCGCCGGCCTCGGACGAGCATTCGGGCCTGGTACCCTCGCTTGCGGTGCGCGCGTTGCTGAGTTCCGGTCGCGCCTCGCGCCCCGGCCGGCTCGAGGCTCTCGCCCTCGGGGTACTGCTCCTGTTGGGCGCCGCCCTGTTCGGCCGGGAGCTGTCGAGCCCCTCGGCCGAGTTCGACGAGGCCGTCTACCTGGCCAGCGCCAGGGCCCTCGCCGAAGGTGCCCAGCTCGGCGGAGAGGTCTTCTCCAGCCAGCCGCCGCTGTTCTTCACGTTCCTCGAAGCTGCGTATGCGCTGGCGGACGGCAACGCGGTAGCCATCCGCATCGGGATGCTCGTGCTGACCCTGGCCGGTGGCGTCGCCGCCTGGGCGCTGGTCCGGCCGATGGCCGGCCCCGTCGGCGGCCTCATCGGGGCGGCCCTGTTCATCATGGCGCCGGCCGTCGCCGAACGCGCCGCCGTGGTCAGCGCCGACGTTCCCTCGGTCGCCCTGGGCGTCGGTGCCCTGGCTGCCGCGGCCGCCGCCGGCCGACGCCCCGCCTGGGGCGCGGCGGCCGGCGGCCTGCTCGCTGCCGCGCTCCTGGTGAAGCTCCTCGCGGCCCCCTTCCTGCCGGCCGTCCTGGTCGGTCTGTGGGCCGCGCGGGCCGGACGGGCCGCCTGGGGCTGGGCCGTCGGGGGCGCCGTGGCGGTCACCGTTGCCGTGATGCTCCCCCACGCCGGTGCGATCGGCGACATCTGGACGGGCGTCGCCGGGACGCGCGATGCCGCCCGCGGCGTCATCGCCGGCGGCCCGGGCGGTGTCGACTGGTTCCAGATGCTCGGGTTCTTGGGCCTCGCCGCCGCCGCCGTGGTCGCCCTGGCCGCGGGCGTCGGCGCGCCCCGCGAGTGGTGGCGGGAGCGGGCGTCGATCCTGGCCCTGCTGGCGGGCGGCATCCTGTTCTGTCTCGTCCACCGGCCGCTGTTCTCGCATCACTACGTCGCCATCTCCGCTCCGCTGGCGCTCTTGGTCGCAAGCGCCTGGCCGCGTTTGCGGGCCGCCCCGGTCGTGGTCGGCGTGGCCCTGCTCCTGCTCGCGCCGCTCGCGATCCAGTCCCGAGCGACGCCTCCGCGAGACTATGCCGCCCAACAGGGCGCCGCCGTCATCCTGGAGGAGGAGACTAGCCCACGTCTGCCCGTGGTCAGCGACCTCCCACTCGTGCCCGCGCTCGCGGGCCGCTCCACGCCACCCGGGGTGATCGACGCCTCGTACGTGCGAATGGGGTCCGACCCGGACGCCCCCGGAGCGGTGCTGGCCGCCAGCGACGGTGCCGGGGCGGTGGTCGCCGGACGTGCGTTCCTGGCCAACCCGTCGCTCCTCGCGGCGATCGAGCGGCGCTTTCCCCGGGTCGAGACCGCCGGCGACATCAGGATCTACCTGCCGGCGGAACCCGACGGGCGCCCGTCGGGCCCGATGTCGTAGATCCGGACCGTCACCAGGCCGCGCACGGCGATCAGGGTGCTCGGGAATGCGCTCTCCTCGAGCCACTCGTGGAGCGGGGCGTTGCCGATGCTGAGCTCCGACGGCTGGATGATCACCGTCCGGACCCCTCGCGCCCGCAGCGCCTCGGGCGTCGGTTGGAGATCCTCGACGGTCACCGGTGTCAGCCGGCCGCCTGACAGGAAGTCGACCAGGGTCGGGTCGGCGACCGCCACGGTCGCTCCGGCGGGCGTCCTGGCCTCGGCGATGCGGGTCGCCTCCGCCATGCCGAGGTTCCCGACCGCGTCGTTGGGCGTCCAGTGGAGCGCGCGCTCGGACCCGCCGCCGAGGGGGTTCACGTAGAGGGTGGGATACGGGAGCGCCGCCGCGAGCGGGACCGCGAGGCCCGCGCCCATCACGACGAGCGTGGCCGCGACGACGCTTTGCCGACGGCCCGCCAGGAGCTTGGCCACGCCGATCCCGCCCACGATCGCAAGAGCCGGGAGCGCCGGCGCCAGATAGCGGGCGAAGCCGAACGGCACCATCGAGATCAGCGCCACGTAGCCCACCGCCCAGAGCAGCAGGAACCGGTCGCTCTGGCGGAATCGCATCGCGATCACGGCGAGGCCGACGCCGATTGCGGCGACCCACACGATCTGCGCCTTGACCGTGAGATAGAGCGGGTAGTACCAGGCCGGCTTGGAGTCGAAGAGCTCACCCGCCGCGAGGAACCCCTGGGTGGGGATGAGGCTTCCGTCCGGCGGCGGCCGGTCGGAGACGAGTGCCTCCACGAAGCCGGAGATGAAGCGCCACTGCTCCGGTGAGGCGATCAGCGGGTTGAGCACGAGGTGGGTGGCGAGGAAGACGCCCACGATTGCGCCGACCCAGCGCCAGCCGCCCGGGGGCCGTGGGCCGAGTCGCACCCATCCGAGCACGACGAGCGCCGGCAGCAGCGGGAGGGCCTCGTACTTCGCGGCCGCCGCCGCGCCGCAGAGTGCCGCCACCGCGATCCAGAGCCGCGGGTGCCGCTCGGCCGACAGCCAGCAGAGGATGGCGCCGAGCGCGAGCGCCAGCATCAGCGTGTCCTCCTTGCCCACGCGGTCGATCGACACCGCGAGCGTGGAGAACGCCATCAGGCCACCCGCGGTCCAGCCCGCGAGCGGCCCGCCGAGCCGGCGCGCGATCAGGGCCGTCAGCAGCACGGCCACCGCCCCGAGCACCGCGTTCGGCAGACGAAGGCCCACCTGCCCCTCGCCGAGCACGGACGTCGACCCCAGCACGATCGCCTTGAACAGGGCCGGATGCTCGCCGTCCACGAACAGGTCGCCCGTCCGCCACGACGCGACCGCGATCAGCTTCTGGTGCTCGGCCTGCACGAGGTCGCCGACGCCGAGCGCCCACACCCGCACCAACAGGGCGAGCGCCCCGAGCGCCGCGAGGCCCGCGGCCAGCCGGACGCGGTCGTTGGCCAGCGTGCGGCGCAGACGGTCCGGGCCACTCGGCGCGTGCTCGGGCACGGAGGCGGGATGCGTCGGGCTCATCGCCCGCCCCTCCCGCCAGTGGTCGTCATCGGTCTGGCCACCCTCGGCGTCCGGTCCCGCATCGTCGGATCCGCCCCCCGGAGTCCGCCGTCAACCCGCCGAGCGTAGACCATCCGCGCCGCGGGCCGGAATCGCGGGGACACCGCCGGTCAGCTTCCACGGGACTCGAGGCGCCGGAGCGCCGGGATCCGGCGGATCGAGGTCAGGCCCGCGATGCCGGCCATCGTGCAGAGCGCGATGGCCAGGGCCGCTTCGCCGGTGGGTCGCGTGAGGGCGAAGAAGTCCTGCAACCAGGGGACCAGCAGCGCGATCAGCAGGACGCCGAGCAGGACCGCCGTCATCAGCCAGACCCACGCGCGGATCGGGCGGCCTTCAGGCCCGCGCTCGACGAGCAGCAGGACCACCAGCCCGAGGACGGTCGCGCTGACGGTGGCCGCGGTTCGGCCGGTGGTGACACCCTCCTCCATCGGGCCGGTCACGAGCAGGTAACCGAGCATCACCGTCATCGCGATCACGAGTCCCGCGGGGACCGCGAAGCCGAGCAGGCTGGGGATGAAGCCGTCCCGTCGGACCGGACCCGTGCTCGGCGCGAGCGCGAGGAAGAAGGCGGGGATGCCGATCGAGAGCGATCCGATCACCGTCTGCTGGCGGGCGAGGAAGGGAAACGCGACCGGAGCGAGGCCGATCGTCGCCAGGTACGTCGCACCCGAGACCGACTTCGTGACGAACAGCTTGGCCACGCGATGCGTGTTGCGGATGATCCGCCGCCCGAGCTCGACCGCGACCGGCACCGTCGCGAAGCTGTCCGTGAGCAGGACCAGATCGGCCACGCCCTTTGACATCTGGCTGCCGTTGCCCATGGCGATCGCGAGCCGGGCGCGCTTGAGCGCGAGGACGTCGTTCACGCCGTCGCCCACCATCGCCACGTAGCGCCCGCGCGCCGTGAGGGCGCCGATCAGGTGCTCCTTTTGCTCCGGCGTGACCCTGGCCATGACGCCGCTCCGGATCGCCGCGTCGCCGAGCCCGGGTTCATCGGGCGGGATGTCCGGCCCGCTCACCCCGTGCTCGGCCCGCGGCACGCCGGCCGCGAGGGCGACGGCTTGGACCGTCCCCAGCCCGTCGCCCGAGATGACCTTCGACTCGACCCCCTGCGCGGTCAGGAACCCGACCGCGTCAACCGCCTCCGGGCGAAGGCCCTCACGCAGCGCGACCGCCCCCAACGCGCGCAATCCGTCCGGCAGGGACTCCCCGTCGAGCGCCGTCGCGCCCGCGGCCACGAGCACGACGCGCAGTCGCGCGGCCTGGCGGTCGGCCACCGCCCGCGCGAGACCGTTCGGGACCGCCACCCCGGCGGCGGCGAGGATCTCCGGGGCACCGAGGACGACGGTGCCGTGGCCCTCGAGCGTGACGCCGCTCCACTTGCGGGCAGAGCTGAACGGGACCTCCGCCGTGACCATGCCCGCCGACGACGGGAAGCCCTCGTGGAGTGCCTCCATGGTCGTGTTGCGCATGCCCGCGCTCGCCGCGAGCAGTCCGATCAGCCCGGTCACCTCGTCCCGGCATGTGGCGTCGGCCAGGACGAGCTCGTCGACGCGCAGTCGGTTGTCGGTGAGGGTTCCGGTCTTGTCGAGGCAGACCGTGTCGACGCTCGCCAGGCTCTCGGTCGCGTTCAGGCGCTGGGCCAGGGTGCCACGGCGGCCGAGCTCGATGGCCGCGGCGGCGAAGGTCAGCGTCGTCAGGAGGAACAGTCCCTCCGGGACCACCGGGACGAGCGCCGCGACCACCTCGCTGACGACCGTGAAGCTGGAGAGGTCCGACAGCAGCTTGACGACCGTCAGGAGCACGCCGAGCGGCAGCATCACCGCGACGGTCAGGCGGAGCACGCGGTTGATGTCCTGCTGCAGCGGACTCAGCTGCTCGCGCGTCCCCCTGGCCTCGGCGGCCAGACGACCGGCGTAGCTGTCGGCTCCGAGCGCCTCGACCCGGTAGTCGCCTGAGCCGACGACGCAGTACGAGCCCGAGCGGACGTGCTCCCCGTCCTCGCGCGCGACGGGGTCGGCCTCGCCGGTGAGGACCGATTCGTCCACGGAGAGGGCGCGGGCGTCCACCAGGGTTCCGTCGGCCACGATCTGGTCGCCGGGGACGATCCTGATCACGTCGCCGATCACGAGGTCCTCCACCGCGAGGCTCGCCTGTTCACCGTCTCGCCATGCCCGCGCCCGGGGCGCGACCAGCAGCTCCAGTCGATCGAGCGTGCGTTTCGCGCGGATCTCCTGGACGATCCCGATCAACGTGTTGGCGACGATCACACCCCCGAACAGGGCGTCTCGCGGGTCGCCGAACGCCAGCGTCAGCACGAGCAGCGTGCCGAGGACGAGGTTGAAGATCGTCACGGTGTTGGACCAGACGATCTGCAGGTAGGTGCGGCCGGTCCGCACGCGAGCGGGCGGGCCGGCCGCCGCGCGGGCGGCCGAGGCCTCGGCCGTCGTCAGGCCGAGCGGGATGGTGGGGGCGGGCACTGGGTGCGGCGCGGGTGCGCCGCGGAGGGGGCGCTAGGCCTCTTCCTCGCCGCGCATCTTTCCGCCGATCGCCGCGAGCGTGAAGAGCGCGAACAGGAGGCCGAGCGCGAACGGCAGGTAGCCCGCCTCGTGGCGATCGTGCCACCCGACGTAGATCAGGACCACGGTGAGGACTACGAGCACACCGAGGATCCAGGCTGGAAGTCCGCGCATCACGGCCCTTTCGTACGCTGGCGCGGCGCGGAGGATAGCGAGCACCGGGTGCGGCCGCCCGCCCACCGTGGGCGACCGGCGGGGTCGATGCCGTCCGTCCTGCTGCTAGTGTCCCCCGCCATGTCCGAGCAGTTGCAGGTGACCGTCCGCGCGCTCACGACCGGGACGCTCGTCCAGGTCGTCGGGGTGCTCGATGCCGTCGCCCTCCCCGCGGTCTCGCGCGAGCTGACCGCCGCGCAGCGTGGCACCGATCCGGTCTACCTCGACCTCGAGGGCGTCACGTTCATGGACAGCCGCGGGCTCGGTGCGCTGCTGGCCGCCAACGAGCGTTCGCGCGAGGGGGCCGCCGCCATCCACATCTACCGTCCCTCGTCCGCGGTCCGGCGCCTTCTCGAGGTCTCGGGGGTCGCGCCGGTGCTCGTCGAGGTGCAGGAGCTCCCGGCCTGAGCGACGCCTCCGGGCGCGCGGGGGAACTCGGGCGCGGCGGCCGCCTCGTCGGCGGACCGGCTCCGGAGCTGGTCGAGGGTGCCTACAGGGTCGAGCTCGACGGCGGCCCGCGGCTCGCGGCGGCCCTCTCGTCGGCCGATCTCGCCCACGCGCTCGCCCTGGCGGAGGGCGGCGGCATCGACGCGGCGACGGCGAGGACGCTCCTCGACGGGCTCCTGGCGCTCGACGCCATCCCGCCCGGCGACGTTCCCTGGCGCGCCGAGCTCGGTGATCCGTTCAACTCGCGCGAGGCGCTCCTGACCGAGCGGATCGGCCGTGCGGCTGCCGGATGGCTGAGCGCGGGGCGCCCGCGTCGCGAGGCGTTCCGCGTGGCGCTCCGGCTCGTGGCCCGCGAATCGGCCCTCGATCTGCACGACGTGTCGCTTTCGCTCGTCGAGGCCCTGTGCGACCGGGCGCGGCCGCTGATCGATGCGGTCGCGGCGGACTACACGTATCTGCAGCCGGCGCAGCCCACCACCGCGGCCCATCTCCTGCTCGCCTACGCGGCCCCGGCGCTTCGCGACGCGCAACGGTTGCGCGGCGCGCACGCCAGGCTCGATCGGAGCGTCGCCGGCGTTGGCGGGAGCGCCGGATCGCGATGGCCACTGGACCGCGCGCGCCTGTCGGAGCTGCTCGGCTGCGAGGGGCTCGAGGTGCACGCCAAGGACGCGATGTGGCAGACCGACGCCTACCTCGAGCTGGCCTCGGCGGCGGCGATCGCCACCGCCGGGTGGTCCCAGCTCGGCCAGGATCTCGAGATCATGGCGAGCCAGGAGTTCGGCTGGGTCGAGCTCGACGACGCGCACAGCCGGGCGAGCGCGCTGATGCCGCAAAAGCGCAACCCCTACGCGCTCGCCGCCGTCCGAACGGAGGCGGGCGCCGCCGCCGGGCAGGTGGTCTCGATGCTGGTCGCGATCCACACGGGATCCGCGCGGACCGACCACTTCCACCTGCTCAACGGTGAGCTCCCGCGCTCGCTCGATCGGGCCGTCGGCGTCGGTCGGCTCCTCGTCGCCGTGGTGGGAGGACTTCGGGTCGACGCCGACCGGCTGGCGACCGCGGCCCGCGAGGGCTTCGTGACGGCCGCCGACGTCGCGGATCTGGTGGCCGAGCAGCCGGGGATGGACTATCGGACGGCGCACAAGGTCGTCGGCCGCGCGGTTCGGGACCTGGTCGAGGCGGACGGACGGCCGGACGGCCTGACCGCGGACCGCATCGCGGCCGCGGCGGCGGAGGTGGCCGACGCGGAGGTCCGGCTGGACCCCGCCGCGCTGGCGCGCGCGCTCGACCCGGCCGAATGCGCGCGCACCAGGCGCCAGCGCGGGTCGTCGGCACCGGACGAGGTCGCGGACATGCTCGCCGACATGGCCGGAGAGGTCGCCGAGGGCCGCGCCTGGAGCGCCCGGGCGCGTGCCCGGGCCGAGGGCGCCGAAGCCCGGCTCCGTGATCTGGCCGCGGCCCGGGCGGCCACTTCGGCCTCCTAGGGGTCGGCGGCCGCGGGGAGCGGCTCGACCTCGATTCGCGTGCGGGCGGCGTAGCGCGCGAGGAGCCGGTAGAGCGCGGGCCCGACCGCGACGGCCAGGAGCACGTTCCCGACCGCGTGGGCGACGTCGAAGGGGATGCTCCGCGCCGACATGAGCGCGAGCGCGGCGGCGTTCGTCTCGGGTCCGAACACCGCGAGCGACCAGAGGTTCATCCCCAGCCCGAAGACGATCCCCCACACGGCCCCCGCCGCCGCCAGCACGGTGCGCCGCCGCGCCTGCGCACCGAGCAGGGCGCCGGAGGCGCCGACGAGCGCCCAGAGCGCCATCTGCGCCGGTGTCCACGGTCCGTGACCGAGGAACCCGTTGCTCACGAGCACGGCGATCGGCCCGACCGCGAGCCCGGCCCGCAGCCCCATCGTCGCGCCGGCGAGCAGGCACAGCAGGGTCACCGGCTGCACGCTCGGAATCGCCGCGAAGAGCACCCGTCCGGCCCCCGCCGCGGCGCCGAGGGTCGCCACGGCAGCGACGCGCCGGGGTCCCGTGCCGTGCTCCACGCCCACCATCACCAGCGCGATCACGGCCAGCGCCGCCAGCGCGGCGATCAGCGCGGGGCTCATGCGCCCACCGCGGCGACCGGTCGCTCGGGGCGCCCCGCCCGCACGCGCCCTCCGTCGATGCACAGCCGTCGAGCGCCGCAGGCGTCCGCGAACGGGGTGTCGTGTGTCGCCACCAGCACGGTCGTGGCCGTGGCCGCGAGCGCCTGCAGGCGGCCGGCCAGGCCGTACTTTGCACGCCGGTCCATTCCCCGGGTCGGCTCGTCGAGGAGTAGGACCGTGGGCTCGGCGACCAGGATCGCGGCGATCGCGACCCGTTCCCGCTCGCCGACGGACAGGTCGAGCGGGTGGCGGTCGGCGAGGCCGGTGAGGTCCGCGCGGGTGAGCGCGACCCCGACCCGGCGCTCCCGTTCCGCGCGCGAGACGCCGAGCTGGATCAGCGCGAACGCGATCTCGTCGTCGACTCGCTCGCAAAGGAGGTGGCGACCCGGGTCTTGGGCCACGAGTGCGATCCGGGGGAAGCGCCCCTCGATCGGGACGTCGGTCACGTCCTCGTCGTCCAGCAGGATGCGTCCGCGGTCCGGCGGGCGGAGCCCGGCGAGCGTCCGCAGCAGCGTCGTCTTGCCGGCACCGTTGGGACCCGAGAGGACCGTGACGGACCCGCGCGCAAGCGAGAGCTCCACGTCCGTGAGGATCGTGCGACCCGGGACGGCCAGGTCCAGCCCGTCCGCCCGGAGCGCCGCCGGGCCCGAGGGTGCCGTCGCCGTCGCCGTCGCCGTCGCCGTCGCCGTCGCCGTCGCCGTCGCCGTCGCCGTCGCCGTCGCCGTTGCCGTCGGAGGCGCCGCGGCGGCCGATCGAAGGCGCCCTGCGTCGAGCACGAGACGGCGATCGGCCGCGCCTTCCAGTCGCTCGACCCGGTGCTCGGTGACCAGGACGCAGACGCCGGCCGCGGTCAGCTCCACGAGGGTGTCGACGAGCGCCGCCGCGGCCCGGTCGTCGAGCTGGGACGTGGGTTCGTCGAGCAGCACGATCGGGGTCCGCATCGCGAGGACGCCGGCGAGCGCGGCCCGCTGGCGCTCGCCGCTCGAGAGGTCCCCGAGGGCACGATCCGCCAGGTGTGCCGCGCCGGCGGCCGCGAGGGCCCAGGCCACGTCGGAGGCGATGCGCTCCGCGGGCCGTCCGAGGCACTCTGGCCCGAAGGCCGCGTCCCGGGCGACGGTCCGCATCACGCCCTGGGCCTCGGGGTCCTGGAATGCGAGGGCGGATCGGGCGGCGATCGCGCCCGGCTGCGCCGTCCGGGTGTCGAGGTCGCCCACGACGCACCGGCCGCGGAAGCGGCCACCGTGGAGGTGGGGAATGGTCCCCGCCAGCACGCGCAGGAGCGTCGACTTGCCGGACCCCGAGCCGCCCTCCAGGAGGACCAGCTCGCCTCGCGCGAGCTCCACGTCGATGTCCGAGAGCGCGTCGGCGCTTGCGCCGGCGTACCGGAACCCGACCCCCTCGAGGCGGGCGACGATCATCGCGCGCGTACCAGCGCCGCGGCCGCCGCGAGCGCCGCACCGCTCAGCGCTGCGACGATCACCCCGGACACGGTCAGGACCTCGCCCAGTCGCGGATAGGCGTCGTAGGCCGCGAGACCGAACGCCGCCGCGACCGCGAGCGCGCCGAGGAGCACGCCGGCCGCCCCGAGCGCCCACTCGAGCCCGGTCGGGGCGGGTGGCCGGCGCCGAGTACGGATCCCGGAGCCGTATCCCCGGACGGTCATCGCCTCCGCGACGTCGAGGCTGCGCTCGAGGCTCGAGCCGAGCAGCGGGACCACGAGTGGCGCGGCCGCCCGCGCGCGCCGCGCCCAGCCCCCGCCGCCGATCTGCGCTCCCCTGCCTCGCGCCGTCTCACTCAGCGCCCGCGCGTCGCGCTCGAGCGCCGGAAGGCTTCGGGCGGCCAGCGCGGCGGTGAGGGCCGAGCGTGGCGCCAGACGCATTGCGGCGTCGAGCAGGCGGTCCTGATCGACGATCGCGAGCCCCGCGCCGAGCAGGAGCGTGACCGTCAGCAGCCGCAGGCCGAGGACGAGTCCCGCGACCACCTCCTCGAGCGTCACCTGCGTGTCGACGATCGGCAGCGTGGGCCCCTCGACCAGGATCAGGTCGCCCTGTGCGGCGACGAACGGTGTGAGCACGACCATTCCGATCGCGCTGACGACACCCGCGGCGAGGAGCAGGCGTCCTCCCGCGTGGCCGGCGAGGGCCAGGAGTGCCCCGGCGCCCAGCGCGAGCACGGCCATCACCAGGGGGTGGTCGGTCGTGAAGGCGAGGGCCACCCCGCCCCCCACGAGGGCGAGCACCGGCACCGGCGCCAGACCCGGTCGCGTCACGTCGCCGCTCCGCCGTGGGTCAGGGGTGTCCCGTCGGCGTCGAACACGACCGACGTCCGCAGGCGGAGCACGTCGGGTTGCGCCGCGATGCGCCGCGCGGCGGCGCCGGCGGCCGCGTCGTCGACCCCGGCCACGGCGAGCAGGACGCCGTCCGCGGGGCGCACGCCGAGGGGGACCGCCGCCGCGAGCGCGCGGGCGCCGGGCACGGCGGACCAGGCGCCGTCGGCACGCTGGACGAGGATCCGGCCGTCGTCGATCCGCGCCGTGAGGCCGACGGGCGCGGGGTCGCGCGTCGCGCGCGCCCAGGCCCGCTCGCGGTTCGCCAGGTCCGCGTCGTCGTCCACGCGCACCCGCCACTTCGCGGGTCCCTCGACCGGCCGCGCACCCGCATCGGCCAGCACCTCCGCGAGCGGCGGGTCGGCGTCGACCTCGCGTCCCGCGAACGGCGCCGGCCACTGTCCCACGACGGCCAGGGGGCTGCGGATCCCGTCCCAGCGGTGGTGGTCCCACCAGACCTCCTCCCCATCCGCGAGCTGCCGCTCGGCGGCGCCGACCTCGGCGAAGAGTCCGTCCACCCAGAAGAACCAGTCGCGCCGCGCGCCGGCGTCGGATCGGCGGCCGAGCATCTCGGCGACGAAGCCGCCGCCGTACTCGCTTCGCACCTCGGTGGCGCCGCGGAGTGCCCGCATCACGGTCTGATCGGGCGCGACACGGACGTCCAGCAACGCCTCGGAGCCGAAGTCCGCCGTGGCGACGATCGTGGCCGACGCCGCGCCTCGCTCGGGGGGCGACTGGGAGACGCGCTCGCAACCGACGGCGAGGGCGACGACCATCGTCGCGGCGATCGCCGCGAGCGGCCGCGACGCGCGGCGCATGCGAAAGAGCACAGCGTTCCCTTTCCGCGAGGATCGCCGATGCCCGGACGGAGGCAGGTCTCCTGGCTCCCGATCATCACGGCGCCGCACCTTCCCAGGGTCTCCCCCAGTGGCCGGCTTCTCGCCCAGCGACGCCGCTCCCGGTGACAGTGGCGGGACCGCGCCGGACTCCCACCGGCTTCCCTCGAGCGCCTCGCGGCGACCACCGTCCGTGACGGCTCCACGCTACACCGAGGGCCGCCCCCGTGCTCGGGCCTCTCGGGTCGAGCCGATCTCGGAGGAGTCGGTGAGGGCCGCCGCCGTACCCAGCGGATCGGCCAGCGCCGACAGCCCCGCCTCCGCGTCGGCCACGAGTGGCGTCTGCGCCCGGGTCTGGCCGACGATCGCGCCCCAGAGGTGACCGCGATGCCCGATCGGCGCCGCGATCGTGATGTGGGCGGACCCCGGGCGGCCGTCGTCGCGAGCGACGCGCCGAGCATGCGCACCGCCCGCCCGCCACCGCGCACCGCGCCGATCGCCCACTCGAAGGGCATGCGTGCGGCAACGATGCCCGTCGCCATGCGCCGATCATTCCCAGTCGCCGTGGGTTATCGTACTTACGGCGTAGCATCCTGCGATCGCGGTGGGGCTGTGTTGACGCCGGGCATCCACCAGGGTGCGAGGGAAGCTGGCGGGAGGATCGCGATGGTTGGCCATCGCGTGCTCGCCGGCTGGGGACCGACCACCGAGCGGCGCCGGGTTCCCAGATGAGCGCCGAAGGAGACTCGATGAGCACGGACGAGATGCAGGCGGTCCGCGGAGCGTCCGACCCCGGTGCGGACGTTCAGTGGGGCGGGCGCGGCGGCCCGGACGCGCTGTTGGTCCCGGAGGAGGCTCGGGCGCTGGTCCGTTCCGCGTCGAACCGCGCGCCGACCGGGATCAGGAACCGGGCACTGATCGCCTCGATGTATCGATCCGGGCTGCGTCCCGGCGAGGCGCTCGCCCTCGCCGTCGACGACATGGACCTGGATTCCGGCTCCCTGCTCGTCCCGGCGCGCAAGGGCGGTCGACGGCGACGGGTCGGCCTCGACGCCACGACCCGGGATCTCATCCAGCGGTGGATCACACGGCGGACCCAGCGGGACATCCCCCCGGAGGCGGCCGTCTTCTGCACCCTGGCCGGCGAGTCGCTCAAGGCGGCGTACGTCCGGGAGCTGCTGCCGCGCCTGGCGCGCAAGGCCGGGATCGAGAAGCGCGTCCACCCCCTGGCGCTCCGATACGCCAACGCCGCGGAGCTGGCGGACGAGGGCTTCCCGCCGGCCGTGATCGACCGCCACCTCGGACTGGCGATGCCGGGCAGCGTGCGACGGTACATGCGCCAGTACGAGGAGGCCGACGTCATCGCCGCCGTCGCCGGAAGAGCGTGGCGGATCTGAGCGTCCGCCGCCGCCGTGCCGCGCGGGTGCTCGGGGCGTCGGTGGTCGTGGGTGTCGCGCTCGGGCTCGCGGGGTGCGGGTCGAGTCCGGGCGAGGACGCTGCGGCGGTCACCTCCCCCGACCAGCTTCCGACCACCGCCGAGGGCGCAGAGCGCTGCCTCCCGGCGTCCGAGGCCGCCGTCGCCGTGATCACCGACGGGCTCGAGGACGGCACCACGCTGGTCGAGCCGTACATCGTCCGCTCGCGGGACTACAACCGGGCCTACTTCGTGTCGGGGCGCGTGGAGGGGGGGCCGGGGGGCGAGCAGCTCGCGACCTGGGCGGTGACCGACCCAGAGCCGAGCGGCACGCTGGTCTTCGCCGTGACCGAGCCCGCCAAGCGCCTCTCGAGCTTCTCCGACGCCGCCGGCAGCTTCAGCGGGACCGACGACGGCGTGGGGGTCTCACAGGAGTGCGCGTCGGCGGAGTCGCTCTCGGAATAGGGCCGACCCGCGGATCAGGGGCCCAGGCGCTCGATGGTCCAGCCGTCGGGCGTCCGCCGATAGCGGAAGCGGTCGTGCAGGCGGAACTCCCCCGCCTGCCAGAATTCGACCAGATCGGGCGTCACCCGGTACCCGCCCCAGAACGGCGGCAGCGGCACCTCGTCCGGAAAGCGCGCCTCGGCCTCGGCGACGAGGCGATCCAGCTCGGCCCGGTCGGTGATCGGCCGGCTCTGGGGCGAGGCCCAGGCCGCGATCCGGCTGCCACGCGGACGCCCCTGGAAGTAGACGTCGGACGTCTCGACATCGAGGCGCGCCACAGGCCCCTCGATGCGGATCTGCCGGCCCATCGTCTCCCAGTAGAGGACGAGCGCCGCGTGCCCGCCGCCGTCGAGCTCGCGCGCCTTGCGGCTCTCGCGGTTGGTGAAGAGGTCGACGCCGTCGGGCCCGAGCCCCCGCAGCAGGACCATCCGCGCCGACGGGCGTCCGTCGGCGCCGACGGACGCAAGCGTCATCGCCTCCGGTTCTGGCACGCCGGCCATGCGCGCGGCCGCCAGCCAGTGCTCGAGCTGGACCATCGGATCGGAGTCGAGATCGCGGCGTCGGAGTCGCCCGGTCACATCCGACACGATACGCCGAGCGGACGTGCGCCTCGCGAGTATTTCCCGCTCCGGTCACCGGCCGCTCCGGCCATGTCGCGTCCGACGATTTCCGGCGTCGTCCCGAGGCAGCCCGGGACCGGGACCCGAGGGCCGGGCGGGCTGCCACATCGGACCCGGCACGACGCCGATATCCTCCCCGCCGCCCAGCCTCCGATGACGGGAGATCATGCCCCCAGCGCCCATGAACCCCACGGCCGCACGGACCCTCGCCGAGCGAGGGCCCCTCCCCCCTGCGGCGATCCTGGACCACTGCCCGCCGGGGACCAACGTGATCGTCCCGATCGCCAACGGCGAGCCGGTCACGGTCATCCGGGCGCTCGACGAGGCCTTCGAGCGGCTCGAGGGCGTGACCGTGCACCAGATGCACGCGATGCACGACCACGCGTACTTGCACCGCTCCGAGCGCGGGAGGCTGGATCACATCTCCTACTTCCTCTCGCACGTCACGCGGGGGGCGTTCCACGCCGGGACGATCGACTTGAGCCCGTGCAACTTCTCGGAGATGCCGCTGCTCCTGCGCGGCCTGAGGGGTCCGACGATCATCGTCGCCTCGGTCTCACCGCCCGACTCCCACGGGTACTTCTCGCTCGGCACCGGCGCGGACTACGTCTCGTCGTTCGTCGGGCGGCTCCCCCTGTTCGTGGAGGTGAACGCCCAGATGCCCTCCAGTCAGGGCGAGAACGCGATCCACGTCTCCGAGGTGCTCGGCTGGTGCGAGGCGGACTACCCGCTGGTCGAGGTGCCGCCGTCGAACGTGAACGAGCTCGACCACCGCATCGGCGCCCTGGTCGCCGAGCGCATCCCGCAGGGCGCGACGATCCAGGCGGGGATCGGATCGACGTCGACGGCGGTCCTCCGGGAGCTGCACGGACACCGCGACCTCGGCATCCACACCGAGCTCCTCGCCGATCCGATGGTCGACCTGATCGAGAGCGGGGCCGTCACGGGAGTGGGCAAGACCAAGCGCCCCCGGAAGGTCGTCACGACCTTCGCGCTCGGCACGCAGCGGCTCTACGACTTCGTCCGGGACCACGCGGCGGTCGAGATGGTCGGCGTCGAGTGGGTGAACGACCCGCGGGTCATCGCCCGTCAGCCCAAGATGGTGTCGATCAACGCCACAACGCAGGTCGACTTCCTCGGCCAGTGCGCATCGGAGACGATCGACGGGCGCTATTGGTCCGGATCGGGCGGGCAGGCCGACTTCGCGCGGGGCGCCATCTACTCCCCCGGTGGACAGGGTTTCGTCGTGCTGCGCTCGACGGCGGCCAAGGGCACGGTCTCGCGGATCGTGCCCCGCCTGGACCACGGCTCGGCCGTGACGACCCTGAAGAACACCGTCGACAAGGTCGTGACCGAGTACGGCGTGGCCGAGCTGCGCGGCCGGACGATCCACGAGCGGACGGCGGCCCTGATCGCCATCGCGCATCCGGACTTCCGGCAGGAGCTCCGCCGCGAGGCCCGGGCGATGGGCTTCCAGTAGCCGTCTCGCCGAGGGCGCACCGGGTCGAGGTGCCTGCGGAGCGCGTCCCACCGGGGCCCGCGCAGGGGTGCCGTCGACCCTCGGGCCGAGACGCACCCCCGACGCACCGGCTCGGAGGCTCGGGGTCGCCCGGTCGTGCTCGAGACGATGTGCGCCCCGGTGACGTGGCGACCCGTGGCGTGATGAGGTGGCGGCGGAGGGACTCGAGTTCCCGACCGCTCGCGGAGGTCTCGCGTGGCCATCGGCGGGTGTCGGGCGCCATGGGTCTCGGGTCCGAGCCGCAGGGGTCCCGGTTGCCGACCGCGGTGGCGTCGGCGGCGGTCGGTCGATTGGCGCACGTGGGCCAGGGCGACATCGGCGGGTCGTCGGTTGCTTTCCCGGGTCCGCCGTTCGGGCCGAGGGCGGCCCTCGGAGAGCCCGACGAGCTCCGGGGCTGACGACCGATCGACGTGGATCCTCCGCCGCTCCGGTCGATCTTCCTGATGCCTCGCCCCCTTTGGCGAGCGGAGTCACGCGCTCGCCCCGAGCCCTCCGATCAGCGCGTCCTGCTCCTCCCAGACCGCCTTCGCCCCAAGGTCGCCGACCCGGATGACGACCACCAGACACGCGAGGGCGAGCACCCCGACGACGATGCGCAATCCCATCCAGGCCCACCGTCGCGCCGACCCCCACCCGGCGGCATCGCGACGTGTGGAGGAGCGGTCCCATGATCACCCGCCTCGCCGTATGATCACGCGGCGCCGGAACGCCCGGTGAGAGTGGCCCAGGCGAAGGAGACAAGAGGATGCCCGAGGAACGCCCGTACAACGTCCTCTTCGTCGTGGTCGACCAACTGTACGGCGGCCAGGCCATCCCGCCGGGCGTCCCCCTCCCCGCCCGTGAGCGCCTGGAGACCGCGGGGCTGAGTCTCCCGCAGTACCAGGTCAACACGACGGTCTGCACGCCGTCCCGATCGGTGATCTACACCGGGCGTCACGCACCCAACACCGGGATGTGGGACCTTCACAACATGCCCTACATCACGGACATGTCGACCGAGATCCCCACGGTCGGGGCCATGCTGCGCGAGGCCGGGTACCACACGGCGTACAAGGGCAAGTGGCACCTCTCGGACCAGCCCGACACGGGTAGTCGCGACTCGCTCGAGCGGTACGGCTTCTCGGAGGTGCAGGATTGGGGGGGCGATGTGGGGCGCGCCCCTCGACGGCCTGACCCGAGACCCCTCGATCGCGGGCGAGGCCGCCTACTGGCTGCGCCAGCGCGCTCCGGTCGTCGGCGAGGACCAGCCCTGGTACCTGGCGGTGAACTTCGTCAATCCGCACGACATCATGTACTTCCAGACGGGAGCCGAGCAGCACGGGGTCGTCGGGCTCTTCTCCGCGCCCGACGAGGTCGTGTATCGGTCGGAGAACGCGGTCGAACTCCCGGACAACTTCGAGGACGACCTCTCCCGGCAGCCTGACGCCGTCTCCGAGTACCTCCAGGGACTCAACGCGTTCTTCGGAGCGATCCCCGAGGGCCGCGACGACCTCTGGAAGTCGCACATCAACTACTACGTCAACTGCATCCGCGACGTGGACCAGCACGTCGGAACGGTCCTGGACGCGCTCGAGGCGTCCGGTCAGGCCGATCGCACGATCGTCATCTTCACCTCCGATCACGGCGAGATGGCCGGCGCGCACGGCCTTCGCCAAAAGGGCTCTGTCGCGTTCCGCGAGGTGATCAACGTGCCGTTCGTGATCGTGCATCCGGACGGCCCCCGGGGCGCGTCCAGCGACGCCGTCGTATCCGCGGTCGACCTGGTCCCGACCCTCCTCTCCTTTGCGGGAGTCCCGACGAGCGAGCTGCGCGACCGCAACCCGGGCGTCGTCGGACGCGACTTCTCCGACGTGATCGCCGACCCATCGTCGGCGGGGCCACGCGGGAGCGCGCGCGAGCCTGGTGACGGCATGCTCGTCACCCACGACATGCTGAGCACCTACGACATCGAGTGGATCACCCGCAATCGCGACGGGGTCGTGAAGCTCATCGGCGCGACGAAAGGCGACGTCGACGTCGACGTGAAGGAGGTCCTGGCGGCGATGGACAGGCCCGACTTCACCAAGCGCAATCTGTTCCGGGCCGTGTACGACGGCAGGCACAAGATGGCCCGCTACTTCGGCGGCCGTGGGTACAACCGGCCCGCGAGCGTCGAGGAGCTCCTCGCGGACAACGACGTCGCGCTCTACGACCTCCAGGCCGACCCCGGGGAGGTGCGCAACCTCGCGCGACCCGAGGACCCCGACCACGACCGGGCACTGCTCGAGCGCATGAACACCAAGCTCAACGCGCTCCTCGACGTCGAGATCGGCACCGAGGTGCCGGTGGTCGATCGGCTCCCCGAAAAGCTGCGCAAGACGGTCGGAAGCAAGCGCCCGCAGTAGGGGCCCGGGCCGGGGATCCCGGAAGGCTGCCCGAATGCCGACGACGACACGACGCGACGACGCGCGCGAGACGGGGCTGTCGTGGGTGGAACCGGAGGCGCGCCTCGAAGCGCTGACGATGGCGCTGTACCTCGCGATCGTGCTCCTTGCCGAGTCGGTCGCGCTGCAGGCCTACTCGGCCGACTCGGCCGAGATCGTCGCGACCTCCTGGGGCACGGCCATCGGGCTCGTCCTGGCACACCTGTTCGCGTTCACCCTCTCGACCCGGCTCGTCTCGGGAGGGCACGTGGGCGCCGCGGCATGGCGGAGCGGGGGCGCACAACTCGCCGCCGCCGTGACCGTCGCCCTGGTCGCGACGCTCCCGTTCCTGTTCGTCGCCGAGAGCATCGCGTTGAACATCTCTGGGTCGTTGCTCGCCATCCTCATCGGTGCGACGGGTTTCGAATCGGCACGGGCACGGGGCGCGCGAGTGTCCAGAGCGCTCCTCTTCGGTGCGGCGTCGCTCGTTGCCGCCGCGGTCGTCGTCGCGGTGAAGGCTGCGCTCAGCCACTGAGCCGGGCGATCGCTCCGGGGACCAGGCGTCCCGACCTCGACTCGGCTCGCGGGTCGGGCCCGCGGGCGCCGCTCGCGGCCCCGCCGTGGCCCCAGCGGATCAACCGAGCGTCGACTCGGCGCACCCCGAACGTACTCCGCCACCCGCGGTTGCGAGGACCGAGATCACTGCCTCGGCGGCGATGCCGTGCAACGAGGCCGATCCCGGCCACACCACCCGCATCCGTGCGGGCGGGGCCGTTCGCCGGAGGGTGAAGGGGCTCGACTCGGGTAAGCGACGGCCCTGGCTGACGAAGACCCCGCGGGGGGAAAGGCGCCCCGCCGCGTTCGTCACGGTGAAGGCGGGCGTCGCGGTCGCCGCCCGGACCTCGATCGCGCGTCAGGGGTGACCCCGGTCCGGCGATCGCGCGGCCGGCGCGGAGGCACCGTCCGCGTTCCCGGCGGCGACGTGAGCCGATCGGCCCGATTTCACGGCTCTTGTCGCGGTCCACGCCGGTCTCGCGACGGCCATCGTAGTAGCGGCGGAGGGACTCGAACCCCCGACACGCGGATTATGATTCCGCTGCTCTAACCAGCTGAGCTACGCCGCCTTGCCCGGCGCTCGGCACCGGAAGCAAGAGCCCAGTAGCGGACTCGAACCGCTGACCCCTTCCTTACCATGGAAGTGCTCTACCAACTGAGCTAACTGGGCGGGTCGCCCCGCGCGGGAGCGGCCGCGAACTCTAGCGGACCCGCCGCCGCTCCAGCGGCCGCCGGTCGTGGCTCGGGGCGGGCCGGAACGCCCGCACCCGCGACGCCGCCCACGCCGTCCGGCCGACGGGCGCGACACGCCGTCGTCGGCCGGCGTCGTGATCGCCGACGTCCCCCGCCGGGCTCAGCCCTCGTCGTCCTTGCCCTCGGCGATCAGCTCCTGCGCCTTGGCGGCGATCTCGTCGACGACCTCGGCGTTGGCGAGCGTCGTGACGTCGCCCAGGTGGCGCTCCTCGGAGACGTCCTGGAGGAGGCGGCGCATGATCTTGCCGGAGCGGGTCTTCGGGAGGTCGTCGGTGAGCACGATCGACGCCGGCTTGGCGATCGCGCCGATCGTGTTCGCGACGTGGTCGCGCAGGTCCGCGATCATCCCGTCGTGGCCCTGCGCGTGGCCCACGAGCGTCACGAATGCGGCGATGGCCTGGCCGGTGCGCTCGTCCGCGCGTCCGACGACGGCGGCCTCCGCGACGAGCGGATGCGACACGAGTGCGCTCTCGACCTCGATCGTCGACAGCCGGTGGCCCGAGACGTTGATCACGTCGTCGATCCGCCCGAGCAGCCAGTAGTCCCCGTCGGCGTCCTGGCGCGCGCCGTCGCCCGCCAGGTACATCCCGGGATAGCGGGACCAGTAGGTCTCGACGAACCGCGCATCGTCCCCCCAGAGCCCGCGGAGCATCGAGGGCCAGGGGTCCGTCAGCACGAGGTAGCCGCCGTGCCCGCGCTCGACCGGCTCGCCGGCCTCGTCCAGGATCGCGACCTCGATCCCCGGTAGTGGCCGTGACGCGGATCCGGGTTTGGTCGTCGTGACACCCGGAAGCGGGGAGATCATGATCCCGCCGGTCTCCGTCTGCCACCACGTGTCGACGATCGGGCAGCGCCCTCCGCCCACGACGTCGCGATACCACATCCATGCTTCGGGGTTGATCGCCTCGCCGACGGTGCCGAGCAGGCGCAGGCTGGACAGGTCGTGCCCGCGCAGGTGCTCCTCGCCCCACTTCATGAACGTGCGGATCGCGGTCGGCGCGGTGTAGAGGATCGTGACGCCGTATCGCTCGACCATGTCCCACCAGCGGTTCTCGGCCGGGTGGCTCGGCGCGCCCTCGTAGAGGACGCCGGTGGCCCCGTTGGCCAGGGGCCCGTAGACGATGTAGGTGTGACCGGTGACCCAGCCGCAGTCGGCGGCGCACCAGTAGACGTCGTCGTCGCGGAGGTCGAACACCCAGCCGTGCGTGGCCGCGGCGCCGGCCAGGTAGCCGCCGGTCGTGTGGACGATCCCCTTCGGCTTTCCGGTCGTGCCGGACGTGTAGAGGATGAACAGCGGATCCTCGGCCCCCATCGGCTCCGGCGCGATGTCGGCCGCGGCCGCGGCGGTGATCTCGGCGTAGTCGTGGTCGCGGCCGTCGGTCCAGTCGACGTCCGTCCCGATCCGCCGCACGACGACGCACGAGTGCACGTCGGGGCACCCCTCGAGCGCCCTGTCGACGTTGGCCTTCAGGGGGATGCGCTTGCCCGCCCGCCATCCCTCGTCCTGCGTGATGACCGCGGTGCATCCGCAATCGAGGATGCGGTCCCGGAGCGCCTCGGGTGCGAAGCCGCCGAAGACGACCGTGTGGATCGCCCCGAGCCGCGCGCAGGCGAGCATGGCGATCGGCAGCTCGGGAACCATGCCCATGTACACGGCCACGCGGTCGCCGCGTGCGACGCCGAGCGTGCGAAGGGCGTCGGCAAGACGGCAGACGCGCTCGTGCAGGTCACGGTAGGTGATCCTGTCGGTGTCCCCGGGCTCGCCCTCGAAGTGGAACGCGACCCGGTCGCCGCGCTCGGCGAGGTGGCGGTCGATGCAGTTCGCGCTGGCGTTGAGCGTGCCGTCGGCGAACCAGCGGTAAAACGGCGCATCGACGTCGTCGAGGACCTCCGTGAACGGCGCGATCCACTCGAGCCTGCGTGCCTGGTCGGCCCAGAAGGCGAGCCTGTCCTCCGCGGCTCGGACGAACAGGTCCTCACCCGCCCGGGCGTCCGCGGCGAGCCCCGGCGGCGGCGGGAACCGCCGCGACTCCACCTCGAGTGAGCTGATGTGCCCTTGGTCCGCCATGTCCACCATCCCGTCCGCCGCCAGGGGACGATGCTACCCCCGGCTCATGCCTCCATCAGCTTCTCGAGCCCCGGAGCGGCGCGCGCCGGCGTGAACTCGAGCACGTCGTAGTCGGCGACGCCGGAGGTCTTGAACGGGTCCTCGGCGATCATGGCGTGGACCTCGTCGACGCTGTCGGCGCTCGCCAGGATGAGCCCGCCGGTGAGGGGCACCTGGCGCGCCGTGAGCAGGATGCGCCCGGCGTCGTAGTGGCCCTTGATCCAGGCCTTGTGGGCCTCGAGGTGCTGATCGACCACCTCGGCGGGCTGGTTGTACTTGCTGATCAGGACGAACATGGCGACCCCCCCGGTCGGGATTGTGCGAACCACGATACGCGACAGGCGCTACGTCAATCCACCCTCGAGGCGCACCTCGAGTCCGAGGATGCGTTGGCCGTCCATCCTGCGGACGATGAGCTGGACACCCGGCAGCGCGACCGAGTCGCCGATCGCGGGGACCCGTCCGAGGGTCGTGAAGACCAGTCCGCCGAGCGAGCGGACATCGGAGGTCGCGAGCGCGGTGCCGAACCGCTCGTCGAAGTCGTCGATGGCGAACGCGCCCGGCACGAGCAGGCGATCCGGAGCGAGCTGGACGATCGTCGAGCGCGCCTCGCCGGCCCCCTCGGCCACCTCGCCGACGATTTCCTCGGTCAGGTCGGTCAGGGTGACGACGCCGGCGAGGCTCCCGTACTCGTCCACCACGACCGCGAAGTGGCGCCGAGCACGGCGGAAGTCGGCCAGGAGATCGTCCAGGCGACGCGTCTCGGGCACGAACATCGCCTCGTCCGCGGCATCTCCCGCCCGCAGCGTGCGGCCCGCCCGCACCAGGGCCAGCAGTCGCCTGACGCTGAGCACGCCCCGCAGCTCGTCGTCGTCCTCGTCGAGGACCGGGAACCTGGCATGCGGGTTCGCAAGCGCGACGTCGCATGCCTCCTCGACCGTCGCCGACGCGGCGAGGGTCACGACATCGGGGCGGGGCACCATGACGTCGCGCACCTCGGTGTCGCCGAACTCGAAGACACGCGAGAGCATCGCCCGCTCCTCGGCGTCGAGGACCCCGGTCTCCTCCGACTCGGCGAACAGGAGCTTGAGCTCCTCCTCGGAGTGCGCCCGGCCCGCGGTCGTCGGCGGCGGGAGCCCCAGCAGACGGGTCACCAGCCGCGACAGCCACTCCAGCAGCGCGATGAACGGTCGGAAGACGGCGCTGAAGGCGCGGACCGGGCCCACCGTCATCAGAGCCACCTGCTCGGAGCGCACGAGGCTCAGGGTCTTCGGGACGATCTCCCCCAGCACGACGGTGATGGCCGTGACGATCGCGAAGGCCAGCACCGTCGCGGCGAGGGTGCTGACGACCCGCGTGGAGACGTCGTCGAGCGGTCCGGCGGCGGTGTCCAGCAGCCGCCGGACGGCCGGCTCGCCCACGGCGCCGGCCGCGAGCGACGACATGGTGATCGCCACCTGCACCGACGAGATGAAGCGGGTCGGATCGCGCTGCAGGTCGAGCACCCGCGCCGCCCGGCGCGACCCGCCGGCGACGAGCTCGGCGAGACGTGACGGACGCGACGCCACGAACGCGTACTCCGCGGCGACGAAGAACGCGTTCCACGCGACGACCACGGCGAGGGCGGCCACGCCGATCCAGGGGCTCACGCGTGGACCGCCCTCACGTCAGGAATGGGGGGAGGAGGATTCGAACCTCCGTAGGCTGAGCCGGCGGTTTTACAGACCGCTCCCTTTGGCCGCTCGGGCAT
>CALNYH010000006.1:0-38236 GCA_942490795.1 uncultured Thermoleophilia bacterium | reverse complement strand
TGTACTTCGTTCAGTTGCAGCCAATGGCGGTACATGCTCGACACGGTCGGCGTCCTGGGCGGCACAGCGGTCGGAGACGCCGTCACCGACGTACACCACCACCTCGCCGGCGCGCCGATGGTGCTCGAGGTCGTGGCGCTTGCAGCGCCGCCCGCAGCGATCGCACTCCTCGCCGCCGCGCTCCGACCAGAGGATCGTGCTCCCCGCGGCTGCGAAGCGCGCATCGTGGGCCTCCACCGGCAGGTGCCCCAGCCCGGCGCGACCGAGCACGTCCTCGATCACCGACCGAAAGCCCGACGAGAGGACGACCAGGCGTCGTCCGCCGGCGCGTGACCAGTCGACGAGCTCGTGGAAGCCCGCGCGAAGCTCGGCCCGCTCCGCGACGAGCCGCCGGATCTCGTCAGGGGTGGCCCTCACGCCCGCGAACTGCTCCTCCATCGCCTGCTCCAACGTGACCTCACCCGAGCGGAGCCGAGGCTCGATCGCGTCCCAGACCCCGGGCATGCCATACCGCTCGACGATCACTTGGAGGGTGTCGCGCCGCGTGATCGTGCCGTCGAAGTCGCACACGATGAGGGTCGGCACCTCGGTCGAGGCTACCAGAGCGCCGCCGCGCCCCGTGGCGCGGCGGACGGGCGGCGGCGCCAGCACGAAGTGCTCCACTACGATCGCCCAATGCACGGACCGATGCTCGCGATCAGCGGCCAAGGAACACCCGAGTCGCCGTCGGTCAACGTGCTCGCGGAGGAGTGCGGACGGATCGCCGCGGCGCACGGCGCCACGATCCTGACGGGTGGACTGGGCGGCGTGATGGCGGCGGCCGAGCGCGGCGCCCGGGCGGGCGGTGGGCGGGTGGCGGCGCTCTTGCCGGGCGACGACCGGGCGGCTCACCGCGGGACGGCCGACATGGTGATCGCCACCGGGGTCGGGGAGGCTCGCGACCTGGCACTCGTCGCCACGGCCGATGCGGTCATCGCCATCGGCGGGGGCTGGGGCACGCTGGCCGAGATCGGGTTGGCCCGAAGCTCGGGCGCCCCGTGATCCTGCTCCAGACCTGGGATGTGTGTGCGCCCGAGGGCTGGGACCAGGGCGAGTCGCTGCCGCGTGCGCAGACGGCCGGCGACGCCGTCGCGCTCGCGCTGGCGGCGGCGACGTGAGCGCGCCGCGGCCGGTCTTCCTCGGCGGCGCCTTCCTCGGTCGCGCCCCCTGGCGCGAGCAGACGGGGCGCTTCGAGGGCTGCGTCGTGCTCGAGCTCGCCGATGCGCCCGCGACGACGCCTCGCGGACGGCGTGGTTGCTCGATCGCCTGGCCGAGGTGCGCCCGCCGCGCGCCCTCATCGCGCACGGCCTCGGCGCGGCCGCGGCACTCGCGCTCGTCGCCGCCCACCCCGACGCGATCGACGGGCTGGTGGTCCTCGGACTCGGCGCGCACGGGTTCCTCCCGCCGGGCACGACCCCGGCGAACATCGCCGACCTCGCCTTCGTCGAGCCCGGCTCCGAGGTCGCGATCCGAGCGCACGAGGAGGTGCTCGCGCGACCGGAGCGCATCATGGCCGAGGATCTCGCGGCATGGTCCGCGTTCGAGAGCGCCGGGCGCCTGGCGCATGCGCCGGGGCCCACGCTGATCATCGCCGCGGGCCGCGATCCGCTGGTGCCGGTGGCCGAGGCCGAGGAGTTGGCGGCGGAGCTGCCGGCGTCGGGGTTGGCCGTGCTCCCGAACGCCGGACACGCCGCGCCGCTCGAGGCGGCGGGCGCGGTCGACCTGCTCGTGGCGGCGTTCCTGGCCCGCCTCGAACTCGTCCTTGGACCGTGAGGCCCGCGCCGAAGACGTCCGGCCGAGAGGTCGCCGCCGCGAGGTCGCGGGGTGCCGGCGGGACGCTGCTCGTGGTCAACCCGTGGGCCACGAAGGTGGTGCCGGACGTGCGCGCCCGGGCGACGCGCATCCTCGCCGCCGACGGCCTGCTCGACGTCGTCGTGACGCGGGAGAAGGGCCATGCCCGCAGACGCATCCTCGAGGCGGTGGAGGAGGGGGTGCGGACCGTCGCCTGCCTGGGGGGCGACGGCGTGCTCGCCGAGGTCGCCGACACGCTGGCCGGGTCGGACGTGACGGTGGTCCCGCTCCCGGGCGGGGGCACGAACGTCTTCGCGCGCGCCGTGGGGTGGCCCTCGTCGCTCGACCGCGCCCTGGCGTTGCTGGCGGCGGCGCTCGCGGCGGGCAGGACCGCCCGTCTTCGCCTCGGCCGGGTCGATGCCGGTCCGCACAGCCGCGTGTTCATGATGAACACGGGCGTCGGCCTCGACGCCGAGACCGTGCACTGGGTCGAGGGGCACACGGGGCTCAAGCGACGGCTCCGGCAGGGCAGCTTCGTCCTGGGGGCGGGGCGTGTCGGCCTGCGCTACGCCCGCCGTCCTCCACGGATCGACATCTCGGTGGACGGCCGGGATCCGATCGCCGCCGCCACCATGGTCGCGACCTGCGGGCGGCCGTACACGTTCCTCGGGACACGGCCCCTGGACCTCGTGCCCGGGGCCGCGTTCGACGGCACGATCGCCTGGCGCGCCCTCACTCGTGCCTCGGTGGCCGAGGTCGCGCGGGTCGCGATCGCCTCGGCGGCCGGGGGAGACCCCGGGGACGACTCGGCGCTCATCGGCGGCGTCGCCATGCGATCGCTCACGGTGTCGGCCGACCCGGTGACGGCCGTCCAGGCCGACGGCGAGCCACTCGGATGGCATCGCAGGATCGACATCTCTCCCGGACCGTCGGTGTGCGTGCTGCTCCCGCGGGGTCCGGCCCGGACGTCCGGCGCGCCGGGCGGGACCTGACCCGCGCCCCCGGGTCGCCCGAAGGGCCCTCAAGTCGCCGGTCCGCAGGCCGACCACTTGTGCAGAGAGGGTCGCCCCCACCGGCACGGCCGCCGGTTGGCCCGCTCATCGATCCGCGGCAAGGAGGCCCCGGCTGATGATCCAACGCCCAGACCCACGTGCGTCCCTGCGCGGCTTCATGGCGCTCGTCCTGGACATGGTGCGCGTCGACCCGGACCGGCGTCCGAGTGCCGAGATGCAACGCTGGCACCGCGAGCTCGCGGCGACGGCGGACGTCCTTCCGGAGCACCCGCGCACGAACCGCGAGCTGCTGGACGGCGCGCTGCACCTGCAACGGGTGATGGAGGACGACGCGGACGGGCGCTGAGTCGGCGCAGGGCACGGGGCTCCGGGGACCGCCGGTGCCCCGCGGGGGGTGGGATGCGACTCGAAGGACGCCGCGACGCGATCCTCGTCGATGAGGGGTCGGGGATCTCGAGTACCGGGTGGCCCGCATGCGCTTGCGCGAAGACGGCGCGGAATGGTCTCGGTCGGTCGCGACGCCGAGCCCCGGCACGGGGGCGAACGACCTCGGCGTCCGCGCCGAGGTGACCGCGGCTGACGGCGTGGACGGCCTCGGCGTCTCGGGCGGGTGGGCGTCGGACAGGGTGCGCCGCGACCCGCCGGTCATCGGCGTGACGAGGGGATGCGCCGCCCGCCGGCAGATCGCCGGGATCATCTGCCACGGCGGCTTCGTGGCGATCTCAACGAGGATCGCTCGGGTTGCGCGGTCGACCGGCCCGCTCGGCATCCGCGACGACCTCGTCGACGCCGGGGCGACGTCGGTGGACGAGGCGGCGTTCCGCGACGGGAACATCGTGTGGGGCAGGGTCGTCGCGGACACCCCCGCCCCCTGTCGCGAGCTCGTCGAGGCGTTCGCGACGACCTGAACGGACCGGCGGGCGCGTCGGCGGGCGACGTCAGGCCGGGGGGTGCCTCGCCGGTTCCCCCCGGCCGCTCGCCCATGCGCTCCCGCCCGGCGGCGAGCGCGGACCCGTTCGTCGACGGCAGCTCCCTGAAGGCGCCGATCCGCCGGTACCGCTCGCCGCGCTGGCGGCGCCGGTCGGCGGGACCCAGCTCACGAAGCTCCCGCAGCGCCCGGCGCAGGTAGCCGTCGAGAAGACGCGCGGCCTCGTCGTGGTCCGAGTGGGCACCGTCGCCCGGCTCCGGCACCACGCCGTCGGCGATCCCCAGGCGGTAGCAGTTCGCCGCAGTCGGCCGGAACGCCGACGCGGCGAGCGGGGCCTTGGTGGCGTCGCGCCACAGGATCGCCGCGGCGCCCTCGGGTGAGATGACCGAGTAGGTCGAGTTCTCGAGCATGATCACGCGGTCCGCGACGCCGAGCGCGAGGGCGCCGCCCGACGAGCCCTCCCCGATCACGACCGCGACGACCGGCACCGACAGACGCAACATGGTCCGCATGCTGAGCGCGATCGCGCCACCCTGCCCCCGCTCCTCGGCGCCCGCCCCGGGGAACGCGCCGGGGGTGTCGATCAGCGTGAGCACGGGCAGGTCGAGCCGCTCGGCCAGCGCCATCGCGCGCATGCCCTTGCGATAGCCCTCCGGCCCGGGCATCCCGAAGTTGCGGTAGGTGCGCTCGTTGGCGTCGCGGCCCTTCTGGTGACCGATCACGACGATCGGGCCTGCGCCGTACCGGGCGATGCCGGCGACGATCGCCGGGTCGTCGCTCCGAAGGCGGTCGCCGCGGATCTCCTCGAAGTCCGTGAAGAGCCGCGCGACATAGTCGAGCGTGTACGGACGCTCCTGATGGCGGACCCGCTGGATCGTCTCCCACGTCGCCGCGTCGGACTGCTCCGGCGGACGGTGCATGCGGTCGGTGATCTTGCGGACGAACTGCCGCCCACGCCGGGCGGTCATGCCGGATCCCCGTCCTCGGGCCGCCGGAAGCGCTCGGCGAGACGGCGCGACAGCGCCGGGAGGGACTGGGCCGCGCGCGCGGCGCGCTCGGCGCGCTCCTGCGCCCACTGGACCGCCGGAGGCGGATCGAGGCCTCGCGGACCACGGTCGAGGATGGCCAGCACACGGCCGATGCGCTCGGGCAGCTCCCGCCGGTCGTCGTCGTCGTCGACCTGGGCGTTTGCGAGCTGGCTCTCGGCGCGCCCGAAGTCCTCCGGCAGCTTCTCGCGCGTGGTCTGCTCGATCACGCGGGGGCCTGAGAACGCGATCAGAGCGCCGGGCTCAGCGTAGGTGACGTCCCCGAGCGAGGCGAACGACGCCCAGACCCCCCCGGTGGTGGGGTGCGCCAGCACGACGACGATCGGAAGGCGGGCCTCGGCCATCGCCTCGAACGCGACCACGGTCTTGGCCATCTGCATCAGCGCCAGGATCCCCTCCTGCATCCGGGCGCCACCGGACGAGGTGATCACCACGAGCGGCACGCCCTCCGCCACCGCCCTGTCGCAGGCCCGGGCGAGCTTCTCGCCGACGACCGACCCCATGCTGCCTCCGAGAAAGCCGAACTCCATCGCCGCGGCGACCGCCGGCTGGCCGCGGATCTCGAGGCGCGCCGCGATGATGGCCTCGGTGCCGCCCTTGGCCTCGGCCTTGGCGACCCGGCCGGCGTAGGGCTCGAGGTCGCGGAACTGGAGCGGGTCGGCGGCGCGCAACTCGGGCCAGAGCTCGGTCCACTCGCCGCGGTCGGCGAGCGCCTCGAGCCGCTGCCGCGCGGAGGCCGGGAAGTGGTGTCCACACCCCGTGCAGACACGGCGGTTGCGAACGAGCTCCTCCGCGCGGAAGTGGTTGCCGCAGGAGGGGCAGGCGGCGCCGGGGGCGTTCGCGGGCGGGGTGGCCCGCTGGTCGCGGGGGCGACGCCGAAGGCGGTCGATGGAGACGTGGACGCGGGTCATCGCCCCCTCATGCTATCGGTGCCCCGGCGCCGAGCCAGTCCTCGACGCTGGCGCGGTAGGCGGGGACGATCCGGGCGACCGTCCGATGCGTGAGGATCAGCCGCGACGCCTCCTCGGGCGTCCGCCCCCGCAGCCGGAGGACCCCGTAGGCGACGAGGGCCGAACGCCGGCGCCCCTGCTGGCAGTGGACGAGCAAGCGCGCGTCGGGATCCCGGTCCAGGCGTTCGGCCCCGAAGCGCACGGCGGCGGCGAAGGCGCTCGGGCGCTGCGGGCGGCCGTGGTCCCACATGGGCGCGGACATCACGTGCTCGGGTCCGAACGCCGCGCGCTCCGCCCACAGATCCTGCGAGAAGTACGTCTGGTAGGTGTGGCGGCAGTTGACGACGTCCGTGACGCCTTCGCCCTCGAGTTGCGCGAGGTCGCCGGCGATGGGCAGGCTGCCGATCGCGAGGCGCTCCTCCCCGATCCAGGTATGCCCCCGGGTCGCGGGCAGGGGGCGGTAGACGGCGCCCGTGAGGCGACGCACCGTCTCGCGGCTGGGGGTGGTGATGCGGCTCATCCTGTGACGGCTCCGTGGTGGTCGATCGTGGGTCGAGGCGGGTCGTCGCGCCGTCGCGACGCGGCGCCTCCGTGAGGTCACCGGCGGCGGGGCGTCGCCCTCACGGCGCGGCGAAGGCCACGACGGCGTTGTGCCCGCCGAAGCCGAAGCCGTTGGAGAGCGCCATGCGCACACGGCCCTCGCGGGCGACGTTCACGACGTGGTCGACGCCGACGCACGCGGGGTCGAGGTCGTCCAGGTTGATGGTCGGGGGGATCACGCCGTCGCGGATCGTGAGCGCCGTCAGACTCGCCTCGAGGCCACCGGTGGCGCCCATGCAGTGTCCGTGCATGCCCTTGGTCGAGCTGACCGCGACCTCGGCGGCGCGCGCGGCGCCGAGGGCGCTCGTGATGGCGACGATCTCCTTGCCGTCGCCCGCCGGGGTCGACGTCGCGTGCGCGTTGACGTAGTCGACGTCCTCCGGCGTGGCGCCCGCGTCGGCGATCGCGATCGACATCGCGCGCGCGACCTGGCGGCCGCTCGGGTCGGGCTCGGTCATGTGGTGGGCGTCGCCGGTCATGCCGAAGCCGACCACCTCGCAATAGATGTCGGCGCCGCGCGCGAGGGCGTGCGAACGCTCCTCGAGCACCACGATCGCCGCGGCCTCACCCATGACGAAGCCGTCCCTGCCGGCGTCGAAGGGCCGGCTGGCGCGCGGCGGGTCGTCGTTGCGGGTCGACAGGGCGCGCATGGCGTTGAACGCGGCCAGCCCGACCTCCGTCACGCCGGCCTCCGTGCCCCCGGCCAACATGACGTCCGCCATCCCGCCGCGGATCGCCATCAGCGCGTCGCCGATCGCGTGGTTGCCGGTCGCGCAGGCGGTGCTCACGCACGACAGCGGCCCCTGGATGCCGGTCTGCATCGAGACGTGCGCGGCGGCCATGTTGACCGTGACCAGCGGGATGAAGAACGGCGAGACCCGATCGGGCCCCCGCTCGGCCGCCAGCCCGGTCTGGCCGACGAAGGAGTCGAGCCCGCCGATCCCACTCCCGATCACCGCCCCGATCGACTCGCGGTTGTCGTCGCCCACCGCGATCCCGGCGTCCGCGAGCGCCAGTCGCCCGGCGGCGACCCCGAGCTGGGCGAAGCGATCCATGCGACGGGCGGTCTTGCGGTCCATGAAGTCGTCGGGGACGAAGCCCGGCACCTCGCAGGCGAAGTGGGTCTCGACCCGCGAGGCGTCGAACCCGGTGATGGTCGCGGCGCAGGCGCGCCCCTCGCGCGCGGCGCGCCAGGCGTCCTCGACACCGATGCCGAGCGGCGAGACGATCCCGAGGCCGGTGACCACGACCCGCGCCCGCGCGGCGCGCTGTTCGGCGGAGAGGGTCATGCCATCGTCATCCCGCCGTCGACGGTCAGCACCGACCCGGTGATGAAGCCCGCGTCCGGCCCGCAGAGGAACGCCACGGCTCCGGCGACGTCGTCCGGGTCCCCGAGGCGCCCGAGCGGCGTCGCCACGCGCATGGCCTCGCGCTGCTCGTCGGTGAGCGCATCCGTCATGTCGGTCGCGATGTAGCCGGGCGCGACGGCGTTGACCCTGACCCCCCGGGGGCCGGCCTCGCGGGCGAGCGAGCGGACCATGCCGATCAATCCCGCCTTCGCGGCCGCGTAGTTGGCCTGCCCGGCGTTGCCGGTGAGGCCCACCACCGACGAGAGCGCCACGATCGCGCCGCGACGACGACGGAGCATGCCGCGGAGCGCCGGCTTGGCCACGTAGAAGGCGCCGGAGAGGTCGACGTCGATGACCTCGCGCCAGTCCTCGACGCGCATGCGAAGCGCCAGGCCGTCGCGGGTGATGCCGGCGTTCAGGACGACGGCGTCGAGCTCGCCGAGCTCCTCCTCGCAGGCCGCCACCATCGCCGCCGCGGCGTCGGGGTCGGCGACGTCGGCCCGGTGCACGGCGGCGCGGCGCCCCAGGGCGCGGATCTCCTCGGCCACCGCCTCGGCCGGCGCCGCTCCGGCCGCGTAGCCGAGCATGACGTCCATGCCGTCGCGCGCGAGAGCCCGGGCGCATGCCGCGCCGATTCCACGTCCGCCGCCGGTCACGAGCGCGACGCCCATCAGACGGCCAGCTTCGTCAGGTCGTCGGGGCCGCCCACCGAGACGGTCGCCACGCCCCGCCGCACGCGACGGACCAGCCCGGAGAGCACTCGGCCGGGCCCGAGCTCGACGAAGCGGTCGACGCCCCGCTCGAGGGCGACCTCGACCGCGTCCCCGAAGCGCACCGGCGAGGTGAGCTGGTCCAGGAGCACCTCGCGCAGGCGCCCGGCGGGCTCGATCGCACAGGTCGTGGTGGAGAGGAAGGCGGGGTGCGGCTCCGCCGGCTCCCAGGCCTGCAACGCGGGCGCCAGTCGCTCCGCCGCCGGCGCCATGAGGGGCGTGTGGAAGGCGCCCGACACCGCGAGGCGCGTGACCCGGACCCCGTCGTCCTCCGCGTGCTCCATCAGTCGCTCCACGCCCTCGACGCTCCCCGACACCACGACCTGCCCGGGACAGTTGAAGTTGGCGGGCCAGACGTCCCCGGCGCGGCTGGCGAGCGTCGCGGCCGTCGTGTCGTCGACCCCGATCAGCGCCGCCATCGCACCCGGCCGTCGCGTCCCCGCGTCCTGCATGGCCGCGCCCCGCTCTGCGACCAGGCGGACCGCCTCCTCGAAACCGATCGCACCCGCCGCCACGAGCGCCGAATACTCCCCGAGGGAGTGCCCCAGCACCAGATCGGCCTCGAGCCCGTGGTCGCGTGCGACCCGCCACGCGGCCACCGACACCGTGAGGATCGCCGGCTGGCAGACCTCGGTGGCGGTCAGGCGCTCGGCCGGCCCGTCGAAGCAGATCTCCGACAGCGGATAGCCGAGCGCCGCGTCCGCGGCGGCGAACGTCTCCCCGGCGACCGGGAACGCCCGCACGAGATCGACGCCCATTCCGACCGCCTGGGCACCCTGCCCGGGAAACAGCAGCCCGGTCGTCATCGCGGCTCCCAGTGGCCGACGGCGGACCCCCAGGTGAGCCCGGCCCCGAAACCGACCATCAACACAAGCGCGCTCGGTCGCAGCATCCCCTCGTCCCGCGCCTCGGCGAGCGCGAGCGGGATGGAGGCGGCCGACGTGTTGCCGTAGCGGTCGAGGTTGCTGAACACCCGTTCCGGATCGATTCCGAGTCGCCCCACCGCGTGGTCGATGATGCGGACGTTGGCCTGGTGCGGCACCAGGACGTCGATGCGCTCGACCGGGAGGTCGAGCGCATCGAGCAGGCGCGACGTCGACTCCTCCATCACGCGCGTGGCGAAGCGGAAGACCTCGCGACCCTCCATGTGGAGGAACGCGTCCTCGCGCCTGCTCAGCTCGTGCGAGGGAAGGCGGCTGCCGCCGGCCGGCACGACCAGGTCGTCGGCGCCGGTGCCGTCGGCACCGAGGTCGAAGCCGAGGAACCCGCGCGCCTCGCCGGTGTCGTCGGCGACCAGGAGCGCTCCGGCCGCGGCGTCCCCGAAGAGGATGCAGGTGCTCCGGTCCTCGAAGTCGAGGATGCGGCTGAAGGTCTCGGCGCCCAGCACCATGACGTTGCGCGCGAGGCCCGACTCGATCATCGCGGTCGCCTGGGCCAGCCCGTAGACGAAGCCGCTGCACGCCGCGAGCAGGTCGAAGGCGGCGGCGTTCCCGGCACCGATGCCGTCGGCGACGATCGCCGCGGTCGACGGCAGGAGGTGGTCGGGTGTGGACGTCGGCACGATGAGCATGTCGAGTTCCGCCGCCGCGATCCCGGCGTCCGCCAGGATGCGCTCGGCCGCGACGATCCCGAGGTCGCTGGAGGCCTGGGACGGATCGGCGAAGCGGCGCTCGCGGATGCCGGTCCGCGCCCGGATCCACTCGTCCGAGGTGTCGACCCGCTCCTCGAGCTCGGCGTTGGTCACCACCCGCTCCGGCACGTAGGCCCCGAGTGCCACCATCCTCGCGCGTGGCGCCCGCCCGTCACGGACCGCGATCACGTCGAGCCGCTCGGCACCATCGCGAACCGGAGCCGCCCGTCGCAGACCTTCTCGCCGTTGACGCGCGCCGCGCCCTCGCCCTCGCCGATCCGCTCGCGTCGCCACTCCACCGTCGCCTCCATGTCGAGCACGTCGCCCGGGCGGACCGGGCGGCGGAAGCGTGCGCGCTCGATGCCGGCGAACAGCGGCAGCATCCCGGCGGGCAGGTCGGGGCGGGCCATGGCGGCGAGCGCGCCGGTCTGGGCGAGCGCTTCGACGATGATCACCCCGGGGAGGATCGGCTCGGCGGGGAAGTGTCCCGCGAACAGCGGCATGTCCGGATCGACCCGCCACCGCGTGCGGGCGCGCACACCCGGCTCGAGCTCGAGGATCTCGTCCACGAACAGGAACGGGGCGCGGTGCGGAATGAGCTCCGCGGGCGCAGGCAGGCGGGCGGTCACGGCCGCCCCAGGCTAGCCGAAACGCAACCGCGCCGACCGTGGCGGCCGGGTTCTCGCGCGTGGTGGCGAACGGCATGCTAAACACTGTCGTACGGGTCACAGCCGTGGCCCGCCACGCACGAGGGAGTCGCACGCATGGGCGCGCTGGTCGTCGTCGTCATCGTCCTGATCGTCGCGTTGCTCTTCCTCTTCTCGGCGGTGAAGGTGGCCCGCGAGTACGAGCGCGGCGTCGTCTTCCGGCTCGGGCGGCTGATCGGCATCAAGGGGCCCGGGCTCTTCATCCTGATCCCCTTCATCGACAAGGCCATCAAGGTCGACCTTCGTACGGTGACGCTCAACGTGCCGCCGCAGGAGGTCATCACCCGCGACAACGTGACGGTGCGGGTGAACGCGGTCGCCTACTTCCGCGTCGTCGACCCGTCCAAGGCGATCGTCCAGGTCGAGAACTTCCTGGTCGCGACGTCGCAGATCTCCCAGACCACGCTCCGGAGCGTGCTGGGGCAGGTCGACCTCGACCACCTCCTGTCCGAGCGTGAGTCGATCAACGAGCGCCTGCAGAAGATCATCGACGAGCAGACGCACCCCTGGGGGGTCAAGGTCAGCGTCGTCGAGGTCAAGGACATCGAGTTGCCCGCCGACATGCAGCGGGCGATCGCCCGCCAGGCCGAGGCCGAACGCGAGCGGCGCGCCAAGATCATCGCCGCCGACGGCGAATACCAGGCCTCCGAGAAGCTCTCCCAGGCGGCCCGGGTCATCAACGCCGAGCCCGCGGCGCTCCAGCTGCGCTACCTCCAGACGATCAACGAGATCGGGACCAACGGGGGCACGAGCACGCTGATCGTGCCCTTCCCGACCGAGATGCTCGAGGCGCTCAAGGGCCTCGCCGCGCTGGCCCCGTCCGAGGCGTCCAACGGCGGCGACCGCCGGCCCGCGCCGGTGGCGAGCGCCCCGCCGAGCCGCCAGTAGGCGATCCGGCCGGTCCGCCGGAGGCGTCGTGCGAGCCATCTGGAACGGCTACATCTCGTTCGGCCTGGTGACCATCCCGGTCGCCGTGGGGCTCGCGCAGCAGCGCAAGGACGTGAGCTTCAGGACGCTCTCGCGCGAGACCGGCAGACCGGTCAAGCAGAAGCGCTGGGACGTCGACCGGGACGTCGAGGTCGGCCCCGCCGACACCGTGCGCGGGTGGGAGGCCTCCAAGGGTCGGTACGTGCCGATCGAGGACGAGGAGCTCGAGCGGTTCGCCGCGCCACGCGAGAAGACCATCGACATCCTCCAGTTCGTCGAGGTGCCGGAGGTCGACCCGGTCTACTTCGAGCGCGCCTACTGGCTGGAACCCCAGGAGCGCGCGGAGCGGCCCTATGCGCTTTTGACCGCGGCGATGGAGCGCGCCGGGCGGGCGGCGGTCGGACGCTTCGTCCTGTCGACCAAGGAGCACCTCGTCCTCATCCGGCCGATGGACGACGCGCTCACGCTCGAGACGCTCTACTACCCCGAGGACGTCCGGATGGCCGAGCATCGCCAGATCGCCGACCGGGTCCGCGACGTCAGGGTGGAGGAGCACGAGTTGCAGCTCGCGCTCCAGTTGGTCGAGGGGCTCGCGCAGCCGTTCTCACCCGAGGCGTTTCCCAACCGCACGCGGGCGGCGCTGCTGGACTTCCTCGAGGCGAAGGCCGAGGGCCACGAGCCCGCCGAGGTGCCCGCGGCGGCCGAGCCGGCCGAGGTCGTGAACCTGATGGACGCGCTCAAGGCAAGCCTGGCGGCGGCCCAGGTCGAGGGTGCTGGCGAGACCCCCGGGGCCGCGGCCGAGGCCCGAACCGGTTGACCCGCTGAGCCCCGTCGCCCGGGACCCCCTCACGGGGATCCCGTCGCTCGTCGCCCCCGGGCGGGCCGCCCGCCCGCACGACCTCTCGGACAACGGCCCGAGGTCGCGAGCGTGCCCCTTCTGTCCCGGCAACGAGTCCGCGACGCCGCCCGCCACCTCGGTCGTGACGGGCCCGGGCGGCGCGTGGCGCGTGCGGGCGTTCGCCAACCTCTATCCCGCGGTTCCCGCCGACGAGGGCGTGCACGAGGTGGTCGTCAACGGCCCTCGCCACGTCACGCGGCTCGACGAGCTGGACGCCGACGAGGCGGGCGCCGCCGGCGAGCTGTGGGCGGCCCGGCTGGCGGCGGTGCGCGACGACCCGCGCGCGCTCTGGCCGCTCGGCTTCGTCAACCAGGGCGCGATGGCGGGGGCGAGCCTCGCCCACACGCACGCCCAGATCGTCGGGCTGCCGGTCGCCGCGCCGAACCTCGACGCGCGGGCGCGGGCGCTCGCGGGCGACCCCGCGCTCCTGCAGCGCGACTGGGAGGAGCATGCGCGGGTGATCCTGCGCCGGGACGGTCTGGTCATGTGGAGCCCGTCCGTCCCGACGCTGAGCGGGGCGGTCCGCATCGCCCCGGAGACCCCGGCCGGCGTGCCCGCGCCCGGTGCCGCCCGGGCCCTGGGTCGCCTCGTCGCACGCGCGGCGGGGGCCGTCAGGGCGGTGTCGGGGGTCGACGACCTGAACGTCTGCCTGTTCGTGGCGGGCCCCGGGGACACCGCGTCGTACCACTGGCACGCCGACATCTTCCCGCGCCGGGGAACGCTCGCCGGGTTGGAGCTCGGCTCCGGCGCGCTCACCATGACACGCATGCCGGAGGAGGTGGCGGGCGCGATCCGCGCCGCCGTCGCCTGATCCGAGCGGTCGGGTGTCAGGCCTCCTCGGGTGCGTCCTCGTCCGACTCCTCGGCGTCGAGCACCGCCTCGTCCACGTCGTCGACCGGCGTCTCGCCGGCTTCCGCGACGCCGCAGACCATGTCGTCGTCGTCGATGCCCATCAGGCGGACGCCCTCGGTCGAGCGCCCGGTCCGCCGCACGCTCGAGGTCTCGAAGCGGATCAGCTTGCCCATCCGCGAGACCAGCAGGAGCTGGTAGCCCTCACGGACCGGCCGCGCCGCGACGAGCTCGCCCTTGGCGTCGGTGACCTTGATGGTGCGGACGCCCTTCGTCGGCCGCCCCTTGCGCGGGTAGTCGAGCATCGGCGTCCGCTTGCCGTATCCGTATCCGGTCACGACGAGCAGGTCCTCATCGTCACGGGCCACGGCCAGCGCGAGCACCCGGTCGCCGGCGTCGAGGTTCATCCCGCGAACCCCACGCGTGTCCCGCCCCATCGGCCGGCACTGGTCCTCGGAGAAGCGCGCCGCCTGGCCGCGGGCCGAAACGAGCAACAGGTCCTCCTCCCCGTCCGTGAGCTGCACCCCGATCAGCTCGTCATCGCCGTCGAGCCTGACGGCGATGAGCCCGGCCTCGCGAAGGACGGTGTCATAGGCCGCGAACTCGGTCTTCTTGACCATTCCGTCGCGGGTCGCGAGGACGAGGTACCTGCCCTCCTTGTAGTCGCGCGTGGCGAAGACCGCGCGGATGTCCTCGTCGGGGCGCATCGCCAGCACGTTGGCGATGTGGCTTCCCCGCGCGTCCCGGCTGCCCTTGGGCAGCTCGTGCACCTTCTGGCGGTAGACCCGGCCCTGGTTCGTGAAGAAGAGCAGGTAGTCGTGCGTCGACCCGATGAACAGGTGGTCGATCAGATCGTCGTCCTTGAGGCGGACGCCGCGTGAGCCCTTTCCGCCCCGTCGCTGCGCGCGGTAGGTCGCGAGCGGGAGGCGCTTGATGTAGCCGCCCCGGGTGATGGAGATCACCATCTCCTCTTCCGCGATCAGGTCCTCGAGGTCGATCTCGCCCTCGCCGGGCAGGATCTCCGTTCGGCGCTCGTCGTCGTAGCGCCCGCGGATCTCGAGGATCTCCTCGCGGATCACCGCCATGATCCGGCGCTCGTCGCCGAGGATCGCGCGCAGTTCGGCGATGCGCCCGAGCAGCTCGGCGTGCTCGGCCTCGATCTTGCCCGCCTCGAGCTGTGTGAGGCGCTGGAGGCGCAGATCGAGGATCGCGCGCGCCTGGACCTCGGTCAGGTCGAACGAGTCGATCAGTCCCGCGCGCGCCTCCTCGGCGTCGGCGGCGCCCCGGATCAGCGCGATCACGGCGTCGATGTTCCCAAGGGCGATCAGCAGCCCTTCGAGGATGTGCGCGCGCGCCTCCGCGCGCTCCAGGCGGTAGCGGGACCGGCGCGTCACCACGTCGCGCTGGTGGTCGAGGTAGTGCGAGATCAGCTCCCGCAGGCTGAGCGTTCGCGGCACGCCGTCGACGAGCGCGATCGCGTTGACGCCGAAGGTGACCTGGGCCTGCGTGTGCTTGTAGAGCTTGTTGAGCACCACCATCGGCACCGCGTCGCGGCGGAGCTTGATCACGACCCGGACGCCGTCGCGGCCGCTCTCGTCGTTCAGGTCGGCGATCTCGGGGATCACCTTCTCCTTGACGAGCTCCGCGGTGCGGCGGAGGAACTCGGCCTTGTTGACCTGGTAGGGGAACTCCGTGAAGACGATGGCGTTCGAGCCGCCCTTGAGCGGCTCGTTGTGTGCTCGCCCCTGCACCCGCACCCGTCCGCGCCCGGTCGTGTAGGCGTCCCGGATGCCGGCATAGCCACGGATGATGCCGCCCGTCGGGAAGTCCGGGCCCTTGACGTGGCGCATCAGCCCGTCGACGCCGATCTCCGGGTCGTCGATCATCGCCACGACGGCGTCGATCGGTCTCGCCGATGTTGTGCGGCGGGATGTTGGTCGCCATCCCGACCGCGATGCCGGAGGCGCCGTTGATGAGCAGGTTCGGGACCCGCGCGGGCAGGACGAGCGGCTCGCTCCGACGGTCGTCGTAGGTCGGGGTGACGTCGACGGTCTCCTCGTCGATGTCGCGCAGCATCTCGGTGGCGATGGGCGCGAGCCGCGCCTCCGTGTAGCGCATCGCCGCGGCCTCGAACTCGCTCGAACCGAAGTTGCCCTGCCCGTCCACAAGCGGGTACCGGGACGCGAAGTCCTGCGCCAGCCGGACGAGGGTGTCGTAGATCGCCGAGTCGCCGTGGGGGTGGTAGTCACCCATGACGGTGCCGACGATGTTGGCGCTCTTGCGGTACGGGCGGTCCGGCTGGAGGCCGGAGTCGTGCATGGCGAACAGCACCCGGCGGTGCACGGGCTTGAGGCCGTCGCGGACGTCGGGCAGCGCCCGGCCCACGATCACGCTCATCGCGTAGTCGAGGTACGACGAGCGCATCTCCTGCTCGAGCTCGTGCGGCTCGATCCGTCCGTCACGGTCGATCGCCATCAACCACCCCCCATGCCCGTCACGGGCATCACACGTCGAGGAAGCGCACGCTCTGGGCGTTCGACTCGATGAACGCGCGCCGCGGCTCGACCTTGTCGCCCATGAGCGTGGCGAACAGCTGCCCCGCGGCGACCTCGTCCTCCATGGTCACGCGCTGCAGGATGCGCCGCTCCGGGTCCATCGTCGTCTCCCAGAGCTGCTCGCTGTTCATCTCACCGAGGCCCTTGAATCGGCTGAGTGTCGTCCCTTCGCGGCAGAGCTCGAGGATGGTCCCCCGCAGCGCTCCGTAGTCGTCGGCGGCGCGCTCGCGTGTGCCCCGCCGGACGCGGAACCCCGGCGACCCCACCTGCTCGCGAAGACGCCCGCGCGCCGACCGCAGGCCCGCGAGCTCACGCCCTCGGTACACGGCGTACGGCACGGTGATCGTGCGGGCCTCGCCGGTGCGCGCGCGGATCGATCGCACCTGGACGGTCTCGTCCTCGCGATCGACGGCGACCACCCGGAGCTCAGCGTCCGCGTCCGAGCATTCGGGAATGGCGGACACGAGGGCGTCGAGGCCGTCCGGGTCCAACTCGACGAGGCCGTGCGCGCCCATGAACTGGGTGGCCGCGCCCCCGAGCACGCCCGCGAGCGCCGCCTGCCAGCCGTCATGCTCGCGGAGCGCCCGCGTCAGTCGTCCGAAGCGGGCCTTGGTCATGCCCGTGGCCTCGGCGTCGGCCGACGACCAGGTGACGTCGCCGACGTTTCGATCGAGCAGGAACTCCTCGAGCTCGGCGTCGTTCTCGAGGTACTGCTCGTGGCTTCCGGCTTTGATCTTGTAGAGCGGCGGACAGGCGATGTACACGTAGCCCGCCGAGATCAGCTCGCGCATCTGCTGGAACAGGAACGTGAGGATCAGCGTTCGGATGTGCGCGCCGTCCACATCGGCGTCGGTCATGATGATCAGCTTGTGGTACCGGGCCTTCGAGATGTCGAAGTCGACGTCGATGCCCGTTCCGAGCGCGGTGATCATCGCCTGGATCTCGGCGTTCGAGAGCACCTTGTCGATGCGCGCCTTCTCGACGTTGATGATCTTGCCTCGCAGGGGCAGGATCGCCTGGAAGGCCGAGTTGCGGGCGCCGATCGCCGAGCCGCCGGCCGAGTTGCCCTCGACGAGGAAGATCTCGGTGCTCGCCGGGTCGCGGTCGGAGCAGTCCGCAAGCTTCCCGGGAAGGTTGGTCGAGTCGAGCGCACCCTTGCGTCGCGCCAGGTCGCGTGCCTTGCGGGCCGCGGCCCGGGCCTGCGCGGCGCTCGCGGCCTTCTGGCAGATGATCCGCGCCTGCTGGGGGTTCTCCTCGAGGAAGTCGTCGAGGCGCTCCGCGATCCGGGTGTTGACGAACCCGGCCATCTCGGAGTTGCCGAGCTTGGTCTTGGTCTGGCCCTCGAACTGCGGCTCGCGCAGCTTCACCGACACGATTGCCGTGAGGCCCTCGCGGACGTCCGCGCCCTCCAGGGCCGCGTCCTTCTCCTTGAGGATCCCCTTCGCCCGGGCGTAGTTGTTGATCGTGCGCGTCAGGGCGGTGCGAAAGCCCGCCAGGTGCGTGCCGCCCTCCTGGGTGTTGATGTTGTTGGCGAAGCTGTAGACGGACTCGGAGTACCCGCCGGTCCACTGCAGCGCCGCCTCGAGGGAGCCCTCGTCGCCCTCGGCGCCGATCGCGATCACGTCCGGGTGGAGGGCGTCGCGGCTCTCGTTGAGGTGCAGCACGAAGTCCGTCAGGCCCCCGTCGTAGCGGTACTCGACCTCCGCGCCCGAGCCGCGCTCGTCGACGAGATGCATGGTGAGGCCGCTCGTGAGGAACGCGGTCTCACGGAAGCGTTGCGCCAGCGTGTCGAAGTCGAAGTCGACACTCTCGAAGATGTCGGCGTCGGGTCGGAAGGTGATCGCGGTGCCGCTCGCGTCGGACGTTCCGACCTGCTCGATCGGCCCGAGTGGGTCGCCTCGCGAGAAGCGCTGCTCGTAGCGCCTGCCATCGCGCCGGACCGACGCCGTCAACTCGTCGGAGAGGGCGTTCACGACGCTTATGCCGACGCCGTGCAGGCCGCCGGAGACCTTGTAGCCCTCGCCGCCGAACTTGCCGCCGGCGTGAAGCGTGGTCATCACGACCTCGAGCGCGCTCTTGCCGCCCTGGTCGGCCATCCCGGCGACGGGGATGCCGCGCCCGTCGTCGGCGACGGTGCACGCGCCGTCGGGGTGCAGCGCGACGTCGACGCGGGTGCAGTGTCCCGCGAGCGCCTCGTCGACGCTGTTGTCGACCACCTCGTACACCAGGTGGTGCAGACCCCGGGCGCTCGTGGACCCGATGTACATGCCGGGCCGGCGGCGGACCGCCTCGAGCCCCTCGAGGACCGTGATGTCGGCGGCGTCATAGGCGGCCGACGTGGCCTGGGCGGCGGAACCGGTCGGGTTCAAGATCCTCGTGTCTCCATCCGGTGAATACTATCACCCGGGGTCGGCGCCCCTTGGGCGTTTTCCCCGATCCGATGCGGGATCACGGCGGTCGAGCGCGAGCTGCGCGGCGGCGGCGCGCGCGATCAACTCCCGAAGCCTGGGGTCGCCGACACCCTCTGCGATTCGCCCCGCCCGCGCGATCTCCTCGTCCGTCGGCGTCGGCGGTCGGGGAGGGGGCGGGCGGGAGGCCTCGACGCCGAGGACGTGGTCCGCGACGACCGGCCGGATCGACCGCAGGGAGACCTCGGGCACGCGCCTGCGGAGGGCGTCGCGAAGCTCCTCCGCACGCGCCGCGAATGCCTGGGCCTCAGACGCCCCGGCGCATGCGACGGTCAGCACCCCGGCGCGGCTCAGCCGGATCGGGACCGCGCGCTCGGGAGACTCGCCCATCGCGACCATCGCCTCGGCCATGCGCACCAGGTCGTCGCTCGCACCCGCGGATCGGGCGCGGCGCATCCACGCGCCGAGGGCGTCGGCCATCGGGCGTGGATCGCGGCGGCGGCGAAACCGGCCGCTCAGCCAACGCGCCCGCCCGGCTCGATGCGAAGCGTCGCCTGTGCGAGGCGTGCGCCGAGCGCGGCCGCGTCGGGGTCGGCGCTCGTGACGATCGCCTGGCCCACGTCGCCGATGCCGGCGAGCAGGCGCTCGCGCCGGTCGGGGTCGAGCTCGCTCATCACGTCGTCGAGCAGCAGGATCGGCGCCGGCCCCGCCGCCGACAGGTGGTCCCGGTGCGCCAGGAGGAGCGCCAGCACGGCCGTGCGCTGCTCCCCCTGGCTCCCCAGGCGGCGCAGGTCGAGGCCGTCCGAGGCCACCATCACGTCGTCGCGGTGCGGGCCGCCGAGCGTCTGGGCGGCGGCGATCTCGCGGGGTCGTGCGCGCTCGAGGCCGGCGGCGAGGGCCTCCGCGACCTCCTCGTCGGGAACCTCGCCGAGCCACGCGGGCGAGGGCTCGAGCGCGAGGGCGCCGGCACCGCCCCCGAGCGCGTCCAGTCGCCGCGCGAAGGGGATCGCCAGGGCGCGCATCGCCGCGCGTCTGGCGGCCACGAGCCGGGCACCATGTGTCGCCAGTTGGCGCTCCCAGGGGAGAAGGCCGTCGGTGCCCGCCGCTCCCGCCCGCACGCGTCGAAGGAGGGCATTGCGCTGCGCGAGGGCGGTGCCGTACGCGGTCAGATCGTCCGCGTACCCGGGCGCCGACGCCTCGAGGAGTCGGTCGAGGTGGCGGCGGCGGGCACCCGGAGGACCCTTGACCGCGCGCAACTCCTCGGGGACGAAGACGAGCACGGCTCCCGCCACGCGCCACCGCGCCAGGCCCCGGACCGGCGCGTCGTCCAGACGGAGCCGCCGCCCGACGCCGGGGGCGTATCCGATCTCGCGTCGCCGGGGGCCCTCCGGGCCGTGCAACTCCAGGTCCACGTGCAACGCCTCCGCGCCGCGCCGCACGATCTCGGCCTCGCGGGAGGTTCGCGGCGACACGCCCAAACACCCCAGGACGATGGCCTCCACCAGGCTGGTCTTCCCGGCGCCGTTCGGCCCGCTGACGACGGTCAGCCCCTCTGGCAGGCGCACATCGCCGCGCGTCCAGCACCGGACGTCCGCCAACCGCAGGTGGCGGGCCGCGTACCCCGGAGGGCGCTCGTCAGGCGTTGAGCCGGATCGGCATGAGGAGGTAGCGGTAGTCATCGCCTTCCCCGCGGAGCAACCCCGGCCGGAGCGGGCTGATGAGTCCCATCCGGATGGAGTCCTCGCCGATGCTCTCGACGCCGTTGCGGAGGAACTCGACGTTGAAGCCGACCTCCATGTCCTCGCCGTGGAACGGGATCGGCAGTGCCTCACGTCCCTCGCCGAGGGCCTCGCTGCTCGTCGAGAACGTGACCTCTCCCTCGGTGAACGCGAGACGGACCGGGGCGCTGCGCTGAGCCAGGACACTGATCCGCGCCAGCACCGACAGGAGCTCGGCCCGGTCGAAGGTGACGTCGTGCGTGAACTCCGTCGGCACCAGCTGGCGGTAGTCCGGGAACTGCCCGTCGATGAGCCGGCTCGTCAGGCGCATGTCCCCGATGCGAAAGAGCGCCGTGGACTCGCTCAGCACCATCTCGGCCGTCTCGCCCTTCCCGCCCGCGAGGCGCGCGAGCTCCGAGAGCGCGCGGGCCGGGATGATCGCCTCCACCTGATCGGCGGGAGGCGACTCGAGCGTCACGGACTCGACCGCCAGGCGGTAGCTGTCGGTCGCGACGAGCGTCAGGCCCTCCACGCCGACGCGGACGAGCACGCCGGTCAGAACCGGGCGGGTCTCGTCGCGCGAGGCGGCGCGCGCGACCCGTTCGATGCTGCCGCCGATGATGGCGCCGGGCATCACGAGCCCCGTGCCCTCATCCGGGGGGAGATCCGGGAAATCCGATGCCGGGAGGCTGTTGAGGGAGAACCGGGATGCGCCGGCCTCCAGTGTCGCGACGGCCTCCCCGGCGTTGTGGCGGAGCACGACCTCGCCGGGCGGCAACGAGCGGACGATGTCGGCCGCGACGCGTGGCAGCGCGACGCCTCCGCCCTCCTCGCCCGTGGCTTCGGGCACCGGCACGCGCAGCGAGAGCTCCATGTCGGTGGCCGACACGCTGATACCCGTCTCGTCGCTTCGCAGCAGCAGGTGGCTCAGCACGGGGATCGTGGTTCGGCTGGAGGCGGCGCGGCCCGCGGCCGCGAGGGCCGTCGCAAGGGAGTCACGCGGGGATCGGACGAGCACCGGGTGAGGCTACCGGCTCCCGTCACGCCTTGCCCGTCGCATCCCCGGCTCCGTCGTCCTCTCTCCACTCTCTCGATTTTCTTTCTTGTCGTAGAGATGACAGTAGGGGCTGTGGGATCGGTGGATCAGCGTCATTCCCGCTGCATGCCAGGCGTTTTCGGCTGTGATGTCGGCGGGGGATGACCGCCCGGTTGGCGCGCCGTCCATCCACGGCCGTCCCCAGCCCGCGGGACGCGTTGCCGCGCATGCGCCGCACCCCGTGGACGGGTGTTGAGGGTCCGCCGGCCGGGGACGGCGTCGTGCACAGGCCGCGGTCCGGCGCGTCCGGGTGATCCGTGCCGCCCTCCCCATGCTGTGGAGTCCGGGGAGAACCCGTCACCGGGCCGGCGCGCGCTGCGTGGTCCGGGCGTGGTGAGTTCCGCGGCGAGGTGAGCGGGTGGCCCCGCGGACGCCGGCGGACGCGGACGCCCGGCGTGTTGCGCGGTGGATGGCCGACCGGCCCGCGACTGCGCACGCCCCGACGGCTGCAGGGCCACCGGTCGCTCCTCGGCGGTCCCCGTGCGAGCACGACGCGGGACCTCGGCGCGGGGGCGGCACGGCGAGCAGACATCTCCACGACGCCGTCGGGGCGTGCGGGCCCTTGCGCGCACGGGCCCGCCGGACGTCGATGCGACGGGGGCGCTCGGCCCCCGGCGATCACCTCTGGGCGGTCAGCCTTGCCGTGAGCTCCTGGACGGCCGTGAGGATCTCCCCCTCGTCGCCCATCTTCTTGGCGATCTTCTGCACCGCGTACATGACCGTCGTGTGGTCGCGTCCACCGAAGGCACGCCCGATGGCCGGCAGCGACCCGTCGGTGAGCTCGCGGCTCAGATACATCGCCACCTGCCGCGGCGTGACGATCCGCCGCGTGCGCCTCTCGCCGACGAGCTCCTCGCGGGAGACGCCGTAGTAGCGGCACACCTCGCTCTGGATCGTCTCGATCCGGACCGCGCCCTCCCCGGGCGGGAAGAGGTCCGCGAGGACCTCGGCGGCGAGCTCGACGGTCACGGGCCGGGACGAGATCGAGCCGTGCGCGACGACGCGCGTGAGGGCCCCCTCGAGTGCGCGGACGTTCGTCGAGACGCGGGAGGCGATGAACTGGAGCAACTCGGGGTCGCGGATCTCGAACCCGTCACGCGAGACGCGCTTTTGCAGGATCGCGATCCGGGTCTCCAGGTCGGGCGGCTGGATGTCCGTGATCAGGCCCATCTCGAAGCGGGAACGGAGGCGGTCCTCGAGCGTGGCGATCGCCTTCGGCGGGCGGTCCGACGAGATGATGACCTGCTTGCCGCTGTCGTGGAGGGCGTTGAACGTGTGGAAGAACTCCTCCTGGGTGGACTCGCGCCCCTCGAGCGACTGGATGTCGTCGATCAGCAGGATGTCCGTGTTGCGGTAGCGGTCCTTGAACGACCGCATCGCGCCGTCGCGAAGCGAGTTGATGAACTCGTTCGTGAAGGTCTCCACCGAGACGTAGTGGTAGGAGAGCTCGGGGTGGTTCTTGCCCGCGAAGTTGCCGATCGCGTGCAGCAGGTGGGTCTTGCCGAGTCCGACGCCCCCATAGATGAACAGGGGGTTGTAGGCCATCGCGGGCGCCTCGGCGACGGCGAGCGCCGCGGCGTGGGCGAAGCGATTGGACGGGCCGGTGACGAAGCCCTCGAAGGTGAACCGGGGCTGCAGCTTGCTCGTCCTGCGCGGAGGCGGCGCGGCCGGCGACGGTTGCGGGGCCATGGAGGGGTCGATGTGGCCGGTCGGCGCGGGCTCGCGCGGGGCGACGGTGATGTCCACTTCGACGTCCGACCCGAGCACCTCGAACAGCGCGTCCTTGAGCAGCGGCAGGTAGCGCCGGTTGACCCATCCCCGCGCGAACTCGGTCTCGACCGCCAGCGTGAGGCGGTCGCCCTCCAGGCCGACGGGGCGCGCGCGATCGAACGCGAACTCATAGGTCGCGTTGTTGACCGTGTTCCGGAGTCGCTGGCGAACCTCGTCCCAGACGTCCTCGAGCGCTTGCGGGTGCGTCTGGTTGCTCATCCGCCAACGCCCGGCGGACGACACGGTGCTGCGCGGTCACAATGACGGGTCATCGCCAGGGCCTTCGGTCGAAGCGGCTAGAAGAGGGTGGAGACGGCGCCGGCGCCCGCCTCGGTGAGGCTGCGCGCGCCGTCGCGGTCACGTGTCACGAGCCCTCGCTGCTCGAGGAGGGCGAGCGCGCGACCGCAGGAGGAGACGGAACGCTCGAGCTCGTCGGCGAGCGTGACAACGCTGGAGGGGCCGAGCTCCAGCAGCAGCGCCAGGAGGGCCTGCGCGCCCTCGAGGCCCGCGGTCGGGCCGATGTCCGACCCGCCAGGGTCCCTCGGCGGGCCGGCGAGCGTGACGACCAGGCCACCGCCGAGGTTCGGCTCGAGCGGAGCTCGCCCCCGGCGTCGGACATCGCCCGGGCGGCGAGCGGCAGCCCGCTGCCCACACCCCTGATGACCGCCCGCTCGGCCGCGCCTGCGGTCGAGAAGCCCGGCGTGAGGGCGAGGGTCACGTCCTCGACGCCGGGACCGTGATCCGCCAAGCGAAGGGTCCGTCCCCGGTCGAGCACGCTGACCACCGCGTCCGCGAACCCGGCGTGCACGAGATTCTCGACCGCCTCGCGCACCGCGAGCACCGGGAGGTCCGAGTCGGCGGCGGCCGCCTCGAAGACGGCCTCGATCAGGAGCGCCGCCTCGTCGGCGACCAGCTCCGTGACCGCCGGCGGTGCCGCCGGATCACCATGCACCGCGACCAGCGTGCGAAGCGCCGCCGCCGACCGGTGCTCGTGGTGGGGGACGGCCGTGAGGAGGGGGGGCGCGGGCATCGCGGGGCGACTTAACCACGGCGACACCTGCAACGAAAGGCCCGACCACGAGGTGTGGAAAAGAAAGGCCAGTCGGTGCGGCGAAATCGTCCGAGCGCCGCCGCCCCGTGCACCGACTCCGACCACGAGATCGCTGACCAAAAGCGCGGTCTCATCGTTATCCACACACCGGTCCACAGCTGTGGACGACGGGGCATCGGGGTGCCGTGGCGGCGGTCATGCCTCTGCTACACTCGCGCACCCAAGCGCCAGGCTCCTCGGCGCACGGCGGTCCGTCGGCCAGCCGCGCCCCGGAGTGAGGGGCCCGGGTGACGCCGTCCCAAACGGGCGGAGAAACGAGACTGCGAAGACCGTGAAGCGGACCTACCAGCCCAACAAGCGCAAGCGCAAGAAGACCCATGGCTTTCGGATCCGGATGCGGACCCGGGCCGGACGCGCGGTGCTCCAGCGCCGACGCGCCAAGGGCCGCCACCGCCTCGCCGTCTGACGCGGTGGGCGAGACCCGGACGGGACGCGGCCGGCGCGGTCGGATCACCCGTTCCGGTGACTTCGACACCGCCTTTCGGCGCGGCCGCTCATCGTCGGACCGCCTGATGGTGGTCTATGCGTTCCGTCGCGCCGACACGCCGGACGCGCCCGCGCGCCTCGGGCTGTCCGTGTCCAGGAAGGTCGGCCCGGCCGTCACGCGCAACCGCGTCAAGCGCGTGCTGCGCGCGCGCTTTGCCGAGGTCGCGCCCGACCTGCCCACCGGTCTTGACATCGTCGTGATCGCCCGTGCCGGGCTGGCCGAGGAGATCGAGCGTCGCGGCGGCGATGCCGTCGGCGCGCGGTTGGCGACGCTCGCGGCCGGTCCGCGGCCGAGCGCGCGGAGCGCGCGGCGGCGTGAGCGCGCACGCCGACGGCCACGACGTCCACGACCACGCGCCCGAGCACCGCCCGCGGGGCGGCGTGCGCCGCATCGTCGTGATGCCGATCCGGGCCTACCAGGTGGCGATCTCGCCGCTGCTCGGGCGGCGCTGCAAGTACCACCCGACCTGCTCGGCGTATGCGGTGCAGGCGATCGAGGAGCAGGGCGTCGCGCGCGGCGTCGTCCTGGCCGGATGGCGCCTGCTGCGCTGCAACCCCTGGAGCAAGGGCGGGGTCGACTACCCCGAGCAGCAGCGGGTGTTCCGCTCGTGAACCTCTCCGAGTTGGGCGACATCCTCGTCGAGCCGTTCCGCTGGGCGCTGGACTTCCTGCACGAGCAGCTGAACCTGACCTACGGATGGTCGATCGTCGTCCTGACGGTCATCGTCCGGACGCTGCTGCTCCCGCTCGTGATCAAGCAGTACAAGTCGATGCGCGAGATGCAGCGCGTCGCGCCCCAGATCAAGGAGCTCCAGCAGAAGTACAAGGGGAACCGCCAGAAGCTCAACGAAGAGATGATGAAGTTCTATCGGGAGAACGAGGTCAACCCGTTCGCCTCCTGCCTCCCGTTGCTCTTCCAGCTCCCGGTGTTCTTCGCCCTCTACTGGGTGCTGCGCGGGTTCTCTCGTGAGGACGCGCTCGACGGGACCGATCCGTCGTTCATGTGGGTCATCCCCGACATCTCGGAGCGCATCACCGAGATCGGCTGGGGTGCGGCGGTCGTGCTGGGCGTCTACGGGCTGTCGCAGCTGATCTCGACCGAGCTCTCGGCGACTCCGCAGATGCCCGACATCCAGAAGCGGCTGTTCCGCTTCCTCCCGATCGTCATCATCGCGTCCTTCTTCCTGTTCGACTACTTCATCCCGGCGGGACTCGTCCTCTACTGGGCGACGACGAACCTGTGGACCGCCGGCCAGCAGCTGGTCATGCGGCATCGGATCGGGCTGCACCTCTCGGATCCGGGGGTCGCCGCGAAGGCGCCGGGTGGCAAGCGCAGCTCGCGGACGGCGCCGAAGGATCGGTCCGCGTCCGCGAGCGGCGACGGGGCGGACGCGTCCGAGGGGACCGACGACGTCGAGGCGGACGCGGTGGGCGGCGACGGGGCTGGTGCCACGGAGGCGCCCGAGCCCACGGAGGCGCCGGAGCCCGCCGAGGTGCCCGAGCCCGCGACGCCGGAGCCCGCGAAGGCGCGCTCGGGCGGGGGCCGCGGCGGCGGGCAGGCGAAGCGGCGCCAGCCGAAGGGCAAGGGATCGGGTGGTGGAAACCGGCCGGCGCGCAAGCAGCCGAGGAAGCGACGGTGAGCATGGACGGTGTGGATCCGGCACTCACGCTCGAGCGCGCGGTCCGCGCGGTGGTGGCAGGCATGGGCATCGACGCCGACGTCCGCGTCGAGCAGGGCGACGAGGGCTCCCTTCGCGCGGTGGTCGAGGGCCCCGACGCCGAGGACATGGTCGGCCGCGACGGCGAGACCATCGACGCGCTGCAGTACCTGGCGGGGCAGGTCGTGGCCCGCGCGGAGGGCGGCCGCGGCCGGATCGTGACCGTCGACGCCGCCGACTACCGGCGGCGCCGCGAGGAGTCGCTCACGCGTCTCGCCGAGCGAGCGGCCGCCGAGGCGCTCGAGCACGGCGAGGAGATCGAGCTCGACCCGATGCCGCCACAGGATCGGCGCATCGTGCACCTGGCGCTCAAGGAGCGCGAGGACATCTCGACGCGCAGCGAGGGCGACGAGCCCCGGCGACGCATCATCGTGGAGCCCGCCGACTGAGTCCGGCCCCGGAGGGGGAGCCCGCCGCGGCGGGTGTTTCACGTGAAACGCCAGCACCCGCCGTCCGCGTGCGGGTGGGCGCGGCCGCGATGGGCGTCGAGATCCCACTGGCGAGCGCGGCGGCACTCGTCGCCGTGATCGACGAGCTGCTCGCGCAGCGCCAGAACATCACCGCCGTCGACGATCTCGACACCGCGCTGGAGCGACACGTCGCCGACTCGCTCGCGGGGGCGGCGCAGCCGGAGATCCGGGACGCGACGGGGATCGTGGACGTCGGCTCCGGCTCCGGGTTCCCGGGGCTCGCCCTCGCGGTCGCGCTTCCCGGCCTCGAGGTGACCCTGGTCGAGAGCGAGCGCCGCAAGGCCGAGTGGCTCGAATCCGTGTCCGCTCGGTTCCCTAACGTACGGGTCGTGCGCGCCCGCTCCGAGGACCTCGCCAAACGGCGCCCCGCCGCATGGCCGGTCGCGATCGCGCGAGCGCTCGCGCCGGCGCCGAGCGCCCTCGAGCTGTGCGCCCCGCTCGTGGCGCGAGGCGGCCACGTCGTGCTGTGGTGCGGCCCGCGCGACCCGGAGATGGATGCGCGCGCGGCGCGCGCCGCCGCCGAGCTCGGGCTGGCGCCCGCCGATGTGCGACCGGTCGCCCCCTTCCCCGGCGCGCGGCGCCACCTGCACGTCCACCGAAAGCCGGCCGACACGCCGCCCAAGTACCCGCGCCGACCCGGCAGGGCGAGCAAGCGGCCGATCGCGTGACGATCTACGCGGTCGCCAACCAGAAGGGCGGGGTCGGCAAGACCACCACCGCGGTGAACCTCGCCGCGTGCCTGGCGGAGGCGGGCGCACGCGTGCTCCTGCTCGATCTCGATCCCCAGGCGAACGCGAGCAGCGGCCTCGGCGAACGTCCCGCCGAACCGCCCACCGTGACCGAGGTGATCCTCGACGGCGTCCCCCCCGAGGAGGCGGTCCGTGCGACCGCCATCCCGAACCTCGACCTCCTGCCGTCCTCGCGCGACCTCGCGGGCGCGGCCGTCGAGCTTCCGGGCCGCGACGGTCGCGAGCGCATCCTGGCCGAGGCCACGGCCGGTCTTCGGTCGCGGTACGCGTACATCTTCATCGACTGCCCGCCCTCGCTCGACCTGCTCACGGTGAACGCCCTCGCGGCCGCGGAGCGGCTGATCGTCCCGGTCCAGTGCGAGTACTACGCGCTCGAGGGGCTCTCGCGGCTGATGGAAACCGTCGCGGGCGTGCGTGAGTCGATCAACCCGGCCCTCGAGGTCAGCGGAATGCTCCTGACGATGCACGACGCCCGCACGCGCGTCAGCGGCGACGTGGTCGGCGAGGTGCGCCGCCACTTCCCGGAACTCGCCTTCGAGACGGTGATACCCCGCAACGTGCGTCTCGCCGAGGCGCCCTCGTACGGCGAGCCGGTGATCCGCTACGACCCGCACTGCGCGGGCGCCGACGCGTACTTCGAGGCCGCGAAGGAGGTGGCGGCGCGTGGCTGAGGCGCGGCGTGGCCTCGGAAGGGGGCTCTCGGCGTTGCTCGGGGACCCGTCCGCGGCGCCGCGGGGTGGGGCGACCGAGCCGCGCGCGGCCGCCTCGGCGGATCTCCGTCAGATCGCCGTGGGGCGCATCCGGCCGAACCCGCATCAGCCGCGGTCGCGGATCGATGAGGCGGCCCTCGCCGCGCTGGCCGAGTCGATCACGACGAGCGGGGTGGTGCAGCCGGTCGTGGTGCGGCCCGCCGACGCCGCCGGCTCCCACGAGCTGATCGCCGGCGAGCGGCGCTGGCGCGCCGCGGGCCGCGCCGGCCTGGAGGTGATCCCGGCCCTCGTCCGGGATGCCGACGACCGGGAGCGCCTGGAGCTCGCGCTCGTCGAGAACATGGTCCGTGAGGACCTGAACGCGATCGAGGTCGCGACCGCGTGCGCCGTCCTGATCGAGGACTTCGGGCTCAGCCACGCCGAGGTGGCACGACGTCTCGGTCGCAGCAGGCCCGTGGTCAGCAACCTCCTGCGCCTGCTGGAGTTGCCCGACGACGTGCAGTCGCTGGTCGTCGAGGGCGATCTGTCCGAGGGCGCGGCCCGCGCGGTGCTGATGGCCGACGGCGCCCGCGCACGACGCCGCCTCGCGGCGCGCGCCGTCGCCGAGGGCCTCTCCGTTCGCCAGGTCGAGGCGGCCGCGCGCTCCTCGCGACCCACCGACACCGCCGACCCGCCCGCAGCCGGCCGTGCCCGAGGACGAGCTGGACGACGCCCTGGAGGCCTTTGCAGCGACGTTCGACGTCCCGGTGAGGACGCGCGCCCTCGCGGGCGGGGTCGTGTCCGTCGAGCTCCGCTTCCCCGACGAGGCGGCGCTCGCGACGGCGCTCGCCACGCTCGCGCGCGCGCGCGGCGCCCGGGACGGCTAGGGCCCCGACGTCGGCGCGTCAGGCGGCGCGAGCGGCAGGCTGACCCGGACCTCCGTGCCACCGCCGGGCCGCGAGGCCAGCGCCGTCCAGCCGCCCGCGAGCGCTGCTCGCTCGCGTATCCCGGCGAGGCCCATGTGGCCTCGGGCGACTCCGTCGGCGACGGTCGACGGCTCGAACCCGGCGCCGTCGTCGGTCACGATCACCTCGACGCGGTCGCTCCGAGCGTGGGCCTCGACCGTCACGCGCGTCGCGTCCGCATGGCGGGTCACGTTGGCGAGTGCCTCTTGGAGAATCCGGACGGCGACGGCCTGATGCTCGGGCGAGAGCGCCGCCGCCGCGGCCACGTCGACGCGCACGTCGATGCCGCGATCCGTCAGGCGGCCCGCCAGGGAACGGGTGGCGCCGGCGAACCCCAGGTCGGTGAGCGCCAGCGGGTGCAGGTCGACGATCGTGGTGCGCAGCTCGGAGACGACGCCCCGTGCGGCGGTCGCGGCGCGGCGAAGGTCGGCGGGGTCGACCTTCCCCCCGCCCTCGGCATCCGCGGCGGCGGCCTCCAGGAGCAGTCCCAACCCGACGAGCTCCTGGATCGGCCCGTCGTGGATGTCACGACCGAGGCGCGCCCGCTCGCGCTCCTGGGCCTCGATCAGCGCCAGGGCCAACCGCCGCCGGTCCTCCTGCTCGCGACCGAGATCCTCGACCAGCCGCGCCCGTGCCAGCGCCACGCCCGCCTGCTGCGCGAGCCCCCCGAGCCGCTCGTCATCGCCGTCGGAAAAGGGCGCGCCCATGCGGCGATGGGCCACGAGGGCCCCGCCGCCTCGGTCCTCCGGCCCGACGATCGGCACCGAGACCCGCATCGGGGACGGGACGATCGCGCTCGCGACCCATCCCGCGTCGGGAGCGGCACCCGTGGCCGCGAGGACGACCGCCGACCCCGAGGGATCGTCGACGACGATCGCGGCGCCGTCGGCGCGTGCGAGCTTGCGCGCCTCGACGACGACGACACCCGCGACGCCCTCGACCCCGCCGCCCCCGCCCGCCGCATGGGCGATCTCCGTCAGGGCGCGCATCTGGAGCAACTGGCGGTCGAGCGCCACCGCCCGGTCGCGGAGCCCGGCGAACAGCTCGGCGTTGCGCTGCCAGAGGGCCAGGACGGTCGCCGCGACGGTGGCGACGAGTCGCGCGCGCGCGTCCGGCATGGACCCCTCGATCTCGACCACGAGCGCCCCGAGCCCCTCGCCGGCGGCGCGGAGCGGAAAGGACCAAGCGGGAATGGCGCCCCCGAGCGCGGCGGGGTCGAGTTCGCCGCCCCGGAGGATCGCGGCGTACGCGGGGGACCCCGCCCGCACGCGCGCCGGTCCGGTGTCGTCGGGCAGCGCGCGTCGCAGGTCGCCGCCGGGGTGGTCGTGCACGAGCAGGAGCACACGGGACGCGCCGAGCGCATCCCGGAGCCGGGCGACGCCGTCGGCCAGCGCGCGCCGCCCGCTGGCGGGCAGCGACGGCCCCCCACCCACGCCCTCGACGACCTCGAGCAGCGCCGCGATCAGCGCATCCGGCTCCCTCGAGGCGCTCAGCGGATCAGCGACTGGCGGATGCCGATCGCCACCGCCTGGGTCCGGTGCTCGGCCTGCAGCTTGGACAGGATGTGCTTCACGTGGGTCTTGACCGTCTCCACGCTGACGACCAGTTGCTCGGACACCTGCTTGTTCGAGTGCCCGTCGGCGAGCATCTGGAGGATCTCCCGCTCGCGTGCGGAGAGGATCCCCGATTGGCGCGGGCGCGAGAGCTGGCGCAGGAAATCCGGTGCCAGGCGGGGGTCGACGAACGGCTCCCCCCCCTGCACCTGGCGGATCGCCTCGAGCACGGATCCGCTGTCCGAGTCCTTGAGGAGATACCCCTCCGCGCCGCTGTCGAGCGCCTCCCAGAGCAACTCGTGGTCGGCGTGCGCGGTGAACATCAGCACGTGGACGCCCGGGTGCTGGCTCGTCACGGCCGCCGCCGCCGCGATCCCGCCCAGGCCGGGCATGCGGCAGTCCATCAGCACGACATCGGGCCTGCGACGGGCGACCAGGTCGATCGCCTCCTCGCCGGTCGCCGCCTCGCCGACCACGACCACGTCGTCGTGCTGGGTGAGCACCCGCCGGAGCCCCTCCCGCACGATGGCGTGGTCGTCCGCCAGGAGGACGCTGGTGCGCCGTGACTCCGCTGCGGCCGATGGCGGTGTGGGCTGCGGGTCGGGCGTCTGCCGATCCTTCTCGAGTGGGCGATCCTGGACTCGAACCAGGGACCTCATCCTTATCAGAGATGCGCTCTAACCGACTGAGCTAATCGCCCGCGTATGTGCGCCAGGGCCCGTTCCCGGACCGCGACCGATCTCGGCGCGCAGGCGAGGGTAGCAGCGGCCGCACCACGTGCTCAAGGTGGCCCCGCTCCACCCGACGCGCCGGGGCCCGCCGGCGCGGGGAGGCGACCTATACTGGACCCGGACCGGCCGCGCGGACAAGCGAGGCACCGTGCAGGAGATGGTGATCTACGGCGTCAGCTTCGACATGGTCGGCAAGCAGCCGATCGTGCTGCTGAAGACGATGAACGGGAACAAGTTCCTCCCGATTTGGATCGGCCACGCCGAGGCGGCCGCGATTCTCATGAAGCTCCAGGGCGCCGAGACGCCGCGCCCGATGACCCACGACCTGCTGAACGACCTCGTCGGCGAGCTGGACGCCCAGATCACGAAGATCACGGTGACCGAGCTCAAGGAGAACACCTTCTACGCGCTGATCACGCTCCAGGCCTCGCAGGCCGAGATCGAGATCGACTCCCGCCCGAGCGACGCCCTGGCCCTCGCCGTGCGCTCGAACGCCCCGATCTTCGCCGCCGACAAGGTGATCGAGGAGAGCGGCATCGAGTTCGAGCACGAGAACGAGGACACGGAGGAGGTCGTGGACCAGTTCAAGGAGTTCCTCGACAGCGTCTCGCCGGAGGACTTCCTCACCGAGGGATGACGCCGCGGGCCGGGGCCCGCCCTGCTCAGGTGTCGGCCGTCTCGCGCTTGGTCAGGTCGAGGACGTGCGCGTACAGCCCTCGGAGACCGTCCGTCGAGAGCGGGCCCCGGTTGGCGCCCTCGAGGTAGGAGCGCATCCACGCCTCCCGGGCCTCGTCCACGAAGGGGACGCCCTGGGAGGCCTTGTAGGCGCGCAGGCGCGCGACGAGCTCCAGGCGCGTGTTGATCGCGTTCACGAGCTTGAGGTCGTTGTCGATGATCGCGTCGCGCATCTGGCGTACGACGGCGTCCACGACCGGGTCCGTGGCGGGCTCCATCGCCGCCAACCGTAGCCGACCGGCGCCCCCGCGGTCGGGGCAGCGGGCGCTCCGGGGTGGAGCGGGTGGTGCCGCGCGGCTACTCTCGCGGGAAGGAGGTGTCGGTGTTCGATCTCTCGCCTGTCCAGATCATCCTCGTGCTGGTGATCGCGCTCGTCGCGCTCGGCCCCAGGCGGTTGCCCGAGATGGCGCGGAGCCTCGGCCGCGGACTCCGCGAGTTCCGGGGCGATCGTCGACGACGAGCGGGGGGCCCGCGCCCCGCGGAGCGCGCCCCGCCGCGGCCGGACCCCCCGCCCGAGGCCGCCGCGCCCCCGGCCGCCGGCCCCGACGCCGACGTCGCCGACCTGATCGTCCCCGCGGCGCGGCCCGCGGCGCCCGAGGGGGACGACGAGCGACCGCGGGACTGACGACGCGCATGCGCCTGGGGCGTCTCGCCGCCGGCATCCGGAAGGTCCGCCCCGACGACGAGCTCTCGGTCGTCGAGCACCTCGACGAGCTCCGACGCCGGATCATCATCAGCGTGGTCGCGCTCGTCACGGCCTTCATCGTCGCGTACGTGTTCCGCGATCGGCTGCTCGACATCCTTCGGGCCCCGCTCCCCGGGGACTTCGACTCGCTGGTGACGCTGAGCCCCACCGAGCCGCTGTTCACGGTGCTCAAGGTGTGCGCCGGGGCCGCGGTCGTGGCGGCGTTGCCGATCTGGCTCTACCAGGTGTACGCGTTCGTGATCCCCGCGGTGTCCGAGCACTCGCGACGTACGATGCTGACCGTCGTGGGGGGCGTCTCCGCCCTGTTCGTCGCCGGGGTGGCGTTCTCGTACTTCGTGGTGCTCCCCGTCGCGCTTCCGTTCCTGCTCGACTTCGGCGCGAACTCCGGCCTCGACGTCCAGCTCCGTGCGGGCGAGTACTTCGGGTTCGTCCTCAGCCTGCTGCTCGCCGGCGGGATCGTGTTCGAGCTGCCCGTGGCGATGCTCGCCCTCGCGCGCATGGGGGTCGTGACCGCAGCCCAATTCCGTCGCGGCTGGCGGGTCGCGATCGTCGTGATCGCCTTCGTGGCGGCGATCCTGCCCGGCGGTGACCCGTTCTCGATGCTGCTTCTGATGATTCCGCAGATCCTGCTCTACCAGGTCGGGATCTGGCTGGCGTCGGCCTTCGGCGCGGAGCCGCTCTGGCGACGCGACGCCTGGCGGGACGAGCCCGAGCCGGAGGGGCCGCCGCCCCCGCCGGCGTGAGCGGGCGCGGTGCGGGCGTGCGGTCGCTGGAACGCGGGGCGCCCCGCCGCTAGCCTTCCGCCTCGTGTCGACCGTCTCGCTCGTCACCGGCGGTGCCGGATTCCTGGGTTCGCACCTGTGCGACCGGCTCCTCGCCGAGGGCCACCAGGTCGTGTGCGTCGACAACCTGGACACCGGAACGCTCGAGAACATCGAGCACATCCGCGACCCGCGGTTCGAGTTCGTCCAGCACGACATGACCCAGCACCTCGAGCTCGGGCGACGGGTCGACTTCGTCTTCCACCTCGCCTCACCCGCGAGCCCCATCGACTACCTGCGCCTCCCGCTCCACACCCTGAAGGTGGGCTCCTACGGGACCCACAACGCGCTGGGGCTGGCCAAGCGCCACCGCGCCCGCTTCCTGCTCGCCTCGACCAGCGAGGTCTACGGCGACCCGAAGGAGCACCCGCAGAGCGAGGGGTACTGGGGGCACGTCAACCCGATCGGCCCGCGCGGCGTCTACGACGAGGCCAAGCGGTACGCCGAGGCGCTGACGATGGCCTACCACCGCCAGCAGGGCGTCGACACCCACATCGTGCGGATCTTCAACACCTACGGCCCGCGCATGCGCCCGCACGACGGGCGGGCGATCCCAACCTTCATCCGCCAGGCGCGCGACGGGCAGCCGCTGACGGTCTTCGGCGCCGGCGACCAGACGCGCTCGTTCTGCTACGTCTCGGACCTGATCGAGGGGTTCATGCGGCTGATCCAGTCGGATCAGCACGAGCCGGTCAACATCGGGAACCCGGGCGAGTACACGATCCTCCAGCTGGCCGAGGCGGTCATCGAGGCCACCGACAGCACGTCGAAGATCGTGTTCGAGGCGCTTCCGCAGGACGATCCCACCGTGCGCCGCCCGGACATCACCCTTGCTCGCACCCTGCTGGACTGGGAGCCCACGGTCGGCCTCGAGGACGGACTGCGACGGACGCTCGACAGCCTCGGCCACGCGAGCGCCGCGCGACCAACTGCCTGAGGCGGTCCGCGCCCGCGGGCTGACCAAGCGCTTCGGCCCCCATCTGGCCGTCGACGCGATCGACGTCACGATCATGCAGGGGGAGTGCTTCGGCTTCCTCGGTCCGAACGGCGCGGGCAAGACCTCGACCATGCGGATGCTCTCGTGCATGTCGCCACGGGACGACGGGGTGCTCGAGGTGCTTGGTCTCGACCCGCGCACCGAGCCCCGAAGGCTCAAGTCGCGCCTCGGGGTCGTCGCGCAGGAGCTCAACCTGGACCTCGAGCTGAGCGTCCGCGAGAACCTGGTGACCTATGCCCGCTACTTCGAGGTGCCGAGGGCCGAGCGGGACGCCCGGGCGCTCGAGCTCCTTGCCCTGGTCGGCCTGGAGGATCGTGCCGAGGACGCCGTCGACAAGCTCTCGGGGGGCATGAAGCGGCGCCTGCAGATCGCGCGCGCGCTGGTCAACCGACCCGACCTGGTCCTGCTCGACGAGCCGACGACCGGGCTCGACCCGCAGGCGCGGCGGGTCGTGTGGGACCGCCTGCGCGAGCTCCGCCGCCGAGGGGCGACCCTGATCCTCACGACCCACTACATGGACGAGGCGGAACAGCTCTGCGACCGGATCGCGATCATGGACGCGGGGCGGGTCGTCCATGAGGGGTCGCCTGAGGCGACGATCCGGGCGGTCGTCGGGCGCGAGGTGCTGGAGCTCCGCGCCGAGGGCGCCGTGGCCGACGACGTGATCGCCCTCCTGGCGCCGCTCGCACGGGGCCACCAGCGCCACCGCGACCTCCTGGTCTTCCACGCCGACGACGCGGAGGGGCTGGCGTCGGTGGTGCGGGACTCGGGGTCGGGGGCCGAGTTCCTCGCCGCACGGCGGGCGACCCTCGAGGACGTCTTCCTCAGCCTGACGGGCCGGAGCCTGCGCGAGGGCGACCAGGGCGACCCCGCCTGACCAGGGCCGCCGCGGAGTCGCGCCCGATCCTGAGCTCGTCGGGGGCCAGGAGCCGCGCCGCGGCCGCGTACACCAGCACGACGACAAGACCCTTCCCGGCCATGATCACAAACAGCGCCGGCGTCGTCATGTCGCGGGTCGGGACGAGCAACTCCAGGGCCAGGGCGATCGCCGCAGCGATCGCGCCGCAGGCGGCGAGACGACCCGCCTGCGCCCCGAGCGGCCGCACCGCGAGGCTCGGATAGCGGCGCCGGACCAGGACGATCAGCATCCCGGCGTTGGCCGTCACCGCCACGGCCGTGGCGAGGGCGAGTCCGCCCTGCTCGAGCGGCCCCAGCAGGATCAGGTCGAGGATGATCGTGAGGACGACGGTCACGACCGTCACCCACAGGATCGCGCGCTGCCAGCCGCCCGCGGCGAGCGTGCGGTTCATGAGCATCGACGCGAACCCTCCCCAGACCGCGAAGGCGTACCAAAAGAGCGGTGAGGCGGTCTGGTCGACGCACTCCGCGTCGCAGGCCCCCCGGCCGAACGCCATCTGGGCGACCTCCTGTGCGTAGACCGCCATCAGGACCGTGATCGGGACCGCCACCAGCGCAAGGAGCCCCGCCGCCCGGCGAAACGCCGCGAGCGCGTCGCCCTCCCGGCCCTCCGCGACCAGGCGCGCGATGAGCGGGAACAGCGGCGTGAGCAGCGGCAAGAGCAGCGCGGCCCGCGGCGCCTGGCCGAGGGCGTTCGCGTATGCGAGGGCGGTCACCCGACCGGCCTCGAGCGTCCCCGCGAACAGCTTGTCGGTGAAGTTGTTCACCTGCTGGATCAGCGACGTCAGGAGCACCGGGATGGCGAGCACCGCGACGCCGCCCAACCGTGGGTGGAGCAGCGCCGGCCTGCTCCCCGCCTCGCGGGCCACCCGGCGCAGCTGCGGGAGCTGCAACAGGATCTGGAGCGTCGCGCCGGCGGTGACCCCCCACGCGGCCCCGGCGATCCCGATCGTGGACCATCCCGCCGCGACCCCGGCGATGATCCCGGCGTTGAAGGCCACGCCGACCGCCGCGGGTCCCGCGAAGCGGCCATGGATCTGGAGCAGGGCGGTCAGCAGGGCGGACAGCCCCTGCAGGAGCAGGGCCGGCGCCATGATGCGGATCAGACGGGCCGTCTCGGCCTCGCGCTCCGGCTCGAGGAAGTAGATGGCCGCGATCGCCTCGGGCCAGATCAGCGCCACCGACGTCAACGCGATCAGGAGGGCACCGACCCAGGCCGACAGCGCGGACATCAGCCGCCACGCGCTCGCCGTGCCGTGCTCGGCCCGTTCGGCACTGAACGCCGGGATCACGAGCGTGACCAGCGTGTAGAGCAGGATCGCCGCGACCGAGTTGACGATCAGCAGCGAGTTGACGAAGGCGTCGGTCGCCGCGCTCGTGCCGAACGCGGCCGCGAGGATGATCTCCCGGGCGAACCCCAGGAGGCGCGACAGGACGCCGAACAGCGCCACGATCGCCGCGGCGCGCGCGAGGCGCCGGGCGGTCATCCGCCGGTCTGCGCGGGCACCAGCCCGTAGAGCGTGCGGACCCCGGTCAGGACGAGGAGCCCGTCCACGCCGACAGCCGGCGTGTACCTCCCGTCGGGGAACCGCCAGCGCTCCTCGCCGGTGCGCCGGTCGAGGGCGACCGTGATCCCCTGGCGTGGATCACGAGCGATCGTCGACACGTACACGAGCTCGCCGATCACCGTCGGCGAACCGGAGATCCGCTCGCCGACGTCGACGCTCCAGCGAGGTCGCCCCGACACGGCGTCGAGGGCGTACAGACGCTTGTCATAGCTCCCGACGTAGACCGTCTCGTCGGCGACCGCGGCCGAGGAGTAGACGAAGTCGTCGGTGGCCCGGAGCCACGCGACGCCCCCGTCGGCGGCGGAGAGCGCGAGCACCCGTCCGTTGACGTTGCCGACGAAGACCCGCCCGTAGGCGACCGCGGGGCCCGCATAGAAGCGCCCCGGGCCGCGCAGGGGTGGTGCCGGGCTCTCGGTGCGCCAGGCCAACCGCCCGTCGCGTCGCCGGAAGGCCGACACCTGGCCGGCGTAGTCCCCGACGACGACGGCGTTCCCGCTCGCCGCGAGACTCGCCTTGACGTCGCCTCCGGCCCGCGCGGTCCAGACCCGCCGCCGGGTCGCCATGTCGATTCGCATCACCGCGCCGTCGAGCGTGCCCACGTAGACGTCCCCGTCCGCGACGAGCGGGGACGACTCGCTCGACGACCCGATCTTGAGGCGCCATTGCCGCTCGCCGGTGGCGGCGTCGAGCACGTCCAGGTCGCCCCTGGTGGTCGTGAAGACCACATCGTCACCGACGAGCGCCGCCGAGCTCGCGACCCGGCCTCGAAGCCGGGTGCGCCAGCGCACCTCACCGGTCTCCTGGTCGAGCGCGAGGGCCAGGCCCGCGTTCGTCCCCACGATGACCCGCCCGTCGCCGACGACCGGTGGGAACTCGAGCAGCGAGCCGGCGTCGTGGGTCCATGCCCTCCGAAACGGTGGGGCCAGGGCCAGTTCGGTGTTGGCGCGCGTGCGCCGATCGTCGAAGCCGTACTCG
>CALNYH010000005.1:0-19904 GCA_942490795.1 uncultured Thermoleophilia bacterium | reverse complement strand
ATCCGCGAGCTCGCGAGCCACATCAACACCAAGCACGGCAACACCGACTGGATGCCCATCTCCCTGAACATCGAGAGCAACCTCCCCCGCGCCGTCGCCGCCTACAAGCACTACGACGTGCTGATGGTGAACTCGATCTTCGACGGGATGAACCTGGTCGCCAAGGAGGCGCCGCTGGTCAACGAGCGGGGCGGGGTCCTGATCCTGTCCGAGAACACCGGCGCCCACGACGAGCTCGGCTCGTTCGCGCTCTCGGTCAACCCCTTCGACGTCGAGGCGCAGGCGCAGGCGCTGCACACCGCGCTGACGATGCCGCTCGCGGAGCGCCTCGCGCGCAACGAGGAGATCCAGCGGATCGTGCGCGAGAACGACGTCTTCAAATGGCTGGACGCCCAGCGCGCGGACATCGCCGCCAAGCGCGCCGCCGCGCGCCGAAAGCGCGCGCGTGCGGCACGGGACGGGTCGCGCACCGGGTGAGCGCGCCCGCCGGTCCGACGCATCTGGACGAGTCCGGCAATGCCAGGATGGTGGACGTGGCCGCCAAGCCGGTCGTCGCGCGCCGAGCCCTGGCCGAGGCGGTGGTCGTGATGGACCCGGCCGCGGCCGGCGCGGTCGCCGACGGACACGTCCCGAAGGGTGACGTCGCCGCGGTCGCCCGCGTGACCGGCCTGCAGGCCGCGAAGCGCACGCCGGACCTGATCGCGCTCTGCCACCCGATCGCGCTCGAGCGGGCCCGGGTGGACGTCGCCGTCGACGTCGCCACGGGGACCGTGACCGTCCGCGCCGAGTGCTGGGCGACCGCCCGTACCGGCGTCGAGATGGAGGCGCTGACCGCCGCCTCGGTCGCCGCGCTCAACGTCTGGGACATGGTGAAGGGCCTCGATCCCGGGGTCCACGTGACATCCCTGCGCCTCGTGGAGAAGCGCACGGGATAACCTGCCCGCGCGATGGCGCCCCCACGACCCAGACGCATCGGCCCGCTCACCGCGGCCTGCGCGCTCGCGGCCACCGCGTGCGCGCTCGCGCCCGCCGGCGCCGCCGGGGCGTCCCAGACCATCACGCTCGACGGCTGGGGGCAGATCGCGGCGGACATGGGTCCGCGCCACCTGGCGTTCACCGACGCCCTCACGGTGGTCATCGACCCGGCCGACGCCCCGCCACCGCGCCCCGAGGGCCTCGCACCCTTCCGCTACTACCGCCTCGACACCGGCGTGACGCGTCTCGACGGCGCCGGGCGGCGCTTCGTCGGCGGTGCCGAGCCGCAGGTCACGATGCGGACGAGCATCGGCCGCCTGCCCCCCGGTGACGTGGATCTCACTCCCGACGGACGTTTCGCCGTGACGGCCGCCGCGCGCACGTTCGCGGCCCCGGTGGTCTGGTGCTGCACGCCGGACGAGGATCTCGAGGTCACGCTGGAGTCGGACGGCCGCGCCGAGGCGCCCGTCGCGCTCGCGGTCGGCACGGACGGGCCGCGGCGCGCACGATGGCTCGCTCGCCACGCCGACGGCGCGACCCGACTGCATGTCGTCGACCCGCTCGACGAGTCCGCTCCGCAGGCGATCCTCGACGTCCCCGGTGACCCGCTCCCGGGCCTGGTCGACCTGGAGGGCACCCTCGCGGCCTGGGTCGACGGCGGCGGCGCCCCGGGGGAGGTCCGGATCGCGCGGATCGGGCGCGGGGCGACGCCCCGGACCGTCGCGATCGGCGGCAGGGTGCGCGAGGTGCACGTGGCCGACGGCGAGGTCCTCGTGCTGACACGCGTCGGGGGCCGCCACCGGGTCGTCCGGGTCGATCGTGCCGGGCGGGCCGGGCGTCTGTGGGCCGGCACGGCGCGCCCGCGCGTCGCGATGGGCGCCCGGTGGGTCGCGGTCGCCGCCGGCAAGCGCGTGCTGCTCGGGCGCCGGCGCGCCGCTTCGCGAGGTGCGGGTCGCCCGCGGGCGTATCTCGGGGCTGGCGGTGCACGGGAACCGGGTGGCCGTCTTCGAGCGGCGCACCGTCAAGCGCTCGCGCGCGACCGTCGCGCGGATCTGGAGCCGGTCGTGAGGGCGCTCCGCGGACTGATGGTCGTGATCGCGCTCCTCGTCGGCGCCGGCGCCGCCCAGGCGGCCACCGTCGCCGCCGTGCAGGACGACCGTCTCCCGAACTTCAGCGGAGCGGGGCTGGAGCAGCGCCTCGACCTGATCGCCACCACCGGCGCGGACGTCGCCCGTGTGGACGTGCTCTGGAGCCAGGTCGCGCCGCGGCGACCCGCGCGCGCGGCCGACCCCGGCGACCCGGCGTACGACTGGTCGCGGTACGACCAGATCGTCCGAGGACTCGCCCGCCGTGGGATCGCGCCGCTCCTCGACTTCTACGACACGCCTCGGTGGGCGGCGCGCGGCAAGGGGCGCTCGGCCGCCCCGCGTGCCGCAGACGCCGGACGGTTCGCCGGCGCCCTGGCGCGCCGGTACTCGGGGACCTGGCCGGACCCCGAGGGGGGCACGCTTCCCGAGGTCACGCGCATCGAGGTCTGGAACGAGCCGAACATCACCAGGTTCCTCGCGCCGCAGTGCACGCCGCGAAAGGGAGGGCGGGCGCCGTACGTCGCCCCCCGCCTGTACGCGGCGATGCTCTCGTCCGCATACCGCCAGATGAAGCGCGCGAATCCCGACGTGGTCGTGGTCGCGGGCGTCGCGGGGCCCGCGGGCGGTACGCCGCGCTTCTGTCCTGAGCGCGGCGCGGCGACCGGGGTCCTCGAGTTCGTCAACGGCCTCGCGCGGGAGCGCCCGCCGTTCGACGCGTGGAGCCAGCACCTCTACCCGATCGGCTCGCCGCGCCAGGCGGTCTTCCTGCCGTCGTGGAACGCGCTCGCGCGCATCCAGCGCGCCGTCGATAGGATCCGGCGCGTCCCGCTCTACGTGACCGAGACGGGGTACCACACCTCCTACAACCGCTTCCACCGCTACTTCGTGAGCGAGAAGCAACAGGCGGACTGGGTGGACGAGACGTTCGAGGCCGCCGACGCCCAACCGCGCGTCGAGCTGGTGACATGGTTCAACATGCAGGACAACCCGTCGTGGACGGGTGGGCTGCTGCGCGGCGACGGCGCCCGCAAGCCGTCGTGGGACCGGTTCACGGCCCAGGCGGCGCGCCACCCGGCGCCCCAGGGGTGGCTCCCGTGAGCCGCGACCTCTCGGACGTCAGGGCCTACTACGACCGCCTGGCGCCACGGCTCGTCGCGGTCGAGGGTCGAAACTGGCACCTCCAGAGCCGGATGGCGCTGGTGCTCGAGACCATCGACGCCTGGGCCACGCCGCAGGGCCGGGTGCTGGACGTCGGCTGCGGCACCGGGTTCCTGCTCGAGCGGTTGGGCGGTCGCGGGTTCTCGGGGCTGGGCATCGACCTCTCCCCGGACTCGGTCGCGCTCGCCCAGGAGCGCCTGGAGCGCCTCGGGGTGGCGGATCGGCTCAGCGCGACCACCGGGAGCGCCTACGAGCCGCCCGACGGGGAGTTCGACCTGATCACGGTGACGGACGTGGTCGAGCACCTCGAGGATCCACGCCGGAGCCTCCGAGCCCTCCGTGAGCGCCTCGCGCCCGGCGGCCTGGTCGTCGTGTCGACCCCGAACCGGCGAAGCCTCCCTGGGGCGCGGCGCTGGCTCGCCGAGCACGGCGTGCCCGGGATCTCACTCCACCTCGCGCCGATCGACCGCTGGCAGAGCTGGGCCGACCTCGAGAGCCACGGGGCCGCCGCCGGGCTCGTGCCGGTCTCGCGCCGGGGGATCTTCTTCCGACCGGGCGGGCGCATCGGCTCGCAGATGGGTCGCGCCTACCGTCTGGAGCACGTGCGCCGGGCCGAGCTCGCGCTGTCGCGCACCCCGGTCGGCCGGTACGGCTTCTACGTCTGCCTCGGCTTCCGTCCCGCCTAGGCGGGACCTCACCACCGCGACGTGACCCAGCGCACCCGGACGGCGGTCGCGGCCGCGGGCACGCTGGTGCTGTCGCTCGTCGCGCTCGCGGTGTTCGTGCTGCCCTTCGCGTTCCCGACACCACCACCGATCATCACGCGGTTCCAGGCGACCCAGGTGTTCAGCCCGGACGGCGACGGCCGGCGCGACGTCGCGCGTGTGTCCGTCCGCGTCCGCGAGCCGAGCGAGCTGCTGGTCGAGGTGCGCCGCGACGACACGACGGTACGCACGCTCATCGACGAGCGGCGCGCGGCGCGCGGCTGGATCCGCGTGGGGTGGGACGGTCGTGACGCCGAGGGGCGGGTCGTCCCCGACGGGGCCTATGCCCTCAAGCTCCGCGCACGGGCGGGCGACAAGCAGTTCAACACCACGCGGCGGATCGTCGTCGACACGATCACGCCGACGATCACCGACCTCACCGTGCGAAGCCTCGGCCTCGCGCCGCCGTCGGAACGCGACGGTGACGAGGAGTGCCGCGTGACCGTGGTGCCGGGCGACGCGGGCGCGCTCGTGATCGAGGTGCTGCCCCTCGGCGACGGCGACGCGCCGATACGGCGCGTCGGGCCGCGACCCGCGCGCGCGGACGACCCGGTGACGTGGTCCTGGAACGGCACCGACCGCGGTACCTCGGTCACACCGGGTCTCTACCGGGTGCGCGCCCTGCTGACCGACGGCGCCGGCAACCGCCGGGAGCGGACCGAGACCTGCTGGGCCGGCCATCTGGCGGGGACGGTGGCCGCGCGTGGCGCCGCCGGCCGGCGGCTCGGCGTCCGACTCCGGACACCGGCGGGGACACCCGTCGACCCATCGACGCCCGTCGAGCTGACCCAGCGGCTGCGCCTCGGGATCCCCGGCACGGACCCCGCGCCGATCGCCGGACGGGTCGTGGGCGCGCCCGTGCGCGGGCGCGCGGGTCGCGTCACGGTTCCGGTCCCCCGGGGCGCATCACCCGAGCGGCTCTGGCTCCTGGCGCGCACGGCCGACGGCACCGCACTCGTCGATCCCGCATGACGGCGCTCCACGACCTCGGCTCGGTGCTCGCGGCGCTCGGCGTTGTGGCACTGCTCGTCCCGATCCCCGGGGTGGACCCGACCATACGACGGGCCGGCGGGCTCGGCCTGACCGTGCTCGGGTGGGCGCTCCTGCTCGTCACGCTCATCCCCGACTCGGCGAGCGATCGGCTCACGACGCCCGTGGGTGCGGGGGCCGCGGGGGGAGGGCTCGTCGTGGCGGCCGGTGTCGGCCTGGTCCTCGCGGCCGCCCTCGCACGCCGCCCGACGGTGTGGTTCGTGCTGCTCGCGGTCGCGCTTCCGATCCGCGTCCCGATCTCGGTCGGCGACGAGCAGGCGCGCCTCTTGGTCCCGCTCTACGCCGTGATCGCCCTCGGCGTCCTGGCATGGGTGATCGCCCGCGCTCGGCGAACCGTGACGGCGGACTCGGATCCGGCCACCCCGCTGGACCTGCCCGTCGCGGCCTTCGCGGCGTTCGTCCTCGCCTCGGGCGTGTGGAGCGCGGACCCCGAGCAGGGTGCCATTCGGGCGGTGTTCTTCTACGTGCCCTTCGTGCTGCTCTACCTGGCGGTGGTCGCGTGGTGGCCGCACGCGCGCGCGATCGCGGCGCTCGCGACCACGACGATCGTCGTCGCCGTCCCCGTCGCGGCGCTGGCACTGTTCCAGTACGCCACCGGCGACATCTTCTGGAACAGCACGCTCCAGCAGGCCAACGTCTACAGCGCGTTCTTCCGTGTGAACGCGATCTTCTTCGACCCGAACATCCTGGGGCGGTTCCTGGTCCTTGCCATCCTCGTGGCCGTGGCGGTCGCATGGAAGGCCAGGGACCCGCGGCTGGTCGGCGCGCTCTGGGCGGTGACGGCCGTGCTCGCGGCGGGACTCGTTCCGACCTTCTCGCGCTCGAGCGCGCTGATGCTCCTCGTCGGGCTCGGGCTGCTCAGCTGGCGGGGCCTCGGCGGCCGTCGCACGCTCGCATTCGGCGCCGCGCTGCTCGCGATCATCGCCGTGCTGGCGTTCTCGACCAGCGCGGCGGTCCGCGAGGCCACGACATCCGCGGAACGACTCGAGGAGGTGAGCGAGGGTCGCTTCGGGCTGGTCACCGGAGGCCTCGAGATCTGGCGTGAGGACCCGATCCTCGGTGCGGGGCTCGGGGGCTTCGAGACCCGTTTCGAGGAGACCCTGACACCGAGCGAGCAGCGGAGGATCCGGGTCGTGGTCTCCCACAACACACCCGTCACCGTGCTGAGCGAGGAGGGCCTGGTCGGGTTCGCCCTGTTCATGGTGCTGGTCGTCTGGACCGGCGTCGTCATGACCCGCGGCGCGTCCCGGGTCTCCGATCCTGGAGGCTGGGCCATCTGGTCCGTCCAGGCGATCCTCGCCGGGGTCCTGGTCCACAGCCTGCTCTACGCGGCGCTCTTCGAGGACCCGTTCACCTGGGTGCTCGCGGGCGCGGGCGCCGCCGTCGCGGCCACGGCGCCGGCGGTCGCCACGGCGACACGGGCCGGACCAACGGCGGCGGCGGCGGTCGTGGGGCGCTGACGATGCGCGTCCTTTGCATCACGAACATGTGGCCGAGCGCAGCCCGGCCCGACTACGGCGCGTTCGTCGCCGCGATGTGCGGAGCGCTCGAGGACCGGGGGGTCAACGTCGAGGTCGCGGCGATCGAGGCGCGGGCGGGCGGGCCGCTGCGCACGCCCGCCAAGTACGGGCGGCTCGCGGCCGCCGCGACCCGCCGCGCGCGGGCGGCGGACGTGATCTACGCCCACTACCTCTTCCCGACCGGCGCGATCGCGGCGGCCGTCGGCGGACTGGCGGGAGTCCCCTGGGTGCTCACGGCGCACGGCGGCGACGTCGCCAACCTCTCCCGGCGAGTCGTCCGCGCCGCAACCGATCCGGGCCTCCGCGGGGCGAGCGGGATCATCGCGGTCAGCGGATACCTCGCCGACCAGCTGGCGGGCGCCGGCGTCGCGCCCGAGCGGTTGCACGTCATCAACATGGGGGTCGACCTCGACCGGTTCGCACCGCGCGAGCGCACCGCTGCGCGGGTGCGGCTGGGACTGGCGCCCGATGGCGAACTCGTCCTCGCCGTGGGTGGTCTGACGCATCGAAAGAACCCTCTGACGCTCCTTCAGGCCGTCGCCCTCCTGCGGGCGAGGCGGCCCGGGGTCCGGCTGGCGCTGGTGGGCTCCGGTCCGCTTGCCGCGGCGATCGAGCAGGGCGCCGGGCGCCTCGGTCTCACCGACACGGTGGCGCAGGGCGCGGTGCCACACGACGAGGTCGCCGACTGGATGGCCGCCGCCGACGTGCTCGCCATGGTGAGCCGCGTCGAGCCGCTCGGGCAGGTTGCGCTCGAGGCGCTCGCGGTGGGCCGACCGGTCGTCGCGACGGCCGTCGGGGGGGCCCGCGAGGTCGTCCCCGACCGCGGGCCGGGCCGGATCGTCGATCCGCTCGATCCCGCGAGCATCGCCGCGGCCCTCGAGGACGTCCTGGCCCGACCGCCCGCGATCGCCGAGTGCCGGGCCGCCGCCGGGCCGTATGCCCTCTCGCACCAGGCGGCCCGTGTCGAGGGCGTGCTCGCGGCCGCATGCCGATCCGACCGCGGGACGACCCCCCTGGGGGGCGCCTGAACAAAGGGAGCGCGGCACCCGTCGAGAAACAGACGGCTGTGACCGACACCCTCGAGTCCAGACGGGCCACGACCACGGCGCTGGGTTTTGGTGCGCTGGTGGCCCTGCTCCTGGCGAACATCGTCATCACGATCTCGCTCGACGACGCCTCGGCGGTCACCCGCGCCTCCCAGATCGTGGTCGCCGGGCTCGCGCTGGTGCTCGTCGGTATCGGCGCACGAGTCCCCGCGCGGCTCTCGCGGGGGATGAACCTCGTGGCGGTCGTCGTCGTCGTCGGCGGGGTCTCCGTCGTCGCCATCGGGCTCGACGAGCGCATCCCGGCGACGACCGACGTCGCGGCCGCGGCCGTCTACGCGCTCGCCGTCATCGGCTGCACGATTCGCGTGCTGCGTGACGAGCGGGTCACGATCGGGACGCTGTTCGGTGCGCTCAGCGTCTACCTGCTGCTCGCAAACGCGTTCGCGTCGACCTTCGGCGCGATCCAGGGCATCGCGGGTACTCCGTTCTTCACCGAGGTGGCGGGTGCCGCCTCACCCGGCGACTTCCTCTACTACAGCCTGACCACCCTGACGACGCTCGGCTACGGCGACTTCACGGCCGCGTCCTCGGCCGGACGCTCGGTGTCGGCCCTCGAGGCGGTCGTCGGGCAGCTGTTTCTCGCGACCTTCGTCGCCAGGACCGTCGGGGCGTTCAACCGATCGCGGCAGACCGGGGGATCCCCGGGGCCCTGAGGTGCCCCGGGCGGCGAGGCCGAGGCCATCGCGCTGGTACCCTCCGCGCCCGATGTCGACCACGACGTCCCCGCACGCGGGCCCGGGGCACGCCACCGAGCGGGAACCGCCACTCACCCCGCCGAGCGCCACCGGTCCGCCACCCGGCCTCGTGCTGCTCGTCGCCGTCGCGGCGACGATCGCGGCGGTGCTCGCCGTCGTCCAGCCGATCGTCGGCGTCGCCCTCGCCGGCCTGGTCCTGGTTGCGACGCTCCTCGCGCCCGTGACCGTGCGCCGGCTCGGCGTCACCGGGATCGCGATCGCCTCGCTCGCAGCGATCGCGGGACCGAACCTCGCCGCGCCGGGAGCGCCCTGGCTGTTCGGGTTCCGGGTGCTCGCGATCCTGATCGGGCTCGGCCTCCTGGGCTACCTGCTGATGGACGGCAGGCTCACGCTGCCGGCCCGCGTCTCGCGGCCCACGGCGCTCCTGGCCGTGCTCGTGGTGTGGTCGCTGCTTTCGATCGCGTGGGCCGAGGACCCAATCGCCGCGATCCGCTGGACGACCTTCCTGGCGATGATGTCCACCCTGGCCGTCGGCGTCGCGATGCTCATGGCGGATCGGCGCCGGGCGACGGCGCTCCTGTGGGCGCTCGGCGGCATGTGGGCGCTCGCGTGCGCGATCGGCCTGATCGAGATCGTGACGGGCGTGTCACTTCCGACCGCCCGCGACGTCGCCGGGGGATTCGGTGCCGCGTCCCTGTTTGGCAACGAGAACAACTTCGCCGTGTACCTCGTGCTCTGCCTGCCCTGGTTCCTCGCGATGCCCGTCGCCTTCGCGGATCTGCGCCTGCGGCTGCTGGGGGCGGCGGGCGCGGTGGTGTCGATCGCCTTCATGCTCGCGAGCGGCAGCAAGGCGTCGCTCCTGGCGCTCGGGGTCATGCTCGTGGCGCTGCTTTTGATCGTGGGCGCCGACCGCGACGGGCGCGGACGCCTCGTCGCCGCGAGCCTCGTCGCCGCGCTGGTCGTCGCGCTGGTGGTGCCCTCCGTCCTTGGCTTCGGCGTGTTGCCCGAGCGCACGGTGACCAAGCTCGACTTCGGCGTGCTCATCGAGCAGGTGCAGCAGGATCAGGGCTCGGGTGCGGTCCGCACCAACCTGCTCTCCGACGGACTCGATCTGGTGGCCGAATCGGGCGGGCTGGGGGTCGGCGCGGGAAACGCGGAGGTGCGCGTGCGCGGGCTCGCCGACTTCCCCGGCGTCGGCAACCTGCACAACTGGTGGCTCGAGGTGCTCGTCAACGGCGGTATCGTGGCGCTCGGCGTCTACCTGGCCTTCTACCTCGTGCTCTGGCGCGGGCAGATCCGGGTGGCCCGGGGCGGGACGACCCCGTTCGTCCGATACACCGGCATCGCGGGAACGCTCGCGCTCACCGGGTGGGTCGCCGGGAGCCTCGGGCCGTCGACCGCGATCCACTTCGCGCCCATGTGGATCACCTTCGGACTGGCGATGGGCGCCATGGCGCTCGCGGTCCGCGAGCGGTCCGCGTCGGAGGAGGGCACGTGAGGGTCCTGATGCTGAGCCACATGTACCCGAGCCCGGTCAACCCGACCGCCGGCATCTTCGTGCACGAGCAGGTGCTCGCGCTCGCCCGGCGCGGGCACGACGTGCGCGTCGTCTCGCCGGTCGGGATCGCCCCGCCACTGGTCCCGCGCTACCGGGCCCATCGCCGCGTGCCCCGGCTCGACTTCGTCCAGGACGTCCCCGTCCTCCACCCCCGCAAGCTGACCCTGCCCCGAGCGCTCCTTGCGCATCGCAACGCCGACGCGATGCTCGCCGCGGTGCGCGGGCCGCTTCGCCGCGTGCACGGGCGCTGGCCGTTCGACGTCATCCACGCGCAGATGCTGGTGCCGGACGGCTGGGCGGCCGCCAGGGTGGGAGCCGGACTGGGCGTCCCGGTGCTGGCGACCGTGCACCGGGCCGACGTGCTCGACGTGCCGTCGCGCGGAGACGGCTCGCGGCGGCGCGTGGCCGAGGCCGTCACCGGGGTCGATCAGATCGCCTCGGTCTCGGACGCCATCCGTCGCGCGACCGAGGCGATCGCGACGCCGCGCCGGCCGATCGCGGTCGTCCCGAACGGCGCCGACCACCGTGTCTTCCGCCCCCGCGACCCGAGGGAGGTCGCGGCCATCCGGGCGGAGCTCGGTGTGCCGACCGACGGTCCCGTGGTCAGCTACGTCGGCAAGCTGGTCCCTCGGAAGGGGGTCGGAGACCTGATCGAGGCGATGGGCCGGCTGGCCCGGGCCGGGGCCGGTGCCACGCTGCTTCTCGCCGGTATGGGCGAGGAGCGGACGGCCCTCGAGCGGCGGGCGGCCGAGCTCGGCATCGCCGATCGCGTCCGCTTCGTCGGCAAGGTCCCGCACGACACGGTGCCACTCGTCATGTCCGCGGGGGATCTGTTCGTCCTGCCGTCGCTGAGCGAAGGCCTGCCAACCGTCGTGTGCGAGGCCATGGCATGCGGCCTTCCGGTGGTCGCCACGGCGGTCGACGGCACCCCCGAGATCGTCCGCGACGGCGAGACCGGGTTCCTCGTCCCGCCGCGAGATCCCGCGGCGCTCGCCGACGCGCTCGGGCGCCTGGTCGGCGATCCGGCGCTCGCGCGGGCGATGGGCCGCCGGGCCCACGAGATCGCCATGGACACCTACACCTGGGACGCCAACGCCGCGCGCACCGAGGCGCTCTACGAAGAGATCCGCGGGTGAGGCCGGCGATCGTCCTGCAGGCGTCGGGGCCGAACGCGCTCGGCATCGTCAGGGGCCTCGGCCGCGCGGGCGTCCCGGTGATCGCCTGCGATCACGACCCCGCCGCGCTCGGGCTGCGCTCCCGCCACGCGCGCCCGGCGCGGACCGCGGACCCCGTCGCCGAACCGGACCGCTTCGTCGAGGATCTCCAGCGGCTGGCGCACGCCCTGCCGGAGCCGGGGGTCCTGTTCGCGACCCACGACGACGCCCTCGCGGCGATCGGCCCGCGCGAGGACGACCTCGGGCCCGGCCTCACGCGCCCGTGGAGCCCATGGGCGACGCTCGGGCCGGTGCTCGACAAGGCCACCCAGCACGCCGCCGCCCGCCGGATCGGCTTCCCCGTGCCGGCCACGATCGAGACCACCGGCGAGGCGGATCTCGAGCGGGCGATCGCCACCCTGCGATTTCCCATGATCCTCAAGCCGCGCGCCGACGCCGCGGGGTTTCGGCGATCCTTCCGCCGCCAGGTGCTCGAGGCCGCCGACGGTGTCGAGCTGCGGGCCCAGTACCGTCGCGCCGCCCGGCACGCCCCCCAGATCTCCGAGGTCATCCCGGGCGGGGACGACGCGCTCTGGACGCTCGGAAGCCACCGCGACGCCGACGGGCGGCCCCTCGCCTCGTTCACCGGCCGAAAACTGCGCCAGTGGCCGCCCCGCTTCGGGACCGCCCGCGCGGCGGAGGCCCGCTGGGATGCGGACCTCGCGGCGCGCTGTCACGCCCTCCTCGACGAGCTGGGGTTCCACGGGATCTCACAGGTGGAGGTCAAGCGGGACCCGCGCGACGGACGGGACCACCTGATCGAGGTGAATCCGAGGTCGTGGCTGTGGATCGACCTCGCGACCCGGTGCGGGGTCAACATCCCGCTCGCCTGCTACCTGGACGCGATCGGCGCGCCCCGGACATGGCCCGCCGGCCATCGCGGGGACCGGCGCTGGATGCTCGCCCTCAAGCACGTGCCCGCCGGCGTCCGCGAGGTCGCGCGGGGGGAGTGGGACGCCGGCGCGTTCGCGGCGTCGCTGCGGCCCCCGGTGGTGGACGGCGTCCTCGATCCGCGCGATCCGCGCCCCTCGCTCGGACAGATCGCGAGACTGGCCCGGAGGCGTCGCCATGGATGACCTCCGCATCGCGATCCGCGGTGGCCGCGAGGCCTTCCGGCCCCGGGCCGCGTGGATCCTCGAGGAGCTGGCGGGCGCCATGGGCATGCGGCCCAGGCATGTCGACGGCGATGCCGACCTGGTCTACTCCGAGGACGCCCCGGCGCGCGGGGTCTGGATCCCGGCACAGCTCGACGCACAGGACTTCCTGCTCGAGGGCCCGGCGTTCCCGGGGCCGGCGGTCCATCGGCGCGACGGGTTGACCCTGCTCTTTCCTCCCGTCGCCGAGGGTCGCGGGCTCCCCGGAGACCTCGTCGCCGGCGCCTTCTATCTGATGGCGCGACTCGACGAGCGGCGGGTCACGGGTCGAGACCGCTTCGGGCGACTGCCGCTCGCCGAAAGCGCCTTTGCCCGCATCGACGGCCTGGACCTGCTCGACCCGCCGGTCGAGGGGTACATCGCCGCCCTCCGGCGGGCGCTGCGCCGGCCGCCCCCGCGCGGCTGGAACGTCTACCTGACCCACGACATCGATCGCATCAGCCGCCGGACCCCGAAGGGCATCGGGGGCGTGCTCCGGCGCGGTGGGCCGATGCGGGCCGCGCGGGTGCTGGTCGACGACCCCTGGGACAACCTGGTCGACCTGCTGTGGCGAAGCGGGCGCCGGGGCCTGGCGCCGACCGTGTTCCTGATCGGCCGCAACGCGCATCCGCTCGACGGCACCCCCCGGCGCCGCTACGAGCGGCTGCGGCGGCGAATGGCGGCGGCCGTGCGGGCGGCCGGCGGCGAGGTGGGCCTGCACGCGGCGTTCGCCTCGGCGGAGGACCCGATCGAGTTGATCGACGAGATGGCCCGCCTGCGCGGCGAGACCGGGGACGTGCGCGGGGTCCGTTACCACTACCTGCGATTCCGGTATCACCGGACCGTGCCGTGGCTCGAGCAGGCGGGGGCCGAGTACGACGCGAGCCTCGGCTTCAGCGAGGCACCCGGCTACGCCGCCGGGCTCGCGCGGCCGTTCCGCCCGTATGTGCTCGACGAGGAGCGGCCCGCACGCCTGCGGCTCGTGCCCCTTGCGGTGATGGACACGACGCTCGCCTCACACCTGGGGCTCGACGCCGCCGCGGCCCGGGACGCCGCGCTCGCCGCGCTCGCGCCGGTCCGCGCGGCCGGGGGCGGCGCCGGGCTCCTCTGGCACAACACGTATCTCGACGACGAGCGGGCGCCCGGATACGGGCCGCTCTGGGAACACCTGCTCGACGACCTGTCCGAGGCGGGGGCGACGCTCGGTCCGGTGCGCCCGCCCGACGGGACGCACGCGCCGCGCCTGGACGGCGTCCGGGCGGTGCACATGACGAGCGTCCACCGACCCACCGACGTCCGCATCTTCCACAAGGAGGCGCGGGCGCTGGCGTCGGCGGGTGCGGACGCCGGCGTGCTCGGGCTGGCGCGACCCGCCGCCCGGCGCGGACGCCTGTCGGCCGGCTGGCGGCTGGCGCGCGCCGCGCGGCGGCGCGGCGCCGACGTCTACCACGTGCACGACCCGGAACTGCTCCCCGCGGCGCTCTGGCTGCGCCTGCGGACCGGGCGACCCGTCGTGTACGACGCACACGAGTACCTGGGCGAGACCGTCCGGACCAAGCGCTGGCTGCCCGGCCCGATCCGCGTTCCGCTCGCGATGGCCGCCGCGTGGGCCGAAGCCCGAGGCGCGTGCGCGCTCGACGGCCTGGTGACGGTGAACCCCGACCTCGCCGCCCGGTTCGCCATGGCGGGCGCCCGCTCCGTCTCGGTGGCCAACGGACCCTGGGGCGCGGCGTTCCCCCCGCCGGACCCACCGAGCGGCACCGGCGTCCTCTACGTCGGCGGGCTCGGGCCGCTGCGAGGGCTCGGGCTCATGCGCGCCGCCTTCCCGCTCGTCGACCCGCCCGCCGCCCGACTCGTGCTCGCGGGGCCCGGTGACCCCGGGGTCCTCCCGCCGAGGGTCAGCGCGCTCGGGCCGGTCGACCACGGCCGCGTCCCGGCGCTGCTCGCCGAGGCGGCGCTCGCATGGATTCCGCTGCAGCGCCACGGCAACTACGATCGCGCGGTGCCGACCAAGCTCGTCGAGGCGATGGCCGCCGGTCGGCCGGTCGTCGCAAGCGACCTGGGGCGCATGGGCGCCCTGGTCCGCGCGACGGGCTGCGGATTGCTCGTCCCGCCCGACGACCCCGATGCCCATGCCGAGGCGATCACCCGACTCCTGACGGATCGCGACGAGCTGGCCGGCCGCGGGGCCGCGGGGCGCCGGGCGTTCGAGGACGGGCTGGCGTTCGAGCACGAGGCCGCACGGCTCGTGGGCTTCTATGCCGAGGTGCTCGAGACGGCGGCGGCCCGATGAGGGTCCTCTACGTGTCCCAGTACTTCGTGAGCGCCGACCAGCCGGGAGGCGTCCGCCACTGGCAGCACGCGCGCGCGCTCGCGGCCGCGGGTCACGACGTCACGGTGGTCACCTCGTACGTCCAGCACAAGGAGCGCGAGATCCCCGAGCGCTACCGGGGCCGACGGATCGTGGTCGACGCCGAGGACGGCCTCACGGTGATGCGCACCTACGCGACCCCGGGCTACGGCTCGGACCTGCGCTCACGGGTGGCGAACTACGGCTCGTTCGCGGCGTGGGCCGGCATCGCGGCGATGCGCGCCCCGCGCCCCGACGTGGTCATCGCCTCGTCCCCGTCACTCCCCTCGGCGGCGGCCGCCGCCGCGGTCGCACGCGCACGGGGTGCGCGGCTGGTCCTCGAGGTGCGGGACCTCTGGCCCGAGTCGGCGGAGGCGATGGGCCTCGTGGGCGACCAACGCGTCATCGGCGCCGCCCAGCGCCTCGCCGACGGCCTGTACCGCCGCGCCGACCGCATCGTCGCGCTCACCGAGGGCATCCGCGACGGCGTGAGCGCGCGCGGCGTGCCCGACGCGAAGATCACGCTGATCACCAACGGCGTCGATCGAGAGTTCGCGGACGCCCCCACGCACGGTGTCGACCTCCCGGACGATCGCTTCGTCGCGATGTACGTGGGAGCCCACGGCACCTACAGCTCCCTCGAGACGGTGCTCGGCGCGGCGGCGGCGCTCGCGCGTGACCCCCGTGTGCTCGTCGTGCTGGTCGGCGGCGGCGACCGCAAGGACGCGCTGGTGGCCCAGGCCTCGGGGCTGGGGCTCGACAACGTCCGGTTCATCGACCCCGTGCCCAAGCGCGAGGTGCCCTCGTGGCTCGCACGCGCGGACGCCTGCATCCTCCCGTACCAGGACAAGGCACTGTTCGCGGGCGCGCTGCCCAACAAGACCTTCGACTACCTCGCCGCGGGGCGACCGATCATCGCCGCCGCGCCGGCCGGTGAGCTGACGCGCCTCGTCGAGTCGGAGGGCGTCGGGCTGGCGGTGCCGCCGGAGCGGCCCGAAGCCCTGGCGGACGCCATCGGGCGGCTCGCGGACGATCCCGCGACCGCCGCCGCGATGGGAGATCGCGGAGCGACGCTCGCGCGCGGACGCTACGACCGCGCGAACCTGGCCGCACGGTTCGTCGGGGTGGTGGAGTCGGTTGGCTGAGCACCGCCCACCGGTCCCGCCGCATCGCCCGATCGGGGGTCCCGCCAAGCGGGTCGTGGATCTCGCCGTGGCCGTTCCCGCCGCCCTGCTGGCGACGCCACTGATGGGGGCGATCGCGCTCTGGATCCGCCGTGACTCCCCGGGGCCGGTGGTCTTCCGCCAGACGCGCGCCGGCTTCGCCGGCCGCCCGTTCACGCTCTGCAAGTTCCGGACCATGGTCCCCGACGCCGAGCGGATGGAGGGCGGGCTGCGAACGAGCGCCCGCGACCCGCGGATCACGCGCTCGGGGGCGATCCTGCGCCGGACATCCCTGGACGAGTTGCCTCAGCTCTGGAACGTGATCAGGGGCGACATGAGCCTCGTGGGGCCTCGACCGACCGTCCCGTCCCAGCTCGAGCGCTACACGCCGCGCCAGCGCGGACGGCTGCTCGCGCGCCCCGGTCTGACGGGGCTCGCCCAGGTGCGGGGACGCAACGCGATCCCCTGGTCGCAACGGATCGAGATCGACCTCGAGTACGTCGCCCGCCAGAGTCTTCGCCGGGACGTCGAGATCATGCTCCGCACGATCGCGGTCGTGCTCGGCCGGTCCGGCACGTACACCGGCGAGGAGGGCGGCTTCGACCTCCCCGCACCGACATCTCGAGAGGGCGCGCATGGCTGAGCCGTCGATCCTGTTGACCTGTGCCGGCATGCGGGTCGACATCGTCCGGGCGTTCGTCGACGCATTCGTCGCCGAGGGCGGCGGTCGCGTGCTGGTGAGCGATCTCGACCCGCTCGCGCCGGCCCGCTTCGCGGCCGACGGCGAGGTGGCGCTGCCGGCCGTCGACGACCCCGACTACGGCGCACGCGTCGCCGAGGCGTGTGCGCGAGAGGGCATCGTCGGCGTACTGCCACTCACCGACCTCGACCCGGTGCTCCTTGCCGAGGCGCGGCCCCTCCTCGAGGACGCCGGAGCCCGCGTGTTCGTGCCCGAGCCCGCGGTGGCGCTCGGCTGCCAGGACAAGTGGAAGTGCCATCTGCTCCTCGGCGCCTCGGGGCTCCCGTCGCCGCCGACCTGGCTCCCCGACCAGGTCGACCCGGATGCGCTCCCGTATCCCGTGCTGCTCAAGCCGCGCCTGGGGTTCGCCGCTCGACACATCTACGCGGCGGCCGACCGCGCCGAGCTCGAGTTCTTCCTCGCCTACAGCCCCGCCGAGAGCGTGATCCAGCAACGCCTCGGCGGCGAGGAGTTCAGCATCGACTGCCTCGGCGACCACGACGGCGTGCCGATCGGCGCGATCCCGCGAGCGATGCTCCAGGCCAAGGGCGGCGAGCAGATCAAGGGCGAGACGCTCGACGACGCGCAGCTGGTGGAGCTCGGTGCCGCCGTCGTCGCCGGACTCAGGCTCGTCGGGCCGAGCACCGTCCAGTGCTTCCGCGACGGCGATCGCGTCCTCGGGGTCACCGACATCAACACGCGGTTCGGGGGCGGCTTCCCGCTGCCACTGGCCGCCGGAGGGGACTATCCACGCTCGATCGTGCGGATGGCGCTCGGGCGCGTGGTTGAGTCGCGGCTCGGCGCCCACCGGGCGGGCGTCGTGATGACCCGCCATCTCGACCAGACCATCCTGGTCCGCGGACCCGGCGGCGTCGAGCCGCTCCGGGCCGTCCAGTAAGGTCACGCGCCGTGGACCGTGAGATCACGCTGAAGGACTACGGACGCGTGCTCTGGCGCGGCCGGTGGATCATCCTCGCGACGACCGTCGTCGCGGCGGTGGTCGGACTCCTGCTCACGTTCGCCTCGGATGTGACCTACACGGCCACGGCCCGCGTCTATCTGGGCCAGGCGACGACCGCGACCGGCGCGGTGATCCCCACGCCCGAGACCAGCCCGGAGGTGGCGCCGATCGTGCTGGACGATCCCGCGCTCGCGGCCCAGGCCGGCCGGGCCGTCGGGGTCTCGGCGTCGCGGATTCGCCGGGGCGTCACCGTGAGCTCGGCCCGCGTCCGCGGTGCGGGCAACGTGCCGACCGTCGCCACGATCACGCTCACCGACTCCGCGCGACGGGTCGCGCGTGAGGGCGCCAACGCGTACGCGGACGCCGTGCTCGCGCGCGTCAGCGCAGGCTACGACGGCGTCGTGGACGTCTACGAGCGCCAGCTCACCACCGCGCGCCGCGACGAGGCGCGCTTCGAGACCCAGATCGCCCGCTACCGGAGCCAGCTCGCCGGAGCCGACCCACAGGAGGCCGTCTCGATCCAGGCGCTCCTGTTCGCGGCACTCCAACAGCAGGCGGCGGCGCGCAACGAGGCCGGTATCCAGGAGCTCAACATCGCCAAGGCAGAGCAGCTCGAGCAGCCGCAGATCATCGACTCGGCGACCGGGACGACCTCGTCCGGCAGCTCGCCGCGGCGCGCCCGCACGGTCCTCCTGGCCGCGGCGCTCGGACTCATCGTGGGCGTCGTCGTCGCCTTCGTGTGGCGAGGGCCGTCAGTCGGGCGCGACCCGTCCGGCCCGCCCGCGGCCTCGAGCGACGCCGGGAGCGGATGAGGCGCGCGGCCCGCCTCGTCGCCGTCGCGGGGCTGGCGGTGGCGCTCGGCCTCGCCGCCGGGTGCTCGAGCGGGTCCGACGACGCCGCCGCGGACACCCGGGCCCGCACGGCGGCCGCGCCCGAGGCGCAGACGGTCACGGTCACGGTGGCCGACGGCGACACCGGCGAGCCCCTCGCGGGGGCGGTGGTGTCCGCGGTCGGCGGTGGGGGGGCGACGGCGACCACCGGCCCCGACGGGCGGGCGGAACTCGACGGCTCGCCACATGTCGTCGAGGCCACCATGCGTTCGCGGGGGTCGCGACGGTCGCGGGTGCGCCGTGGCGAGGCCACGCTCGAGCTGTACGACCCCGCACTCCAGAGCCCGCAGTACGGGGGCGGCGCGCGACGCACGCGCGCCGCCCCCGACGTGCCCGTCGGACCCCCGTCCGGACCGCCCGCCTGGACCTTCGACGGCAGGACGCTGATCGAGTTCCCGCCCGCGGTCGACGACGGGCTGGTCGCGTTCGGGACCAACTCCGGGCGGGTGTTCGCGCTCGACGCGGCCACCGGCGACGTCCGGTGGGCGCGACGGGTCAAGGGGCAGATCGCATCGAGCCCGGCCTTCGTTGGCGACACGCTGCTGATCGCCGACATGGGCGGGACGATGACCGCCTACGACCGGGTTCGCGGCGAGGTCCGGTGGCGGTACTCCACCGCCGGCAGCCCGATCGAGACCTCGCCGCTCATCGTCGGCGACACCGCGTACATCGGCGACTGGAACGGCGTCCTCCACGCCGTCGACGTCACAGACGGGTCGGCGGTCTGGACCTATCAGGCGCAGGCGGACATCAAGGGAGGGGCGGCGCTGGCCGCCGGGAACATCGTGGTCGGCGACTACGCGGGCGTCGTGCACGCCGTCGATCCCGCGACCGGCGGGGCGGCCTGGACGGCGTCGGTCGGGCAGCGCTTTTACGGTGGGCCCGGCGTCTCGGGTGACACCGTCGTGATCGGTGACGTCGGGGGGGCGGTGATCGCGCTCGCGGCCGGCGACGGCTCCGTGCGGTGGCGCCACTCCCCCGGCGGCTTCGTCTACTCGTCGCCGGCCATCGACGACGGGCGCGTCTTCATCGGCTCGTACGGCGGCGCGTTCCAGGCGCTCGACCTGGCGAGCGGCGCCGTCGTGTGGAGCCATGACGCCGGGGGTCGGATCTCGGGGTCGGCGACGGTGGTGGACGGTGTCGTCTACACCGCGATCCTGGCGCTGCCGGGGCAGGCGCGGCGCACCTGGGGGCTCGACGCGCGGACCGGCGCCGTCCGGTACCGCGGCGACGATGGGCGGTACACCCCGGCCGTGGCCGCGGGCGACACCCTGTACCTGGTCGGGACGCGCATGCTCTACGCCCATCCCGGCACCGAGAGCCGAGGCACCAACTGACACGACGTCGCATCGCCTTGGGCATGGGTGCTCTGGCCGTGATCATCATCATGGCGTCCGGCGTCGCGGTGCTCGGCATCGCCCGGGGGTGGTGGGGGCAGGGCGACGTGGTGGGCAACTCCGAGGGGTTCCGCGCCGCCGAGGCCCCGGTCGGCAACGAGGACGCGGCGCGGTGGCCCGAGTATAACGAGGACTACGCCGTT
>CALNYH010000004.1:0-93545 GCA_942490795.1 uncultured Thermoleophilia bacterium | reverse complement strand
GAGGAGCGGCGCGACCAGAGCCAGGGGCTTCTGGTCGGACGCCCGCGACGGGCTGGTTTTCGTCTGGCGCGACCCGCTCCTGCGGTGGCTCGGCGTGCTCGCGGCCGTGGTCGTGGCCGTCTACCTCCCGGTCGAGGGCGTGCTTCTGCCCGTCTACTTCGAGGAACAGGACGCGGCTCAGCGGCTCGGCTTCGTGCTCATGGCCCAGAGCGCGGGTGGCGTGGTCGGCGCGCTCTCCTATGGTGCCCTCGAGCCGTGGCTGCGGCCTCGGCCGACCTTCCTGGTCGCGCTGGTCGGCACGTGCGCCGCGATCCTCGGGATGGCCTTCCTCCCGTCGTACGGCCTCTTGCTCGCCTTCGGCGCGCTGTCCGGGCTCTTCTACGGGCCCATCGGCCCGATCATGAACCTCGCGATGCAGGCGCGAAGCCCTGAGGCCGTGCGCGGTCGCGTCGTCGGGATCCTGACCTCGGTGGGCTTCGCGGCCGGCCCGGTGGGCTACCTGCTCGTCGGCCCGCTCGTCGATTCCGTGGGCGTCGGTCCGGCGTTCCTCGGCGTGGCCCTCGTCCTCATGGCTGCTGCCCTCGCCGCGATCCCGATCCGGGCCTTCGCGGCGCTCGACGCACTGGGAGGGCCGCTCAGCCCGCCGGAACCGCGAGACGGTCGAGGGCCGCCATGATCGGTTCGCGCTCGGGACCGATTGCGGCGGCGGACAGCCGCTCGGGGCGCCAGAAGGCGTCCGCGAGCTCCTGGACGTCCTCGGCGCGCACGGCCTCGATGCGGGCGGTCAACTCGTCCACGGACAGCAGCTCCGCACCGAACAGATGCGACCGCCCGACCCGACTCATCCGCGACCCGGTGCTCTCGAGGCTCAGGACCAGCCGGCCCTTGAGGTGATCCTTGACGCGCGCGAGCTCGTCCGGCGGGATCGGCTCGTCGGCGATGCGTCGCAGCTCCGCGCCGATGACCTCGCAGGCGACCGTGAGGCTCTCCTCCCGGGTCCCGAGGTACACGCCCACCTGGCCGGAGTCGGCGTAGCCGATCGAGAACGATCCGACCGAGTACGCGAGGCCGCGCTTCTCGCGCACCTCCTGGAAGAGGCGACTGCTCATGGAGCCGCCGAGGAGCGTGTCGAGGACCGCGTTGGCATGTCGGCGGGGATCGTCCCGGGGCAGCCCGGTGCCAGTCAGGCACAGGTGCACCTGCTCGGTCGCCTTCTCGCGGACGAGGATGCGCACCTCGCCGGGCCTGGCCGGCTCGGGAGTCGCGACCCCATCGCGGGTCGGGAGGCCGTCGAGCATCTCCTCGGCGAACGCCAGCGCATCCTCATGGGCGATGTTCCCAGCGGCTGCGAGGACGACGTTGTCGCGCGTGTAGTGGGCCCTGTGGTGGGCGCCGACGCGGTCCCGGTCGACCGCGCCGATCACCTCGGCGGTGCCGATCACCGGCCTGCCGAGCGCCTGATCGGGGAAGGCCGCCTCGGACGCCAGGTCGTGGATCAGGTCCTGGGGATCGTCCTCGTACATGGCGATCTCCTCGAGCACGACGTCGCGCTCCTGCTCGAGGTCCTGGAAGTTCGGGTGACCGACCATGTCCGCGAGGATCTGCGCGGCGCGCCCCAGCAGGTCGTCGACGACCCGCGAATAGAGCACCGTGTAGTCACGCCCGGTCGCCGCGTTGACCTCGCCGCCGAGCGCGTCGAACTCGGACGCGATGTCGGCCGGCGAGCGGGTCGGGGTCCCCTTGAACAGCATGTGCTCGAGGAAGTGGGACATGCCCGAATCGGGTGGGCGCTCGTGACGAGAGCCCACGCCGATCCAGACCCCGAGCGCCACCGAGCGGACGCCCGGGATCGTGTCCGACACGACCCGGACGCCACCCGGCGTCACTCCCGTCGTGGGTGCGTTACTCACCCTCGGAGGCCGCGAGACGCCGGCGGCGGCGGCGGCGCTTGGGGGCGCCGTCCCCGTCCTCGTCGTCCCCGGCGCCGTTGTCGTCCGCCTTGGGGGCGCCGTTGCCGCCGATCACCTCGCCGTCCGGACCGACCATGCGAAGGCCGATGCGGCCGCGCGCCTTGTCGACCTCGACGACGGTCACGTCGACCTCGTCACCGCGGTTGACGACGTCCTCCACGCGCTCCACCCGCTCGTTCCCGAGGTTCGAGATGTGGAGAAGCCCGTCGACGCCCTTGCTGAGCTCGACGAACGCGCCGAACGCGGTGGTCTTGACGACCTTGGCGCCGTTGTAGGTGTCGCCGACCTCGACGTCCTTGGTCATGGTGCGGATCGCCTCGACCGCGGCGTCGGCGAGCTCGCCGGCCACGCCGTAGACGTTGACCTGTCCGTCGTCCTCGATCGAGATCTCGACCTGGTAGTCGGCCTCCAGGCCGCGAATGGTCTCGCCGCCCTTGCCGATCACCATGCCGATCCGCTCGGGGTCGATCTTGAGCGACACGATGCGGGGCGCCCACGGCGACATCTCCGCGCGCGGCTCGGAGATCGTCTCGGCCATCGTGCCGAGAATCGCCTGGCGTGCCGCCTTGGCCTGCGCCAGCGCCTCGCGCATGATCTCCATCGTCACGCCGCTGATCTTGATGTCCATCTGCAGCGCCGTGATCCCGGCCTGGCTGCCCGCGACCTTGAAGTCCATGTCGCCGAGGTGGTCCTCGTCGCCCTGGATGTCGGTCAGGATGACGTGGTCGTCACCCTCCTTGATCAGGCCCATGGCGATGCCGGCCACCGGCGCCTTGAGCCCGACGCCGGCGTCCAGCAGCGCCAGCGTGGAGCCGCAGACCGAGGCCATCGACGAGGACCCGTTGCTCTCGAGGGTCTCCGAGACCAGGCGCAGCGTGTACGGGAATTCGGCCTCGTCGGGGACCATCGGTGCGATCGCTCGCTCGGCGAGCGCGCCGTGGCCGATGTCGCGGCGCTTGGGCCCGCGCATGAACCCGGCCTCACCCACGCTGAACGGCGGGAAGTTGTAGTGGTGGATGTACCGCTTCGACGTCTCGATGCCGATCCCGTCGATCCGCTGGGCCTCCTTGGTGGTGCCGAGCGCCAGGACCGTCATGACCTGGGTCTCGCCACGCGTGAACAGCCCGGATCCGTGGCTGCGCGGGGCGACGCCCACCTCGCAGCTGATCGGGCGGATCTCCTCGGTGCCGCGTCCGTCGGGGCGCTTCTTGTCCACCGCGATGCGGTGCCGGATGATCCGCTTGGTCAGGGCGTCGAAGGCGCTTCTGAACGCGACGGCCTTCTCCGGCTCGGGCTCCTCGCCGATCACCTTCTCGGCGGCCTCGGCCCGGAGACCGGCGATGCGGTCCCTGCGCTCCAGCTTGCCCTGCTCCTGCGTGGCCTCGTCGAGCGCGGGGCCGACGGCCTTCTCGATCGCCTTGACGAGGGTCTCGTCGGTGGTGACCGCCTCGAAATCCCACTTGGGCTTGCCGGCCTTGTCCTGGAGCTCGATCTGGGCGGCGCACAGCTTGCGGATCTCGTCGTGCGCGATCTGCAGGGCCTCGAGGATCGCCTCCTCGTCCACCTCACGGGCGCCGGCCTCGACCATCGAGATGGCCTCCGCCGTCCCGGCCACGAGCAGGTCGAGGTCGGATTCCTCGGCCTCCTGCAGGGTGGGGTTGATGATGAACTCGTCGTCCATCATGCCGATGCGGACCGCACCGACCGGACCCGCGAACGGCAGGTCCGAGATCATCAGCGCGGCCGACGCGCCGTTGATGCTCAGGACGTCGAACGCGTTGACCTGGTCGGTCGAGATGATCGTCGAGACGATCTGGGTCTCGTTGCGATACCCCTTGGGCCACAGCGGCCGGATCGGGCGATCGGTCATGCGCGCCGTCAGCGTCGCGCGCTCGCTCGGCCGCGACTCGCGCTTGATGAACCCGCCGGGGATCTTGCCGGCGGCGTACATCCGCTCCTCGATGTCGACCGTCAGCGGGAAGAAATCCGCGCCCGGGCGCGGCTCGCGCATCCCGACCGCGGTCACCAGGACCACGGTGTCGCCGCACCGCACCATCACCGCGCCGCTCGCCTGCTTGGCGAGGCGTCCGGTCTCGAAGGAGATCGGCTGTCCACCGATCTCGACCGTCGTCACGTTTACTGCCATCTCACGTCCCCTGTCCGCCCGCGCACCTGCGCGGGCCCTCTCGCGGGGGCGCGTCGCCGCCCGCTCGTATCGTCCGAGTGCCTCGGCGTCACAACCGGCTCGCGATCGCGCGCCGCCCGACGGCGGTGCGTGGGGCGCGCTCGCGAACCCCGACTAGCGACGGAGGCCCAGCTTGGCGGTCAGCTCGCGGTAGCCGTCGAGATCGGTGCGCTGCAGGTACTGCAGCAGCCGCCGGCGCCGACCGACCATCTTGAGGAGGCCACGCCGGGAGTGATGGTCCTTGGCGTGGTGCCGAAGATGCTCCGTGAGCTGGTTGATGCGCTCCGTGAGCATGGCGATCTGTACCTGTGGGGAGCCGGTGTCCGTCTCGTGCCGCCGGTGGGCTCCCATCACCTCGTTCTTCTCATCGCTCGTCAGCACGCCGCGGTTCTCCCGTGTCCAGCCACGACGCAGCGGGATGCCGCATCGGGCGAAGCGTTCGATCCGGTCGGTCCACACCGTGGGTTGCGCGGGCCATGCGGCCGCGCGACCGGACTCCATGTGGTCGACCGCGCCGAATGTAGCACGGGCCCGGGTCGGACTCCTGGTCGCCCCCGCCTCAGGCCGGCTCGGACGCCGCCTGCGCCAATGCTCGCGTCCGCGACACGTCCTCGTGCATCTGCGCCACGAGCGCCTCGGGGGACGGGAAGCGCCGCTCGTCCCGAAGGCGCTCCAGGAACTCGAGGCGCACGGTCGCCCCGTAGAGGTCCGGCCCGTCGTAGTCGAGCAGGAATGCCTCGACCCTGACGGCCGGGAGGGCACGAACGTCGGTGAACGTCGGCGAGGTCCCGATGTTGACGGCCGCCGCCAGGCGCCGGCCGTCTGCGTGGGCGACGGCCGCGTACACACCCCGCCCGGGCACGGCGAGCTCGCCCGGCAACTCGAGGTTCGCGGTCGGAAAGCCCAACTCGCGACCGCGCTGCGCTCCCGCGACGACGCGCCCCTCCACGACGTGCGGCCGGCCGAGGAGCGAGGCGGCGCCCGTCACGTCGCCCTGTGCGACCAGGCGCCGGATGCGCGTGGACGAGATGGGTTTGCCGTCGCCGCTCGTCACGAGCGGCGGGACGATCACGGTGAGCCCCCGCGAGCGAGCCAGCCGACGCAGCGACTCGACCGTTCCGGCACCCTTGTGGCCGAAGCGGAAGCTGTCTCCGACGACGATCACCTCCGCGCCCACCGGCGGGCCGATGATCATGTCGGCGAACCGCTCCCAGCGCACCCGCGAGAACGCGCGGGTGAACGGCGCGACGAGCAGCTCGTCGACTCCGAGCGGGTCGATCAGCGCCCCCTTGAGCGCCGGGGGCGTGAGCACGGCGGGACGAAGCTCGGGCCGGAGCACCGCGAGGGGGTGCGGCTCGAAGGTCAGGACCATCGAGCGCAGGCCGCGGGCGCGCCCCTCGGCGAGCGCGGTCGCGATGATCTCCCGGTGCCCCAGGTGAACGCCGTCGAAGGTGCCGATCGCCACCGAGCGACGGGGTCCCCCCAGTGGCAGGGCGCCGATCGACGGGTAGCGCTTCACGCCGCGACCCGCACGACGACCTCGGGCCGGAGCACGCCGTCCGCGCCGCGCGCGACCGCCGCCAGCCCGCCGTCGTAGGACAGGGCCACGAGCCCCTCCTCGTCCCCGGCGATCGGTCGCCCGTGGGACATGTCCGTCGCCTCGTCCGGCGTCAGCCCTCGGGCGGGCAGGTGGCCCAGGGCCCGGAGCAGGCCGACGCCGCCTCGGGCGCGAACGGCATCCGGGGCCACGGCCTCCTCGATCGGGAGGTCGCCGACGCGGGTCCGTCTGAGCGCCGTGCAATAGGCGCCGCAGCCGAGCGACTCGCCGATGTCCGCGGCGAGCTGGCGGATGTACGTGCCCTTGCTGCAGCGGACCGTGATCCTCGCCACGCCGTCCTGGTCGGGCCCCGCACGCAGCGTGATCCCGTGGACGACGACGTCCCGCACGGGGGTCTCGACGTGCTCGCCCCGGCGCGCCTTGCGGTACAGGGGCTCTCCCCCGACCTTGACGGCCGCGAGCGCCGGCACGCGCTGGCGCTGCGGGCCCGTCAGGTCGTCGAGTGCCCGTGAGAGCGCATCGGCCCCCGGCGCGGTCCCGGTCTCGGTGATCGGACCCTCCGGATCGCCGGACGCCGACACGGCACCGAGCCGGATGTCCGCATCGTAGGTCTTGTCGAGTCCCGAGAGATATGGCGTGAGCCGGGTCGCCCTGCCGACGAGCACGACGAGCACACCCGTCGCGAACGGGTCGAGCGTCCCCGCATGGCCCACCTTGACCCCACGCCCCACGGCGCGTCGGGCCGTCGCCACCACGTCGTGCGAGCTCGGGCCGGGGGGCTTGTCGACCAGCCACGCCGAGGCGGGCGCGGCCCCCGGCTCAGTCGCCGCGGGCCGCACGGTCGTCGGGCGCGTCGAGGCGGTGGGTGACGTGCTCGGTGATCCAGTCCAGGAGCTCGTCGGGGCGCATCGCGGTCGAGAAGCCCGCGGCGGCCTTGTGCCCGCCGCCGCCCTCCAGGCGCGCGATCGCCGAGACGTCGACCGTTCCGTCCGACGAGCGGAGCGAGACGCGGTGCGTGCCGTCCGGACCCGCCTCGCGCACGAGCCCCGCGACCTCGACGCCGCGCACCTCGCGCATGACCTCGACGATCCCCTCGGTGTCGTCGCCGCCCGCGGCGGAGAAGTCCTCCGCGGTCAGCGCGGACACGATGAGCCGGCCGGCCGAGCGCAGCTCGGCCCGGGTGAGCGCTCGCCCCATCAGGGCGACGCGCTCCGGCGGCTGCTCCTCGTACAGTGTCCGCGCGATCGCGCTGGGGTCGAGGCCCGCCTCCACCATCCGCGCGGCGATCCGGTGCGCCTCGGCCCCCGTGTTCGCATAGCAGAAGCGGCCCGTGTCGGTGATCAGGCCGATGTAGAGGGGCTCGGCCACGTCCACCGTCAGCGGCCAGCCGGCCGCGTCGAGGATGTGGACGACCACCTCGGCGCTGCTCGAGGCGCGCGGCTCGACGAGATTGCGATGGCCGAACCGTGTGTTGTCCTGGTGGTGGTCCACGTTGATCACGAGACCCGCCCGCTCGTGCTCGGGCGTCTCCCACAGGCGGCCCTCGCTCGCGCAGTCGAGCGTGACGAGCGTCATCTCCCCGACGTCGGGCGGCAACGAGGCGCCGATCTCCTCGTCCCTCCGACGCATGAAGGCGAGATCCCCGGGGACCGGGTCCGGATCCGGGTGGCTGAGGGTGACGTCCTGTCCGGCGGCCCGCATCGCCCGCGCGAGCCCGAGGAGGGAGCCGAGGGCGTCGCCGTCGGCGTTGCGATGGCAGGTGAGGACGAATCGCCGCGCCGGGTCCGCCAGCAGTCGGGCGACCTCGTGCGGGGTGGCATCGGAGCGCTCCGATGCGGCGGCGGTCCGGGCGCTCACCGGCTCACTCGGGGGGATCCGGGGCCGCGACCTCGTCGATGAGGCGCGTCAGTCGCTCCGCGCGCTCCGACTGCTCGTCGTAGACGAAGTGCAGCAGGGGCGTGTGCTTGGTGCGAAGCGCACCGGCCACACGGCCCTGCAGGACGCCGCGGGCCGACTCGAGACCGGCGAGGCTGCTCGCACGGTCGTCGGGGTTGAGCGAGGTGAAGTAGACCTTCGCGGAGGTGGTGTCGGGCGCCGCCTCGACGTGGGTGATCGTGACGAACCCCACGCGAGGGTCCGACAGGCCACCGAGCGCCTCGGCCACGACCTCGCGAAGTGCCGCGTTCATGCGGCGCGTGCGCTGTCCGGGCGGGCTCATCGCGCATGCTCCGGGGGGTCGAGCGCGAACCGGGCCTCCAGCTCGATCGGCCACGACTCGCGCGCGACCTCGATCGGCTGGAACGCGGGGTCGCCGTGCAATCGGCGCTCGACGGCGGCGAGGCGGTCCTCGACGTCGCCCGCCGTTCGGCCGACCAATGCAAGCGAGATCGTGGCCCGCTGCCACAGCTCGTGGTGGTCGACCTCGGCGACCGAGCAGTCGAAGGTGCGCGCCAGCCCCTGCTTGAGGCGGAGCAGCTCCTTGCGCTTGGCCTTGAGCGACCGCGCACCGGGGAGATGCAGATCCGCCGTCACGACCCCGACCCAGCCGCCGTCCACGCGCCCCGCCTACTCGACGCCGACGGGCTCGGAGGCCGGGCGTTCGGCCCGGGCGACCTCGCGCAGCTCGTAGGCCTCGATCACGTCGCCTTCCTTGACGTCGTTGTAGTCGGCCAGGAGGATCCCGCACTCGAATCCCTGGCTCACCTCGCGGGCGTCCTCGTCGACCCTGCGAAGCGACGCGATGGTGCCCTCGTAGACCACCGTCCCCTCGCGAACGAGGCGCACGTTGGCCGAGCGCCGTACGACGCCGTCGGTGACGTAGCACCCCGCGATCGTGCCGAGTCGGCTGGATCGGAACGTCGCCCGCACCTCGAGCGACCCGATCACGTCCTCCACGATCTCCGGCTCGAGCATGCCGATCAGGGCGTCGCGGACGTCCTCGATCGCCCGGTAGATCACTCGGTACGTCCGCACGTCGACGCCCTCGCGTTCCGCGAGCAGCCGGGCCTCCGGCCGAGGCCTGACGCTGAAGCCGATGATGATCGCCTGCGAGGCCGCCGCCAGCATGACGTCCGACTCGTTGATGGCGCCCACCCCGGTGTGGATGACGCGCAGCCGGACCTCGTCCTGTCCGATCTTCCCGAGCGCGTCGACCAGGGCGCCGACCGAGCCCTGGACGTCGCCCTTGATGATGAGGTTGAGCTCCTTGAGCCCGCCCTCCTTGATCCGGGCGAAGACGTCGTCCAGCGACACCGGGTTGCGGTTGGCGAGCTCCTCGGCACGCAGGCGCTGACTGCGCTCGCCCGCCTGCTGGCGGGCGATCCGCTCGGAGGACGCGACGCGGAAGCGCTCGCCGGCATCCGTGACCCCCGCCATGCCGAGCATCTCCACCGGCACCGACGGCCCCGCCGAGGTGAGCGGCGCGCCCGTGTGGTCGGACATCGCACGCACGCGTCCGTGGTGCTCCCCGGCGACGATCACGTCGCCGATCCGAAGCGTCCCTCGCTGGACGAGAAGTGAGGTGACGGGGCCGCGACCGGGGTCGAGACGGGACTCGATGACCGTGCCGGACGCCTCGGGCGTCGGGTTGGCCTTCGGCTCGGCGTCGGCGTCCGCGACCAGCAGCACGGTCTCAAGGAGGGACTCAAGACCCGTGCCCTCGAGCGCCGAGACCTCGACGAACTCGTGCGTTCCGCCCCAGTCGGCCGGGATGACGTCGCGCTGGGACAGCTCCTGCTTGACGCGATCCGGGTTGGCGTCGGGCTTGTCGACCTTGTTCACCGCCACCAGGAAGGGGACCTCGGCCGCCCGGGCATGGTCGATCGCCTCGATCGTCTGCGGCATGACGCCGTCGTCGGCGGCCACCACGATCACGGCCACATCGGTGATCTTGGCGCCGCGGGCGCGCATGGCCGTGAACGCCTCGTGGCCCGGCGTGTCGAGGAAGGTCAGCTCCCGCCCGGCGTGGTGCACCTGATAGGCGCCGATGTGCTGGGTGATGCCGCCCGCCTCCCCGGCGGCCACCTCGGTGCTCCGGACCGCATCGAGCAACGACGTCTTGCCGTGGTCGACGTGACCCATGATCGTGACGACCGGAGCCCGGGGCACGAGGTCCTCGGGCGCGTCGGCGACCTCGTCCTCGCGCTCGGCCTCCTCCTCGGCGCGGACGATCACGACCGGCCGCTTGAGCTCGTCCGCGAGCAGCTCGATCGCCTCGTCGGAGAGGGACTGCGTGATCGTCGCCATCTCGCCCATGCCCATGAGAGCCTTGATGATGTTGGCGGTCGAGACGTCGATCGCCTCGGCCAGGTCCTTGACGGTCGCCCCGCTCGGCACCTCGACCGGCGTCTCGGCGGCCTGCTCGGCGCGGGCACCCTCGGCGCGCTCGTCGGGGCGCCCTCCCGGGCGTCCGCCGCGACGATCGCGCCCGCCCTGTGCCGGCCCGCCGCGCCCGGGTCGGCCGGCGGAGGCGTCGATCACGACGCGGCGACGCTTGCCGCGCCCGCCGCGGCCACGGCCGCCTGGGGCCTCGGGTCGCGCGGCCGGCGCCGAGTCGCCCGCGGGTGCCGCCGGCGTGGGCGCGCGGGTCGGCGGTCGGCGCCGCGGCGCCGGTCTGATCGTCCATGCTCGCCTCCCGGCGGGTGGCGGGCGCCGGCGGGCGTCGACTCGTGCGCCGTCGTGGGCGCCGGCGGCTCGGCCGGCTCGGTGGTCTCGGCGCTCGACGCCGTCGGCGGCGACTCGAGGGGTGCGGCCTCGGCGGGTACGGGGGGCGTGGCCTCGGCGACCGGCTCCGGGATCGGTTGCGGTGTCGGCTCGGCGACGGGCTCCGGGATCGGTTGCGGTGTCGGCTCGGCGACGGGCGCGGGCGCCTCGGCGACGGGCGCGGTGCACCGGCGACGGGCGCGGGGACCTCCGGCTGCGACGGGCGCGGGCGCCGGCTCCTCGCTCGCGGGCGGCGTGGTCTCGGCGACCGGCTCCGGGATCGGTTGCGGTGTCGGCTCGGCGACGGGCGCGGGCACCTCGACGACGGGCGCGGGTGCGGGCGGTGCGGCCTCGGCGACCGGTTCCGGGGTCGGCTCGGCCGGCGGGGACGGCTCGGCGACCTCCCCGGTGTCCGGCGTGTCACCGCGCTCGGTGGCCAGCTGTCGTGCCTCCTGGGCGGCTCGCGCCTGCTCACGGGCATGGCCCCGGGCCGTGCGGGGTCGGGGGCGGCGGGGCTTCGCGCGGGCCTCCTCTTCCTCCTCGGCGACGGGCTCGGGCGTCGGCTCCGGCTCGGGGGCGGGCTCGGGCGCCGGCGTCTCGGCGGCCTTGCGCTCCTCCTCCGTCAGCTCGGGCTTTGGGTAGCGATTCGGGTAGACGGCGTGGAGCGCCCACGCCTGGTCGACGGTGGACGACGCGGTCTTCACCGCGGGCGCACCCACCCTGATGAGGCGCTGGAGCAGCGTGGCGCTCGGCAGCCCCTCCTCCTTGGCGATCTCGTAGACCCGCTTCTTGGACATGTTCTCGCTCACCCTCGCATGCTCATTGGCCCAGCTCGTCCGCCAGCGCATCGTCGACGGTCAGGGTCGCCGGCGCGACACGACCCCCACGCGCGAACGCCCCCCGTGCAGCCGCCCGCCGAAAGCACCGGGCCGTCAGACAAACATAGAGCCCGCGACCGCCTCGGTGCGAGGCGTCGTCACGGACCAGCGACGAACCGGCGTCGTGCGCCCAGACCACATAGCGTGCCAGATCGCGCTTGGGCGCGCTCGCGCCGCAGCCGAGGCACCGCCGCATCGGCACGTGCGGTGCCCGCGCCCGCGGGCCCGGACCGTCGCCGGGCGGGCGGGCGCCGCTCGCCGCAGGCGCCCCGATCAGCCCTCCTCGCCGGCGCCGGCGCCGGCGGCCGCGTGCATCGAGGTCAGCTCCTCGTAGCCCTTCTCGGTGCTGGCCTGCGCGAGCTCGTCCGACGTGAGGCCGCGCCCGAGCGACGCCTCGATCTCCCCGAGCAACGCGTGCGCGGGCAGGTTGCAGTATCTGGTCGGCGGGACCGCGGCGTTCGGGCAGCGTCGCCCGTTGCGGAGCATCGCGAGACAGCGGCTGACGGAGTCGTCGTCGCCGTCGTCCGTCTCGGCCTCCTCGCGAGAGAAGGTCGATTCGCTCTTGATGTCGATGCGCCATCCCGTAAGGCGGGCGGCGAGGCGGGCGTTCATCCCCTCGCGCCCGATCGCCAGCGACAACTGGTCGTCCGGGACGATCACGGTCGCCTGGCGGTCCTCGTCGTCGACGAGGACTTCACGGACCCGCGCGGGCGAGAGCGCCTTGGCGACGTAGCGCGCCGGCTCCTCGTGGAACGGGATGATGTCGATCTTCTCGCCGCGCAGCTCGCTCACGACCATGCGCACCCGGGAACCCCGCGGCCCGACGCACGCCCCGACCGGGTCGACGCCCTGGACATGGGACACCACGGCGATCTTGGAGCGCCATCCGGGCTCCCTGGCGACGCCGACGATCTCGACGAGCCCGTCGGCCATCTCCGGGACCTCGAGCTTGAACAGCTCGCGCACGAGCTTGTCCGAGCGCCTGCTGACGATCACCTGCGGGCCCTTGGTGGAGCTGCGCACGTCGGTGATCACCGCCTTGATCCGGGCGCCATGGTCGTAGCGCTCGCTGTGGATCTGCTCGCTCGTGGGCAGGAGCGCCTCCACGCGGCCGAGGTCCACGAGCGTGTACCGCGAGTCCGTCTGCTGGATGATTCCGTTGACGATCTCGCCGACGCGGTCGACGTACTCGTCGTACATCATCTCGCGCTCGGCCTCGCGGATCCGCTGCAGGATGACCTGCTTGGCGGTCTGCGCGGCGATCCGCCCGAAGTTGTCGGGCGTCACGTCGACGGTCTCGATCTCCTCGTCCTCGTACGCGTCCCAGTCGATGTCGGGCGGCGGTGGCTCGAAGTCCTCGGGATCGACCCCCTCGGGAATCACCGGCTCGGGCTGCGGCAGGGTGCGCAGTTCCTCGCCCTCGGGCGGGATCAGCTGGAAGACGCGCATCTCGCCGGTCTCGCGATCGATCTCGACGCGGGCGAACTCGGCCGACTCCGGCGTCTTGTTGTACGCGGCCAGCAGGGCGTCCTCGAGCGCCTCGAGCAGGGTCTCGGAGTCGATCCCCTTCTCGCGCTCGATCTGCTTGATGGCCTCGATGATCTCTCGGTTCACGTCCTGCTCCTCAAGGAATGTGGGGCCGCCCGCCCCGTTCGTCGGCTGCCCCGCATCAGGATGCGACGCCCTTCAACATGTGGGCCTTCCTCACGTCCGCGAAGACGATCCGGCGCACTCCTTCGCCGCCGCCGAGCGTGATCCCGTCCGCATCCGCGTCGAGCAGCGTGCCGGTCCGCGTCCGCCAGCCCCGGGGCGCGTCCGGCTCACTCACCCGCAGGCGCACGCGCGCGCCGACCGCACCGCGGAAGTGCTCCTCCGTGCGAAGCGGCGGCTCCGGGCCCGGCGACCAGACCTCGATGCCGTGGTCGTCGCGAAGACCGGCCCGCTCGAGGACGCGCGTGACGGCGACGCACAACTCGTGATCCACCCCGTCGGGGTGATCGATGACCACCCGCAGCATGGGATCTCCACCACTCGGAACGATCGTGACCTCTCGAAGATCGACATCGGGAAGCGCATCCGCCAGGCACGCCTCGACGGCCCGCTCTGCCCGCTCGCGGGGGTCCATTGAGGCCCACCTCCTTGCTCGGGTCCGCAGCCCACCCGCGGGGTCGAGCACCGCTCCCGTGCCCGGACCGACCCGCGCCATGACCCGGCGAGGATAGCAGGGGGCCCGCCGCCCCCGGGCGCTCAGGATCCGCGCCGTGTTCCCGCGAGATCGCGGCTGTCGAGGACGAGCGTCACGGGGCCGTCGTTGCAGAGCTCGACCGCCATGTCCGCACCGAACACCCCGCGCCGGACGGGGACCTCGCGCGCCCGGAGCCCCGCCTCGTAGGCGAGGACGAGCGGCGCGGCGACGTCCGGCGCCGCGGCCGCCGACCACGAGGGCCGGTTCCCGCGCCGGGCGTCGCCGAGGAGCGTGAACTGGCTCACGACCAGCACCGCTCCGCCGACCTGGCCGACGGTCCGGTCGAAGCCGCGTTCGTCGCTCGAGAACAGCCGCAGGGCGGCGGTCTTGGCGGCGAGTCGCTCCGCGTCGCCGGGGCCGTCGTCGCGCGCCACCGCGACGAGCGCGAGGAGGCCCCTCCCGATCGCCGCGACCCGGTCGCCGCCCACGTCGACCGACGCCCGGGTGACCCGTTGGATCACGATCCGCACGGCACCGCGCGCGTCCCGAGGGTCGCCGCGCCGCCCTCGTGCCCTGGTAGCGTCGACCCGTGTCCGACGGACCCGCACGAGTGGCGCTCCACCTGCGCGAGATCGGCGCGGACGCCGAGCGCGTCGACGCGCGGTCGTTCGCGGTGCGCGTCCCGACCGAGCGCCGCGGACCCTTCGCGGTCGGCCTCCGGGTCGGCGAGCGCACCCTCAACGGCGAGGCGTTCTTCATGCGCGCCCCGGATCGCCACCGTGAGGCCGTCTACCGGCGCCTGCTGGCCAAGAACCTGGGCCCGGGACGCTGGCGGTTCGCCCTCGACGGCGACGGCGACCTGTTCATTGTCCTGCGCACCCCGCTGGCCGGGCTCACGGCGAGCGCGCTCGACGACCTGCTGGGCGAGTTGTCGGTGACCGTCGACGAGAGCTTCGACGGCATCATGCAGGTCGGGTTCGACGTTCCCGCACCCGCGCCGCCGCCGCGTGCCGCGCCGGACGGCTGACCGCACGCGCCGCGCTCACCCCTGCCCGATGCCGTGCCCCGACCACGCCGGGCCGCCGCCCTCGGGCTCCCATCCGAAGCATCGCGCCAGCTTGTAGTGCCGCGCCGCCCCCCGGCCCTCGCCGAGTCGCTCGAGCGAGCGCGCCAGGCCGTAGTGGGCGTAGTGGTCGGTCGGGGCCAGGTCCACGGCGACCGCGAACTCCTCGGCGGCGCTCCGGTACTGGCGACTCGACAGGTACGCCCGCCCCAGCGCCTCGCGGATCGACCCCTTGGCCGGCTCCAGTCGCTTGGCCTGCTCGAGCGCGACGGTCGCCTGGCGGAACTCGCGCGCCTCGAGCAACTCGCTCCCGCGCTGGAACGCGTCGTATGCGTCGCGGTGCCCACTCATGCTGTCAGGGTATCGCCGCTCGCGGCCGCCCGTCCGCCGTGTCGACGGGCCGGCGGGCGGAACACCGCGGCTCAGCCGCGCACGCGCCGGGTTCGGCCGCCCGCGACGCGTCGCAGTCCGCGGCGGGCCTCACGCCAGGCGTCTCGGGCGGCGTCCGACGTCGGCGGCGCGGGCGCGTAGCGCGCCGCGTCAGCCAACTCGTAGAGCCGGCACACGTCCACGCCCGTGAGCTCGTCCACGAGCGCCGCGCGCTCGGAGCCCGTGCGGACCGTCGGCGTCGGCAGGCCGAGACGTGCCAGCCCGTCCTCGAACTCGCGCTGCGCACCGAGCACGCGGCGCCGTCCGTCGCCGGTGTGGCGGCGCGCGACTCGTCGCCCGGCGCGCCACAGCGGACCGATCGCAATCGCCATCAAGGCGAGGAGTCCCCCGACCGCGACCAGGGACATCCGATCCGCCATCGCGGCGCCGTCGCCGGATCCTCCGCCCCCGCTCCCACCGGCGGGGGCCACCGGCGTCTCCTGCTCAGCCTCGGCCTCACGCCGGGGCGGCGGGTCGACCGCCTCCTCCGCCACGCCGGCCGTCGCGGCCAGGTCGCGCTGAGGCGCGTAGTCGGGCGAGGAGACCGATGCGCGGCCGGTGACCGCGCGGCCGGGGGTCGGATCGAACGGGACCCAGCCGACCCCCGAGAAGTAGACCTCGACCCACGAGTGCGCGTCACGGTCGATCACGACCCACGTTCCGCTGCCGGGATCGAAGCGCCCGCCGGTGTAGCCCACCACCACCCGGCTCGGGATTCCGAGCGTGCGCAGCATGAGGGTCATCGACCCGGCGAACTGCTGGCAAAATCCGCGTCCGCTCACCTCGAGGAAGTCCGCGATCGGCATGGCGCCGGCCTCCGGCGAGGGGGGGCGCTCGTCGTAGACGTACTCCCGGCGCAGGTGCGCCTCGATCCGGTTGACCGCGGCGTACTGGGTCGCCGCGGATCCCGCGACCCGATCGGCGAGCCGGGCGACGCCCTCGTAGACACCGAAGTCCTCGGGCTCGGGCCGCGGCTGCCCCCCGCCCCAGGCCGGAACGTCGACCGTATGGCCGCCCGGCCCGGCGCGGACCTCCGTCAGATGCGGCGGAAGGCCCGCCGGCGGCGGCGCACCGAGGAGCTCGTCCGGGCCGGCGTCGGGCACCCACGCATCGACCGAGTACCTGTCCCCTCGCCCGAGGGCGGGCTGCACGCGCACCGACTCGCCCAGGAGGTCGATCCGGTCTCCGACGTCGCCGACGAACCGCGACGGGCGGCCGGCCGACAAAAGGAGGTTCGTCCGCGTGCCCTCGAGGGCCACGCCCGTCCGCACCGCGCGGGCGAACCGGCGGTCCGCGTCGGGGACGGCCACGACCCCCTCGCGGGCAGAGAGCTCCTCATAGCGCCCCGGGTAGTCCAGGCTGAACGCCACGCCGTCGAACCCCTCGAGCGCCGCGGCGCGGAGATGGCGGCGCCGGTCCGATGCGACGCGCATCACCACGCGCGGCTCGCCCGACCAGTCGAGCTGCCCGTACCGCTGCTCGAGGTCGAGCGCGCTGGCGCTGCCGGTGGTGGCACCCGCCACCTCCCAGGACGTCCAGTCGAGCCAGGCCCCGTCAGTCCGCCCCGGGCCGGCGCCGATCGCGAGCGCGGCGAGCACGACCGCGCCCCCGACCACCGTGCCGGCGGCGAGGCGTCGCGCCGGGCGGCCACGCGTGCCCGGGGCACCGACGAGCGCGAGGATCGCGAGGACCGCGGCGAGCCCGAGCGTCCCCGCCAGGAGCGGCCGTTCCGGCGGCAGAACCGTCCAGCGGTAGGCGAGCCCGACGCCGAGCGCCACGATCGCCCAAACCGGCGTCCGCCCGGCGGTCAGCTGCCAGGCCGCGGCACCCGCCAGTCCGAGCAGCGCCACGTCGAGGAGGGCCGCGAGCGCCGGAACCTCCGCGCGGGAGACTGGAAGGTTCGATGTCGAGGCGGCCGCGAGGCCGTCCGGGAGGAGGCCGCCGAGCGCGGCCCAGCCGTCGCCCGTCGCGACCAGCGCGAGCGGTCCGATCCCAAGCGCGAGCGCCGCGCCCAGGACCACCGCGATCGCCCCCGCCGCGACGACGGCGGCGCGGCGCCACGCCGGCGCCCAGGAGGCGAGGACCGGGAGGAGGGCGAGTGCGCAGATCGTCACGACATGCGGCGCGGCGGCATCGGTGACGAGCGGGGCCCAGGCGATGCCGAGGGTCGCGACCGCGACCAGTGCCGCGAGCGCGCCCGCGAGCCGTTCGGCGCCCCGGCCGGTCGTGTCACGCTGCGGCATGCGCCGTCCTCGCCGACCGCGCGAGGGAGGCCGCGTCGTCGGTCGCGAGCACCGTGATGCCCGCGGCGCGCAGCTCCGGCGCGGCGATTGTGGCCGGGCCCACCAGGAGCACGGCGACGCGCCCGCGGGCGCCACGGTGTGCCCCGACGAGATCGGCGCGCGGCTGAGCCGAGACGACGACGACTCCACCGGCCGCGCCGCGCACCGCCGCGGCGAGGGCGTCGCCCTCGCCGCCGGGGGTCACGGCGGCAAGGGCCTGGTCCACGGCGCCCGGCCTCGGCCCCCGTCCCGCCGTGGCGGGGGCGTCCGTCCCCGCGCAGACCACCGTCGGGGACGCTCCGGCCGCCATCAGGCTCTGCGCAAGGCTGGCGACGACGGTCACCGCTTCCTCGAAGCCGACCGGTCCGCCACCCGAGCCCGTCGCGTCGAGCACGAGCGCCGTCGCCGCCCGCTCCCCGTCGGATCCGCGCATGACCTTCGTCTGGAGCTCGCCGCGCTTGGCGGTCTGCCGCCAGTGGATCCGGGCGAGCGGATCCCCGCGCCGGTACTCGCGCACGCGGTCCAGGTCGCCCCACCCGGCGCTTCCTCTCCGGCCCTCGTCGATCCAGGCGACCCGAAGCAGGCGTCCCGGCGGCCCGAGGGGCACCACCCTGGCGAGCACCATGATCTCGTCCGGCTCGCGCCCGACCCGCCCGGCGCGAGCAAGGCCGAAGGGATCGGTGACCTCGACCGCCGGCGGCGGGACGATGTGGACGCCGCGCCGGGCGATCAACACGACGCGATCGGGCCGGTCGTCCTCGGCCGGCCGGCCGAGCCCCCCCGCCCTGGCGTCGACGCGCGCCACGACGAGACGCCCGGCGAGCCCGGGACCGCGACGTCCGTTCGACGTCCGAACCTCGACGACGTCGCCGGCACGGGCGCGGGCGGGCCACACCGAGCGGGTGGGGCGGATGCCCGCCGCGGCCACCGCGACGACACAAAGCGCCAGCACCGGCACCGTCATCAGCCCGACGCCGACCGGCACGAGCGCCTGGGTGCCGAAGGCGTACGCGGCCACGAGCGCGATCACCCCGGCGACCGCCGACCCGGCGCCCCGCGGCGTCGGGGCGAGCCTCACGCCGGGATGGCGGTCGTCGCGACGGCGTCGTCGACGATGTCCCCGCCGTCCGCGCCACGTAGCTCCGCATCCGCCGTCAGGACCAGGCGGTGCGCCAGCGCCATGCGCGCGAGTGCCTTCACGTCGTCGGGCAGAACGTAGGCGCGCCCCTCGGCGAGCGCCAGCGCCCGGGCGCACCGCACAAGCGAGATGCCCGCGCGCGGGCTCGCGCCGAGCGCGCATCGTGGATCGTTGCGCGTGGCCGCGAGCAGGCTCACGACGTAGTCGGCGAGCCCCGGCGCGACCCACACCGCCGCGACGGCGTGGCGCGCGGCCGTGATCCGCTCGGGCGTGCCGATCACGGGCACCGCCGCCACGGGATCCCGCTCGCCCATCTCGCGGAGCATCACCGCCTCGACCGACGGCGGCGGGTAGCCCATCGAGACGCGCAGCGCGAAGCGGTCGAGCTGCGCCTCGGGAAGCGGGAAGGTGCCCTCGTGCTCGACGGGATTCTGCGTGGCGATGACCATGAACGGCGTCGGCATGGCGTGGGTCTCGCCGTCGACCGTGACCTGGCGCTCCTCCATGCACTCGAGCAGCGCCGACTGGGTCCGCGGGGACGCCCGGTTGATCTCGTCGACCAGGATCAGGTTCGCGAAGACCGGCCCCGCCCGGAACACGAAGCGGGCGGCGCCCTGATCCCACACGTTCGTCCCGGTCACGTCGGCGGGCAGGAGGTCCGCCGTGCACTGCACGCGCGAGAAGTCGCATCCGGCCGCGCGGGCGAGGCTCCGCGCGAGCACCGTCTTCCCGACGCCGGGCACGTCCTCGACCATGAGGTGGCCCCCCGCGAGCAGGCACGCGGCGCTCGCCCGCAGGACCTCGCGCGGTGCCCGCACGACCTGGGCGCAGGCCTCCTGAAGTCCTCTGGCCACGGCGACGGCCTCGTCGGGGGCCCGTGGCCCGGCCGCCGGATCGATGAGGCTCGTCCGGGCGATGGTCCCGAGGGTAGCATCGGCCCGGGCGCCGGCCGCGCGCGCCGGTGCCGCCGCCGCTCGGGATCAGTCGGGTGCGGCGGTCCCCGCGCGCTCGCCGAGCGCGGCCTCGACCGCGTCGAGGATCTCCTCGGCGATCTCGCGCTTGCCGGCGCGGGGCAGGTGCCGCTCGGCCTCGCCCGGCCCGATCAGGGTCATCTCGTTCTCGTCGGCGCCGAAGCCGATACCGGGCACCGAGACGTCGTTGTGGCAGAGGACGTCGACTCCCTTGCGCAGCCGCTTGGCCCGGGCGCGCGCCAGCCCCTCGGGGCCGTGCTCGGCCGCGAAGCCGACGATCACCTGGTCGGGCGGACGCCGCGCGACCAACTCGACGAGCACGTCGTCCGTGCGCTCCATCTCCACGGTGAGCACGTCCGACGCCGACTTGTCGAGTTTTCCGGCGGTCGCGGCGCGTGGCCGGTAGTCGGCCACGGCCGCCGCCATGAGGACGACGTCCGCGCCGCCCTGCGACGCGTGGCACGCCTCGCGGAGGTCCGCCGCCGTGGGGGCGTCGACGTAGTCCACGCCGGGACGCCGGGGCAGCCCGACGTTCGCGGCGACCACGACCACCTCGGCACCGCGGCCGCGCGCCGCGTCCGCGAGCGCCCATCCCATCCGCCCGCTGGATCGGTTGCCGACGTACCGCACGGCGTCGATGGGCTCCTGCGTGCCGCCGGCCGTGATCAACACGCGGCGGCCGCGCAGGCCCGCGCCGCCGTCGAGCCTCGCGCAGACGGCGCGGACGATGTCCCGGGGCTCGGCCAGGCGCCCGACGCCGACCTCGCCGTCGGCGAGGAGTCCCTCGCCCGGAGGGATCACCTCGACGCCCCTCGCGGTCAGGGTCCGCAGATTGTCCGACGTCGCCGCATGCAGGTACATCCTCGTGTTCATCGCGGGGGCGACCATCACCGGCCCGTCGAAGGCCAGGTGGACGCTTCCGAGCAGCCCGTCGCCGAGCCCCGCCGCCATCCTGGCGAGCGTGTTCGCCGACGCGGGGGCGACCAGCAGGAGATCGGCCCCCCGGGCGAGCTCGAGGTGGTCGTACCCGGGGCGCTCGTCGGGGCCGAAGAGCTTCGTCCCGACGGGCCGGCCCGAGAGCGCCGCGAAGGTCGCCGGGCCGACGAAGCGCCGCGCCGAGCTCGTCATGACCACCGTGACGCCGTGGCCCTCGCGCATCAGGCCCCGCAGCACGTCGACCGCCTTGTAGGCGGCGATCCCGCCGCTCACGCCGAGGACGACCTCAGCCATCGGTGCCCGATCGCGCTTCATGGGCCGGGCGGCCGATCGCCACGCGCACGACCCGCTCGAGCTCATCGGTCGCCTCGGCGCGGTCCGCGTTGACGATCATGTGCCCGAACTCGTCCACGGCCTCGAGCTCCCACCGCGACACCTCGATCCGGCGTGCGATCTCGGCCGGGGAGTCGGTCGCGCGGCGCGCGAGACGCCGCTCGAGCTCGTCGATCGACGGCGGCGCGATGAAGACCGACACCGCGTCGGGGAGCATCCGCCGGACGCGCCGCGCCCCGGCGAGCTCGATCTCGAGCACGACCGACCGCCCCTCGGCGAGGTTGCGCTCGACCTCCCCTCGCAGGGTGCCGTAGCGGTTCCCGGCGTACTCGACGTGCTCGAGGAACTCGCCCGCGTCGACCCGCCGCGCGAACTCGTCCGGCGCCAGGAAGTGGTAGTCCTCGCCGTCGCGTTCGCCCGGGCGCCTCCCCCGTGTGGTCGCGGACACCGCGACGCACAGGTCCGGGATCCGGCGCAAGACCCCCTCGATGAGCGTGCCCTTCCCCGCGCCGGAGGGCCCGGAGACGATGACGACGCGCGCCGTGCTCAGCGCTGGAGGAGTTCCAGCAGCTCCGACCGCTGACGGTCGGACAGCCCGCCGATGGTCTTCCCCTGTGAGATGCGACAGGTGTTCAGGAATCGCGTCGCCTTGACCTTGCCGTACTTCGGGACGGCCATGAGCATGTCAAAGACCTTGGCCGTCAGCACGAACTCCGGCGGCACCGCGATGATTTCCGTGATCGAGGCCCGGCCGGACTTCAGCTCCTTCTTGAGCTCGGCCCGGCGTGATCGGATCTCGTTCGCCCGCCGCAGGGCCTCCATGCGCTGGTCGAGGGATCGCTCGGGAGCCTGGGAGTTCATGCGGGGACTCGTCTTCGTCGCCATAGTGGATGATTCTAGGAGCGCGCCCCCTGGTGACACAAGGCGGAATTTGCAGCCGATTTACTGCACTTTCACGCATGTTGCGGGGCTCGTTGCCTCAGCCTCGACCCGAGGTACAGCGTGCGTTCGGACGGGTCGCGCGCGGCTCGTGCTGACGCTCAGAACCCCCGTGTCGGCACGCGCATCGAGGGCTCCACGAGGTCCTGCAGGGCGACCGGCGGGCTGGCCGGGCCGGCACCGGCCCGGATGGCGAATCCGGCGGCTTCGGCGGCCTCGATCGTCGTGATGCAGGGGATCGCGGCCCGCACGGCGGCGGACCGGATCTCGACCCCGTCGCTTCGCGCGCCGCGTCCGCTCGGGGTGTTCAGGACGAGGTCGACCTCACCGCCGGCGATCATCTCGGCCACGTGCGGGCTGCCCTCGGAGATCTTGTTCACCGCCTGGACGTCGAGTCCGGCCGCCGCGATCGCCCGCGCGGTCCCCCCGGTCGCCATCAGGCGAATGCCGGCGCGGCTGAGGATCGCGGCGACGCCGACCATGCGCGGCTTGTCGGCATCGCGGGCGGACAGGAAGGCCGCCCCGGCGCGAGGCAGGGCCTGGTTGGCCCCCCGTTGCGCCTTCGCGAACGCCTCCGGGAAGCTGCCCGCCAGCCCCATCACCTCGCCGGTCGCCCGCATCTCGGGGCCGAGCACGGGGTCGGCGCCCGGGAACCTGGCGAATGGCAGCACGGCCTCCTTGACGGCCACACGCCCGCGCGGGGCCGGCGCGGCCGGCAGTCCGAGGTCCCCGATCCGCGCGCCGAGCATCAGCCTGACGGCGTGGCGGACGACCGGGACACCCGTGGCTTTGGCGACGAAGGGGATCGTGCGCGACGCGCGGGGGTTGGCCTCGATCACGTAGACCTTGCCGTCGCGCACCGCGTACTGGACGTTGAGCAGCCCGACCGCTCCGACCCCGGCGGCGATGAGCGCGGTCCGGCGCTCGAGATCGGCCACGAGCCCCGGCGCCGCGCCCTGCGGCGGCAGCACGCACGCGGAGTCGCCCGAGTGGACGCCCGCGGCCTCGACGTGCTCCATCGTGGCGGCGATCCAGCAGTCGGTGCCGTCGCTCAGGGCGTCGACGTCGAGCTCGAGCGCCCCCTCCAGGAATCGGTCGACGAGGACCTGCCCCTCGGGCCGCTCACGCTCGAGGTAGGCGCGGAGCTCCTCCTCGGTGTCGCAGATCGCCATCGCCCGGCCGCCGAGCACGTAGGACGGCCGTACGAGGATCGGGTAGCCGACCTCGCGCGCCACGGCGATCGAGTCCTCCGGCCCCTCGGCGGTCGCCCACGGCGGCGCCTCCAGGCCGAGATCGGCGAGCAGGCGGCCGAACCGCCCCCGGTCCTCGGCGAGATCGATCGCATCCGGCGACGTCCCGAGCACCGGCACCCCGGCGTCGGCCAGGTCGCGCGCGAGCCTGAGCGGCGTCTGGCCGCCGAGCTGCGTGATCACGCCGTGGGGGCGCTCCACCGCGCACACGTCGAGGACCGCATCGAGCGTCACCGGCTCCATGTAGAGACGGTCGCTGACGCCGTGGTCGGTCGACACCGTCTCCGGGTTGCAGTTGACCATGATCGCCGCGTAGCCGAGTTCGCGGGCCGTCTCGACCGCGTGCACACAGCAGTAGTCGAACTCGATCCCCTGACCGATGCGGTTGGGGCCGCTCCCGAGGACGACGATCGACTTTCGCGGGTCGGCGGCGACCTCGCCCTCGGTCTCGAAGGCGGCGTAGTAGTAGGGCGTCAGGGCCGCGAACTCCGCCGCACAGGTGTCGACGGCGTGGAAGGTCGGCGTCACCCCGAGCGAACGCCGGCGGCGACCGACGTCCACGACGCGCTCGCCCGTCCGCGTCGCGATGTCGGCGTCGGTGAGGCCCGCCCGGCGGGCACGCCGGAACGCCTCGGCGTCGATGTCGGCGAGGCCCGCCGGCAGATCGCCGCGCGCGCCGGCGAGCGCGGCGATCTGATCCGTGAACCACGGGTGAACGTACGTGGTGTCGCTCGCCTGCCGTGACGTCATGCCGAGGCGGAACCCATCCATCATCACGTCGAACCGGTCCCAGCTGGGCGTCGCCAATACCTCGAGCGCGCTCGGGACGTCGGCTGGACGTCGCGGCGCGACGTCCAGCTCGCGGCCCGAGAGCGCCTTGCCGAACGCCTGCGCGAAGGTCCTCCCGATCGCCAGGACCTCGCCGACGCTCTTCATGTGCGTGGTGAGCTCGGTGCTGGCGCCCGGGACCTTCTCGAATGCGAAGCGAGGCATCTTGACCGCGACGTAGTCGAGGCTCGGCTCGAAACTGGCCGGGGTGACGCCGGTGATGTCGTTGGGGAGCTCGTCCAGCGTGTAGCCGACCGCAAGACGTGCCGCGATCTTCGCGATCGGAAAGCCCGTCGCCTTGGAGGCCAGCGCGGAGCTGCGCGAGACACGCGGATTCATCTCGATCACGACGAGCGTCCCGCTCGCGCGGTCGAGCGCGAACTGGACGTTGGCGCCGCCGGTCGACACGCCCACCGCCCGGATCACCGCGAGCGACGCGTCGCGCAGGCGCTGGAGCTCGCCGTCGTCGAGCGTCATCGCCGGCGCGACGGTGACCGAGTCGCCCGTGTGGACGCCCATCGCGTCGATGTTCTCGATCGAGCAGACCACGACGGCGTTGTCGTTGCGGTCGCGCATGACCTCGAGCTCGAACTCGCCCCAGCCGAGCACCGACTGCTCCAATAGGACCTGCCCGATCGGGCTCGCGTCCAGCGCCCGCGCCAGGCGGTCGGCCAGTTCGGGCTCGTCGTATGCGACGCCGCCGCCCTCGCCGCCGAGCGTGAAGCCGGGGCGCAGGATCACCGGGAAGCCGATCTCGGCGGCCGCGCGCAGGCCGTCGGGGATCGAGGTGACCACGCTCGCCGCAGGCATCGCGATGCCGGCCTCGTCCATCACCGTGCGGAACACCTCGCGGTCCTCGGCGCGGGTGATCGCCTCGGCGTCGGCGCCGATCAACTCGACGCCGTATCGCTCGAGGACCCCCTGCTCGCTCAGCTTCATCGCCAGGTTGAGCGCGGTCTGTCCGCCGAGCGTCGGGAGCAGGGCGTCGGGTCGTTCGAGCGCGATCACCGCCTCGGCGGCCTCGAGGTCGAGCGGCTCGACGTAGGTGCGGTCGGCCACGGCCGGGTCGGTCATGATCGTCGCCGGGTTGGAGTTGACGAGCACGACGCGGTAGCCGTCGGCGCGGAGGGCGGTGCACGCCTGCGTTCCGGAGTAGTCGAACTCGCCGGCCTGACCGATCACGATCGGCCCCGAGCCGAGCACCATGATCGTCTCGATGTCGTCCCTGCGTGGCATCAGGCGATCCCCTCGACGAAACGGCCGAACATGTACCCGGCGTCGTGCGGCCCCGGACGCGCCTCGGGGTGGTACTGGACCGACTGCGCGCGCAGCTCCGGCGCCGCGAGGCCCTCGACCGAGCCGTCGAACAGGCTCGTGCGGGTGACCACCACCCCGTCCGGGAGGGGGTCCGCGACCACGGCGTAGCCGTGGTTTTGCACCGTGATCTCGACGCCGCCGTCCTCGGCCCGCTGGACCGGATGGTTGGCCCCGCGGTGGCCGAACGGGAGCTTTTCGGTGCGCAGCCCCAGCGCGTGGCCGAGGAGCTGGTGGCCCATGCAGATCCCGAACACCGGCACCTGGCCGAGCAGCTCGCGCAGGGTGTCGATCACCGGGCGCACGGCGCTCGGATCGCCGGGCCCGTTCGAGACGAACACCCCGTCGGGCCCCTTCGCGAGGATGTCGGCCGTGGCGGTGCCCGCCGGGACGATCTCCAGACGGCAGCCCGCGTCGGCCAACCGCCGCCCGATGCTCGTCTTCATCCCGCAGTCGATCGCGACGACGCGCGGCCCGTCATCGCCGAGGGAACGGACCGGACCCGCCGCCCGCGCGGCCAGGTCGACCCCCTCGAGCGGCGGGTGCGCGCGCACCTCGGCCAGCAGCGCCTCCGGATCGAGTTCGTCGGAGACCCCGCCCCGCATCGCGCCGCGGTCGCGGAGATGGCGTACCAGCCGGCGTGTGTCGCACCCGTCGACCGCGACGACGCCGTTGCCCCGCAGCCACGTCCGCCAGCCGATCGGGCCGGCCGCGCCCGGGCCGTCGCCGGACTCGGTCATCACGACCGCGCCGGGCCATGGCCGGTCGCTCTCGTCAAAGCCGGGCCCGGTGCCGTAGTTGCCGATCATCGGCGCCGTGAAGCACAGAAGCTGACCGAGGTACGAGGGGTCGGTCACGGCCTCCTGATAGCCGGTCATGCCGGTCGTGAAGACCATCTCGCCGAGGGCCGTGCCGGGCGCGCCGACCGACCGCGCCGCCAGCGTCAGTCCGTCTTCGAGCACCACCCACGCCGTGCCGCCGGAACCGCTCATCGTCCCCGCCGCCATGCGGTCTGCCCCCCCGCGATCGTGAGCTCGACACGCCCCGTCAGCCGACGACCGACGAATGCGTTGTTGGACGACCTGCTTTGAAACGGCTCCTCCCCCACGACCCACTCCACCTCGGGGTCGATCACCGCCAGGTTCGCGACCGCGCCCTCTTCGAGCGTCGGCGGCTCCAGCTCCAGGACCGCCGCCGCATCGGCGCTCATCCGACGGACGAGCGTCGCGAGCTCCATGCGACCCGTGCGCACCAGGCCCGTGTGGCACGCGGCGAAGGCGGTCTCGAGGCCCGTGACCCCGAAGGGCGCCTCGGCGAACGGGACATCCTTCTCGTTGGCCGCGTGCGGCGCGTGGTCGGTGGCGACGCAGTCGATGGTGCCGTCGATCAGCGCGTCCACGAGCGCCTCCCGGTCCTCCGGCGCGCGGAGGGGCGGGTTCATCTTGTGCCGCCCGGGATCGAGATCGACGAGCGCGGCGTCGTCGAGCAGCAGATGGTGCGGTGTGACCTCCGCCGTGATCGCGACCCCGCGCGCCTTGGCCCGGACCGGATCTCGTCGACGGTCTCGGCGGCCGAGACGTGACAGATGTGGATCCGGCCGCCCTCGTACTCGGCGAGGGCGGCGTCGCGGGCGACGGCGATGCTCTCGGAGACCGCCGGGATGCCCTCCAGCCCGAGGCGGCTGGCGACCGCGCCCTCGTGAGCGACCCCGTCCGCCGACAGCGAGCGGTCCTCCTCGTGGAGCACGAGCGGGCGCCCGGCGATGCCCTGGTACTGGAGCGCCCGACGCATGACCGCGGCGTCGTGCACCGGGAAGCCGTCGTCGCTGAAGGCCACGGCGCCGGTCTCGGCCAGCTCGACCTGCTCGGTCAAGGCGACCCCCTCCTGGCCGACCGTGATCGCGGCGATGAACCCGACCGGGATGACGGCCTCGCGGCCGGCGATCTCGAGCAGGGCGCCGAGCACGGCGGCGTCGTCGACCGGCGGGCGTGTGTTCGGCATCGCCGCGATCGCGACGAAGCCGCCGGCCGCCGCCGCGAGGCTCCCGGTCGCGACATCCTCGAGATCCTCGCGTCCCGGCGTGCGCAGGTGCACGTGCGGGTCGACGAACCCGGCGGCCACCACCAGCCCCGCGCCGTCGACCACCTCCAGCCCGTCGGGGTCGCCGCCGATCCGCCCCCCGCGGACGACCAGGTCGCCGACGCGGTCGATCCCGGCGGCGGGATCGAGCAGGCGGGCACCCGTGATCACGAGGTCGACCGGCGGGCCTGGCCGCTGGGTCATGGCGGGCGGCCTCACGCCGGCACCTCTGCCGGACTCGCGGCCTCCCCACTGGGGTCGCCTTCAGCCATCAGTGAGTAGAGCACCGCCATCCGCACCGCCATTCCGGTCGCCGCCTGCTGAACGATCAATGACGCGGGGTCGTCGCACAGGGCGTCCGAGATCTCGACACCGCGATTGACGGGGCCCGCGTGCATGACCAGTTGGCCGGGCCGCAGTCGCGCGTGGCCGACCCCGTAGGTGGCCGCGTACTCGCGAAGGGACGGGACGAACCCCCCCGAGCCCATCCGCTCGAGCTGCATGCGGAGGATGTAGACCAGATCGGCCTGGGCCAGGTCGCCCATGTCGGTCGAGACCCGCGCCCCCAGGCTGGCCTCGGCCGCACGCGGCAGGAGCGTCGGCGGGCCGACCGCGAGCACGTCGGCGCCCATCATCCGAAAGCCGGCGATACTCGATCGCGCGACACGCGAGTGGAGCAGGTCGCCGACGAACGCCACCGTCCTCCCCTCGACGTCGCCGAGCGCGCCCCGCGCGGTGGCGAGATCGAGGAGCGCCTGCGTCGGGTGCTGGTGCGCGCCGTCGCCGGCGTTGACCACGGCCGCGTCGCTCACCCGCGCGGCGAAGGCCGCGGCTCCGGCCGCCGGGTGCCGGATGACGATCACGTCGGGGGCGTACGCGTCGAGCGTCTGCAGCGTGTCGCGCAGGCTCTCGCCCTTCTCGACGCTCGAGCCCGAGCCCTTCACGTTCACGACGTCGGCCGACAGCCGCTTCCCCGCGAGCTCGAAGGAGGTCGCGGTCCGGGTCGAGGGCTCGAAGAACAGGTTCACGATGCTCCGGCCGCGAAGCGTCGGGACCTTCTTGATGTCGCGGCGCATGACCTCGCCGAAGCGGTCGGCGGTGTCGAGCAGGTGCTCGACACCGTCCACCCCGAGGTCCTCGATCGAGATCAGCGACCGGCTCATGCGGCGGCCTCTGGCCGGGGCTCCAGCACGACCTCGTCGACGCCGTCGATCTCGGCGAGGCGGACCCTGACCCGCTCGGTGCGGGCGGTCGGCAGGTTCTTGCCGACGTAGTCCGGGCGGATGGGGAGCTCCCGGTGCCCGCGGTCGACGAGCACCGCGAGCTGCACGAGCGGCGGGCGCCCATAGTCGAAGACCGCGTCGATGGCCGCCCTGATGGTGCGGCCCGTGAACAGGACGTCGTCGACGAGGACCACCGGCGTGGCGGCCAGGTCGAAGTCGAGGATCGTATCCCCCACAACCGGCATCGTCGGTCGGGGTCCGGCGACCCCGACGTCGTCTCGATAGAGGGCGATGTCGAGCGTCCCGAACGACGGTCGCTGCCCCGAGAAGCGCTCGATGTCGTCGCACAGGCGCCGCGCGAGCGGCACCCCGCGGGTGTGGATCCCCACCAGCGCGACGTCGCCCGGCGCGGCGTGCCGCTCGACGATCTCGTGGGCGATCCGGGCGACGGTCCGGCGGAACTGATCCGGCTCCATCAGCGCCTTCGTCGGCATCGCGTCGATGCTCAGCGGACCGGCGCGCGGTGCGCGGACATGCGGCGCGCGGGCGCGCCGACGTGACGACGGATCATGGGCGGCAACTCCTTCCCGGCCTCGCTGGACCGGCTTAAAGGCTGTCGTTGGGAACGCTACCAGTCGGCTCCGACACCGTGGCGGAGGGGTCGCGCCGCTGCTGGTCGCGCAGGTCGTGCACGAGGGGCACGCCCCGCTCAGGGAAGGGGATCTCGACCTGCTCGAAGTCGCGGGGAACGATCACCCGCTCGAACCGGGCCCGGGCCTCCGCACGGATCTCCCTCGGCGCGCAGCGGCTCGAGATGTGGGTCAGGGCGAGGAGCGCCACGTCGGCGTCGCGGCCGAGATCGGCCGCCTCGGCCGCGGTGGAGTGGCGGGTCTCGCGGGCACGGGCACGATCGGCCTCGAGGAACGTGGCCTCGTGCACCAGCAGGCTCGCGCCGCGCGCGGCGTTGGCGGTCGTGGGACACGGCTCGGTGTCGCCGGTCAGCACCACGCTCCTCCCGGCGCGCGGCGGCCCGAGCACGCGCTCCGGGCCGACCATGTCGCCGGCGGCGTTTCGCACCGGGTCCCCGCGCTGGAGCGCACCGAACGCCGGCCCCTCGGGCACGCCGAGCGCGCGCGCTGCGGCCACGTCGAACTGGCCCGGCCGCGGCGACTCGACCAGCGCGAACCCGGTGGAGCGCACCGTGTGACGGGTGGGGAACGCCTCGAGGCGTGCGCCCTCGCTCTCCCAGGCGAGCCCGGCCTCCACCTCGCGCAACTCCAGATCGAACCGCACCCGCCCGAACACCTGGCGAAGCGCGCCAAAGAGCGCGACCAGGCCCGGCGGGCCGACGATCACGAGCGGGCGCGCGCGCTCGCGCAGGGCATAGGTCTTGAGGATCCCGGGAAGGCCCAGGTAGTGGTCGCCGTGCAGATGCGTGAGGAAGATCGCGTCGACGTCGATGAGGCCGATGCCGCTTCGAAGGAGCTGGCGCTGGGTGCCCTCGCCGCAGTCGATCAGCCAGCGCTCGCCGCCGCGGCTGATGAGCGTGGCCGAGGTGCCCCGTGCGGCCGTCGGGGTCGACGCGGCCGTCCCGAGGAACGTGACGAAGAGATCCACCCGGCGATCCTAGAGGTCGCCGGAGGGGGGGTCCCCCGCGCCCCCGGACCAGGGCGGCGCCAAGCGGCGCGGGCTCGGGTTCGTCGACCGCCCAGTGGCGGACGCGGACCCGTCCGTCGAGGACGATCTCCGCCATCGAGGGGCGCGGCTGGCGCCGTGGGTCGGTCGGGCTGCCCGGGTTGAGGATCCAGCGGCCCTCGTGCCCCTCGAGCAGCGGGATGTGCGAGTGCCCGAAGACGACCGCGTCGGCGCCGGGAAAGCGCCGCGCCATCCGCGCGGCCCGGCCCTGCGGGGGCCCGGCGTCGTGGATGACGCCCAGCCGCAGGCCGGGAAGCTCGAGCTCGTGCGTCGCCGCGAGCGTGCTCGTGAGCGCCGCCTCGTCGACGTTGCCGTGGACGGCCGCGACGTGCGGGCAGAGATCCTCCAGCATGGCGAGCACCGGGGGTGCCGAGAGGTCTCCGGCGTGGACGACGAGGTCGGCCCGTGAGATCAGCGTGCGGCAGGCCGGAGGGAGCTCCGCGGCCCGGCGCGGCATGTGGGTGTCGGCGATGACCGCGATGCGCATGGGAGCCGGGGCCTCGTCCCCGATCGGGCGGAGGGCCCGAGGTGGGCTAAGCTATCCGGACTCGCGCGCGTAGCTCAGTGGATAGAGCGCTGGCCTCCGGAGCCAGAGGTCGCAGGTTCGAATCCTGCCGCGCGTGCTCAATGAAACCCCGCTCTGGTAGCGGGGTTTCGTCGTTCCGGGGCCGTCGCGATCCGGGCGCTCTGGAGGCTGGGCAAACGTCCACATGAGCCCGCCGCTCTACGCCACCGTCCGAAGCCCGAGCCGATCCGCATGGGGCCGTTCTTGGCCATGACCGAGCCCCGCGTCCGTTCGTTCCTGGACCGCCTCGGCTTCGACGTGCTCGACGTAACGGCTGTGAACGCCTGTGAGGTCTGCGACCGGAGCCTGGAGGGCAGGAGGTCCGACACCCGTTTCTGCTCCGAGACGTGCCGCGTCGCGGCCTATCGCGCTCGGATGCGAAAGGAGAACCGATGAGCGACCGGAGGATGGTCAAGACCAAGACGTCGGGCGTCTATCGGGCGCGAGCCTCACGGGACGTTCATGGCGACGTGGACCGACGTCGATGGCAAGCGCCGGACCAAGACCTGCGCCACGTATGACGAGGCCAAAGAGGCCAAGCGCGCCGCCGAGGAGGCCAAGCGCCGGGGCGAGCGCCGGGCACCGGACACCCGGAGCGTCGCCGCGTACCTCGACGCATGGATCGAGACCTACACCGGGCGCACCAACGCCGGGATCAGCCCGCTCGTCCTCGCCGAGTACCGGCGCGACCTGGAGACCGTGAAGGCCAAGGTGGGCCGGATCAAGCTCACGGCGTTCGGCCCCGAGGACGGCCGCCGCATGGTGCGCGCCCTCCTGCGGGACTCCTCCCCCGCCACCGTGCGGCGCATCCTGGCCCCGCTCGCGGATGCGGTCGATGACCGCAAGCTCACGACGAACCCCATGCAGGGCGTCCGGGTGCCGCGCCCCCGGCTGGCCGACGAGGAGGACGAGGCCGACCGGGCGCTCACGGACGAGCAGGTCGCGGCGATCATCGACAACGCCCCCGCGCGGGCGACGGCGCTTCACCCGGACGATGACGACTTCGTGTCCGCGACCGCCAGCGGGAAGCCGCTCGGCGAGGACAACGCGCACCATCGCGCGATGGTCCCGGCGGCGAAGGCGGCCGGGGTGCCGTTGGCGCGGTTCCACGATCTGCGGCGTGCGGCGATCAGCCGGTGGATTCACGGCGGCGTCTCCCCGAAGGTCGTGCAGGATTTCCGGGCCACCACGACGCCGCGCTCACGCTCCAGGTCTACGCGAAGGTGCGAGGCGGCGACATGCCTGCCGGGGACGCGCTCGGGCTGGCACCTCTGGACGCGAGAGACTTGGGACCCCACGGGGCCTGACCGACGGGTGCTTTGATGCTCCTATGGGGGTCATTGCGCATCTGTCCCGCCGTCGGCTCTGGCTGAACGTCTTCCTGGTATCGATTGCCGTCAACGCCGTCCTGGGCATCTGGGCCCTTCTGGTGGACGACTTCGGTGAGATCCAGGGGAAGATCTTGACCTCGAGCTTTCTCGTCTCGGCCACGATGGTCGGCCTCCTGGCGAACGCGGTGCCCATGCGGGAGCGGGTCCTCTGGCCACTCCCCGTGATCGCCTCCGCAACATCAACAACCGGTTTCGTGCTCCTGCTCGTCGCCGTCTGGGTCGAGCCCGACTCCGACGTGTGGGGCCGAACGTTGCTTTCAATCCTGACCATCGCCGGAGGCGCAACGCTGGCCGGGTTGCTCGGCCTGCTGCGGCTCCAGGAATGGCAAGGAGTCGTACGACAGGTCACCGTGATCGCCATCGGCGTGTTGTGCGTGACCATTGTGGCTGTGCTCTGGGCCGAGCCCGACTCTGACTGGTGGCTCCGGGTGATCGGCATCGAGAGCGTGATCGTCGCCGCCCTCACCCTGGCCCTGCCCGCGATTGCCCGCTTCCTTCCGCCGTCACCGCCGGAAACGTTCTTCGTCCAGTTCTGCCCGGCCTGCGCTGCACCCCTCGGACCACCGGTCCCGCGATCGCCCCGTCGGTGCCAGGACTGCGGGTTCGAGTTCTCGGTGACGGTCATCGCGCCACCGGGCGGCGAGTGATCGGTCGCCTACTCGCCCTCAGGTGACTCCAAGTAGGGGTCCGCTCCTCGATGCGCCTGAATGACGCCCTGACTCCTCGGGGTGGATGACCCCCTCGGGCGAACGGTGGGCGAACGTGGGCAGGCAGCCAGAGGCAGGTCGGCCCCCCCGGAAACCGCTGAGAAATGGGGTTCGGGTCGCTCCCGGTAGCTGTCGCGCTGGCCTCCGGAGCCACAGGTCGCGGATTCGAATCCTGCCGCGCGTGCTCTTCGGACGCCCCGCGAACGCGGGGCGTTCGTCGTTTCGCGGCCGGGTGCGACATCCGACACCGAGTGCGCCTGGTCGGGTGCCGAGACGGCGCTGAACATGCCGGAACCCGGCCCCGGTCCATGCCAGCGGCGAGGCGGTCCGGCGAACCGGCGGGGGCCGGCCACGCCCCGAGCGAGCGGCGGCGGATGCCGCCGCTCGGCTCGGAGTGCGGCGTGACGGGGCTAGTTGCTGCCCGTGGTGCCGGTACCGCACTGGACGTAGACGCTGAACGGTCCGTCCTTGGGTGCGTACTTCGAGGTGGCGTTGTCCCACCCGTAGTACTTGACCTGCCACGAGTTCGGGTTCCCGGCCTGGTAGACCTGGACCGAGTCGCCCATGCTCGGGTTCATGCCCGCGTAGTACGCCGGGGTCGCGACGACGGTGCAGGCCGAGACGTTGATCGGCCACTGGAGGGCGTAGTCGCCCACGCCGGCGCGCTGGACGCCGCTGAGCGCGCGGCCCTGCTGCTGCGGGGCGCCGTTGTTGTAGTAGTAGTTGGCGTTGTAGACCTGCAGGTTCTTGAAACCGGGCGAGGCCTTCTCCAGCGGGATGCTGTCGTCCGCGTAGTACTCGGTCGGGAATCCCGGCGCCCCGGTCTCGGGCTTCTGGAAGCTCTTCTCGAACTGGTCGTCCATCTGGCCCGTGCGGACGGGGGCGAGATAGCCGCTCAGCGCGTTCGTCCGCTTGACGGCGGCCTGAGAGATCTTCTGGTTGATCCGGAGCTGCGCCGGCGTGACCGTGAACCCGCTCTGGGCGTCGGCGGTCTGCGTCGCCGCGTCGATGGCGACCACGGCACCGGCGCCGAGCACGGCACCGGCGGCGATCGTCGTGAGGAACATCTTGGGACGCTTCATATGGGTGACCCCCGGATCTGCTTGCAGGAGACGACAGGCTACTCGCCGTCCGGCGCTCCGTGAAAAGGGCGGGAGGGACCATGCACGCCGGGCCACGGAGATCGAGGAGGCACCGGCCCTCGGTCGCCCCGTCGCGCGCGACGAATGGTGCCGACGCCGTCGGCGATCGGGCGACCCGCCGCCAGGTGCTTCCGCGCACCGAGGCGGCCCGGCCCTCGTCGCCCTGATGGGGATCGGAAAGCGCGGTGTGATAGGTCCGTACGGGGGGTCGCGTGTGGGACGTCACGGCGACGACCGACCCTTCGGGCTACGCTTGCGCGGCATGCGACGCGCGACCCTTCGACCGTGCGCCCCGCCGGTCGGTCCGATGAGGGGGGGTTCCCCCGGGTGCACCGCGACCGACGCGCGGGTGCATCGTGCCGCGGACGTGGACGTATGAGCCCGGCGATGCAGGGGACGCCGTCGGGCGGTCGGCGCATCGGCATGGTGGTCGCCGGCGCCACCGCCTGCGTCGCCGGGTTCGTGGTGCTCGTCTTCGGGGGAGTCGTGCTCATCCTCGGACTGGCCCTCGGAGACGAGCGCCAGCGCGCCGTCTCGAGCGACGGGCATGCGGTCGTCGTCGGCGACGTCGCCGGCCGGGCCTTCGAGATCGGAAACGCCAGCTTCGAGGGGAGCTTCGAGCTCGAACTGCGGGGCACGTCGGACGACGGACGGACGCCCGTCTTCATCGGCGTGGGCCCGACCACGGCCGTCGCGGCCTACCTCGACGGCGTGGACCACACCGTCGACCCGGTCTTCACCTCCGCCGGCGGGCCCCCGGTCATCGGCCTCCCCAGGGGCGGGTCACGCGCTCCGGCGGCGCCCGGCGCGCAGACCTTCTGGGACGCGACGGCCTCGGGGCCCGGCGAACAGACCCTCACCTGGCCGGTCCGCGGCGGGGCGTGGACCTTCGTCGTGATGCGCCCGAGCGCCGAGTCGGGCGTCGACGTCGAACTGACCACGGAGGTGAACGCGCCCTTCATCGACTGGGCGGACGGGTGGCTTGCCCCCGCGCTGCTCGCGGTCGGGGCGCTTCTCGTCCTCGCGGGCCTGGCGCTGATCGCGCTCGGGCTGCTGCGCGGCCGCCGCCCTCCCCCGCCCCCGGAGATGGGATCCCCGCCGGACGTCGATACCGCGGGGCCCTCGCCGGTCGGGAGGTTCTGACCGGCAGGCGCGCATCGCGGCGTCGACGCGGCGGCTAGCCGGTGAAGACCGAGATCACACCGGCGACGATGACCACGGCCATCAGGATGGCGATGGCGAAGAGCAATCCCATCGACGGTCAGCCCGCGGTGGCGACCCCGGCCGCGCGTGCACCCGAGGCGTCCTCGCCGCCTCGCGCACCGGGGAGCCGGAGCGACACGCGGCGCTCGCCGAGCGTGTCCCCGTAGCTCACCCGCAGCCAGACCGGGAACGCCTCGAAACCCTTCGCGGCGGGGCCGATCGGGATGTCGACCGCCGTGCCCGGGTGTCCGTCGCGGATCGGCGGCAGTGAACCGATCTCGACCGGACGCGACTGGGCGCCGTGCGCGGCGGCCACCACGGTGGCCCACAGGCACTCTCCACGACCGATGTTGACCAGGGTCAGCCCAATGCCGTCGCCATGCATGACGACGTCGCGCACCGACAGCTCGGCGCCGACCTCGAGCCGGGCGAGGCGCGTGCGGACATCGGAGAACTCCTGGTCGCGCGTGCGGGCCGCGGCGCCGAGCGCCGCCACGCCGCCGAGGGCGACGAGCGCGATCACAAGTGCGAGAAGGGTGAGCATCCGGGTATGCCTTTCGGTCGAATCACGCCGCTCCCGCAAGCATGGCGCGTCGATCGCGCCGCCGCCCGTTCGGAGGAGTCACGAGGGTCGCTCGACCCGGAGGGGATCGGCCGAGGGGGCCGCTACCCTCGATCGTCCGTGGAGACGCACGCCGCCCTCATCGCGCTCGACCGCGCCGTCCGCGAGGGCGACGGCACCGCGCGGGCCACGTCGCTCGCGCGGCTTCGCGAGGCCTGGCGCGCCCTCGGCCCGGCCGCGCGCGCGCTGCTCGCGGACCAGATCGCCCAGATCCAGTCCGGCCAGGTGGCCGGCGAGGACGATCTCGCCGCCCGCGTCCGCGCGATCGAGGCGGCCGATCGGCCGGTGAGCGAGGCGGCCCGCGTGCTGGCACGAGCCCGCGAGGCCGTCGCGCCCCGCGCCGGCGGCGATGGCCTGGCGGACCCGCCGCGGCCCCTGGAAGAGGTGCTCGCGCAGCTCGGGGTCGACGTTCTCCGCCCGGGCCAGGGCGAGGCCATCGAGGCCGCCATGGCGGGCCGCGACGCCATCGCCGTGATGGCGACCGGCTCCGGCAAGTCGCTCTGCTACATGGCCCCGGGGCTCGCGCTCGGCGGGCTCACCGTCGTCGTGAGCCCGCTCGTCGCGCTGATCGCCGACCAGCACGAGCGCCTCGCGCGCGCCGGGGCACCGGTCCGAATGCTGGCAGGCACGCTCTCGCCCGAGGCGAACCGCGAGAGCATCGCCGACCTTCGGGCGGGCCGGGTCCGGATCGTCCTCTGCGCCCCCGAGCGGTTCGCCTCGTCGGAGTTCGTCCGGGCCTGCCAGGGCAACCGCGTCGACCTGTTCGTGGTCGACGAGGCCCATTGCCTGGTGGAGTGGGGGGACGACTTCCGCCCCGAGTACCTGCGTCTCCCGGAATGGCGCGATGCCCTCGGCGCACGCGCGACGATGGCGCTGACCGCGTCGGCGACCCCCGACGCCGCCGAGCGCATCGAGTCGGTCCTCGGTCTCACCGCGCCCGCCCGGGTGCGCAACGGCTTCGACCGACCCAACATCAGCTTCGAGGTGCAGGTCGAGGAGGGCCGCGGGGCCGGTGAGCGACGATGGGCACGGCTGGTGGCGGCGCTCCGGGCGCCGGATGCCCTGCCGGCCATCGTCTACGTCGGCACCCGGCGCGATGCCGAAGGCCTCGCTGAACGCATCTCCGCCGACGGGATCGACGCTCGCGCATACCACGCCGGCCTGCCGGAAGGGGCCCGCACGGCGGCACAGGAGGCGTTCATGGGTGGCCACTCACAGGTCATCTGCGCCACCAACGCCTTCGGGATGGGCGTCGACAAGGCCGACGTGCGCTCGGTCGTCCACTGGGGCCTTCCGACCTCGCTGGAGGCCTACTACCAGGAGGCGGGGCGAGCGGGCCGGGACGGCGGGCCGGCGCGCGCCCTCCTGCTGGCCCAGCGGGCGGACCTCGGGCGGCTGCAGCGGTTCATCGACCGCGCCCGCGTGGACGTCGTGGCGATCGACTCGGCGCTCGTCCGTCTCGGGCGCCGCGCGGACGCGGACGGCGCGTTCCTGATCCCCGACCAGCGGGCGCTCGAGGACGACGAGCGCCTGCGCCTGGCGCTCGCGGCGCGGATCGGGGCCATGTCGCTCCACCCCGCGCCCGGCGGCGGGCTGGTCGGCCGCCTCGAGACGGACCGCCTGGAGGGCGATCTGCGGGCCCGGGCCGCACGCGCGGTCCGCGCCGCCGAGCGAAGGCGCTGGGACGGATACCGGGCGATCGAGGCCTATGCGTTCGGCGGCGCCTGCCCACGCGCGCGCCTGCTCGCCCACTTCGGGGATCCCGCCGCGTGCCCGGCGGAGGGATGTGCCCCCGATCGGTGTCGTCCCCTCCCGCCCGTGCCCGAGCCCATCGCGACGCCCGGACGACGCGTCCGCTCCGCCGCCGGCGATCCGCGCCCGCTCGACACCGTCGACCCCACGCTCCGCGAGACTGCTCCGCGCATGGCGGCGCGAGCGTGCCGGCGACAACCCCGCCTACACCATCTGCCCCGACCGGACCCTCGCCGAGATCATCGTCCGCAGGCCCGCGGACCCGGACGCCCTGGCCCGGATACCTGGCGTCGGGCCCGTCTTCCTGGAGCGGCACGGCGAGGACCTGCTCGCACTTCTCGGGAGCGCGGGGGCGGCGGCGGCGCCTGCGCGGGCCTGACGGGCACGGCGTCAGACGCCGAAGCTCACCGGCATCGTCAGCATCCAGGCGAACGCCAGGATGAAGATGAGCCCGGCCATCGCAAGGCCACCGGCCTTCAGGCGGCGGGAGACGAACTTCGTGCTGATGCCGGCGAAGAACAGGACCGTCGCGTAGAGAACCGCTGCCAGCACGTAGTTGTCGCCGCGCTGGTTGGCCTCACGCGCCTCGGTCGCCGCGGCGTCCGCCTCGGTCGCGAGGCGGTCGGCGATCTCCTCGGCCTCGAGCGAATAGCTTGGAAGCGCGAACGGCGTCGCGGCGGCGTCGGGGTTGTCCAGGGGGTCGGAATCGACCCACTCCTGGAACGGGGCCTTGAACTCGTCGCGGAAGCGCTCTCGGTAGAAGGCCGCCTGGTCCGCAGAGCCCTCGGCCCGGGCGTCGATCCACTCGGTCCAGAGGCTCACGTCGATCGCCGCCTGCGTCTCGGCCAGCCCCGACGCACGCACCGACTCCACGCGATCGGCCCCCGCGGCCGCGAACGCGTTCGCCTGCTCGCCGCCCCACCGGGTCGCCTGGTACCCGCTCCATGCGATCGCGACCGTGGCGAGCGCCAAGAGCGCCGCCGAGACGAACTCGATCAGGCGGTCACCGCGCTCCATCTCGGTCTTGGGGAACAGATGACCGAGCCGCCCGCCACCGTCCGCATCGTGGTCCGACACCGGCACTCCTGTCCACGCTCGTCGACGGCGGCGATCTCCCACACACGGGTGCGTCCGCGGACCAGCGCCGGTCCGCGGACGCACCCCGTCAGATGCTCAGGCGAGCGCCTTCTTCTTGAGCGCCGCGAACTCGTCCTGATCGATGGCACCGGAGTCGAGCAACTCCTTCGCCTTGGCGATCTGCGCGGCCGGGTCGCCCTTCGCCCCCGCCACGTCGCGCACATAGTCGTCGAACTCGGACTGCGACTGCTCCTGGCGCGCGACCTGCCGTTCCGCCATCCCGGGTCCTCGGGCGATCAGATAGATCAATACGCCGATGAGGGGGAGGAAGATGAACAGGATGATCCAGCCGGCCTTTGCCCATCCGGAGGTCGAATGATCCCGGAACAGGTCGGCCACGACGGAGAACAGGATCATGATGTACGCAAAGAGCACGTAGATGATCAGGATCGTCCACAGGAGTTCGAGAAACGGGTAGTCGTCCAAGGTGGCTCCTTTCTGGTGGGGTGGGAGTTCAGCCGCAGGACTCGAGGGCGGGCTCAGCGACAAGCCACTCCTGCTCCGCCCGCTCGAGCGCCGCGGCCGCGCGGGACACTGCCAGATCGCCCGAAGGGCTCCCCTGGTCTGCCGCGATCGCCTCCTCCAGATGTCCGACCGCGGTCGCGACTTCCTGGCCGGCGGCGACCGCGCCGCGCGCTGCAGACTGGCAGCTGGCGAGCCGCTTCGTGGTCACAGACGCCGCCGCGAGCTGCGCCTGGGTGCGGGTGAGCGCGGCCCGGAGGCTCGCGGTGGTCGATTCACCGCTGGCGACCGACTGGCGGAGGGCGGCGACCGACTGGCGGGAACGCTCGAGCTGGGTGTCCAGGGTGGCGATGTCGGCCTGCTGGCGCTTGACGTTGCGATCGAGCCCGACGGCCGCCTTGCGTGCGGCCTGCGCCTTTTGCGAGAGCGTGTCGATGCGTTGCGTGGCGACGTTCTCGGTCGCCGCCAGCTGGTCCTCGAGGTCATCCACCTTCAGCTGGCGGTTGATGCCGAAGGCGACGCCGGCGATCACGGCCACGGCCAGCAGTCCCCACGGGAGCCATTTCAGCCACTCCGGACGGGGGGGGTCGTCAGGCGGCACGGGTGGGGGGGCGTCGTTCACAAGGCCTTCCTTTCGCAGCACGGTCGGGACTTCCTGCCGATCAGCGCCAGACGGGATCCCGCCACCCGCACCGGCGGGGCGCGCCGGAACCTCAGTCCATGCCCGCGCCCTCACGGTCAGGTCCGCCGTGCGACCAGGTCCACTCCCGGACCTCGGGCATGTCCTCGCCGTGGGTGCGGATGTAGTTGCGGTGGTCGATCAGCCTGTCGCGCAGGAACTGCATCGCCGACGCCGCGCGGTAGCCGAGCCGCGGAACGCGCTCGATGACGTCGCGCGCGATCGTGAAGCGGTCGATCTCGTTGCGCACGGCCATGTCGAAGGGCGTGGTTGTGGTGCCCTCCTCCTTGTACCCGCGGACGTGGAGGTTGGCGTGGTTCGTGCGGCGGTACGTCAGCCGGTGGATGAGCCACGGATAGCCGTGGTAGACGAACATGATCGGCTTGTCGGTGGTGAAGATCGTGTCGAACTCCCGGTCGGGCAGGCCGTGGGGATGCTCCCGCTCGGGCTGGAGGGTCATCAGGTCCACCACGTTGACCACCCGCATCTTGAGATCCGGAACCAGGTCTCGGAGCAGATCCACGGCGGCGAGGGTCTCCTGGGTCGGGACGTCGCCGGCGCACGCCATCACGACGTCCGGATCACCGTCGTCGTCGTTGCTCGCCCACTCCCAGATGCCGAGCCCCGCGGTGCAGTGGCGGATCGCCGAGTCCATGTCGAGGAACTGCGGGTGGGGCTGCTTGCCCGACACGACCACGTTCACGTAGTCCCGCGAGCGCAGGCAGTGGTCGATCACCGACAGGAGCGTGTTCGCATCCGGCGGGAGATAGACCCGGACGACGTCGGCCTTCTTGTTGACCACATGGTCGATGAAGCCGGGGTCCTGGTGTGAGAACCCGTTGTGGTCCTGGCGCCAGACGTGCGACGTCAGGAGGTAGGTGAGCGACGAGATCGACGCCCGCCAGGGGATCTCCTGCCGCGTCACCTTCAGCCACTTTGCGTGCTGGTTGAACATGGAGTCGACCAGGTGGATGAACGCCTCGTAGCTGGTGAACAGGCCGTGGCGCCCGGTCAGCAGGTAACCCTCGAGCCACCCCTGACAGGTGTGCTCGGAGAGGATCTCCATCGCGCGGCCGCCGCGCGCCAGGTGATCGTCGCCGTCGTGGGTCTCGGCGTCCCACGCACGGTCGGTCACCTCCAGCACCGCCCCCAGGCGGTTCGAGACCAGCTCGTCGGGCGCGAAGACCCGGAAGTTGCGCTGCGCGGCGTTGTTTCGCATCACGTCGCGGATGAACGGCCCCAGCATGCGGGTCGACTCGGCGACGATCTCGCCGGGACGAGGAACGTCCAGCGCATAGTCGCGGAAGTCCGGCATCTGAAGGTCCACCCGAAGGACGCCACCGTTGGCGTGCGGGTTCGCGCCCATCCTGCGGGCCCCGGCGGGGACGATCTCGGTCACGAGCGGCACCGGCCGGCCGTCGGCGTCGAACAGCTCCTCGGGGCGGTAGCTGCGCATCCAGGCCTCGAGCTGACGCAGATGGTCCGGGTTGTCGGCCAGCCCTGCGAGCGGGACCTGGTGCGCGCGCCACGTGCCCTCGGTGGGCACGCCGTCGACCTCCCGCGGGCCGGTCCACCCCTTCGGGGTGCGCATCACGATCATCGGCCACGGCTGCCGGGTCGTCACCCGCCACTCGCGTGCGCCGGTCTGGATCTCGGCGATGCGGTCCAGCACCTCGTCGAGTGTCGCGGCGAGGTCGCGATGGACACGCTCGGGGTCGTCGCCCTCGACGGTGTACGGCTCCCAGCCGTACCCGCGCATGAGCTGGTCGAGCTCCTCGCGAGGGATCCGCGCCAGCACCGTGGGGTTGGCGATCTTGTACCCGTTGAGGTGGAGGATCGGCAGCACCGCACCGTCCCCGACCGGATCGAGGAACTTGTTCGAGTGCCATGCCGTCGCGAGCGGGCCGGTCTCGGCCTCGCCGTCGCCGACGACACACGCGACGACCAGATCGGGGTTGTCGAACGCGGCGCCGAACGCATGCGACAGGGCGTACCCGAGCTCGCCGCCCTCATGGATGGATCCGGGTGTCTCGGGCGCGACGTGGCTCGGGATGCCGCCGGGAAACGAGAACTGGCGGAAGAGCCGCGCCATGCCCTGGGCGTCGAGCGAGACCTCGGGGTACAGCTCCGAGTAGGTGCCCTCGAGGTACGTGCTGGCGACCATCGCCGGTCCGCCGTGCCCCGGCCCGCAGACGTAGATCATGTCCAGGTCGCGGGCGCGGATGACCCGGTTGAGGTGGGCGTAGAGCAGGTTGAGCCCGGGGTCGTCCCCCAGTGGCCGAGCAGCCGAGGTTTGACGTGACGCAGCTCGAGCGGCTCGCGCAACAGCGGGTTGTCGAGCAGGTAGATCTGGCCGACGGCCAGGTAGTTGGCGGCCCGCCACTGGGCGTCGATGGCGGCCAGGTCGGCCGCGCTCAGGGGGTCGTGGCGCTGCTGGGGGGGAGTGGTCGAGTCCGGCACGGGGGCACCTCGTGGTCGGAGTCCGGGTCAGGTCGATGGAACGGCTGCCGGCGCATCCTCGATCGCGGCGTCGGCGGGCGTCGTCGGGATCGTCACGGGTTCGCCGACGGTCAGCTCGATCTCGCTCCCGCGGTGCATGATCCGCTTCGTCGTCCCCGCGCGCAGCAGGTAGGTCGCATCCTCGGGCGTCAGGTCGACGACCAGCTCGTCGCCCTGCACGACGAGCGCGAACCGGAGCCGTTGCCAGGACCCCGGCAGGCGCGGGGCGAAGGAGATGCGCCCGCCGTCGTCGCGCATCCCGGCGAACCCGTAGACGAGCGCCATCCAGACGCCGCCGGCGGCGGCGACGTGCACCCCGTCCTCGGTGTTTCCCTGTACGTCGGCCAGGTCCATGAACAGGGCGTAGCGGAAGTACTCGTACGCACGGTCGTCGTACCCGACCTCGGCCGCGACGATGCTCTGCACGCACGCCGAGAGCGATGAGTCACCGGTCGTGAGCGGGTCGTAGTAGTCGAAGTTGCGCTTCTTTTGCTCCTGCGAGAACTCCGGGCTGAACAGGAACATGGCGAGCACGATGTCCGCCTGCTTGATCACCTGGAACCGGTAGATCACCAGTGGGTGGTAGTGGAGCAGCAGGGGATACTTGGTCCGGCGGGCGTGGTCTCGAAGTCCCAGACTCGCCTTCTGGAGGAAGTCGTCGTCCTGCAGGTGGATGCCCAGCTCCTCGTCGTAGGGGACGAACATGTGGTCCGCGGCGCGTCGCGCCACTGCTCGATCTCTCCGATTCCGATAGCCCGGTCTTGTCGACGAGCGCCGCGAACCGCTCCGGGCGCTCCTCCCGGAGGCCCGCGAGGGTGTCGGCCGCCCAGCGCAGGTTCTTGCGGGCCATCAGGTTCGTGTAGGTGTTGTTGTTCACGACGGTCGTGTATTCGTCGGGCCCCGTCACCCCGTTGATGTGGAACGAGCGGCCGTCGCGGTGCTGGAAGAAGCCGAGGTCACGCCAGAGCCTGGCGGTCTCGACGAGCATCTCCGCGCCCTCGTCGTACAGGAACTCGAGGTCGCCGGTCGCGATCACGTACTTCCGCAGCGCGTAGATGATGTCCGCGTTGATGTGGTACTGCGCCGTTCCGGCCGCGTAGTAGGCGGAGGCCTCCTCACCGTTGATCGTGCGCCACGGGAACAGGGCCCCTCTGGCTCAGCTCGCGCGCGCGCTGCCGTGCCTTGTCGAGCATCCCGTGGCGGAAGCGCAGCAGGTTCTTCGCGATGCGCGGGCTCGTGTAGACGAGGAACGGCATCACGTACATCTCGATGTCCCAGAAGTAGTGTCCGTCGTAGGCCTGGCCGGTGAGGCCCTTGGCCGGCACGCCGTAGTGCTCCGCTCGGGCCGAGTTCTGGATGATCTGGAAGAGGTTCCAGCGGACCGCCCGCTGCACGCGCGGCTGGCCGGTGTCGACCTGGACGTCCCCGCGCCGCCAGAACTCGTCGAGGTAGACGCGCTGGCTGTGACGCAGGTCTTCGTAGCCGTGCTCGATCGCGCGGTCGAGCGTCCGCGACCCGCGCCGAGCAAAGCTCCTCGCCGTCCGCGCTGCGCGACGTGTGGTAGGTGATGTACTTGACCATCCGCACCGGCACATTGGGCGCCGCGTCGGCCGCGACCGTGACCTTCCCGCCGTGATGGTCGACCCCCGTGGTCACGGCGTAGGGGGTCTCGGTCTCGATCGAGTGATCGATGCCGCAGGCCATGCGCAGGTCGCTGTTGTGCGTCTTGGCCGCCAGGAGGATGCGCGCGTCCTCGGCGAACTCGCCCGCCCGGTTCGAGCACCGATCCCGGAATGCTGCCTTGCCTTGCCGCGGATCCGACAGTGCTCGTCATGGTGCGTGCTCGGTGCTCGCGCAGCCTCGGACGAGATGACCACCGGAGCGTGGGCGTCGAGCACCGTTACCTCGTAGCCGATCGCGGCCAGATGCCGGTGCTCGAAAAGAGACGAGGCGGGTCGAGACCCGCACCGACCTTGCCGCGGGCGTCTCGCACACGACCCCCCGGTCGACCATCCGTTCTGCATGTCGAGCACGCGCTCGGAACGACAGGATGCTCGGCGGTCGGCCAGATACAGGGGCTCGTCGTCGACGTAGAGCCGGATGATCTTCGGCAGTCGGTCACGTTGACGATCGTCTGGCCGGTCTTGGCGAAGCCGTACGCCTCCTCGGCGTGGACGATCGGCCACGACTCGTAGAACCCGTTCACGAACGTGCCCGGCGCGTGCACCGGGCGGCCCTCGTCGAAGCTGCCGCGGATGCCGAAGTACCCGTTGCTCAGCGCGAAGATCGTCTCGGTGCGGGACAGAAAGCGCGGATAGAACCGCGCCTCGATGAAGCTCCAGTCGTCGTCCGGGTAGACGTAGGTCGGCGGGTTGACGATCTGTCGTCTGATCACGCGGGCCCTCCGTTTCCGTCGTGCGGGGTGCCGGGGGACCCGACCACCTCCACCTCACCGAGGTCGTCCACGACCACGTCGGCGCCGTTGGCGCGGAGCGCCGCGGCCTCGCCGTGTCGATCGACGCCGACCACCAGGCCGAACCCGCCGGCCCGTCCCGACGCCACGCCCGCGAGCGCATCCTCGAACACCACCGCTCGTCCGGGCTCGACGCCGAGTCGCCGCGCCCCCTCCAGATACGTGTCCGGAGCGGGTTTCCCCTGCAAGCCGATCTGCTCGGCGACCACGCCGTCCACCCGGTCGTCGAAGAGGTCGCTGATCCCCGCCGCTCGCAGCACCGCGGCGCAGTTCTTGCTCGACGAGACGACGCCGAGACGGACACCCGCGGCGCGGAGGGCGTGGACCAGGGCCAGGGACCCCGGGGAGGCCTGGACGCCGTCGGTCCTGAGAACCTCGTTGACGATCTCGTCCTTGCGGTTGCCCACGCCCCAGGCGGTCTCGCGATCCGGCAGGTCGTCCGAGGCACCGCGCTCGAGCGTGATGCCTCGCGAGGCCAGGAAGCTGATCACCCCGTCCACGCGGGGCTTTCCGTCGACGTAGGTGAGGTAGTCGGACGACACGTCGAACGGGGTCCAGGGGGCGCCGGTCCGCGCCGCGCGCTCTTGGAGGTACGAGTCGAATGCGCGCTTCCAGGCCGCGGCGTGGACCGTGGCCGTCGGCGTGAGGACGCCGTCGAGGTCGAAGAGCACCGCCTCGTAGCGGGCGGGGTCGATCGATGCGCGCTCAGGCACGGCGCCTCCCTGGGAGCATGAGCAGTGAGATGACCGCGCTGACGAAGGCGATGGGCGCCATCAGCGCCATGGCCGCGCGAAAGCCGTCGGTGATCGCCGACTGGGCGGCCGCCTCGACGCTCGCGCGCGAGCCGGCGCCCACCGAGTCGATCGCCTGGCTGAGGCCGGAGTCGGTGCCGGTGAGCGCCGTCTCGAGGTCCTCCTCCTCGGCCGCGGGCAGTCCGTCGGCGGCGATCTCGGCCCGGAACGATCCGGACGCGACCGAGAGATAGCGCGCGGACGCGATCGCCAGCCCGAACGCCGCAAGGACGTAGCGGCTGGCGTTGATCGCCCCGGCGGCCTCGCCCGCCTTCTCGGGGGCGACGGCCGACAGCCCCGCCGCACCGGGGTTCGAGAACGTGAATCCGACCCCCACGCCGAGGATCACCAGCGGGATGATCATCTCCGTCGCCGAGGTGCTGACGCCGATGTCCGCGAGCCACACAAAGCCGACCCCGCCTCGCGGCCATGCCCGCCGCGACCGGGATCCGGTAGCCGATCAGGTCGCCCAGACGGCCCGCGACCAGCGACATGACGAAGATCGCGATGCCGTAGGGCAGCAGGAAGAGGCTCGCCCCGACCGCGCTCTGCGCCAGGGTGACCGGCGACTGCGCGAACAGGTTCCAGAAATCGAGCAGACAGATCAGCCCGATGGTCGCCAGTCCCGTGAGGAGGATGCCACCGGTGTAGGCGCGGTTTCGAAGGAGCGCGAGGTCGAGGAGGCGGCGCCCCGGCGCGCGGCGGGCGTCCTCCTCGACGAACACCGCGAGGAGCACGAGACCGACGGCGAGCGAACCCAGCGTCCACACCGACGTCCAGCCCCACGTCTGTCCGTACTGGGCCGCGAGGACGAGCAGCAGGATCGAGGCCCCCATCAGCGTGCCGCCGATCAGGTCGAGGCGCGCCCCGCCCGGTCGCGGCAGCGACCGCAGGCTGGCCAGGGTCAACGCGACCGTGACCGCGATCACGACGAAGTCGCTCCAGTAGATGCCACGCCAGCTGACCGCGTCGGTCCACGCGCCGCCCGAGGAGCGGTCCGACGGCGAACGCGACACCGACGATCGCCCCCCAGATCCCGAGCGCCGTGGCCCGACGCTCCGGCGGGAACGCGAGCCGGATCGCCGACATGGAGGCCGGCATCAGGAACGCAGACCCGGCGCCCTGCGCCATCCGGCCGCCGATCAGTGCCGGCGCGCCCTCGGCGAGCGCGATCAGGAGCGACCCGACCGTAAACAGCGCCAACCCGATCAAGAACACGTTCGCGATGCCGAGGACGTCTGCGGCCTTGCCCGCCGGCATCACGAAGATCGCGACGCCCAGGAGATACGCGTTGATCGCGAAGGCCAGCGTCGTGGCGCCGAGGGCCAGGTCGTCGGCGATCTGGGTCACCGCCGCGTCGATCGCGGTCGTGTTCAGCCCGATCAGGAAGATCGCGAGGCAGCACGTGGTGAGCACCCACCATGGCTTCACCGCCCGGTCGGAGCCGACGGCGACGCTCGTCACACGCTCGACCTGTTCATCCGCGCCCATCTTGTCAGGAGACTCGGCGAACCCCGTCCGCGATGGCTGAAACACCGACCGCGGCCCGGATCGCCGCCCGCGCGGTGCGGATCGGCCGCCAGACCGTAGGACTCGACGGATCGCGCCCGACGGGCAGACTGCGACGCGTGGACGATGCGCGAACACGAGCCGTCCGGGTCCGGGTCCACGGCGTGGTGCAGGAGGTGGGCTTCCGAGCGTGGACCGTCGGGCGCGCGGACGCGCTCGGCCTGTCGGGATGGGTGCGAAACCGCACCGACGGGTGCGTTGACGCGCATCTCGAGGGTCACGACGATGCCATCGAGGCCATGCTCGGGCTCCTCGCCGGGGGCCCGCCGGCCGCGGTCGTGGACCGGGTCGAGGTCGAGGACGTCGACCCGGCCGGTCTCGCCGGATTCGCCTGGCGATGAGCCCCGCCTGACGGGCGGACCGCTCCCCCTGGCGTTCCTCGCGCGGGTCGGGCACTTTTCGACCTCGTGACCATCGTTGGGGGGACGATGATCGAGCCAGACGAACTCGTGACGGCCGGTGAGATCGCTCGGCGTTTGCGCCTCTCGCGACAGCGCATCGTGCGTGAGCTGGTCAGGGGCGAGTTCCCCCGGCCGATCGGCCGCCTCGGCCGGCAGAGCATCTGGCGGTGGGAGGACGTTGCCGCCTGGACGATCGAGACCGGGCGGACCCTCCCACCGGGGGCCGGGACGCCGACGTCCACCGGCGTCGCAGTGGGGGCGCGCCGCTGACGTGATCGGCGTGGCGCCGGGAGTAGTCTCCACACGATGGGCCCTGACCGCACAGGTGCATGAGCCGCCCCGCCCCTCCGCCCGTGGCGCGCGTGTCGCTTCCACCCGGTGTGGAGCCGCCGATCCGGGTGTTCGTCAACGGCGAGGAGCGGCTTGAGGGTGCCGACTGGACGGTCGAGGACGGCGTGATCGCGTTCGCCGCCCCCCTTCGACCGGCGCCCGCGCTCGGGTTCTGGCGCTCGTTCGTCCTGAGCCTTGGGATCGGCGTCTATGGCGACCTGAAGGGCGACACGCTCGACGTCATGTTCCGGCGCGCCGGGCGACAGGAGCGGACCAGCCTGTCCGTCAGGGCCCCCTGATCAACTCGGGGTCGGCCGCCAGCTCCGGGATCCGCCGACGCCAATCGACCGCGGGCGGCGTCGCGTCGCGGTCCGGCGCGAGCCAGGTCGACGCGGCGAGTGCCTCCGCCATCGCGCCGCCGAGCGAGAACGCCGCCATACCCCGCGGGACCGTGTCGGGGCGGCGGACACCCGGCGTGGCGCAAACCACGCCGATCAGCTCGGCGAGCGTCGGGGCGTCCTCCTCGCTGGCGTTGTAGGCGCCCGGCGGCCGTCCCGCGGCCGCGACGAGCGCCTCCACGGCATCCTCGACCGCCAGGAGCGACCAGCGGTTGGCGCCGTCGCCCACCATTCGGAACCTCCGCATCCTGAGGCCGAGAACCATCGCGCGCAGGATGCCGCCGCGCCCGTAGACCCACGGCAGCCGCACGATCCGCGCCCCCGAGCCCGCGAGCGCCCGCTCCGCCGCGAGGGCCGGCCGGCCCAGCGCGATCGGCGCGATCGGCGCATCCGCCGATGCCGGGGTCGTGCGATCACCGTAGACGAACCCGCTGGAGGCCAGCACGAGCGGGCGCCCGTCGAGCATCTCCCCGAGCGTCGTCGCCGCGTCGCCCGCGCGCCGGCCCATCCGTGCCGCGGCCCGACGCCGTACCGGTGGGACCACCCTGGGCAGGCCGAGGTGCCACACGACCTCGGCGGCCGACGCCTCCTCGCGCCACCCGCCCAGGTTGGCGACATCGGTGAACAGCGGCCGGGCGCCGAGCGCCTCCACCTCCGCGGCCGCCGCGCGGCTGCGCGCGGTCGCGAGCACCTCGACCCCGTCCGCGACGAGCCGTGCGACGAGTGCCCGGCCGACCATGCCGGTGCCCCCGGTGACGAGCGCCGTGGGCACGCCCCCGGTCAGCCGCCCGCGACCGCCGGAAGGATCGTGACCTCCTGGCCGTCGGCGACCGCGGTGTCGACGCCGTTTCCGAAGCGGACGTCCTCGCCCGCGACGAAGACGTTGACGAAGCGGCGCAGCTCGGCGTCCTGCATCACGCGGTCGCGAAACCCGGCATGACGCGCATCGAGCTCGGCGATGACGTCGCGCACCGTGCCGGGCGCGCACTCGACGGCCGCGGCGCCGCCGGTCAGCGGGCGAAGCGGCGAGGGGATGCGAACCGTCACCGGCACGCCGCCGCCTCCTTCCCCGTCGCCGCCTCGAAGCTCGCGACCGTCGCCTCGATCGGCGTCGTGACGACGCGGTCGGCCACGGCGTCGAGCGTCTTCAGGCCGTCACCGGTGATGACGACGACGACCCGCTCGTCGCGTCCGATGTCGCCCTCGCGGGCGAGGCGCGCGAGCGTGGCGACGGTGACACCGCCGGCGGTCTCGGTGAAGATCCCGGTCGTCTGGGCCAGCAGGGAGATCCCGTCCCGGATCTCGTCGTCGTCGACCGCGGTGATCGAGCCCCCGGTGGCGCGCGCCACGTCGAGTGCGAAGACACCGTCGGCGGGGTTCCCGATGGCGAGGCTCTTGGCGATCCCCGACGGGCGGACCGGTGCGATGAAGTCGCGCCCCGTGTCCCAGGCCTCGGCCACCGGCGCGCACCCCGTCGCCTGGGCGCCGTCGAGCCGCGGCGCCGGCGCGGCGTCCACCAGGCCCGTCTCGACCAGGTCCGCGAAACCGCGGTTGATCTTGGTGAACAGCGACCCCGAGGCGATCGGGACGATGCAGCGGTCGGGCAGGGTCCACCCCAGCTGTTCGGCGACCTCGTACGCCAGCGTCTTCGAGCCCTCCGAGTAGTAGGGCCGGAGGTTGACGTTGACGAACGCCCAGTCCCGGTCGTCGGCCAGCTGCATGCAGAGCCGGTTGACGTCGTCGTACGAGCCGTCGACGGTGAGGAGCGTAGCCCCGTAGACGCCGGTGGCGATGATCTTCTGCGGCTCGAGGTCGGCCGGCACGAAGACGAAGCTCGTCATCCCGCGCGCCGCGGCGTGGGCGGCGACGGCGTTGGCCAGGTTGCCGGTCGACGCGCAGGCCGCGACCGAGAAGCCCAGCTCCTCTGCCTTCTCCAGGGCGACGCTCACCACCCGGTCCTTGAAGCTGTGGGTGGGGTTGGCCGCGTCGTTTTTCACCCACACCTCGCCGAGACCGAGCGCCTCCGCCAGCCGCGGCGCAGGGATCAGGGGCGTCATCCCGGTCGGGATGCCGCGGGGGACGCCCGTCGGGGCGCAGGGCAGGAAGTCCCGGTACCGCCACATGCTGGCCGGCCCGGCCGCGATCCGCTCGCGGCTGACGTTCGCCGCGATCCGCTCCATGTCGTACACAACCTCGAGGGGGCCGAACGAGACCTCGCAGACGTACCGCGCGGTCAGCTCGTACTCGGACCCCGACTCACGACACCTGAGCGCCGTGGCCGCCGAAGCGTATTCGTCCACCTTCTCGACCTCCCGATCGACCGTTCACCGTCCGGTTGCGGAAGGCGATCGGGCCGTCGGGCCGCTCGGGTCTCCCGCATCTTTCAGGCGGGCGAGCCCACCTGACTGGAGTTGGCACCTGGCGCGAACGCGCTGGTTGCCGCGGCTTCGAAGGGCCAGTCCCTCCACCGCTCTGGATGCGACTCGAAGGGTACGGGCAGATCGACGTTCGGTCAACGCCTGCCCCGCCGTGACACGGCGGTGACGCAGGGGCCCGGCGGCACGTCACACGACGGGCCGGTCCGAGCGGGCGGCTACGATTGCGCGCGTGTCCGATGACGACCCAGGGCGGGGCGCCCCGCCAGGTGCGGCTGACCCGGCCCGCTGGATGCCACCCGATCCCGCGGCCGCCGACGAGCCGCCCGAGACCCGCGTGCTTCCGATCATCGGCGGGGCGCCCGGCGGCGGCGTGGTGTCCGAGGACTCGGTCGGGGCGTCGGATCCGGGCGCGGCCTCGGCCTCCCCCGGGGACGCCCCGCCCCCGGACGGCGCGGCCGGCACGATCTCCCGCACCCCGCTCGCGGACGACGCCGCCCACGATGCGCCCGCGCGCAAGCGCCGGGGCCTCCTGCCGCGAAAGCGCGCCCGGACGGACGCGGCCACCCCCCCCCCCCCCCCCCCCCCCCCCCCCCCCCCCCCCGAGGCCCCTGCCGCCCCCGCCGCGGGCGACGCGCCGGCGGCCGCGGCCGCGCCGGCCGATGCCGCGCCGGCACGGACCCGCCGGGGGACGCGCGCGGGCAGATCACGACGCGCGGCTCCGGACCTGCCGCCGGTCTCGACCGGCGAGGAGATCCTCGACCCGGAAGGGCCGGCCGGCGACGCCGTCGGCGCTCCGGCGCGAGCGCAAGGCGATCATCGAGCGCCGACAGGCGGCGGTCTACCACCTGGGCGGGCTGGCGTTCGAGCTCTACCGGCGGGACATGCTGGGCGAAGACGTCATGCGCCTGCGCGCGCGCCGCCTCGCCGAGATGGACGAACGCGTGCGACGGATCGACGAGGTGCTCGGCGATCGGGTGCGGAGCCGCCGGCCCCGCGGGGCGGCCGCGCCCGCGGGGCCGGCGGGGTGCTGCCTCGCCTGTCGGGCGCCGTTCGAGGAGGGCGCGCGGTTCTGCTCCAACTGCGGCACGCGACTGCTGTCCGCCGAGCAGTCGGCGGACGACGACCGCCCGACCGGCCCGATCGTCGGCGGAGCGCCCGCGTGAGCGAGGAGACCGACCGCGACGCGGCCCCCGAGGGCGAGGACCGACCGGTCTGGACGCCGTCGGATCGCACGCTGCGCCCCCCGGTCGAGGACGAGGAGGGCGCGCTCCACTGCGGCTACTGCGAGGCGGTGCTCGCGGAGGATCAGACCTACTGCCTGGAGTGCGGTGCGCCGACACCCATCGCGCCGCGGATCCGGCGCGACCGCGCCGCGGCGCTGATCGCCGCGGGACTCGTGGTGCTCGGCATCGGCGCCGGGGTGCTCGCCTTCGTGGTCGCGGGTGACGACGAGGGCACGGGCGGCGTGACCACCACCGCGCTCACGATCCCGCCGGCCGCCGACGCGGGCGACCCCACCCTGCCGACGTCCTCGCTACCCGCGGACACCACGTTCACGACGCCGGTGCCGACGGACCCCGGAACCGTCACCGAGAGCTTTCCCATCGACACGACGGCCACGGGGACGGTGACCGCGCCCGACCCCGGGCAGACGTTCGAGACCGTCACGGGCACCGCGCCGGTCCCGCCCGAGACCGTCGAGACGGCACCGGCGGACCCGGTCGTGCCCGTGCCGACCACGCCCGAGACCTCGCCCGTCTCCGGGACCGACGACTGGCCCGCGGGGACGACCGCCTGGACCGCGATCCTCTCGTCCGTGCGCAACGAGGCCGACGCCCGGGCCGCCGCGGACGACCTCCTGGCCGAGGGGGTGCAGGCCGGCGTCATGATCTCCGACGACCATCCCGAGTTCCGCCCCGGCTTCTATGTCGTCTTCTCCGGGGTCTTCGACGGACGCCAGGCCGCGATCGACGAGGCGGCGCGCCTGTCCGGTCGGTTCCCCGGGGCCTACGCCCGGCAGATCAGCGGCTGACCGCGAGCGGGCCCACGCGCCCCGGGTCCGCCAGCTCGAGCGCGCCGGCACCGGGCGACGCGCGGAGCTCCACGCGAACGCGCCCGCCGCGCGCGGGCCCGGCCACGCGAAGCGTGCGCCAGCTCCGCGTCGCGGCCAGCCGCCGGCGCGTCGCGCCGACCCGCAACTCGACCGAGCCCGCGCCGCGCACCCGCACGCCGACGGTCCGCGCCCGGCCGACACGAAGCCCGCGGCTCGCCACGAGCGGATGCTCGGGGACGACCAGCGTCCGTGCGCCCGCCGACCTGCGGAGCGCGAGCCCGCGCGTGACCCGCCATCCGGGCATGGTCGTGACGAACGGTCCGACCTCACCGACCTCGACGACGCGCCCGAAGGCCGTCACGGGGTCGAGGACGAGCCGGACGGGTCGCCCGGCGACGGGGCCGAGGGCGACCCGCCGTGCCGACGGCCTCGTCGTCGGCTCGAGCACGCCGAGCTCGACCGCGCGACTCCCGTCGAGCGGCTCGGCCCGCACCACGAGCAGGGTGCCGCCGCCGGGAGAGCGCGTCACGATCGACATCGCCTGGGCCGCGGCCGGGACCCAGACCGGCGGCGAGATGAGGCTCGTGTTGAGCTCCAGCCGGACCAGGGTGCGCGCGCCGCGCTCGACGGGCGCCGGCACACGCCGACCCGCCCAGGTCCAGCCGCCGAGGCCGTCCGCGCCGGGCGACGCGGGGGCCACCTGGAGCGTCCGCTCGGCGGGAAGGACGCCTGCGTGCGCCTGGGTGCCCGCAACGGCCAGCCCGGCGAGGGCGGCGGCGGCGGCGAGGTGGCGGCGAGACGTGACGGGGCGGTCCTTCGGTCGGTCGTGCCAGAGTGGCCGCCGATGATAGAGGCGCTGCCCCCAGAGTCCCCAGGCGTCCTGGTGGGCGTCGACGTCGGCGGGACCTTCACCGACGCCGTGGTGGTAGCCGGCGGCACCGTCGCCACCGGAAAGGTGCCGACGACCCCCGACGACCAGAGCGTCGGCGTGATCGCGGCGGTGGGGGCCGCACTGCGCGCCGCGGACCGGGCCGCGGCCGCCGTCACGCGGTTCGCGCACGGCATGACCGTCGGCACGAACGCGCTGCTGGAGGGCACGTGGGCGCGGGCGGCACTCGTGACGACGGAGGGCTTCGGCGACCTCCTCGAGCTCCGCCGCCAGCGGCGGGCGGATCTCTACCGCCTCGACGTGCACCACCCTCCGCCCGTCGTCCCGCGCGAACGTATCGTCGAGGCGCGTGAGCGCCACGGCCCGGACGGCGTGCTCGTCCCGCTGACCGATGACGAGGTCGCGCGGGTCGTGGCGGCCGTGCGGGTGCTCGACGTGGATGCCGTCGCGGTGGGACTGCTCCATGCGTACGCGCACCCCGAGCATGAGCGTCGCCTCGCCGCGGCCCTCAGGTCGGCGCTCCCGGACGTGGCCGTGAGCACGTCGACCGAGGTCCTCCCCCAGATCAGGGAGTACGAGCGGATCTCGACCACCGCGATCGATGCGGCACTGACCCCGGTCGTCGGCCGCTACCTCGAAGGACTCGAGCGTCGCGCGAGCGACGCCGGGCTTCCGACGCCCGCGATCATGCAGTCCAACGGAGGGCTGATCGCGCTCGGCGAGGCGGCCGGCCACGCTGCGTGGACCGTCCTGAGCGGGCCCGCCGGGGGCGTGATCGGTGCGGGCCGGGCCGCCGCGCAGGCGGGGGCCGCGCGGGCGCTCACCTTCGACATGGGCGGGACCTCGTGTGACGTCGCCCTCGTTCGCGACGGCGCCCCCGCCCGCGCCTCGGGGACGGTCATCGCCGGGCAGCCGCTTCATCTGCCCATGCTCGACGTGGAGACGGTTTCGGCCGGCGGCGGCAGCGTCGCGTGGCGCGACTCGGGCGGGGCGCTCCGGGTCGGTCCGATGTCGGCGGGGGCCCGTCCCGGCCCGGCCGCGTACGGGCGAGGCGGCGGCCGGCCGACCGTCACCGACGCGAACGTGGTGCTCGGCCGACTGCCGCTCGATCGGCCGCTCGGCGGCGAGATCTCACTCGACCCCGACGCCGCCCGCGACGCGGTGGCGTCCCTCGCGAGCGAGTTGGGTCTCGGCGTCGAGGAGTGCGCCGAGGGGATCCTCACCGTCGCCGTCCAGGAGATGGTGCGCGCCCTGCGGCGCGTGAGCGTCGAGCGGGGGGTCGATCCGCGGGGCGCGACGCTCGTGGCGTTCGGCGGCGCCGGGCCGCTCCATGCCTGTCAGGTCGCCGACGCGCTCGCCATGGCGCGCGCGCTGGTCCCGGCGGCCGCGGGGGTCTTGTCCGCGCTCGGCCTGGTGCTCGCCGGTGAGCGACGGGACTGGGTGCAGACCGTGCTCCTCCCGGTCGACTCCCGCACCGATCTCGAGGCGCGGCTCGTGCCCCTTCGAGACGCCGCGGCGCGCGCGCTTCCGGGCGCGGCGCAGACCGTCTCGGCCGACTGCCGCTACGTGGGGCAGAGCCACGCCATCACGGTGCCGTGGGACCCGCCCTCGGGCGCGCACGCCCTCGCAAGGGCGTTCCACGACGAGCATGCCGCGCAGCTCGGCGACGCGGACCGCTCGCATCCGGTCGAGGTCGTCTCGCTCCGCCTCGCGGCCGAGCGGCCCGGCCCCGCGCCGCCCGCGCATGCGGGGACGGCCGGGGCGAGCGTCCCCGGACCGGCGGTCATCGGCCTCGACGGCGCGACGGTCTGGGTGGCGAGCGGGTGGAGCGCGTCCCCGCGGGCGGACGGGTCGGTCTCGCTCACGCGGGTGGTCATCCCGTGAGCCGCATCGACCCCGTGACCCTCCAGGTGCTGGCCAACGCCCTGCGCGGGGTCGCCGAGGAGATGGAGGCCGCGCTCGTCCGCGCGGCGTTCAGCCCGAACATCAAGGAGCGGCGCGACTGCAGCACCGCGCTGTTCGACGGCGCCGGCCGCATGGTGGTGCAGGCGGCGGCGATCCCCGTCCACCTTGGCGCCATGCCCGAGTCCGTGGCCGCGGTCCGCGCGCGCGGCGCGCGGCCCGGCGAGGTGTGGCTGCTCAACGACCCCTACCGCGGGGGCACCCACCTGCCGGACCTGACGATGGTCTCCCCCATCGCCGCCGGCGGGCACGTGATCGCCCACGCGGTCACCCGCGCGCACCACGCCGACGTCGGCGGGATGGCGCCCGGATCGATGCCCGCGGGCTCGCGGGAGCTCGTGCAGGAGGGTGTCGTGCTGCCCCCAGTGCGGCTGGTCGCGGACGGCGCGGTCGTCGAGGACGTCCGCGCGATCGTCCTCGCCAACAGCCGTACGCCGCGCGAACGCGACGGCGACCTCCGTGCGCAGGTCGCCGCCCACCGGCTCGCCGAGGCCCGCCTCCACGAGCTGGTCGCCGAGCACGGCGCCACCCTGATCGAAACAGGGCTCGACGAGCTGATCGCGTACGCGGAACGCCGCACCAGGGCCGCGATCGCCGCGCTTCCAGACGGGCGCCACGTCGCGAGCGCCACGCTGGAGGGTGACGGCGTGACCGAGGACGAGCTCCGCATCCAGGTCGCGGTCGAGATCGACGGCGACACCATTCGGGTCGACTTCGACGGCACCGATGCCGCGGGCCCGGGCAACTGCAACTGCCCGCTCGCCGTGACGCGCTCCGCGGTCCACTTCGTGGTGCGGTGCATCACCGACCCGGACATCCCGGCGTCGGAGGGCGCCTTCGCCGCGGTGACGATCGCCGCGCCCGAGGGGTCGCTCGTCAACGCCCGCTCCCCGTCCGCCGTCGCGGGCGGCAACGTCGAGACCTCGAGCCGCATCGTCGACGCCGTGATGGACGCCGTCGCGGCCGTCCTCCCGGTGCCCGCACACGGTCAGGGCACGATGAACAACCTGACGATCGGCGGACCAGGCTTCACCTACTACGAGACCATCGGCGGCGGCCAGGGCGCGGCGCCGGGGGGCGACGGCCCTTCGGCGGTGCACGTCGCGATGAGCAACACGCTCAACACGCCGATCGAGGCGCTCGAGGTCGCATACCCGCTTCGGATCGAGCGCTACGCGCGACGGTGGGGCTCGGGCGGTGCCGGGCGCCACACCGGCGGCGACGGCGTCGTGCGCGTGATCCGCACGCTGGTCGACGCCGAGGCCTCGATCATCTCGGAGCGGCGGCGCCACGGCCCGTCCGGCCGAGACGGCGGGCACGACGGCGCCCCGGGACGCAACCGCGTCAACGGCGACGAGGTGCCCGCCAAGTGGCGCGGTCGCCTCGTGGCGGGCGACGTCGTCTCGATCGAGAGCCCGGGTGGCGGCGGTCACGGCCCGCCCACGGCACCGCCCGCCTGACGGGCGGGTCGCCCGCGCCCGGCTATCCCGCCAGGTCGAGCCCGATCAGGACGACCGCGTCGGCGCCACCGGCCTGCTCCTCGGTGATGCCCTCGAGCGGGATCGCGCGCTCCACGCCCAGGTCCTGGGCCAGTTGGAAGCCCAGACGCCGGTTCCCGTCCGTGTACATCACGACCGACTCCTGCAGATCCGAGGTTCCGTCCGGCGCATCCTCGACCAGGCCACCCGTGTAGCCCTCGGCCTCGACCGTCGGCAGCACCTTGTCGGCCGCGGCGCGGCTCACACCGCTCGCGTTGAAGACGGCGACCTCGAACTGGGCCTTGTCCTGGAGCGGCGGCAACTCGGTCGGGACGCTGGTGCCGTCGGGTGGCGGGTCGGCGGCGGTGCCCGTGGCGACCGGCGTGTCGCCGGCCTGCGGCGTCGCCCCACCGCGTCGCCCCCGCCCGAGGAAGCCGACCATCCCCCTACCGACGACGAGCGCGACGAGCACGAGCGCACCGACGCCGAGCAGGAGCGGGCGCACGCGCGAGGGCCCCGGGGGGCGCCGGTGGAGACCCCCGGTCGGGCCTGCAGCGCGGCGATCCGCTCGAGCGAAGCGCGGCTCGCCGCGCCCTCCCCGTCGGCGATCCGCTGTTCCAGCCGGCGGATCGCGCGACCGTGGCGGATCGACTGCACCAGCAGCCCGATGCCGAGGAAGAGTGCGAGGACGGCGGCCGACGGGGCGAGAAGTCGCAGCCACTCCATATCCGCGGAACGCTACCACGGGGGTCCGCCGTCACCGGCCACCCAAGGTGCGCGATCGCGCCCCGCGACGCTCAGCTGCCCGGCGTCACCCGGTAGGCGTCGAAGACCGACTCGACCTGGCGCAGGTTGGCGATCACGGCCTTCAGGGTCTCGACGTCGCCGACGTCCACCACGAACTGATCGTGGACGATGTTGTCCTCGACCTGGCACCGGGCCGTCACGATGTTCGCGCCGCACTCGCCGAACGCCCGCGAGAGGTCCTCGAGCAGCCGCGAGCGGTCGGAGGCGTCGATGGCGATCTCCACGCGGAAGCTCTGCTGCGGGACCCCGGTCCAGCGCACGGGCGTGAACCGCTCCGGGTTGCGCATCAGCGCCTGCGCGTTCGGGCAGTCGTTGCGGTGGATGGTGATCCCACGCCCCAGCGAGATGTAGCCGACGATGTCGTCACCGGGCACCGGCTTGCAGCACTTGGCGAGACGCACCAGCACGTCCGCGAGGCCGTCGATCTCGATCCCCAGCTCGCTCGATGCCGCGGCCGACGCGGGGCGCTTGTCACGGCCCTCGGCGGCGCGTCCTCGGCGGCCACCGCCTGACCCGCCTTCAGCCGGTGCATCAGCTTGTTGACGACGGTCTGGACCGAGGTCTTGCGCAGTCCGAGCGAGACGTAGAAGTCCTCCGCCTTGCGGAACCCCATCTCCTGGATCACCTCGAGCAGGAGCGGCGACCCCGCGACCCGCTGCGACGGGAGGCCGGAGCGGCGAAGCTGCTCCTGCAGGGCCTCGCGCCCTCGGTGCTCGGCGTCCTCACGGCTCTCGCGCTTGTAGAACTGGCGGATCTTGGTCCGCGCCTTGCTGGTCTTGACCAGGTTCAGCCAGTCACGCGAGGGCCCGGGGGGCCTTCGAGGGTGAGGATCTCGACGAAGTCGCCCGACTGCAGCGTGTAGGTGCAGCGGCACGATGCGCCCGTTGACCTTGGCGCCCACGGTGCGGTTGCCGACGTCGGTGTGCACGGCGTAGGCGAAGTCGATCGGCGTGCTGTCCGCGGCCAGGCTCTTGACGTCGCCCTTGGGCGTGAAGACGAACACCTCGTCCTCGAAGAGGTCGATGCGGAGCGTGTCCATGAACTCGCCGGGGTCGCCGGTCTCGGACTGCCACTCCATCATCTGGTGCAGCCACGCGAGCTTGTCCTGGTCGCGGTCGCCTCTCTCCTTGTAGAGCCAGTGGGCGGCCACTCCGTACTCCGCCGTCTGGTGCATGTCGAAGGTGCGGATCTGGATCTCCAGCGGCTTGCCGCCGGTCCCGATCACCGTGGTGTGCAGCGACTGGTACAGGTTGAACTTGGGCATCGCGATGTAGTCCTTGAAGCGCCCGGGGAGGGGCTTCCAGACCGAGTGGATGATGCCGACCGCGCCGTAGCAGTCCTTGATGGTCTCGACCAGCACGCGCAGCCCGGTGAGGTCGAAGATCTCGTTGAACTCCTTGCCGCCGCGGCTCATCTTCGCGTAGATGGAGTAGAAGTGCTTGGCGCGGCCGGTGATGTCGGCTTCGATGCCCGCCTTCTCCAGCTCCGCGCGCAGGAAGCCCGCCGCCTCGTCGACGTAGTCCTCGCGGTCGGCGCGTCGCTGCGCCACCCACTTCTGGATCTCCCGGTACTTGCGTGGGTGGAGCGAGGCGAAGGCGAGGTCCTCGAGCTCCCACTTGAGGGAGTGGATGCCGAGCCGGTGCGCAAGCGGCGCGTAGACCTCGAGCGTCTCCTTGGCCTTCTGGATCTGCTTCTGCTTGCTCAGGTAGCAGAGCGTGTGCATGTTGTGCAGTCGGTCGCAGAGCTTGATCAGGATGACCCGGATGTCGGTGGCCATCGCGATGATCATCTTGCGGTAGTTCTCGGCCTGCTGCTCCTCGCGGCTCTCGAAGTGGATGCGCGAGAGCTTCGTGACGCCGTCGACCAGCGCGGCCACGTCCTCGCCGAACTCCGCCTCGACCGCCTCGAGCGTCGCCTCGGTGTCCTCGACGGTGTCGTGCAGCAGCGCGGCGGCGACGGCGACGTCGTCGAGCCCGAGTCCGGCGCAGATGCGCGCGCAGCCGACCGGATGCGAGATGTAGGGCTCGCCGGACTGGCGCAGCTGCTCGCGGTGGACCCGCTCCGCGTAGCGGTAGGCCCGCCGGATGAGGTCGGCGTCGCACTCCGGGTGGAGCTCGGCGATCTCGGCGATCAGCTCCTCGACCTCAGGCGTGGCCTCGACCGGCGCCACCGTGGTGGTGGGCGCGGGCGCCGTCGGGACGGGGTCAGTCGAGGTGATCGGATCGGCCATCGTTCGAGGATATCGCGGCTCAGGCGGCCTGCCGAGCGGGGGGCGCGAGCAGGTCGAGCGTGTCGGCGTGCGAGAGCATGCGGCGCGCCTCGTCCAATCGCCGCTGGGCGGCGGCGTACGTGGCCGATGACTCGAGCTCGCGCCGGGCGCCGTCGCCGACGACGGTGAGCCCGTCGCCGCCTCCGACGACAAGCCCGACCTCCTCGAGCACGCGCAGGGCGCGCGCGACGGCGCGCGGCTCACGGATCGCCGCCCCGTCGCCGAGGAGCGCCGCCTCGAGCTCGTCGCCCCACGGCCACATCGGACGCCCTCGGAGCGCCCGCCACAGGTCGGCGATCAGCGGCCGCAGGTCGTGGGCGCGCTCGGCGACCGCGCGGGCCATCTCGACCTCGTCGGGTCCCCACGTCAGATGCAGCCAGCGGCCGGCGGCGGCCGTCACCAGGGCCGACGCCTGCTCCCCGCCCGCCGGCGGATCGACCGCGACCACGTGCACGTCCGCGGGGAGCTCGTGCGCGGCGAGCACCTCGTAGTCGACCATGACGAGCGCCGGCCGGCCGTCGGCCATGCCCATGCGCACCCGTGCCGCGGTCGCGTCACATCGCGTGCCGGCCAGAACCGCGACCTCGACCCCGAGCCGGTGCGGCTGGAGCGGGCCCGCGAGGGCCGCACGTCGCCAGGCGACGTCGGCCACGACCGCCACCGCACCCCGATCCGCCCCCGCCAGAGCCGCGAGCACCGAGACGGCCGCGCCCTCGCCCCGCCGGTCACGCACACCGCGCGGGGGGGGCACCGCAGGCTGGACGGCTGGCGCATCGCTCGCGATCGTGCCCACCGCGTCCGAGCCGCGGACGCGGTCGGGGCAGGAACGGTCGCACCGGTCGGCACAGGCCCCCTCGACGGCCGCCGGCGCGTCGTCGAGCGGCGCGAGCGCGTCCACGACCACCTTCGGCCCCACGAGCCCCTGGAAGCGCTCGATCCCCAGGTCGACCACCGCGTCGTAGCGCGCATCGGGGGTGAGCTCCTGCGCCCGCTCCCCCATTCGAAAGGCGATCGCCGGCGCGTGCGCGCCACCCCCGGAGAGGCGCAGGCGAAGATGGCGGCCGTCGCCCACGCGCACGGCACCGCCCACGGCGCATGCCGTGACGGCCATGCGCACCTGGGGGTTGCCGCGCCCGAAGGGCTCCAGCCGGGCGAGGTCCTCCGCGGTGGAGAGCGTGAGGTCCCTGGGCCCGGCGACGACGTCGACCGTCCGGATCCTCGCCCGCGCGATCTGGGCGCGCGCCCCGACCGCCGCCTCGAGGAACGCCGCGCGGAACCGTCCGATCGCGTCGGCCGGAAGCTGGACCCCGACCGCACCCGCGTGCCCACCCCACCGCGTGAGCTCGGCGTCCGCCCGGCCGACCAGGTCGTGCAGGTCGACGCCGGCGACGCTCCGGCCCGATCCCTTGGCGGTGTCGCCGTCGCGGGTGATCACGATCGCCGGCCGTGCGTACCGCTCGGCCAGCCGGGACGCCACGATCCCGACGACGCCCTCGTGCCAGCCGTCGCCCGACACGACGAGCGCGTCCGCGCCGCGGATCTCCTCCGGCTCCGCCCGGAACATCGCGATCGCCTCGTCCGTGATCCTCCGCTCGACGTCGCGGCGCTCCATGTTCCGCGCCCAGAGCTCACGCGCGATCGGGTCCGCGACCTCACGATCGTGCGCCGTGACGAGCTCGAGCGCGCGACCGGCGTCGGCGAGCCGGCCCGCCGCGTTGACCGCGGGGCCCAGCCCGAACCCGAGGTCGCGCGCGCCGAGGAGCCGCGGCTCCACCCCCGCCGCCGCACAGAGTGCGGCCACGCCAGGGCGCGGGCCGGCGCGCATCGCCGCGATCCCGCGCGCGACGATCCGGCGGTTCTCGCCGACGAGGGGGACCGCGTCCGCGACCGTCGCGAGGGCGGCCAGGTCGACGAGGTCCTCGGGGTCGGCGGCGATGCCGCGATCCTCGAGGGCGCCGAGGGCGCGCGCGACCGACAGGGCGACGCCCGCGGCGGCCGGCAGATCCTCGCGGCCGCGCCCGAGCGCGGGGTTCACGAGGATCGCGGGCGGTCGTTGCCCGCCCGCCAGATGGTGGTCGATCACGATCACCTCGAGCCCCAGCTCCCGCGCCCGCGTCAACGCCTCCACCGCGGTCGTCCCGCAGTCGACGCACACGAGCACCTCCGCGCCCTCGCGGGCGAAGCGCTCGACGTTCTCGATCGACACCCCGTAGCCGTCCCGGAACCTGCTGGGCAGGAAGGTCTCGACGCGCCCGCCACGCGCGCGGAGCGCGAGCGACATGACGGCCGTCGAGCAGACGCCGTCGCAGTCGTAGTCGCCGTGGACGACGATCCGCTCGCCACGCGCGATCGCGTCGGCCAGCCTGCGCGCCGCCGCCGTGACCCCTGGAATCGCCTCCGGCGCCTCGAGCGGGCCCTGGTCCGCCGACAGGAACTCGTCGGCCGCCGCGGGATCGCCCAACCCGCGGCGCACGAGTGCCCAGGCGAGCGGCTCGCCGCAGCCGAGATGCTCCTGCAGGCGCGCGACCTCGTCGAACCCGACCCGGGATGTGCGCCAGAGGGTCACCAGCGGCCCGAGCGCACGATGCCCGCGGCGACCACCGCCGCGATCAGCAGTCCCAGCAGGACGCCCGGCACGAACGCGACGGCGAAGCCCACGAGCGTCGGCCCCGCGTTGATCACCGCGCCGGCGATCAGCGAGCCCATGATGATCCCGGTTCCGAGCAACGCCAGCGCCGTGCGGTTGGCAGCGCCCTCGGCGCGGGCCACGACCTCGTCCTGGCCGTCGACCCGGACGGTGAACTCGAAGTCCCCGTCCTTGAATTCCTCCAGCAGATCGGCGATCTGGAAGGGGTACTCGCGGAACGCCGCCAGATATCGCTCGGCCTCGTCGCGGCCCCGCGCCGCCAGGCGATCCGGGCGGTACCCGTCGGCCAGCAGCTTGCGGGCGTACGGCCGGGCGGCCCCGAGCACGTTGAGGCCGGGGTCGACCTCCGAGCCGACCCCGGCGAGGGTCGCGAGCGCCTTGTCGAGCATCACCCACCTCGGTGGGAGGGTGACGTCCAGCCGGTAGATGGTCTGGAAGATCTCGCGCAGCACCTCGCGCGCGTCGATGTCGCCGAGGGCGGAGGCCGAGTAGCGCTGGATGATCACGCTGAGTTGCTCGGCGAGCTCCTCCTCGAGCCGCGGCGGATACCGCACACCGAGGGCACGCAACCTGCGCGGAAGGCGCTCCGAATCGCCGTTGGTGATGTCCATGAGCAGCCGGACGGCGTTCTCGCGGTCGCGCCGGCTGAGCTGCTCGACCATGCCGAAGTCGACGAGCCCCAGATGGTCGGGGCCGATCACGAGCAGGTTCGCCGGATGAGGATCGGCGTGGAAGATCCCGTGCTCGAAGATCATCTGCATCCACGTCTCGGCGATGCGGTTGCCGAGCGTCGTGCGGTCGGCCGACGACCACTCGTCGAAGTCCACGCGGCTGAGCGGCGTGCCGCCGAGTCGCTCCATCGTCAGCACCCGACCGGTCGTGTACCGCCAGTACACCCGGGGGACGTCGACGTTGGGTGAGTTCTCGAAGTTCACCCGGAAGATCTCGATCGTGCTGGCCTCGACCTCGTAGTCGAGCTCCCGCCGGACGGTGCGGGCCAGCTCGTCCACGATCTCGACCACGTCGATGAACTGCAGGCGCCGGACCCGCTCCTTGGCGATCTTGGCGATCTGGTAGAGGAGCTGGACGTCCGCGTTGAGCTGGCGCTCCGCGTCGGGGCGCTGGACCTTGACCGCGACCTCGTTGCCGTCGGCGAGCCGCGCGATGTGCACCTGGCCGATCGAGGCCGAGGCGATCGGCTCGGGCGAGAACTCGGCGAACACCCGCTCGAGGTCCAGCCCGAGCTCCTCGCGGATCACCGTCTGCACGTCCGTGAACGGGATCGGGCGTGCCGCGTCCTGGAGCTTTCGAAGCTCGACGAGGATGTCCGGCGGGACGACGTCGGGCCGGGTGGAAAGGAGCTGACCGAACTTCACGAAGGTCGGGCCGAGGTCCTCCAGCGTGCGCCGCGCCCGGACACCACGGGTCGACATGCTCCCCGCGTCGGGCTCACCGCCGCCGCGCCGCAGCAGGAAGCCGAAACCGTTGCGGGCGGCGACCTGGGCGATCTCGCCGATCCTGGCGAGGTTCCGACGCCGCTCGGCGCGCGCATCCTTGCGTGGTGAGCCGCTCGGCATCACCGCACGCTACCAGCGACGCCCGACGCTCCAGGCGGACGGCTGACACCTGCCGAGCGTCCCCATGGCGGCGGCTAGGCTCGACGCGTGCAGGTCCATCTCCTGGACGGGACGTACGAGCTGTTCCGCCACTACGCCGTCGTCCCCGAGCACCGCGTGGGCGGCCGCGACATGGGGGCGGCGCGCGCGGTGTGCCGTTCGGTGCTCGGGCTCCTCGAGGACGACGTCTCCCACCTGGGCGTCGCGACGGACCATGTCATCGAGTCCTTTCGCAACGCGATGTGGCCCGGCTACAAGACCGGCGAGGGCCTCCCGGAGCGTCTCGCCGCACAGTTCGGCCCGCTCGAGACGTCGCTCGCGGCGCTCGGCGTGGTCGTCTGGCCGATGGCGGAGGTCGAGGCGGACGACGCGCTGGCCAGCGCGGCGGCGGCGGCGGCCCGCGACGCCTCCGTCGCGCGGGTCGTCATCCTCAGCCCCGACAAGGATCTGGCCCAGTGCGTCGACGGTGGGCGTGTGGTGACGTGCGACCGCCGCACGGGGGTGGTCCGAGACGCGGTGGGTGTCGTCGAGCATTTCGGCGTCCCGCCGGCGTCCATCCCCGATCTCCTGGCGCTCGTGGGTGACTCGGCGGACGGCTTCCCCGGTCTCGCGGGGTGGGGCGCCAAGTCGGCCGCGACGGTGCTCGCCCGGTACGGGTCGATCGAGCGCATCCCGCCCGACCCCGGCGACTGGGATGTGTCCGTGCGCGGTGCCGAGCGGCTGGCGCGACACCTCGCGGAGGGTCAGGACGCGGCGCGTCTTTTCAAGCGCCTCGCCACCCTGCGGACGGACGTGGACGTGCTCCCCGGTGGCGTGGAGGGCCTCCGCTGGCGCGGACCCGCCGCCGGCGCCGCGGAGGCGTTGTCCGCCATCGACGCACCCGATCTCCTCGAGCGGGCCGCGCGCCTCGCGGCCCACGGCCCGCCCGGGGAGGCGACCGCTACGCGACCCTGAACGTGCCGCTCACCATGAACGGCCCCGGGGCGGCGGCCCGGGCTCGGATCGTGAAGCCCTCGGTGCTCGGGGCGAACCCGGGGTCCATCAGCACCTCGACGCTCGCCGGATCGCAGTTGATCGCGCCCTGGACGTCGAGCACCAGTACCCCGGACGGCGACGCCGCCGGTCCGAGGACCCAGGCCGTCGGCGCGGACGGGAGCGGATGCCGGAACGCGATCGCGCCGATGGAGTCCTGGGACGCCGCCTGCGCGAAGCCCCCGAGGGCGAAGCGCCCGCTGCGGGACTCGTCGGCGCTCGGCGTGGGCGCCGGCTCATCGTCCCACCACGCCCCCTCAGGCGCCGGCCGAACCGGATACGGCGCGGCGACGGCGCCCACGAGCGGCTCCGGCTGCGCGGGCGAGTGCGCGACATCGCCGGCGGCGGGGGCCGGTGGCGCTTCGAACGCCTGGAACGCCGACGGCTCCGCGTCGAACCGCGGCGCGGCCGGAGGCGCCGTCGGCCCCTCGGCGACCGGCGACGGGTCCGGGGCGATGGGCGCCGCGAACGCTTCCGCCACGGCGGAGGAGGGCGCATCGTGGGACGCGTCGACCGACGGCATCTCGAACTGCTGCGCCTCGTGGTGCCCGGGCATCGCCCGGAACGCCACGTCGTACTCCGGCGCGGTTCCGGTGACCGTGGAATCGGCAACGGCGAAGAAATCGGGCGTCGCGTCCCCGGGCCCCGCGTCGCCGTCGTGCATCGGTCCCATCTCGAAGGCGGGGGGCGCCTCGGCCGGGTGCGCGGCCGGCATCGCGTCCGGCGCGACGAACGCGTCCGCGGAGGCGAAGGCGGGCGGCGCCTCGGCCGGGGGCGCGGCCGGCATCGCGTCCGGCGCGACGAACGCGTCCGCGGAGGCGAAGGCGGGCGGCGCCTCGGCCGGGGGCGCGGCCGGCATCGCGTCCGGCGCGACGAACGCGTCCGCGGAGGCGAAGGCGGGCGGCGCCTCGGCCGGGGGCGCGGCCGGCATCGCGTCCGGCGCAACGAACGCGTCCGCGGAGGCGAAGGCGGGCGGCGCCTCGGCCGAGGGCGCGGGCTCCTGAGAGGCGAACTCGGCGGCCGAAATCGACGCCGCCGCGTCCATCTGCGCGAACTGCGGCGTGTCGTCCGTGCCGAACGCGGGTGCCTCGGGCTCGCGGACCACCGATTCGTCGCCCTCGGGCGACGTGGCCCCCAACGGGGGCACCTCGACCGGGGGCGGTGGCCACGACCCGTCGCCGGAGATGTCCGGTGCCGACGGGATCGATGACCACTCGGTCCCGGTGTCGTCGGACTCCTCCCCGGCCCCGGCCCCGGCCCATGCGGGCATGCGGTCCTGTGCGCCGGGGTCGCCGTCGTCGAAGGGGCTGTCGAGATCACCGGGCATGGGCCAGCCGGGCTCGGTCACGACGTCGTCGTGCCCGGCGACGGGCTCGTCCGCCACGGGCCGTGGCGGGAAGGGCGGCTCCTCCTCGGCCACGGCGGCGGGCGGCTCTTCCCCGGCCACGGCGGCGCGCGGCTCCTCCTCGGCCACGGCGGCGGGAGGCTCGGACGAGAAGGGCACCGGGTCGTCGAGGGGCGCCTCGGCCGGTGCCGGCGGTGGCTGCATCTCGGTCGCCGTCGCAGCTGACTCAGAGGTGGCCGCCGCGAGCGGCATCGGCTCGTGCGGCGCGGGCGCCTGCGCCTTCTTGCGCCGGCCCCTCCGGCGCGTCCGGCCGTCGGGGGTGTCGGCGCGGCCCGCCTTCTGGCGGTCGTGTCGCATCTTCAGCAGCAGTGCCAGCAGGACCACCACGCCGGCGATCGCCACGATCTGAATCATCGACATGACGTCGTCTCTCCTCGGGGGGGATGGGCGGATCCGCGGGCGGGCGCTCGCGCGGGCCCCTCGCCACTTCAGATCGGCCGAACCCCCACCATGTGTGAGCCGCCCCCGCGCCCCGGCCGCTTCGGATTCGCCGAAAGCGCCGGCCCCGGCGCTCAGGCCCCGGCACCGTCCAGCAACTCCCAACGACCGCTCGCCAGGAAGGAACCGGCCGACTCCGCGGCAAGCATCAGGGCGAATCCCTCCTGGTCGGGTGCGAAGCCGGCATCGGCCAGGACGACCAGACCCCCTTCGGGGACGTTCCGCGCACTCCGGATCTCCAGGCGGATCCGCGCCGCGGCCGGGGCGGCCTCCATGCGGTGGGCGAAGGTCACGCCCATCACCGACGTGGCGCCGGACTGGGGCGCCCAGCCCCCGAACGCGAACGGCCCGGAATCGACGACGACCTCTCCGGGGTCCGTCTCGTCCCACCACGCCCCGTCGGCGACGTCGTCGCGCCCCTCGCCGACACCCACGCCGGCGGGCGCCGCGTCAGCCGCGGCCGGGGCCTCGGAAACCGGCGCAGACTCGAACTCGTCATCAGCCGTCGAGGGCCGGGCGAGCCTCGTCGACCTCGACCTCGTCATCGGCCGTCGAGGTGCCGGGGCGCGGCCGTCGAGGTGCCGGGGCGAGCCTCGTCGACCTCGACCTCGACCCAGGCCTCCGAGTCCGTACGAGGCGCGTCGACTGCCTCGCTCTCGTCCGCGGCCGGTGGCGCGGGAGCGCCGATCGGGACGTCGGGTGCGAGCGGTGGTGTCGCCCGGCCACCCGGACGCGCCCACTCGGGCGGATCGACGTGCCCGTCCCACGACGGTGCCCGGAGCGCGGGTGCGACGTCCGCCACGGGGGACGCGGCGGGCGCATCCGGCCACGCCCAGCGCGTCGCGAGCGCCTCCTCGTCCGCGCGCCGGGCGCGCGCACGCGGGAGGCTCGGCGCGGCGGCGCGACGGGTGCGGCGGGCCAGCGCGTAGGCGCTTGCCACGACCAGCGCGGCGGGGACGATCAGGCGGCGTCGCAATGGAGCCTCCGAAGTCGGGGGACGCCTTCCCCCCCGGTATCGGGCCACCCCGCCGGGGCTTTAGCCCGCGGACCCCCCGGCGTCGTCGCCGTCGAGGCGCCCCTCGATCAACCGCAGCCGGTGATCCATCTCGGCGAGCTTGAGGTTCAGGTCCTCGAGCTCGCCGCGGGTCACCACGCCGACCTCGCGCAGCGCCCCCTGGAATCCGCCCTCGAGCCGGTCGACGAGACCTCGGCCCTCACCCTCGGCCTCGCTCCGGCCACGGCCGATCAGGCGCTCGACCGCGGCACGCCCCTCCTCGCCGGTCACCTGGCCGCGCCGGACCAGGTCCTGCACGGCGGCCTCGGCACGCTCGCGGGTCAGGGTGGCCGCACCCACCGTCACCAGGATCGCCTGCTCCACTCCACTTCGCACCGTGCTCATCCGCGCTTCCTCCGCACCCGTGTGTGACGGCGCTCACGAGGCGGGGTGCGCTCGGGGGCGTCGCTCTCGGCGGCCGGCGGGCCCTCGCCCTCGCCGCCGAGGTCCGCGCCCGAGGCGTCGGTCTCGTCGGCCGTGCCGTCCTCCTGTCGGGATCCTACGGGCGCGGGGACGGCCTCGGGGGGCGAGTCCTCCGCTCGAGGCGCCTCCACCGGGGGCGGCGCCTCGACCGGGGGCGGCGCCTCCACCGCCTCGCCGGCGTCGCCCGTCGCGGCCACGGCCCCGTCCCCCTTGCCCGCGCCCCCGGGGCGACGTGACGGCGGTTCGGTCGTCTCGACCTCGTCGTCCAAGGACCCGCGCGGGCCGGCCCCGATCTCGGCCTTGGTGAGGTCCGCGTCCAGCGACTGCTCCGCCCGCGCCAGCACGTCCAGGTCGACGACGTCGGCGTCCGAGGACACGGTGGCCTGGCGCTTGGAGCGCGCCTTGCGCCGGTTTTCCTCCGGCTCGCGCTCCTTCCAGATGGCCGCGAGCGGCGCAGCGATCAGGATCGACGACGCGCCGCCCGAGAAGATGCCGACGAGCAGAGCGAACGAGAAGTCGCGGAGCGTCTCTCCGCCGAACACGAACATGGCGCCGACCGGGACGAGCGTCGTCATGGACGTGATGATCGATCGCGTGAGCATCTCCTCGATCGAGCGGTTCACGACCCCGCGGTAGGGCGTGTTCCGCATCAGGGGGACGTTCTCCCGGATCCGGTCGAACACGATCACGACGTCGTACAACGAGTACCCGAGGATGGTGAGGAGCGCCGCCACCGTCGCCGCCGTCACCTCCCTGCCGGTGAACGCGTAGATCGAGATCGACAGCAGCACGTCCTGGACGACCGAGAGCATCGCGGGCAGTGCGAGCTTGTACTCGAAGCGGATGATCAGGTAGATCGCCACGATGAGGAACGACAGGAGCACGGCCCAGGTGGCGTTGCGGATCACCTGCTCGCCGAAGGTCGGCCCGACAAGGTCGACCTGGTAGGTCACGGGCTCGCCGAAGTCGTCGGTGAGAATCCGGTTGAGGTCCTGGAGCTGCGCCGGATCGAGCGTCTCGGTCTGGATCTGGAAGCCCTCGACCCGCTCCCCCTCGATCTCCTCCGAGGTGGCCTGGACCTTCGCGTCGGCCAGCCCGAGCTGCCCCAGCGAGTCCCGGAGCGCCGACTCGGAGGGCTGTTGCTCGAAGTTGGCCGTGATACGCGTGCCGCTCGTGAAGTCGAGGCCCAGGTTGAGGCCGAAGGCGCCGATCCACGCCATCCCGACGATGATCGGGATGAACGAGATCGCCATCCAGAGCTTCCATTTGCCGACGAAGTCGAACTTCCACCGGGGCGCCTTGCTCTTCGTGCCGAGCAGGCGGTCGTCGCGCATCAGCTTCGTGTCGGCGATCACCTCGAACACCGCCCGCGTGGCGAAGATGGCGGTGAAGAACGAGATGAGCGTCCCGACCAGCAGCGTGAACGCGAAGCCCTTGGGCCCGGCCGTGGCGAACAGGAAGATGATCGCGGCCGTCGCGATCGTGACGACGTTGGCGTCGACGATCGACGTGAAGCCCTTCTTGTAGCCGTTGAGGATCGCGGCGCGCGGTGTTCGGCCGGCACGCGCCTCCTCGCGCACGCGTTCGAAGATCACGACGTTCGCGTCCGAGGCGATACCGATCGTGAGGATGATCCCCGCGATGCCCGGCAGGGTCAGGGTGATGGGGATCATCACGACGACGGCCCACAGGAAGATGCCGTAGAGGACGATCGCCCCCGCCGCGACCAGGCCGAGCAGGCGGTAGTAGGCGATCAGGAAGATGATGACGAGCGCCAGGCCGACCAGGCCGGCCGTGAGCGCCTGCTGCAGCGACTGCTTGCCGAGGGTGGCGGAGACCTGCTTCTGGCTGATCACCTCGAGGTCGATCGGGATCGCGCCGGAGTTCAGCTGGTTGGCGAGCCCTTGGGCCTCGCTCTGCGAGAAGTCTCCCTGGATCTGCGCGCCGTTGCGGCCGTCGATCCCGGTCGGGTACTCCTGGAAGTCGACCGTGGGCGCCGAGATGATCTCGCCGTCCAGGACGATCGCGAACTGCTGCAGCTCCCCGCGGAGCGCCCCCCGCTGCGCGAGGTCGCGCGTGATGTCGCTGAACTGCTGCCGGCCCTCGTCGGTGAACTGCATCGCGACGACCGTCTCGGGGTCCCCGAGCCCGGACGTGTCCAGCTGGCTGCTGGCTTCCGAGATGCCCTGTCCCGTGAGGCCGGGGCGGTTCTGGAGGAGTGACCAGACCGTTCTGGTCGGCCCATCCTCACGGGTCTGGAGGCCCTGCTCCTCCTGCACGATCACGAGGCCCGCGGGCACGCGCTCGACCCGCGCCCCCTCGGGTCGCTCGCCGGGCGGAAGCGCCTCGCGAAGGCTCTCCCGATCGGCGAACGGTCCCGCGACGTAGTCGCCGTCCGCGTCGACCACCCAGAGGGTGGAACCGCCGACCGATTCCTCGTCGGCCTCGGTGCGCTGGGCGCGCTCGATGACCTGGGCCAGGTTCGCCTCGCCCTGCGGGCCGACGAGGTTCGCCTGCAGGTCGTAGAACCGCAGGACCGCCGGCTTGATCAGGTCGTTGACGACCTGCTCCGGGTTGTCGACGCCGGGCAGCGCGACCAGGATCTGGTCGTTGTTCTGGGTCTGGATCTCGGGCTCGGCGACGCCGAAGGAGTCGACTCGGCTGCGGATGACCTCGACCGCGCGCTCGATCGCCTCGTCGGTGACCTCGGCCTCGGCGGTGGGCCGCCCCTCGAGCACGACCTCGACGCCGCCCTGGAGGTCCAGGCCGAGCGTGGCGGGCTTGAGCGAGATGGCCACGAGCGAGGCCGCGGCAAGGCCCAGGACCACGGCCAGGATGAGGACCGCGCGTCTCATCGCGAGACCTCCGGGGGCGGCGCTAGGAGGAGGACGCGCTCGACGGGGACTCCGCCGACGCGAGGGCGCTCTCGTCGATCACGCGCGCGATCGAGCCCTTCGCGACGCGGATGTCCACATCCTCTGCCACCTCGAGGAGGATCGTGTCGCCGTCCTCGATCTCGGTGACCGTCCCATAGAGGCCGGACACGGTCACGACGTCGTCGCCGGGGGCGAGCCGGTCGATCAGGTTCTGCAGGTCCCGGCGGCGGCGCTGCTGCGGCCGGATCATCAGGAACCAGATCAGGGCCAGGAACAACAGGATGTAGATCGGGAGCAGGAGAGCTCCGGACATATGGCGCGATCGCCTCCGCGAAGGGGATGGACGCGGTCGAGCCTAGCATGCTGTCGTGCGGTTCCCGGGTGATGACGGCCCATCGTCACCACCGGTCCGACGGGTGAGGTGCCAGGGCCGGGAATGGGCCCGTCAGAACAGGCCGGGCTGCTCCGCGGAGCCGGCGGGGGCGAGCCCCAGGTGGCGGAAGGCGCGCGCGGTCGCGACCCGGCCGCGCGGGGTCCTGACGATGAGCCCCGCCTGCAGGAGATACGGCTCGTAGACGTCCTCGATGGTGTCGGGCGCCTCGCCCACCGAGTCGGCCAGGGTCCCGAGCCCGACGGGCCGGCCCTCGAAGGTCTCGGCGAGGCGCCGGAGGATCTGCCGGTCGAGGTCGTCGAGGCCGAGTGCGTCGACCTCGAGCAGGTCGAGGGCCTCGCGGGCGAGGTCGCCGTCGACGCTCGGCGCGCCGCGCACCTGGGCGACGTCGCGGACGCGACGCAGAAGCCGATTGGCGATCCTCGGCGTGCCGCGGGCACGGCCCGCGATCTGGTCGGCGGCCGACTCGTCGAGCACGACCTCGAGCAGTCCCGCGGAGCGCACCACGATCGAGGCCAGCTCGGCCGGCGAGTAGTAGTCGAGCCGCTGGAGGACGCCGAACCGCCCGAGGAGCGGCGTCGTCAGCAGCCCGGTCCGGGTCGTCGCCCCGACCAGCGTGAAGCGCGGAAGCTCCAGGCGGAGCGTCCGGGCGCTCGGCCCCTGGCCCAGGACGACATCGAGCTGGTAGTCCTCCATCGCCGGGTAGAGCACCTCCTCGATCGCGCGGTTGAGGCGGTGGATCTCGTCGATGAAGAGCACGTCGCGGGGCTCGAGCGACGTGAGGACCGCGGCCAGGTCGCCCTTGCGCTCGAGCACGGGGCCGCTCGTGACGTGAAAGCCGACGCCGAGCTCGCCGGCCACGATCGCGGCCAGGGAGGTCTTGCCGAGCCCCGGCGGACCGGCCAGCAGCACGTGGTCGAGGGCCTCGCCACGCTGGCGCGCGGCCTCGAGGAAGATGCCGAGCTGGCGGCGTGCCGTCTCCTGACCCACGAACTCGGCGAGCGAGCGTGGCCGGAGCGAGCGCTCGACCTCCTCGTCGGCGCCCGAGGCGTCGGCGTCGGCCAGCCGGGCGTCGGGCTCGAGGTCGTCGGGGAACCCGCTCATCCGGTCAGGACCGGAGCCGTGCGAGGGCGTGCCGCAGGAGCCCCTCGGCGTCGAGTCCCGCCGGTGCGTCGGCCAGCGCAGCGTCGATGTGGTCGGCCGGGAAGCCGAGCCCCTCGAGGCCGGCACGCGCCTCGGCGGCCGGGCCGGCGAGGCTCGGGGCCGACCCGTTGCCCACGACTCCGACCCGGTCCCGAAGCTCGAGGACGACCCGCTCCGCGGTCCGCCGCCCGACCCCCTGCGCGGCCTGCACGGTGGCGGTGTCACCGGAGGCGATCGCCGCCCGCAGATCGTCGGGCGCCGCGACGCCGCAGATGGCCAGCGCCATCCTCGGCCCCACCCCGCTCACGCCCACCAGCGCCTCGAACAGCTCGCGCTCGCTCGCACCGGTGAACCCGTACAGGTCGAGCGCGTCGTCGCGGACGACGAGATGCGCCGCCAGCGCGACGTCCTGCCCCACGGGCGGCAGCGCCACGGCGGACGTGGCGGACACGCGAAGCAGCAGACCGACGCCGCCGACCTCGACGACGACGCCCCCCGCCTCGATCGCCGTCATGCGGCCCCGGACCGAGCGGATCATCCGACCGAGGCTACCGGGCCCTGCGGATGGCCTCGCGCATCGGCGCGCCCACCAGGTGGCACAGGGCCGCCGCCATGGCGTCGGCCGCGTGGCTGCCCTCGATCGACGCCCCGGTGAGGCGGGCGACCATGGTGCGCACCTGGTCCTTGTCGGCGCGCCCGCTGCCGGTGACGGCCTGTTTGATGGCGTTCGGCGAGTAGTCGGTGACCGGGATCCCGGCCCCGGCGAGCGCCGCCAGGATGGCGCCGCGCGCCTCGGCCATCGCCATGGCGCTCCGGCTCATGGGGTGCACGAACCAGGACTCGATCGCCGCGGCCGTGATCTCATGGCGCTCCGTGACCTCGCGCACCCCGTCCGCGAGCATCGCGAGACGCTCGGCGTGCGGGGTCGCCGGACGGGTGCGGAGCGTCCTCCACTCCACGGCACGTGGCCGTGCCGGCGGCCCGCCGACGACCGCGACGCCGGTCGACGCAAGGCCTGGGTCGATCCCGACGATCAGCCGGCGACCGCCTCCAGGACGTCTTCGGAGATGTCGAAGTTGGCGTACACGTCCTGCACGTCGTCGTTGTCCTCGAGCGCGTCGACCATCCGCAGGATCTGACGGGCCTCGCCCTCGTCCGGCGCGACCGTCACCTTGGGCACCATCGTCAGCTCGGCCGAGCCGAGCGCGATGCCGGCCTCCTCGAGCGCCGAGCGCACCGCGGCGAGGTCGGTGGGCTCGGTGGTGATCTGCCAGACCGACCCGTCCTCGCGGAAGTCCTCCGCGCCGGCCTCGAGCGCGGCCTCCATCAGGGCCTCCTCGTCGTGCTCGCCGTCGTCGACGATGATCATGCCCTTGCGGTCGAACTGCCACGCGACGCTGCCCGGCGTCCCGAGGCTGCCGCCGTTCTTGGTGAAGATGTGGCGGACGTCGCTCGCGGTCCGGTTCCGGTTGTCGGTGAGCACGTTCACGATCACGGCCACGCCGCCGGGCGCGTACCCCTCGTAGATCACCGACTCGTAGTCGTCGCCCTCGCTGCCGCCGGCGCCGCGCTGGATCGCGCGCTCGATGTTGTCCTTGGGCATCGACGCGTCGCGAGCCTTCTGGATCGCAGTCGCGAGGGTCGCGTTCGCCTCGGGATCGGGACCGCCTTCCTTCGCGGCCACGATGATCGCGCGCGAGAGCTTCGAGAACAGCTGCCCCCGCTTGGCGTCGGCGGCGCCCTTCTTGCGCTTGATCGTGGCCCACTTACTGTGCCCGGACACGTCCACCCCCTGTCCCGCTGTCACGTGATGATGCCCGTCCCCGCCGGGTCATGTCGAGCAGCAGCCGATGGATCCGGGGGTCGGACGTGAGCTCCGGGTGGAACGCGACCGCGAGGAGGTGCCCCTGGCGGGCGGCGACCGGGTGCCCCCCGTGCGAGGCAAGGATCTCGACGTCGGGGCCGGCGCGCTCGATCCACGGCGCTCGGATGAACACCGCCGGGAGCGCCTCGGGCCCGACGACCGGCATGCTGAGCTCCGCCTCGAACGAGGCGATCTGGCGGCCGAAGGCGTTGCGCCGGACCACCATGTCCATCCCGCCGAGCAGCGGCTGGCCACCCCCGGTCGTCGCATCCGCGAGCATGATCATCCCGGCGCAGGTTCCCAGCGTGGGGAGCCCGCCGCCGATCCGGGTGCGGACCGCGTCGAGGAGCCCCGACCGCCCGGCCACGAGGCCGAAGGTCGTGCTCTCGCCCCCGGGGATGATGAGGCCGTCGAGGTCGTCGAGCTGCTCCGGGATCCTGACCTGGGTCGCCACGCCGCCGGCGGTCGCGACCGCCGCCTCGTGCTCCGCGAACGCCCCCTGCACGGCGAGCACGCCGACGCGGGGGGGCCGGATGACGGGTGCCGCGCCCTCCGGGCCCGGTGGCGTGCCCGTGCCCGTCACCAGCCCCGGGTCTGCAGCAACTCCATGCCGCCGGAGCGGTCGATCTCGATTCCCACCATCGCCTCGCCGAGGCCGGCCGAGACGCGCGCCAGCGTGGCCGCGTCCTCGAAGTGGGTGACCGCCTCGACGATCGCCCGGGCGCGCCGGTCCGGGTCACCGCTCTTGAAGATCCCGCTCCCGACGAAGACGCCGTCCGCCCCGAGCTGCATCATCAGCGCCGCGTCGGCGGGGGTCGCGACCCCTCCGGCAGAGAAATTGACCACCGGAAGACGCCCGTCGGCGGCCACGCGCGCGACGAGGTCGTACGGCGCCCGCAGCTCCTTGGCGACCGCGTGAAGCTCCTCGCCGGCCATCCCCGCGAGCCGTCGCACGCCGCCCTGGATGGCGCGCATGTGGCGGACCGCCTCGACGACGTTGCCGGTGCCCGCCTCGCCCTTGGTGCGGACCATCGCCGCACCCTCGGAGATACGGCGAAGCGCCTCCCCAAGCTCGGTCGCGCCGCAGACGAACGGGACGGTGAACGCGCGCTTGTCGATGTGGTTGGCCTCGTCGGCGGGTGTGAGGACCTCGCTCTCGTCGACGAAGTCGATCTCGAGCGCCTGGAGGATCTGCGCCTCGACGACGTGGCCGATGCGGCACTTGGCCATCACCGGAATGCTCACCGCCGCCTGGATGCCCCTGACCATGTCCGGGTCGCTCATGCGCGCGACGCCGCCGGTGGCCCTGATGTCAGCCGGGATCCGCTCCAGCGCCATGACGGCGCAGGCACCCGCCGCCTCCGCGACCCGAGCCTGCTCCGGGGACGTCACGTCCATGATGACGCCGCCCTTGAGCATCTGCGCCAGGCCGGTCTTCACGGTGTGGGTCCCGGTGCGGCCGTTGCCGTTGCTCACACACCCTCCCGAGGTGTCGACGAGAGCCGAGTGTACCCCACGCCCGGGGGCGTCCTCGGGTCAGGCGCCCACCGCGCGAAGGCCCTCACGGGGCGCGGCCAGCGCGCGCGCGAGCTCAACCGCCAGCGCGACGAGATCGGCCTCCCCGGAACCCTCCCGGCCGCTCGTCCTCGCCGTCGGCACGCCGGATCCGCTCCAGCCGCCGGTCGCCAGCGCGACCGCGGGCACCTCGGCGGCGCGCGCCGCGCGGACCGCGACGTCCGCGAGACGTGACTCCTCGCCCAGACCGATGGCGACCACGCCCGCGCCGGGCGGCAGGGATCCGAGCCAGGCCCGCGCGCGCGCCCCGCCCTCGATCAGCGAGATCACGGGACGGCCGGCGCGGAGCATCACGTCCTCGGCCGCGACCACCGCCCCGAGGGCGCCCCCGTCACCGGCGATGAGCACCGGGCTGGCGCTCTCGAGCCGGAGCGCCAGCGCCAGCACGACACGGCGCTCGACCGCGGGGGGCGCGCTCGGCGCCGTCGCCTCGCCCAGGGCGACGCGGCCGCGCCGTACCGTGCGTTGGAGGTCCGGGTACCCGGCGAAGCCGAGCGCCTGCGCGAAGCGGACGACGGTCGCCGGACTGCAGTGCGCCTCGCGCGCCACCTCGTGGGCGGACATCATCGGCAGCTCACCGAGATGCTCCAAGAGGTAGCGGGCGAGCGCCTGCTGTGCGGGGCTGAAGCGGTCGTGGTCACGCTCGAGCCGGGTTGCGAGGTCCATTGCGTCGGGCGGCATCGGCGCGGGTATTCGACGCCGCGGGCGCGCGGACCTTCCCGGCGACCGTCGACGCCGCACCGAGACGGCGCGACCGGCGGCCGAGCGGCCCCCGCGGGGCGCGTCCCGCGGTCTCGGGGGGACGGCGCGACCGGCGCGGAGCGAGGCCCCCGCTCACCCGGCCAGCCGCGCAGCCGCCGGCCCCAGCTCCTGCAGGTCGGTGAGCGTGGGGGCGAACAGGTCGCCGTGCGCGGCGATCCGCGCCGAGACGACCTCCGGCGGGAAGGCGGCCGGATCGAGCTCGGCGACGACCTCCTCCCACCCGAGCGGGGTCGCGACCGGCGCACCCGGGCGTGGCCGGATCGAGTACACGCTCGCGATGCTGCGTCCACGGCCGTTCTGATTGGCGTCGAGGTAGACCCTCGTCCCGCGGTCGGCGACACGCGTCTCGGTCGTCACGAGGTCTGGACGCGCGCGCCGGAGCCGCGCGCCCACCACCCCTGCGAACAGCCGGGCGGCGTCGAAGCCGTGACCGGGCGCCAGCGGAACGAACACGTGCATGCCGCTGGCGCCGCTCGTGCGCGGGTAGCCGCGAAGCCCCACCCGGGCCAGCTCGTCGCGGACGAGGAGGGCCGTCTCGGCGACCGCGGCGAACGGGACGCCCTCGCCCGGATCCAGATCGAAGAGCACCTGGGTCGGCTCGTCGGGGGCGTCCGCACGGCTTTGCCAGGGGTTCATGTCGATGCAGCCGAGGTTGACGACCCACAGGAGCGCCAGCGGGTCGTCGACGAGCGCGTAGGTGCTCGCACGCTCACCGGCTCGGCCCGATCGCGAGAGCTCGGCCCGCCCGAGCCACGCGGGAGCCCCCTCGGGGAGGTTGTGCTGGAAGAAGTGCTGGCCCGTGATGCCGTCCGGAAAGCGCTTGAGGATCATCGGTCGCCCCGCCAGGTGCGGGACGAGCACGCCCGCGACCCGCAGGTAGTGGTCGATCGCATCACCCTTCGACCGCCCGTCGGCGGGCCACCAGACCTTCCCGAGGTTGGTGAGCCGGACGCGACGGTCGCCATCGCGCACGACCCGCTCGTCGTCGTTGCGGGCGGACCGGTCGAGGCCGGGCGACGGGGGGTCGGCCGCGGGGGCACGGGGGCCGGAATCGACCTCGTCCTCGACGAGCCCACGGAACACCGGCGCCCGCAGGCGTCCGTCCGCGGTGACCTCGGCGTACTCCACGCGGCAGCGCAGGAGCGGGCTCACCCAGTGCGCGCCGCGAAGGCCCGGCGGGGCGTCCGCCGCCTCCGGGCCGGGCCGCGCGAGCGGCTCCAGGCGGGCGCGGAGGGTCTCGGCGAGATCGGGGCCGATGCCGGAGCCGACCGCTCCCCGAAAGGCGGGTGCCCGGGTGCCGTCCGGCGCGCCGACCAGCACGGCGCCGAGCCCGTGCCGGCGACTGCCCGACCCTTCGCTCCAACCGACGATCACGAACTCGTCCTCGGGGCGGCACTTGACCTTGACCCAGTCGGCCGAGCGCCGCCCCGGCCGGTAGGGCGCGCCCATCCGCTTGCCGACGATGCCCTCGATCTCCTCTGCGCGCGCGGCGGCCAGGAGGTCGGCGCCCCGGCCGATCACGTGCTCGGAGCGCATGATCCGGGGCTCCCGCTCGGGAAGGAGCCCCGTATCGAGCCGGGCGCGGCGCTCGGACCACGAGTGCTCGCAGAGCCATTCGCCGTCGGCGTACAGGACGTCGAACACGACGTAGGTCGCGACCCCCCGTCCGGACTGGAGCGCCTGGAAGTCGGCGCGCCCGCGCTCGTCCAGGACGACCAGCTCGCCGTCGAGCACCGCTTCCTGCCAGGCCATGCCCCGCCGCAGATCGTCGAGGCCGGCGAACCGCGGGCCGAGGTCGCCGCCGGAGCGGGCGCGCAGCTCGGTGCCGTCCTGGGTGACCAGCGCGAGCGCCCGGAAGCCGTCCCACTTGAGCTCGAACGCCCAGTCGTCTCCGGCCGGGGGGTGTGCCGCCGCGCTCGCGAGCATGGGGCGCATCGCGCGGACGCGTGGGCGCGGGTCCGCGGGCCCCGGGGGGCCGTTTCGCGATCGGAACAGGAGCCACTGCTCCCGGCCGCCGCGCTCGCCGGTTCGCACCAGGTGGTAGTGGCCCCGGAGCACGCGGCCCTCGAGGACCAGCTTCCACTCGTCGTCGGCCGAAGCCTGGCGGGTGTACGTGCCGCTGTCCCAGACCGTCATCAGCCCGGCGCCGTACTCCCCCTCGGGGATGACGCCGGCGAAGGTCAGGTACTCGAGCGGGTGGTCCTCCGTGCGGACCGCCAGCCGCTTGACCCCCTCTCGGAGCGGCGGGCCCTTGGGCACCGCCCACGACGCGAGCACGCCGTCGTGCTCGAGCCGCAGGTCGAAGTGGAGGGCGCGCGCGTCGTGTCGCTGGACGACGAAGCGCGCGATGCCGTCGTCCGCCGGCCCGGACGCGCCGTCCGGCTCGGGCGTGGCGGCGAAGTCGCGCCGTCCGCGGTACTCGTCGAGTCGTTCGCCCATGCGATCGTCCGTCTGCGAGTATCCCGCCCCGTGCGACGGATCGCCCAACTCGCCGCGGAGCTTCAGATCTCGGGCGTCGCGCTCGTCGCGCTCGGCGTGCTCGGCGCGGGCGCCGCGATGGTGTCCGGCGTGGACCCCGTTCGCGTGCTCATCCCCGTCGCCGTCGGCGGCGTGGCCGCCGGGCTGGTCCAGCACCTGATCGGCGGGCGCTGGATCCGGGTGAACGCCCTCGGAGCGCCCGCCGCGCCGCCGGGCACGCCGGTCGAGACGGAGCAGGCGACCCTTCGCCGCACGCTCCTGACCCAGGTCCTGATCTACCTCGTCGTGCTCGCGCTCTTTTTCGTCGCCCTGAGCCCGACGCTCGCCGCGGTCTTCGGCGGCGTGCTCGCCGGGGTGGGCGCCGCCAACCTGATCGCCGCACGCTGGCTGGGCGACACCGAGCGGGCGACCTCGGCGACGGTGCTCAGAGAGGTCTCGTCGTCGCCCTTCGCGAGCGGCCGACGCCCCCTCTACACCCTGCCGCGAAGCGACAGCACGCTCGCCACGTAGCGGTCGGTCTCGGGCAGCGGCCCGTGCGCGCTGACCGAGCCCTGCCCCTGGTAATACGCCGCGATCCCGGCGCGCTCGTCGCCCATATGGCGGATCAGCCACGCAAGGTAGGCGACGCCGCCGTCGACGTTGTCCTCGACCCGCGACCTGTCGATCGGGCGCCCGAGCACGTCCTGGCCGAGCCAGCGCGCCGTGCCGGGCATGAGCTGCATCACGCCGGTTGCGCCGACGCTCGAGACGGCCGACTGGTTCCAGCCGCTCTCCTGCCATGCGATCGCCCTCACGAGATCGGCGCTCACACCGTGCCGGGCGGCGCTCTGCTCGAGCAGCGACCCGACCCCGGGCGTGCGGCCGCCGGTGCGCGTCCCGGCGGACCGGGTCGCCTCGGAGGATCCGCCGCCCGATCCCCCGGGGAGGGTCAGCCGCGTGCCGATGCCGATGCGATCCGGGTCCGAGATCCCGTTGGCGGCCGCCAGCGCCGAGACCGACACGCCGTTGCGGGCGGCGATGCCGGAGAGCGTGTCGCCGGCGGCGACGGTGACGGAGGCGGCGCCTCCGCTCCCGTCCACGCTCGTGGACGTCGTGACTTCGGTCGCCTCGACCGAGGATCCGCCGCCCGATCCGCCGGGGAGGGTCAGCCGCGTGCCGATCGCGATGCGATCCGGGTCCGAGATCCCGTTGGCGGCCGCCAGCGCCGAGACCGACACGCCGTTGCGGGCGGCGATGCCGGAGAGCGTGTCGCCGGCGGCGACGGTGACGGAGGCGGCGCCTGCGCTCCCGCCCACGCTCGTGGACGTCGTGGCTTCGGTCGCCTCGGAGGATCCGCCGCCCGATCCCCCGGGGAGGGTCAGCCGTGTGCCGATGCCGATGCGGTCCGGGTCGGAGATCCCGTTGGCGGCCGCCAGCGCCGAGACCGACACGCCGTTGCGGGCGGCGATGCCGGAGAGCGTGTCGCCGGCGGCGACGGTGACGGAGGCGGTCACCGGGGTCGGGTGGAGCACGATCGCGGCGAGGGCCAGGAACAGCCCGGCGATGAGGGGTGTGAGGGCGCGCATGGCGCCATGATGCGGGCCTGGGCAGCCGCGCGGGAGGCCTCCCCGGGGTCCCCCGCCTCCCTCTTTTTCCGGCTCGCCCCTCCCCCGCTCCCCGGGGGATCCCCCCCGGGGGGCTCAGGCGTCGGCGACCCGGCCGATCACATGGACGACGTCGCGCATCGACAGCATCCCGACCACGGTCGAGCCCTCCATGACCAGGACATGCCGCACGTTCTGGTCGGACATGCGCGCCGAGACCGCGATCAGGGACTCCGCCGGCTGCGCGCCGGGGCGGTTCGCGCGGACGTGGTCGGCGACCCGTTCGGTGTCCATGTCGAGACCCGCCGCGATCGGCCTGAGCAGGTCGCGCTCGCTGAGGATCGCCGGTTGCTCACCCTCGACCACGAGGGCGCCGACCCCCGCTTCGGTCATCGCCGCGGCCGCGTCGCGAAGGGTCGCGTCGGACGGGCACGCGACGCGGATGGGCGTCATGACGTCACGGACGGTGGTCTCGGGCATGTCCGGAGCGTAACCGATGCCCCGGCGCGCGCATCGCCGACCGCGGCGTCTGGCACCCTCCCCCTGTCATCGAGAAGGACGACCCCGTGACCGACCCAACCGAGCCGGATGCCAGCAGCGAGGGGGCGCCGCCGCCCTCGCGGACGCCGACGCCGCCCGTCGAGCCCGGGCCGCCCCTGGGCCTGGATCGCGCCTGGGCCGAGCTGACGTCCGGCGGTCGATTGCTCGTGGTGCTCGTCGCCGCCGCGCTGACCGTCGCGGCGGCGGTGGGGATCGGACTCGCGGCGTCCGGGGGCGGCGGTGACGACGACACGCTCGTGCTCGCCGAGACCGCCGGTGGGGCGGTGACCCTCGAGGTGCCCGCCGACCCCACGACCGTCACCGACGTGCTGCCGGAGACGGTGACCGACGTGCTGCCCGAGACGGTCACCGACGTGCTGCCCGAGACGGTCACCGAGCCGCCTGCCACCGTCACCGGTGCCGCTCCGGAGACCACCGACGCCGAGGGCGGCGGCGCGCCGTCCCAGGTGTTCTCCAGCGGAGAGACCGACGACATCGGCGCGGTCACCGTGGACGCGCCGTCCACCCTCGCGTGGACGTCCGGAGGTGGCCAGTTCGTGCTGCAGGACCTGCTGAGCGGCGCCACCCTCGTCGACTCCTCCGAGCTCGCTGGCGAGGTCGACATCGAGGCGGGCGAGTTCGACCTGCTGCTCTCGGCCGGCTCCGAGTGGACCGTGGAGATCCGGCCCCGCTGAGCGCCCGGCCTCCGGTCGGTGTCACAGGCCTCCGACAGCCGTGATTTCCGCTCTGCGCGGGGGTTCTCTCGGGGCTGCCCATCGACTCGGTCGGTCTCGTGCCACATGATCATCGCGCTGTCACGCTGCGGGGGGCCGGATGACGCTGATGCACGACGGGCGCGCGAGCGCCGCCACACCGACGGCATCCCCGTGGACGGACGGGCGGACGGAACGGCGCGCCCAGACGGCCGCGATCCGGGCCCTGCGGACGTGCGACGCGCCGTTGGCCGCGGCCAACGTCATCGCGGCCCAGGCGTGTGAGGCCCTCGGCGCCGTCTCGGCCATGGTGGTCGCCGTCGGGGCCGGCGGGGCGAGGGTGGTGGCCGGCGCGGGGGCCGGCGCCGAGCCGGGGGACGCGATCGCGCCCGAGGTGACGGCCGCGCTCGAGGGCACGCCGGTGGTGGCCTTCCGCGACCGGCGCGCACCGTCGTCACCGATGCGGCGCCCCGAGGCCCTCGTGGCCGTCCCGATCCGTCTCGACGGCCGCGTGTGGGGAGCGCTTGCCGCGGGCACGGGCGGCCGGACGCCGGACGAGGCCGTGGACGTGCTCACCCCGTTCGCCGAGCTCATGACCCTGGCGCTGGCGACGGACGCCAGCCACCGCCGGCTGGCCGAGCTCGCCGCCACCGACGAGCTCACCGGGCTGGCGAACCGGCGCGCCTTCGACGCCGCGCTCGCGCGCGCGTGCCGGACCGCGGATCGCGACGGCGCGCCCGTGAGCGTCGCCTTCATCGACATCGACCGCTTCAAGCAGGTCAACGATCGCCTCGGCCATCGGGTCGGCGACGAGGTGCTCGCGGAGGTCGCGCGCCGCCTGCGCCGCGCCGCGCGCGTCGACGACGTCGTCGCACGCGTCGGCGGCGAGGAGTTCGGCTGGATCCTGCCGGGCCTCGACGCGTCATGGGCCACGGTCGCGCTCGAGCGGGCCCGCCGCGCCGTCTCCGCCGCGCCCGTCGGGGGCGCCGGACACCTCACGGTGTCGGCGGGCGTCGCCGATCTCCACGCCGCCGGGTCACCGACCCGGATGCTCGAGCTCGCCGACGCGATGCTCTACCGCGCCAAGGCGGACGGACGGGACGCCGTCCGGCCGAGCCCGGTCCTGTCAGCCGCCGGGTAGGTCCTCCGAGACGCCCGCCATGTCGGCGGCCCGCAGCAACAGCTCGCCGATCCGCCGCGCCTCGTCCGGTGTCATGCGCATGTACATGGGCCGGAGCCCCTCGTGCCAGCGCACGTCCACCACCGGGCGACCCCGGAACACCGGCCCGCTGACCGCCGCCTGGACGACGACCCCCGGCTCCCCCTGTCCGTACCGGACCGACTGCGGGTCGGGCGCATGGGACGCGTGCCCCTCCCAGCGCACGACGGCGTCGATGTCGCGCCGCCCGATCCCGTCCTCCCAGACCGTCCCGCCGCCCCTCCCGGGGACGATGTCGCTCACGCGACCGACGGCCGACGGATTCCGGCGATGAGCGGCTTCTCGCCGATGACGACGATCGCCGCGAGCCCACGCCGGTACCGATCGACGGCCGTCCGGGCGGCGATGGTCCGGCGGGCCGCACGATGGTCCCGTCCGAGGGCCTCGAGGGCTCCGAGCGCACCCCGCGGGCCGAGCTCGCGGAACAGGTCCGCGTTCGACCGCGCCACCGGTGCCCCCGTCGTCGCGCCGACCGGGACGAGCCCGCCGGCGCTCAGCACGGCGCGCCACTCGTCCGGATCGAGGGGATGGACACCCGCGTCGGCGAGCGCGCGGGCGACCGTGGCCGTCTCCTCGGGCGCGTCGCCCGGCCACAGGCAGAGCTCATGCAGACCGAGCCGGCCGCCGGCCCGCAGGAGGCGCGCCGCCTCGGTGACGAGCGCGGCCCGCGCCTCGGGCGCGGCGCACGTCAGGAGCCCCTCCGCGATCACCGCGCTCGCGGCGCCGTCGTCGAGGCCGGTGGCATCCGCCGGCGCGGTGACGACCTCGGCGGCGGGCGCGACCCGACCGAGGATCCGGGTCGTCGTGGTGCCGGGCGCGACGGCGAGGAACGTGCGAGGACCGACTTCGAGCACGCGGCGGACCGTCGCGCCGGTCCCCGGGGCGAGCTGCACGACCCGGGCCGAGGCGTCCACGCCGGCGCCGTGGAGCAGCTCGCGCGTCAGGGGGTCCCCGCCCGGGCGCGCGACCTCGGGCGGCCACAGCACGTCTGCATCATCCATCGCGACCCTCCGCGGGCCCGTCGTCGTCGCCTGTGCCACGCACCCTCCAGGTGTCCGCGCCGACCGGAACGGTACCGGTATCGGCGGCGGGCGTCAGGAGCGCGAGCGCCGCACCGAGAACCAGGTGCTGCGAAGGCCGGCCGCCGCCTGGAGCCGTGCCCCTGAGACCGTCGTGGTCGCACCGTCCGCGGTGGTGACGCCGGCGCGGACGACGCGTGGCGAACGCGCGCGCTCCAGCACGCGGATGTCCGTCACGGGTGAATCGAGACCCAGGCCGTCGGCCAGCGCGTCGCCCCGCAGGCGGACCGGCTCGGCCCAGCGGTGGTACGGGGAGACGCGGTCGAACGGATCCGGCCGGCTGACGAGGTGGGTCGCCGGGACGCCCCACACGACGGCGGCGCTCTCGGTGCGCCCGCCCGACGACGAGAAGAAGTAGGTCGTCACGACCGCGCCGTTCCGTTGCACCACGCGGCCCGCCGTGGCCGCCACGGCCGCTCCGGCGCGGGGGTCCTCGGCGTCGAGGCCGCCGTAGACCTGGCTGCGGGTGTCGGCGTGCAACTCGAAGTGGGCGCCCCGACGGCGCGACGCCACGGCGTAGGAGCGGGCGACGATGGCCTGCGCCCTGACCGCCGCGGCCGCCCGGCGGGCCCAGGACGCGGGCACCTCCTGCGGGACCACGCCGCGCAGGTAGCCCTCGAGCGGCACGTCGTTGACCACCTCGACGCGGCGCGTGCCCTCCGGGTGGAGTTCCATGACTCCGCGGTAGCGGACGCCGCCGACGGCGAGCGGGGCGCGACTGGTCAGCCTGACGGGAAGGGTCAGCTGGTGCGCACGACCCGCCTCGTCGATGACGACCGCCCTGCCCGCATCCCGCCTCGCGCGGAGCGACCCCGCCGGCAGCGAGACGGCGGGGCCCGACGCCGGTCGCGCCAGGACCGGGCGCGTCGCCACGAGCGCCGTGCGGAGTCGCCGCTCCTGGAGGAGCACCCGCACGCGGCGCTGGTCGGGGGTGGTCCGCCCGAGCGTCGTCCCGGGGTAGTAGTGGCGAAGGATCCTGGCCTCGCCCCAGCCCGTCTGGCGCGGCGCCGTAGGCGCCGTACTGCGACATGCCGACCCCGTGCCCGAACCCCCTGCCGACGAACGAGAACTCGGCGGCGGGCGCGGCGAGCGCGTGCGGCGCCGCCGCGAGGCCGGCGAGGAGCGACACGGCGAGGATCGGGTGGGCCATGCGCATACGGCTACGCTACAGCGCGCCCCCCGGCGCGCCGCGCCCCCCGGTCGCGACGGCTCAGATCAGCGTCCGGATGTCGGCCGCGATGTCCGAGGGCGGGATCGGGAGGCCGCCGGCGTACCGGCCGACCTGGCGCCCCTCGCGGTCCACCAGGACGAGGCGCGCCGAGTGGAGCGAGAGCGAGGGCCGGTCGGCCGGCTGGGCGGCGACCTGCCACGCCGACCAGAGCGGCCGGAGCCGGTCCGCGTCGCCGACGACGTAGCGCATCCTCCCCTCGAGCCCGTGGGAGCGCAGAAACGCCCGGGCCCGCGCCGGCGTGTCGCCGGCCGGGTCGACGCTGATCGCCACGACGTCGACCTCGCCGGCATCCGGGCCCAGCTCGTCGAGCGCACCCGAGAGCTGGCTCGCGATCAGCGGACAGGTCGTCGGGCACCGGGTGAACAGAAACGTCACCACCATCGGCCGGCCGGCCGCCGGCAGGGCGACCGCGCGTCCGGCCTGGTCGCGCCCGGTGACCGCGGGGGCCGGGGCCGGCGGCTCGACCGGCGTCGCATTGAGCGCCGCGCTCGCGCCGCCGCCGCCGACACCGAAGGCCAGGATGGCGAGCGCGCCGATGGCCGCGACCACGAGCGGCGCGGCCACGAGCAGCGCACGCGTCGATCGGCGGGGCGCGTCGGTCACCGGTCCGAGTGTAGTGGCGGGTCGGCTACCGTTCCCTCGCATGGGGAACGGTGTACCCAGTCGTCACCTCTGGGCCGTCGGCAGCGGCTGGGAGGGCCCGTTCCAGCTCGAGGTCGTCCTCGTGGCCGCGGAGGACCGCGGCGACGCCATGGACCGCGCCGAAGCGGCGTTCGCGCGGGCCCGCCAGCCGGTCTGCCGCGCCAAGATGCGGCTCCGCGATCTGGGGCCGCTCGACGCGGACCTCCTCGTCGGCCCGCTGACCGGCGCCACGTCGGTGCTCGACGCGGCCGATGCGTCGGGCCGCCGCTGTGGACCGTCGGGCGACTCGGTGGCGCCGTCGAGCGGCGATCTTTGGCCACCGGGCCAATGATCCGGCGCCACCACCGCGCCAGCATGCCCCCATCGTCCACGCAGGAAGACGGCGAGGAGGCGAAGGGCATGATGCAGAGCACCATCAGCCGAGCACCGGAGGCGGACCTCGAGCGAGCTCGCGGGGACTACCTGTCCGTGTCGCGGAGCGGTCATCTCTACGCGTCCGAGTCGGAGCACCTGCGTGCCGAGCGCATCGCATGGGAGCGCCTCGAGCGCGCCCTGGCGGCGGTTCGTGACGCGACGCGAGGCCGCGCCTGACGGGCGGCAGCGCGCGGGCGGCAGTCCACGGGACAGGCCCAGCCGTCGGTGGCCGAAAACCACGGAGGACGCCGAGTCGGCCGACCTCTTTGCCGGCAAGCGGCGCCCGGAGCAGTGCTCCGAGTAGATGAGCGCGTGGGGGCCACCGGCCCCCACGGCACTCACCCGCACGATGATCAGATCGTGCGCCCCGCGAGCAGCCGCTCGAGGTCGAGGATGACCAGGCGGCGGCCCTCGAGCTTCGCGACGGCCTCGAGGTAGTCGGCGTCGCCGGGACGCTCCGGCGGGGCCTCGGTGTGCTCGGCGCCGATCGAGAGGACCTCCTTCACCTCATCGACGATCACGCCGACGGTGGCGTCCGTCAGCTCGACGATCACGATCTTGCTCTCCTCCGGGCGCTCGCCGGCGACGCCGAACCTCCCGCGGAGTTCGACCACCGGGATGATGCGGCCACGGAGGTTGATCACCCCCTCGACGCCGGGCGGGCTGCCCGGGATCGGGCGCGGCGGAGTGTGGCGGATGATCTCCTGCACGAGCGTGATCGGGACGCCGAACTCCTCGTCGCCGAGCGCGAGCACGACCGGCTGGCGGGTCTGGTCGTCGGTGATGACCTCGGTGCTCATGGCCACGTGACTCCTCGCGAGCGTGGTCGAGACGGGGCGCGCCGCCCCACTGCGACCCCGTATCGGACGGAACGGCCATGGACCCGAGCGCGAGGGGGTCGCGGATGGCGTCCGGTGCTAGCCTTCCGCCACCCTGGGGGAGCCGCTCGCGGCGGCTGAGAGGGGGCACGAGCGCGCCCCGACCCTTCGAACCTGTCCGGGTAATGCCGACGAAGGGAGGGCGTGCGTGTCGGAGCTCGACCTGATCGAGCGCATCACGGAGTCGGCGGTCCGCCGGGACGGCACGCTCCTCGGAGTCGGCGACGACGCCGCCGTGCTCGCGGGTGCCCCCGGCATCGTCGTCACCACCGACGTGCTGGTCGAGGACGTGCACTTCCGGCGCGCGACGACCCCCATGCGCGACCTGGGCCACAAGGCCCTCGCCGTCAACCTCTCCGACCTGGCGGCGATGGGCGCCGACCCACGTGCCGCGCTCGTCGGCCTCGTCGTCCCACCGGGCGGGCTGGAGGCGGCCGACCACGACGCCCTTCGAGCCGGGATGGACGAGCTCGCCGCTGCGCACGGCGTCACGATCGCCGGCGGAGACCTCACCTCGGGGCCGGCCATGGTGCTGGCGGTGACGGCGATCGGGGTGCTCGACGACCCCGCGAGCGCGGTGACCCGCACGGGCGCGATGGACGGCGACGTCCTCGTGGTGACCGGGCCGCTCGGCGGGGCGGCCGCCGGCCTCGCCCTGCTGGACGGGCGCATCGCGCCGCCGGATCCCGCCGCGGCGGCCGCGCTCGTGGATGCGCACCGCCGCCCGGTGCCGCGGGTCGGCTTCGGGCGGGCGCTCAGGCGCATCGGCGCACACGCGATGCTCGACTGCTCGGACGGCCTGATCGTGGACGCCGGGCGCATGGCGTCCGCGTCCGGCGTGCGGCTCGAGATCGCGCTCGAGGCGGTCCCACTGGCACCGGGGGTCGCGCGCGCCGCCGCGGCGCTCGGACACGAGGCCGACCTCTTCGCGGCCACCGGGGGTGACGACTACGAGCTGATCGTCGCCATGGCGCCCGACGACGTGCCGCGGGCGCGCGCCGCCGGCGTCGACCTGCACCTGGTCGGCAATGTGTGTGCGGGCGAACCGTCGCTCACGTTGACCCGGCACGGCCGCACGGTCGAGACGCCCGCCCGCCCCGGATGGGTCCACGATGTCTGAGCGCCCGGCGATCGCCGTCGACGGGCTCGTCGTCGTCCGGATGGGACAGGACGGCCCACGGACGATCCTCGCTGGGGTCACGCTCGAGGTCGCGCGAGGCGAGGCCGTCGCGGTCGTGGGGCCGTCCGGGTGCGGCAAGAGCACCCTGCTCGCAGCCGTGGCCGGGCTCGAGCCCCCCGACGGCGGCGGCCTCACGATCGACGGCGACCCCGCCGCCCCGGGTCCGGGGCACGTCACGCTCATGCCGCAGGCGGACGCGCTGCTCCCGTGGCGGACGGCCGGCGAGAACGTCGCGCTGGCGGCACGGCTCGCCGGCGCCTCGCGGACCCGCTCCCGCGAGATCGCCGCCACCGCGCTCGAGGATCTGGGGCTGGCGGACCATGCCGAGCAGTACCCGCACGTGCTCTCGGGGGGGATGCGCCAGCGCGTCTCGCTCGCGCGCACGCTGGCCGCCGGCACGCGGACCTGGTTGCTCGACGAGCCCTTCGGCGCCCTCGACGCGCTCACGCGGGCGCGGCTGCAGCGCGAGCTCGACGCCGTTCGGCGGACCCGCGGCGCGAGCGTCCTGCTCGTGACGCACGACCTCGACGAGGCCCTCCTGCTCGCCGACCGCGTGCTCATCGCCTCGCCGCGGCCGATGCGGATCGCGGCCGAGGTACGGGTCGCCCTCACGCGGCCAACGAACGCGGCGACCACGACGGACCCCCGGTTCGTCGCCGCCAAGCGCGCCCTCATCGGAGCGCTGGCCGGCGCCGGGGCGCCGACGTGACCGCCGTGCGCAAGCCGATGGGCGTGCGGCTCGCCGCGCCGCCGCTCCGCCCCACCGCGCGGCGGCTCGCGCTGCTCGTGCTTCCCCTCGCGGGCATCCTCGCGTGGCAGATGGTCGTCTGGATCGCCCGGCCCGCGCCGTGGCTCCTCCCCGCACCCGGCGCCGTGGCCGAGACCCTCATCGACGAGCGCGGCCGGCTGTGGTTCCACGCCCAGGCGACGCTCGGCTCGGCGCTCCTCGGTTTCGGTCTGGCCGCCCTCGCCGGGCTGGCGCTCGCCGCCGGGATCGCCGCATCGCGGGCCGCGGAGCGCACCCTCTACCCGTGGATCGTCGCCAGCCAGGCGGTCCCGATCCTCGCCGTCGCGCCGCTCGCGGCGATCTGGCTCGACTACGGCCCGGCGCAGGTCCTTGTCGCCTTCCTGATCTGCTTCTTCCCGGTCGTCGTGACCGGTGTCGACGGGCTCCGGGCCGCGGACCCGGGGCTCGGGCGCACCCTCCGCACGCTCGGCGCGACACGCGGCTGGATCTGGCGGCACGTGACGTTCCCGGCGGCGCTCCCGGCCCTGTTCTCGGGCCTCAAGATGGCTGCCGTGTTCTCGGTGACCGGTGCCGTCGTCGCCGAGTACGTCGGCGCGGAACGGGGGCTCGGCTACCTGACCGAGATCTCGGGCGGCCAGTTCGAGACCGCACGCTCGTTCGCGGCCATCGCATTGCTCGCCGTGATGGGCGTCGGCCTGTTCGCCGCCGTGGCCGGATGCGAGCGCCTCGCCCTTCCCCACCGCCACCATTCCGCCCGCCCACCCTGGAGACGCCGGTGACACGAGCCATCCCCGCCCTGATCGCCCTCGTCGTCGTCGCCGCGACGCTGCTCGCCGGCTGCGGCGAGGGACCCGCCGAGGGGGCCGACGGCACCAGGTCCGCCGACCTGGTCCTGGACTGGTTCCCGAACGCCGACCACGCCGGGATCTACACGGCGATCGCCGGCGGGCACATGGCCGATTCCGGCGTCGACCTCGTGCCTGAGGTGCCGAGCGACCCGGCCGCCGCGCTCAAGCAGGTCGGCGCGGGCCGCGCGCCCTTCGCCGTGAGCTACGAGCCCGAGGTGCTCCTCGCGCGCTCGCAGGGGATCCCGGTGGTCGCGGTGGCGGCGCTGGTCGGCACGCCGCTGAACGCCGTCATCGTCCGCGGCGATCGGGGCATTGCGCGCCCCCGCGACCTGGAGGGGCGCACCGTCGGGATCTCCGGCCTGCCGTCCGACCGCCCCCTGCTCGACACGGTCGTGCGGGCGGACGGCGGCGACCCGGCGAAGGTGCGCACGCGGAGCGTCGGCTTCAACCTCTCCCCCGCCCTCGCCGCCGGGCGCGTCGACGCCCTCGTGGGTGCCTACTGGAACATCGAGGCACCCGAGCTCGAGCGGCGCGGCGTCCCGGTCGACGTGTTCCGCCTCGAGCGCTTCGGCGTCCCCGCCTACGACGAGCTGGTCCTCGTGACGAGCGACGAGATCGCACGGGACGACCCCGCGCTCGTCCGCGCGGTCGTGCGGGGCTCGCCGCGGGGACCGCGGCGGCGGTCGCCGATCGCGACATGCGGTCGACGCCGTCGCCGACGGCGAACCCCGACCTGGACCGGGAGTTGCTCGTCGAACAGGTGCGCCTCACCGCGCCGCTTCTCGGGACCGGCGAAGGCCGCTCGCTCGCGGTCGATCCCGACGCCTGGGACGACTACGCCGACTGGATGCGGGACGAGGGCCTCCTGAGCGATCCGGTCGACGTCGCCGCGGCCGTCACCGATCGGTTCCAACCCGAGGTCGAGGGGTGAGCACCGCGGTCGTGGTCGGCGGCGGCCCGTGGGCCCGGGCGGCGGCATGGCGCCTGGCGAGGGCGGGGCTCGACGGTCACGCTCCTGGCGGGACCGCGGACCCCGGCCGGCGCTGTCGCCGCGGGCATGTTGGGACCCCGCTCAGAGGCCGACGAGCGCGACCCGGCGCTGCATCCGTTGCTCGCGGCCGCGTTCGCGGGCTGGCCCCGGCTGGCCGAGGAGGTCGCCGCCGACGCGGGCCTCGATCCGGGCCTTCGCATCTGCGGCTGCCTCCACGTCGCCGCCCGCCGCGAGCACGTCGCGCCGATCCGCCACCGTGCCGCGATGCTCGCCGCGCTCGGCCTGCCCGCGCACTGGCTGCCGGGATCGGCGCTTCGCGAGCTGGAGCCGGGCCTCGGCGGCGTGGCCGGTGGCCTGCTGTTGCCCGAGGAGGGCGAGATCGACCCCCGCCGGCTGATGGCGGCACTGGTGCGTGCGGGCACCCGTCTGGCGTGCGCACCGTCGCCGCCGACGGGGTCGAGGTGATCCATGGGGACGGCGGGCGCGCGGCGGCCGTGCGTGACTCGGAGGGCCGCACGCACCGGGCGGACACCGTCGTGGTCGCGGTCGGGCACCCGGCGCCGGCACCCGCCGGGCTGGTCCCGATCCGCCCCGTCAAGGGCAGATCCTGCGGCTGCGGGTCCCGCCCGACGCCGGCGTACCGCTGATCCGCACGGTCAGGACCCCGAGGTCTACGTGGTCCCGCGCCGGGCGGAGGAGATCGCCGTCGGGGCCACGGTCGAGGAGGCGTCGGACCGGCGGGTCACCGCCGGCGCGGCCCTCGACCTGCTGGAGGCGGCCGTCGCGGTCTGCCCCGAACTTCGAGAGCTGAGCTGCACGAGGCCTCGGCGGCACCGCGGCCGGCGACGCCGGACGGCCGCCCGGCAATCGGCCGCGACCCGCACGACGGGGTGTTCTGGGCTGCCGGTGGCCACCGCCACGGCATCCTGCTGGCGCCGCTCGTCGCCGAGGGCGTCGACGCGGACCTGCGGGGTGCACCGATCCCGGCGGCCCTCGACGGGCTCGCCCCCGGCCGGTTCGCGGCGGTGCGGGCATGATTGTGTGGATCAACGGCGTCGCGCGGACGGTCGTCGAGCGGGCGATGGTCGCCGACGCCGTGTTGGCCGCCGGGGCGCACCCGGCGGAGCGCGGGACCGCGGCGGCGCTCGACGGTCGGGTCGTCGCACGCGCCGACTGGACGGCGACCCGTTGCACGAGGGCGCCGAGATCGAGGTGGTGCGGGCGACCGCGGGAGGATGACGATGGACGACGTGCTCGAGATCGCCGGGACACCGCTCAGATCGCGGCTGCTGCTGGGCTCGGGTGGATTCCAGAGCCTGGAGCTGTTCGCGGATGCGCTTACGGCCAGTGGCGCCGAGATCGTCACCGTGGCGCTCCGACGGGTGGAGGACGCGCCCGGTGGGCTCTACGACACGATCGCCGCCGCCGGCGCCAGGACGCTTCCGAACACCGCCGGCTGCTTCACCGCGCGCGAGGCGTGCCAGACGGCCCGGTTGGCCCGCGAGGCGTTCGAGACCGACTGGGTCAAGCTGGAGGTGATCGGCGACCGCCGCACGCTCCTGCCCGATCCGCTCGAGTTGCTCCGGGCGGCCGAAACGCTCGTCGGGGAGGGGTTCGTGGTGCTCGCCTACACCAATGACGATCCGATCCTCGGGCGCCGACTCGCGGATGCGGGCTGCGCGGCCGTCATGCCCCTGGGCGCTCCCATCGGGAGTGGCCTCGGGATCCGAACCCCACGCGACCGAGCTGATGCGCGAGATGGTCGACGTCCCGCTCGTGCTCGACGCAGGGATCGGGACCGCATCCGACGCGGCGCTGGCGATGGAGCTCGGTGACGCGGTTCTCGCGGCGTCGGCGATCC
>CALNYH010000003.1:0-78681 GCA_942490795.1 uncultured Thermoleophilia bacterium | reverse complement strand
GCCAGCTGTGCCGAAACCGACCAGCCCCGCTATTAGTGCAGCCCTGATGAGGGGCATCTCAATCTCGCTTTTCCCACCCTCGCCTTGTAACCAGGGTGGCAGAAGAGGGTGAAAATTGTCACTCAGGAGACCCCGAAGGCGGCAGGGTGTACTGCTGTGTTCTGCCGAATCCGAAGGGGTGGCTCAGGTACTCGAAAACCACCCAGAGGGCGGGGACCAGGCAAGACACTCAGGGGGCAGGGCAGAAGAGGAGGCCGAAGAGGAGGAGATGAAGAGGACAGCAGGTGAACCGCTGAGATAGAGCAGGATGTAGTATCGTCTTAGCCCCTGCACCTGGGAGACCGAATTCAGACCGGTCTCGCGTTGCCGCTCCCGCCGGGGATAGCCAAGCTGAGAGGATCCAGCCGCGGCCAGGAGATCCTTTCCGAGTCTAGCTGAGGATGCTGCTTTGATGGTATCTTTGTCACGCCCTCCCTCTGCACAGAGGGCTCCCGTCGTGCTGCACGTTTGTATTGCAAGAGTTTCTTACCCTAATTTCAATTTTTCTCTCCATTTTCCCTTTTTCTTTGACAACACAGTTACATAGTTAAAGTAGTATTTGTACTGATGTTTGTATTTAACATACGTTACTGTAGGAAAGGAGACATTTATGAAGAATGAAGCAGATCATTCTGGTTCTGGCTCTGGCAGCCCTTCTTATGGGATGCCCCACAGACCTACAGGCTCGGTAGGCAACTCCCGTACTCAATTCGAAGGGGACGGTGCCCAGATGGCCACATCACCTGCAGCACTGATGATGCGGTGATCTACATAAATCGACGGCTCAACCCCTACGAAGAATTTCCGGTACACCGACATCCCATTGAGGCTCCAGGATGAACGACCATGTACACCTGGCTGTATGCGTGAATGTCAAGACAGTTCGGTTCTCCGCCTACAGCATCTACGCATGATTTCCCGGCCGGAGGTTCCGACCCACATCACGCAGAGGGTGTGAACATTGAAATGTACACAGTGGAAATTTTCAGCGCGCAGCATTGCACTAACCCTACAGAATCTCACTGAACGATTTACCGATACTGTTTCGACGGCAGGGTCTGGTTACAACCCATGGGATGCCGGAACGTCGGCACTTCATTTCGCTCTGCCCATCGATCCCACCGCCCCAATTCAACATTCCATGACTCGCCGTGCTCTCGGCGAGCACCGACGACAACGCATCGGGCCGACCGCGAGAGCACGCACGTCGCGCATGGTCTGTCTCCACGGAGGTACTCGATTTCATTGAGCAGAAGATGCAGCATCGTTAAAGGCGCCACCGCCGACAACTACCATACGTCGTCAGAACTCGCCGTACTGTTACTCGCCGAAAACACCGGTTCCCGGTGCGGGTAGGTTTTTGAGACCGCCAGCCCCGTCTCTGCGGGGCCGAGAGTATTTCCCCGGTTTCCCCGCCTCCCCGAAATATCTCGGTCCGACGAGCGCGCACCATCGGCCCGTGGGACGCGCATCCGGAAGGCGCGGGGCTCTCCCCGGCCCGTCGGCGGAAACGTCACCAGCATCAGGCGGCCTGCGAGTTCTCCGGGCAGCGCCCCGCCGCATCCGGTGCACCCATGGGCCTGCTCCGGGTGCCTAATTTCCCAACAGGTGCATCGCACCGATCCCGATGTAGGCTTTGGGATCAAATGACGTCCCACTTCCGGAGCACGTGGGTCTGTGATTTCATTTTAGGATCGCATCAGGCCGACAAGCCGCATCATCGAAAGCTCTGACAATCAGATGATGACCGGTTGGCTATGGTCTTTTCCATGCCAACAGGATTCAGAATATATGCCTCCAAGCAAGTCAATCATCAATAATCGGAATGGGAGACAGACTCTTCACTGTTCGGTATAGGTTTATCACCTCTTCCCGTAACAGGGCGGCTTCATACACATTGCTCCAGGGAGCCTTGTGAGATGTATCGGGTACCCGTTTGTGGGGGCAATCCCTTGCGGTTGCCCTGTATTGTTTGGTGTACCATACCATCAACTCTTCAAATGGTCGTGCCTGCTTTCTCATTCTGACTCCTGAATTCCGGCTGTTGACTCCTGTAGTTACTTCAGATTAAAAGTAGACCAGGGCCGAGAGGGTATAGCCCACGGCGCTGTTCCGGCTGCCGCCGGAGGGATCCATGGGATCCTGGTAGATCTGCCTGCCCGCTTCGGCCTTCAGCTCCAGGCCGTAGTAGTTGAACGAGAGGAAGGCGTTCCACAGGAGATCGCTGTTGCCGAAGATTCCCAGCCCCTCGTCGCCGTACTGGCTGATGGAGAACCCTCCGGTGAGGGGCAGCTCGTCGAAGTCGTAAAAGTTCAGATCGAAACCGGCGTTCCATCCCCAACGCTGCACCCCGGAGAGGAGGGCGTTGTATCCCCCCTTGAGGGTGATCAGGTTCAATCCCATAATATCGGCGGGATTGTAGGAAACTTCCATATCCCAACCCCATTCCCGGCTGCCGGTGCGGGTATTGAAGTCGTCCCGGGCGTCGGCGATGGAGAGGAGGTCTTCATCCTTGCCGTAGAACTCGTTCTTGGCAAAAAATCCGAACTTAGGGGTAAATCCCCCCAGGGCTACCTCGATCTCGGCGCCTCCCCCCAGGGCCATAGATTCCGATTTCAAGCCCACCAGGGTCGCCTCGGTGGTGAGGTTGAGATCCCAATCCTCGATGAGGGTGCCCCCCCCCTCCCAGAGGGCGGTGAAGGTCTCACTCGGGTATTGGGCGTTCAACACCGCCAGATCCAGGTTGGCATAGAGGAACTCCCCTTCGTAGCCGGTCATCAGCTTGAATCCCCAGATGTTGTCCAGGGCTTCCAGTGATTGCGTGGCGGATCGGCCGGCGATCTGGTTGGTTTCGATCCCTAAAATGAAATCACCCAGAACCCCCCGTTCCAGCTCCAGGGTAAGGACACCGTCATTGGTTTGATAGTCCAATTCGCCTTCCACCGGATCGGGATCGGTGCCGGTCACCGCCATTGTTCCCAGGGCGGTTTCCTCCCCCCGGAGGTGGAGCTTCACCCGGAAGAGATCGAACACATCGGTGCACCGGATGTAGGCATTGCTTAGGGGAAAAGGAACTTCCTCCAGGCCGCCGATGCTGGTGACGTTTTCCGCCGACTGGGCCAGGGAGAGGGACACCCCCGCCTGGACCTTCCGGTTCCGCAGGTAGAGGCTGATATCCCCCACCGAACCGGTGTTGTCGGTGCCGAACCGGGGCCCTGGTTTCGTCGAGGCGTCAAGGTCGCCGAAGGTGAAGCTCAGGGAACCCCCGAAGTAGAGGGGCTTCTCTTCGGCCCCGCAGGGCAGGAGGATGAGGATGAGCAAGAGGAACAGCAGTCCTCCTTTCTGTTTCATGGTGTTCTCCTTTAGGAAGGGGCAAACCTGCGGCCGGCCCCGGATTTCTCAAAACCTACTCCGCCGAAGGAACCGGTGTTCCTTCGGCGGCAACTGTTACGGCTAGTTCGTGTCGACGGCGGCGTCGATGGTGAAGTTGAATCCATCCAGGTCGGCTTCGGTGAAGGCCTGGTGTTCGTAGGTATCCTTATCCCCAACCTTGTAGTATTTGAACTGATAGGAGTCTGCATCAAGCTGATTCTGCTCAATGAAATCAATGTAGCAGGGAGTGTCGTCTACCCCTCCGATGGTGATGCTCTTTACGGGCATGCGATTATACTCTCCCTGGTCGGCGTATGTGGTGGCCGGTCCGTTCATGAGATCCAGGTTTCCGTCTTCGTCGGTGTCATACCAGGCCAGAGCGTAGTATCCCTCACTCCAGTCGCCGCCGCTTCGGGCGGGAGGAGTCATGGGAATGTTGAGATTGTAGGTTTTAGCGGTGGGATCGATTACGCCGAGGCGGGTGGGGGTAAGGGATACCGACGTTCCGGCATCCAAGGCGCTGTCGTTGTAGTAGACCCTGCCGTCGGGGGCTGTATTATCAATATCATCGTTCAGATTGAGGTTCACCGTAGGGTTGGGTCCCAATGCTGCGCCTTTGAAAAAGAGTCCCACCTTGACATTTTCAATGTTCACACCCTCTGCGGTGATAATGGATCCGGTTATCCGTGGGAAAATCGTGTAGTAGATGCTGTAGGCGGAGGTATTCGAACTGTCTTTCATTCCCTCGCATACAGCCAGGGCATTAATCACCATGGTCGTTCCATCCCCTGAAACCTCAATGGGATCGGTGTACCGGGGGGAATTCTTCGTAGGGGTTGAGCCGTCGGTTGTATAGTAGATCACCGCATCATCGGTGCTGCAGGTGATGGTAACCATCTGGGCACCGTTGTAGACCCCCCCTTCGGGTGAGAACACGGGGGTTGCTACCGAGCCTGTAGATTCTGTGGGGCATCCCATAAGAAGGGCTGCCAGGGCAACGAAAGCCAGAACCAGAATGATCCTTCCATTCTTCATAAATGTCTCCTTTCTTTTTTGGTAACGTATGTTAAATACAAACGTTTGTATCAATTACAAATACTACTTTAACCCCTATATGGCTGTGTTGTCAAAGAAAAAAGGGGAGAAAATGGAGAAAAAAGTGAAATTAAGGGTAAAAAACTCTTGCAATGTAAAAATACAAACGTTATCATCACGTTGACAGGGGGAATACCCTCTGTTATTTGCAGAAGGGGAGGGCACGTGATTAAAGATACCATCAAAAGCAACCGCATCCTCAGCTGGGCTTCGGGAATTCTCCTGGCCGCGGCGGGGGGGATCCTCCTCAGCTTGGCCTTTCCCCCGGCGGGGCGGGCTTTTCTGGCCTGGTTCGGTCTGGTTCCGGTGCTGGCGTCGGTCTTCCTCTTCCCCCGGGTGCAGGGGGCGGTGAACGCCGCCGTTGGAGGGATCCTCTACTACATCCTGCTCTATCTCTGGATGCAGCGGTTCCACCGCCTTTCGATCCTCTTCATCTCCCTCCTCTTCGGCCTCCTCTTCTTTGCCCTGCCCCTGGTGCTGGCCCGATGGGGGAGCCGGAAGAACCTGAAGGCGGGGTTCCTGCTGGTCCCCGCCCTCTGGGTGGTTTTCGAATACCTGAAGACCCGGGGCCCCCTCTCCTTCGGATTCGGCATCCTGGGGTACAGCCAGTACACCCTGCCGCGGATCATCCAGTCGGCGGACATTTTCGGGGTCTACGGGGTCTCCTTTCTCCTGGTGTTCATCAATTTCACCCTCTTCTACTGTCTCTACACCCTGGTTACAAGGCGGGGGAGGGGCGGATTTCGGGAGTGGGGGCTGCCCCTCATCGGGGCTGCACTAATAGCGGGGCTGTTTCTCGGGTACGGTCAGTTTCAGCTGACCCGGGAGCTCGTCTCCCGGGATCTCCGGGTTCAGCTGGCCCAGTTTCACCACGACTCCCGGGCCGACTGGGGAGCCATGGAGGAGAAGTATCTCGATGAGTACGAAGAACTTACGGGGATCTCCCGGGAATTTCAGCCGGACCTGGTGATCTTTCCGGAAAACGCGGTGAAGCGGTATGTCTCCCTCAATCCCCAGCTGCCTCTGGAGGGAAGCGCCCGGATCCTGAACCGGATCTCCGCCGTCGCCGCCGATGCGGACACCGCCCTTCTTCTGGGGGTGCTGGAGTCGGAAGGGGCGGCGGATGGCCCCCGACGGTTCAACACCGCCTTCCTCTTCGACCGGGACGGCAGCCTTTCGGGGCGGTACCGGAAGATGCACCTGGTGCCCTTCGGGGAGACCGACCCCTTCAACGGGGCGTTTCCGGCCCTGGAGGAGATGCTCACCACCGAAACCGATGTGATCCGCCTCGACAGGGGGGAAGCGCCCCGGATCCTTTCGGTGAGCAATCGGCGGGGAGAGGAGTTCCGGTTCGGCACCCTGATCTGCTTCGAAGGCACCCGGGGGGATTTCGTCCGAAACTACTCCCGGGAAGAAGGGGTGGATTTTCTGGTGAACATCACCTCCGACGCCTGGACCCGGAGCGCCGGCGCCCTGGAGCAGCACGCGGCGTTCTGCGTGTTCCGGGCGGTGGAGAACCGGAAAACCCTCTACCGGGTGGGAAACGGGGGGCTTTCGGGGGTAATCAACCCCAAGGGAGTGATGGTGAAGCGGCTGCCCTACTTTACCCGGGGGGTGCTCCTGTCGGGGCTCATCGTCCCGGAAGACGGTTCTCCGGGGCTCTATGTCCGCTGGGGGGACTGGTTCGTCGGTTTCTGTCTCGGGGGGGTGCTGCTTCTCCTGGGGCATAGAATTGTGTTGAAAACGAAACGGAGAGCCCCGAGGGCTGTCTCTATCAAATAATAACGGAGGATAATATGAAAAAGGGAATGGTTTGGATATTGACTCTCGGTCTCATCCTGGGACTGGCCGGATGTGCCGAGGACGGTGAAGAGAAAGACGTTGCCGGGGATAAATCGGGGGCGGTGGTCATCCGGTTCTGGCATATGGATGACTCCGGGGTGCGTAAGGACACCATTGAACAGATAATCAGCAATTTCAATGAAGAGTATGCCGGTAAGATCAAGGTGGAAGCCCTGGGGATCAATTTCTGGGACTACTGGGACAAGATCTCCGTCTCCATGGCCGCCATGGAAGAACCGGATGTGTTCCTCAACGACTTAGGGAGCGTCGGGGCTCGGGCCGAGACCGGGGCGCTTCGTAATCTGGATGAACTTCTTGCCGGCGCGGGGATGGATCCGGATAAACTGTTTTTCCAGGCACCACTGGCCATGTGCCGATTTGACGGCGCTCTCTACTCCCTTCCCTACGAAACCGACGTGAGACTCCTGTACTACAACAAGGATATGTTTGCCGAAGCCGGTCTGGATCCGGAGAAGGCTCCCTCCTCCTGGGAGGAAGTTCAGGAGATCGGCCGGAAGCTGGCGGTCAAGTATGAGAACGGCGATTACGATCGGATGGGTCTGAACATCCTCCTGCCCCATTCCTACTTCCTTACCTATGTATGGGGAACCGGTGCGGGCTTTGTCAACGCCGAGGGAGAGATTCAGGTAAACTCCTCCGAGGTGATCAATGCCCTGGTCGAGTGGAAGGGCATGATCGATGAGTACGGTCATGAGCGGCTGGTGAAATTCAACTCCGAGTTCGGGGTCGGCGGTGCGGCGGATCCTTTCATCGTGGAGAAGCTGGGGATGACCATCGGAGTTCCCGACTTCTACAGCCAGGTGAAAAAGTACAACTCCGACTTGAATTTCGGATACGCCCAGGTGCCCTATCCCGCGGGCCCCGCCAGCTGGTCCAACGGGTTTTCCCTGGAACTCTCCGCCCGCAGCGAGCATCAGGACGAAGCGTTTCTCTTCATGTCCTACCTGATGAGTACCAAGGTCCAGAAGCTGAAGGCCCAGATGAGTTCCGCCCTGATAACCAACGTGGAGGCCGCCACCGATCCGGAACTGATGGCCGACCCCTTCTGGAAGGAGACCGTGGCCACCCTGGATAACACCCACTTCCGGCCCATCAGCATCAAGGCTCCCATGTGGTCCGAGCACCTGAACAAGGGCGTCGATGAGGTGGTCTATGGAAAGAAGACTCCCCGGGAGGCGATGGATCACGCCCAGGAGATGATCGACAACGACATCAAGAAATACGAGATGACCCACTAGGGCGCCCCATGATAGATAAGGAGGGTAGGTTGAAGAAACAGCCTGGAAATACATACCATCGAAGGAAGCATCTGGCAGGTTATCTCTTTGCGGCACCGTGGCTGGTGGGGCTCGTCCTCTTCGTCCTCCTGCCCATCCTGATCACCCTGGTTCTCAGTTTTACACGCTACAATCTAATCAATCCCCCCAAGTGGATCGGGTTGACCAACTATAAGATCATGTTCTTCCTGGATCCCAGTTTCTGGAAGGCCGTGGGGAACACCTTCTACTACGTGTTCGGCTCGGTATTCCTGAAGGTTCTGCTGAGTCTCTTCTTCGCGGTCCTTCTAAGTTCTCAAGGGCGGGGGATGGGTATCCTCCGGACCGTATACTTTCTTCCCGTGGTGCTCCCGGCGGTGCCGGTGATGCTCCTCTGGATGAACATGTTCAATCCCAAAACCGGGATCATCAATCAGTTCCTCGGTCTGTTCCATGTAAACGGTCCCATGTGGCTCAGCTCTCCGGTGTGGGCGAAACCGGCCATCGTTATCATGAGCCTCTGGGGGGTGGGGGGGATCATCGTCATCTTCCTGGCGGGGCTTCAGGATATCCCCGGGTATCTATACGAGGCGGCGGAGCTGGACGGGGCATCCCGGTCTGCCAAGTTCTGGCGGATCACCGTGCCTCTCCTGGCGCCGGTGATCCTGTTCAATGTGGTTACCGGTATCGTCGGGGCGTCCCAGGTGTTCGCCGAATCAATTGTCATGACCGGCGGAGGGCCCCTGGAATCCACAACCTTCGTGAATCTCCTTATCTATCTGAAGGCTTTTAAGCAGGGGCAGATGGGTTACGCCTCGGCCATGGCATGGTTCATGTTTCTGATTCTGGTGCCCATCACCATGGGGGTCTTCAAGGCTTCCAAGCGCTGGCTGGACTATTAGGAGGGACGAAAAAATGCAACTCGTTAAGACTAAGCGCGCCGAAGAAAGGGTGAATATGGTCTTCCTCTGGATCATGGGGGCGGTGTTTCTTCTGCCCCTCTTCTGGATGATCTCCACCTCGCTGAAGCCGGATGACCAGATCATGACCTCTCCGGTTATCTGGTGGCCTTCCCCCCTGAAATGGAGCAACTATCTGGAGGCGGTAAAGGCCTTCCCCTTCGGGAGGTACTTCTTCAACACCGCCTTCATCGCCGTATCCAAGGTTCTGGGAACCCTCCTCACCGCCGCCATGGCGGGGTACGCCTTTGCCAAGCTCGCCTGGCGGGGACGGGATAAAATCTTCTATATCACCATTGCCACCATGTTCATTCCTACCCAGGTTTTGCTGGTGCCCACCTACATCTTGTTTTCCAAGTTAGGTTGGATCAACACCTACCTTACCCTCATCGTTCCCGCTTTCTGCGGGGGGGGGGCTTTCGGGGTCTTCATGATGCGTCAGTTCATGGTGTCCGTACCCAATGAACTGCTGGAGAGCGCCCGGATGGACGGGGGCTCGGAATTTACTATTTTTCTCCGCATCGTCCTGCCCATGTGTATTCCCGTATTCGTCACCCTGGGAATGTTTACCTTCATCTTTTCCTGGAACGATTTTATCGGCCCCCTCCTCTATCTCATGGATCCCTCCAAATGGGTACTGCCATTGGGGCTCAGGGCCTTCCAGCAGCAGCATGCCACCCAGTGGAACCTCCTGATGGCGGCATCCACCCTGACTTCGCTGCCTCTGGTAATCCTCTATTTTTGGCAGCAGGAAAAGATCTCCCGGGGTTTCAGTATCCAGGGGGGGATTAAATCTTAAGGAGCCATGACAGTGAAAAAAATCAACATCGTTTTATTATTATTGATGCCGTTTCTGCTCTCTGCGGAGATCCGGAAGGTGATCGTCATCCCCTTCAGTCATCAGGATATCGGTTTCACCGCCACCCAGCATGAGATCGAGGATAAATATATTGAAACCTACAACGAACTGCCGGGGATCATGGAGAAATTTCCCGGTTTCAAGTTCACCATTGAGACCTTCTGGCAGTACGAACAGTGGCTGAAGTCCAATCCTTCCCAGGAACAGAAGGATTTTTATCTGCGGATGGCCCGGGAAGGCCGGATCGAGTTCGGCGCCGCCTTCGGTACCATGCATACGGGTTTCATGAACGGCACCACCTTGAGGGAGACCTTCCGGGCACCCAAGGAGTTTGCCCGGGAAAACGGCTTGTCCATGGCTGTCTGCCTCATGAACGATGTTCCCGGTTTCGCCCAGGACCTGCCCGACGTGATGGCCGAGGCGGGGGTCTCCTACTTCATCGGCGGGGTGAACGCCGGATTCCGTCAGAACTATCCCCTGGATGATTCCGAGGGGCTCTACTACTGGGAGGGGCCCAAGGGGGGGCGTGTTCTCACCTGGGTTCCCCCCCTGGACTACATGCAGGCCGTCACCTACCGCTCCACCTCCAACATCGAGCAGTTTGTAAAGGAGATGGAGGACGCGGGGTACCCCTACGATATTCTCCCCATCCTGGCGGCCCACGATAATCGGGGTTTTCGTCCGGGATTCCAGGCTTACCTGAACCTTGTGAAGGATCAGGTGTTCCTCTCGGGGATCGAGGTGGTTCTGGGAACCCCTTCGGATTTTTTCACTTACGTGGAGGAGAAGTACGGCGATTCCATCCCGGTGAAGCGGGGGGACTGGAGCGGTTGGTGGGAGCTCACCAAGGTTGGCGGCCCCTATACCGCCGGCATGGTCCGCCGGGCCCAGCAGATCCTGGAGAGCATGGTTAAATGGGACCTGGTGGATCCCCGCAGTGAGGACTGCGAGGTGATGATGGATAATCTCCTGACCTACCTGGAGCATGCCAACCACGGCACCGCCGGCTGGCCCGGCTATCTCACCGCCGATCAGCTCTACATCTCCAACAAAACCGTGGTGGAGTATGCCGACGCCGCCTACGGCGGTATCACCGAGCAGCTCGATGACGCCCTGCGGAAAAAACGGGGGTGGTTCTTCTTCTGGCAGGATCTTCTGTTCAACCCCCTGGAGGAGGCGGATCTCCGGACCATCCGGTTCACCCGCCCCGACTGGAAGAGCGACACCGCCCGAGTGGTGAAGCTCAACGGCAAAGAGTATGAAGCCCTCCCTTTCCAACGGGATGTGGAAGATCCCTGGAATCCCCTGCAGCGGGGGTGGGAGTTCACCGCCGAAGTTCCTCCCGGATTTTCCCGGTTCGTCGTGAAGGGGGAGGTCCCCTATGCTCCGGAGTTTCTGGAAGGACGGGCTATGGAAAATCGTTTCTACCGGATTGAGTTTTCTTCCCAGGGAAGGATTCTCTCGATCCGGGATAAGGAGATGGATGCCCTGGTGGGGGAGGAGAACTTCGGGTTAATCTCCCAGAGCCGCCATACCGGCTGGATGTATAACGGCGGGATGACCCCTGTAACGTCCGGCGAGGCAGTTCTGCGTATCGAATCCAACGGCTTAAAAACCGTCTGCCGGATTGAATACGGAGAGGGTCCTTTAAAGGCGATGGAGATCACCCTGCCGGAGGCGGAAAAAGCGGTGCTTATTGACATCGAAATCGACCGGACCGAATTTGAATACGCTCCCTACAATGAGCACTCCCGGGATTACTACATCCATTTTCCCGTTCCCGATGATGACTACCGGTTCGTCTACGGCGGCCCCGACAGCCTGGTGGAAGATTATAACGGTTTCACCGCCGTTAGGCCCTTCCTCATCGGCGTAAAGGATTTAATGGGCCTTCAGTCGGAACGGATGGGGCTCACCCTGTCTTCTCGCCACGCCTTCATGACCAACTTCGATCCGAACAGGGGGTATGTGGTGTACCAGCTGGCCAAGCACTTCAGCCAGTGCGCTACCAGCGATCAGGGTATCGTGGATATGAGGGACATCGAGCCGGGAACCCCCGATATCCTGCCTTTTTCCTTTTATTTCTCCTCCGGGAGGGACCTGAACAAGGAAGGTGTTGTGAGATACATGAATCCGATAGTATGCTGGAGTAAAAATTGAAAAAAGGAAGTATTTCATGGAAGTAAACCTTAAATATCTCGCCGGCCTGGCCAAGGTCTCCGTCTCCACCGTTTCCCGTGCCCTCCGGGACGACCCCAGGGTTAAACCGGACACCAGGGCAAAGATAAAGAAGCTGGCGGAGAAGCTTAACTACGTACCCAACCAGACCGCCCAGAGTCTTGTCACGGGCAAGACGAAGACTATCGGACTGGTTCTTCCGAATATCCGTGCTTTCATGCACGATGTGCTGGACGGGATCGAGGAGACTTGCTCCCGGCGGGGGATCAATATCCTTCTGGGTGTTTACAACAATGATGGAGAAAAGGAACTCACGGAGCTGAAACTGCTTCTCCAAAAGAGAGTCGACGGTATCATCCTCTTTCACATCGGAAGCCGCTACGATTACCAGGTGTCAGAAATTTTCAACGATATCTCAACGCCTTTGGTTCTTCTTGATCGGAAGATCGAAGGCGGGGATTTCGATGCGGTTATCAATGATAATTTTTTAGGTTCCCGATTACTGGTGGAAGATGCGGTAACAAGGGGGGCACAAAAAATTGCCTTTATCTATGAAACCGAAGATGTGACAACCATGAAGGAACGTACCGAAGGATACTTAAAAGCCATCGAAGTAAAAGGAATTAGTCACCGAAGCGAATACCTGGTCACTTCTCCCCGACACAAGGAAGATAACGGCTACACCGCGCTGCTCACGCCAGCGCGAGCGCCCGACGGCCGGGGCAGTGGCCCAGGTCCTGGAGCACCGTCTGCCCCAAGCCCCAGCCCCCCCAAGACGTTACGCAAGGCCTTCCCGTAGCTGGGCGTCTCTTACCGCGTTCCCCCGTGTGAGCCCCCTGCGGAAGACTTGACGCGGAAGCGCCAAGACCGGGTGAGGCCCATACGCCAAGTCCGTCTCGGATTCGATCGGATTCCAGCGCCGCGCGGCGCGGGCCGCTAGCCAAGTACCCCGGGGCAGGGCCCCCCCACCTCCCACCCAGCGCGGTGGGCTTGGTGGCCTACACCCCGGTGGGGGCGGAGGGGGGGGAAGGTCCCGCGCCCGCCGCCCGCGTCCCGTGTAGTGGAGGGACAGCAAGGCGCATGACGATCACGAGCGCCGCTATGATCCAGATCGTCCGCGGTCCGGGACGCCACGGCGTCCCGGGTCGATTCCGTTCTCGTTGCGGACCGGTCTGCTCCTGGGGGCACCTTTCGCCCCTCGTGCCATGAACCCCACGACGTCCGCCGCCGAGGGACGACGTAGTTCGGTGAGTGACCAGGCGCTCGACGCCCCGCGCCGGGGTCTGAGTCGTGAGTGACCGGGCGAGCCCCCGGCGAGACCCGAGGTGCGGCCGGCCCGCAGGTTCGGTCGCCCCGCGGAGCTTCGCGATCCCGGTCGCCGCGGAGCGTGTCGGCGTCGCGGTCATCGCCGTCGGGCTGGCGCTGCGTCTCGTGGTCGCGGCCGCCGCCGGGGTCGCGTCATCATCGCCCGTCCTTCTCGCGCCCCCCCCTCGCGCGTTCCCCCTCTGGCCCGGAGGAGCGCGCCGGACACCCCCCACCCGATAGTCGCCTGCGCTCCGATCGTGGCGCCCTGGCGCGGAGTCCGCCCCCCACGGGGGATACGCGGCCTGTGGCCCCCTGAGGCTCGACGACTGCAGGCTGCCGGCGCCGCCGCGACCGATCGGGGCGATGGCCACGGCGGAGCAGGACAGCAGGCCCCCCACGCCCAGCCCGTGGTCGGTCGAGGGGCCGCCTACCAGGGTGCGCGCAGGAACGACGAGGCCCGCGAGGCCTACGTGAACGCCCTGCGGCTCGACCCGGACGACGTGGCCGCCGAGGTGGGGCTCGCCCTCAACGCCGCCGCCGCGGGAGGCGAGGACGCCCGGCGAGCGGCAGGTGCCCTCACCGATCTTGCGGCCCAGAACCCCGACAATCAGATAGTCGCCTTCAACCAGGGGTGGCTGGCCGCATATCAGCGCGACGCCGAGACCGCCGAGGCGGCCTGGCGGCGGACCATCGCCATCGACTCGAACAGCCGACTCGGCCGCACCGCGACCCAGCTGCTCACGCTGCTCGACGAGGAGCGACAGGGCGCCGGCGCCTCGGAGCCGACCACTCCGTAGGGCGGCCCGCAGGCTTCACGGACGGGCCATGTCCGCTTAATGACAGCTTAAGGTCGCCCTGGGAATCTGACGATGGTTCCTACGAGACGGATCTCGCGAGCGTCCCTGGGCCTGCGTCAGGCAGGACTCCAACCGGACGACGGCTAAAGGTTCACGGCACGGCTGCTGATGGTTGGACGCTTCACCATTGACTTCAAAGAGTGAAGCAATAGACTCCGAACGGTTGTTCGTTCGACTAGCGCAGGGTCCGATGCGCCGCCTTCGCGGCGGAGGCCCAGGGGAGAGATGAACGTGACGGTCACCGAGATCGTTGAGCTCGACGAGGTGCAGGCGCTTGTCGCCCGTGGTCAGGAGCAGGGATTCCTCTCCTTCGACGAGGTGGCGCAGGCGGTCGCCGGCATCGACATCGATGAGCGCGTCGCCGAGGAGCTCTACCGCATGCTGGACGAGTCGGGCATCGAGTTGCTCGACCAGGCCGACGCGCGCGAGCGCCAGGCCCAGCAGGCGGCCGAGGCAGACCGCCCGCGGCGCCTGAACCTGAAAACCGAGACCAGCACGGACTCGCTCCAGCTGTTTCTCAAGGACGTCGGACGCGTGCCGCTGCTGACGGCCAAGCAGGAGGTCGAGCTCGCCAAGCGGATCGAGATGGGCGACCTCGAGGCCAAGAAGATCATGGTCGAGTCCAACCTGCGCCTGGTCGTCTCGATCGCCAAGAACTACCGCAACCAGGGTCTTGGCTTCCTGGACCTCATCCAGGAGGGCACGCTCGGCCTGGTCCGCGCGGCGGAGAAGTTCGACCATCGCAAGGGCTTCAAGTTCTCGACCTACGCGACCTGGTGGATTCGCCAGGCGGTGGCGCGGGCGATCGCCGACAAGGGCCGCACCATCCGTATGCCGGTCCACGTCGTGGAGAAGCTCAACAAGATCAACCGTGCCGAGCGCAAGCTGGTGAGCGAGCTCGGGCGCGAGCCCTCGATCGAGGAGATCGCGGACGCGGTCAAGCTGCCCGAGGCCGAGGTCGAGTCGATCAAGCGCAGCGCCCAGACGCCGGTCTCGCTGGAGAAGCCGGTCGGGGATGACGAGGAGTCCGAGTTCGGCCAGTTCCTCGCGGACGACAAGGCCGTGGCGCCCGAGTCGGCCGCCGAGACGGTGCTTCGCAACGAGGGGCTTCAGGATGTCCTCAACACCCTGAGCTACCGCGAGCGGCGGGTCCTCGAGCTTCGCTACGGCCTTGGCGGCGAGCACCCGCGCACGCTTGACGAGGTCGGACGCACGTTCAACGTGACGCGCGAACGGATCAGGCAGATCGAGAACCAGTCGCTCCAGAAGCTGGCGAGCCTGGCGGAGGCGCAGCGCCTTCGCGACGTCGCCTGACGGCCGGGCGCATCTGACACGCGGCGATCGCAACGGGGGCCCGAGTGGCCCCCGTTGTCGTTTCCGGGCCGGGGACGCCGCTCGCCGCACGGGTTCGCGCCCATGAGGGGCCACGCGCTACGTTGCACGGGTGAGCGATCGCGGCTTCGACGACGATGACGACTGGCCCGAGCCCGAGCACGATCCGGAGAAGCTCGAGGCGGCGCGCCGGGGCATCGCGCGGGGGAACGACGAGCTTCGCCGCCGTGTACTCCGATACGTCTACTTCGGTCTGGCGATCCTCCTGATCCTCGTGATCGTGCTCGCCCTGACCCGCTGAACACCGGGATGGGCGACGAGGTCGGAATCGTCTCGGATCTCTGGCGGTTCCCCGTCAAGTCATTCGGCGGTGAGCGCCTGCGGCGTGCGTTCGTCGGCCCGGCCGGCGTCCTCGGCGACCGGCGCCACGCCGTGCTCGACCCCGTCGCGGGCGCGGCGCTCTCGGCGCGGCGCGTGTCCGCACTCCTCGGCTACGCGGCGCGGAGCGGCGATCCGGACACCGGCGGCTCGGTCGTCGTCACGACCCCGGACGGCGTTGAGATGTCGCCCGGTGATCCAACACTCTCTCTTGACCTGACGTCCCGACTCGGGCGGCGGGTGCAGATGGCGCGGAGCCCCGGGGCAGTGCACGACTGTGCGCCGATGCACATCGTGAGCGAGGCATCGCTCGCCGCCGCCGGATCCTGGGTCGACGGGGAGATCGACCGCCGCCGCTTTCGCGCGAACGTCGTCGTGGAGCTGTCGGGGCCCGGACCGTACGGCGAGAGCGATTGGCCCGGCCACCGGGTGGCCCTCGGCGACGAGGTGGTGCTCGGCGTCGTGAGCCCGACCGAGCGGTGCGCGGTGACGACGTACGACCCGGACACGTTGGAGCGGGACACCCTGTGCTCGGGCATCGCCCGCGATCCGGAGAACCTGTTCGGCGTCTACGCCGAGGTCGTCACGACCGGATGGGTCGCCGTCGGCGACGCGGTGCGCCTGGTCTCCGCTTGACCGCGAGGTCACCGGTGCTAGTGTTTTCAGTCCTGTCGCGGGGTGGAGCAGTCTGGTAGCTCGTCGGGCTCATAACCCGAAGGTCGCAGGTTCGAATCCTGCCCCCGCTACTCACGAAAGGCCCGCTACGGCGGGCCTTTCGTCGTTCTGGTCCAGACCATCGGGTCACGAGGGCAAGCGCCTCCCGAGACCGAGGGGTGCCATGCTGAGCACCATCCAGGAGCGCGTGCGCGGCGCCCAGTGCACTCGCCTGCCCGCGCGGGTGCACACGAGGCACGGGTGGAGTGTCGCGGCGCGCGTGCCGATGGCGAGGACGGCGAGCGCCCTCAGGCCACCCACCCGGTCCTCGCGCGCGTCGAGCTCAGGGGGACCGCACCGCCGCACCGTTTCGACCTCCCGTACGCGCTCGCCGCCCGAGCGCCGCGCGTCTGGAGTACCAGGACGACGACGATTGCCGCGACCACCACCGCCGCGGATGGATCAGCCATCCGGTCGGCGAGGGCGCCTCGAGGGCCGAGCTGTCGACACCCTCCGGCCACGGCCAGAGGACGCGCAGCGAGCCGATCATCAGGCCGACGAGCGCCGCCATGATCACGTCGTGGTGGTGGCGGAGCAGCGACCAGTCGAGGGCCGAGGAGAACAGCGCCAGGCCGATCGCGCAGCCGAGGGCGAACACGGCGAGCGAGGCGATGTCGCGGTCGTTGACCGCGCCGATCACGAACTCGTACATGCCCAGCATGAGCAGGAGGAACGATCCGCTCACGCCGGGCAGGATCATCGCGCAGATGGCGATCGCGCCCGAGCCGAGGATCACGAGCGTCGACGGGTCGGTGACTTCGCCGCCCTTGAACCCGAGCACGAGGAACGTCGCCACCGCGAACACGATCGCGATCGCCACGTGGATGGGCATGCGGGTCCGGATCAGGCCCCACGCCACCCATGCCGAGGCCGCGACGAGGCCGAAGAAGACGGCCGCCATCTCGATCGGGCGCTCCTCGAGCAGATACTCGATGGCGCGTGCGAGGACGACGATCGCCATGAGGATCCCCACGAGGAGGGGGACGACGAGGAGCCAGTCGATCGAGATGAACCGCGCCCAGGCCTGGCGGGGCCGACCGCGGACGAACTCGCCGGCCGCGCGTGCCGCCGTCGCGACCGCGTGCACCAGGCGCTCGTAGATGCCCACGAGCAGGGCGATGGTTCCCCCCGAGACGCCAGGGCACGGCGTCCGCCATGCCCATCAGGAACCCGCGTCCGAAGTTGAGGGCCCCCTGGCGGCGCACGGCGGCAGCGTAGCGGGCCACCGCTCGCGACGGGATCAGTCGGGCACGCCGTCCCAGACGAGTTCGGCGACGTCGATCACGAAGTCGATCGAGTGCCCGACCACGTCGCGCGGACCGCCGCCCTCCTTGGGTCGGATCTCGCCGGTTCCGACGCACACGACGTCGTTGAGCCGCGAGTAGCGCTCGTCGTCCGACGTGTGGTGGCCGTGGACCACGATCTGGCGGCGGCCGGCCGGGTATGGGCGGGCGAAGCCGGTGAGATCGAAGAGCACGGTGGCCCCGTCGTCGGTCTCGATCACGCCCTGGATGTTCGGCAGGGCGCACCCGTCCACGCGGGAGCGAGGGTGGTTGACCGCTCGCAGGCGCCCCGAGATCGCCCCCTCGGCGCGGCCCTCGGCGACGAAGAAGTAGTGGCCCTCGGACCCGTGCTCGCCGGTCACCTTGGTGCCCCAGCCCTCTGGGTACTGGAAGGTCATGCGGTAGAGCGGCTCGAGCGTCATGCGTCCCCCCGATCAGATGAGGCGCCGCCCGACTGGCGGCGGCGCCTCATCATCATACCGTCATCGGTTTCCGGTCAACCATGACGCCGATTACCCCTGCGTCCGGCCGCTTCACGCCACGGACCGGCGCGCTCGCGACGCACCCCCGGCGTCAACGCCGACGCCCGCGGCGACTCGGGCCGCGAGAAGCCGACGGGATCCGACGCTCAGATCGAGCCGTCGAAGGGCCACCGCCCGAGCAGGCGGCGTGCGAGCGCCGCCGCGAGCCCGCCGAGCGCGCGGGCGACGAGCCACGGCGGGTACCGCCACTCGCGCGCCCGCCGGGCCATCTGCCCGATGTCGTGCAGGCGCACCCGCGCACCCGGTCCGATCGCGAGGTCGAGGTCCAGGTCGGTGAAGCGGGCGACGCCGCCGTCGACTCGGACCGGTGTGCAGGCGTCGATCTTCCAGCGCGGCCGCGGCCCGGGCAGGCGCGTCGCAACCCACCAGCCGCCGGTCGTCGCGGAGACCTCGACGACCGCCGTCGCCTCGGTGCGATGCCGCCTCGGCCGTACCCGCATCGTGCCCGCGGGGGTGCGCCATGCCAGCCGTCGCGGGGTCGCCACGACCAGATCGGCGACCCAGCGCGAGGTGGGCGGACCGACCCACTTGCCCTTCTCGACGATCAGCGGCGCCGGCCCGCCGCCGGTGTCCGGAACGCTCATGTGTCCCATCTTTGCCCCTCGGACGTTCCCGAATCGCCCAAATACTCGGCGCTCGCGGCCCGCGACTGCTAGAACCCGACGGTTGCCGCCCGCGGTCGCCGCCCGGAGACGCCGCCGGTGAGCGCGCGATATCCTTCCGGAAGGCTCACGTGTCGACCACATCGTCCGAGACAGTCCAAGTCACCCTGCCCGAACTCGGTGAGTCCGTCACCGAGGGCGTGATCGTCGAATGGCGCAAGTCCGAGGGCGAGCACGTCGAGGCGGGTGAGATCCTTCTCGACCTGACGACCGACAAGGTCGACGTGGAGGTCCCGGCACCGGCGGCCGGCGTCGTCACCCGCATCCTGGCCCAGGCCGGCGACGCGGTCGAGGTGGGCGCCGTGCTCGCGGAGCTGGCGCCGGGCGGCGGCAACGGGGACGCGCCGAGTGGCGATGCCCAGGACGCCCCCCCGCCACCTTCGCCCGCCGGCGAGCCGGGCAAGGTCGTCGAGATCGTCCTCGGCGAGATGGAGTCGGTGACCGAGGGCGTCGTGGTCGAGTGGCGCAAGGCCGTCGGCGACGCCGTCGCGCGCGACGAGGTGCTGGTCGAGGTCTCCACGGACAAGGTCGACCTGGAGGTGCCCGCGCCGACCGCGGGTGTGCTGACCTCGATCGCCGTCCAGGCCGGCGAGGAGTTCCAGGTCACGAGCCCGCTCGGCGCGATGACCGAGGGCGCGGCCCCCGACGGCGCCGCCCCGGCCCCGAGCGCCGCGCCGGCGGCGCCACCCGCGCCGACCGCACGAGGCGACCGGGCTCGCCCCCGCGCTCGAGTGGCCCAAGGTGTCCCCGGTCGCGCGGCGGATGGCGACCCACGAGGGCGTCGACCTGACGAAGGTCGAGGGCTCGGGTCCCGGCGGGATCATCCGGCGCGAGGACGTCGTCAGGGCCGCGGCGGAGGGCCCGCCGCCCGAGGTGCCCGCCGGCGAGGAGGCCGTCGTGCTGCGCGGCCCGGCCGCGGCGCTCGCCAACTACATGGACCAGAGCCTCACCATCCCGACCGCGACCAGCTTCCGGACGGTGCCGGTCGGCGCGCTCGACGCCCAGCGCCGCAAGATCAACGGCGACCTGAAGGCCGCCGGTCGCGACGAGAAGCTCTCCTTCACCCACCTGATCGCCTGGGCGATCATCAGGGCGACGCAGGCGTGGCCGGTCATGGGCACCGCATACGAGGTCCGGGACGGCAAGCCGAACAAGCTCGTCCGGGCCGCGGTCAACCTGGGACTCGCGGTCGACGTCGAGCGCAAGGACGGCAGCCGGTCGCTCCTGGTCCCGGTCGTCGCGGACGCGGGTGGCCTCGGGTTCACCGGGTTCCGCGACGCGTACGACGACAAGGTCAAGCGGACGCGGTTCGGGGGCATCACGCCGGACGAGCTCCAGGGCGCGAGCGTCACGCTGACCAACCCCGGCGGCCTCGGCACGGTCGCGTCCGTGCCACGCCTGATGCCCGGCCAGGGCACCATCGTCGCGGCGGGCGCCATCGGGTACCCGCCCGGCCTCGCGAGCGTGCCGGCCGACACCCTGGCCCAGCTCGGCGTCGAGAAGGTCGTCACGCTCACGAGCACCTACGACCACCGCGTGATCCAGGGCGCCGAGAGCGGAGCCTTCCTCGCCGACATCGACCGCCTGCTGCAGGGCGAGGACGACTTCTACGCCGACGTGCGCAGGGACCTCGGCCTCGACGCGGCCGGCGCCGAGATCGCCGCCCCCGTGCCCGCCGGCATCCCGGCGCCCGGCGCCGTGGCACCCCCCGCCGCCGTCCCCGACGAGGCGATGCTCGATGCGGTCTCGGGCGCGGTGTCGGTCGTCAAGGCCTTCCGCACCCACGGGCACCTGGCCGCGGACCTCGATCCGCTCGGGTCCAAGCCGCCCGGCGACCCGGCGCTCAACCCGGCGAGCGTGAACCTGACGCCCGAGCTGATGGCGAAGATCCCGTCGTCGATCCTTCGGCTCGCTGTCCCGGGCGACACGTTCGCCGAGGCGCTCCCGCACCTGCGGGCGGTCTACTGCGGAACGATCGCGTACGAGGTCGAGCACATCTCGGACCACGAGCAGCGGGTGTGGCTGCGGGGCGCGATCGAGTCGGGCGAGTTCTACGGCGAGTCCGGATCCGGGTTCCGGCACTCATGGCTCCCCAAGGAGGTGCGCGTCGAGGCGCTCCGCCAGCTGATCGCGGTCGACGCGCTCGAGCGGTTCCTGCGGCGCACCTACCTCGGCCAGAAGACCTTCTCCGGCGAGGGCCTCGACATGCTCATCCCGATGATGCGCGAGGTCATCGACCTGAGCGCCGCGGGCGGCGCGTCCGAGGTCGTCATCGGGATGGCCCACCGCGGCCGGCTCGCGACGATCACCGAGGTGGTCGGGCGCCCCCACGAGTCGATCATCGCCGAGTTCGAGGGTCACATGGCGTTCGAGGGCGACCCGGAGTCCGAGGAGGGCTTCCACGAGAACGCCGGCGACGTGAAGTACCACCAGGGCGCCGAGGGCACGTACAAGGCGCGGTCCGGTCGGCCGATCACGATCAAGCTCGCCGCCAACCCGAGCCACCTGGAACAGGTCAACGCCGTGGTCGAGGGCTACACGCGCGCGCGCCAGACGATCCGCAAGGGTCGCGAGCCGGGGCACGACCCGGCCGGGGCGGTCCCGCTCGTCATCCACGGCGACGCGGCGTTCAGCGGCCAGGGGGTCGTGGCGGAGACCCTCAACCTGTCGGGGCTCGACGGCTACACCACCGGCGGGACGATCCACATCATCGCCAACAACCAGATCGGCTTCACGACCGATCCCGCCGACACCCGCTCGACGCAGCACCCGAGCGATCTCGCCCGCGGCTTCGACATCCCGATCATCCACGTCAACGCCGACGACGTCGATGCCTGCATCGCCGCCGTCCGGCTGGCCGTCGCCTACCGCGAGCGCTACCGACGCGACGTGCTGATCGACCTGATCGGCTACCGCCGCCTGGGCCACAACGAGCTCGACGAGCCCGCCTACACGCAGCCGGTGATGGCCCGCACCATCAAGGCCCACCCGCCGGTGAGCCGGATCTACGCCGACCAGCTCGTCGAGGCCGGTGTCGTGACGCGCGAGCAGGTCGACGCCATGGTCGCGACGGCCGAGCAGGCGATGGTCGCCGCGCACACGGCCGTCACCAGCCGAAAGGACCGGGGCTACGACACCGAGGGCCTGCCCCACAAGCCTCAGCCGTGGACGCGGACCCCGATCGAGACCTCGGTCTCGATCGGCACGCTGACGAGCCTCAACGAGCAGCTCGTGACGGTGCCAGACGGCTTCACGGTCCACCCCAAGCTCAAGCCTCAGCTCGAGCGGCGTCGCGTCGCGCTGGAGGAGGACGGGAGCGGCATCACCTGGGCCCACGCCGAGTCGCTCGCGCTCGCGACCCTCCTGGTCGAGGGAATCCCGGTGCGGCTGACAGGCCAGGACGCCGAGCGTGGCACCTTCAGCCAGCGCCACCTCGTCCTGCACGATACGGACGAGTCGGGCACATACGCGCCGTCGACCGGCCGCGTCTACACCCCGATCGCGAACCTCCTTCGGGCCCAGGCCACGATCGAGATCCACAACAGCCCGCTCTCCGAGGCCGCGTGCGTCGGCTTCGAGTACGGCTACTCGACCCAGGCGCCCGAGGCGCTCGTCCTCTGGGAGGCCCAGTACGGCGACTTCGCCAACGGCGCCCAGATCATGATCGACCAGTTCCTGGTCTCCGGCCGCGCCAAGTGGGCCGAGCGCTCGCGCCTCACGCTGCTCCTCCCCCACGGCTACGAGGGCAACGGGCCCGAGCACTCGAGCGCCCGGCTCGAGCGGTTCCTGCAGCTGGCGGCCGAGGACAACATCCGGGTGGCCAACTGCTCGACCGCCGCCCAGTACTTCCACCTTCTGCGCCGGCAGGCGCTCTCGGACAAGGTGCGGCCGCTCGTGGTCATGACCCCCAAGAGCCTGCTCCGCCTGCGGGCCGCCTCGTCGGCGCTCGACGAGCTGGTCAACGGGCTCTTCGAGCCGGTCATCGCCGACCCGGCGGTCGAGGATCCGGCCGCCGTGCGTCGCCTGATCCTCTGCAGCGGAAAGATCTTCCACGAGCTGGAGGGCCACGCCCTGCGGCCGGAACAGCGCGACCTCGCGATCGGCCGCGTCGAGCTGCTCTACCCCTTCCCGGAGTACGAGCTGGTCGAGTTGCTCGCGATGTACCCCAACCTGGAGCGCGTGATCTGGGTGCAGGAGGAGCCGCGCAACATGGGCGCCTGGGACTACATGCGCCGCCGGCGCCTGCTGCCCGCGCTGCTGCCGGACGGGATCGAGCTGGAGTACGAGGGACGCCCGCGGCGCGCGAGCTCGAGCGAGGGCTACCCGCAGGCGCACAGCCACGAGCAGGACCGCATCCTCGAGAGCGCCCTGCTCGACACCAAGGGGAGTGAATGACCGACGCCAAGAAGGTCGTCGTGCTGGGCGGAGGCCCGGCCGGCGACGTCGCAGCCCTGCGTGCCGCCCAGATGGGGGCCGAGGTGACGATCGTCGAGCGCGCCGAGCTCGGCGGGACGTGCCTCAACTGGGGCTGCATCCCGACCAAGTCGCTCCTGTCGTCGGCCGATCTGCTCCGTCGGTTCCGGCGGGCCGAGGAGTACGGGATCGTGGCGCCGGACGTGTCGGTCGACTTCCCCCGGATGATGTCCCGCAAGGACGAGATCGTCCTCAAGATGCGCCAGGGCGTCGAGGGCGCATGCAAGCGCAAGGGCGTCGAGGTCGTGCGCGGCGAGGGGCGGGTCTCGGGTGACACGGTCGTGGTCGGCGACGAGTCGTACCCGTTCGACGTGCTCGTCCTTTGCACCGGCACCGAGCCCTCCGGGCTGCCGGGCCTCGACATGTCGCACCCGGCGATTCTCACCTCGAACGACATCCTCATGCTCGAGTCGATCCCCGAGCGGATGCTGATCATCGGCGCCGGCGTGATCGGGTGCGAGTTCGCGAGCCTGTTCGCGCCGCTCGGCACGACGATCACGATGGTCGAGATCCTTCCGCGCATCATCGCCGGGATCGACAACCGGACCGCCTCCCAGTTCCAGCGCATCCTGGAAAAGGACGGCGTGACGCTCCACCTGGGCAGGCGCCTCGAGGAGATCACCGAGTATCGCGACGACGGCATCACCGCCAAGCTCGACGACGGCACGGTGATCGAGGCCGACAAGCTCCTCGTCTCGATCGGGCGGGCGGCCCAGACGGCCGGGATCGGCCTCGAGGAGGCCGGTGTCGAGATCAACGAGCGCGGGCACATCGTGGTCGACGAGTACCTCCGCACCGGGAACCCGAAGATCTACGCGGCGGGCGACTGCATCGGGGGCCTCCAGCTCGCGCACCTGGCCGAGGCCGAGGGCGACCGCGCGATCGAGAACGCGCTCGGGAGCGTCCCCGTCCCGATGGACCGGACCGTCGTGCCGAGCTGCATCTACACGCACCCCGAGATCGCGACCGTCGGCCTGAACGCCGACGAGGCCAAGGAGGCCGGCCACACGGTCAAGACCGGCCAGACGCGATTCGCCGGCTTCGGCAAGCCCCTCGGCGAGGGTGAGCCCGAGGGCTTCTCGCAGATCGTCTTCGACGCCGATTCCGGCCTCATCCTGGGCGCCACGATCATGGGCGTCCACGCGGTCGAGATGATCCATGAGATCGGCGTGGCGATCTCGGACGGCATGTCGGTCACCGATCTCGGCGAGATCATCCACGCGCATCCGACGGTGAGCGAGTCGGTGATGCACGCGGCCAAGCAGGGCATCGGGGTCGCGCCCTACCACTCGTAGTGCCCGAGACCTGGCGGCGAACGGGGCCTGATCGGCTGGCCCCGGACGCCGCCGTGGCACGGCCGGGCGAGATGCTCGGCGATCTCGCGGCCGGAGCGGGTCCTGCGATCGCCTGGACGACCGTCACGAGCCCCGCGCTCGTCCTCGGGCGCGCCGCCAATGATCCGGCGCTCGACCTCGACCTGGCCCGACGCGAGGGGATCGCGATCCTCCGCCGGGGGTCGGGCGGCGGCGCCGTGCTCTGGGACACCGGGTTGCTGGCGCTCGACGTTGCGCTCCCGAGCGGGCACCGGCTTGCCGACCGCGACGTGGTCCGCGCCTACCGGTGGCTCGGCGAGGCGCTGGGGGCCGCGATGGCGGAGATCGGCGTCCCCGGGGTGCAAGTCGTCGCGCCGGACGTCGCGCGAGCCGACCGGAACGCCGCCGCGGCCACGGCCGCGGCCTGCTTCGGCTCCCTCTCGCCCTACGAGGTCGCGGCCGACGGGCGCAAGCTCGTCGGCCTCTCGCAGATCCGGCGTCGCGAGGGGGCGCTGCTCCAGGCGGGGATCCCGCTCACGTTCGACGCGGGACGCCTGTCGGATCTGCTTCGGCTCGACCCGGTCGCCGGGCGGTCGCTGTCCGAACGGACCGTGGGACTCCGCCGGCTCGTCCCGTCCGCGGACGAGGCCCTCGTGACCGCGACCGTCGATCGCCACGTCGCCAGCGCGGCCGACGCGCGGCTGGTCCCGTGAGCGCCGCCACGCTCGATCCGCCGGGTGTGCGTGGCGGCCCCCCGCGGGAGTCCCTCAGTCGTCGTCAGGTGTTCGGACGACCTTCACGACACGGTTGCGGGCGTTGACGTAGACGTCGAACTCGACGCCGTCACCACGGGTGACCTCGACCTCCCAGCGTGCGCCGTGGTCGTTCTCGCGCTCGATGCCGGTAACGCGCGCAGGCTGGCCGTCCCGGCGCTCGACGAAACGGTCGGCGGTCACCCTCGCACGGGCCGCCGTCGCCGTCGGACCGCCGCCCGGCCGCACCGCCGGGCGCGCGCGCCCGCTGCGGATCACCTTCACCACGCGCCCGCGAGCGCTGACGTACACGTCGAACTCGAGGCCGTCGCGACGGGTGACCTCGATCTCCCAGCGGGCGCCGTGGTCGTCCTCGCGGCTCGTGTCGGTCACACGCGCGGGCTGCCCGAATCGCCGCTCGACCCAGCGGTCGGCGATCACCCTCGCCTGCGCGAGCGTCGCGCCCGAGCCGGCCGGCGGCGACCGCGGCGGGGGTGGTGGGGTTCGTCGGGGCGACATCCGTCGCCACCCAGGCACCGGCGGCGGCCGTGGCCGCCACGACGGCGGTGGTGATTCCCTTGCGCATGCCCGACTCCAATCCGTTCGATCTCGTGAACCGACGATAACAGCGGCTAATCGAATCATGTGTTCAGATTCGTCTAGGAACCGGGCAAGAACACGTGCGCGTATGGACAGGACGCACGTCGCCGGGATCGGCGCGGGTGCGTTCGGCCACACCCCGACGCGGACTCCGTAGCGCCCCGGATGTGCCCTGGTGCGCGCGGCGCCACCCTGGGAGGACCCCTCGAGAGGAGGTGCGCGATGACCATCCACGACACCGTGACGGGCGATCGAAGCCGAGACGACGCCGACGGCGGGCGCAGAGTGCTCGTCGTCGCAGCCGAGCGGTGCGTCGGCGCGGAACTCATCGACGAGCTTCGGGCGCGCGCGGGCTCCGAGCGGACACGGATTCGCGTCGTCGCGCCGGCGCTCATGTCGCGACTGCAGTTCTGGGCCTCCGACGAGAGCCCCGCCCGGAGGGCGGCGGGGGCGCGCCTGCAGGCGTCCCTGGCCGAGTGCCGTGCCGCCGGGATCGACGTGGAGGGCGTCGTCGGCGACGGCGACCCCCTTCAGGCCATCGACGACGAGGTGCGCCTGTTCGCCCCCGACGAGATCGTTGTCGCGACGCACCCCGAGGTTCGCGAGAACTGGCTGGAGCACGACCTGGTGCCGCAGGCCCGCCGGCGCCACGGTGTGCCGATCACGCATGTCGTGGTCGACGCCGCCACCGGCCGGGACGTGGTCGTCCCACCGGCGGCGGAACCCGCCCGGGCGGCGGGGGAGCGCCACCGCGTCGGCGACGTCGTCGCGATCGCCGGCCTCACGGTGCTCGCGGTCGTCGGAACGCTGATCTCGCTGGTGCTCTACGGCGCCGACGTGCCGGGACCGCTGCTCGTCGCCTGGGTCCTGGTCATGGACCTCGGCGTCAAGCTGCTCCTGATCGTGGCGGTGTGGTCGCTGTTCCTGCGACGCGGACGCGCCGACCGACTGGACTACTGAGCCCGGGCCCCAGCTGTGCCGATCGGGCCACCGATCGGCGCGCTGGAGCCGTGGACGCCGACGACGAGCACCGCCGGGCCGGTCCGCGCCCGACGCCAAAGGTCACGCAACGCGCCTCGCAGTTCACCCGGCGCGTCGATCCGGTCGGCGTCGGCCCCGTACCCGCGGCAGATGGCGACGAGATCGATGCGCGGGCGATCGAGCCAGAGCCCGGGCCAGTCACCGTCGGCCCGGCCGGTGAGCCCCTCCAGGCCGGCGCGAAGGATCTCGTACCCCCCGTTGTCCGCGATCACGACCGCCAGGGGGACGCCCTGGTTCGCGGCCGTCCAGAGGGCCTGGACACCGAACAACGCCCCGCCGTCCCCCTGCACGCAGAGGACGCGGCGGGTCCGGTCGGCCATCGCGGCGCCGACGGCGGCCGGAAGCCCCCAACCGAGGGCACTGCCCCGGTGGGCCAGCCACGTGTCGGGGCGTCGGCGCCAGAGGACCGCCCGAAGCGGCCGCGCCGAGGTGAGGGCCTCGTCGACCACGAGGTCGTTTGGGCCGATCACGTCCGCGAGCGCCAGCGCGAGCCGGGCGCTCGTGATCGCCGCGGATGCGCCGGCCTCGCGGGCCACCGCCGCCCGCGCCGTCCGACGCGCGCGGGCACCCCCGGCGGCCGCCGCGCCCGCGCGCGCGCGGGCGGCCGCATCCGGAGGGCCGAGCAGCCGGACGAGTTCGCCCAGGGCGGCGGCCGGGTCGCCGACGAGCGCGCGGCGCGCAACGGCGGCGCGCGCCACCTCGGCCGGATCGACGTCCAGATGGACGACGGCCGCGCCGGGCGGAAGCGGCGGCCCCGGACTCGTGCCGAAGATGCGAAGCCAGGGCATCGCCGCGAGGAACACGACGTCGTGGCCGTCGAGCGCCGCGCGACTCCGCGCACCGAGATTCGGCAAGAGCCCCCGCCAGCACGGGTGATCGCTCGCCATGGGCTGGCGGGCGCCCATCGGCTCCCCGAACACCGGCGCCCCGAGCCGCTCGGCGAGCGCGACGAGCGCGACGCCCGCCTCGGCGGCGACGACGCCGTCTCCGGCGATGATCGCGGGTGCGCGGGCCGTCCGGAGCAGGTCGGCGGCGGCGCGCAGACGATCCCGGGGTGGTGGTGGTGGTGGCGCGACCGCGGCCCCGACATGCGGCCGCTCCGGGGACGGGCCCGCCTGGACGTCGAGCGGGAGGGAGAGCACGACCGGGCCACGCGGATGAGCGCGCGCGGCCGACAGCGCCCGGCGCAGATCGCGGGCGAGCTCGACACGGTCCCGCGGCTCGAACACCGCCTTGGCGGGCGGGATCGCCATGCCGACGACGTCACCGCCGAGGAACGGGGCCTCCTCGGCGAGACCGGTGACCTGCTGGCCCACGGTGACGAGCATCGGGACGCGGGCGCGGGCCGCGTTGAGGATCCCGGAGAGCCCGTTGGCGAGCCCGGGCTGCACGTGCAGGTTGACGGCGGCGGGACGACCCGTGACCTGCGCCATGCCGTCGGCCACGCCGACGGCGACGCTCTCGTGCAGGCAGGCCACGTAGCGCACGGCCCGCTGGCGCGGCAGCGCGTCGATCAGGGGCAGCTCGGTCGAGCCGGGGTTGCCGGTCAGCACGTCGACACCCTCGGCCGCCAGTGCCGCGAGCAGCCAGTCCGCTCCGTCCATGGCGCTCCCCCAGTTGACCCGCGGCGACCGGCGGCCCGGTGCCCCGTCGGCTACTCCTCGAGCGGGGCCATCGTCAGGCCCGCGTCACGCAGCTGCTCCCAGTAGAGCTCCGCCCGCTCCCGTTCCCCGCTCCAGACCCTCGCCCGCCCGGCGCTGTGGATCCGATTGGCGAGGCGCATGCCCTGCTGGTAGTCGACGCCGGGGATGAACTGCGAGAGGGTCCGCGCGACGTGCTCGAAGGTGTTGTGGTCGTCGTTGAGGACGACCACGTGGCACGGCCGGCCACCGGTACCCCCGCCGGGCCGTCCGGTGCGCTCGAGTCGTTTCGGCGGCGAGAGCGTCGACACGGCCCGCAGCTTACCGGCGGCGATGCGACGAGCGGCGAAGCGGCTGGAGACGCCAGTAGGTCGCCGAGCGCAGGAGCCACTCGAAGGGCCCCTGCCGGAACCGGGTGAGCCACAGCGCAGCGGCCCCGGCGAGCGCCCCGAAGATCCCGACCGCGAACACGAACGCCCCGGCGGGACCGACGACCTCCGCCAGCCCCAGGCCGTAGCCGGCGAACAGGAGTGACGCGACGATCGACTCGCCGAGGTAGACGCTCAGCGACGAGCGCCCCGCGGGCGTCAGCGGGCGCTCCACGCGCGGCCACCAGGATCGGCCCGACAGGACGACGACGGCCGCCACGACGCCGGCGACGGCGATCGGGCCGGACAGGGTCTGCAGCACGATCGCGAGCGCCGGACCCGGGCCGAGCCCGTCCGCGTCGGCGGTGAGCGCCGCGACCCCGGCGACTCCGGAGAGCCCGAACCCGATCGGGAGGCACCACCGCATGACCCGCCGGGCCGCGGCGGCGTGTCGCTCGGGCGCCGAGAGGAGGTCGCCGCGACCGACGACGACCCCGATGAGGAACGCCGCCATGATGCTCGGGTACTGCAACAGCAAGCCGCCGATCAGGACGATCGGCGCGTCCTCGATCCGCTGGGCGGCGACCTCGAGGAACGAGCCGACGAGGTACACCTCGGTGCGCGCTCCCTGGGCGGGATCGTCGAGCGGGGCGGACGCCACGAGCGCCGCCACGCCGATCACGACGAGCAGACCGATTCCGTAGACCCAGGCCGCGATCCGGATCAGGCGCCCCGTCGACCAGTTGCGCATCGGAAACAGCAGCGTCCCGAGAAGGGCATACGTGACGAGGATGTCGCCGGCGTAGAAGAAGATCGCGTGGAGGATGCCGAGGGCGGCGAGCACGAGCATCCGCCGCATGTAGCGCGGCCGCAGGCCCATCGTCGCGCGAGACGCCATGATCGCGAGGCCGTAGCCGAACAGCAGCGAGAAGACGATGTAGGACTTGAGCTGGAAGAAGGTGACCGTCGCCCACCGCGCCGCCTGGTCCAGCGGGTCCCCGAACGCGTACCAGCCCTCGAAGGGGGGCGAGGCGATGAACTCCAGGTTGACGACCAGGATCCCGAACAGGGCGAGTCCGCGGAGCACGTCGACCAGCCCGTGCCGTGCCCGGGCATCCGCGGTTGATGGAACGCTCATGGTCCATTACGGTACATGTATGTTCCGAATCGCGTCCATCGCCCCCGCCGTGACCGAGGGCGGGTCGAACACGGGCGCGCGCGGGCGGACGCGGCGCGCGATCATCGAGGGCGCGACCGCCGTGCTGTCGCGCACCCCCGACGCATCGCTCGGCACGATCGCCCTCGCCGCCGGCGTCGGGCGGACCACGGGTCCATCGGCACTTCCCGGATCGCGACACCCTCGTCCGGGCCATCGCGGACGCGGCGATGGACGCCACCAGGGAGGCCTATGCGGCCGCGCGTCTCGACGACGGCCCGCCGATCGACGCGCTCGCCCGCCTGATCCACGAGCTCGTGGCCCTCGGGGACCGATTCGCCTTCCTGCTGCGCGAACCCGCGCTCGTCGGCGACCCCGCCGCCGACGCCGCCGAGCGCGAGCTGGCCACGCCGATCGTCGCGCTCATCGAGCGCGGCCGTGCATCGGGCGCGTTCCGGGACGACCTCCCCGCGGCATGGGTGCTCGAGGTGCTGATGGCCGCGATCTACGCCGCGTGGGCCGCGATCGCGCGCGGGGTGCTCGCGCGCGCCGAGGCGCCGGCGGCGGTCACGCGGACGGTGCTCGACGGCGTCAGCGCCGTGCGGACCCGACCGGGGCCACGCGCGCCCGGACCCGCGCCCACGGCCGGCTGGGGCTGACCCCGACCGCGTCGCGCAAATCCCGCGTCGGATGAGCCCGGTCGGCATACCCGGGCTCCGTCGCGAGCCGCGGCGGATCGGTCGCCTCGCCCCCCTCGATCCGGTCGGCCACCTCCTGCGGGCGATTGCGCCGGATCATCGATTTCGGCAACGCGCCGACCTGCCCGCGAACGAGCCGCTGAAGGACGCGCGGACCGAGCCGGTCGCCCGCGCCAAGGCCGGGCTAGACGCCGGGCGGTGCCAGCCGCACCAGGCCCGCGTACTCGCCGGGGCCGTAGCGGCGCGCCGAGACGGCGTCGCTCGAGTTGCCCTCGACCGTCGAGATCGACCCGTCCGCCGCCACGCCGGTCACGATCCCGATGTGGTCGAGCACGCCGTCTCCGGCACGGTCGAACAGCACCATGTCGCCGGCCTGCGGCGGCGCCGATCCCGGCGGGATGTAGCGACCGGTGGACTCACCCCACTCCTTGACCGCCGGGACCCAGCCCTCGCCCTTGCCGCCCTCACCGATCGGGATCCCCGCCTGGCGGCCGACCCACGAGGTGAAGTAGGCGCACCAGGGGGCCGGTGACGAACCGACGGTCGCCGTGCGGTACTCGGCGATTCGCGGCGCATCGTTCGAGCCCTTGGGCGACTCCTCGACCCCGAGCTCGGCGGCGGCGATCGCGGCGATGCGTTGCCCGAGCGGTCCCGCACCCCCGGGCCCCCCCACCACCTCGGCCGACGCCGGGAGGGAGCAGGACAGGCACGCCGACCGACGACGGGCCCGGGGCAGAGCGCGAGGAAGCGGCGCGGACGCACCGGCCGGCGAGATCAAGGTGGTCGGCGCCGTCGAGACCGTCGCCTGCCGCCGCCGAGTCCGAGCGCGGAACCGAGCCCGCTGAGGGAGTTCGCCCCGAAGGTGGGCGTCGCGCCGAGCGGATCGGCGCCGGTGTCGGGTCCGCCGAGCGACGCGGCCGCCCGGCGGGCGAGTTCCGCCTCGAAGGCGCCCGCGCCCCCGGACCCCGACGGGGCCGCCGAACCGGCCGGCCTCGTCGTCAGCGATCCGGTGATCTGCGAGATGCGGCTGAGCGTGCCCTGAATGCCGAGCAGTCCGAGGGTGCTGATGGCGGCGCGCCTCCGATCGATCCGACACCCGCATCCTCGGCAATCGGACGCAGGACTTGAGCGTCACCGTCGCGCACCCGTGTGGCGGGGTTCTACCATCGGGGGGTGACGAGCCCCGGGACGCCCACGACCCAGGCCGGCGGCGCCCAGTTCCATCCCGTCCTGGGCGAGTGGTTCCGAGCGGGTGTTCGCCGGCCCGACTCCGGCCCAGGCGGCCGCCTGGCCGGTCATCGCAACGGGCGCGAACGTCCTCGTGCAGGCGCCGACCGGCTCGGGGAAGACGCTCGCCGCCTTTCTCTGGGCCCTCGACCGGATCGTGCGTGCGCGCCTGGCCGGGCGAGAACCGCCGCGCGTGCTCTACATCTCCCCGCTCAAGGCGCTCAACTACGACGTCGAGCGCAACCTGCGCGCGCCCCTCGTCGGGCTGGGCTCGACGCTCACCGTCGGCGTGCGCACGGGCGACACCGATCAGCGCGAGCGGCGCCAGATGTCGCGGACGCCGCCGGACATCCTCATCACCACGCCCGAGTCGCTCTACCTGCTTCCTCACCTCGCAGGCGCGCGAGATGCTGCGCGGGATCGAGACGGTGATCGTGGACGAGGTCCACGCGGTGGCCGGCACGAAGCGGGGGGCGCATCTCGCCGTCTCGCTCGAGCGCCTCGAGCGGGTGGCGTGACCCAGCCGTTCCAGCGGATCGGGCTCTCCGCGACCCAGCGGCCGCTCGAGGAGATCGGGCGCTTCGTCGGCGGTGGACGGCCGATCGAGCTCGTCGACGCGGGCTTGCGGAAGGACCTCGATCTCGAGGTCGTCGTCGCGCTCGAGGACATGCGCGAGCCCGGATCCGACCCGTCCCTCGCGCAGCACGTGGTCGAGGACGACGTCGCGATGGCGGCGGGCTACGAGGCGACCGCGCGATCGATCTGGCCGTCGATCTACCCGGCGCTCCTCGACCTCGTCCGGACCCACCGCTCGACGATCGTGTTCGTCAACAACCGCCGCCTCGCCGAGCGCCTGGCGCTGCGGCTCAACGAGCTCGCCGAGGCGGACATCGCGCGTGCCCACCACGGCTGCTCGCCCGCGAGCAGCGCGTCGAGATCGAGGAGTTGCTGAAGGCGGGGCAGATCCCGTGCCTCGTCGCGACCTCCTCGCTCGAGCTCGGGATCGACATGGGAGCGGTCGACCTCGTCGTCCAGGTCGAGAGCCCGAAGTCGGTCGCTCGCGGCATGCAGCGGGTCGGCCGCGCAGGGCACGATCTCGGCGCCGTCTCCAAGGGGCGGATCTTCCCGAAGTTCCGCGGCGACCTGCTCGAGTGCGCCGTCGTCGCGCGGGCGATGCGGGAGGGGCAGATCGAGGAGACGCGGGTTCCGCGGAACCCCCTCGACGTGCTGGCCCAGCAGGTCGTCGCGATCTGCGCCGACGAGGAGATCTCGGTCGACGATCTCCACGAGCTCGTGCGCGGCGCCTACCCGTTCGCCGATCTCGCGCGGGCACAGCTCGAGAACGTGCTCGACATGCTCGCGGGGCGCTATCCGTCCGACGAGTTCGCGGAGCTCCGACCCCGAATCGTCTGGGATCGGACCGCGGGCGTCGTCAAGGGGAGGCAGGGCGCCCGCCGGCTCGCGGTGACGAACGCCGGCACGATCCCGGACCGCGGCCTCTTCGGCGTCATCCAGGCCCCGGGCGGTGCGCGCGTCGGCGAGCTCGACGAGGAGATGGTCTACGAGGCCCGGCAGGGCCAGACGTTCATGCTCGGCGCCTCGACGTGGCGGATCGAGGAGATCACGCGCGACCGCGTGCTCGTCTCGCCGGCTCCGGGTGCGCCCGGCGCCGTTCCATTCTGGAAGGGGGAGGGCGTCGGTCGGCCGTTCGAGCTCGGTGAGAAGATCGGTCGTGCCTCGCGCGAGCTCGTCGCCCAGAGCGCCGCGAACGCGGCTCGCGAGCCTCGGCGGCGACTACCACCTCGACCCGCTCGCAGCCCGCAACCTCCTGACGTACCTCCGGGACCAGGCGGCCGCAAGCGGGGGCGTCGTTCCGTCCGACCGGACGATCGTCGTCGAGCGGTTCCGCGACGAGATCGGCGACTGGCGGCTCTGCATCCTGTCGCCGTTCGGCGCCCGCGTGCACGCGCCCTGGGCGATGGCGCTCGGAGCCCGGCTCCGCGACTCGCTCGGCCTCGAGGTGCAGTCGATCTGGTCCGACGACGGCATCGCCTTCCACCTGCCCGAGTCCGACGCGCCACCGCCAGCTTGCCGACCTGCTCCTCTCCCCCGAGGAGATCGAGGATCTCGTCGTCGGCGAGCTCGTGGGCACGGCGCTGTTCGGCTCGCGCTTCCGGGAGAACGCGGCCCGGGCGCTGCTGATCCCCCGACGGCGCCCGGACCAGCGCACGCCGCTCTGGCAGCAGCGCCTCCGCGCGCAGGCGCTCCTCCAGGTGGCGCGACGCTACGGGAGCTTTCCGATCATCCTCGAGACCTATCGCGAGTGCCTGGACGACTGGTTCGACATGCCGGCACTCCGGGGCCTGCTCGAGCGGATCGCCGCTCGCGACGTCGCCGTCGTCGAGGTCGAGACGACGCACGCATCGCCTTTCGCGGGGTCGCTGATGTTCGACTACGTCGCCTCCTACATGTACGAGGACGACACCCCCGCGGCCGAGCGCCGGGCGCAGGTTCTGGCGCTCGACCGCGACCTGCTGCGGGAGCTGCTCGGACAGGACGAGATGCGCGAGCTGATCGATCCGACGGCACTCGGGGAGGTGGAGGACGACCTCGCGGGCCGCTCCGAGCGCACGCGGGCACGCGGCGCGGACGGCATCCACGACCTGCTCCGCCGGCTCGGCGACCTGAGCGAGGGCGAGCTGCGCGAGCGGGTCCGCGCGCCGGACGAGCTCGACCACGACCTCGCCGCGCTCCTTCACGAGCGGCGCGTCGTCCCGATGCGGATCGGGGGTGAGGCCCGACTCGTCGCCGTCGAGGACGCGGCCCGCTACCGGGACGGGGTGGGCGCGATGCCGCCGGCGGGCCTTCCGGACGCGCTGCTCGAGCCGGTCGAGGACGCCCTCGGTGGGCTGGTCGCCCGTTTCGCGCGCGGACGAGGCCCCTTCCGCGCGGAGGACGTCGCCGCGCGTCTCGGCGTGGCCCCTGATGCCGCGGCGGAGCGCCTCTCGGTGCTGGAGTCGGACGGCACGCTCGTCCGAGGCGAGCTGCGGCCCGGTGGCACGGGGCGGGAATGGTGCGACGCCGAGGTCCTCAGACGCCTGCGCCGGGCGAGCCTCGCCGCGCTCAGGCGCGAGGTCGAGCCGGCCGAGCACTCGGCGCTGGCACGACTGCTGCCCGCCTGGCAGCGGGTCGATCGCGCCACCGGCCCCGGCGGCGCGGACGCGCTCCGTGAGGTGCTCGGTCCGCTCCAGGGACTGGCCCTGCCCTCGGGACAGTGGGAGGGCGAGGTGCTGCCGCGGCGCCTGGGCGCCTACTCGCCGACGTGGCTCGACGAGCTGGCCGCGACAGGAGAGGTCGTGTGGGTCGGCGCGGGCTCCGGCGGCGTCGGCGGCGGGCGGGTGGCGGTCTACTTCCGGGAGGAGGCTGCCCTGCTCGGTCCGCCCGCAGGCGACGAGCCGCCCGCCGACGAGGTGAGCACGGCCCTCCGCGCGGCGCTCGCGGGCGGCGCGGCCTTCTGGGAGCAGTTGCTCCAGTGCACCGACGCGGCCCGCGAGGAGGTGTTCGCGGCGCTCTGGCGGCTCGTGTGGTCGGGCGAGGTCACCAACGACCTGTGGGCACCCCTTCGGGCGCCGCGACGGCTCGCCACGCTCACCCCGGCGACCCGCGGTGGATCGCGTCGGCGGATCGGACGCAGACGCGGCGCCCCGTCGGCGACCGCGGGGCGCTGGTCCCTCGCCGCGGGCCTGTTCGCGCGCGCACCCTCTGAGCGCGAGCGCGCCCGTGCCCGTGCCGAACTGCTGCTCGAACGTCACGGAATCGTCACCCGGGGCGCCGTCCTGGCAGAGGGCGTGCCCGGGGGGTTCTCGGGCGTCTATCGCGAGCTCGCCGACCTCGAGACGCTCGGGGCGTGCCGGCGCGGCTACTTCGTCGAGGGCCTCGGCGGCGCGCAGTTCGCGCTGCCGGGCGCGGTGGAGCGGCTTCGCGACCTGCGCGAGGCGGGCGCGCGGGACGACCGCCCCTCCACCGCGCTCGTGCTCGGTGCCGCCGACCCGGCCCAGGTCTACGGCGCCGCGGTGCCGTGGCCGCCCTCCGGCGCCGGCCGCACGCCGCCACGCGTGTTCGGCGCCCACGTCGTGCTGTCGGACGGCGACGCGACGCTCTATCTCGAGCGGGGCGGGCGTCGCCTGATCACCCTCGGCGCCCCGTCACCGGCGCGGTTGCGCGCCGCGCTCGGCGCGGTCGCGGACTGGGTCCTGGCCGATCGATCGCGGAGGCTCCTGATCGAGCGGGTGGACGGTGTCCCGGTCCGCGAGTCGGCGCTCTCGGAGCTTCTCGTCGAGGCGGGATTCCGCGACGACCTGCGCGGCATGCTGTTGCGGGCGGCCTGACGTGCCCGAGGGCCAGATCAGCCATCGCAACGCGCGCGATCTCACGCGCACCATCGTGGGGCGGCCGCTCGTGCGGGTCGACGCCCCCGCCGCGCAGCTCGCCCCGCACAGGCTCCCCGAGCGGCTGGCGGGAGACACGGCGGCGGCGGCCCAGGCGCGCGGCAAGCATCACCTCCTTCGGTTCGCGTCCGGTCGGACCCTCGTCAGCCATCTGATGATGCGGGGGGTCTGGCGCGTGCTCCCCGCGGCCGAGGCGCCCTGGGGGCGGCCGGACCTGGTGCTGGCGACCCGCGACCACCAGGCCGTCCTCTACCGCTGCCCACGGCTGCGCCTGCTCGAGCCGGGCGATCCGCTCCCCCCGGCACTCGCCGCGGTCGGGCCCGATCTCCTGGACCACGAGCTCGATCCGGTCCGCTCCGCCGAGGGCGGCCTGGCGCGGGCCGATCCGGCCCGACAGGTCGGCGACGCCCTCATGGACCAGCGCCTGGTGGCGGGGATCGGCAACGTCTACAAGAGCGAGACCTGCTTCCTGGCCGGAATCGATCCGTGGAGGGCCGTCGGGACGCTGTCGGCGGACGAGCGCGGGCGCCTCGGGGGGATCGGCGCCCGGCTGCTGGCGGAGGGCGTGCGCCAGGACGGCCGGATCGGCACCTATCGGCGGCCGGGCATGCCGCCGGGCATTCCGACACGCGGCAAGTGGGTCTACGGCCGCGCGGGCAGGCCCTGCCGAAGGTGCGGTGCGGTGATCCGCGCGCGAGGCCAGGGGGACGCGAACCGGACGACCTACTGGTGCCCGACCTGCCAGACGTGAGGGTCCCGGCGCGCGCCCGCGCGCCGGAGTATGAATAGGCCATGCGCATCGCATTCGTCGGAACGGGCCTGATGGGCGGGCCGATGGTGCGTCGCCTCGCGGACGCCGGTCACGACGTCGTCGTGTACGCGCGGCGCCCCGACGGCGCGGACGGGCTGCCGGGGGGGCGCGCGGCTTCCGTGGCCGAGGCCGCCGACGGCGCCGACGCCCTCTGCGCGATCGTGACCGACTCGGCCGACGTCGTGCAGGTGGTCGACGCGGCCCTCACCGCGATACGACCGCCGCCGCTCGTCATCGAGATGAGCACGATCGCGCCCGACACGGCGCGATCGCTCGGGGCGCGCTGCGCCGAGCGCGGGGTCGCGTATCTGGACTGCCCGGTCAGCGGCGGACCACCCGGCGCCGAAGCCGGCACGCTCGCGATCATGGTCGGCGGGGACGCCGCCGCCCTGGCCGCCGCGGCGCCGATCCTCGACGTGCTCGGCGACCCCGACCGGCGCACGCACTGCGGCCCGATCGGGAGCGGCCTGGTCGTGAAGCTCGTGAACAACCTGCTCGTGGCGAGCATCACCGCCGCGACCGGGGAGGCGCTCGGGCTCGCACAGGAGGCCGGCGTCGACCCGCAGCTCGCGCGCCGGGTCGTGCTCGGCGCGACCGGGAGCTCCTGGCAGCTCGAGCACCTGTTCCCTCGGGTCCTCGCAGGCGACCACCGGCCGGGGTTCCGGATCAGGGACCTGCGCAAGGACCTCGGCCACGCACAGGGCCTCGCCGGCGGTCCGCTCCCGATCGGGGACGTGACGGCCGGCCTCGTGCGCGGGCTGCCGGACGACGCCGACTACGGCATCATCGCCCGCCGTTTCCTGGGGTCGCCGGACCCCGGTTGACGGTCGCGGCGCGGTCCTACTTGGACTGCGAGAGCAGCACCGCGAGGTCGGCGTAGCTCAGCCCGTTCGGATCGTTCGGGAGCCCGAGGTCGTGCTCGATCGCGCGGCTCAACATTCGCGCGCGCTCGAGGACCGCCGCGTGGACGGCCTGGCCCGGCGCGGTCTCGGCGATCCGCTTCGCCTCGTTGCGGAGCTGATTGAGATCCGCGGCCGGCGAATTGAAGCTGGGCTTTGGGGGCGGGGTCCAGCCGGGCCCCTGCTCCGTCGTGGTCACGGGGTCACGATACCGCACCGGGGGCGGCGCCACGGTCAGACGCGGCCCTGCGGGCGGCACGCTCCATCAGCGCCGCCTGACTGTCGAGCGGGGGGGTGCCGTCGGGCGGCAGCACGCGATGCCACTCGCCGCTCGGCTCGAGCTGCCACGCGAGGGCGGTGTCGGCCAACTCGACGTCGAGCACCCACTGCAGCTCGCGCTGGATGCGCGGGTCGTCGACCGGGGTGACGACCTCGACCCGGTGGTCGAGGTTGCGCGGCATGAGGTCGGCCGAGCCCATCAGGTAGCGGGACTCGTCGCCGCTGTGGAATGCGTAGATGCGCGCGTGCTCCAGGAAGCGCCCGACAATCGAGATGAGGCGGATGTTCTCGCTCACGCCCTCGATACCCGGGCGCAGGCCGGCGATACCCCTCGACACGATCTCGACCGGCACCCCCGCCTGCGAGGCGCGGAAGAGCGCCTCGATCATCGGACCGTCCACGATCGCGTTGCACTTGATCTGGATGCGCCCGGGAATCCCGTCGCGGTGGTGGTCGATCACGCGCTCCACGTCGGCCAGCAGACCGTCGCGGAGGTGGTTCGGCGCGACCAGCAGCTTGCGAAAGCTCGGCGTGCGGGAGAAGCCGGTCAGATGGTTGAAGAGGTCCGCGGCGTCCTCGGCGATGTCCTCGCGGCACGTGAACAGACCGAGGTCCGTGTAGAGCTTCGCCGTCGACGAGTTGTAGTTCCCCGTCCCGATGTGCGTGTAGCGCCGGACCTCGTCCCCTTCCCTGCGGACGACCAGCGCCAGCTTGCTGTGCGTCTTGAGCCCGGGCTGGCCGTACACGACGTGGACGCCGGCCTCCTCCATGGTGCGGCCCCAGCGGATGTTCGCCTCCTCGTCGAACCTGGCCTTGATCTCGACGAGGCAGACCGCCTGCTTGCCCTGCTCGGCGGCCTTGATGAGGGCGCGCACGATCGGGGAGTCGCCGCTGGTGCGATACATCGTGTGCTTGATCGCCAGGACGTCCGGATCCTCGACCGCCTGCTCGACGAACCGCAGGACGCTCGTGAGGAAGTCGTCGTACGGATGGAAGACCAGAAGGTCACCGGCACGCATCGCGGCGAACATGTCGACGCTGCGGCCCTGCTCTGGCTGCAGGCGCGGCTGGGTCCGGGGCGACCACGGCTCGTCCCGGAGGGTCGGGCGATCGAGCGTCGCGAGCGCCCAGAGGCACGTGAGGTCCAGCGGTCGGCGCACCCGGTAGACGTCCCGCGCGTCGACCTCGAGCTGGGTGGCGAGCATCGCGACCGCGGGATCGGAGGCGGCCTCGTCGACCTCCAGCCGCACGACGTGGCCGAAGCGGCGGTCCCGCAGCTTGTCCTTGAGCTCACCGAGCAGGTCCTCGGCCTCGTCGGAGATCTCGAAGTCCGCGTCGCGCGTCAGGCGGAACTGGACCGACTCGGCCACGTCCATGCCCGCGAACAGGCGCTCCACGTGGACCTGGATGATCTCCTCCAGCGGGACGAGCCGGGATCCGGCGGGCATCAGGCGAGGCAGCCGCGGCGGCACCTTGAGGCGGGCAAAGCGCGCCTCGCCCTCGACCGGATCGTTGACCATCATGCCCAGGTTCAAGGAGAGACCCGAGATGTAGGGGAACGGCTGCGCGGGCCCGACGGCGAGCGGGGTCAGCGCCGGGTACACCAGGCGGTCGAAACGATCGTCGGCGTCGCGGCGCTCGGCGCCGTCGAGATCCTGGTATGCGACGACATGGATGTCGTTCGCGGCCAACTCGGGGAGGATCTGCTCGTGCCAGATGGCGCCCTGACGGGCGACGAGCGCACGGACGCGCGCCGCGGCGGCGGCGAGGACCCCCTCGCGCGGCATGCGGTCCCACGTCGACGGCGGGCGCCCGGCCTCGACGGCCTCCTGCTGGACCGCGATCCGAACCATGAAGAACTCGTCCAGGTTGCTCGAGAAGATCGCGAGGAACTTGCAGCGCTCGAGGAGGGGGATGCCCGGATTCTCGGCCAGCGCGAGGACGCGCGCGTTGAACTCGAGCCAGCTGAGCTCGCGGTTGATGTAGAGCGTGGGGTCGCGCAGGTCGATCCCCGCCGCGACCGGATTCCCGCGTGCGCCGGTCACGGCTGACAGCGTCGCCGAGACCTCGCCCTCGATGTCCCCTCCACCCACGCGCTCGCCCCCCTGTGACAATTCAAGTCGTGATCTCAGGATATGTCGGTTCGGGACGACCCCGCGACGAGCACCTCCGGCCGGACCGCCGACGCCGCTCCGGGTCGTCAGCCACGGCCGGCCCGCGGCATGACGAGGGCGGCGATGACGACGACCACGAGCAGGGCCGCGACCACGATCGCGAGCAGGAGAGACGCGGCGAGCAACGCCGGGACGACGACGATCACCGCCTGGGCACCTGCGACGACGAGCAGGACGTCGCGAACGAGGCCCGGGCGCGTGCGCACGACGCCCGCCACGGCGAGCGCGAGCACGGACACCGCCAGCAGGCTGCCGACGAAGACACCGGGTCGCCAGACCGCCAGCGCGATCACCTCGGCGAGGGCCAGGAGCCCGATGGCGGCCAGGCGCCGCCCCTCCAGCGGGGAGCGCTTGCGCGGCCGCCCGTCCGGACCCGCATCGATGATGATCAGCGTTTCGTCGCGCACGCCGCGGATTGTACGCCCTCGTCCCCACCCGCCCTCCGCCCGGGAGTGGCCCGGCGGTGGGGTGGGTACCATCAGGCAGGTCGCCGACGTCCGGTCGGCGCACGCCGCCCGCCCCGAAACCAGATGAGGAGTCCGACCGTGGCCTTCGAGCTTCCCCCCCTTCCGTACGACTATGCCGCGCTGGAGCCGCACATCGACGAGCAGACGATGCGGGTCCACCACGACAAGCACCATCAGGCCTACGTCGACAAGGCCAACGCCGCGCTCGCCGGCACCGAATGGGCCGACGCGGACGTCGACGACGTGCTCCGCGCCCTCGACTCGCTGCCCGCGGACATCCGCACCGCCGTGCGCAACAACGCGGGCGGCCACGCGAACCACACGCTGTTCTGGCAGATCATGGGCCCGGGCGGCGGCGGCGCGCCCTCCGGCGAACTGGCCGCGGCGATCGACTCGACCTTCGGCGGACTCGACGCCCTCAAGGAGAAGGTCAACGCCGGCGGCGCGAACCAGTTCGGATCCGGCTGGACCTGGCTCGTGTGGGACGGCTCGGGCCTGGCCGTGACGGCGACGGCCAACCAGGACAGCCCGGTCTCGGCGGGCCAGGTGCCCCTGCTCGGCATCGACGTCTGGGAGCACGCCTACTACCTCAAGTACCAGAACCGTCGCCCCGACTACCTGAGCGCGTGGTGGAACGTCGTCAACTGGGACGCGGTAGCCGAGCGCTACGCGGCCGCCAAGGGCTGACGCGCCGCATCTCACACGCGCGACGCAGCGTTGCGCCACGGGCGCGCCGGCGTCGCGCCCACGGGCGCGTACGAACTCCGGAAGGGGCACTACGATGAGCAAGGTCAGGGGCCACCGAGCCGTGATCGGCTACCTCGTCTACATGCTTGCGCGGAAGATCCTGCGCCGGCAGGTGACGAAGGCGGGTCAGGCCGCGACCGACAAGGGGCGTCGCGCCACTCGGCGCGCGCGCGAAACGAACGGCGGAGCGGAGGTTGCGATGGCGTGGATCAGGAAGGGTGCGAGCGCGGCACCACGGACCATCGGCGGCGCGCTGGCCAGCCGTCCATACGTGATCGCGGCGATCCGTGACCCGGAGTTCCAGCTCGGGCTGGGCCGGGCGGCGGCGGCCGGCCGCGGCGCCTTGAATCAGCTACGCAGCGAGAACCCTCGCGATGCGCTTCACCTGCTGGCGACCGACGAGGGCATCCAGCGCGGACTCGGCACCGCGCTTCAGGAGGTCGACGATGCCCTCGAGCGGGTCGGCGTTCAGGCCGCGAAGAAGCGCAAGCGTCGTGGGCGCCTGCTCCTGCTCGTCGGTGCGGTCCTGGCCGCCGCCGCCGGCGTGGTCGTCGCCAAGCGCATGCGCCGCGCAGGCGAGGAGGAGATCGAGTTCGAGCCCGAGATCCCCGCCGACCTGGAGGGCGCACCCCCGGTGGCCTGAGGCGCCGGTGACGGTCCCCACCCGCCCCCGCACGGGGCGGGTGGGGAGTCCGCGGGGGTTGCGGCTCCCCGCTCGGGGCGCTTCGGCCGGATCGTTCCGTCCTCCGACGCCCTGGTGGATGCGGCGACCCGGCTGCGCCCGTGCACGGCGCCGGCCGCCGGTGGCAGGCGGTCGCCCGGCGAGCACCGTCCGGCCGTCGGTCGTCCCGCGCTCCTCCGCCCGGCGAATCGAAGGGCATCGCGCCGCCTCGTTCGCCTCGCGGACGGTCGGTGATCCCGCTCCACTGACGTGGAGTGCATCCTCCGCCTGGCCGCTGGGGCCGGGGCGCACCGTGGTTTGGGGTCGTGTTGCCGTCGTGCGAGTCATCGTTCGCGCCGAGGGCTGGCGGGGTCGTGCAGCGCGTCGTCGGCGATCGAGCGGCGGCGCGACCGATCCCCTTCGTTCCGGACCCTCGGCAGTGGTCACGCCCCGTGGTCATTTGGGCGGGGCGAAGGGCCGCCCAGGGTCCGGTGTCGGCCGCACGACGGTTCCCGGGCCGGCACGTCCATGGGCGTGTCGTTCGCTGAGCGCGTGGTGGTGAATCGTTCGGTCCCGGCGCCATTGGGGCGGGGCGGACTGGCGAGTCCTCGATCGCGCCGAGACTGGCGGGGCTCTTCGGGCCTGCCCGGTCACATGCGAGAAACGGCGCGCTCAGTCCCAGTTGCTGCGGATCCTCGGCGCAGGGCTCGGCGCGATGCGCCGCACCCCTTCGCCTCGGATTGGCATCGCCCCTTGCCCCGTCGACCGGGTGCCCTCATCGCCGGGGGACGGACCGTGGCGGACCGGCCGTCGCCGGTCCGGGCGACGATCGTCCCCGGCGGCGACTCCACCCTTCAGCCGCCGACCCCTCCGGGGCGGCTCACGAAGGACGGCCCACCGGACGCGGGGGTGGTGCGGGCATCGACGGGGCCTGCTCCGCGTCCCGGGGCCGCGTCGTCTCGGCCCCGTGGTCTCGAACCCGCTCCGCTCGCCGCGGAGCGCGTCCTGTGCGCGCGCTCACGTCAGGTCACCTCGAAGGAGAAGCTCACCGGTTCGGGGTCCAGGTCGGTGTCGTTGCTGAACCACTGCACCTCGACCACCGCGCCACCGCGGCGTAGCCGGGGGAAGTATCGGACGCTCGTCGCCGTCTCGCCGGGGGCCAGGAACGGCCCGAAGCTCGGCAGTCTGCCGACGAACGGGTCCGGGGCCGGGAGGGCGCGCCCGTAGCGCTGGCTCAGGCGGATATCCGAGTCCGGGATCGCGATCCGCCCGGCCGCGCGATTGCGGGCCTTCAGGTAGACGCGGCCGCCACGTCCGAGACGCTCGACGCGCAGCAGGGTGATCGTCACGCCGGCCGGCGACCGGCTCAGGTCGAGTGTGGTGACCGTCGGCGAACCCCGCGGGCGCACGCCCTCCGCCACGTCGTCCTCCGGCGCCCCCGTGGGGTTGGGGTCACTCCGAAGACCGAAGGCGACGACGAGCATCGCGGTCAGGCCGACCGCACCCGCGACGGTGACGACGCCCACGACGGCCCGGGCGGCGTTGTGGAGCCGGTCGCCCATGCCGGCGCCGCGGCCTGGGGCATGCGACTCGCCACCGGGCGGCCCCGACCCGGCGGGCGTCCCGGCCGACTCCGGTCCGCCGGGGGCACGCCCGGCCGAGCGATCACCGCGACCGATGCTCGAGATGATCTGGCGAACACGTGGCGTGATGCGCACTTCGGCCTCCCGACACCACGGTAGCGCGGGATTCGCGGACGGTCCGCCCGCGCGTGAGCGATCCGTTTCAGGTTCGCGCCAACCGTGGGCGCGGCGGCCGGATTCGGCGGTTCGGTCAGCGCCGAGCGGGGCCCGACAGGAGCACCTTCGCCCGCGGCGCGCCCGTCACGCCCCGAACGTCCGCCTGGACGCGCCCGCGGCGCCACGGCACGAGCACGCGCGCGCGGCCCCGCACGTCGGTCCGCACAACCCTGCGGTTGCCGTCGGTGCGCCGCACGAGGAGGGTCGCCGCCGGCACCGGGACCCCTTCCCCGGTACGCGCCTGCACGAGGACGAGGCGCCACCTGCCCGCGGCCTTCCCGAGCCGGCGCGTCTCACGCGGACCGGCCATCGTGGCCTTGAGATCGACGATCTCGTCGGCGCCGGGGGCACGATAGGCGTAGAGATCGGGCTCGGCCGGCGTGCGCCCCGACAATCCGAGCGGGACGTTCATGGACCACGAGCGCGGACTCCTGATCATGCGCCGGTAGACCCCGCCGAGCTCGGGTGCGTCCGGGAGGAACGAGGTCACGAGGTCCCTCGGCGCGCCGAGGGAGCGCCGGATCTCCCGGGCGGGGACGATCAGGCTGAGCTGGACGGGGCCCATCTTGCGCGGAAGCACCGTGAGCCGGGCGGTGCCGTCGGCACGGACCGGGGCGCTCGTACGCCAGCCCTCCCCTTGCGCCCGGACGCGCGCCTTGGCGGCACCCCAGAACGCACGGGGATCGCGCCCGAGCGCCGCCGCGAGCCCCAGCGGGTCCGCACCCAGGCGGATGGGGACCCGCTGCTCGATCCCGGCGTAGACGCGAGGTGACCCGAGCGCGCCCTGGCCCAGGACGTACCCGACGCGGTCGGTCGAGAGCGGAACCGACAGGCGACGCGTGTCCTCCTCGGAGAGCACCGGCGAGGGCGTACACGTCACGGACGAAGGCCCGTCCTGCGGCGCCGGGGCGGTGCCGAACGTCCGACGGAACTCCTGCACGAAGTACGGCGCGGCGCGATCGACGCGATACGCGCCGGGCCCATTGGCCAGGATCGGGCACGCGGCGCCGGTGCGCGCCCAGGCCCACTGCTCGCGCTGCTGGGCGGGGGTGTCCCCGGTCATGAGCAGATGCAGCCGCGTGGGGTCCCCGCCGCGGGCGACGAACTCGCGCGCGAAGGCCCCGGGCCAGGCCAGCCATTGCTCCGGCGCCCAGGGCTGCCCGCGGTGATACGCCTCCAGCCAGACCCCGCCCGCGCGCACGAGCGCATCCCACGACCCCGACCATGCCTGCGGCTGCGCCATCAGCACCGCGGGCGACAGGACGTAGACATGGACGCGTCGGGAGGTGGGTCCGCCGACCGGCGACTGCTCCTGCTCGAGGATGCGCATCGCGGCTCCGAGGTCGTCCCCCTCGCGGCCGCGAAAGCGGGAGGCGAGCTCGTCGAGGAACACCATCTTGGCGCCGGAGCGGCGAACGCGATCGCGGAGCAGCTTGGCCATGCCGTCGGGCCCGCGCCCGATCAGGGTGGGCGTGGCCCTGGAGCCCCTGGCACCCGACACCTTCCAGGCCTGCTGGGACGCCGGGAGGACCCGGAACGTGGGCTGCTGCTGGAACGCGCGATCGGCGACGCCGAGGCCCGGCTCGCCGTCTGGTCCGGGCTGCACGAGCAGGTCGTGGATGCCCGGCTCGTCGTAGAGGATCGTCATCCGGGCGTCTGCCCGATCGGCGAGCCCAGACGCCGGCGCCAGGACCGCGGTGGCCGCGAGCAGCGATGTCAGGCGGCGGGCGGACACGGGGCGGAGGTCTCTCACGCTCCAGGACATCGGCGAAGGGCCCCGGTTCCGGACGAACACCGCCCGCGGCGTCCCGGGCGGGCCGGTGGAAGGGGCCACAGTCGTCGTTCGAGGTCGCCGGGTCCTGTGGGAGGACCCTCCGCGACAACGATCGGGAGGTGCCCATGCCCTCGTCCGCCACTCGGAGTGCGCTCGCCGTCGCCGCCATCGCGCACCTCGCCCTCGTCCCCGGCCAGGCGTCCGCCGCGCGCGCGGTCGCGGGCGTCCAGGACGATCATCTGGGCGTCGTCCCGGTCGATGAGGTCAATGACCGCCTGTCCCTCATCAGGCGAACGCGGGCGCGGGTCGCCCGGGTCGACCTCCTCTGGCAGTCGGTGGCCCCGAGCAGGCCTCGGCGCGCGACGTCGCCCTCGGATCCGGCATACGACTGGCGCCGGGCCGATGCGATCGTCCGAGGGTTCGCGGCGCGCCGCATCACACCGATCGTGACCGTCTACGGCGCGCCGGCCTGGGCGAGCGGCGGGCGGCGGACCGCCGCCGACAGCGGCGTCAACTCGCGCGCGCCCCACGCGGCCCATTTCGCCCGGTTCATGAAGGCGGCCGCGACGCGCTACTCGGGACGCTTCCGGCCGGTGGCGATCGGAGGACGCCGGCCGGCGCGGCTGCCCGAGGTGCGCCACTGGGAGATCTGGAACGAGCCGAACCTGAACGGCTTCCTCCGCCCGCAGGTCTGGAAGGGGTCGCGCTTCGCGCTCCGCCGGTACGTCACCATGACGCGCCTGAGCTACCCGCTGATCAAGCGGGCCAATCGCGACGCCGTCGTGATCGCGGGCGTGGCCGGGCCGCGCGGCTCGACGAGTCGTACCGGGACGGGGGCGATCCCGTGGGTTCGGGCGCTCGCGCGGAGCTCGGCCAGGTTCGACGCCTACTCCCAGCACGTCTACCCCGCCGCCGCACCCCTTCGGGACACGCGGGCGGTCCCGGCCTGGAGCACGCTCGGGCGCATCCTGCGCGAGCTCGACCGGGTCCCCCGGCGTCGCGGAATGAAGCTCTACGTGACCGAGGCCGGGTACACGACCGCGCGCACGCCGTACCGGACGAGCCGGGTCTCGCCACGACGCCAGGCCGCGTATCTGCGACAGATCTTCCGGACCCCCGTCGTCCGTTCGGGTCGGATCCCCGTCGTCGTGTGGTTCAACCTCCAGGACAACCGCTTCTGGCCGGCCGGGCTGATCCGCCGTGGCGGCAAGGCGAAGCCGAGCCTCGCGGCGTTCCGGGCCGAGGCGCGGCGGGGCCGCCTGCCGGCGGCCCTCCGGCCGCCCAGGACGTGAGCCCTCGCGGGGGACACCCGCGGGCGCCGACCGCACGGATCGCGGCTCCGCGCAGGCGGCGAGCTCGCGCTCCAGCGGCGTTCGAAACCGCGGGACCGTGACCGTCCCGCCCAACCAGGCCTCGAGCGTCGCCGCCTCGGCGGCCACACGACGCGATGCGTCTCGACCGACGTCCTCGAGTTCATCGCCACCAGCCCCCGCACGACCTCGGCATCGCTCAGGGCGCGCCGCCCGAGACGCGCGCGACGCAACGGCCCGCCGCCCGCAACGGACCGGCCGCGGCGCGCTCGGCCGCTGCGCGGTCCGCGAACAGGCCCGCGACACCCGCGCCGCTGCCGCACAGAAGCGTCGCCGTGGCGCCGGCGGCGCGAAGGTCGCGCGCCGTCCGGGCGACCTGTGGCGCGCAGGCGAGCGCCGCGGGCCAGAGGTCGTTGCGAACCCATCCCGGCAGTGCCGCCGCACCGTCGGGCACCGGGGTGGTGTCGGGGACCGGCGCGGGCAGCCGGTCGAAGGCCCGGTAGACCGCCGGCGTCGAGAGCCCGAGATCGGGCACCACGATCACCGCATCGAACGCGGGCACGGACGCGGGATGAAGCACCTCGCCCCGGCCCCGGGCCCACCTGCACCCGCCCGCCACGAGGAACACGACGTCGGACCCGACGCCGGCCGCAACGCGCTCCAGTCGTGAGGTGCCGAGGCCGAGGCCGAGGAGTCGGTCGGCCGCCCGCAGCGTGGCCGCGGCGTCGCTCGATCCACCACCGAGGCCGGCGCGCGCCGGGATGCGCTTGTCGATCTCGACGGCGAGCGGCGGGAGCGAGGTCCCCATCTCCGCGTCGAGCGCGTCGAGCGCCCGCCACGCCAGGTTCTCCTCGGGCCGAAGCGCCTCGTCGAGGCCTCGGCACGTGACCGATCGCTCGGGCGACCGGGCGACGCGGACCGTGTCCGAGAGCCCCTCCAGGCTGACCATCAGCGACTCGATCCCGTGGTAGCCGTCGGGTCGGAGCGGGCCGACGAGCAGACGGAGGTTGAGCTTGGCGGGCGCCTGCTCGACGACGTCGCTCACCCGAGCTCCTCGGCGAGGGCGACGTACTCGGCGGGCGCGAGCACCTCGGGCCGTGCGGCGGCGCCGAGCCCCATTCGTCCGAGCGCAGCCGTCACCTCGGCCTTCTCGTACCCCGCGCCGGCGAGCGCGTTGGCCAGGGTCTTGCGCCGGCCCGAGAAGGCCGCGCGCACCAGTCGGCGCACGTCGGGGTCGACCCCCGGGCCGGTCCGCTCGAGCACGACCAGTGCGGACTCGACGCGCGGTCGCGGCACGAAGGCGGTCGCCGGGACCGCCCGGCGGGCGACGGGGCGCGTCGCCAGCTGGATCATCACCGAGGGCGCCGCGTAGTCACGCCCACCCGGCGCCGCGAGCCACCGGTCGGCGACCTCGCGCTGCACCATGACCGACCAGCGCCGCACGAACGGCAGGCGCCACGTGCTCTCCACGACGACGGGCGTCGCGATCGAGTACGGAAGGTTCGCGACCAACCGCGTCGGCGGAGGATCGAGCGATTCGACGTCCAGGCGGACCGCGTCCGCCCAGATCAAGTGGACGCCCTCGGCGTCGGCGAGCACGTCCGTCAGAGCCGGCTCGAGGCGCCGATCGACCTCCACCGCGTGGACGGTCCGAGCCTTGCGGGCAAGCGCGACGGTCAGTACGCCGACGCCCGGACCGATCTCGAGCACCGTGTCGTCCGGGCCGATCTCGGCCTCGCGGACCGACACGTCGACCAGGTTCTCGTCCAGCAGGAAGTGCTGGCCGAGCGACGTGTCCGGGCGCAGGCCGTGACGCGCCAACTGGCGCATCACGCCGAGGCGCGGGCTGTCAGACGCCGAGGACGCGGCCGGCGTTGGCGGTGGTGAGCCGGTCGATCTCATCGACGTCGGCGCCGCGGGCGTCCGCAAGCGCCCCGAGCGTGTGGGTGACGTACGCGGGGCGGTTCGGCTTGCCGCGTCGCGGAACCGGCGCCAGGTAGGGGGCGTCGGTCTCGACGAGCAGACGATCCTCTGGAAGCGCCGCGGCCGCCTCGCGCAGGGCCTGGTTCTTGGGGAACGTGAGCGGCCCGGCGAAGCTGGTCATCCACCCTCCGGCGATGACCGCGCCGACGTGCTCGGGCAGGCTGAAGCAGTGCAACACGACGGCGACGCCGTCGGCCTCGTCGCGGAGGACCGTGAACGTGTCCTTCGGCGCGTCGCGTGTGTGCACGACGACGGGCAGACCGACCTCCCGGGCCAGGCCGACCTGCGCGACGAAGGCCGCTCGCTGGGCTCGCCGGTCGGCCCGGTCGTAGTGGTAGTCGAGGCCGCACTCGCCGATCGCCACCACCTTGGGATGGCCCGAGAACGCGCGCATCCATTCGAGGTCGGCGGCCGAGAAGGCGTCCGCGTCGTGAGGGTGCACGCCGACGGCCGCGAACACCTCGGGGTGGGATTCCGCATGGACGAGGGCGCGCTCACTCGATTCGCGTCCGGTCCCGATCGTCACGATGCGGGTGACGCCGGCGGCGACGGCCTCGGCGACGAGGTCGGCCACCGGCCCGTCGCAGGAGTCGAGATGCGTATGGGAGTCGATCAGGCCGCGGACTCCTCGATGCGCGGGAACAGCGGCCCCGCGGGCTCGACGCGCGCCTCCGCCACCCCGGCGCCCCACGCGGCGCGGGCCAGCGCCACCTCGTCCACGGGCTGCCCGAGGGCCGCGAGGATCCGCTCGCTCGATCCGGGCATGACCGGCCAGAGGAGGATCGCGGCGGCCCGCAGCCCCTCGGTCAGCGCGACCAGCGCCCCGTCGAGCTCGGTGGCGCGCGCCGGGTCCTTGGCCAGCGTCCAGGGCGCCCGCTGCTCCACCAGCTGGTTGAGCCGGCGGACGAGCACCCAGACGTCCTCCGCGGCCCGCGTCAGCTCGAGTCGGTCGACGCGGACGCGCACCGCCGCGACCGTCGCGGCGATCTCGGCCGCGAGCGCCTCCTCGGTCCCCGGGTCCGCGGGCACCGTCCCGTCCCGGTAGCGGCCGACCATGTTCACGGTGCGATTGAGCAGGTTGCCGAGCTCGTTGGCCAACTCGCCGTTGTAGCGGGCCTCGAATCCCTCCGCGCTGAAGACCCCGTCCTCGCCGAAGCTGACCTCCCGGACAAGGTAGTAGCGGAGGGCGTCCACGCCGTAGCGCTCGATGAACGGGAACGGGTCGACGACGTTGCCGACGGTCTTGCTCATCTTCTCGCCGCCCTTGAGCACGTAGCCGTGCACGAACAGGCGCCGGGGCAACTCGAGCCCCGCCGACATCAGCAGGGCGGGCCAGATCACCGCGTGGAACTTGAGGATGTCCTTGGCCATGAGCTGCAGATCGGGCGGCCAGAGCGCGCCGACCAGATCCTCGCCGGGACGGGCGTAGGTGAGGGCCGTGTAGTAGTTGAAGAGCGCGTCGACCCAGACGTAGACCACCTGCTCGGGGTCCCACGGGACGGCGACACCCCACTCCAGCTGCGCGCGGCTGATCGAGAGGTCCTCGACCTCCTCGATCATGCGGCGGGCCTCGTTGGCGCGTGCCGGTGGGCGCACCCAGTCGGGGTCGCCGTCGAGCCGCGCGAGCAGCCGGTCCCGGTACGCCGAGAGCCGGAAGAACCAGTTCTCCTGCTCGACCCACTCGACCGGCGTCGCGTGGATCGGGCAGCGATTCCCGTCGACCAGCTCGCCCTCGCGGTAGAAGGCCTCGCACGCGCTGCAGTACCAGCCCGCGTACGCGGCCTTGTAGATGTCACCCGACGCGCGGAGGCGCTCCATCAGGTCGCGGACCGCCGCCTCGTGCTCGGCGTCGCTCGTGCGGATGAAGAAGTCGTTGCTCGCTCCGAGCGATTCGCCCATGGCGCGAAACCGAGCCGAGAGGCGGTCCGCGTGCTCGCGCGGCGTCCGGCCGGCCGCGAGCGCGGAGCGCTCGACCTTGGTCCCGTGCTCGTCGGTCCCGGTCAGGAAGAACACGTCCTCGCCGCGCTGGCGGTGATGCCGGGCCAGCACGTCCGCCATGATCGTCGTGTACGCGTGCCCGATGTGGGGCTCGGCGTTGACGTAGTAGATGGGGGTGGTGAGGTAGTACCGACCGTCGCTCATCGGCCGGATCGTATCGGGCGGAACCCGCTCGACCCGTGACCCTGCCCCCGCGCACGCACGCGACCCTGATCGCGGTGGCCTCGCGGCTGGAGCGGGTGGGCACCCGCTTCCTGGTCACGGGCGGCACCGGGCGGGCGCTCCTCGGGTGCGACCGACGCCCCGGTGACGTCGACCTCGAGGTCGACGAGCCCGACGCCGCCCGGGCCGCCGCGGCGCTCGGCCTGCCCCTTCGGCGCGACTCGGGCGGCGGACGGGACGGGCTCCGCGCCCGAGGCCTGCTCAACGGAACTGAGCTCGACCTCACGTCGAGCCTTCGGGTTGAGGGGCCGGGCGGGGTTCTCACGCCCGATTGGGACGCCCAGTTGGCGGAGTCGCGCCGGGTGCGCGTCGGGGATCGAACGATCTGGGTCGCGCCGCCCGAGGAGCATCTCACCCGGGCGATCGTCCTGGGCGACTGGGCCGCGATCCGTGCGTGCGCGACCGGCTGCGAGGGCACGCCCCTTCGCGACGCCCACGTCGCGGCGCGGCTCGCTGCCCTCGTCCGACCTCCGGGTGCTCACCCGCCCGAGGGCGCCTCGCCGGCCGACGCGAGCGCGGCCCGATAGGCGGCGTTCTTGCGGGCGATGCCGAGGCGCGCCGCGAGCTCGGCAGCCGCACGCGGTGCCAGGCCCGCCTCGAGCATCGCGGCGATCGCCGCGTCGAGCGCCTCCTCTCCCGGGCCTTCGGATCGGGCCGCCGGGGGTCCGACCACGAGCGTCACCTCGCCCCTCGGCGCCTGACCGACGCGCGCCGCGACGTCGATCGCGGCCCCCCGCACGACCTCCTCGTGCAGCTTGGTCAGCTCGCGGCAGACGACGACCGTGCGAGTCGGGTCGCGTTCCGCGAGCTCCGCGAGAGCCACCGGCGCCCGGACCGGGCTCTCGAGCGCGACGACGGTCCAGCCCAGCGCATCGACGCGGTCCCAAAGCGCCGCGCGCTCAGCGGGCTTGCGGGGCAGGAAGCCGACGAACGCGAACCGATCGGCCGGGAGTCCCGAGACCGCGAGGGCGGCCGTGACCGCGCTCGGCCCGGGGATCACCTCGACCGGGAGCCCCGCCGCGAGCACGGCGGCGACCACGCGCGCCCCGGGGTCGCTCACCGCGGGCGCGCCGGCGTCGCTGACGAGCGCGACCGACTTCCCGGCGCCGACCAGGTCGCGCACCACCTCGGCGCGACGGGCCTCTTGGTGCTGGTGGATCGAGATCAGCTTCGCCGTCGCGCCGAGGTGGCGCATGAGCTGTCCCGTGCGGCGGGTGTCCTCGCACGCGACCACGTCGGCCGCGCGGAGCGTGGCGATCGCCCGCTCGGAAAGGTCCCCCAGGTTGCCGATCGGCGTGGCGATGACGCTCAGGCGTCCGGATCCACTCACCGGTCCCACACGACCCCGATCGCCGCGATCTCCGAGCCCGCCGGTACCATCGCGCTTCGTGGCCCGATCCACCAAACCCTATCGGCGCTTCCGGGCCCGGGGGGCGAACGGCGACCTGGACGCGCTCCGGGCGCTCAACCGCACGGGCACACCGAACGGTCGCGCGCGCGCGACGGCACCGAGGCCCGCCCCCAAGGCGGCGCCGGCCCGCACGTCGGGCCGCTCAGGCCGGCGCAAGGCCGGGGCCGGGCGCTGGGCGCTCCGGATCGGCGTCGTGCTCGCAGCCCTGTTCGTCGTGTGGGCGGCGGCGGGCATGCTGGTGCTCAACCGGGCCGTCGGTGAGGCCAACGACCGGATCACACCCGGCGCCCACGCCTCTCTCGACGCGCCCGCGGGCGGGATGCTCGGCACGCCGACCAACACGCTCATCATCGGCGCCGACGCCCGGCGGGGTGAGACGCGCAGCCGTGCCGACACGATCCTGCTGATGCGCACCGACCCCGACGCCGGTGAGATCAGATACCTCTCGATCCCCCGGGACTTCCGCGTCGATGTGCCGGGCCAGGGCGAGCAGAAGATCAACTCGGCGTTCTTCTTCCTCGGCCAGCAGGGGATGATCAACGCGGTCAAGCGGGTCACCGGCGTGCCGGTCAACCATGTGATCGTGGTGAAGTTCAACGGCTTCGGGCGGCTCGTCGACGAGCTCGGCGGCGTCACCGTCGACAACCCCACCGAGCTGATCGACTGCTACTACGAGGGCGGCCAGACGGTGACGTTCCGCAAGGGCGACGTCGAGCTCGACGGAGACCAGGCGCTGGCGTTCGCGCGAGTCCGCAAGTGCGACGACGACTTCGCGCGGCAGGCCCGCCAGCAGGCCCTCGTGTCGTCCCTCAAGGACCGCGTCATCGCGCCGGCGAGCCTGCCGTTCGCCCCATGGCGCGGCGCGGCGGTGGTCGACGCCCTCAACACCGACATCGGCACCATCGACATGATGAAGTTCGCCTGGCTCCAGGCGCGCCTGGACGCGAACCCCGACGACCGGATCCTGCTGAGCGGGTCGCCGCAGCTCATCGGCGGCCAGGCCTTCGTGATCGGCAACCCGGACGCAAACGAGCGGGAGATCGCCCAGTTCATGGGCGAGACCTGACCGGGCGGGCCGCCCCCGGCGGGGACGACGGATCAGACCTTGTCGAGCCCGACCGACTTCGACGAGCCGGAACCCGAATCTGACGAACCGGAGGACGTGGACGTCGAGCCGGAGTCGGAGGACCCGCCCGCCGTGCCGCTCCCGGTGCCCTTGGTCGAGCCACCGTCGCCGTTGGACGACGCCTTCTCGGCCGCGCGCTTCTTGGTCCCGTAGTCGGTGTTGTAGAAGCCGCTGCCCTTGAAGTGGATGGCGGGAGCCGAGAGAACTCGCGCGACGGCCGTCGACCCGCAACTCGGGCAGGCGCCAACCGGATCGTCGGACATCCGCTGGAGCGCCTCGAACTCGTGCTCACAGTCCGGGCACCGGTACTCGTAGATCGGCAAGAGGGCCCAACCTCCGGACGGTGTTCGCGTGCGCATGGATCATAGCGGGCGGCGCAACACCCCTGGCACTCTCACCCCTCAAGTGCCAATCGAGGCGCCCCAGGACTCGCGCGCGCGCCGCCGAAGCGGCGCGGTACCGTTGGCGCGTGATCACGAACCCGGCCGCACGACCCCAGGGAGTCCGCCGCGCGATCGCGGCCGGTGCCCTGGCGTCCGGGGCGGCGGCCGGCCTTTCCATACGGCATCGGCGCCTCGGCGCCCTGGTCGCGATCGGCGGCCTGGGCGTGGCATGGGCCACCGTGCGGCCGAGCAACCCGCTGCTCGGGTCGGTCGCGTCGCGGGGCCGCCGGGAGCGCGCGGCGACGGCGCTCGCGATCGCCGTGGCGCCCGGCCCCGACACCCCCGCGGTGCTCGACGCGCTCGCCCGGGCGGGTGCGCGGGCCACGTTCTTCATCGCGGGCGAGCGCGCCCGGAGCCGGCCCGACATGGTCAGGCGCATCCGCGACGACGGGCACGATCTGGCGAGCGCCGGTCTGGTGACGCGGCCGATCGCGCTCCGGGGACCGGCCGGCGTCGCCCGCGATCTGCGCGCGACGGAGGAGATCGTTGCCGAGGCGCTCGGGGACGACGTGCTGCTCCGGCTCTTCATGGCCCCCGACGGCATCCGGGGACTCGGCACCTGGGTGGGCGCGCGCCATGCCGGATACCGCATGGTCTCGTGGTCGCGCGCGGCCTGGCCGACGGCACACGACGGCGCCGCGGCGATCGCGCATCGAGCGGTCGGCGGCATGGAGCCGGGTGCGGTGATCGCGATCGGGCCGCCGGCCCCGGGCGGCGCCACGACGTCCGCCGCGGCGATGACGGCCATCTGCGACGGGGCGCGAAGCCGGGGCCTCGAGCTGGTCGGGGTCGACGACCTGCTGCGCAAGCCGCGCGCCGCCTGATCGGGTCTCAGGTCGTGGCGCCGGCGGCCGACACCTGTACGGCATGCCCCAACTCGGCCCGGAGAATCTGAGCGCCCGGCGCTACGCCGCGCTCTTGCACGACCTCGTGCGCGCCGGCGGATGGCTGTCCGACGATCAGGTGGCGCTCCGCGTGACGCTCTACGCCCTCGCACCCGGCGCCCTCGACGAGCTGGCCGGCGCCACGCCGCCGTTCGTCGTGCGCGACGAGGGCGGATGGGCGGTCACGACCCAGGGCCTTCGCCGCGTCAACGCCTGGGAACAGCGCGAGCGGGCGGACATCAGGCGCGCGTCGGGCCCCGCCGCCGCGGCGTGATCAGCCCCGCCAGCGGTCCCGGTGCACGACGTCGGCGATGTCGCGGCGCACGGGGCGCTCGAGGGGCCTGAGCGGCCGGTCGGCGGGGTAGCCGAACGAGAGCAGCCAGGCGCAGACGCGATCCGGCGGCAGGCCGAGCAACTCGCGGGCGAGATCGTCGTCGCCGACGGCCGAGTGCGCGCTCCCGATCCCCCGGTCGGCGGCGGCCAGCATCATGCTCATGGTGACCTGGCCGAGGTCGTACTGGATCGACTCGCGCGTGCGCCGGTCGTCGGCGACGGGAGCCACGAGCGCCACCGTCACGTCCGACGTCGCGACGTGCCGGGCGCCGTGCCACACCCGAGCGAGGGCCCCGAGGCGCGCGCGGCCACGGACCACGACGAAGTCCCAGCGCTGCAGGTTGCGTGACGAGGGGGTCCGTCGTCCCGCCTCGAGGATCCGGTCGAGGTCGCCCTCGGGGATCGCGCGGTCGGTGTGCGCACGCACGTCGCGACGTGCGCGGATGGCGTCCCAGGTCTCCACGCGCTCAGCCGCCCCCCGGGGTTCCGGCCCGCTCCGACGCGTCCGGCGCGGCCGCCCATCGCGCGGCGCACGCGGCCTCGTCGTCGGAGAGGATCGCTCCGACCGGGCCGGCGAGCGCGCTGGCGCGGATCGCGAGCGCCGCGCGGAGACGATCGCGGCCGGTGTCCGTGATCGCAGCGAACCAGCCGCGGCCGTCCTCCGGACACGCCTCGCGAATGACGAGTCCCGCGCGCTCGAGGCGATCCACGCAGCGACTCGCACCGCTCGGGGTCAGCCCGAGCGGCGGCCCGAGGGCGGAGATCCGTGCCCGTCCGTCACGCCCGCCGCCGATCGCCTCGAGCGCCTCGGTGTCGGTCAGGGAGAGACCCAGCCCCCCTTGGAGGGCCTCGTCGAGCACACCTGCCAGGCGCGCGTGGACCCGGGCCACGCCACGCCAGACGGCCACCGGGTCCGTCTTGACCTGTGATTGCCCAGTCACGTATCTTTTTGCGTGCTCACGTACTGATCGTACCATCCGGAATGACGGAGGACGGCGATGCGGCTCGACGGCATTCACCACGTCACGGCGATCACGGCCGACGCGCAGCGGAACGTGGACTTCTACGCGGGGACGCTCGGGTTGCGTCTGGTGAAGACCACGGTCAACTTCGACGCGCCCGACATGTACCACCTGTACTTCGGCGACCGGACGGGCAGCCCGGGAAGCATCCTGACGTTCTTCGAGATACCGGGCGCCGCGCCCGGCGCGGCCGGTCCGGGGATGATCCATCGAGTGGTGCTGCGGGTCCCGGACGTGAACGCGCTGGACGAGTGGGAGCGGCGGCTCCGAATGGCCGGACGGCCCGTCGAGCGCGACGAGGCGACGCTCGTCACCGCCGACCCCGAGGGCCTCGCGCTCGAGCTACGGGCGTCCGGTCGCGGCGAGGCGCCGCTGACGGCGCCCGCGATCCCGGACGTCGCCGTCACCGGGATCGACGGCGTGCGGATGCACTCGCTCCGCCCCGAGCGGACGCTCGCGGCGGCGACGGAGGTGCTCGGCTTCGAGGCCGAGCACCCCGACGTGCTGGTCGTCCGTGGCCCCGGACGGAGCGGACGGCTCTGGCTCGACGCCCCACCTCCCGACGCGCGCCGCGCGCCGGGGGCCGGCACCGTGCACCACGTCGCCTGGACCGCCCGGGACGACGACCACGAGCGGTGGCGGGACCGGGTACGTGACGGGGGGCTCCACGGGACCGACGTGATCGATCGCCAGTACTTTCGCTCCGTGTACTTCCGGGAGCCCGGAGGCGTGCTCTTCGAGATCGCCACGGTGGGACCGGGCTTCACCGCGGACGAGCCCGAGGAGACCCTCGGCGAGGCGCTCAAGCTCCCACCGGTCTACGAGTCCCATCGCGACGAGATCGCCAGACGTCTGCGCCCCTTCGAGCGTCCGCCCGCGGCGGGAGCCCCGCAATGAGCACGCACCACGCCGTCATCGAGCCGGGGGCGGGCGGGTCCCTCCTCCTGCTTCACGGACGAGGCGGCTCGGAGGGCGACCTCGTGGCGATCGCACGCGCGATCGCACCGACGCGCCCGCTGATCTCACCGCGCGGACGGGATCCGGAGGGCTCCGGATGGGCATGGTTTCGCCACGTGCGCATCGGGATCCCGGTCCGGGAAAGCCTCGACGAGCGCCTCGGAGAGCTCTCGGCATGGCTCGACACGATGCTCGAGGCCGAGGGCCTCCCGCGCCCGCTGACGGCGATCGGGTTCTCGAACGGGGGGATGATGGCGGGGGCGCTGCTCGCGGCCCGGCCCGACCTCGTCGAGGGCGCCGCGCTCGTGGCCGGCGCCTACCCGCTGCCGCCCGATCTGCTCCCGGCGGGGCGACTGGCAGGACGGCGGGTCCTGGCGCTCCGCGGTGCCCACGACCCGTTCTTCGACGAGTCGCAGCTCGAGGCCGGCGTGGCCGGGTACCGTGCGGCCGGCGCCGAGGTCGAGGCCGTCGTCGATCCCGACGGCGGGCACGGCCTGACCCCCGGTCAGGCGGGTCGCCTGGACGCCTGGCTCCAAGGGTCGTGAACGGCCACGACCCAGGCGTTCACCCACGCTTCACAGCATGGTCACGGGAAGAACGGGTCCCCGGCGGTCCGCTCTTCTATCCTCGCCACCCGTGGAGGCAGGGACCCGTCAGCCGCGCATCCTGATCGTCGAGGACGACGATGCCACCGGCGACGCGATGGAGTTCCACCTGGCGCGCGGAGGCCTGGAGACGCGCCTGGTGCGCGACGGGCTCGCGGGGATGCGGGCGCTCACGGCCGAGGTCCCCGACGTCCTGGTTCTCGATCTCATGCTGCCCCACATGGACGGGTGGCATCTGATCCGCCGCGTCCGCGAATGGGCGCCCCAGCTTCCGATCATCGTCGTCACCGCCCGGACCAACGAGCACGACCGGGTCGAGGTCCTGGGCCTCGGGGCCGACGACGTCATGGCCAAGCCGTTCTCCATGCGCGAGCTTCGCGCCAGGGTGCGCGCCGCGCTGCGTCGTTCCGCCGCCGTCAGCGCCGACGCCGAGCGGGCGCCGATCTCGGAGGGCGACCTCCGGATCGATCCCGAGCGGCTGACCGCGGAGATCGGCGGGCGGGCGGCCGACCTGACGCCGATGGAGTTCCGCCTGCTCCTGACCCTGGCCGACGCGCGGCAGCGCACGCTCTCGCGCGACGAGATCTCTCGCAAGGTCTGGGGTGGCGAGCGGGCCCACGGCGACCGCTCCGTCGACGTCCTCGTGCGGCGACTCCGCCGCAAGGTGGACGAGGTGGGCGGCGAGTACACGTACATCCAGACCCGGCACCGCGTCGGCTATCGCCTGAACGCGGTCCCGCGCCGCATGCCGGAGGTGCTCCGGGCCGCGCGCCACGCATCGCTCGACGCAGGCTGACGCCGCACCCGCGCCCGCACGCCGGGACGCCCGGGCGGCGGCTCCCGGGGCGGCTAGGCCGAGTCGCGCAGAGCGTTCGCGTCGGGGCTGGCCTGCAGCTTTCGCAGCGTGTTGTTCTCGATCTGACGGATCCGCTCACGCGTCACCCCGAAGGCTTTCCCGACCTCCTCGAGCGTCTTCGGCTGCTCGCCGTCCAGGCCGAACCGCAGCTCGAGCACGCGTCGCTCGCGCTCCGGCAGCCCCTCGAGGGCGCGGTGCACGTCCGCGCTCCGAAGCCGGGTGGCGGCCTCGTCGAAGGGCGACGGTGCCGACTCGTCCTCGATGAAGTCGCCGAGCGCCGACTCCTCCTCTTCGCCGATCGGCTTCTCGAGGCTCACCGGCAGCTGCGCCATGCGGAGGATGTCGCGCACCTCGTCGGGCTGCATGCGCAGCTCCTCCGCGATCTCCTCGGGTGCCGGCTCGCGGCCGAGTCGCTGCACCATCTGGCGCTCCATGTGGACGACCTTGTTGAGCTTCTCGACCATGTGCACCGGAATCCGGATCGTCCGCGACTTGTCGGCGATCGCGCGCGTCACGGCCTGGCGGATCCACCAGGTGGCGTAGGTCGAGAACTTGTACCCGCGGCGGTAGTCGAACTTCTCGACCGCACGGATCAGCCCGAGGCTGCCCTCCTGGATCAGGTCGAGGAACGACAGCCCCCGCCCCAGGTAGCTCTTGGCGATGCTGACCACGAGGCGCAGATTGGCCTCGACCATCTGGGCCTTGGCCTCCATGTCGCCGCGCTCGATCCGCTTGGCGAGGGTTACCTCCTCGCCGGCCGTCAAGAGCTCGACCCTGCCGATCTCCCGCAGGTAGAGCCGAAGCGAGTCCATGCTGGGCTCGACCGCGAGGTCGAGCTCACGGCGCGGAGCAGGGCCCGGGACCTCGTCCCGTTCGATCACCTCGACGCCGATCTCGGCGAGGTGCGCGTGCAGCCCCTCCACCTGCTCCGCGGTCACGTCGGTCGGCTCGAGCGCGTCGACGATCTCGCTGTGGGTCAGGTAGCCCCGTTCGCGACCCTCCTTGACGAGCGCCCGGATCTCATCGACCTCGGCCAGGCTCGTCTCCGCGCGTGCACGGGGCGATCGCGAGCGTGCCACCATCCGGGCCTCCTTTCGGAGAGGGCGCACCCCTCCCCCGTCAGACGGGTCCCGCTTGATTATAGGAGCCGGGGGCCGAGACACCGAGCGCCCGGGCGACATCCGCGCGACAGGCCCCCCTTGTGCGGCATGTGCCCGATGCAAGAATCCGCCGGGAACCCGCAGCGCCCGCCCACGTCGGAGCCGGCGCCCCAGCCCCGAAAGGCCCGAGAAGAATGGCGACCGAGAAGCGCGCCCTCCCAGACCTGCAGGCATCGCTCCCGCCCACGCCGCTCAGCCTCACACGCGCGGGCGTGACCCGCTCGGCCAAGGCGATCAGGATCCGCCACGACGGTCAGGAGCGGCTGTTCCAGGCCGAGATCGCGTGCTTCGCGGATCTCGCGGCCACCCAGAAGGGCGTGCACATGTCCCGCTTCGAGGAGTCGCTGAACGAGGCGATCGACGAGGTCGTGATCGGCGAGGCGCTCCACATCGAGGCCCTCGCCGAACGCATCGCCGAGCGTGTCGTCGTCGGGCAGCGCTCGCTCCGGAGCGATGTCACCATCAACGCCAGCTACCCGATCGAGCGCCGCACACCGGTGACCGACATCCCCACGCAGGAGACCTACGGGCTCATCGGGATGGCGGCGGTCGGGCCGCATGGCGCTCGACGGCTCGTCGGGGTCTCCGCGCAGGGGATGAACGCCTGCCCGTGCGCCCAGGAGCTGATCCGGGCCCAGGCGGGCGACGCGCTCGAGGGCGACGGCTTCGACGACGAGCAGATCGAGCGGATCCTGCAGCTCGTCCCGGTCGCCACGCACAACCAGCGCGCCCGCGGAACCCTCTACGTCGGCGCGGCCGACGACCGCGACGTCCCCGCCGAGGTGCTGCTCGAGATCGTGGAGGACTCGATGTCCTCCGAGATCTACGAGCTGATGAAGCGCCCCGACGAGCAGTACGTGGTCGATCGCGCCCACCGGCGGCCGCGGTTCGTCGAGGACAGCGTCCGGGAGATGGTGCGCGGCGTCACCGAACGGTTCCCGGACCTGCCGGCCGACACCTTCATCCGCGCCCACCAGGCGAACTTCGAGACCATCCACACCCACGACGTGGAGGCCGAGCGGTCCGGCCTGTTCGGTGAGATCCAGGCCGAACTCCAGGGGCGCGTGCCCGTCGCGCGGCACGCGACGCTCCGCGAGTGGCTCGGGGGCGCTCCCGACTGATCGCGACTCCACGGCGCCAGCCCCTGGAACGCCCGGCAGACCCCGTGCCGGGCAAGTGAGCGGTTCCCCGGCGACGGCGGGCGTGGCCTACCGGTCGGCGGCTGGCCGCTGGATCCTCCTGGCGACGGTGCTCGGGTCGGGGATGGCGTTCCTCGACGCCACGGTCGTCAACATCGCCCTCCCGGCGATCGGCGAGGAGTTCGACGCCGGCCTGGCCGGGCTGCAGTGGACCGTCAACGCCTACACGCTGACCCTCGCCGGACTGCTCCTGCTGGGCGGCGCGCTCGGTGATCGCTTCGGGAGGCGGCGCGTCTTCCTCTGGGGCGTCGCGTGGTTCGCGGCCGCATCGCTCCTTTGCACCGTCGCGCCGACGATCGAGACGCTCATCATCGGCCGTGGTCTGCAGGGCGTCGGGGGCGCGATGCTGACGCCCGGAAGCCTCGCGATCATCGAGGCGAGCTTTCGGAAGGCCGATCGCGGGGTCGCGATCGGCGCGTGGTCCGGGCTGGCCGGCGCCGCGACCGCGCTCGGCCCGTTCCTCGGCGGATGGTTGATCGAAAGCGTGTCGTGGCGGCTGATCTTCCTGATCAACGTGCCCATCGCGGCCGTCGTCTTCTGGGTCGGCGCCACGCGCGTGCCCGAGAGCCGGGACGAGTCGGCACACGGCAAGCCGCTCGACTGGTGGGGCGCGGCGCTCACGGCGCTCGGGCTCGCGGGGGTGATCTACGCGCTGACCGCCGGGCCCGAGTCCGGATGGGACGCCGCCACGGTGGTCGTGGGCGTCGCGGGCGCCGGCGCGCTCATCGCCTTCGTCGTCGTCGAGGCGCGGATCGACGACCCGCTCGTCGACCTCGGACTGTTCGCCTCGCGGCAGTTCACCGCCGCCAACCTCGTGACCTTCGTCGTCTACGGCGCCCTCGGCGGCGGGCTGTTCCTGCTGCCGATCCAACTCCAGATCTCACTCGACTATGCGCCGATCGCCGCCGGCTCGGCCCTGATCCCGCTGACGCTCGTGATGCTGCTCCTGTCGGCCCGCGCCGGGCGGATCTCGGGGCGGATCGGGCCGCGGCTGCCGATGACCGTCGGGCCCGTCGTCGCCGGCGGCGGGCTGGCCCTCCTGGCCGGCGTCTCGGCGGGGGACGCCTACCTGACCGCGATCCTCCCCGGGATACTCGTGTTCGCCGTCGGGTTGTCGCTGACCGTGGCCCCGCTGACGGCCACCGTCCTGGCCGCCGCCAGCGAGGAGCGGGCGGGCGTGGCGTCGGCGGTCAACAACAGCGTCGCGCGCGTCGCCGGATTGCTCGCGGTCGCGGTGATCCCGGTCGTCGTGGGCCTCTCGGGAGACGCGTACCAGGATCCCGTCGCGCTGACCGACGGCTACCGGTCCGCGCTGCTCATCGCCGCCGCGCTCTGCGTCCTCGGTGGCCTGCTCTCGGCGCTGACGATCCGCAACCCGCGCGAGCCCGTTGCCGACACGCCGCCCTGCTGCCCGATCGACGCGCCGCCGCTCGGCGCCGAGGAGGCGGAACCCGCGCTGCCGGCCGCACGGATCGGCGGCTGACGTCGACCCGTTCCGCGCTCCTCAGCGGGAGCGGAGCGAGAGCCGCAGCTCGGTTCCGGAGGCCAGACGCGCGATGTTCTTGCGATGCAGCCAGATCACGGCCGCGGAGGCGATCGCCGCGTAGAGGACGATCTCCCAGGAAGCCCCGAACAGCCAGACGAGCGGTGCGTACGCTGCCGCGCAGACGATGCTCGCGACCGAGACGTAGCGGGTGCTCAACACGATGAGGACCCAGAGCACGAACAGGACGGCGAACGGGAGCGGGGTGAGCGCGGCGGCGGCGCCCGCGCCGACCGCCACACCCTTGCCCCCGCGAAAACGCAGCCACACCGGCCAGACGTGCCCGATGATCGCCGCCGCGGCGGCGAAGATGCTCCAGGGTTGGCCCGCGATCGCATCCGCGACCAGCACCGCCGCCGCCCCCTTGGCGATGTCGGCCGCCATGACGCCGATACCGATGCCCTTGCCGAGCGTGCGGAACACGTTGGTGGCGCCGACGTTCTTGGACCCGACGGTCCTGATGTCCACCCCGCGCATGCGCCCGGCCAGGTAGCCGGAGGGGATCGAGCCCAGGAGGTACGCGACGAAGATCGCGACGGCGCCGCTCATGGTGGGGTCACGCGCGGGCGAGGTGCGCGTCGTGGGTCACGGCCGGCGGGGGCCGTGTCCGCTCGACCCGATGGCCCCGGACGCCCCGTGGGGTGGCGCGCCTCGCCCCGCGTCGGACGGAATCAGATGTCACCGGGCACCGACTGGCTCGGCGGCTTGTGCCCGAACAGGCGCCGCCGGGCGACAAGGAAGTAGTAGGCGCCGCTCACGACGGTGAGCACGAGCGCGATCCAGAGCAGCGGCATGTCGATCACCGGCCACGGGTGCGGCGCCATGATGGCGAGGATCGCCGCGTTCTGCGACAGGGTCTTGGCCTTGCCGAGGCGGCTCGCGGGGATCACGAGATCCTCGCTGGCGGCGACCAGGCGCAGCCCGGTCACCGCGAACTCCCGCGCGACGATGATCATCACCGGCCACGCGGAGATCTCGCCGAGCTCGACCAGCGAGACCAGTGCCGCCGTCACGAGGAGCTTGTCGGCGAGGGGGTCGAGGAACGCCCCCGCGACGGTGACCTGGCCGCGCGAGCGCGCGAGCCAGCCGTCGAGGCTGTCGGTGGCGGCCGCGGCCAGGTAGAGCCCGGCCGCCCACCATCCCCCGTTCGGAATCCCCGACAGGAGCAGGACCATCACGACCGGGATGGCCGCGATGCGAACGGCGGTCACCGCGAGGGCAGGGTTCATCGGTGCGCCCATCGGCGAGCGAGCCTACCCCGTGCGCGCCGGGGAGGCGACGCCGTCAGATCCCGGCGTCGGTCCACCCGGGCGGGTCGGACGCGGGGAACGACTCCATCGAGGCCTCATCGACGCGATCGAGCGCGTCCAGCGCGATCTCGGCGGCCTCGTCGTCGGTCGGCGCCGTCGCCACGGTGACGACCGCGTCCCCCCGGACGACCCGGCACACGCGCCCCCCGGGGGACGCCTCGAAGCGGCACGCGAAGCCGGCGGCGGCGGCCTCCTCCACTCGTCGTGCGACCTGCGCAGACAGGGGCGTGCTCATCGGCGCTCCTTCCGTGCTCGGGGTCGACCGTCAGGGTATCCCGGCCACCGACCGACGTCACGGAGCGCAGGACGAGATCCGCTCGGCCGCACCCCCGGCGCGGGCGGGTGCGGATCGCGCCGCGGCCGGCGATCGCGCCTCACTCGTCGCCGGCCGGGCCGAAGCGTTCCGCACGGATCGCCGAGTGGGGCCCCGTGACACGAGCAGATCGGCGACGCGCTCGACGAACGGTGTCGGACCGCACATGTGGGCGGCCCGTCCGGCGCCGCGAGGCCATGCGGTCTCGGCAAGCATCCGGTCGTCCACGCGGCGCGCGCAACCGGCCCATCGGGCGGCGGGCGGGCGCGTGCTCCACGTCGTGACGCAGTGGATGTCGCAGGTGACGTCCTCGGGCTCGGGCACCGGGATCTCGTCCCAGGTCCAGCGGCGCTCCAGGGCCACCGCCCCGTCGACCGCCAGGTCCCGCTCGGCGGTCGGCGTTCGCTGGGTCGGGCCCGCCGACATCACCGGAAGCTCCGCTCCCGATTACTGGCCTGGTGGGCAGACGGCCGTCGTCGTCGCGACGCCGCCGGAAGCCTCGATTCACGAGCGCCACGGCCCCTCCCGGCCTCGGTTCGCCCCGCCCCGGCCGGACGCTACCCCGCCCGACGCCCGCGTGCGAGCTCAGGGCGTCGCGGCGCGCGCCTGCGCCAGCAGGCGGCCGATCTGCTCCCGACCGGGCTCACCGAAGGTCTCGCGGGCGAACGCCATCCGGGCCTTGGCCTCCTCGTCCCCCGCCTCGGCCGCCTCCGCGATGGCACGACGGACACCGGCGACGAGCACGAGGAGCTCCTCGTCGGGGGCGACGTCCTCGATCGTGGGCTCGATCGGCTGGACCACCCGCCGCCAGAGCGCCGCGGGCTCACCGGGCCGCGCGACGGACCATGCGCTGGCGAGCAACGCGTGCTCGATCGCCGTCCGGCGCGCCCGGCGGCCGGCGGTACCGACGGCACCCGCGAGGGCATCGATCTGAGCACGGCCGAGTTGGACCCTGACAACGCGACAAAAGGCGTCGTCATCGTCGAGTGCGTCGTGGGGCACACCCTTTGGATCGGCAACCGGCGCGGCCGTCAGGAGCGCACGCCGAGCGCCGGCGGGCGCGCGGCCCGACGCCCGGCCCGCGGGTCACGAGGGGCGCGGTGGAGTGCTCCGCGCCGTCGGCCGCGGCCCCGCTCGTGCCGTCGAGCCCACGATCGCGCAACTGCTCAGCGCGCCCGAAGCGCACCGCGCGTCGCACGGCCTCGCGGTCGTGCCCCATCTCGATCAGCTCCTGGGAGAGCTCGCTCTCCCTGGCCCACCGGAAGAACATCGTCGTCGCGAGCAGGCCGACGAGCAGCAGCATCGCGAGCATCATCACGGTGCCGCCGTTGGCCTGATCCTGGAGCGGGGTGATGTCCCACAGGCGCGCGCCCTCGACGTGGTCGGGATAGAAGACGGTCCCCGAGAACCAGTAGACGTTGGCGATGACGAGCCCCACGACCCAGAGCGCGGCCAGGTACACGAGCTTTTGCGGGGTGCCGAACCAGGTCGGCGCGGGCAGCGGCTCGATGATCGGCGCCCACAGGACGAGCCCGGCCGCAAAGAACGTGCCGTGCGCCAACGCGTGGAGCACCGGGTCGGCGAGCTGCAGGGCGTACAGCGGCGGGAGCAACCACACCACCGTGAGCACCGTCCAGAGGGGCAGCGCGACCATCGGGTGCGAGAGCACCCGCAGCCGCAGGACGCCGCGCTGGGCGAGCAGGGGCCGGAGCATCGCGCCCGTGACGCCGGCCAGGGCGAGCGGCGCGGCGACGTCGGTGATCAGCACGTGCTGGAGCATGTGCGCGCCGAACAGGGTCTCGGCGAGCGCGTCGAGCGGGCTGACCACGCAGAGGACGAGCACTCCCATGCCGGCGGCGAAAGCCGCGATGCGCCAGCGGGGAAGCCGGGGGCCGAGCCTGCGCGCGCCGGCCGCATAGAGTACGCACCACACGGCCACCGCGGCGAGTTCGAGCGCCGCCACCGACCACGCGCCGGCCAGCTCGTCCGGCGCGATCATCGGTCACGTCCCATGGGGATCACCGTAGGGCGGCGGCGACCACGCCGCCAGGGACGAACGGCCTAGCGCGACTTCCTGTCGTACACGCCCGAATCGTCCTTGCGGACGGCGTGGACGGGAAACCCCGAGGACTCCCACAGGTAGTACGAGCACGCTGGACCGAAGCCCCGCTCGTACTCGGTCGGTCGCGGGTTGCGCCCGACGTCGCGCGCCGCGGCGCAATGCCGCAGCAGGCTGGGGTCGTCCATCTCGGGCCACACGATGACCAGGTGCGAGGCGGTGAGGAAGTCCGCCACGAACTCGCAGCCGTCCGCCGGACACGGGAAGGGCTCGGTCCGGACGCAGTACCAGCCCGTGTAGTCCTCGCCCGAATCGTCGGTCCACAGCTCCTCCTCGACGCCCTCGTCAAGGTCGACGCCGGGGAGGACGACCGTGGCAGAGTCGTCGTCGACGAGGGGCCGGCCGGGCTCGGGTCGTGTGTCCGCGTCGTGGCCCATCGCGGGAAGGGTAGCCCGATCAGGCACCCGGAAGCCACTCCGCCCCACCGTCGACGTACTCGGCGCGCTTCCAGATCGGCACACGGCGCTTGAGCTCGTCGATGACGTACCTGGTCGCCGCGAAGGCGCCGGCCCGGCCCGCCGCCGAGGCCGCGACGACCACCGTCGTCTCGCCCACCGGCACACGCCCGAGGCGGTGTACGACGGCGATCCGGGCACCGTGGCGCCGGGCGGCCTCGGCGCAGATCGCCTCCATCTCAGCGAGCGCGAGCTCCTCGTAGGCCTCGTAGGCGAGCGCCGCGACCGGTCGCTCGGACGTGTCCCCGCGCGTGGACCCGACGAAGACGACGGCGCCCCCGTGCTCGGGCCCGCCGACGGCCGACGCGACTTCGGCCGTGTCGATCGGCGTCGCGCGCAGGGCGATCATCCGCCGGCGCCCGGAAGCAGGACGGCGACGACGTCGCCGTCGCGAAGCGGCGTGCCCGGAAGCGTCCAGGTGTCGTTGAGCGCCCAGCGCGTCCCCGGCGGTGGTGGCGCCGTGGCGAGCCCCCCGGGCAGATGGGCCCAGACGGCGCCGGCGGGAGTCCCCGCCGGAAGCCGGAGCGCGACCCGGTCGGTCCCGGCCGCCTCGCGCAGGGCCGCGAACAGGCGGACGGTCACGTCGATGTCCTCGGGCACGCGCCCGATCGTATCGTCGCCGCCCGGTCGGACCGTCGATCGACCGGGTCGGTATCGTCCCGACGGTGAGCGACGAGGATCCACGCGAGCGCCTGCTGGCACTCCGGCGCGCCGCGGAGGTCCCCGTCGGCGAGGCGGCCGTCGAGCGCCAGAGGGCCCGGGGCAAGGGGACCGCCCGCGAGCGCATCGACATGCTCCTCGACCCCGGATCGTTCGTCGAGCTCGATCGCCTGTCGCGCCACCGGGCGCACGGCTTCGGTCTGGAGGACCAGCAGCCCTGGGGCGACGGCGTGATCACCGGTCACGGAACCGTCGACGGCCGGCGCATCTTCGTCTTCAGCCAGGACTTCACCGTCTTCGGCGGCAGCCTGGGCGAGGTGTTCGCCGAGAAGATCGTGAAGGTCATGGAGCTCGCGGTCCGGATGGGCTGCCCGATCGTGGGGATCAACGACTCGGGCGGCGCCCGCATCCAGGAGGGCGTCGTCAGCCTGGCCGGCTACGCGGACATCTTCTTTCGCAACGTGCAGGCGAGCGGCGTCATCCCGCAGATCTCGGTCGTGATGGGTCCCTGCGCCGGCGGCGCCGTCTATTCACCCGCGATCACCGACTTCATCTTCATGGTGCGCGGGACGAGCCACATGTTCATCACCGGCCCGAACGTGATCAAGACCGTCACGGGCGAGGACGTGACGATGGAGGAGCTCGGCGGCGCACAGAGCCATGCGACCCGATCCGGCGTGTGCCACTTCGCGGCCGACTCCGAGCAGGAGAGCCTCGAGATGGTGCGCGACCTGCTCTCGTTCCTCCCGGAGAACAACCTGGAGCCGCCGCCCTACCTGGAGACGGGCGACTCGCCGGACCGGGCCGAGCCGGCGCTCGCCACGATCGTCCCGGACGCCCCCACCAAGCCCTACGACATGTCCGAGGTCGTGCGGCTGATCGTCGACGACGGCGACTTCTTCGAGGTGGCGCCGCTCTATGCCACCAACCTGATCGTGGGCTTCGCCCGCCTCGACGGACATGTGGTCGGCGTCGTCGGGAACCAGCCGCGCAGCCTGGCGGGGGTGCTCGACATCGACGCGTCGATCAAGGGCGCGCGATTCGTGCGGTTCTGCGACGCCTTCAACATCCCCCTCGTCACGCTGGTCGACGTCCCCGGATTCCTGCCCGGGACGACGCAGGAGTACGGCGGGATCATCCTGCACGGGGCCAAGCTCCTCTACGCGTATGCCGAGGCCACGGTGCCGAAGCTGACGATCATCACCCGCAAGGCGTACGGCGGCGCCTACGACGTCATGTCGAGCAAGCACGTCGGCGCCGACTTCAACGCCGCCTGGCCCACGGCCGAGGTCGCGGTGATGGGACCCGACGGGGCGGTCAACATCGTGTTTCGCCGCGAGCTCGAGCAGGCCGCCGCCGACGGCAAGGACGTGGAGGCCCGGCGAGCCGAGCTGATCGAGGAGTACAAGGCGCGCTTCGCGAACCCGTACGTCGCCGCCGAGCGCGGGTACATCGACGACGTGATCCTCCCCGAGGAGACGCGGGCGTGGCTGTGCGCGGCGCTCGCGGCGTCGCTGACCAAGCGGGAGCGCGGGCCGGCGCGCAAGCACGGGAACATTCCCCTGTGAGGCGCCCTGTGAGCCGCCCCGGAGGGGATCGGCGGCGAGAGGGTGGAGTCGCCCTCGGGGCCGGTGTCCGCTCCGGACCGTCTGAGCGGTCCGCCACATTCCCTCTCCCCGAGGGTGAAGGCACCCGGTCGAGGGGCCCTGTGAGCCGCCCCGGAGGGAATCGGCGGCGAGAGGGTGGAGTCGCCCTCGGGGCCGGTGTCCGCTCCGGACCGTCTGAGACGGTCCGCCACATTCCCTCCCCCGAGGGTGAAGGCACCCGGTCGAGGGGCCCCGTGAGCCGCCCCGGAGGGAATCGGCGGCGAGAGGGTGGAGTCGCCCGGTGGAGTGGTGACGTGCGAACCGGGCCCCCCGGCGAGGTCGCCGCCCATGACCGTCACGATCACACGCGGCGGGACGCCGTCTCCGGCAGAGCTCGCGGCGATCACGGCGGCCGCGGCCGCGCTCCTGGACGAGGAGGCGGCCCGGCCACGTGATCCGACGCCACGCGCCTACCGCTCGCGCTGGCGCGCCGCGGCCGTGCGTGAGGGGATCCGGTCTTCGCTCGACGTCACGACCCGGAGGTAGGGGTGTTCGACAAGGTGCTCGTCGCGAACCGGGGCGAGATCGCGATCCGGGTCTTCCGCACGCTCCGCGAGATGGGCGTGGCCTCGGTCGCCGTGTACAGCGAGATCGACCGCGACGCGCCGTTCGTCGAGCTCGCCGACGAGGCGTACCTGCTCGGGCCCGGCCCGGCGAGCGAGAGCTATCTGCACATCGAGCGGATCCTCGACGCCGCGGCCCGCTCGGGCGCGCAGGCGGTCCATCCCGGCTTCGGCTTCCTCGCCGAGAACGCGCCGTTCGCGCGCGCCTGCGCCGAGGCGGGCGTGGTCTTCATCGGCCCGCCCCCGTCCGCGATCGACGCGATGGGCTCGAAGATCCGCGCCCGCGAGCTCATGTCGGCCGCCGGCGTCCCCATCGTCCCGGGTGTCACCGACGCCGTCGCCGACGTCGACGAGGCCCGCGGGATCGCACAGGAGATCGGCTACCCGGTCGCCGTTAAGGCCGCCGCGGGTGGCGGTGGCAAGGGGTTTCGCGTCGCCCTCACGGCCGACGACCTCCTCGACGCCTTCGAGGGCGCACGACGCGAGAGCGAGAAGTTCTTCGCCGACTCGGTCGTCTATCTCGAGCGCTACCTGCCGAGCCCACGTCATGTCGAGATCCAGGTGCTCGCCGACGGCGCGGGCGAGTGCATCTGGCTGGGCGAGCGCGACTGCTCGATCCAGCGGCGCCACCAGAAGCTCGTGGAGGAGACCCCGAGCCCCGTGGTCTCGGATGACCTGCGCGGGCGGATGGGCGAGGCATCGGTGCGCGCCGCGCTGGCGGTCGACTACGCGTCGGCGGGCACCTGCGAGTACCTGGTCGCGGGCGAGGAGTTCTTCTTCCTGGAGATGAACACGCGCATCCAGGTCGAGCACACGGTCACCGAGGAGGTGGTCGGCGTCGACCTCGTGCGGGAGCAGATCCGGATCGCCGCCGGCGAGGGCATGAGCATCCGCCAGGAGGACGTGCGGCCGCGCGGCCACGCGTTCGAGTGCCGGATCAACGCCGAGGACGCGAGCCGCCGGTTCCTCCCGGCGCCGGCACGCATCACGGCCTATCGAGAGCCGTCCGGTCCCGGAGTCCGGGTCGACTCGGGCGTGCGTGCCGGGTCGGACATTCCGGAGATCTACGACCCGATGGTCGCCAAGCTGATCGTGTGGGACGTCGACCGCGAGTCGGCCCGGCGGCGGATGATCCGGGCGCTCGACGAGTACGTGATCGAGGGGCCGACGACGCTCATCCCCTTCCACCGGTGGCTGTTCACGCAGGATGAGTTCATCGCCGGGGGGGCGCTCCACGAGACGCTCGACCGGATGTCCGAGGAGCCCACGCCCATCCCGGCTCCGGGATCGGCCGCGCCACGACCGACCCCCGATCCCGCGCCTGACGACGCCCCGCTCACGGAGCGGCGCTTCTTGGCGGAGGTCGACGGACGCCGGTTCGACGTGGCGCTCCGCTACCCGGGTGGCGGACCGGCATCGGGCGACGGGGTCGCGGCTCGTCCGAGGCGGCGCGGCGGTGCATCGAGCGCGGCGGCGGTCGCGGCGCCCACCGAGGCCCTCACGACCCCGATGCAGGGCACGGTGTTGAAGGTGCTCGTCGAGCAGGGGCAGTCGGTCGTCGTCGGCGACGTGATCTGCGTCGTCGAGGCCATGAAGATGGAGAACGAGGTCACGGCACACCGCCCGGGAACCGTGACCGAATTGAACGTGGCGGCCGGCGACGCGGTCCAGGCCGATCAGATCGTCGCGGTGATCGACTGATCACACCGAGCGGACGCGCGTCCGTCGCGGTGCGCCGTGGGGTAGCGTTCGGCTCGTGAGCGACTCGCCCGAGGACACGGTGTCGCTGCTCCCCCCCGCGCTGGTGTGGGTCGACGGAACGGGTCGGCGCTTTCGCGGACGGGTGAACGCGATCACCGCCGCGGCGGGATCCGGTGCGCTCGCCGCAGCCGAGGGGTACAGCATCGACGAGGACGGCCGCGGCCTCGTGGCGAGCGTGCCCCAGGTCGCATTCTTCGATCGCGAGGAACTCGGCGCGGACCCCGTGCGGGCCCACCTCGCCCCCGAGCTGCTCGCGATCGAGATGGTCCCGGAAGCGCTCGCGTTCTCTCCGGACGGCAAGGTGCTCTACGCCGCGCTGTTCGACCGGCTCGTGCTCGTGCCGAGCGACCCCGACGGGGGCGAGACGACCGAGCTCAGGGACGTGGAGCTCACCGAGAGCGAGACGCCCGACCCGGACCGCGGGATCTCCTCGCTCGCGCTGAGCGCGGACGGTGATCTGGTCGCACTCGGTCGCCGGGACGGATCGGCGTCGGTGATCCGGCTCTCGACCGCCGAGCCGGTCGCGGAGCTCACGGGCGGGGTCGGCGCGGTCGAGACGATGGCGTTCTCGCCCGACGCCGGTCGGCTGCTTGCGGTCTCCGACGGCGAGCCCCAGGCCCGCGCCGGCGACGTCGAGGATCCTGCCGACCCGGACGACGAGCCGCTCGCCGAGCAGGTCGCGGTTGTCTGGGACCTGACCGACGGGACCACCGTGACGTCCGTGCGCGCGCAGCTCGGCTACGAGGTCGCGTTCGGCCCCCGGGGGATGCTCGTGGGCAGCTTCCCGAACGACGACGGCTGGCTCGAGACCCTCGTCGTCTGGGACCCCTGGGACCCGCGCGGGCCGACCGGTCTCGCGAGCTTCACCGCGCCGGTCGAGATCAGCTGCATGTGGATGGAGCCCGACGGGGCACGTCTGATCACCGGGGACGCCGAGGGCCGTGTCACGGTGTGGGAATGGCCCGACGGGTGGTCGATGGGCGGCGCGAACGGAGAGGCGGGGACGTGAACTGGACGCGACTGGACTACGAGGGGACGATCGGGAAGCTGGTCGAGCTCGTCGGCCGGGACCTCCTGGTGGAGATGCGCATCGACCCCGAGGAGGGCGAGCCGCGCCTGTCCTCGACGGGCACCCTGCTCGGGGCGCCGCCGCGCCAGGGCGAGGAGTCGGCCCACACGCCGGCGGGACAGGAGCACGTGGTGTTCGACCTGGACTCCGGCGGGACGTTCACCCTGGTCGAGGGGGTCTTCCTGTCGAGCGAGTGGCAGGAGGAGAACCGCTCGCGCCGACTGACGGTCACCATGCGCGACTCGGAGCTTCGAATCGTCGTCCTCGGCGGACGGGTCCCCGCGGAACTGGAGGCGGACGCAGCGCTCTGAGGGCGTGCGGGTGGCCGTCCGCGGCCGCCCGTCAGCCGGCCAGGTGGCGCGCGGACAGCGCGCCGGGCTGGAAGTGGTGCGTGGCAAGGCCCCGCTCGAGCGCGCCGGTGACACGCGCGGTCCTGCGGATCGCCTCCTGCCCCACGCGCTGTCCGTCGGCCTGGCGCCGCCAGAAACCGAGGTTGCCGCCGGTGGAGCGGCGGGCCGGCCCCTCCTCGGTGAGCCGCCCCGACGCGATCGGCGCGGCGGTCAGACCCTTCGCGAGCGCCGCCGCGGTCACGGCTCCCGAGGGCACGTCACGGCCGGTGAGGCCGCCCGCCAGCCGCCGCTCGAGCGCCATCGACCGACGCAGCGCCGTCCGCGCGATGCGCAGGTTCACCCGCGCCTGCGCAGCGGGGGCCAGCGGCCGGACGGCCCGCGCGCGAGGCGCACGCGGGAACGCGATCCGCCGGTTCGTCGCCGGCGTGGACCCCCCGAGGTCCGGACGACCGGACACCGCGACGCTCGCGTCGAAGACCTCGGCGGAGAGGCCACCGGGGCGCAGGTCGCGCGCGGTGAGTCGCGCGAGGCGACGCTCGATCGCCGCCACCCGCCGAAGGGCGGTCTGGGAGATGCGCTGGTCGATCAGCAGCTGGCGCGCGCTGCGGGTCCGGCGTGCTCCGGGGGCGGGCGTGGGGCCCCTGCGGACGACGGACCCGAACCTGCTCCAGCTCAGCTTGCGCGTGCCGTCGCCGCGCCAGAGCCCGCCCGGCCAGTCGGGGTTGTCCTGCAGGTTGAACCAGATCACGAGCGGGACACGACCCGATCGGAGCACCGGCGTGCGTGTGATGCCGCGCAGGAACGCCGCCTGCTGGGCCTCGCTGAATACCACCTTGCGAAGCGCGGTCGGCAGGGTGGTGTAGCCGGCTTCGGTCACGTAGAGCGGCTTGCCCCGATGCGCACGATGACGATCGAGCTCGCGGAGCGCGAACGGGAGCGTGCGCCAGGCCGGAAAGCCCCGCGTCCCCTTCGCGGGACCCACCGCCGGGTAGACGTGCTGGCTGTAGGCGTCGAACCGGGCGCCCGACGCGGCGATTCCGCGAAGCCACTCGTAGGCGGCGATGCCGGTCTGACTCGTCGAGCTGCGGGGTCCGCCGGCGCCCGCCAGCACGATCGCCCGACGGTTCCCGCGCTTGATGCGCGGGTAGGCGGCACGGAGCATCTGGATGTAGCGGGTGCGCGCGACGGCCTTGCCCGCGTTCCACTGGGGCGCCAGGAAGCGCTCCAGGTTGGGCTCGTTCCAGATCTCGATCACGCGCGCCTCCGGGAGACGCCCGGTCGCGCCCGGCGGCACGTGCCGTCCGCCGTAGCGGGTCGCGAGCGCCTGCATGAACCGCGCGTACGCGGCCACGTTCGGGAGCCCGGGGTTCACCGCCGAGCCCGCGGGCGCATCACGATCCGTCGCCCAGGGCGGCGTGCTGTACGCGGTGAGGAGCGCGTCGATGTCACGGTCCTCGAGACCCCTCACCACCGCGTCGATGCGCGACCAGTCGTAGGCCGGATCGTCAGGGTCCTCCGGACGGGCCGGCGGAGTCGGCGCGACGTCGCGCCAGAGGACGTCGACGCGCGACACGGTCGCGCCGCTCGCCTCGAGCGCATCCAGTCGGTGGCCCACCTCGTCCACGCGCGCGGACGACAGATAGTCGTCCTGCAGGCCGAACACCGCCCGTCCCGCGGCGGCGCCCTCGGCGACACCGACCGCGCACATCACGACCAAGCAATTCAGGATCAGCGCCGGTGTGAACCAGCGCGCGACCGAGACCTTCGGCACGTCCACCCCCGGAACACCGTCACGACGACCGGGAGAGAGTTCCAGGCGCCGCGGACGGATCCTTCCCGATCCGGCCGGGCTCGGCCAGCATCGCCGTCGCATCACGCCCGCGTCGCGCCTGGCGGTCGGCCGAGTCGTCGAGGCCGTCTCGATCGTGACGAGGGCCCGCCGCCGGGGCTCGGCGCCGTCACGAGCACGCCGGCGAGCCGCGACCGGCCCCGGGTCTCGCAACCCAGACCCCCGCGGAGGATCGTCTGGGGGCAGGCCACGGGCAGCGTCGACACACCCGGCGCGCGGAGCCGCACGCGGCATCCCCTCGGACGACGCGCGGAGCTCGCGGTCAGCCGGTGCCCCTGCCGCTTTCCGGCGGGCCGTCTCCCGCGGGCGTGAACGACGGGTCCGTGGTCAGCACGAGTCGATCGAGCCAGAAGCCGTCCTCCCGGGCCCAGACGTTCAGCGTGTGCACACCTGGCGACGGCACCTCGATGCGCGCGCTCGGCGGGTCCAGGCGTGTGTCGAACCACGACCAGTCGCCGAGCGTCGCCTGGTCGAGGTCCGCCGAGGCGGGCTGGACGGCGCCGTCCAGGCCGAGATGCACGCTGTTCGCCGACGCGTCGGACGAGTGTCCACGCACCCACGCGTACCAGGTGCCGGCGGTCGGGAAGTCGACGGCGACCGAGAGCTCTGGCGCCGTCGTCTCCGGGTCGACGCCATAGACGGATCCGTCGTCCGGGGAGACCGCCAGGGCCGAGCCGACCGAGCCGGGCGGACCCGCGCCGGGGCCGTCGAGGACGAACGTGTCGGCGTAGATGTCGCCACCGCCCCCGCCGGTCGCGACGACGATGCGATCGCCGAATGCTTCCGCGAGCGGCGACTGGACCGCCGTCGGGATCTCGGGGAGCGACGACCACGTGCCTTCGAGCGGATCAAGCTCGATGACGTCGTCGACGAGCGTCTTGTTCTGCGTCTTGCCACCGATCACCACGATGCGTCCATCGCGGACGAAGGTCGACGCCGCGATGTGGCCGAGCGGCTGTGGAAGGTCTGGGCCAGCGCTCCACTCGTCGGCGACAGGGTCGTAGATCTCGACCGTCGACTGATTCCCGCTCGTCTCGTCGTCGAGGTGCTGTCCGCCGATCGCGTAGATCCGCCCATCGAGCGTGACACCGGCGAGATGATTGCGGGGGTTCGCCAGCGGTGCGAGCGCGACCCACTCGGTGCCCCCGTCCGCGAGGACCCAGTGATCGCCGTAGTCCTGGTCTATGAGCTCACCCCCGCCCGGGCCGCCGCCGCCGAAGAAGTGGAGATTCGCACCGATCCGGACCATCGCCCCCGCACCCCGGGCGTCCGGCAGGTCGACGCCGCGGGTCCACGTGTCTGTGACCGTGTCGTAGCGCCACACCTCGGCGGTCGCGGCCCCGGGCGAGTCACCGACGAAGCCCCCGGCGATCACGATCTCGTCGCCGACGACGGCGGTGCCGGCATGGGTCACCGGTATGGGGAGGTCTGCGATGGCCGCCCACGAGTCGGCGGCGGGGTCGTAGACGTGCGAGGCCGGCGTCACCGCGGGTGGGCAGCAGGTCGTGTAGCCGCCGAGCGCGTACAGCTTCCCGTTCACGGCCGCGCCCTGGCCCTCGTAGCGGGTGATCGGAGAGGGAGACCCCGCTGCCCAGTCCTGCGCGGTCCCGGTCGACCGTGAGTCGCCACCTCTGGACACGAGCTCGTCGAAGCTCTCGGCCTCGATGGCGACCACGCCCCCCTGGGGGACGAAGGCCCCGGCGGCGCCGGATGGCGCCGAGCCGTCGCGGGCGCTCTCGGGGGGTCCGTCGCCGCTCGGGGCCGAGCCGTTGATCGTCATCACGAGCCGATCGAGCGAGACGCCGTCCTCACGCGCCCAGACGCTCACGGTGTGCAGGCCGGGGCTTGGCACCTGGATCGTGGCCGGGTTGGGCCCGCCCGAGCCCCACGAGTACCACAGCCACTGATCGAACGTGCTCGAGCGTGATCGCGTCCGAGGTGGAGGTGACCTGGCCGTCGAGGCCCACGTGCAGCGAGTTGCTCGCGGTGTCGGGCGAGTTGGCCCGCAGCCACAGCTTGTACGTGCCGGCCTGGTCGAAGTCGACCAGGAAGCGAAGCTCGGGTGCCTGGGTGGGTGCCTCTGCGGCCGAGTAGCCCTCGCCGGAGTCAGGCGCGCGGGTCACCGCGCCGCCGACCGAACCCGCCGGGCCGCCCGGCTCCCAGGTGGCGCCCGAGCGGGCGACGACCTCGGAGGCGTGCTCGGCCTCGATCACGACCTGGCCGTCTGCGGCCAGGTAGGCGCCTGAGCCGCCCGGGGGCGGGTCCTCGGCGGCGGTCGTGAACTGCCAGGTGATTGGGGCGGATGCCAGCGGGTTGCCGGCGGTGTCCTCGATCGCACCGGTCAGGGTGACGGTGTAGGTGGTGTCGGGCGCCAGGTCGGCGTCGGGGTTGAGCGTGAGCGTGGTGCCGCCCGCGGTGAGGGTGCGGGTGGCCGCGATCGCGGTGCCGCCGCCTTGTGGCGTGAGCGTGACGCTCGATGCGCTGATCGTGGCCGGGTCGATCGCCTCGGAGAAGGTGGCGGTCACGTTGGCGCCCACCGCCACGTCGGTGGCGTCGACGCCGGGGGTGCGGCTTTGGAGCGTGGGGGGTGTGGTGTCGGGGGGCGGGTCCTCGAGCTGCACGATCAGGGGGTCCGACACAGCGCCTGCATCGCCGCCGCCGACCAAGTATGCCGTGACGTGGTTGATCCCGGTCTCGGCCGCCGTCGCCGACGAGCTGTCGGTCAGGACGATCGGCACGTCGACCGTGCCGCCCGACCCGATCGTGAAAGACACCTCGTCGATCGCGACGGCGGTGTTCGCTTCGAACGGGTCGAGATCGGTGCCGCCGCCCGGCGCCTCGGCCACCTCGAGATGCCCTTCGGCCACGACCACGGTGCCGTGGGCACCGGGGGTCCGGTCACGACAACGGTCTGCGCGGGGGCTGGCCACGGTCGCCGGCGCGCTCGCGCCGCCCGCCCGCGCGAGCCCGGGCGCGGGCTGGGCGCCGCCGGACAGCACGGCTGCGGCGCCGGTGGTGCGCTTCCCGGGCTCAGGCTGATGTCGTTGGTCAGCTCGGTGCCGTCGTCGAACTCCACGGTGACCGTCGCGCCGTGGGCCTCGGCGCCGGACACCGGGCCCGCGGCGACCGTGCCCTGCGCACCCTGGATGGACGTCGGGTCGATGTCGATCGAGACCTTGAGCGTGGCGCCGGCACCGAAGCCGCTCGTGGTGACGTCGAGAACCTCGAAGCCGAGCCCGTTCGGCACGGAGTACGCGGCGCTCGCGCCGACCCCGGCCGTCGAACCAGAATCGACCGTGAATGACTTCGCGACGGTGTCGCCCGCGAAGGTGCCGTCCGCCGGATCGAACACCAGGTCGGGAAACATCGCGGGGCCGCTGCCCAGGTCGATCGTGAGCCCCGCGATCGACTGCCCGCCGGCCGACGTATTGGAGACGGTGATCGTCCCGGCGGTGAAGGTCGATGCATCGGCGATGGTCCGACCGGGGTGGGCGATCGAGAGCGTCGCCCCGG
>CALNYH010000002.1:0-10269 GCA_942490795.1 uncultured Thermoleophilia bacterium | reverse complement strand
CCCGCGTACTTCAGTTACGTATTGCTAGCCGGTGGCCTCGGGGTCGAAGCCGACCGAGAAGGCGTCGACGAACGGTTTGAGCGGGAGGATGGAGCCGAGGGTCGCGATCCAGTCGGGCGCGTTCTCGAGTGGGAAGAACACGTTCGAGATGAACGCGACCGGAAGGAGCGTGGCGTTGGCGACGGCGGGCGCAGCCGACCCGCTGGGGCTCACGGCCGCGACCGCCAACCCGAGGCTGGCGAACGCGGTCACGCCGACGACGAACGTGAGGACCATCGCGGGTGCCGCCTCGGGGTGGATCTCGACCCCGTAGAACACGGCGCCGATCGTGAGCATCAGGGCGACCCCGATCGCGGCGACGACGATGGCGTTGCCGACATGCCCCGCCAGGTAGACCCAGGGCGGCATCGGTGTCCCGCGCACGCGCTTGAGGATCCCCTCGTCCCGCGCGATCGGCACGGTCACGGCGAGGTTGGTGTAGGTGGCCGACGCGGCCGCGAACACCGCGAGCCCCGGCGTGAAGAACTGCGCGGACGCGACCTCGACCCCGCCGCCGATGTCGATCTCCTGGCCGGAGAACAGCAACTCGAAGAGGAACAGCAGCATCACGGGGAACACCAACGAGAAGAACGCCGACACAGGAACGCGCCGGAACACCTTGTTCTGGTAGGCGATCTGGTCGATCAGGAGCGCACCGGTGCCGGTCCTGCGCGCCATCAGGCGCCGACCTCGTCGCCGGCGTCGGCGACGATGTCGAGATACACGTCCTCGAGCCCGGGACGGGACACGGTCAGCCCATCGAGCGTCGATCCGCGAGCGAGCGCCCAGCCGGTGAGGTCGTTGAGGAGCGGGGTCGGATCATCGGCCGTGATCTCGACGTCCATGCCGTCGAGGTCGGCGCGCGCGCGAGCTGCCTCGGGGAGGTCGTCGAGCCCGAGGCCGGCGGGGAGCCGGAATCGCACGGCGGTCCGCCCGACGCGCCCACGGCCGAGCTCGTCGGGGCGGCCGAGCGCGACGAGCCGACCCCGGACGACCACGCCGACGCGCTCCGCCAGGTGCTGCGCCTCGTCGAGGTAGTGGGTCGTCAGCAGGACGGTCTTCCCGAGCTCGGCGAGCCGCTCGACCAGGCGCCACGACTCGCGGCGCGCGGCCGGGTCGAAGCCGGTCGTGGGCTCGTCCAGGAACACGACCTCCGGATCGCCGACGAGCCCGAGCGCCAGGTCCAGACGGCGCTGCTGGCCGCCCGAGAGGGTGCCGATGCGGGCATCGGCCTTCTCGGTGAGGCCGACGAGCTCGAGCACGGCGTCGGGCTTGCGGGGGGCGGGGTAGGCGCGACCCCACGCGCGCACGACCTCACGTGGCGTGAGCTCGCGCTCGATGGCGCCGGACTGGAGCACGATCCCGATCCGGTCTCGGTAGGCGCGCCCTCCCGTGATCGGATCCATGCCGAGCACGCGCACCGACCCCGCGCCCGCCCGCCGGTGCCCCTCGAGGATCTCGACGGTGGTGGTCTTTCCCGCGCCGTTCGGTCCGAGGAGGGCGAAGACCTCGCCCTGCGCGACCTCGAACGAGATCCCGTCGACGGCACGGACCTCACCGTAGTCCTTGACCAGACCGTCAACGATGATCGCCGGAACCACTGCGCCGGACGATACCCTTCCCCGGATGATCGACGTGATCGTGACCGGCGCGGCCGGACGCATGGGCCTCGAGGTCGTCGCGGCCGTCACCGCGGAGGACGACATGCGTGTGGTGGCACGCGTGGACCCGGCACTCGCCGCGGACGTGGGCGTCTTCGGCGACCTCCCGTCCGCCCTCGCGAGCGTCGAGCCGCAGGTGCTCGTCGATTTCACGCGTCCGGAGACCGTGGCCGCCAACACCCGGGCGGCGCTCGCCGCGGGCGTGCACGCGGTGGTCGGGACGACCGGGATGTCCGATGCACAGGTCGCGGAGCTCGCCGAGGTCGGCGCATCGGCCGGCGCAAACCTCCTCGTGGCGCCCAACTTCGCCATCGGCGCGGTGCTCATGATGCGCTTCGCGCGCGAGGCGAGCCGCCACCTGCCGAAGGCCGAGATCGTCGAGTTGCACCACGACGGCAAGCTCGACGCTCCATCCGGCACCGCGATCCGCACGGCCGCCGAGATGGTCGGGGAGGTGCCGGTCCACTCGGTCCGACTCCCCGGTCTGGTCGCCCACCAGGAGGTCATCCTCGGCGGGCTCGACGAGACCCTCACGATCCGCCACGACACGCTCTCGCGGCGGAGCTTCATGCCGGGGGTCGTGCTCGCCGTCCGGGAGGTCGGTCGACGGCCGGGCCTGACGGTCGGGATCGAGGACCTCCTGCTGGGGTAGGGGTCCCGGTTCGCGAGTCGTCCCGCGCGGGGGGCGTGGCGGATCGGCGGCGGGCGCCTGTGTCTCGGGGCGTCACCGTTTCCCGGTGGCTTGCGGGGCGGATGTCCTTCGTCGCGCCGAGGCCGGCGGGGTTCGTGGGGGCTGCCCGGTCACGTTTCGGGAAGCGGGCCGAGTCGATCCGAGTCGTTCCGGATCCTTGGCAGAGGGGTGCGGCCCGCGGGGGCCGCCCCCTCTGCCTCGGGTTGGCATCGCCCTCGACCCTCGACCGGGTGCCGTCACCGCCGGGGACGATGGTTGTCTCGTTCGTCGCTTGGCTTGCCCCGCGTCTCGACGGCTGCGTCCTCTCGCGCTGATGCGCTCGAACCCGCTCGGCTCATCGCGGAGCGGGTTCTTCGCGCGCACTCACGGTAGGATCCTCTCGTCGGCAACGGAGGTTCGATGAGCGACTCGGCGTACGGACATGTCTCGACGGACGACGTCGAGGAGCGCGAGCGACGTGGTGGCGGCCCCGCATCCCGGGATGTCGCGGGCGCGCTCGGCGCGGAGCACATGATGATCCGCGTCTGGCGATACGGGCCGGGGCACGAGATGGCCTACCACCGCCACAAGAACCAGGAGGAGGTCTACGCGCTCACGGCGGGCGGGCCGCAGGAGATCCAGGTCGGCGACGCGATGGTCACGGTGCGCGACGGGGACTGGGTGCGGATCGGCAAGGACACCCCCCGCCGGATCGTCAACCGGACCGACCGCGAGGCGGTCTGGCTGACCATCGCGGCGCCGCCCGGCGAGGGCATCCGGGACGGCGTCAGACTCAACCCCGAGACCGGCGAGGAGATCCCGCGCACGTGAGGTCGGTACCCGCGTGTCGCTGACTCCCAGGGTGCTCGGGGTCGCGGCGATCGTGGCGCGCCGCGGCGGACGGGCCGCCGCCCTCGCCCTTGCCGCCGAGGCACGCGACTGGCTGGCGGACCCCGCCAACGAGCCGGCGAGGGCCCGCGCGACGGCGGGCCTGCGCGATCTGGCCGGACGCGCGGGAACCGGCGCGGGCCGCGCGGTGGATTTGGTCGCGAGCGAGGTCGAGCGACGGCGCTCGCGCGTGAGCGACTGGGAGCGCGAGTTGTTGCGGCGGCGCTACGCCGCGGTCGACACCGCACCCGGGCCCGCACGTCAGGCTGCCGTGGACGCGTACCTGGTGCAGGCGGGCCTCGCGCGGCGCGTGGTCGACGGGGCGCCGGACCGCCGCGACGCGCGGCGGCGGGTGATTGCGGCGATCGGGGCCGAGGAGCGCATGATGCGCCGCGAGCGGCTCTCGGCGGACGACCGGGCGCGCGGCATGGCGGCGCTCGCAGGCGCGCGGAGGGCCGTCCAGGGACCCTCACGGTGAGCGGCGGGGACTGGGACGTGATCGTCTGCGGCGCCTCCTTCGCCGGGCTCGCGGCGGCGAGCCAGATCGGCGGGCGCGTCCTCTTGATCGACGGGCGGCCGATCGGCGACGGCGAGACGTCGGCCTCGGCGGTGCCGGTCGCCTGCCTCGAGCGCATGGACCTCGAGGGGTCGATCGAGCAGGTCCACGACGACGTGGTCGTCCACACGAAGCGCCACGGTCAGGTGATCCGGTTCTTCCCGTTCGCGACCTTCGACTACCGCGAGTTCTGTCGCGACCTGCGCGCGCGCTGCGACGCCGAGTTCCTCCAGGCGCGCGTCATCGAGACCTCGATGGGGCGCGTACGCACAAACCGCGGCACCTTCGGCGCGCCCGTCGTGATCGACGCGACCGGGTGGCGGACGAGCGCGCCGGCCGCGGCCCGCGGGCGGTCCCGAGCCGGGCGGCGGAGCTTCGGGGTCGAGAGCCGTCGGCCGCACCGCGGCAGCGGGCTCCATTTCTACGTCGGGCCTGCGAACGGCCACCGGCGGTTCTACTGGGTCTTCCCGGCGGGCGACCACGTCCGTGCCGGCCTCGCCACCTACTCGGGCGAGTCGGGGCTGTCCGGCGAGCTCGAGGACTTCCTCGGCCGCACCGGCCTGGGGGCACCCGACCAGCGCCACGGCGGCTACTTCACGTCCCGCCTCGGCGAGCCCATCCGTGACGGCGTCTTCGTCGTGGGCGACGCCGCCGGCCACTGCCTTCCGGTGTCAGGCGAGGGGATCCGCCCGGCGCTCGTGTTCGGGCAGGTGGCGGGCCGCCTGGCCGACGCGGTCCGGCGTGGCGAGCTGACGCTCGAGCAGGGGCTCTCGCGCTACCGGGCCTACATCCGCTCGCGGGCGCGCGGGTACACCGTGCTCGACCGCCTCCAGACCGCGCTCGACCATGTGCCCGACCCGGTCTTCTCGGCGTTCGCGCGCGCCATGGCCCGTGATCGCATCGAGCCATGGGCGGCGCGCGCCTACTGGCGGGTGGCCAACCCCGAACTCCTCTCGATGGGGCGCGTCCCCGACCTGCTCCCGGCCGCGGCGGTCCCGACCGCGGCCTGAGCCGCGCCGCGCGGGTCGGGGCGCCGCGAGCATCCCGCACCAAAGGGGATGGGGACGGGCTCGCGCGCGCCGATCCAAACGGCAGGCCACTCCGTCGTGCCCGGCGGGAACCACCGTGGAGGTGACCGATGCCCCGATGCCGCGTCCGAGGACGCGCCACCCTCGCAGCCGGACTGGCGGTCGCGATGCTCGGATCGACCGCGCCCGCACTCGGTGCGGGCAGCGACGCCGGCTGGTCGTTGTCCGACCAGATCCGTCAGGTCGACCGTGCGCTCGACGGGCACGTGGCCACCGCGAAGAAGAAGAAGAAGAAGACGCCCAAGAAGAAGGTACGCAAGAAGCGGGTGGCGCCGGTCACCGGCAAGGCGTTCAAGAGGGTCAGGGTGCAATTGCTGGGGGTGCGAAAGCAAGTCGTGGCCCAGAACCGGCGCATCGCCGAGCTCGAGGGGCGCACGGGCGCGACGCGCGGCCCCGCCGGCCCGCCCGGACCGCCGGGCGCCCCGGGCGCGGCGGGTTCGCAGGGACCGCCCGGCCCCGGCGGCGCGGTCGGGGCCCCAGGGCCCACGGGGGACCAGGGCCCCAAGGGCAGCACCGGCGACACCGGCCCGCAGGGACCCGTCGGCCTCACCGGCCCCCAGGGCCCCCAGGGCATCCCGGGACCACCGGGCGACGGATCGGCGAGCGTCGAGATCGAGACGCAGTCGGGCACGACGACGTCACTCACCGGCGGGCTGTTCGAGCAGCAGATCGAGTGCCCCGTGGGGACGCGCGCGACCGGCGGCGGCGGGCGCGTCACGAACGACCAGGCGGGCCTCGTCGAGGCCACCTACCCCAAGCAGCAGACCGGCGCGCCCGAGGTGCCGATCGGCTGGAGCATCACGATCCGCGCCAAGCAGGACGACGTGCCGTGGGAGATCTACGTCATCTGCATCACCTGACCGACGGCCGGTGACTGCGCCGGGGACGGGCGGTGCCCCCGCCCGTCCCGGCGCGAACCCGTTGTCCGGCCTCGACGGACGGTGCCCACGTCCGGAGGTCGCGGCGGGTGTCGAGTCCTGTCTCGGCCGACCGGGCGCGGACGCGAGCGATCGTGGCCGCGCCGTCGCGTCGGGTGCCGGGGCTATACTCCCCGACCGTGCTGGGCGCGATCCTCACCGCCATGGTCACGCCCTTCGACGCCGAGCTCAAGGTCGACGAGGGCGCGACCGCGCGCTTGGCGCGCCATCTCGTCGAGGAGGGCGCCTCGGACGGGCTCGTGGTGGCCGGGACCACCGGCGAGGCCTCGACGCTCGACGACGAGGAGAAGCTCACGCTCGTCCGGATCGCGGCCCGTGAGGTCGGCGACCGGGCCTCGGTGGTGGGTGGCGCCGGCAGCAACGACACGGACCATTCGGTGCGGCTCGCCGAGCGGATGGGTGAGGCGGGCGCCGACGCGGTCCTGGCCGTCACGCCCTACTACAACAAACCGCCGAGGGCGGGGCTCGTCGCCCACTTCGAGGCCATCGCCCGCGTGGGCGTGCCGGTCGTGCTCTACAACATCCCCGGCCGGACGTCACTGAACATGCCGCCGGACCTGATCGCCGAGATCGCGGAGCTGCCTGGCGTCATCGCCCTCAAGGAGGCCAACGACGACCCCGCCCAGCGGGCGGGTGTCGCGGAGATCGAGGGCCTGGACCTCTACGCCGGCAACGACGACATGCTGCTTCCCGTGCTCGAGCTCGGCGGCGCGGGTGTGATCTCCGTCGCATCGCATCTCGTGGGACCGGAGATGGCGGCGATGGTGGCGGCCGCCCGGCGCGCGGACTGGGACGAGGCGCGACGGATCGACGCCGATCTCGCGGGCCTCGTGGCCGGGCTCTTCATGACGAGCAATCCCGATACTCATCAAGGCGGCGCTCGCGATGGCGGGGCTGATCCCCGGCGACGCGCTCCGTCTCCCGCTCGTGCCGGCGACGCCGGTCGAGCGCTCGGTCCTCAAGACCGTGCTCGGGCGCCACGTCGCGCTCACCAACACCTAGCCTGGAGGCAATTCTGCCGCAGAGCCGCGCGCCGGTTCGCATCATCCCCCTCGGGGGGACGGGCGAGTTCGGCAAGAACATGTACGTGGTCGAGCAGGACGGGCACCTGATCGTGCTCGACTGTGGCGTGACCTTTCCTGAACGCGACCAGCTCGGGATCGACCTGGTCCTGCCGGACTTCGGCTACGTGCGCGCGCGCGCCGACGCCCTCGCGGGGGTCGTCCTCACCCACCCGCACGAGGACCACATCGGCGGGCTGCCGTTCCTGGTCCGTGACCTCAAGCCCGACGCCCCGATTCCCGTCTACGGGTCGAGGTTCACGCTCGGGCTGGTGCGCGCGAAGATCGACGAGCACAAGCTGCTCGGCGACGTCGAGCTGATCGAGGTCGGACCGGACCGCCCCGTCGACGTGGGTCCGTTCCATCTCGAGTTCGAGTCGCTCCGCCACAGCGTGCCCGATTGCCTGGCGGTCACGTTCAGGACCGGCGTCGGGACGATCGTCCACACGGGCGACTTCCGCTACGAGGCGACCGCGATCTCGGGCGAGGAGCAGGAGCGCGCGCGCCGCACCGGCAGGTACATGAGCCTCGGGCGGCTGGCGCGGCTCGGCGACAGCGGCGTGCGCCTCCTCCTCGGTGACTCGACCGGCGCCGACGTGCCGCTTCCCAAGGGCAAGGAGAAGGAGGTCACGCGCGCGCTCCGCAGCCTGTTCGCGAGCTCGGACGGGCGCGTGATCGTCACGACCTTCAGCTCGCACATCGAGCGCGTCGAGAGCGTGCTCAAGGCCGCCTACGCGGACGGGCGGTCGGTCGCGATGCTCGGCAGATCGCTCCTTCGCAACACCAACATCGCAATGAACCTCGGCTACCTGACCCCGCCGCCGGACACCCTGCTCAATCCTCGCGAGCTCGAGCACCTGCCGGACGACGAGCAGGTGATCGTGTGCACCGGCAGCCAGGGTGAGCCGCTCGCGGCGCTCTCACGGATGGCCCGCGGCGAGCACCACCTCGTCAAGGTGCGCCCGAACGACACGGTGGTCTACTCGGCGCGGACGGTTCCGGGCAATGAGATCGCGATCGGCGAGACGGTCAACCGGTTGCGGAGCGTCGGAGCCGACGTGATCACCCCCGAGTCCGGGGGCGCCGCCTTCCACGTCTCCGGCCATGCGTCGGCGTGGGAGCTCGAGATCATGCTCCAACTGATCCGGCCGCAGCACCTCGCACCGGTGCACGGCGAGGTCCGCCAGCAACGCGCCCACGCCGAGCTGGCCGAGGCCCTCGGAATCGACGCGGCCCACCAGCACATGCTGGCCAACGGCGACGTGCTCGAGGTCTCCGAGGACGCGGTCGGGGTCGTCGACCACGTCCCGACCGGGATGACCTACGTCGATCGCGCGTCTCCGGACGACGTCGGCGAGGAGGTGCTTCGCGACCGCCGCCACCTGGCCGAGGACGGGCTGGTCCTGATCGTCGTGAGCGTCTCGTCCGACGACGGGGAGCTGGTCGGCGATCCGGAGATCATCACGCGTGGATTCTCCGGTGCGGACGACGGGGAGCTGGTCGCGAAGGCCCTCGCCGCGGTCGAGGAGAGCCTCGCCGAGTCGGCCAAGGCCCGCGTGACCGAGCTCTCGGTGCTCCAGCACCGGCTGCACGACTCGGTCTCGGCACTGCTCAAGAAGCGCTTCGAGCAGCGTCCAATGGTCGTGCCGGTCGTCGTCGAGGTCTGAGCCGGACGCCCCCGGCGCGGCGGGTCAGCGGCGGCGGAGGAAGTCGGTGATCGCCGGAAGGACCAGGTCCGGGCGCTCGCGGTGTGGCCAGTGGCCCGCCGCGGGCGCCTCCATCAGCATCAGCTGACGCAGGAACTGCGCGTCACCCTGGCGGCGGTGGGTGTCGGCGAGCACGTAGCCGTCGTCCGCGCCGAACACGACGAGCGCGTCGACGTCGACCGGATCCGCCGCCCGGCCCGCCGACGCGCCGAGCACGGGGTCGGGCGCGAGCGTGCCGTGGAGCGCGCGGTACGGCCCGAGGGCGGCCGCCATCACGCCGCGCGCGCCGAGCGTCCGGCGCACCGCACGCCACTCCTCCGGGCCCATCGGGGGTGTCGGCGACCAGGTCGCCATGAGCGCCGACAGGAAGGCGTGGTCGTCGCGCGCGAACAGATCCTCGGCGAAGCCGGGGGAGAGGGCGACGAACTCGTGCCAGACCCGACGCAGCTGCTGTCCGCCCTCGGCCAGCACGTCCGCCAGGACCGCGGGGTGGGGCATGCCGAGGGTCACGACGCCACGAACGCGGTCGGATTGGAGCACCGCGGCGTGGAGGGCGACCCGGGCGCCGATGTCGTGGCCGACGAGCGAGAAGTCCTCGCCCGCCGCGAGCGCGTTGGCGATCCCGAGCGTGTCACCGGCGAGGGCGGCGGTCTCGTACGTGTCCGCGCGCACCGTCGACGGCGCGATGCCCCGCATGAAGGGCGCCACGGCCCGAAAGCCGGCGTCGGCGAGGGCGCCCATCACGGAGACCATCCCGGGCGCGTGGTCGGGGAATCCGTGCAGGCAGACGACGAGGTGGCCGACCCCCGCCTCCAGGTAGTGAAGTTCGACGTTCCCGAGATCGCAGACCCCGGCAGAGATCGCAGGTGCCACGGTTCCTCCGTCGTTGGCGTCGCGATGGTAGCGGGCAGGAGCCGGCGCCCGGGCCGCGAAACCCTCCTGGCCGACGCACGTACCGGACCATCCTGGAGGAAGCCGATGGCGACCAAGGTGGCGAGCCCACGCCAGCGCGCGACCACGCGGCGCACGCAACCGCGACGCTCGCCCCCGGCACGCCGGGACGACCACGTCGCGCGCGAGCTCATCGGACTGGCCCTCGTTGCCGTGGGGGTGTTCCTCGGGCTCGCGGTCTTCCTCGGCGTGGGTGTCGGCCCCGTCGGCGGGTGGCTCGAGGACGGCGTGCGGCTCGTGGTCGGTGGTGCGGTGGTCGTGGCGCCGGTGCTGCTCGTGGGCGCGGGCGTGCTCGTGATCCTGAACCACGCGATCCTCTCGAGTGCGCCGTTTCGCACCGGCTCGGCGATCCTGCTCGGGGCGGCGACGCTCGCCCTCGCGGCCGGGAGCCTCGGCGTGAGCGGCGGCGGCGGGGACGCCTTCGCCGACGACGACCTCGGTGCGCGCGGCGGGGTGATCGGCGAGGGGCTCTGGCTCCTCACCGCCTCGACCGTCGGATCGCTCGGCACGGCCATCCTCGTCGTCTGCGGCCTGATCGCGGGCGTCGTGCTCGTGAGCGGGGCATCGCTCGCCATGCTGCTGCGCCGCTCGTCCACGGGCGCGGCGCGCGCGAGCCGCTCCGTCGGCCGCGGCATGGCGACGGCCACGGGCGCGGCGGTGCGGAGCGGACAGCGGCTCGGGGTCCGCGTCGTGAGTCCCCCCCGAGGGGGC
>CALNYH010000001.1:0-3800 GCA_942490795.1 uncultured Thermoleophilia bacterium | reverse complement strand
CTGCGGATCGAGTCCGGCGACGCCCTCGGCCTCGGGTACCCGGCGGAACGCTTCGACGTCGTGACCATCGGCTACCTGCTGCACCTGCTCGGGCCGGCCGACGCCACCGCCGTCCTGGACGAGGTGCGTCGCGTGCTCCGCCCGGGTGGGCGTCTGGCCGCCGTCGTCCACAGCCCCCTGCCGACGCCGGTCGGCCGGGTGTACGGGCGCATCTGGCGCGCACTGACCGACGTCCCCGCTCCCGCCGCCGGGCAGCGCACACCGGCCGACGCCAGGCCGATCATCGAGCGGGCCGGGTTCGAGGTTCGGGCCGAGCGGCACGTCACCACGGGCTACTGGAGTCAGGTGCTGCTCGCCCGCCGCCCGTGACACGGCTCGCTCACTCGCCCGCGGGCCCCTGGGCCGGCAGGCGCAGGCGCTTCAGCGCCACGGCGTTCAGCGCGACGATGATGCTCGATCCCGCCATCGTGATGGCGGCGACCTCGGGCCGCAGCGTGACCCCCCACGCCGCGAAGACCCCGGCCGCGATCGGGATCGCGAGCGAGTTGTAGCCGATCGCCCAGGCGAGGTTCTGTCGCATCTTGGCGAGCGTGCCGCGGCTGATCACCAGACCCGTCGCGACGTCCACCGGGTCGGAGCGCATCAGGACGACGTCGGCCGTGTCGACGGCGACGTCGGTGCCCGCGCCGATCGCGATTCCGACGTCCGCACGCGCGAGGGCCGGGGCGTCGTTGACGCCGTCGCCGACCATCGCCACACGGCCGTCCCGCGCGCGTTGGAGCGCCGCGATGCGCTCGGCCTTCTGCGCGGGGAGGACCTCGGCGATCACCTCGTCGATCCCGACCTCGCCCGCGACCCCGCGCGCCGTCGCCGCGCCGTCGCCGGTCAGCATCGCCGTGCGGACACCGATCGCCGCGAGGTCGGCGACCGCCCGGACGGCGCTCGGCCGCGGCGCGTCCGCGACCCCGATCACACCGGCCAGGCGGCCGTCGACCCCCACGTGGACCGCCGTGCGCCCCGCCTCGGCGAGCCGGCGCACGTCCGCGGCCAGCGGCGCCGGATCGATCCCCTCGCGCGCCATGAGCCCGGGGTTGCCGATGGCGACGGAGACGCCGTCGACCAGGGCCACGGCCCCCTCACCGGGGATCGATCGGAAGTCGCCCGCCGCCGGCACCTCGACCCGCCGCCGGTCCGCGTCGGCGACGACCGCACGCGCGAGCGGGTGCTCGCTGTCGCCCTCCACCGCCGCCGCCCGGCGGATGAGGTCGTCGGGATCGACACCGCCGGACGTCACGACCTCGATGACCACAGGCGACCCTTCGGTCAGCGTCCCGGTCTTGTCGAAGACGACCATGTCGACGCCGGCCGCCTGCTCCAGGGCGACGGCGCTCTTGAAGAGGATGCCCCTGCGGGCGCCCAGACCCATGCCGACCATGATCGCCGTCGGCGTGGCGAGGCCGAGCGCGTCCGGACATGTGATGACGACCACGGTGATGGCGAACAGGAGCGCCTTCTCGACCGTCACGCCGACCACGACGTACCAGGCGAGGAAGGTGAGGAGCCCGCCGGCGAGGGCGACCAGCACGAGCCACGCCGCCGCCCGGTCGGCCAGGCGCTGCCCCGGTGCGCGCGAGCCCTGGGCCTCCTGGACCAGCGTGACGATCTGGGCGAGCGCCGTGTCCGCGCCCACAGCGCTCGCGCGGGCACGCAGCGTTCCCGTCGTGTTGATCGTTGCGCCGACCAGCGCGTCGCCCGGACCCTTGGCCACCGGGATGCTCTCGCCGGTGACCGTCGACTCGTCGACGTCGCTGACGCCGTCGACGACCTCGGCATCGACCGGCACCCTGGCCCCCGGCCGGACGAGCAGCAGATCGCCGACGACGACCTCGGCCGTCGGCACCTCGACCGGCGTCCCGCCGCGCAGCATCACGGCCGAGGGCGGCGCGAGGTCGAGCAGGGTCCGGATGGCGTCGTTCGCACCCCCGCGGGCGCGCATCTCGAGCCAGTGGCCGAGGAGCACGAAGACCGCGAGCATCACCGCGGCCTCGTAGAAGGGCTCGCCCTCGATCCAGAAGGTCGCGGCCACCGAGTAGACCCAGGCGGTCCCGATCGCGACCGCGATCAGCACCATCATGTCGAGGGCCCGGACCCTGAGCGCGTACCAGGTCCCCCGGAAGAAGATCCACGAGGAGTAGAAGACGACCGGGAGACTCAGCAGGAACCCCAGCACGTCGCGCGACAGACCGAACGGGGTCGGGAGGTCGAGCGCGAGCACATCGGTCCCGAGCGGCGACCAGATGACGATCGGGATCGCGAAGACGACGGCGACCAGCAGGCGATTGCGCATGTCGCGCGCCATGGCGTCCATCGACATGCCCGCATGGCCGCCGTGGCCGTCCCCGTGGGCGGCCGCCGCACGCGCGGCGACGGTGTCGGCGTCGTCGTCGGAGGGCGCCATCGGATCGCACACGTGGCCGGGGACCGACCGCCCGGCGCAGTGGTACCCGCACTCCGTGACCCACGTGTGAAGCTCGGCGACCGACGTGACGCCGGGGTCGTAGGTCACCGTCGCGGTCTGAGAGACGGGGTTGGCGACGACGTCGAGGACGCCCGGCCGGCCGCCGAGGGCGTGCTCGACGACCTCCTGCTCCGAGGCGTAGCGCATTCCGCCGACATGGAGGACGATCCGCTCGCGCAGCGCGGGGATGGTGTCGGTACCGTGCACCGATCCCACGGTTGCCGATGTCCCCGCAGGCGGCAAGCAAACGTGAACGGGACGTTTCCGCGGCGGGCCGCACGACGGCGTCCGTCTGCGTCAAGATGTGGGGGCAGGCGGATGGCGATACACGAGGCGACCGGGCCGGCGGCGAGCCGCGCGGTGCCTCGGCGAGCGGAGGACGGCGCCATGACGACGACGGACGGCCTTCAGACCGGGACGACGGAGGGCCTCGATCCCGACGAGCTCCGGGACTGGCTCGACGCCTTCCGCGACGTGCTCGCGGTCCACGGCCCGGAGCGGGCCGCGCATCTGCTGGAGTCGGTCGTCGCGGAGGCCCGCCTGGCGGGCGCGCCGGTGTCGGTCCCGACCAGCACGCCCTACGTGAACACCATCCCGGTCGAGCAGGAGCCGCCCCTTCCCGGCGATCCGGACGTCGAGCGGCGCCTGCGCTCGATCGTGCGCTGGAACGCCGCGGCGATGGTCCTCCGGGCGAACATGTCCTCACCCGGGATCGGCGGGCACATCGCGAGCTTCCAGTCGGCCGCCACGCTCTACGAGACCGGCTTCAACCACTTCTGGCACGCCCCGACCGACGAGCGCCCAGGCGACCTCGTCTACATGCAGGGCCACTCCTCGCCCGGCATCTACGCCCGGGCGTTCCTCGAGGGCCGGATCGACGAGGAGCAGCTTCGGAACTTCCGCCGGGAGACCGACCGGAGCGGTCTGTCGTCCTACCCGCACCCGTGGCTGATGCCGGCCTTCTGGCGCTTCCCCACGGTCTCGATGGGGCTCGGGCCGATCATGGCGATCTACCAGGCGCGCTTTCTCAAGTACCTGGAGCATCGCGGGATCCTGTCGGTGCCCGGCCGCAAGGTCTGGGCCTACATGGGCGACGGGGAGATGGACGAGCCGGAGTCGATGGGCGCGATCTCGCTCGCCGCGCGCGAGCGTCTCGACAACCTGGTGTTCGTCGTCAACTGCAACCTGCAGCGCCTGGACGGCCCCGTGCGCGGGAACGGCAAGATCATCCAGGAGCTCGAGACCAGCTTCCGCGGCGCCGGGTGGAACGTGATCAAGGTGA